>JAIBCL010000001.1 GCA_019694165.1 Verrucomicrobiaceae bacterium | reverse complement strand
TGCGTCCCCCGTTCGATGGACGGCCCATTCATTCAGTCGCCCGTGATTTGGCTGGCATCCCCGACAGGAATCGAACCTGTATTTAGAGTTTAGGAAACCCTCGTTCTATCCATTGAACTACGGGGACGCATTTTGAAGCACGGCGGCCTTCGCGCTGGTTGCCGTGTGGTGTGCCCGCTGGATTTTCACGACCGGTGCGGTGACGGAAAACGCGGACGGCATGACGGATAGACTACGTGCGGGGGCGAGGCAAATGTCGTTTTCGCTGCCGTGCGGACGTGCTTTGCGTCTGGGCCTCGGAGCGAGCTGCAGTCCGGCGTCAACTTCAGAACCGCCCCATCAGCACGGGTGACCGGACGGCCACGCACAAGACGATGATGAGATGTGGATTTACGAAGTGGAGATGATGCCGGGCGTGGCCTCGTGGTTGCGCGGAGGGGATTTCATTTCTGGCACTTCGGGCAGAAGTACGTCGAGCGCTGGCCGAGCACGATGCGCTTCACGGTGCCGCCGCAGCGCAGGCAGCGCTGACCCGCGCGATCATAGACACGCAGGCTCTGCGCGAAGTAGCCCGGCTCGCCTTTCTCGTTGAGGAAGTCGCGCAGCGTGGTGCCGCCGGCCTCGATCGATGCACCGAGCACCTGCCGGATGGCATCCGCGAGCCTCTCGAACGCTGTCCGGGTGACCTTGCCCGCAGGCCGCGTGGGGCGGATGCCGGCGATGAAGAGCGACTCGCTGGCGTAGATGTTGCCGACGCCGACTACGACGTGCGAGTCCATGATGAAGTTTTTCACGGCGACGGATTTGCCATGTGATGCCGCAAAAAGGTGCGTGGCGTTGAATGCCTTGTCATCAAGCGGCTCGGGGCCGAGTGCGGCGAGCAGAGGATGCTGGTCCGGCTCGGCGGCGAGCACCACGCAGCCGAAGCGGCGCGGATCGTGCAGGCGCAATTGCTTGCCCGAGCCGAGCAGAATGGCGAAGTGGTCGTGCTTCTGCCACGCCGTGGCGGGATCGACGATGCGCAGACTGCCGGACATACCCAGGTGGATGATGAGCGAGGCGGCCCGCGTGGTGAAGATGAGGTACTTTCCACGTCGGCGCGCGGAGTCGATCTTCAACCCCGTTAGATCGTGCACGGAGTCCGGTACAGGCCAGCGCAGGCGGCGGTCGCGTACGGTGATCTCGACGATCTTGCGACCGACGAGATGGGGCGCGACGCCGCGCAGGGTGGTCTCCACTTCTGGAAGCTCCGGCATGGCGGACGTATGCCACGCACCGGGCGGAGCGCGAGCATTCTTACACGGCGGCAGGAGTCCAGAGATTGCTCAGCACCATCACGTCTGAGCGATCGCACACGCGGTGCGCCGAGGGCAGCGCCTGCATGGCATCAGCCAGGGCCTGCAGTACATTCTCGGGCGAGCAGCCGGCAAAGGTGATGCGGTAGCCGGCCACGGGGATGGTGCCGAAACCCTCGATGGGCGAGCGTGCCTGCGAGGGTTTCGAGTGCGAGAACTGCACGTCTGGCGACAAGAAGTCCTCTGACGAGCAACGGCGGGTGGTTTCCAGTGCCAACTGCTGCAGCGTCTCGCGCAGCCGGCGCCCTGAGCCGCGCTTCGACGCTGTCTCGGCGAAGAAAGCTACTCCGGTGATTTCCGAACAGGTGGAAGGCAGCGCTGGTGCGGGATCCGCCGTCATGAGTCCGGCGATCTCGAAGGCCGCGGGCTGCGCCAGCGACATGAGAAACGCGTGCGCACCGGTGACCGGCGACACGCTCTGCTGCTCGTTGGCGATGAGCACCGCGCCGACGGGCGCATGGTGCTCGTCGAGCCGTGCGCCGATGCGGCGGATCTGCCGTGCCACGGTGCACGAGAAGTCGAACATCCACTCATCCTTGATGGCCTCGACGATGCTGCGCACATGGTCGGGCAATTGCACGAGTTCGTCGGAGAGGTTTTTGGGGTTCCATGTGAAGGCCTGCGTATTGGGCAGGCCGTAGGGCGGCAGATTCCATGGGTAGAGGAGGCGGTGCAGCATGGCGGGCGGGCGGTTGAGACTTTGACGGGGTGTGATGTGTGGACTTGGGCGGGAAGGGAAGGGAAAAGGAGTCACGCGGAGCGCACCGGCTCTTGTGAGAGGAATTCGAAGCCGACCATGAGACAGGGGTCGCCGTGGCATATCTTGACCTCGAATGGGCCGTTGTTCGTGAGGCCGAGCGTGAGTTGGTTGTTGAAGGGCGCATCAAGGACGCTGACGCAGTTCCAAGAGAGAAACTTGTCGGCCAGCGAGTCGCTCAACCCGTACACACGCGCGCGCAGGCGGGCGGGCACGTTGATCTTTTCATGCGTGGGGATGGTCAGCGACTCGCCGCGCCGCAGGGTGAGAGATGGCTTGGTGGCCACCGGTTGAGCCTGTCCGTTGGCCCCGTAGAGGAAGCCCTTCAGTCCGAAGCCCAGAAGCACGTAGCTGGCCTGGATGCGGTCGCGGTGCAGCGGCGGCTCGATGTTGAGGTGCCGCGCCTGCAGGGCGCTGTCGATCTGGTGATCCACCAGTGCGCGCACGCCCTGGAGTTCAAAGTCCATTACCAATGACTCACGGTCTTTCGCGCGCTGCTGCGCCTGCCCTGCGTCGGTGTCGGCAAAGCTCTCGAACTCGCGGATCGCATCGTTCCAAAAATCCGGCGTGGTGCCGAGCGGCTCGGTGAGCTTCAGCCCGAGGTCGGCGGTGAACGGGTACTTGCCGTTGATGATGCCGTTCAAGTACTGGCGCGTGATGCCGATCCGGTCCGCCGCCTGGGCTTGGGTGAGGTTCTTGTCCTTGATTTTCGCTTCAAGGATTTCACCAGGGGATTTTGTTCCGAGTGCGGGCATGATTCGACATTGAAGCGAAATGTCATACGACATGGAAGAAAAAAGTGAAGAGCTTGCGAGATAATTTTCATATTTAGTCGATTGAATGAATTCAGAGTGCGGGGAAGCCTAAAGGTATAGGCTAGCCGATAGCTAGCGTGCCTGAGATGTCAGATGCGGTCACTGGCGAGTGATCTGACATTTGACTACCCTCAAGAATTAGCCGCCCGTTCCGCCTGGGTTGCGAGGGTTTGAAGGTCCCAGGCTTTCAACGCTCACTGTGACGCGGGTGTTGATCCGTCACCGCAGACGGGCATCGCCGCTGTGCACCTTCCAAGGTTGCCCGGCGCGGGAACTGGTGCTCAAGTCCGGCTCTCATGATTTCCGAGTTCTTGCAGCCAGATTTCGATGCCTTCCGTGCGCTTGCCGCGCAGGGAAATCTCGTGCCGGTGACGGCGGAGCTGGCGGCGGATTATGAGACACCGCTTTCAACCTTTCAGAAGATTCACGACGGGCGCTGCGGCTTCTTGCTGGAGTCGGCGGAACTGACGCAGCACTCGGGGCGCTTCTCACTGCTCGGCAGCTCGCCACGATTGATTTTCACGGCGCACGGAAAGGAGATCGAGATTGAGGAGAGGGGGGAGGTCCGCAAGTTCACCACGGCTGCCGATCCGCTCGTCGAGTTGGAGGCGCTGATGAAGCTGTACAAGCCCGCGGAACCCGGCAGTATCCCCGTGTTCCACGGTGGTGCTGTCGGCTATCTGGCCTACGACATGGTGCGCTTCTTCGAGCCTACTCTGCCGTTACCGCCGCGTGATGACCTGGGGCTGCCGGACATGGTTTTCATGCTGACGGACACGGTCGTCATTTTCGACCACAAACATCGCAAGCTCTCCATTGTGGCGAACGTGCTCACAAGCGAGCACGCCTCGCTCGATGCCGCCTATGCTTGGGCGAAGGCGCAGATCGAGTCGGTGATCGAAAAGCTTTCGCGGCCGCTCGCGGTGCGGCCGCTCAGCGCCTTTCCGCCCGTGGCCGCATCGGTCGAGCCGCCGCCGGCGGGGAATACCACGCGCGAGGAGTTTGAGCGGATGGTTCGCGCCGGCAAGGAATACATCGCCGCGGGAGACGTGTTCCAGTTTGTGCCTTCGCAGCGCTTTGAGACGGAATACAAAGGCACGCCGCTCGATCTGTATCGCGCGCTGCGGCATGTGAATCCATCGCCCTACATGTTCTGTCTCCAGTTTCCGCAGGGCTTCGCGCTTGTGGGCAGCTCGCCGGAGGTGCATGTGAAATGTCTGGATGGACGCATCGAGATCAGGCCGATCGCCGGCACGCGGTGGAGAGGCAAGTCGCCCGGTGAGGACGAGGCGCTGGCTGAGGAGCTGCTGAACGATCCGAAGGAGCGCGCCGAGCACATCATGCTGGTGGACCTCGCGCGCAACGACGTGGGCCGCGTCTCCAGCTACGGCAGTGTGAAGGTGACGGAGTTGATGATCATCGAGCGCTATTCGCACGTGATGCACATCGTCTCGAACGTCGAAGGGCAGTTGTGCCCCGGCAAAAGCGCCTACGACGTGATGCGCGCCACGTTTCCTGCGGGCACCGTCAGTGGATCGCCGAAAGTGCGTGCGATGGAAATCATCAACGAACTGGAGAAGAACAAGCGCTGCGCCTACGCCGGTGCGGTGGGTTACTTTGGCTTTGACGGGAATCTCGACAGTTGCATCGCGTTGCGCACCTGCGTTCTAAAAAACGGCAGGGCATACGTGCAGGCCGGTGCAGGTGTCGTGGCGGATTCCGATCCTGCATACGAGTACCGCGAGACGGTGAACAAAGCCACCGGCATGATGCGTGCCATCCAGTGGGCGCGGCAGTTGGGGAAGTGAGGCAGGCAAGGGAGGAGGGCACTGCTGTCCCGCCGCAAGTTCGTTCGTGTGCCTGCTTGTCGAGGGCGACCGACGGGAGACAAAGTGTACCTGCTCCTTGATCCGGGCTTTACGGCACCACTTCACCGGAACCGACGTAAACCCACTTCTCCACCTTCCCGTCCTTGATGCGGGCCTGGGCCTCGGTCTCGAACTTGCCGAACATCGTCTGCGTCTCGTACTTCACCACGACTGTCCAAAAAGTCTCCTTGTTGATTTTCTCCTGCTTCGCATCTCCCCAGTTCTTCACGTTGTCGGGCTTGATCTCGGTGACCTGGCCGGCCTTCATGCTCATCAGAAGAAGTGGATACGAGCCGTCGGCATCTCGCGCAGGTTTCGGATTTGAGCCAGAGCCGACTGTGACCGCGGAGGGCTTTTTCGGTTCCGCATCGGCGATCTTCTTGGCCTCGAATGCTTGGCGCGCCCGCTCGGTGGAGGCCACTTTCACCTGCTCGTAGGCCTGGATGAAGACCTCCTTGAAGTCTGTGTCGTCCATGGCCACCTGCACCCGCCCGGGGGAACCGACGGAGGGTGTGACGGTGATCATCGTGCCCTCCTGGGAAAGCGCGTAGGCCGTGCCGCCGGCGGGGATTTTCTGCATGGCCGTGCCTGCACCCACCTTCATGGCGATCTGCACCTCCTTGAGCAGCTTTACCGGCTTTGGCGAAGCAAAAAAGCCCTTGGGCACGGCGGACCAGTTCGCCGTCACCACCTCGACCGGATCGAAATGCGGGGGCACAAACTCGCCCTCCTTCGGCTTGGGTTTCTCGACGGGCGCGGGCGGCGGGGGCGGTGCCTCGGGTTTCATCTCGGGTTTTGGTTCCGGCTTCGGCTCCGGCTTGATCTCGGGTTTTGGCTCCACTTTCGGCGCGGGCGGCGGCGTCACCACCGCCACTTCCTTCTTGGGTTCCACGCGGATGCGGTCGATGCCAAGCGCATCAAGCACGGGAACGTAGGCGTGATTGTAGGCGATGTAGCCGACGGCGATGGCAAGCAGGAGGACCAGCAGAGCTTTCATGGTTGACGAAGATTAGGCGTGCGGAGAGTGAAATCAACTGCGTCACTCCGCGCTGAACCAATAACGGATGATGTGAAAGTAAACAGGGGCCGAAAAGCACAGCGAGTCGATGCGGTCCATCATGCCCCCGTGGCCCTCGATCATCGCACCCCAGTCCTTGATGCCGCGGTCGCGTTTGATCGCGGACATCACCAGCCCGCCGAAGAAGCCCATGAGCGTGATGACAAAGGCGATCCCGCCGGCACGCAGCGGACCGAAGGGCGTGAGATCATGCATCAACGCACCCAGCGCGCTGGCCGACAGCACGCCGCCCGCAAAGCCCTCGACGGTCTTTTTCGGACTGACCGTCGGCGCGATGGGATGCCGCCCTGTCAGCTTGCCCCAGCAATACTGGAGCACATCACTGCCCTGCGAGACCACGACGAGGAAGAGAATGAGTCCGGCATTGCCCTGGGCAAGCTCCGGCACGCGCAGGTTCAACAGCATGGGGATGTGGCTGATGAAGTACACGCAGACGAGCAGGCCCCACTGATTGCGCGCGCTGCGCTCGAGGAACTCCTTCGGATCACCGCCTATCACCGAGAGAACCGGAATCAAGATGAACGCATAAACCGGCACCATGATGGCGAACATCCCGTACCAGCTCGTGTAAACGAGCCAGTACTGATAAGGCAGCACGATGAAAAACATGGCGAAGAGCGTCCGGTGATCCGCCACGCGCGTCGGTGTGACGGTGATGTACTCCCGCAAGGCGAGGAATGACATGAAGGCGAAGATCAATACCGATCCACCCCGCCCTGATGCCAGCGCGGCGAAGAACACGGCCGTCATCACCCACCAGCTCTTGACGCGATCGTTCAGATTTCCGACGGTTGCCTTGCCCGGCTCCGACGTGGCTCGCAGCGCCAGCAGCCGGCCGATGATGCTTGCGATGACGAGCACGATTACGATGGCCAGAAATAGCCGGGTGACAGCGGGCGGGAAGGGCATGGCAAGGGGTGGGGATCGGGATTCAAAGTCCAGGAGCGTGCGTTGGGCACCTTGTTGCCGCTGCCACGCGCGGATCAAGCACTCAGTTTTCCGGGATCACCGGAGGAACAAAGGTCGTTCGCCCGGGGCTGCCGTCTCCAGTGCTTCGGACAAATATCGCCGGGCGGTGTGCTGGTAAGACGAAAATGGTGCGAGGATTTCAGATTGGTCGAGTCGTACGCCTCGAATGTGCAGGAAGCCCGTGGCGGTCGGAACGTTCGCGCTCTGCTTGCGTGAGCGGTGAGGTTGCGGCAAGTGAGCGATGGCAGGCGCGTTCTTGTCTGCCAAGTCATTTCCAGCAGTCCAGCAAACCATCCCTCATCTTCGTTCCCTTCAGCCATGCCCGAAGCCAAAGTCCTTCTCATCGTCGGTGATGCCACGGAAACCGTGGACACCTTGTATCCTTTTTACCGTCTCATCGAAGGCGGCTACAAGCCCGTCGTCGCCGCGCCGGAGAAGCGGAAGTATCAGATGGTGCTGCACGAGGTGAAGCCCGGCTGGACGATCACGAAGGAGTGGGAAGGCTACAGCATCGATGCGGACATCGCGTTCAAGGACATCAAGCCCGAGGAATACGTCGGCATCTTCTTCAGCGGCGGCCGCGCGCCGGAATACATCCGCGAGGACGAGGATCTGCTGCGCATCACCAAGTGGTTCTGGGAGCAGGGCAAGCCGTGCGCCAGTGTGTGCCACGGCGTCGAGATTCCTGCTCGCGCGGGCATCGTGAACGGCCTGCGCATGGCGACGGTGGCGAAGTGCAAATTCGACCTCGAAATTTGCGGCGGCATCTACGTGAACGAGCCGTGCGTGATCGACAAACACATGTTCAGCGGCCGCACCTATCACGACAGCGGCGCATTCGTCGGCCCGTGGATCAAGGCGCTGGATGCGGAGCGTGATAGGATGGCGGCAAAGTAGCCACCGTGCGAAGTACAGTAGCCATCTCGCTCCGCGAGATGAGCGAGGAGCTTCCGCACGAAGGCAGCGCGTGGCAGTTCGAGAATCGTCCCTGCCAGCGGGAGCACAGAGCACCTCTCGCGGAGCGAGAGGGCTACTGTACGGAAGGCTACTGCACGCTCACGCGGAAGAAGAGCCTCGGAGTCGGGGTGATCGGACCGTAGCTGAAGCTAATCGGCATGCCGAGTAGGGAGACAGCCCCGAAGCCGGTCGGAATCCACGTCACGAGGTCGGAGCTGGTTTCGAGGCTATAGGTGCGCCCGGCGACGGTGGTGACTGTCATGTTGAATTGCCCGCCGTTAAAGCTGTTCTGCGTCACTTGGAAGTAACTTGATGCGTCGCCGGGATCGGTGCGGGCGGGCCACTCGCTACCGTTGCTCACGCCGTCGCCGTCGTAGTCAAAGGTGCTGGCGTGCTGGGGGACGGTGGCGGTGTCGGGGAGGGTTTCATAGATCCAGGCGTTGTAGTTGTTGAGCGTGCCGGACTCATACGCGCCAATATCGGGCGTAAAGACGATGGGGAAGCCGCGCTGGTCGCTGGTGATGGTGCTGCTGGTGGCGGCATTGCGGGCGGGGCTGCCGGGCAGCAGCGCCATCGTGGGCGTGGGGCCGCCGTAGTCATTAAGCGGGGCGAGCAGCGGATTTGCAATCATGTGCGGAGGGCCGGTGGGATTGCCCCCGGTGCCGCCGACAGCGAGACTTTGAATGATGTTCGCTCCCACGCGAGTCAGGGTGCAGATGTTGAACTGATAATCGAAGCGGATGTCCGCGCCGAAACCGGTGCCGTTGAGCGAGTTGCCGGCGACGATGGAATTGGCCACGGTCAGATAATGGCGGACGTGGTAGATGCCGCCGCCGCCGAAGATGCCTCCGGCACTGTTTCCCGTCACAGTGCAGTGCGTCAGATCGAGCTGGGTAAAGTTTTTGATCGCACCACCGTCACCGCCGGCCGAGTTGCCTTGAAGGGTGCAGTGGCTCAGGCTCACACTACCGTCGCTGCTGAAAAGCACGCCTCCATCCCCGGTTACGGTGTTTCCCGTAAAACTACACCGTTGCGCCGTGATGCTGCCTGTGTTGACCAGCGCGCCTCCATTGACTGCCGTGTGCCCGGAGAACGAACAGCGGTCCAGCACCAACGTGGCGTAGTGGTTGTAAATCGCGCCGCCAGCGCCGGCGGAGTTGTTGCTCAAGTCGCACAAAGTCAGCGTGAGGCTGCCTCCATTGTTGAAGGCGACACCGCCGACATTCGGATCCACCGACCCCGAACCGTTTCCGCCCGTAAGCTTGATTGCCACAATGCTGACAGTGGCGCTCCCGCCGATATAAAAGATCCGGTTGTTGCCCGGTCCGCCATCGATCACCAACTTGGAAGAGAGGCTGCTCGCATCCACGGTGACGGCCCCTGGATCAGTGATGGCGATCTCGCTGCCCAAGACGATGGTCTGCCCGCTGAGCGCGGGGGCGAAGGTGATGGTGTCCGCGCCTGGCGACGCCTCGGCATCACGCAAGGCCTCGCGCAGGGAGACATTCGCACCGGAGGGCGTGTTGAATTCATCCACCGCCGTAGTGACGGTGAAGCTGGCGGCGCGCGCCGACGCCGCAAAGGCGAGCAGCAGGAGGCAGGAGCGGAGCGAGGTCTTCGTGGTCTGGAAAAGGCAACCGCCCCCGGCCAGCAAAAGCCGGCATGAGGTCTCCGCCGCCCCTGCCGCGCGCGCCCGGACGGCGGCGAGAAAGAAGCCGGTGGCGAGGAGGGAGAAGGGTGTGGTTGGTTTCATCGCAAGTGGAAGGAGGAATGACGAACGCTGGCTGGCGGATGCATTCAGATCGCTGATCTCATCCTCAAAGCACACCGGATGACCTGAACCGGTGCGGAGAGTGACAGAGCGGCAAGGTTTTGGCGATAAGTTTCTTTGCGGACGGCACGGAAGAGCCGCAGGTTTCCGTGGACGGAGGTGAGCCGAAGGCTCCTTGGACTGCGGCAGCCCTGCTGCCGCTTTTACAAGCCAGCCCTGCTGGCGTCGGATGCTCCAGCGTGTAGTTTGTTGTGTTTGTGTCCGGTTCGGCGGATCACCCGCAGGATGGACGTTCTGGGGTCATTGGCGGCAGCAGGGCTGCCTTTGAAAAAGCGGCAGCAGGGCTGCCGCAGTCCAAGGACTTCGTCCATGGCTGCTGTGGAGTAGCTCTGCCTTCTGGAAACCCACAGTCGATCGACAACCTTGACCAATTCGCAACCGCCCGCTTGAAACCCTTCAGTGCCGAAGCATCGTCCGCGCCTCCGAAAAACTGAATGACGAACCCGAACCCCATCCCGGCATCCGCAGCGTCCGTTTCGTCATTCATTCGTCATTGCGTGCTTGTCGCCGCTACCGCTTTCCTCTTCGCCTCCCCAGCGCACGCCCATCCTCTCATGGCTGAGCCGCTGGACCATGCGTATGTGTTCAACTTCGATCAGTTCTATCTGGCGGAAGATCCAGATGAGCATCTGGTGGACGGTGGCGTGCTTTTGCTGGCGGAGTTGAATTGCACGGCGTGTCACGCGGCACCGGCGGCGTGGCAGGAGCGGCTCACGCCGAAGCCGGGGCCGAATCTGGCGGGCGTGGGTTCGCGCTTGAGCGCGGATGCGCTGTGGCTGCTGATCCGCAGTCCGCAGCATCGGAAAAAGGGGACACAGATGCCGGGGCTCTTCGCGAATGAGGAAGGCGATGCGGAGAAGGTGGAGGCGCTGGTGGAGTATCTGTCATCGCTCAAAGAGCCTGCGTCGAAGACGAAGGTGCCGAAGGGCGATGCGGAGAGTGGCAAGAAGCTTTATCACGAAGTCGGCTGCGTGGCGTGTCATGAGCCGGCGACGGATTATCGGCCGCCTGGCGTGCCTGCGGATGAGACGGTGGAGAAGCCGGGCAATGCGTCGGTGCCGATCGCGCTGGCGGATGATTATGATGAAGCGGCGCTGGCGCATTTCTTGAGCGATCCGCTGCGCTACCGGCCAGCGGGCCGGATGCCATCGATGCATCTGAGCGCGCAGGAAGCGGCGGATGTGGCGGCGTATCTGCACACGGGTCGTGTGCCGGAGAAACAGAAGGAGCGTGAGGCGCTGGGGATTCCGAAGCAGACGGTGGCGCGGGGCGGGGAATTGTTTTCTGGGATGCGGTGTGTGGTGTGTCACGCCGCAGGCCCGACGGGTCAGACAAGTCAGACGGGTCTGACCGATCTGATCAAGGTGAACCCAAACAAAGGCTGCATGGCCGTGGCGCAGCCGACAGGCACGCCGCGCTTTGATTTGAACGAGCTGGAAAAACGCGCGCTGAAACTGGCGCTGGCGGCGGTGAAGAAGGGGCCGCCGCTGAAGGTGTCGGCGGCGCAAGCTGTGGATTGGCAGATGAGCCGGCTGAACTGCTATGCGTGCCATGATCGCAACGGCAAGGGCGGACCTGAGGATCCGCGCGCGGCTTACTTCGGCGCGAACGATGCGGGTGCGGAGTCGCTGGGACAACTGGCGCATCTGCCGCCGATGCTGGATGGTGTGGGACACAAGCTGACGCCGCAGTGGCTGGCGAAAATTCTTTGGGGTGAGGGCGGCGCGGTGCGTTCGTGTTTGAATGTGCGGATGCCGAACTTCGGCGAGGCGCAGACGAAGATGCTGGTGCCGCTGCTCGCGGAGGCCGATGTGCGCGAGAAGCCGGTGAGCATCGACGTGAGCGGGCTGCAAAAGCATCACCGTGCGGAGCTGGGGCGTGCCTTGATGGGCACGAAGGGGCTGGCGTGCGTGGCGTGTCACGGCTTGAAGGACAAGAAGTCGCTCGGGCCGCCGGTGATCCGGCTGACGCACACGGTGGAGCGGTTGCAGCCGGAGTATTTCAAAGAACTGCTGCTCAATCCGCAGGCGACGCAGCAGGGCACGGTGATGCCGCCGCTATTTGTGGGAAGAAAGAAGGCGGGTCAGGAGATCGAGAGCATCTGGACGTATCTGCGCGAGCTGGACGGGCAACCGTTGCCGGAGGGGTTGCTTTCGACGGAGGATTTGGAATTGAAGCCGGCAAAGGCGGGGAGGCCGATCGTGTTTCGCAGCTTCATCGAAGGCGCGGGCACTCATGCGATCGGCGTGGGATTCCCCGAAGGCGTGAACGCGGCCTTCGATGCGGTGAAGTGCGAGTGGCGCGTGGTGTGGCGGGGTCGCTTCCTCGATGCGATGAGCAACTGGCAGACGCGCGAAATGCCGCCGGTCAAACCGCTGGGCACCGATGTGAAATCGCTGACGGAAGAGCGGAGCGGCGAGGCGGAGTTCAAAGGTTATCGCATCGACAAGGCAGGTGTGCCGACGATGCTCTATACGCTCGGCGGCCAGGATGTGGAAGACACGCTGCGAGCGGTCAGGGATGGCAGGAGCTTTCAGCGCATCGTGAAACAGGGAGCGACAACAAAGACGGAGGTGGTGTCGTGGTGAGGAGATTTGGAGTGCAGTGGCGAAGACACCGCATTGGCTCTGGCGCAGGTGGCTTGACCGGGCGCGCGATGGCTCTGCCGCGATTCTTCCGCGAACGAGTGAAAGCGGTGTCTGCGCTCGCGCCTCGCTTCGCCACCGCACTCCAAATCTGCGCGTCCGCTTGCGCGCTGAATTTGGCCGCGCAGCAGCAGGAGGACTATTATCGTACGTTCACGTTTGAAGTGCCGGAGAGGTTGAATCTCGAAGCCAGTGGGCTGGCTGCTCTGCCCGACGGCAGGCTGGCGGTAGCGATTCGACGTGGCGAAGTATGGATCATCGAGCACCCGACCGCGGAACCGCCGACGGTGGAGAATCTCGGTTACAAACTCTTCGCGAGCGGCATGCATGAGATTCTCGGGATGACTTTTCACGACGGCGATCTGTTTGTCACGCAACGCAGCGAGGTGACGCGGCTGCACGATGCGGACGGCGACGGAGCGGCGGATGAGTATCGCTGTGTGTCACATGGCTGGGGCGTATCGGGGGCGTATCACGAGTATGCGTATGGACCTGTCTTCGACCGCGAGGGAAACATGTTCAACACGCTGAACTGCTCGATGGGCAATAAGTGGGACGGTGCCGGTGATGAGGCAAAGCACACGCTGTGGCGCGGCTGGGCGGTGATGACGCCGAAGGGAAAAAACGTGGCGCAGGGTTTTGCGGCGGGTTTTCGAAGTCCGATCGGGATCGGATTGAACGCGGAAGGCGATCTCTTTGTGACCGACCAGCAAGGCACCTGGATGGCGACCAATCCGCTGATGCACGTGCGGAAGGGTGCGTTCTTCGGTCACGCGGACGCACTCGAAGACACGAAGCGCCCCGATTCGCCGGTGAGGCACCCTGGCAAGCTGCCGGACGGGATCACGGTGGCGGAGGCGATCAAGAAGGTGCCAGGCTTCTGTCCGCCGGCGGTGTGGTTTCCGTATGTGAAGATGGGACAGAGCACGACGGGCATCCGGTGTGACGAGACGGGCGGCAAGTTCGGACCGTTCGAGAAGCAGATGTTTGTGGGTGAGTTTGTGATCTCAGGTGTGAACCGCGTGTTCCTCGAGACGGTTGGCGGCGAATATCAGGGCGCGTGTTTTCCGTTCGTGAAGGATCTGCAATGCGGCGTGCTGGCGGTGAATTTCCTGAGCGACGGGTCGATGATCGTGGGCGAATCGAATCGCGGATGGAACAGCTCGGGAAACCGGCCATTCGGCTTGCAGCGGATCGTCCCGACAGAGCAGGCACCGCTCGAAGTACGGAAGATGGAGGCGACGAGGGATGGTTTTCGTTTCACCTTCACACTGCCGGTGAATCGCAAGAGCCTGGGCAAGGTCACCGGCCAGAGTTACACGTACATTTATCAGGCGAAGTACGGAAGCGCCGAAGTGGATCCGCAGCCCTTGGTGTTCGATGACGGCACGCTGTCTGCGGACGGACGCACACTGACTGTGCGCTGCGCTGGACTGCGCGAGGGATTCGTGCATGAGGTCCGGCTGCCGGAACTGCGTTCTGAAACGGGCATTCCCCTGTGGCACCGTGACGCCTATTACACGCTGAACAGGCGGCCTGAAAAACAGGCAAAAAATTTTCGCGGATGATTGAACGGCTTCGTAACCCGGGAAACAAACAACGCATACAGTGATGGATGGGTAACACCTCCATGTGCTGGTCTTGAGAGTGATTGGTTGTTGTCACTCAAACACCGCGCAAGCGGGTTTGTCTTGAGGTTGATGCCAACAAAGGAGCCGGGTGGAATCGGGAGCCGCCCGGCTCCAATTTTTTTCTGAGCAGGAATCCACATCAATGTGGATGCAGGCTATATTCCATTTAAAGGCAGCGTGTGGGTGACTTTGACAAACGCCGCCGGGCCGCACCAGTCGCGAGCCTGGTCGGCGATTTCTTCGGCAACGACTGCCGATCTCGCGACCGCGAACATGGTGGAACCCGAACCGGACATGAGAGCAGCCACTGTGAGGCCAGATTCGAGCAGTCTGGACTTGAGCATGGCCAACAGCAGGTGCTTCTCGAATACCGGTCGCTCAAGGTCATTCACCATTTCCCCCCAAGGACAAAGCTGGGGGGCGTAAACGACGCCAGGGAGTTCACGGGAGACTGCCCACCTGTGATAGGCCCACGGTGTCGGGATCGGGAACGGTGGTTTGATGAGGACCAGGGGCAGTTGCCAAGGGAAGGCGACCGGAGTCACGATTTCACCTCGCCCAGTGCCGATTGCTGCGGACTGATCCAGAAGGAAGAACGGCACGTCTGAGCCGATCTCCGCCGCAATTTGGATCAACCGGGAATCCGGGAGATGATGCCCGCAAAGTTGATTCAATCCCCGAAGCACCGCAGCCGCATTGCTGCTGCCACCACCAAGGCCCGCACCAGCGGGGATTTGCTTCTCCAGATGAATCCGCCATGCGGAGCGAAACCCGGTGGCTTGCTCGAATGCTCGGAGGGCGCGCAAGGCGAGGTTCGACTCGTCCACCGGCACTGAGGGAGCATCGCACGTCAGCACGGTAGCCTCATCAGCGGTGCCACGGCTCAAGAACACTCGGTCGCGGAGCGCGATCTTGCATAGGCGGGTGGTCAATTCGTGGAACCCGTCCGGCCTTTTGCCGAGAATCCGGAGCGACAGATTGATCTTGGCGTGGGATGCAAGGGTGATCTGGTTCATTCAATCGTCGGACGCTGACGGATGTTTGTGTTCAATCCCATCTACCCAGGAGGGCGAGCATTCGCCCCGTTTTCCCCTTTTCCATCCGATAAGAGTAAAATGTGGTCAAGTTGGTGGAAGTGCAGATGCCGGTGTCGTGAAGATGGCCTGGAAGCACGCCGGCCTCTAGGGATTGCTGTCGGATGCTTGCCGCGAAGTCGATTTCGTAGGCCGGAGGGCGAATGCACGGACTGAGTTGGACCACGACGTCGCGAGGATCGCTCCCGTAGTTGTCTGAGAGCGCGTGGATGGCATGATGGACGATCCGGCCCTCGGTTCCCTTTTTGCCGGAGTGCACGATGCCGAACGCTCCAGTCCGTGGATCGGCGAGGAATACGGCGCAACAGTCGGCGACATAGATCCCCAGTGTGATGCCACGCAGATTGGTGACAAGGCCGTCACATGCCGGAGCCTTCACGAACTCCTTTGCCGCTCGGAGCACTGTCACCTGATTTCCATGCACCTGTTCCGCCGTCCTCAAACCCTCTTTGTCGAAACCCATCTGCAAGACGTGATCGCGGTGCCAGTCCCAGAGCCTCTCGATCACCAGTTCACGACGCTCGTTTACATCTATCGACGGATTGCGCAGGGTGAAGCGATGCCTGAATCGTTTCAGTTCACTCAGCGCAGAAAATGTCATCCATGAGGCAGCCTCCATGGGTATCGTTGCCACGGGGCAAAACAGCCCGCACCAAGAAAAAGCCGACAGCAGCGGCGCGTGCTCATGGTCTTGGACGATTCGGACGATGGGGATCTTCTATCGAAGCACCGCAGTTTCGTCGAGTTTTCGATACGCGGCCATAAAGCTCACGGCATCGGGAGCGGCTGTTTCGTGCATAGCCTCGGCGATCCGATTTTGGAGTTCGTCCCGAAGCCGGCCAACCAATTCGAGACCCTTCTGCGTAACCCGAACCATGACCTTTCGGCGATCATCAATCGCGTGAGTGCGCTCCATGTAGCCGAGCTTCTCCAACCGGTCCACCAAGCCCGTGGCTGCTGCGGTAGAGTGCCCCATCTTGCGGGCGATGTCGGTCATGGTGAGCTCCTTCGAGGTCGAGAGGTAGCTGAGGAGAAAAAATTGCGCGAACGAGATGTTATCCCGGTTCAACTCTTTCGATAGGTTGAGCAGGAATTCACGCTGACTAAACAGGATAAAATCCGCCAGCTTGGCGTGGTCCTTTGCTTGGGGTTTGATTCCGTTGCTGAGAGACATAAGGGCAGATGAATAAGGAGTGAGGCAAAAAATCGTAGTTTACGGGTTATCTTAACGTTTCCACAGCCAATTTCAAATTAAATCTATATTTCCCATAATATATATGTCGGTCGGAGGTTAATTCCGCTCTCGATTTTGACAAAATAATATTCAAAAATGCTCAAATATCAAGTGGTGATTCTTCACCCGTGGAAAATGAGCACCAAATCTCCGTGCTTTGAGCCGATCAGTCGCTCATGCACTTCGACGACCAAGTGGCCGCTGCGTGCGCGGCTTCCAGTATTGCCAGTCCAAAACGCCTGCTTCTCCTCCGCCACTTCAGATTCCGCCCCGGCAACCTGATGCCGAAAACACGCCCGAGGTTCAACGTCAAAAATCAGTGCCGTTAGGAGTTGAAGCAACCGATTCACGATGGCCGGCGCGTCGAAATCGAGGTGGGGAATTCCGTCCGGCTGGATACAAGTGTCTTCAAGTGTACGAATCGGTGGAGGCGAGGTAGCCCGGTCCGCTCGAATTTTGAGGAGGGATCTCGCGCCAGAAAACATGAGATTTGATGTTCGTTCACGGAAGCGCCATCGACCGCATCTACTCTTGCGACGGGGAGGATCAGCCGTGGAAGAATTCGATTGGGATAAGACTTGCCAGACTGAGGCCGATGGCGCTGGGTCGGTTCGTGCTTCGAGTGGCGAAGACGCCGGGTCGTGCTTTTTCGTGCAACCTTGGCAGCCGAGCGGCATGTTTCCCTCTCTATGGCTGAGGCTGATGAAAAAGGGTGCAGATTTGGCAAAACGCCGCGAATTCCCTCACGAGGTTTGCACGAATGAGTGTTTTGCAAAACCCCGCTTGTCCGAACACTTCGTTGACGAGTCCGCTCCGCCGAAGAATGCCGAACTTGTCCGCGAACGGCCTGTGACGCTTGGTGACAGGGACGGATTTAGGTGAAATCCACAAAGGTATCTTGGATGGCAAACTGGGGTCGCGAAGGACTTGGTTTTACCTCAATGCACGAGGCACGAATACGGCCTGCATGCCCGCCGCTGCTGCGGCTTCGATCCCGGATTTCCCATCTTCAAAGACGAGGCACTCAGATGGATTCACGCCGAGGCGCTCGGCGGCGAGCAGGAACATGTCAGGCGCGGGTTTGCCGCGCCTCACGTCCTTCGGGGTGACAATCGTGTCGAAGAGGTGCAGCAGTCCCGTGGCACCGAGGCATGCGCGCACGGTGTGCTCCTCACTTCCCGATGCTACGGCCATCGGCAGCTTGCCGTGAGCCTCCCGGGCGAGTGCGGCCACCGGCTCGACCCGGCTTACCTGCGGAATGGTCCGGTGAAATATCTCTGATTTCCGATTTGCTACGCTGTCAGGGTCGATCCATGTGCCGTGGCGTTCGTTGAAAATCCTCACCACGTCCTGCTCGCGCACTCCGGCATAGGCGTAGAACACATCTTCATCAAAATCGAACGGTGCATTATGCAGCGCCAGGGATTCCACCCAGGCGAGGTAGTGCAGCGGCATCGAATCGACGAGCGTGCCGTCACAATCGAAAATGTAGGCGCGGAAAGGATGGTCAGGCAGGGTGAGCATGGCGGGTGATGTGTCCGGACTTTGGTTGTGGTAGTGGCGACTGCCGGTATTGGGCCGCTGCACGCGGGCGACACAATTCGGGCGCTTGTCTCTTGACTCTTTTGAATGCGAAGGCAAGCCCGCTTGCGGCCAAAGGAATCGTGCTTGGCGTTCCGTCCGCACTGATCCCGTCGCCGGCATCGCCGCGATGTTGTGGAATCGCCGCTTGCGCCAGTGCCAGTCCGGTGGCGATACTGGGCGCGATGCCGGGATCTCTTCGTATCTTGATCACCAACAACACGCTGGCAAAGCCTGCGGGCACGGAGTTGTCGGTGTTCGACTACGCATCGTCCCTCGCACGGCGCGGACACTTGGTGGCTGCGTTCTCGGCTCACTTGGGGGAGATCGCGTCCCGGCTGCGGGAACAGGGGGTGGGAGTTGTCGAAAATCTCGAAACCCTGCCGTGGATGCCTGATGTTATCCACGGGCATCACTCGTGGGAGACTACCATTGCGGCGCTGAGGTTTTTTGACGCGCCCGTGATCTCATTCTGCCGCGGACCTGAGAACTGGCCGGAGGTGCCGTGTCTTGCGCCAAACGTCGTGCGTTGGGTCGCGGTGGACGAAGCCTGCCGCGATCGGTTGCTGAAAACGCCGGGGGTGCAGCCGGACAGGGTGGAAATGGTGCTCAACGGAGTCGATCTCGTCCGATTCAAGCTGCGCGAAACGCCCGTCACTACCGTGAAGCGCGTGTTGATACTGAGCAACTACGCAAGTGAGCAAAACTACGTGCCAGCGGTGCGTGCGGCCTGTGAGCATGCTGGCGCGGAGTTGGTGGTCATCGGCTCGGCGGCGGGAAATGTTCATCCAACTCCGCATGAGATTCTGGAATCTTATGATGTCGTCTTCGCCAAAGGCAAAGCCGCGCTGGAGGCGCTCGCCACCGGTTGCGCGGTGGTGGTGTGTGATACGGCCGGCCTTGGTCCGCTCGTGACCACGCAAAACCTTGAAGCCATGCGGCGGCTGAGTTTTGGAAACCCGTGCATGACAGACAGCATAGACCCCGCCCGGGTGATGGCGCGACTTTCGGAGGTTGATGCCGCCGAGGTGGCTCGCGTGGCCGAGGTCGTTCGGGAAACGTGCGGCCTAGAGCGTACGATCGACCAGCTCGAGGACCTGTACGCTCGCACTGTGGCGGATGGCGGCGGTGCCAGGGCGGATGCGGAGCGCATTGCGCGTTTCGCGGCCAGATTCCTCGCGGAGTGCACCCATGCATGGAAACTGGGACGCAAGACCCAGGAGTTCTGGCACGACCTGAGGGAACCGGAGTGCCCGGACCAACTGGACGCCGTGAAGGTGGACCGCATCCTCGATGCCTTTTTCAACAGCGAAGCGAAACTGGCAAAGGTTCGCGCACGGCTGCAAAAAGCGCAGGACAAAATCGAAGAACTTTGCCGACGACATGGCAAGCCGAAGCGCGGTGTGGCGGCGCGCCTGCGGGAAGTACTTGCTTGGCCGCGCCCGCGCCGTGATCGCGGGAAGGGTTGAAGGGGCTGCCGCATCGCGGTTGCCGGCCCTTGTTGACCAAAGGCACCATGGAGTGCACCGGGAACCGGCTGCCGGCTTTACACGACGCCCGGCCTGCTTATGTCTCGTGACGCGTGGATGCTGAAGCTGCTGACCTTCGCCTGCCCGCCTCAACACTCAGGACAACAACCTCGACCGCATGACACTTTGGAGCCTCGAATTTTTCCGTTGCCCGATTTCCGGCGAAAAACTCATTCTCGAGGATGCCGTGATCGAAACGGTTCCGCTCACCGACGAGACGCGGGAACTGGCAAAAAGGCTTGGGCTGCCGGTGGAGAAACTGGAGCAGCGGGTTCGCACGGCGGTGCTTCACGCCCCCGGGTCGAACTATTTCTACCCCGTTTATGAGTTCGTTCCGGTGCTCTTTGACTTTAAGAACGAATTTTACTACAAGGCGGAACTGTTCAAGGCGGCTGCAAAAAAGTACAAGCGCCCTCCATCATCCCGCGCGCGCAAGGGCGAGCTTTTCGTGCAAAAGAGCTTCACCACGCAGTGGAACATGGTGCAGAACCACGAGCTGACCTTTACCTACACGCACGAGGAGCGCGAGAAATTTATCGAGCTGGAGATCATCGACAAGGATGCGACGATCCCCGTGGACTACGTGGCGTTGAACGTGGGCTGCGGGTTCGGCATGGAGTCGCAGTTTCTTTTCAATGTCATCAAGCGACCGACCTTTGGCATCGACATCAATTTCTCAATGCTGAACGGTGTGAAGCATCTCATGAACAATCCGCTCGTGACCGTGGCTCTCGCATCCGCATTTGCTCCGCCATTCGCCAACGATACGTTCAACCTGGTTTACAGCCACGGCGTGCTGCACCACACTTTCGACACAAAGAAGGCGTTTCTCAGCATTCTGCCGAAAATGAAGAAGGTGAGCGGGCGCATTTACATCTGGGTCTATGCGCTTGAGGATGCCATGCGGGGAGGCATCAAGCGCACCATCGGCCACTACACCGAGTTTGCCGTCCGTCCGATCCTGGCGGAGTTGCCGAAGTGGCTGCAGCATGTGTGGCTTTACCCGATGTCCGTCTGGCACTACCGGCACCACACCAAGTATGGCATGAACAAGGACAAGTGGGAATTCAAGAACTCCATGCACTCGATGAGCGACCGTTGGCTGCCGAAGTTCGCTTGGCGGCACACGTTCCACGAGGTGATTTCATGGTTTCTGAGCAACGGCCTTGACTACGAACTCCTTGATCCCGTCGCCTTTCAAAAGACGTTTGGCACCAGTCTCATCGGCATAGGCATCCGCGGAAGCAGCAAGGAAACTGAGCCGGTCCCTTCCGTCGCCTGAGGAGGAGGTCAGTGGAGCTGTTGCGCTGACCCGGGGGCAATCATGTCCCGGCTCACACCGGCAGGGGTTCATCCAAAACAAATCACCGAAAAAGACGTCGGAGAAGGGAAGGGTGCCCGGGAGAAGGCGGAGGCGCAGACTTGCAACACCGTGCCGGCGAAGGAAACTCTGCCGTGAACTTCGAAGGCGTCAGCCCGGCGCCGTCGCTCAACGCGCTAGGCGTCAGTCCCGCGCGTGCCGGGCTCACGCTCAAAGCTCTTACACCTCTGTTCGCCAATTTCAGCGATGCCTCGCAGCAGGCAGCGGCACCGATTTTGCAGGAGCTGCAAAACGCGCACACGCAGCAAAAGGCCACCACCCAGGCTCTTGATGCCCGTTTGCATGACAAAGGCGACCCTGCGCGTGGTGCTGCGGCCTTTGCGAAGGCCTCATGCATCGCCTGCCATCGCGCGAAATGCTAGGCTGGCCACATCGGCCCGGACCGCAGCACGCTCGGTTTCGTGCGCACGCGACGCGACTTCCTGGAGGCCGTTCTGTATCCCAGCGCCGCCTTTGCCCGCGCATACGAGACCTGCCCCCCCACGCTCAAGAGAGTGCGCATGCCCAAGGCACTCTCGAAGGTGACCATCGCGATCACTTCAGTCTCATCGACGCCACCGGTCAGTCGCGGCTCGTCCCCGCCGCCAACATGCAAAGCCTTTCCCTTGTTGCTGTATCGCTTGTGCCCCCGGCCTCGAAAGCCCCTCGCCGGATCCGAACTGGCCGACCTGCTGGCCTATTTGCAGTCGTTGAGGTAAGTTCTCCAACTTCCTTCATGCGCACTCTCGTCGCCCTTGTCTTTTCGTCATTCGTCTTTCCGCATTCGACATTCTCGGCTCCGCCGAACATCATCTTCATCCTCGCTGATGATCTCGGTTACGCCGACGTGGGCTTTCACGGGAGCGAGATCAAGACGCCGAACATCGACAAACTCGCGGCGGCTGGCGCGAAGTTGGAGTCGTTCTATGCGATGCCGGTTTGCACGCCGACGCGCAGTGCGCTCATGACGGGTCGCTACCCGATCCGCTATGGCAGGCAATACAACGTGCTGCGGCCCAACTCGCAGGTCGGCCTGTCGCTCGATGAGAAGCTGTTGCCGGAAGCATTGCGCGAGGCAGGCTATGCCACGCTGCACTGCGGCAAATGGCATCTCGGCGATTTCGACAAATCCTACTGGCCCACGCATCGCGGTTTCGATCATTCGTATGGCATCCGTCTCGATCAGCGTGGTCACGTTCATCATTTCATCACGGAGGCGGACGGCATGATGCGCGATGAGCAGCCCGTGCCGGACAGCGGAACGCTCACTCAACTGATCACGCGCGAGGCGGTGCGACTGATCGAGAAGCGCGATACGAACAAGCCGCTCTTTCTCTACCTCGCCTATCATTCGCCGCACAACCCGCTCGAATGTCCGTCGGAATATTCGAAGCCCTACGCCCATCTCGGACCCGACCGCAGCGTCTATGCCGGCATGATCACCGAGATGGATGAAGGCATCGGCCGTGTTGTCGCAGTGATCGAAAGGGCCGGCATGCGCGGCAACACACTCTTCATCTTCGCCAGCGACAATGGCGGTCTCACCACCAAGACCCCTGCGGCAAGCAATGCCCCGCTGCGCGCCGGCAAAGGCAGTCTCTATGAAGGCGGCGTGCGTGTCGTGTCGTTCGCCGCGTGGGACGGTCACATCAAGCCCGACTCCGTGGTGAAGGAGCCGATGCACATGGTGGATTGGTTCCCCACGCTGATGAAGCTCGCGGGCGCGGCCTCCGCTCACGCGCATCCGCTTGATGGCCGCGACATCTGGCCTGTGATCACCGAATACAAGCCATCACCGCACGAAGACCTTTTGCTCAACACCGTCGGACGCAGCGGTGCTGTGCGAGCGGGCGACTGGAAGCTCGTGCGCAAGGGCAAGGCAGGTGAGGACGATGAAGGCGAAGGCGCCGCAGCCACCACGCGCGAAGACAAACAGCGCAAACGCCGTGAAGCACGCAATGCGCCGGATGTGATCGAGTTGTTCAACATCGTCACTGATCCCTCGGAGAAGAACAACCTTGCCGAGACTCAACCCGAGAAGGTGAAGGAACTGCTGCAACGCCTCGACAAGTATTCGAGCGAAGCTGTGGCTCCGATCTTGAAGCCGGGCGACGAGAAGAAGACCAGCAAAAGCGCGAAGTAGTGAGACATAGGGACAAAGCGCAGATTGAGTTTGGGCATTTTCGGCTGCTTCGCTTCGTTTCAGGCTCATGCGTGTGATCTTTACCCTCCTCCTGTCGTCATTCCTCACTACGTCGCTGCGCTCACTACTCTGGAGCAGCACACGATTCGCTGTGCTGGCTTTTTCGGTTTGCTGGGCACTGGCTTCGTCATTCGGCGCTGAGTCAGCGAAGCCAAACATCGTCTTCATCATGGCCGACGATCTCGGCTACAACGACCTCACCTGCCAGGGCGCGACGAAGTTGAAGACGCCAAACATCGACCGCCTCGCTAAGGAGGGCATTCGCTTCACCGATGCGCATACACCCGCAGGCTTGTGCTGCCCCACGCGCTATGGCGTGCTCACGGGACGCTATCCGTGGCGACGCAAACAGCAGACGTGGGCATCGCCGGGCGCGGCGTTGTTGATTGAGGAGAAGCGCATGACCACCGCGTCGCTGATGAAGCAGGCGGGATATGCGACCGGCATCGTGGGCAAGTGGCACCTCGGCTTTGGCAGCGCGAAGCAGAAGGTGGATTGGAATGCGGAACTTAAGCCCGGGCCGCTGGAGATCGGATTCGATTACTTCTTCGGCGATGTGTCGAATCGCTGGGGCGCTTACGTCGAGAACCATCGCATCGTCGGCCTGCGCGCGGATGATCCGATTCGCATCGAGGGACAAAAGGTCGTCAGCGGCAAGTCGGCCTTCACGATGAAGAACGAGGACAACGCGAGCACGCTGCACACGAAGGCCATGGCGTTTATCGAGCAGCACAAGGACGAGCCGTTTTATCTCCACTACGTGCCGAACAACATCCACACGCCGCTGACGCCGAATGCGAAATTTGCAGGCACGAGCGAGGCGGGGAAATACGGCGACTTTGTGCATGAGCTGGACTGGTCGGTGGGCGAATTGCTTGCGTTGCTCGACAAACTGAAGCTCACTGAGCGCACGCTGGTCATCTTCAGCAGCGACAACGGCGGCGTGTATGAGCGCGAGGGATTCGGTCACGGCCATCGGTCTTGTGCACCGCTCAACGGCCAGAAAGGCGACGTGTGGGAAGGCGGCAATCGCGTGCCCTTTCTCGTGCGCTGGCCGGGCCGCATCGCGCCGGGCACCACGTCGAAGCAAGTTATCTGCCTCACTGACATGCTATCCACCTTCGCCGCGATCACCGGCCAGTCTTTGCCCGACGACGCTGGTCCTGACAGCTTCAATGTGCTACCTGCGATGCTCGGCGAGGCGAAGTCCGAGGTGCGACCTAACCTCGTCGTGCAGTCCGGTTCATCGAGCTACTTCGAGAAGCGTCGCGAAGGCCTCTGGGCGGTGCGCGAGGGCAAGTGGAAGCTCGTCATGGGCCAGGGCTCCGGCTACTCCACCGAGAAAACCGACCGCGCGCCCTACCTGAAATTCGCCGACGTAGGCATGACCAACAGCGACTACACCCCCGACGGCCAACTCAAGCCCGACGCCCCGCCCGCGCAGCTCTACGACCTGGACTCCGATCCCGGCGAAACGAAGAACCTTTGGCGCGAGCACCCCGACATCGTGGCGAAGCTGACGAAACTCTTCGAGAAGCTGTGCGAGGACAAGCGGAGCCGGTGACTGAGCTGAAGAGCAGAAGCAAAGTGGGGACGAGAGCTATTCCCGATCCAATCACGGCTTCGGCACATCGAACACGAGCGCGCCGCAGTGGACTTTCCACTCGGGGTGTTCCTTCACTCGTGTCGCATAGTAGAGCGTGAGCGCACGTCCGTCCTTCAGCACGACACTGCTCGGATAACCGCAGTCGCGGCTGAGCGCATCGGTGACGAGCGGGAAACGTTTCTCCAAGGCGAAGCTGCCGCTGGCATCGCTGACGAGGCCGAAGACGCCGAAGTTTGCGTCTGCGCCGATTCGATTGCCGATGGTCATGAGGATGCGGCCATCGGGTAACAGGCAGAGATCGGCGGGATGCGCGTTCACTGGTGAGAGCTGCTTGGTTTTGGACCACGTCGCGCCGTTGTCAGCGCTTTCGGAGAGCCAGACTTCACCCGCGCGTGAACGCATCGCGGCGATGATCTTGCCGGACGCGAGACGCTCGATGGCGGTCTCATTGAGCTGTTGTTTGCCATCGCCGATTTCGGAGAGTCGCTTCCACGTCTGGCCATTGTCGGTGGAGCGATAGATGTAGCTGTGATTGCGATCCGACGTGAGCTTCTTGCCAGCGGGCCGCACTTCGTAGCCGTAAATGGGCATGAGCATCGTGCCGTCTGGCAGTGTGATCATGCGACCAAAGGGACTGCCGAGTTCGATTTCGCTCGTGTCGATCTGCGTTGCCTCCGACCAAGTGGCGCCGTCCTTCGAGCGCGTCACCCAGGTGGACCGTTCTTTGTCCGTGAGCTTCGGATTGTATTTGCCGGTTTCATCATACGTGGCGGTTCGCCAGAAGCCGACCACCATGGTGCCGTCCTTCGCCACACCGAGTGCGGGATTGCGATCATCAATGGGTGAATCATTCACCACCACCGGCTTGCTCCACGTCTTGCCTTCGTCGCTGGAGAAGATCATGTCGAGCCGACCCTTGAGTCCGAGATGCTCCGCGCCGCCACGCATGATGACGGCGATGCGTCCATCGTGAAGTCGCTGCGCCACGGGAAAATATCCCTGACCGGTGATTGCAGCGGTGCGAGTCACGACTGGCGCGGCTGTTTGCGCGGTCGCGATGATGGGGAGGAAAAGCAGTGAGGTGAGCAGGATGGCTTTCATGGCGGAGTGTTTGAGCGATACGGTGATTCGCGCGTGGTTGTGTTTTGATTCCTTCACGAGGGCCGCTACTCGCCGATGACCTCATAGCCGCCTTCGCCCGTGCCGGTGAACTTCACACTCATCGCGTTCACATCTTCGATCTTCACTTGCAGACCACCACTGCAAACGATCCACGGTCTGCTTTTGAAACCTGCGGTGAATCGGATCGTCTCGCCGGGGAAGGCGCGGCCTCGTTCGACGCGCTCGGCCTGGCGGTTCGGGCGCGTGTCATAGGTGAAGGCTCCGAGCAGTCGCACAGGCTTGCCGTCGCAGGTGACGCAAACTTGATGCCAGCCATACGGCAGGCCGCGGATGCCTTTGCGATTCTCCATGAAGTGCGGTTTGCCATCGGCGTCGGTGAAGGCCGTGTTCGTTGAAGTTTTGAGGCGTTCTTCGCCATCGACGGTGACGATCAATTCACCGCCGTCGGCGGCATCGACATAAGCAACGGATAGATCGGTTCCGATGAAGTCTGTGATGGCTGAGGCTCCTGGCGTGAGCTTCACGGATGCATCGCCAAAGGGAGCACCCCATTCGGAGGCGAAGGGCTCGAGCTTGGTTGGCAGCTTCCATCGCGGGCCCGTCACGGGCACGGTCTGGCGGTTCAGCGCAGTCTTCGCATCGACAGCTACGAGGGCCGAATCTTTGCCTGTGACTTCGATGATGTGTCGATCACCGAGGCTGAATCTACCGGTGGCGAAGGTGGAGTTGCGATTGTCGCGAGCACGCGAGGGACGACGACGCGAGGCTTCGTCGGGCGCGCCGTCGAGTCGGATGCCGACGAGGTCATCCTTCGTCGTGGCCCAGACATTCACGAAGGTGTCATCGAGGATGAAGGCGCGATTGCCGTGCAGGCGTTTGTCGTCGGCATTGTAGGTCGTGACTTCGCCTTCCCAGCCGATGGTGTGCGGACTCAATCGTTCGGGCAAGCTGAGCTGCGCGATGCCCGACGCGATGGGATCCGCCACTTCGAAGGCGCGCTCGAGTTGCCTGGCCCAAAGGTAGTGCGCGGCGGCTTGCGGATGGCCGTCGCTCGGCACCAGCGCGTAGCTGTTGCAGTAGCGCGTCGTCTCGCTGATCACGCGGCCGAGGTCAATGAAGGGAATCTGATAACGCAGCGACAGCTCGCGCAGATGGCCTGTGTTCGGCGTGTAGGTCTCGCGATTCTGCCACATGCAGAAGACGAACTCCGTGCCCGGATAGTGTCGCTGGAACCAGCGGATGGCTCCTTCAAATGCAGCGACTTCATCCGCTCCATCCACCTTCTCATTCGCACCGCTGCCGAAGATCACGAGATCAGGTCTCGCGCCCTCAGGTCGTGAGAAGACCGCCGGATACAGCTCCTGCCAGGTCTTGCTTTTGGCATGTCCGTTCGCGCCAGGATCGGGTGGCAAACTCAGCGTCGCATACGCTTCGAGGCCGGAGTGCGACTCGGCGATGCAGGAGCCATCGCAGGCCATCGTGTTCAGCAGCAGACGGTCGATGGGGTAATTGAACTTCTGCATCAACCACTGCCGCAATCGCCCGCCATACATGTAGTGATGCTGCCACCAGCCGGTGTAGTCGTTCCATTCTGGATGCCCCACCACGTCGCCCTCGAACTCACGCACCTTCGACAGCGGTTGTTTGAAAGTCGGTGACTTCGGGGCCTCGTCATAGGCCGTCATCGGCGGGTTCGCGCTGCCGCGATCGATGCTCGAACCCATGACGATCAAATGCAGCGGCTCGCCTCGCCACAGCTTCTGAATCGTGCGCGGGATGCCGCGATAGTAGTCCGGTATCGCGCGCCCTTCAGGCAAACGATTCACCGCGACATCGCCACGCGCGAGACAAGGCGAGTAAATCCACACGTCCTCGCTGCCTGCATTCGTGAACTCGACGGTGATGCCGATGACGTTGGGCTGCTTCGTCGAAGTCGTGCCGCTCTCCGTGAAGCCAAACGGGATCATTGCCTTCTCCACTTTGAGTTCAAAGTCCGTCTGCTCGCCCGACACGCTCGCCATCGTCGGCAGCGCTGTCAGTTCGCCGCGCGAGTGTTTTGGAAAGGTGCGTGCATCGGACAACCCAAATTCCTTCGGACTCCACGAGCCTTCATCGCTGTCGAGCCGCATCATGTGAATCGACGCACGCAGCGATTTCGGTTTGGCCTGATGTCCGAAAACCGAGAGGCTCACATGCTCCCCGCCATCGAGCCCCAGCTCCGCCAGCAGCGCGAATTGCGAGACGCTCTTCCCCGGATGAATGACCATCACATTGTCCACCGCGAAGCCCGGACGAAACACCTGCTGCCGCGCCGCGCGATACGCCTCCGCATCGCCATACGTCGCCACATCCCAGCACGCGATGCTGCCGCTCTTGAACTCCGCGCCCTCGCCTGTGCGGGAGTTGGTGAAGCAATGGAAGTTCAGCGCGGGATTGAGCAGCAGATTCGATGGTGATTGCGCGATGGCCGAACCAGCAGACAAACTGACAAAGAGGAGAGTTAGAATGCGACAAAGCATGTGGGACATTACCGAACGAAGGCACGGGAGCTTGCACGGCAGTGCGTGTCTTCCGGCCCTCAAAGCTGGGCGAATAGTGTGGGCAGAGGATCCGCAGACAGGGCGTGCCGAACGCTCGAAATGGCACGCAAGGAATCCGCAGCCCGGTTGCGTATGCTTCGGCCCATGAAGATCAGCCTACTCCTCTGCCTCGCTTCATTCGTCTTTGCATCCTCACTCCCCGCCGCCGATCTCATCATCGCGGAGAACAAGGCGTGCGATTACCAGATCATCGTGCCGGAGCCGACGGGGGATGTGGTGGTGGATGGTTGGCTGACGTTGTCGGCGCGGCTGACGCAGGCGGCGTTTGCGAAGAATGGTTTTGAGATCGCGATCAACACCGAGAACGCGAAGGCGAAGGACAAGCCGGGACTGTATCTCGGGGCGACGCAGTTTGCGATGGCGCATGGCGTGGCGGTGGAGCAGCTCGAGGACTGGACGTATTTCCAAAGGGTCGTCGGGCGCGATGTGATCATCGCGGGTCGGGACAAGCGTGATGCTATCAAGACGAGCAAGGGGCAAGTCGAGCCGCTTGCGTTGCTCGGCACGGTGAAGGGCGTGTGCGATTTCCTGCGCGAGCGTGTGGGAACGCGGTTCCTCTTCATCAACTTCGAGCCGAACATTTATCCCAGTGACAACATGCAAGCGCAGCGGGCGAAGGAGAAGGCACCGCTGGCGCTCGACCCGCGCAGCATCGCGTTTCTGCCGGTGGCGAAGATCACGATGCCCTCGGATTTGGACCGGCAAAAGAAGCCGCTGATGCTGGCGAACTACGATCACTCGCACGAGACGTTCTACAACATCGCGAACAACTTCTTCCCGCGTCTCGGCTCGCTGCAAGGCGGCGAGGTGCGCTGGAACACGGTGATGCCCACGGCGACGTTTGGCAAAACGCACCCGGAGTTCTTCGCGCTCCTGCCGGATGGCAAGCGCGCCATCGAGCGGAAGGTCGGCTTTGATGATCACATGATGTATTGCCCGATGAACCAGGGCGTGCAGGACCTCATGTTTGCGGAAGTGGAGAAGCGCATCGCGGAAGGGCACAATCTCATCCACCTCAGCCCGATGGATGGTTTTCGGCTGTGCCAGTGCAACTGCGATGACTGCGTGAAGCTCTTCGGCAGCAAGGCGATGGACTTCAATGATGTCAAAGCACGCGGCGCGAGCGGCAAGCTCTGGCAGGCCTACTTCCGCATCACCGAGCGCGTGCGTGCGAAGCATCCGGCGGTGCGCTTTGTCGTGCTGAACTACCAGGACACGCCCATCTCTGCGGAGATCATCCAGCGCTTTCCGGAGAATGTGATCCCTGACATCCAGTTCGCCTCGCAGCATGACTTCGACAAGCTCGCAGGCGTGGCGTTCCCCGCTGGCATCAGCGGTTTTGAAGAGACCTTCACAGGCTTCGGACAAGCGGGACCGTATATCGCCGAGCGCACGCCAGAGCACATGGCAGAAGTCGTGCGCACGATCGAGCGAAACAAAGTGAAGTGGTCGCATCGCGATGGTGCGATGGGTTATGTCAAAGGCCTGCAAGCCCCGGCCTACTATGTCTATGGCCGCCTGATGGATGATCCCAGCGCCGACTGGCACGCGTTGCAGCAAGAGTTTTGCGGAGCGGCTTTCGGCGAGGCTGCGAAGCCGATGAATGACTTCTTCGATCTGCTGCACACGAAGATGGCGATCTACTCCGACTTTTTCGGTGTCTTCATGTCCGCGTGGGATCGCAAGTATTCGCGCTCGCTGTATCACGACAGCAAGTGGCACGTGATGAACCTCTACACGCCCGAGTTCTGCGCAGATGCGGATCGTCTGCTTGCACGCGCGGAGTCGGGCACGAAGGACGCCGATGTGCTCGCGCGGCTGCATTTGATCCGCATCGACTTCGACTACGCGCGGCAGCTCTCGCGCATCTTCTATCTTCAGAACGCGTGGACCATGAACCCCTTGCAGGTGAACCTCGATCCGCTGATGGACGCGATTGATGAATGGCACGCGAGCCTGGAAAAGCTGGCTGGTGGTCGCGGTCGCTCCTCCATGAAGCCGCTCGCCGACTGGCCGCAGATGACGCCGTTCAGCGGTCACTTCTACACTCACGCCGCGCTGGAGAGCGAAGGCTACCAGCAGCAGTGGAACAAGACCTGCATCAACTGGGACACACGCGCCATCCGCGCCGGTGTGCTGACCGACAAGCACGAACTCAAGATCGCGAGTGTGGACGCTGAGCCCACTCTTGATTCGAAAGCCTGGGACACCGTGCCCGAGTCATACTTCCGCGTGCATGACTCAATGCCCTTCGCCAACATCTCCACGCGCATGAAGCTGCTGCGCGACAACGCACATCTCTACGTGCGCATCGAAAGCCTGCACCCGCTCGTGCATCCCGAGGATTTCTATCAGCGCGAGCCGGACAAGGACACCTTCACGCAAGAGTATGTCGAACTCGCCATCGCGCCGCCAAACGCCGGCGGCAAAGTCTATCGCATCGCCGCGAACCCCGTCGAAGGCTCGCGCTATGATGCCGTTTATACACCCGGCAAACGAGATCTCGTCGAAGACAAAACCTGGAACGGCACCTGGCAATTCCGCTTCAGCGTCACCGGCCAAAAAGGCCCTTATTCATTGCCTGATCGCACCTGGACCGCCTGGTTCAAGATTCCCTTCACCGACTTCGGCGGCGCACCGAAGCCCGGCGAAACCTGGGGCCTCAACGCCGGTCGCGGTCGCAACGGCCAAAGCCTCCTCTGGCTCGATGCCCCGTATGGCACCGCGACGAAGGCGCTGGGGAAGGTGGGGTTTTGAGGTGACGCTGATACGCCGCGTGGCTACTTCAAGACTTGAGACTCATCGCTCGACCAATTACCATCCGCCCATGACCATCGCCCTGCCACCTGCGCTTAGCCAGCTTGTCGAGCGTCTCGTTCACACCGGACGCTACGCCGACGAAAGTGATGTCGTGCGCGAAGCCTTGCGAATGCTCGAGCATCAGGAGTTCGACGAATCTCCCGCACTCGAGGCCGCACTGCTGGAAGGCGTGCGCTCCCCGCATCGTCCGTATGATGCCACGGTGCTCGAACGCATCCGCCAGACGGCCAAGGCATGAGCCTGCCCATCATCATCGCCGAACGCGCGGAGCTGGATATGGCTCTGCAATACGGCTGGTATCTCAAGAACGCCGATGCGGAAATCGCCGAGCGCTACCTAATCGCCATTGATCAGAGCATTCAGCATCTCGCGGAGAATCCCGGACTCGGTATCCGCCGACACTTTCAATCTCCCGAACTGGCAGGCATTCGCAGCTTCCAGGCAGCACGCCCCTTCGACAAGCATCTGATCTTCTACCAAGCCGGAGATCAAATCAGCATCGAGCGCGTGATGCACGGCGCACGCGACCTGCCACGCCGGTTGCTAGAGGCACCTGATGAGGAGTAACGATGGCTTCATCTGTTCCAACAGACCAGGGCACATCATTTGTGCTGGATGACGCCGAGTGGGACTTTAATGGACATGTCTTGCCCGACGAGGAAGTTCGTGCTTGCCTGATATGGGAGTGCGGACGCGAATCGTTCGACCTCTATGCGGCGGAGTGGGCAGAAGAACTGGAGGCGAAGGCTCAACCTACCCGTTGGGATGCCAAGGCTCAAAAGCACATCAAGAACTCTGCGCGTTCTCGGAAAAAGGCGTTGGAGGAACTCAATGATCTGGCGTTCGACCTGGATGGGCACCGTGACCGCTTGTTTCGATCTCATCAAGCGTTCAACGGCTTCTACTGGCAAGTGACCCAGTATGCGCGCCCATGGTCGAAGCCTTGGCAGAGATTCCCTGCGGAACTCAGACAGGATGCAATCAAGCGCCTCAACGATCCGGGAATATTTCCGCCACTCCAGCCAGCGATGCTTCGTGACCTTGAGGGTCTCTGGACGACCAATGGCAAAGAGATCATTGATCTCAGGACAGGTGTTACCGAGGCCAAGTATGACGATACCCTCGAGATGCTGGGATATGAATCGTCAGAACCCGTCGAGATGCCAAAAGACGAGCGCGACCCCGATGTGAGAGAACTGACCGCAGCGTTCACGATCAACTTCTCACTCTATACCGACCGAGAAATCATCGAAACATTTTCAGCTTGGTTGAAGACCGCTCGGTCTTGCCCGGAACCCATTCGGAAAGGCAAGAAGATCAACGATGACCGTGCGGCCCTTGATGGCATTGGCATCATGCGAGCGTTTCATCACTATCCCTTCTCGCACCCGCATTTCCCATCCAAACTGAAGAACATGGGGAGACGACATTGTGACAAGCTCAGGGAACTCGCACTCCGGCGGTTTCACGAGGTGTTGCCGTTTGTTCCAACGGAGTCTCTTCCACTTAGCTGGGAGAGGGCAACGAGAGCCACGAAATCGCTGTGATTTGAAGACTCTATTCTACATCCGCCCCGAGTGCATCATGGCACCGCCACACTGAATAACCATGAAACCAAAATCACAAATCATCCGCATCACCCTCTGTGCTCCCGGGGACGTGAGCAAAGAAGTCACCATCCTTGAACAAGTAATTGCTGAATGGAATCACCTTCACTGGGACGCAACCAACTGCGGAATCAAGAGCCGCCACTGGCGGGCCGATGCGACACCAGACATGTCAGACCGCCCTCAGGGAATCATCAACCAACAGTTGATCGATGATGCCGACCTGATTGTGGCAGTATTTTGGTCGCGCTTCGGCACGCCGACAGGCAAAGCAAGTTCGGGCACCGAGGAGGAAGTTCGCCGGGCCATTGCGGCTAAAACCCGAGTGTTCCTGTATTTCTCGGACTTGGAGCCTTTGCCATCTGACGTCGATGAAGCCCAGCTAGCCCGCCTTCACCGCTTTCGTGAGGAAATGCAGCCCAGCGGTCTGGCATGGCGTTTTCGGAGCCGTGCGCAACTGAGGTCGGAGTTCGGCAAGCATCTCGCCAAGTATATGGATGAGAAACTGGCGAAGCGCGGAGGCACCAAGGCCCGGAGGAAACCGACTGCATCTGCGATCAACCAAAGCGGCTCGGGCAACACTCAAGTCGTGGGTGATCACAACACCATCTATCAAAAACCACCGGTCATCAGGCAAGTCGTTCCGCTGCCAGAGGGATCGATAACGCCGGACGAACAAAAGCAGATCACCGAATGGATCGAAGAACTTGCTGAGTTCACGACAGGAAAGACCAGAGGAGAGGCATTCGCCATGTGGTGGAAGCGGCTCACGAAGAAATGCAAGGTGGCCAAGTATCAGCAGATTCTCTCGATCGAGATGCCAGAACTGGAGAGATGGCATAAGACACAACTGGTGATTTTGAAGTCTGAACGCAAGACGTCGGCTCCTGAGATGTGGAGGAATGATCGAATCACCGCAATCAAGGCAAGCATGGGGCGAATGGGACGATCAAAGGAGGACTACTATCCAGAGTTGTCGGACCGATTGAACATGAAACGAGCGTTCACGTCGCTGAAGAAGCTGACGAAGACTGATCTTGAGCGCGTGTATCGGATGGTCATGTCTGATGCCAGGAAGACAGCATAGCTGTCACCGAGCCCAATGACGGAGTGAGTTCACCCGCAGCCACTTTGATTGAAAACACGGGAATCGTGCTTGGAAGCGCGCGAGTGGAAGCTATCATCGCGACGTGAACGACGCCGACATCAAGCCTCTGGCAGACGCCCTTTTCATCGAGAAGGTGAAGCGGGCGCGCACGGCCCCGTTGTCGCGGAAGATGGGCTGGGGGCCGGAGTTGTTCGATGAGGCATGCGTTCGCATGAAAGACGGCATCAGGCATCAGTTCCCGCAGGCGAGCGAGGTCGAGGTGGAAGCGCTGCTCCTGAAAAGGCTCAACCGGCTTCGGCAGGTGGCCGAGCATGGCATCTATCGTCGTCACACCGCATGAAGAATGGCAATGACGTCGCCGCCCGCGTGGTGGAAGTAATGGAACGCCTCGGCGTGGACTACATGGTGGCGGGTTCGTTTTCGTCGAACCTCTACGGCATCCCGCGTTCCACCAAGGATGCAGACTTCGTGGCTGTGTTGGGCGGCAGCAAGCTCGCCGAGCTTCAGCATGAGCTGGGCGGCGAGTTCGAGTTTGACGAGCAACCCTCGTTTGAAACCGTGACGGGCACGTTCCGGGAACGCGTGCGCGTGCCGTCCGTTCCCTTCGACATCGAAATCTTCCACCTGAGCCGGGATGCGCACGATCAATCCCGCTTCAATCGTCGTGTGCGGGTCAAAGATGAGTTGGTCGGCAGGGAGATCGCGGTCCCTACAGCGGAAGATGTGATCGTGACGAAGCTCCGCTGGGCCGCCATCGCCAAGCGTGACAAGGACCGCGACGATGTTCGCAACATCATCGCCGTGCAGGGAGACGAGGCGCTGGACTGGGACTACATCCACCACTGGTGCGCGGCGCACGGCACACGCGCCCTGCTCGATGAGATTCGCGCGTCGATCCCGCCGATTGAGTGAAGTTTGGGACAAACACGCGTGCAAATGGTGTCGCGCGCTGGATTCACCCAGTTGGAGAAAAGCCTCGGCAATCATCCGCAACTTGTCACTGCCTGGCCTCGTCCATTCTCAGCCACCAACGCTCTACAGTTCCCCCATCTCCATCACTGTGACCTTCCCGCCCAAACTCGAGCCAACCGATGCAGTGATCGCTTTGTGGCATCTCAAAGCCGACCTCGTCACGTCTGGCCCTGCTCGTGAAGCTGCGATTCCTGTCGTTGCTCGAGCTTTGGGGTCCGGCAAACCACTTGAGAAAGCCTGTGCCGCTTGCCTCTCTGTGACCGAGAGAATCGAAGAGACTCTCTCTGACGCGGAGGAGCATTTGATTTCAATCTTGGACGATGATTGTGACCTCGATGGTGTCACAATGCTTCAACTTCTCGAAGCCATGCAGTTCAACGAGCGGCTGCGCACTCACTCAACATCCCAGCGATTGATAGAGACATTGTCGAAGAGCGATCAAACTGGGCATCAGCTCGCTACGCGCCTTCTTGCCAAATACGTTGATTGATCTCAAACCATCATCCGCACGACCATTGCTCACCATGCGCTTCATCTTCGCCCTCCTCCTTTCGTCATTCGGAATCCTGGTTTCGTCATTCGCGGCCACGCCGCGCCCAAACATCCTCTTCATCCTCACCGAGGACCAGGGCGCGCACATGAGCGCTCTCGGTCGCACGGACATCCGGACGCCGAACATGGATGCGCTGGCGGCGAGTGGGGCGTTGTTTCGGCGGGCTTATGTCGCATATCCGGTCTGCTCGGCATCGAAGGCGTGCATCATGACGGGTTTGCACAGCCACACGAACGGGCTCGTGAACAACACGAACAACTACCTCAAGCGCGCCGAGAAACTCACGGACGCGGAGAAGAACTCGCCGCCATACCTGCACACGCGCATTCGCAGCACGGCGCCGACATTGGTCGAGGTGCTGGTGCAGTATGGCTATCACGCGGCGGTGAGTGGCAAGCTCCACGTCGCGCCGAACGAGCGGTTTCCGTATCACGACTTCTTCCCAAAGGTGCCCGCGAAGCAGGCGCTCAATGGCACGATCAAGCGCGCGTCGGGCAAGCCGTGGTTCCTGATGCACAACACGATCACCTCGACGCATCGGCCGTATGTGGACAGCGAGAAGCAGCCGATCAGCGCCGATCCCGCGAAGGTCACGTTACCGCCGCATCTGCCAGACACGCCGGTGATTCGTCGCGATTGGGCGGAATACCTCGACGGTGTGCAGAAGGCGGATCAAGCCGTGGGCGAGATGCTCGATGCGTTGCGCGCGTCGGGTCAGGAATCGAACACGATCATCCTCTTCATGGGCGATCACGGCCCGGCCTATCCGCATGGGAAGATGACGCCGTATCACTTCGGTCTGCACATCCCGCTCGTCGTTCGTTTGCCCGGCGCGAAGCCGCTTGTGAGCGATGCGCTCGTCAGCGAACTCGATTTGTTGCCCACGCTGCTCGACGTGCTCGGCATTGCCTACGATGCACCGCTGCATGGCCGGAGCCTCAAGCCTTTGATCGAAGGCAAAAGCGACGCGAAGGGCCACGACTTCATCTTTGCCGAGGTGTCGGGGCGCTCGCTGAATCAAACGCGCGGCATGGAAGAGCGCTCGGTGCTCGATGCCACGCATCAGCTTATTCTCCGCTGCAAGCTCGACGAGCCGAAGGTGATCAACGCCGACCTGCGCGACAGGAAACCGTGGATCAATCGCGTCTATGGCGAACTCGTGCGCCGCAGGGCCGATTTCCCCGACGCCTATCGCATGTTGCAAACGATGGACCCGCACGCGCTCGATGGTCACCCGCCGCTCATCGAACTCTACGATCTGCAAAACGATCCCGGCGAACTCCACGACCTCGCCAACGATCCCGCCGCGCACCCGCATCTCGAACGCCTCCTGGCCGCTTTCAAGAAGTGGCACGCGGACACTGGTGACAGCACGATGCTCATTCCTCCGGCTCCTTGATCTAACGCATTCTCTCACCATGACGCTCGACGAAACCATGAAGCTGCTCGAATCGAAGGGCAGCGAGCAGACGCGGAAGACCTTTCGCCGACATGGCGCGCCGGAAACCATGTTTGGCGTGAAGGTTGGTGATTTGAAACCCATCGCGAAGCAGATCAAAGGCGATCAAGCGCTGGCGATGCAGCTCTATGCCACGGGCAACTCGGATGCGATGTATCTCGCGGGCCTCGTGGCGGATGGCGCGAAGATGAAGCGCGCGGAACTGGATCGCTGGGCGAAGGGAGCGACGTGGCACATGATCTCCGGCTGCACAGTGCCGTGGGTCGCCTCGGAGCATCCCGATGCGATCGAGATCGCGATGAAGTGGATCGATTCGCCGAAGGAAGGAATCGCCGTCGCTGGCTGGGCGACCATGGCAGCGGTGGTCAGTGTGCGAAAAGACGACGACCTGCCAATCAAGCAACTCGATGCGCTGCTCGCTCGCGTAGTGAAGACGATTCACACTTCGATGAATCGCGTGCGCTACACGATGAACAACTTCGTCATATGCTGCGGCACCTACGTTGCGCCGCTGGCTGACAAAGCGATGACAGCCGCGAAGAAGATCGGTCGCGTGGAAGTGGACATGGGTGAGACCGACTGCCAGGTGCCCGACGCTGCGACCTACATCGTGAAGAGTCGTCGCGGATTGTCCGTGGCTCCGAAGCGCAAGACGACACGGTGTTGAGCGGCGCAATGATGCGTCCATCCGCGCCGTTGAGTGCGGCTATGATCCGCCACACTGTCGTCTTTCGTTTGAAGCATCCGCTGAACTCCGCCCCTGAGCGTGATTTCCTCCAAGCTGCCTGCGCTCTCGCGAACCTACCCGGCGTGGAGCGGTTCGAGTGCCTGCGGCAGATCGGAACGAAGAACGCGTTCACCTTTGGCCTCTCGATGGAGTTCGACAATGAGGAAGCCTATCGCGGCTACAACGATCACCCCGAGCACACGAAGTTCGTGCAGGAACGCTGGCTGCCGGAGGTCGCGGAGTTTCTGGAGATCGACTATGCGCCTTGGAGCGCGAATGCGTCATGATTCAAAGCTCACCGCCACTTCGCCATGTTTGATTCATCATCCATCTCACGCCGCCGCTTCATCGCGCGATCTACCGGTCTGATGGCAGCCTCGCTGTCGTCCGCATGGGTGCGCGCTGATTTGCGTCCGGCGAACGATAACGGCTATGTAGTCGGTGAACCGGTAGTCGAAGGTGTCGGCGCGAAGATTCTCGCGGACGGCGGCAATGCGGTCGATGCGCTCATTGCGACAGCGCTCGCAGGTGCGATCACGCAGCCGCATCAAACGGGCATCGGCGGGTATGCCACGCATGGGATGTTTGCGATGGATGGCGGCAGACGCATCGCAGCGTTGGATGCGAACACCGTCGCTCCGGCAGCGTTCACGAAGGACATCTTTAAACCCGATGCGAAGGGCGAGGTGCCGGATCGCAAGAACTACCACGGCTGGCTATCGACCGGTGTGCCGGGTGTGATCGCGGGACTGAAGCGGGCGCTGGATGAGTTTGGCACGATGTCGTTCGAGGATGTGCTGCAACCGGCCATCAAGCTGACGCGCGAAGGTTTTACGCTGCCTGCGGCACTGGCTGGACGTATCGCGGCGGCGAGAGCCTCTTTCTCCAGAGACGCGGGCACGATGCGGTTGTTCCTTCCTGGCGGCGAGCCTCCCAAAGCGGGCGCGCTCTTCAAGAATCCCGAGCTGGCCGAAGTGCTCACCACGCTGGCGAAGGCGAACTCCATCGAGCCGTTTTATCGCGGCGATATCGCGCAGCGCATCGCGGAGGGTTTCGCGAAGAATCGCGGCTTGGTCACGAAGGACGATCTCGCGGCATATCAGGCGCGCATGGTCGAGCCGTTGAAGCTATCGTGGGGCGAGCACACGATTCACACGCCGCCGCTGCTTTGTGGCGGCATCACGGTGCTGCAAATCCTCGCCATCCTGAAGGCGCTGAAATGGAACACGATCAAAGATGGTCGTCAGCGGCTCGTGCTGCGTGTAGAAGCGATGCGGCTCGCGTGGCGTGACCGGCTCACCTTGCTCGGCGATCCTGATTTCGGCCCGGTGCCGCATGAGAATCTGCTGTCCGATGATTACGCGGCTGAATGCGCGGAGAAGATTCGCGCTGCAGTGAGCGCCGGGAAGATCCTGGAGCCTGATTTCAAAACGAGCACGCAAGGCGGCACGCTGAACTTCAGTGCCTGTGACAAGCACGGCAACATTGCCGCTCTCACGCTCACGCATGGCGATGGCTTCGGCGCGCATGTCACGGTGGATGGTCTCGGTCTCACGCTCGGCCACGGCATGTCGCGTTTCGATCCGCGCCCCGATCATCCGAACGCGCCCGGTCCGCGCAAGCGTCCGCTGCACAACATGGTGCCTGTCATCATCACAAAGGGCACGCAGCCCGTCGTCGCGATCGGAGGTCGCGGTGGACGGAAGATTCCGAACGCGATGCTCGAGTTCCTCACGCAGCACGTCATTCACCGCCAGCCCTTCGGCAAGTCACTCGCCTCACCGCGCTTGCACGCGGAAGGCGGCAAGCTCGTCGAGCATCAAGCCAAGTGGCCGAAGCCAAGCATCGATGCCTTGAACAAAGCGGGCTACATTGTCAAAGAAGGCGGCAGCGCCACGCTGAGCGGTGTCGCCCTCGAAGATGGCAAATGGCTCGCGGGCATGCCGTGATGCCGACCCATTCCACCAGAACATCCACGCTTTACTCACGTTAACGACGCGCTCATCTCCACCTATGAAATCACTCATCGCTTTGTTCTCACTCGTCACGCTGCTTCACGCGGAGGAGGGCTTTCGTCCACTCTTCAACGGCAAGGACCTCACCGGTTGGGATGGCAATCCGGAGCTGTGGTCCGTCGAAGATGGCGCGCTGACGGGGAAGACGAAGGGGCCGGAGTCGCTGGGCTACAATCAGTTCCTCATCTGGCGTGGCGGTGTGCTGAAGAACTTTGAATTGCGCGCGAAGATCAAGCAGAGCGGCAACAACACGGGGATTCAGTATCGGAGCCGTGAGTTTCCGGAAGTGGGCAAGTGGTCGGTCGGTGGGTATCAGTGTGACATTCATCCCGCAGCGCCGAACAACGGCATGGTCTATGGCGAGAAGTGGGGCGGTGTGCTTGTGCAGAATGGACAGAGCGTGGTGATTGATCCCGAGGGGAAGAAGTGGCAGACAGCACAGCGTGAGCCGGTGGCGGTGGACATCGCGGAATGGCACGACTACACGATCATCGCGCAGGGGAATCATCTGGTGCACAAGATCGACGGGAAGATGACCATCGACCTGCTCGACTTCGGCGTGAAGACGCAACTGCTCGAAGGGATCCTCGCGTTTCAATTGCATCGCGGTCCGGCGATGACGGTGCAGATCAAGGACGTGATGCTCAAAGAGCTGCCGGATGCGCGGGTGCCTTCGTTTGATAAGAGTCTGATCGCGAATGCCAAGCCGGTCGAGAAGGCAGCGCCGAAGTCGAAGGACAAAGGCAAGCCGAAGCAAGAAGCTCCGAAGTCGGCGGACGCGACGCCTGCGACTCCGCGATCGGGTTCACCGGAATGGAAGTGGCTGTGGAGCGATTCGCCCGAGTCGAAGAGCGCGGCGCGGTTGAAGAAGGAGTTCGATCTTGGCGATGCGAAGGTGAAGGAAGCGGTGCTGCGCGTGACCTGCGACAATGGCGCAGAAGTGTTCCTCAATGGCGAATCGGTGCTGACGAATCCCGACTGGCAGCGGCCCACGCAGTCGAACGTGACGAAGAAGCTGCGTGCCGGAAAGAACGAGCTGCGCGCGGAAGCGACGAACAAGGGCAGCGCGGCGGGTTTCATCGCGGTGCTGGATGTGAAGTTCGCCGATGGCAGCGAGCGCAGCCTTTTCACCGATGCCTCATGGCTTGCGGCAGCTCCAGGCACGGATGATTGGAAGCCCGCGAAGGTGGTGAACGAGTATGGAAAGAGGCCGTATGGCGAGATCTTCGACAGAGCACAAGCCGACAAGCGCAAAGCCTCGCAGTCCACCTCCGATGAAGTCATCCAGCCGAGCGACATCAAGACGTTGCCGGGCTTCAAGGTCGAGTTGATTCACAAGGTCGCGAAGGCCGACGAAGGCTCGTGGGTGAGCATGACCGTCGATGATCGTGGTCGGCTCATCACGAGCGATCAATACGGCGGCTTGTATCGTCTCACGCCACCCGCGTTGAACAGCAAGGAACTGGCGAAGGTGGAGAAGCTCACAGCTGAGATCAGCGGCGCGCATGGTCTGCTGTATGCCTTCGACAGCCTCTACGTGATGGTGAACGAGAAGCCGAATCCGCCTGGGTTGTATCGCTTCAGCTACAACAAGAGCACCGATCAGTTCGAGGAGAAGACTTACCTCCGCGAGATTCGCGGCACGGGCGAGCATGGCAATCACTCGCTCACGCTCTCGCCCGATGGCAAAAGCATCTACATCGCCTGCGGCAATGGCACCACGCAGCCCAGCCCGCTGGAGCACACGCGGCTCGCGCGACCCTTTGCCGATGATCAAGTCGTGCCGCGCACGTCGAAAGGTGCCGAGATGTCCGACACCGAGCCTCACGCCTTCACGCTGAAGGTCTCACCCGATGGCGGTCGCGTGGAGATGATCAATGCGGGGATGCGCAATCACTTCGACATCGCCTTCAATGCACTCGGCGATCTCTTCACCTATGACAGCGACATGGAGTGGGACGCAGGCACGCCGTGGTATCGGCCCACGCGCATCTATCATGTGGTGAGCGGCGGCGACTATGGTTTCCGCGAATCATCGGGCAAGCTGCTCAGCTACTGCCCCGATGTGGTGCCGCCGCTTGTCGAAGTGGGACCGGGTTGCCCGACGGGTGTCGTGTCAGGACTCGCGGCGGCGTTTCCCGCGAAGTATCAGAACTGCATTTATGCCTGCGACTGGACCTACGGCACGCTCTACGCGGTGCAGCTGAAACCGCACGGAGCTGGCTACGAAGCGAAGCTCGAAGAGTTCGTCACGGGCAAACCATTGCCGCTCACCGATGTCGTCATCGGCAAGGACAAGGCGATGTATTTCGCCATCGGCGGCCGTCGCACGCAGTCGGCCGTGTATCGCGTGACTTACGTTGGCAAAGAAAGCACCGCGCCTGCTCCCGATCTCGCCGAGACACCCGAGCACAAGCTGCGCGTCGAACTCGAGCGCTTGCACGATGAAGGCACCGGCCCCGAGGCCATCGACAAGGCGTGGCCGCATCTCGGTCACGCGGATCGTCTCGTGCGCTACGCCGCGCGTGTCGCGATCGAGCGTCAGCCAGCGAAGCTCTGGGCCGCGCGTGCTTTGAAACAAACCGAACCTTGGGCAGCACTCGAGTCCGCCGTCGCGCTCGCACGCATGGGTGGGAAGGAACATCAGAACGACGTGCTCGCAATTCTCCAGCGACTCGACTTTGCGAAGCTGAATAAAGCGCAACAACTCGCGCTCATCCGTGCCTACGAACTCACCATCGCACGCAACGGCGTGCCCGAAGGCGACGCGCTCGCGAAGAGCATCGCGCAACTCGACGCCGTCTATCCCGCGAAGACGAATGACTTGAATCGCGAACTCTCGCGCACGCTCATCGCGCTCGGTTCATCGAACGCCGTGCCGAAGACGATGAAGCTCCTCGCGACTGCGAAGGACGATCCCATCTCGTGGATCTCCGCGGAACGCATCGCGCGCAATGATCGCTACGGCCCGAACTTCCTGCGTAGCGGCTCCGCGCGACCGAACACGCAGCAGATCGCCTATGCCTACGCGCTGCGCGTGGCGAAGAACGGATGGACGCCTGAGCTGCGGAAGCAGTTGTTCCAGTGGTTCGGCAGCACCGGCCCGTGGCTTGGCGGCAATCAATTCCGCGGCTTCATCGACACCATGCGCAAGGACGCGCTCGCCAACGTGGTGACCGACGCCGCCGAACGCAAGAATCTCGACCAACTCGGCACGCCGAAGACGCTCGCCATCAAGCCCGAGTCGATCAAGCCACCGAAAGGCCCCGGCAGGAACTACAGCATCGACGAGGTCGTCGCCTTAGCGAAGGACGGGCTCAAGCAACGCGACTTCCAGCGCGGACGCGAACTCTTCATCGCCTCTGCGTGCCAGGCCTGTCATCGACTCGGCAACGAGGGCGGCGGAGTCGGCCCCGACCTCACCGGCGCGGCCAACCGCTACACACTGCGCGACTTGCTCGAGAACATCATCGACCCCAGCAAGGTCATCTCCGATCAATACGAAAGCAGCATCCTCGAACTCAAGAACGGCACCACCATCATCGGCCGCGTGAACAACGAAGAAGGCGGCATCCTCCAAGTCGCCACCAACCCCGCTGCCCCCGGCGAAATCACCGAACTGCGCAACGACACCATCAAGAGCCGCAAGGTCTCACCCGTCTCGCTCATGCCGCCCGGCCTGATCAACAGCATGAACCCCAACGAAGTCCTCGACCTAGTGGCTTATCTGCTCTCCGGCGGCGATGCGAAGGGTGGGATGTTCAAGAAGTGATCTGGTCAACCAAGCTCAATCGACTCATGCGTTCCCTCGTCCTCCCTCTCCTTTCGTCATTCGTCATTTTACATTCGTCATTCTCGGCCCCGCTGAACGTCGTCTTCATCACGGCGGACGACATGAATCACGACTCCGCCGGTTGCTATGGCTGCGCGATTCCTGACCTTACGCCGAACCTGGACAAGCTCGCGGCAGATGGCATGCGGTTTCACTACGCCTACTCGACCGTCGCGGTGTGCCAACCGGTGCGCGAGATCATGCACACGGGGATGTATCCGCATCGCAATGGCGCGATGGGCTTCTTCCCTTTGAAGGATGAGGTGCGGACACTGAACCAGCAGCTTCACGACGCGGGCTATCTCATCTCGATGTTCGGCAAGAACCCGCACTACCAGCCGGCGGAGAAGTTCTGCGTGGACTACGAAGAGACGCGCATCACGCGCTCGCCTGCGGAGATCGCGAAGGCGACGCACAAGTTCCTCACGATGGCGAAGGAGCAGAAGAAGCCCTTCTTCCATCATGTGAACTGCACCGATCCGCATCATCCGTTCATCGGTGCGAAGGGGCCAGACGATCTTGCGGGCGGTGATCAGCCGAGCCGCTGGATCAGGCCGGAGGAAATCAATGGCGTGCCCGGCTTCCTCGACGATCTGCCCGAGGTGCGGCGCGAGATGGCGCAGTATTACACCAGTGTGCGACGCCTGGATGATTGCGTGGGTGCGGTGCTGAAGGCGCTGAAGGACGAGGGCCTGGAGGACAATACGCTCGTCATGTTCTACGGCGGCGACCACGGCATGTCGTTCCCGTATGGGAAGTCGAACAACTACGAGAACAGTTCGCGCGGCGCGTTGATCTTCCGCTGGCCCGGCACGATCAAGCCCGGCGGTGTGGATCGCGATCATCTGGTATCCACGCTCGACTTCACGCCCACGCTTTTGGAGGCGACTGGACTGCCCGCGCTGCCAGGAATTGATGGCCGCTCCTTTTTGCCCGCGATCAAAGGCCAGCACATGGACGGCTGGGATCGCGTGTTCACGTTCTACAATCAGTCCGCAGGTCGCAACTGGCTGCTCATGCGCTGCATCCGCACGAAGGACCGATCCTACATCTGGAACGCGTGGAGCGATGGCAAGATGAAGTATCAGGCGGAGAACATGAGCGGCCTCACCTGGAAGGCCATGCTCGAAGCCGCGCCCACGAACCCCGACATCAGGGCGCGCACCGACTACTACCTCTACCGCCAGCCCGAGGAGTTTTACGACATGAGCAGCGACCGCTTCGAGCGGAACAACCTCATCGCCGACACCTCGCGTCAGGCCGAGATCGCGCAGCTACGCGCCGAACTGCTCGCGCTCATGCAGCGCACCGGCGATCCGCTGGCGGAAGCCTTCGCCCATCTCGACAAACCTGAGATCCTCGCTGCCGCGAAGGAGAAGCTCATCAATGAGTATGTGCGCGGGCCAAAGGAAGGCAAAGCCGCGAAGGGCAAGACGGCCGCCGCTGAAGCTCCAGCGAAGCCACAGGGCAAAGGCGGCAAAGCCAAGCTCATCAGCATGACTTTGCCCGAGAACATCACCGCATCACAAAACGTCACGCTGCGCATCGAGCATCACTTTGCCGACACAGACAAGGAGCAAGCCATCACCGTCACTCTGCTGCGAGGTGCGGGCAAAGACCGCATCGAACGCAAGGTGGTGAAGGCCAAAGGCGAAGGCGAAGCATCGGTGACCTTCGCCGTGCCTGCGGATGTCGCCGGCAAGAACGTGAAGTTCGCGGCCTTCGTTGGCGAGGACTTCAAAACGACTCCGCAGTATCTGCAAAGCGAGCCGGTGAAGGTGAAGTAGTCCTCGGCGAACCACTACTTCCTCATGAAACTCAAGCGCATCTTGCTTAGCGTCGTTCTTCTCACGGTAGCGACGCTTGCTGGATTGCTGGCAGTCAGAATGGATTGGTTTGAACCAATTCCAGCGCGCAATGAGAGCGCATTCGTCTTCCGTGATAGCTTTGAGAAGGCTGCGGTGTTTCGCGATTTGTTCCCTCAAGACCTCTCGCGCTGGCATGGCATCCAGCAGGTGCCTGAGCGGAACACCATCGACCTCAGCACCGAGAAGGCACACTCAGGACAGCAGTCATTGAAGTGTTTCGCGAGCGTGAAACGCAATGACATCACCTCGAAGTCCGACGTCGAGCGCGAGCTGCTGCACTTCGTCAAAGGCGATCATGTGTGGTCCGAGTGCTGGCTTTGGCTCAAGGGTGGCAGCAGCGCGGAGCATGTCTTCCTTTGGGACCTCGAATCGAGCCACAAATGGCAGTCGCCCGGTCGTCGCATCTATTTGCAAAAGGGCGACGTGATCGCCTCCGATCTGGGCAAGTGGTTCTTCTCCAACATCTTCCGGCAGCCGCCGCAACAAGCCGTGCCGTTCCCGTTCGATCGTTGGGTGCGCCTTCGCGTGCATCTCTTTCTCTCGGAGCAGTCCGACGGCATCATGGAGATCTGGCAGGACGACACAAAGGTGATCGACGCACATGGCCAGACGCTCCCCACCGCGAGGACCATCTATGACCGACTCGAAGTCGGCATCACCGCCAATGGCAGCACCGAGCACGCGCACACGCTCTATGTGGATGATGTGACGATCTCGCGTCGCGCGTTCTGGTGAGCCATTTCTGCCTCATCACGGTAGAGCGGATGCTGCACGAGCGTTGAACGATGACGCTTTCATGCCGTCGTCCTTCATGCTGCGCCTCACTCGTCTTCTCATTGTCATTTGCCTGCTTGCTGTCACCGCACTCGCAGAGACGCGCTCGCCGGAGAATCAGGTGTTTCAGTTCATGCAGCACGGCACGCTGGAGTATGCGCCGGGCGATGAGGTGAAAACGACGGCGCATCTTTGGATTCCCGAGACGTGCGGGCATCTGCGTGGACTGCTCGTTCTCGGCGAAAACGTGACCGAGCACGGGATCGTGGGCCATCCGGCGATTCGTGCGGCGTGTGCGGCGGGCGATCTCGGCATCGTGTGGTGCTCGCCGAGGTTCATGAGTGTGAAGACGCTCGATGATTCGGCGAAGCACGTCGCATTTTTGCAGCAGTTGCTCGACGGGCTCGCGGCAACCTCCGGCTACGATGAGGTGGCGAGCGTGCCATGGCTGCCGATGGGCGAATCGATGCACCTGCGCATGGTGTATCACCTCTTAAACGCGGCGCCGCAGCGCTGCATCGCGGGCATCTGCATCAAGAACGCCGTGTCGCTCTCGCTGTGCAGAAATCGCGAGACACCGCTGCTCGTCGCGGTGGGCACGGCGCAGGAGTGGTTTCAAAACGAGAAGGACATCCGCACGAAGTGGCAGGACCTCGCTTTCTACGACACGCTGCTGCGCGAGCGCCAGAAGCATCCCACATGGCCGATGAGCCTGCTCGTGGAAGGCGGCAGCGGCCACTTTGACTGCACGGAGGCGATGGCGCGGCACTTTGCCGGTTACATCACTGCCGTGACGAACGCGCGCCTGCCTGCGGAGCCGGAGGCACCTCTGCGCGCTGTCACCATCGACGCAGGTGTCGAAGCAGGTCTGCCACTGCCGGATGCCGCCGCCACCGAGACCAAAACACATACCAAGCCCTGGTATCTCGATGAGGCGCTGGCGCGTGATGCGCAGCGCATGGCGGCGATCAACTGGAAGGCCTCCAGCCAGCTTCCCACCTTCCTCGACGTTGCGGGAATACCCGTGCCGATGCTCCATCAAGGCATCACGAAACCCGTGCCGCTCGTCACCGGCGAGGACGGCATCACGTTTGAGGTGCGTGGTGGGTTGCTGCCTGAGATTCCGGCGGGTTTTGTCGGCGTGGGCGAGCCTTTGGCGATGGCACCCGGCACGCCGGTCGTGGAATGGCTCGCCGGCCCGGTGGCGCCCGTGGAGAGCGGACGCTTTCGCATCGCGCTGGATCGCACCTGGCCGCAGGGACCGGTCTGCGTGACCCTGCGGCATCGCGGCACGGCTGAGATACGCGATGTGGTGCAGCCGGGCTATCTGGAACTCGTGCCGAACAGCGAAGGTGCGGCACAAGAAATCGATTTTGAGCCCGTCGCCGATCAAATCGCCGGCATCCAAAGCGTGCCGCTCATCGCTAGGGCCGGTTCAGGCATGAAAGTGCGCTTTTACGTCGTCGCCGGTCCTGCGAAAGTGGAGGGCGATGCGCTGCACTTCACGCCCGTGCCTCCACGCACGCGATTTCCCGTCGAGATCACCGTCACCGCCTGGCAATGGGGCCGCAGCATCGAACCGCGCGTGCAGACCGCGAAGCCGGTGACGCGCACGTTTCGGCTGCTCGCCAGCAAACCCGTCGATGAACTCGCCCAGGTCATCGCGGACGCCGGCATGAAAAACCGGCTGCGACTCGATTTGCAGCGTCCCATCGACCCGAGGCTCGCGAAGCTCGAAGCGGGTGACTTTTTGCAAAGCAGCCTCTTTCGCGGAAAAACGTATCTGGCGCGCTCCGCGGCGGAAGTGGGCCGTTTATCGGGCAAACTGGCTCCTGGCGATCAGCTCGTGCTCGCGAGCGGCGAGTGGAAGGATGCGCGATTCACACTCGAAGGCTACGGCACGATGGACGCGCCGATCTTGATCCGACCGGAGAAGCCGGGGAGCGTCGTTTTCACCGGCGAATCGACGGTGCGCTTCCACGGCAAGCATCTCATCGTGCATGACCTCGCGTTTCGAGGGGTTCATTCGACGAAGAACAGCACCGTCATCTTCGCCGTCGGCAATGGCGAGGCCAAACCGGCCAATCACTGTCTGTTCCACCAACTGCGCTTCGAGAACTGCGGCTCCACGAATCCTGAAGAGCGCACCAAGCTGCATCTGTGGCTCATGAGCCTGCGCGGACGCGGCAACACGGTGGCGGACTGCACCTTTCGCGGGCTGCAAAACATCGGCCAGATGCTCGGAGCCGCTGAATTGCCGCTCGACGGCCCGCAGCAGCTCCATGTGCTGAACAACCACTTCATCGACCGCCCGCATCTCGATGATCAAAACGGCTACGAAGTCCTGCAAATCGGCTGGAGCGGCGTGCGGGCGGCTCCCACGGGATCGCTCATCCAAGGAAACACGTTTGAGCGCTGCGATGGCGAGAATGAACTCATCACGCTCAAGGCATCCGATGTCGTCGTGCGTGGGAATCGCTTTATCGCCAGCCAGGGCGTCCTTTGTCTGCGCACCTCCCGCCGCGTGCTCGTGCAGGACAATGTCTTCGACGGCCAGGGCCGCGAAAACACCGGCGGCGTGCGTTTGCAAGGCGACGGTCATGTCCTGATCGGCAACACCTTCCGCAATCTCCGAAAGCCCAAAGACTACTACAACTGGCCCGTCTCACTGATGGCCAGCGATCTCGAAATCTTCGGCGAGACCGACCAGCTCGGCGGCTATGGCCGCGCCCGCGACATCCTCATCACACGAAATCGCTTCGACCACTGCGACAAACGCATCGCCGCCGGCATCTACGCGCGGAAAGACTATCCGTTGCTGCCGCGAAACATCGTCGTGCGCGACAACAACTTTACCGGCATGGGAGAAGGCAGCGTCTTCGACTTCATCGCCGCTGATCCAGCCGGAGAGATGCGGAAGGAGCTGCGTGAAGAACGGAATGTGTTCCGGCCATGGCCGGCGGGATGCGATGAGTGATTGAGTGCGCGTCTGACGTTTCAGGGGGCCATGAGAGTTCTTGATCTCCTTGCGACACTCGTTTTTGCCTCATGCATCGCCTGGGCGGCTGATCCGCAGCCCCCCATCACCACCGGCCAGCGCGTGGCAACTTGCGGGCACAGCTTTCATGTATTCACCTATCGTCAGGTGGAGCAGATCGCGGTTGCGGCGGGCCTGAAACATCAGTCGGTTGGGCTTTCGAGCATCGGTGGCTCGACGGTGCAGAAGCATTGGGATGTGCCGGAGGAGAAGAGCACGGTGAAGCAGGTGCTGAAGGCTGGAGGAGCCGATGTGCTTACGCTTTCGCCGATCTGGCTGCCGGACGAGGCAATCGAGAAGTTCGTGAAGCTCGGCATCGAGCATAATCCGGCGATGCGCATCACGGTGCAGGAGTATTGGATGCCGAATGACGAGTATGAGCCGGTCTATCCGCTTCAGACGAAGAAGAAGGTCGATCACAACGCCACGGATCTCGCCAAGCTACGTGATGCGACGATGCGCTATGCGCAGGACATCGAAGATTACGTCAAAGGCATCAACCAGCGCCTCGGCAAGGACGCGGTGCTGATTGTGCCCGTCGGCATGGCGGCAGTGACGCTGCGTGAGAAGATCGTGAAAGGCGAAGCGCCCGGTCTGAAGCAGCAGAGCGAGATATTCCGCGACAACTGGGGCCATGCGTTGCTGCCGCTCCAATTTCTCTCCAGCTACTGCCACTATGCGGTGATCTACCGCAAGAGTCCCGTCGGCCTTCCCGTGCCGCTGGCCTTTGGCACGCTCAAAGACATGAGCGATGATGACAGGGCGAAACTCAACACACAGCTCCAGCAGATCGCCTGGGATACGGTGAGCGCGCACCCGATGAGCGGGGTCAAGTAGTAGCTCCTCCAACAATGAACCGCCGGCAAGCTCTCCTCGGCAGCCTTTCCGCTGCCATCGCGGCTCAAAGCCGTGTCTTTGCTCAAGCATCGCCCGCCGGAGCCAAATTGCGCCACAGCGTGCGTCGTGCGCCGTTTTCGAAAATCCCGCTCGATGCGTTTTGCGAGGCCTGCAAAGGCATGGGCATCGAATCCATCGAACTGCTCGAACCGGCCGACTACGCCACTGTGCTCAAACACGGCCTGCAATGCGCCGTGGGCCGTTTTACGACGAAGAAGCTGCCCGAGTCACACATCAACTGCGGCTGGAATCGACCAGAGTATCATCCGGTGCTCATCGAAGGCTACACGGAACTCATTAATAAGTCCGCCGAAGCGGGCGTGAAGAAAGTCATCTGCTTCTCCGGCCCGCGCAAGGTCATGGACGACAAGACGGGGATCGAGAACTGCGCAGCCGGTCTCTCGAACCTCATGCCACTCTGCGACAAGCTAGGCGTGACGATGGTCATGGAGCTGCTCAACAGCAAAGTGAACCACGCCGACTACATGGCTGACAACACGCCCTTCGGTATCGCACTGTGCGAGAAGACCGGCCATCCGCGCTTCCGGCTGCTCTACGACATCTACCACATGCAGATCATGGAGGGAAACCTCTGCGCCACGATCAAGGCGCATCATCAGTGGTTCGCCCATTATCACACCGCCGGCGTGCCCGGACGTGGCGAGATCGACGATACCCAGGAGATCCACTACCCCGCCGTCGTGAAAGCCATCCTCGACACCGGCTACCGCGACTTCCTGGGCCAGGAGTTCGGCCCGAAACGCCTCGAACCCCTCGTCGCGCTCAAACAGGCCATCGACATCTGCACGCTTTCATTTCCATGAACCGCCGACATCTGCTCAAAACGCTCGCCAGCAGCCTCGCACTGCCGCTTTGGGCGGATGGAGCGGAGTGGCGCTCGTTGTTCGATGGCAGCACGTTGAAGGGCTGGAAGTCGACCGCGAAAAGCCCGCACAGCAAAGCCAGCGGCCACCAAACGGCCGGGAACTGGCGTGTGGAGGAGCGTACGATCTTTGGCTCGCAGGACACGCCCGGGAATGGCGGTCTGCTCATTACCGAAGAGCAGTTCGGCGAGTTTGAGGTCAGCTTGGAGACGAACAACGACTTCGGTCCCGACAGCGGCATCTTCATGCGCTGCACCGAAGACGGCAGAGCCTACCAGTGTCTCATCGACTACCACGAAGGCGGCACCATCGGCGGCATTCTCGGCGAAGGCATCTGGAAGCGTCGTGGCGTGCGCAACTACACCTTCGGCAAATCGCCGGACGTGATCACGCTCAACGACAATCCCGAGCATCCGTGTCCCGTTTTGCCGGAGTCATGGAAGAGCTTTTGGCGCATCGGCGAGTGGAACGAAGTTCGCGCGCGCATCACCGATGATCCTCCGACGATCACGACGTGGGTGAATGGCGTGCAGATCATGCAGCACACCGAACCCGCGAGCGTGCATCCCGCGAAGGGCCACATCGGTTTGCAAGTGCACGGCGGCGACAAGTTCGTCGGGATCGTGCGCTATCGGAACATTCGGATTCGAAGCCTCTGAAAAGCTGACACAGACGGTTCGCCATGCTTCGCTTCCTCGCGCTGTTCCTGATCGCGCCAATGCCGATTTTCTCGGCAGAAAACGACCACTTGTCGCAACGCGTCGAAGCCTTTCTCCAGCCACGGCTTCAAATCGCAGACACAACAGCACCTGACGACTCGAAGGTCGCTGCCATTCTCGCGCGACCTGATCCGGGGACATTCTTCCTGCGTTACGCCTTCGGTTTGAAGCAGCACGCGAAGAGGCTGCTCGCCGAGGAGCAGCGCACGCGACTCATGGCCGTGCTGGACGAGCACACGCCTGGCCATTCGCGCTGGCATGACGAGCGGAACACGCTGCGCTGCAAGTGGACCGAGCAGATGTGGCTCCACGCCGCTGCCAGCGAGGCTGACGCGAGAGCGCATCGCCAACAACTCGGCGAATGGATGCGGCTGCGCATGATCTGGACAGAGCAGGAGCATCTGGCGCAGTATCGCTTTGCCCGGGCGGTGTGGAGTGTGTTGATGCCAGAGCAGCAGGCGAAGCTCATCGCCGGTGAGTGGAAGGAGTTCGCCAAGCAAGACACGGGTCACACTCGCGGCGATGCCACCGCGAAGATCATCATCCGTGCGCTTGGCAAACCGGACGACCAGGCTGCTTTCGATGCCGCTCTCGCTGCTTGGTCAGCGCAACGCACTCCGCTTCACGCTGCCGTCGAAGAAGCTGAGAACACCGAGCGCCGCATCGTCTTCGCGATGGATCTCAATAGCGAAGCGATGGCTCACGCCGCGAACCTCAAAGCCAACGCAGCCTATTCCGCTCTCTACACGGCGGAAGCCGATGCCGTCCGCCGCATTGTGCAGGCTGCGTATCGCGATCCCGCCGCGCGTTGTGCAAAGGCAGCCACCACCGCCTGGGCAGAAGCTCCGAAGCGTTTCGCTCCCGGCGCAGGTGAACTGATTCAATTCATTGGCAAGCCATGAAATCCCTTGTTCTTCTCCTCGGTCTTCTTTCGTCGGTCAGCATTCCACATGCGGGCTTTTCGGCTCCGCCGAATATTCTCATCCTCCTTGCCGACGACCTGAAGCATCACGATCTCGGCATCACGGGTTGCAAAGACATCCCCACGCCGCACATCGACGCGCTGTGTGCCTCGGGCACTCACTTCACGCAGGCCTACTGCACCGCGCCGCTGTGCGCGCCGTCGCGGGCGGGTTTGCTCACGGGGCGGAATCAGGCTCGTTTCGGTTTTGACTTCAATCCCGAGCCTTACGTCGCCGAGGATCAGGGGAACCGTCTTCAGCATCCCGATCGTTTCAAAAATGGCCTCCCGCAGAGTGAAAAGACCATCGCCACGCACTTGAAGACCGCTGGCTATCAGACCGCGTGGATCGGCAAATGGCATCTCGGCGAGGCGGAATGGGCACAGCCGAAAAATCACGGGTTTCAGCATTGCTATGGCTTCCTGCCCGGCGTGCAGAGTTATCGTCCGATGACGAATCTGGAGGCCAAACGCGCCGGAGACACGCCGCCGCTGAATCACTGCCTGCTCGACAACGGCAAGTGGGTCAAAAACACCTCCAACATCACCGACATGCTCGGTGCTGAGGCCGCTCGCTACATCAGCGCGAACAAAGAGAAGCCCTGGTTCATGTATTGCGCCTTCAATGCCCCGCACGGTCCGCACCAGCCCGATCCCGAGCGCGAGAAACGTTTCGCTCACATCGAAAACGACGCGCGGCGCAAGCTCGCAGCCACGATCTCGCACCTCGATGATGCTGTTGGCGTGATGATGAAGGCACTCGCCGACAGCGGCCAGCGTGAGCGCACGCTCGTCATCTTCGTCAACGACCACGGCATCAGTTCCCCCGGCGAATGGAGCGGCGGCAAAGGCACGATGATGGAAGGAGGCCTGAGATCGCTCATGTTTCTGTCGTGGCCCGGTCGCATTGCCGCTGGTGCGCAGCGTCAGGATCGCGTGAGCTTCCTCGACATCGCACCCACCGCGCTCGCCGCCGCCGGAGTGGCAGTAGCCGAAACCAAGTTGGAAGGCACCGATCTACTCGCCACCGCATCGATTCCTAATCGCCCGCTCGCCTGGCGCATGGACGACGACTACGCCTTCCGCGATGAAGGCGATTGGAAGCTCGTGGGCAAGCCCGGTGGTGTCGCGCTCTATGATTTGAAAACCGATCCGCTGGAGAAGAAAGACCTCGCCGCATCCCATCCCGAAAAACTCGCCGAACTCACGGCTCGCTGGAAAAAATGGGACAGCGAAAATGCACGCCCCATGTGGCGCGCCGTCAGCGAGGGCGCGAAGAAGCCCACGGGCGCGGACAACCGCAAGAAGCGGGAGGCATTGAAGGCGAAGTCGGAGGCGACGCCGACCCAGCCGAAGCCGTAGCCTGAGCCGAGAACTCGTGAGATGCAGCCGGATTGACGGCAGCCCGTCGTGATGGCAATCTGTCGCCATGACACGAACACAGATCCAGCTCCCCGACGAAACTCTTGCTCGCGCTAAGAAGGTCTGTGAGATGAGGGAAATCTCCCTTGCCGAACTCGCCCGCCGCGGCCTCGAATACATCCTCAGCGTCTATGCACCGGCGACGGACACACAACGCGAGTGGCAGCCTCCCAAACCTCGCAAACTTGGCTGGAAGGGCCTCAGCGATGCAGAGCTGAAACTCGAAGCGCAGAAGACCAACACGGAAGTCGCTCTCACTCAACGCCGGAAGAAGTAGTCCAATGCTCTCCATTGATACCAACATTCTGTTTCACGGCTTCAATGAGGATTCCCCCCGCCACCGAGTGGCTCATGCGTGGCTCGTGTCCATCGCTGGCAAGGAAGACGTGGCCATCTCAGAACTCATCCTCGCAGAGTTCTACGGCCTGCTGCGCAACCCCGCCACGCTCAAGCACCCACTCTCAGGCGACGAAGCCGTCGAAGTCGTCCAGACCTACCGCGCCCACCCTCGTTGGCGGCTCATCGGCTTCCCCATCGAGAGCCGCCCGCTCCACGATGCCCTCTGGCAAAAAGCCCGCGCCAAGGACTTTGCCTTCCGTAAACTCTACGACGCCCGCTCCGCCCTCACCATGATCACACAAGGCGTCACCGAGTTCGCCACGGTGAACGTGAAGGACTTCGAGGGGGTGGGATTTCGGAGAGTGTGGAATCCAATCAGCACATGAAGACGACCCAAGACCAAGTCATTGAATTGGCTCAGAAATGCCTGAGCGAAGTGCCCGTTGTCGTGCTGGGGAGCGGAGCTTCGCGCCAGTATGGCGTTGGTGGAATGGATGAGTTGGGCATGTGCCTCAGAAAGAATGTGGTTCCCGACGAAAAGAGCGGCGAGCCAGCGATTTGGGACAAATTTGTCGCTGACATCGAAGCCAACGGCGACTTGGAGAACGCACTTCATCGCGTAACGTTGCCGCACACACTTGAGCTTCGCGTCGTGGAGGAAACCCGAAAACTGCTGCTTTCTGATGACCAAAGAGTATTCGGGAAAATTGCAGACGGCAGCCTCAAACTGACGTTGGTTCAGCTGCTTCGATATCTGCTGCGGGTAGCGAATCCGCACATCGTTGTCGTCACCACCAACTATGACCGGCTGGTGGAGTATGCGGCTGACCAAGCAAACGTTCCTCACCAGACGGGGTTCTCTCACGGTTACTGGCGAACATTCTCTGACTTCTCCGCGAGCAAGGCGGCGTGGGTGGAGATTCTGAAAGTGCATGGCTCGTTGGACTGGTTTCTTGATGCAGCTCAGAACCCCGTGGCGTTGCCGGACTCGCTGCCGCCGCCCGCTGGATTCACGCCAGTGATGGTTACGCCCGGCGTCGGCAAGTATGAGAAAACCCACGATGACCCGTTCCGCACCATCATCACGAGGGCTGACAATGCCTTCAAAGCTGCGCGGTCTATTCTGAGTTTGGGCTATGGCTTCCGTGACCGCCATATCCAGCCAAAGATGCAAAAGCGGATTGCGAATGACCGGGTGCCCACTGTGTTTCTGGCGAAGACTCTGTCCGCCGAAATTCGGAGGTTTCTCAAGACGTGCGAAAACCCGCACTACCTCGCGCTGGAACAGGCAGGCACGAATACGCGGGCCTACTTCTCGCAGTCACCCGATGGCGTCGAAGTGTCCGGTTCCATCTGGGAGTTCCCCACGTTTCTGGACGCAACTATTGGAAATTCATAACTCAATACCATCATGCCACTCTTTGATTTCGCAGATTCAGACTCACTCGGAAACGTCCGCGCCGTGGACACTGCCAATGTCGTTGTTGCGGTGGAGAACGTCGAACTGCTCCGAAAGCTGCAAGTCAATCGCCTCGTCGTCCTCCGCAGTTCGAAGGCAGGTCAGCATCTCGTAGGCGTCGTTCAGAAAATCATTCGGGATGCAGTCACAGAGAAGGCGCTGACTGACGAACCAGCAGGCGATGAACTTCCGCCGCCGGTGGAGCAAAACGTCGTCCGAATCACGCTGATTGGCACGTTCTTCGACAAGAAGGGGTGGGAAACCAATGTTTTTCGCAGGACGCTAGAGTCCGTCCCCGAAATTGATGCGCTTTGCTTTCCGGTTGAGCGCGAAAAACTCACTCAGTTCATGCAGGCGATTTCGTTCCAGAGCGGCACGGACGGCCAGCGATTAAGCCTCGGACACTACACACTGGACGAAAGCGCAGAGGCATTTCTGAACGCCAATCGCTTCTTCCAGCGGCACGCGGTGATTGTCGGGAGCACCGGTTCTGGAAAGTCGTGGGCGACAGCGCGGCTTATCGAACAGATCGCCGAGTTGCCGAATGCGAACGTGGTGCTCTTCGACATCCACGGGGAATACCACACGCTGGCCGGAGCCGGAGTGCAGCACCTACGCATTGCTGGCCCGGCTGATTTGGATGCACCTCCAAGCAAGGAAGTCCTATTTCTCCCCTACTGGCTCCTGACCTACGAGGACATGGTGACGATGATGATTGACGGGAAAGAGACCAATGCCCCGAACCAAGCGATGGTGCTCGCACGAACGGTCACTGAGGAGAAGCGAAAGGCTCTCGAAGCGGCAAATCAAACGGAGCTTCTGAAAAACTTCACTGTAGATAGCCCTGTCCCATACGACCTCGAAGCCGTGCTGGAGACTCTGCGCGGTTTAGATGTTGCGAGAGCGGATGGAAAGAGCGCCGGGAGTAAAGCTGGTGACTTCAACGGCAAGCTGACGCGATTCATCTCACGGCTGGAAAACAAGCTAGCTGACAGGCGGCTGGGATTCATGATGACGCCGCCCAAGGAGGCACAGCAGTTGGACTGGCTCCCGAAGTTTTCGAAATTGCTTCTGAGTGGCACTGACGACCAGCCGAAGAAGCAGGGCGGAGTGAAGGTCATCGACTTCTCAGAAGTGCCATCCGACGTGCTGCCCTTGGTTGCGGCACGCATCGCCAGCCTCATTTTCGCCGTCCAGCAGTGGACTCCGAAAGACAAGCGCCACCCGATAGCCATCTTCTGCGATGAGGCGCACCTCTATATTCCAGACCGCAGCGAAGCGGACAGCGTAGCCGCAGCCGCAGTTCGGTATTTCGAGCGAATCGCCAAGGAAGGACGGAAATACGGCGTCGGGCTTGTCGTCATCAGCCAGCGTCCGGCTGAGGTGAATCGGACCATTCTAAGCCAGTGCAACAACTTCATCGCTCTCCGACTCACCAACGCAGAAGACCAGAGTGTCGTGCGCCGTTTGCTGCCAGACAGCCTTGGCGGATTCACCGACTTGCTACCCGTGCTGGATACTGGCGAGGCGCTAGTCGTAGGCGATGCCTGCCTGCTGCCAAGTCGTATCCGCATCACCGAACCAAAGCAGCGCCCAGACAGTGCCACGGTTAACTTTTGGGATGAGTGGTCAGCAAAAGGCGGCAAGCATAACGGCGTTGCCGATGCCGTCCTCTCATGGCGCAGGCAAAGCATGACGTGACTCGTTGCGTATTTTCCCAGCATGAAAAAGCCGCCCGCCAAATCCACCATCGAGGTTCAAGGAGTCGCCGTCAGCATCCTCACCGAGCGGCAGGATGACTACATTTGCCTCACCGACATTGCTCGTTTCAAAGACGCGGAGCGAACCGATTACCTCATCTCGAACTGGCTTCGCAATCGGGACACCATCGAATTCCTCGGCATCTGGGAACGGCTCAACAATCCGGCTTTCAATCCCATCGAATTCGATGGGATTAGAATTCACGCAGGGCTGAACAGTTTTGTGCTAACCGCAAAGCAGTGGATCGAACGCACGGGGGCCGTCGGCATTGTGTCGAAGGCAGGCCGGTATGGCGGCACCTACGCGCACAAGGACATCGCGTTCGAGTTCGCGTCGTGGATCTCCGTCGAGTTCAAGCTGTATCTCATCAAAGAATTCCAGCGGCTCAAGGAGGATGAGGGGCGGCGGCTTTCGCTGGCTTGGAATCTCAACCGCACGCTGTCGAAGCTCAACTACCGCATCCACACCGACGCGATCAAAGAGCACCTCATCCCGCCGGAGGTGACGCCAGCGCAGGCGGCGATGACTTACGCGAGCGAGGCGGACTTGCTGAATGTGGCGCTCTTTGGCCGGACGGCGCGGCAGTGGCGAGATGCCAATCCGAAGCTCGATGGCAACATGCGCGACCACGCGACCATCGAGCAGCTTCTCGTGCTGGCGAATCTCGAAAGCCTGAACGCGGAACTCATTCACATGGCGCTGCCATCGGGCGAACGACTGACGAAGCTGAACGGCATTGCCATCCGTCAGATGCGGACGCTCACGGCGAGCGCTGCGCGGCTTTTGGAGGGAGGAAAGGGATGAAGGAAGGCATTCCCTCCGCTGGCGCGCGGCATCGAGATGCTGTGAACGCCCGCATCTGGAGCCGTCCCTCATGGACCGCTTATCACTTGGTTCTCCTGTGCGTAGTCCTTCCAACGCTTCGCGCGAAGGCTGCGGAGTCATTTCACGATGCTGCCTTCGTGTGGCGAATGAAGGATGCAAGTGGGCTTGCAGTTCAAGGTGCGGCCACGACTGGCATCGAACTCACGGGCGAAGACAAAGCGGCATCTCTTGCACGCGGAGGCGATGGCTTCGCGGCGAAGCTCGATGGCGGGCATCTGGGGCTGGATGACTTGGGCGATGTGTTCGATCACGGCGAATACACGCTGCATCTCCGGGTGAAGCCGGCAGGTGACACGCTGGATGGCACGCTGTTTTCGAGCTGGGCGGAGCGCGAGCACATGCCGGTGGATTTGGCGGCTTGGCGGATGCCTTGGGGGCATCTGAGCACGGAGGGCATCGGCTTTCGCACGTCGTTCCAGCGCAGCGTGGCGGCGGGACAGGCGGCGGTGCTCGACTTTTACTGTCCTACGCCGAAGCCGCTTGCGGGCTGGCTTGATCTGACGGTGCGACTAACGCCGCAAACTGGCACGCCGGGTGTGCTCGATCTCTTTGTGAATGGAGAGCTGCTGTTCCGAAATGCGGAGAAGCTGCCCGGTGGATTGCCCTTTGAGTTTTTCCTCAATGAGACGCCGGGAGCCATCATCGGGGCTCAACCGGGCGGGCGATGGCCTTTTCGTGGGTTGATCGATCATGTGGCGATCTGGCGGAAATCACTGAGCGATGCCGAGGTGCTCGATTTGGCCGGTTTGAAGCCTGATGGAGCTGTTTTGAAGCCGCAGCGGCTGCACACGCGGGATGCGTTGGGCCAGTATCATTTGCCGCAAGGCACGCCGGATGCGCAGCGGGCTGCGCTGACGAATGACGAGCTGAAAAAGGCCATCGCGCATCAGATCGAGCATGATCCGTGGTATCCGCAGTATCACATCGCGCTCGTGGGGCTCGTCTGCAATCTGCACAGCCTGTATCACGATGGCCAGCATCACTACATGCTCATTCATCGCGGCGAGGCGTTGAATCACAACGAGGTCTTCCGTCATCTCGTGAGCCATGATCTCGTGAGCTGGGACATCCGGCCCGCGCCGCTCGGCTGGCCGCATCCGATCTGGCCGAATGGCACCTTCATGGTCGGCCCGGATGGCAAGCCGGGCATCGTGGGCGGTTATCCCATCACTTTGGCGACATCGGAGGGTGCTCACCTCGATGAATGGAAGGTGCGCAATGACGAGGTGCGCATCACGAAAGAGCATCCGAACTACGTCAGCGATCCGAAGGCCGCGCCCGGCAAGTATAGCTGGGAGGAAGGCAATGCGTGGAAGCAAGACGGCAGCTACTTCATGGTCGGCGCAGGCTCACACTGGGACCGCATCAATGAACAAGGCAAACTCCAGCGCCATCATCACGATGCCGTGGGCTACGACTTCCCGCTCTATCGCAGCGCCGACCTGCGCGAGTGGCAGCACGTCGGCAGCTTCTTCACGAACCCCGATCCCGCGAAGCTCGATCTCGGCGTGGAATGCGGGCAGATGATCCCGCTCGCGGATGGGCGTTACCTGTGGGACTTCACGCACACCTACCTCGTGGGCCGCATCGAGAACCAGCGTTTCATCATGCAGCATCACGGCACGCTGTGTGAGAAGGGCAATTTTGTGCATTGGGGCGGCTGGGAGCGTGATGACCGTGGACGCAACCTTTTCCAAACCACGAAGATCCTGAAACTCCCCGTCCCGGAACTCGCGAGACTCGGCTGGGGCCGCACGCATCGTCTGCCGCTCGTGGCGAACGTGGATGAAGCAGGCAAACTCACGCTCTCACCCGTCGCCGAGCTGCAAAAGTTGCGCGGCAAGCCTCATGCCCTCGGTGAACTCGCCAGCGCGCATCAAGAAGTGGAAATCACCTTCGCCATGCCCGCCAGCGGACGAGCAGGCATCCGCCTCGGCGATGGCGAAAACTCGTTCGATATCTTCGTCGATGCCGAGAAGCACCAGCTCGTTTTTGATCCCCGCAAACTGCCCGCCGAGGCGAATCACATCCCGAATGACAAGCGACTCTTCACCCAGTCACTCACCGCCAAAGCGGGCGAGAAAGTCACACTGCGTGTCTTCCTCGACGGCGCGCTCGTCGAAGTTTTCTGCAACGATCTCAACAGCGCGCATTGGGCCTGGTTTACAAAGCCCGATGCCGTGAAGGCCAGCTCGCTGCCGAGCACCCATTCCGCCGATGCTGCCACCTGGCCGCTGCGTAGTATCTGGCTCAGGCCCGCAGCACGGTCGTGAACTTGCCCCCTCTTCCTCAACGCCTTGAAACACATCCTCGCATTCATCATCCTCGCCTCCTCCGCTCACGCAGGCTCCAAAGCTGATCCCGACGAGTGGATTCTCTGGCGCGCGGCACCGATTGCGTTTCCAGATTCGGTCACGCCGCAAGTGCCGGAGTTGATGCAAGGCGAGCCGCTCATCGACTTCACGAACAACGGCTCCGATCTCACCATCGTGATGCCCGATGGTCTTGGCGGTGACTACGACAGCAAGGCGCTCGACTGGGCCAAACGCTTCGTGATCGACAAGGTGAAGCAGGTGCGCGTGACGACATCATCGAAGGTGAGCGACGATGATTTGAAGCATCACGTGCTCTGCCTCGGCACGATGCAGAACAATGCCTTCGCCACGAAGCTCGCAGGCAGCGGCTTCCTGGATGGCATCACGCCTGGCGGCTATCGCATCAAGACGGCGGATCATCCGACCGACAAATCGAAGCGCGTGATCCTCGCGCTCGGTGCTGACATGAAGGGCGCGTATTCAGCGGGTGCGGTGCTTTGTCATGCTATCCATCCGAACAAGGAAGGCGTGAACGATCTCAAGAACTGGCCGGCGAAGGTGCCGCCGGGTTGCTATTGGATTCCCTTCGAAGCAAAAGCCGCTCCGCCAGTGAACGGATGGGACCGAATCGTCACGCGCCATCCTCCGCCGCCCAAGCCGCGTGTGCCCTTCGCCGTGCGCGTGTGGGGTTCGCCGATGCCGGACCTGCCCTCGTATCAGCGCATGGTGCGCGCTTTGAAACCCACCGGCATGAACACCATCGTCGTGCAAAGCGGCGGGCTCGTGGATTTGCCGGATGCCGCGCAGCGATTCGTTAGTCTGCTCGACATCGCGTGGCAGGAAGGCATCCACACTTGCCTCTATGTCGGCAATGAAGAGGAGGCGCACAAGTCCGCGCCGCTCACGGAGAATCACAAAACCGTCATCCTCGCCACGAAGGATCATCCGGGGCTGCTCGCGTTTCATCTCTACAACCAGCTCGGCACGAAGGACTCGCCGGAGCAATACAAAGACCTCGAGCAGCAGGTGCGCTGGATCAACTCGCTCGGGAAGCCGACGGAAGTCGAGGTCGTGATTGGTCATAACGCCATCGACGCCCCACCTGACAAGGTGCAGCTCATGCGTGATCTGAAGTCGTGGGGCATCACCACCATCGGCACCGACTACGCGCCCATCGGCGGCTGGAGCAACAAGCCCGACCTCATGCGCTGGGAGACGAAGATGCTCGCGTGGCGTCCTTTCGAAAACAAAACCGAGGTGCTCATCCAGGCGCATGTGCCCTTCGTTGGCGCGACGGTGCCATCGAAGGAGCAGGTGCGGAATCAGTTCTGGTGGGCGCTCGCTGGCGGCGTGCATGGCTACTTCGTCGAGGTCAGCTACAACGTCACCCACATGTCCATGCGCGGCCTGCTCGGCTGGGATTTCAAACCGCTCGCCGATGGTCGCTACGAAGCCGTGACCGAGATCGCTGCTGACTCGCAGAAGATGGCCGAGTTCATCACCGAGACTGAGATCGTGAAGCCGGGGGATGTGGGCCTCGCCTTTGCCGAGCCCAGCAAGCGACTGCATCTGCGCGCACGCAAGAAAGCCGATGGCACGATCTTTGCGCTGATCATCAACGAAGACCTCCAAAACCCCGCCGGAGCCAAACTCACGCTGAAATCCGCCGCGATCTACCGCGTCTCCGATGTGCTCACCGCCAAAGACCGTGGCAAAATGGACAGCACCCGCGCCATCGCCGTGCAAGCCCGGCCCGGCGGAGCCGTTGTGCTGAAGCTCACTCCATGATGCGCCTGCTGCTCGTTTTTCTTCTCGCCCTCGGCTTTTCGCTTTCCGCCGCACAGCCAAACATCCTCTTCATTCTCACCGAGGATCAAGGGGCACAGATGAGCGGTCTCGGCCGCACGGACATCCAGACGCCGCGCACCGAGAAGATCGGATCGCGGTCAGAAGAGCAGTTGCGAAAAGGGTATCCGCTGCGGTCGCGGAACATCGTGAGGGAGAACGAGTGCGCAGGCATGGGAGATGGCAACGCTTTCGAATGCGTCGCTGGTGATCCGACCGGAGAGCTGAGCAAGGAGCCGAACGAGTCTGGCAACGCTTTTGCATCATGAAGTCTTTGCCCGAAGAACTATTCGCTGACGGCAGATGGGAGAAGAAATCCAGATGTCTCTGATTTGACGCTCCCATTTTTCTGTCAGCATTTTCCGTCTTTCGATGATTCTCCGCCTGCTTCTTGCCACTCTCGCATTCACCGCCTCGGCCATGGCGCAGTCGATCAGGTTCACCGTGAGTGAAACGGCAGGTTTGCGCCGCTTTGGGTATCCCGTCACGGCATCGCTCGAGTGTGCGTCTGGGACGCTGGCAAGCATCGAGGAGATCCGGCTCACCGACACGGCTGGAAAGGAAATGCCCGCGCAGTTCACCGCGATGTCGAAATGGCCCGACGGCAGTGTGCGCGGGCTGGATGTGGATTTCTCGCCAAGCCCCGCCCCGCACGAAACGCTGACCTATCGCGTGGAGATCGGAAAGAAGCCAGCTCAGCCGTTGCGCGCCGGTTTGTCCGTCACCGAGACAGCGGACGAAATCGTCGTGGCGTCCGCGGCGATTCGTCATCGCATCCGCCGTGACGGAAAGCCGCTCCTCGCCTCGGTCGCTTTTGGAGGCAAGGAGTTCGTCGGTCCCGACGGCATCCGCACGATGCTCAAGCCGGGCGCGGTGGAGATCGTGAAGCGCGGCCCATTCAACGTCACGCTGAAACTTGGCCAGGTGTGGCTCGAGTACGTGAACACCAAGTCGTGGGTGAAAATCACCCAACAAGCAGGGAGCGAGCGCGAACTCACCGTCGATGCGCATTTTGATCTCACCAAGCTGCCGCTGCTCTGGGACTTCGGCGCTGGAAGCTGGTTGTATGGCAACCTGGGCAAAGACGGCCAGACGGTTACCATGCAGCACCGCAACCTGGCCTGGGAAGTGCGCACCGGCGCTGACTCGGTCTTTGCGCTTGCGCAAGGCTTCGACGGCTGCGGGCATTTCACCGATGCCGAACATGTTGCCGCCTTCGGCATCGGCAAACCAGCGAATGACATCGGGTTGAAGCTCACGTCGGAAGGCCGCATGCACATCACGGCGAGGCGAAGAGAACTCGCCGTCTATTTTCACCTCGTCGGTCAGCCGATACCCGTCACCGCTGTGACGAGTCCACAGGCGATGATTGCGCCATTGCGCGTCGAGGTGTCCGCTCCGTGAATGAGCCTGAGCTCGGGAACTTTATCATGTACATGCCCTGCCGATTGATCAGCATCGCCACAGTTCTGGGAGTCGTCATGCCGGTGCATGCCGAAGCGGATCTGCGTCCGAGCGCCATTATCAAACTCGAGTTTCCCGATCTGCCGCCCACGCTCTACTCGCAGGCGAAGAACGAAGACGTGCCCGCCACGCTCACCGCCCAACTGCCGGACAACTACACGCCCGAGGGCAAGTGGCCGTTGTTTGTCTTCATCGCCGGTGGCATCGGCGGAAAAGGCACGGAGGTCGGAAACGCGCGGAAGATCATCGGCACCACGAACTTCATCGCCGTTACGCTTCCGCTGTTTCAGCGCGTTTATGATCCGAAGGAGGAAGCCAAGGGCATGGCGCTCGGTGTGGATGATTTCGTTACGCTGCGTCAGGCTTATCGCACGATGTTGAGCAGGCTCATGAAGGAGGTGCCCGGCATCGTAGCGGAAGGCAGCGCGGTGGGTGGATTCTCGAATGGCGCGCACGCCACCGCGTTGCTCATCGCGGGCAAGGATGAGTTCACGCTTGCGCACTTTCGTCAGTTCTTCTTCGTCGATGGCGGCGCGCCGTTCCTCACGCCGTTCGGACTCTTCGCGCCGTCGTTGAATCGCTGCCGCTTCCTCATGCTGCGCGGAGATCAAGAGCTGCAGGGCACGAGCGCCAACAAGCCCGCGTGGGGCAGCATTCGCGACCGGTTGAATCTCATCAGCGATGCCGTGGACGGCACCGCTCGCTCGCGTGGACTGGATTGGACACAGGTCGTCATGCGCGGACGCGGACACAGCTTTGAACCGGAGTTTCAGATCGTCGTCGGTCAGTGGGTGCGCGGTGCGAAGATGGATGACGTGCCAGCGAAGATGCCAGCCAAGCCCTAACTCCGCGCTCTTCACACGATGTCACGTCACGCACTGCTATTTCTCTTCGCTCTGTGCCCTTCGCTCTTCGCAGCCGACAAGCCGAACATCCTCCTCATCCTCGCCGATGACCTCGGATACGGCGATGTCGGCTGCTACGGTGCGACGAAGGTGAAGACGCCGAACATAGATCGACTCGCGAGCGAGGGTCGCAGGTTCACGGATGCGCATTCGGCATCGTCGGTGTGCACGCCGTCGCGGTATGCGCTGCTCACGGGCGAGTATCCATTTCGCAAAAACCTCTGGGGACCGGTCATGAATCCGAGCCCGCTCGTCGTCGATCTGTCAAAGCCAACGCTGCCCGGCATGTTGAAGCGCCAGGGCTACGCGACGGCGTGCTTTGGCAAGTGGCACCTGGGTTTCGGTGACAAGCCAAAGCCGGATTGGAACGCCGAGTTGAAGCCAGGCCCGCTCGAGTGCGGATTCGATCACTACTTCGGCATTCCCGTCGTGAGCAGCCATCCGCCCTTTGTGTGGGTGGAGGATCATCGCGTCGTCGGACTCGATCCGGACGATCCGCTGAAGTATGGCGGCAAAGAGGAGACGCTCTCGTTTCCCGAAAAGATGCTCACTCCCGCCATGTCCGGCGCGAAGGCTGCGCACGCGCTCTACAACGAAGAAGAGCATGGCACCACGCTCACGGAGAAAGCAACGACGTGGATGCGCGGCCATGCGGGCGGGCCGTTCTTCCTCTACTTCGCCACGCCGCACATCCATCATCCCTTCACGCCGGGCGCGAAGTTCAAAGGCAGCAGCGAGGGTGGGGCGTATGGCGACTTCATCCAGGAGTTCGACTGGATGGTCGGTGAAGTGATGCGCACGCTCGACGAGCTGAAGCTGCGTGAGAACACGCTCGTCATCCTCACCAGCGACAACGGCGGCATGCTCAATCAAGGCGGCCAGCAGGCGTGGAAAGCCGGCCACCGGCTCAATGGCGAGCTGCTCGGCTTCAAGTTCGACGCTTGGGAAGGCGGTCATCGGGTGCCCTTCATTGTGCGTTGGCCCGGGAAGATCGAAGCCGGCAGCACCTCCGATCAACTCATCTGCCAGATCGACCTCCTCGGCACCTTCGCCGCGCTCACGGGCTCCGACACACGCGGCCCGGACAGTATCAATGTCCTGCCGGCGCTGCTAGGCCAGCCCGACAAGCCCCTGCGCACCGAACTCGTGCTCGCCCCGAATCGAAAAGCCAATCTCGCCCTCCGCGATGGCCCCTGGCTCTACATCGGCGCACGCGGCGGTGGCGGCTTCAACGGCTCCAAACCCGGCGAGCACGGCCTCGGCGGCGGTGGTGCGCTGAAGTTCACCGGCGAGACCAACAGCGATTTTACTAACGGCAAGCCCAAGCCTGATACTCCTGCGCAGCAACTCTACCATCTTATGAATGACCCACGTCAGACGAAGAACGTGATCCGCGAGCATCCAGAAGTCGCGGCTCGGATGAAATCGCGTTTGGAGGCCCTGCGTGCTGAAGCCACCGCAACACCCGCCGCCTCGAAACCTGAGGGCAAGAGATCGGCGGATTGATGCGGAAGGCTATGTGTCGATGCAGCAGCATCGCGGTTTGGCGCACAGCGAGGGCCGGCCGTTTCTTGCTTGGCAGCAGAGCGCGGGCACGGGTTTTCATTACGCCATCGCGGACGAGGTGTGGGCCATCCAGAACTTCGCGCTGAAGCCGCTGACAAGCACGGATGGTTGGGAAATCACCGGCGCGGAGGTAATCGGCATCGATCCAGTGGCGGGGCTGAAATTGAAGGCGACGGATGAGAAAGACTACGTATGCGCGCTCTTTGGCGGCGAGCGCGGGATCAATGCGCTTGCTTACGATGATGCGCACAAGGATCCGAAGACCAAGCAGCGGGCGAAGTTCCCCGCGGTGGCGCTGACTTCGCCCGGCGGGCTCGGCGAGTGGCTCACGGTCGTTCTGGAAATCCATGGCCACAAAATCGTCGCCACCATCGACGTCGGGAGCGTCACGGTGCAGAGTCCGCTCGCCGGGGAGGCAAAGCACAGTATCACGGTCGGAGCCGACACCGAGGCCAGCTTCCGGCGTCTTCGCATGTGGGAGGCGGTGGCGAATCCCGGTTGGCAGGTGACCCGGGCAACATTGCTTCGAAAACAGAAGGTCCCGCCCAAATCCTGATCCGGTGCTCCTGGATGTTCCGTGCGTCGTCGTCTGATGTGGCGTCGCTGACGGTCCGTCGTTCAGGCCGGCCTGGAATGCTGAATCCGTTCGGCGCGGGATCGAAGGCGATGTGGGGGCTCCACTGACGCCAGTCCGCTCCGGCCGGGAACGACCTGATAACAGCTTGATTTCCCATCTTGCCCCGCAAATGTGGCGCTCGGAAAAAGAACATTCACCTGATGAAATTCGCGATCTTCGGCGACATCCATGCCAACCTCGAAGCCTTGCAGGCCGTGATCGCGGACTCCCAGGACCAAGGTTGCTCCAGTTATGTGTGCCTGGGTGACATCGTCGGCTACGCTGCGAACCCCGCGGAGTGCATGGAGATCGTGCGTGAAATGAACTGCCCGGTGGTGCGCGGCAATCACGACGAGGGCGCGGCGTCCACCTCGCTGCTCGAAGAGCTGAATCCGCTGGCGCAGCGCGCGCTGCTCTGGACGCGCGAGCAGCTCACGGAGGATCAGCGCCAGTGGCTGCGCGAGCTGAAGCTGGTGCGTCAGGTGCGTGACTTCACCATCGTCCATGCCACGCTCGACTCGCCGGGTGCGTGGGGCTATGTGACGAACCGCTTCGATGCGATGGCGAGCTTCAGCTACCAGTTCACACAGGTGTGCTTCTACGGTCACACGCATGTGCCGCGGGTCTTCGAAAAGGACGATACGGTGCGCGGTGCGCGTGGCGACCAGGTGCAGCTCCAGCGGGGCGTGAAGTACTTCGTCAACGTCGGCAGCGTGGGGCAGCCGCGTGATGGTGACTGGCGCGCGGCCTATGCGATTTACGACGTGCCGGCGCAGACGATCACCATCCGCCGCGTGGAGTACGATCTGCCGGCCACGCAGGGAAAGATACTCGATGCGGGCCTGCCTACGCTGCTGGCCGAGCGGCTCTCCCTGGGCAAATGAGCGCCGCGGATGCCCCTGCAGCGGTCGATCTGCGCGATTTCAAATCGGCACTCATCGTCAAACCCAGCTCGCTCGGTGACATCGTGCACGCGCTGCCTGCCGTGCGGTTCATCAAGCAGGCCCATCCGCATCTGAAGCTGCGCTGGATAGTGAACAGCGAGTGGGCGCCGCTGGTGGAAGGCTGCCCGTTCGTCGATGAGGTGATTGCGTTTCCACGCAAGAGTTTTCGCGGCATCACCGGCGGCTTCCGCTGGCTCGGGTGGGCGGCGCGGTGGAATCGCGCGCGGCGTGAGCCGCCGGAGATCGTGCTCGATTTTCAGGGCCTGCTGCGCAGCGCGCTCATCGCGTATGCGCGCGGCGCGGACTGGATCACCGGAATGTCGGATGCGCGCGAGGGTGCCTCGCGGTTTTTCGACCAGGTCGTCGCCGTGGATGCGCAGGCGCACGCGGTGGAGCGCAGTCTCGCCCTTGCCCGCGCGTGCGGTGTGAGTGCGCCGGCTGTGGAGGTGGTTTTCGATCTTCCGGAAGGCTCGGCACCGGACGCCTTTGATGCCGCCACGCCGTTCGTCCTGCTGCATCCGTGGTCGCGCGGTGCTGACAAGTCGCTCGCGCCTGAGGCATTGCGGACGCTCTGCGAGTGTCTCGCCGGCGTGCGCGTGGTGGTCGTCGGCGTGTCAGGCGCGGCGGCTCCTGCCGCAGGGGGGCGGCTGGTCGATCTCACCAATCTCACCACGCTGCCGCAGCTCGTGTGGCTCATGCGGCGGGCCCGGGCGTGTGTGAGCGTGGACAGCGGGCCGATGCACCTCGCCGCGGCGGTTAACGATCGCACGCTCGGCATCCACACATGGAGCGACCCGCGCCGCGTCGGCCCATGGAACAGCGCCGCGTGGGTGTGGAAGGCGGGCCGCATCGCGCATCGCGGCGAGTTCAGCGCCGGCGAATGCGCGCGGGATGCGCGTGTGACGGAAGCCGATGCACGGCGCATCGCGGACTTTGTGCTGGGCACCTTGACGGCCTGAGAAAAACAAAAGGCTGACAATCATGTTTCACGGCTGGAGAGCGCGCAGTCATCATCTCACGCGGAACCGGCGGTTTCTCATCCGCGCGTCGGTGTCGATCGTCGTGGCCGGGTTCACCATCGGTTGCCTCGTGCAATGGCTGCGCGTGGGCGCGACATCGGCCGATGTCCGCGCCCGGCAGGTAAGCCCGACTGCGCAGAAGTTGCGCGAGTCGTGGCGGCGGCTGGAAACAGCCGGCGATCCAGCGCCGCGCGAGCTGCTTGGCTGGCTGGCGCGTTTCTTCAAGAGCCAGGACGATCTGGCGGAAGAACTCGGCACGCCGCCGCTCGAACTGGATCCGTACCTCAAGAGCGGAAAGCTCTTCGCCTTCGACGTGCGCGCGATGATCGTCAGGCATGTGAAGGAAAACAGAGAGCACCGGTTGTTCGAAGATTTCGTCACCGCCATGCTCGGTGTCCGGGATGATCGGGGCGAGGCGGCGACCGGGCGCCTCAGACACGCGGCCGCAGCGGAGCCGCCGGCGCCCTTCGCCAATGAAATGCTCGCCCGCATGCTGCTGGCGCGCGATCAGGATGCGGACGTGCTCGGCGCGCTCGTGCGCGAAGGCGGATTCGACGATGCCGCACTGGCTCGTGACGACGCCCTGCACCTCGCAATCGAACGGCACGAGGCGGAGCTGCTGGCCGGCCTCATGCGGCTGCCGAAGTGGCGCGAGAGCGCCACGCCCTGGATGCGCGGCCGGATTGGGGCGCTTACGGGCGACGTGTGGATGCAGTGGCGCGGCATCATCGCGCATCAGATGGCGTCGATGCGCTGGGGCTTGCTCGCGCTCGCGCTCTTCGCCGCCGGGCTCTGGTATGTGATTCTCGCCCAGCGTTCGGACGATCAGACATGGCGCTGGTTCAGGCCCGCGCTGCCCGTGGTCGCCGGTGTGTGCAGCGTGTGGCCCGCGCTCATCCTGCTGACGTATCAGGAATACCATCTCGGCTTCGTCGAGCACGCGCCGTTCCCGCGGAACATCTGGTACTTCATCGCCGGTGTCGGCCTGCGCGAAGAACTCAGCAAGCTGGCGCTTTTCGCCGTCTTCCTCCCCTGGCTGCTGTGGCGGCGCAGCGAGGGGGCGGCCCTTCTCGCCGCGGCCTTCGTCGGCCTCGGCTTCGCCCTTGAGGAGAACATCAACTACTATCGCGGCGGGGGCGGCATCGCGTGGCTGCGCTTTCTCACGGCAAACTTCATGCATGTGGCGATGACCGGCATCACCGGGCACGCGCTTTATGAAATGCTTCGCTGGCGCTTTGCCCGCGCGGAGAAATTCGTGGCAGCCTTCCTCCTCATCGTGATGGCGCACGGCTTTTACGATTGCGCGGACGAGATCGACGAAGTGCTGAACATCGGCCTCGGCCGGTTTCTCCCGCTCATCATCCTCATCCTGCTGGCCGGTCACTTCTTCGACCTGCTCGCCGCCACCACGCGGCCCGACGCGGGCATCGTCTCGCCCGCCGCCGTGTTGCTGATCGGCTCCGCGCTGCTCATCGCCGTCATGTTCGTCGTGGCGGGTGCCACGACTGCGGATCTCGGCGGCATCGCCGCCGTGGGGAACGAATGTGTGAGCGTCGCGCCGGTTATCTTCGTTTACTGGAGGAAATTCGAGGTGAGGTGAGTGTTGGAGTCCTTCCTTCGATCTCCCGCCAGTCATGATCGGACAGGCTTGAGACGAACGAACGGCCCTCGCAGCTTGCCAAACCGCCGACTCGCGCCCTATTACGCGCCCCCTCGCCATGCCAAACGCCAATACGCCTCGCACCATTCGGATCGGACTCGCCGGACTCGGCAATGTCGGCGCGGGTGTTTTCAAGAACGTGGCGAAGAACCGCGATCTGATCTTGCAGCGCACGGGCGCGAACCTCGAGATTACAAAGGTCGCGGTGCGCAACCTGGGCAAGCCGCGTGATGTCGAGGTGCCGGCGGCGATGCTCACCGACGACTGGCGCGCGATCATCGCCGATGCGGACGTGCAGGTGGTCGTGGAGTTGATCGGCGGCACCACGGAAGCCTTCGATCTCGTGAGCACGGCGCTTCGCGCGAAAAAGATCGTCGTCACCGGCAACAAGGCGCTGCTTGCCGAGCGCGGGCAGGAGTTGTTTGCGCTCGCGGAGGAATGCCGTGTGCCGATTTACTTCGAGGCTGCGGTGGCGGGCGGCATCCCGATCATCCAGGTGCTGCAGGAGGGCCTCGTGGCGAATCACATCCGCTCCATCCACGGCATCATCAACGGTACGTGCAATTACATCCTCACGCGCATGGCGCAGGCGGGCCTGAGCTACAGCGATGCGCTCCAGGAGGCGCAGGACAAGGGCTACGCCGAAGCCGATCCCACGCTGGACGTCAGCGGCTGGGATGCGGCGCACAAGGCCATCATCCTGGCCTCTCTCTCCTACGGCTTCTGGATCAAGGCGGAGGATGTGCATGTCGAGGGCATCGACCGTGTGTCGATCGCCGACATCCGCTTTGCCGAGCGTCTTGGCTATGGCGTGAAGCTGCTCTCCGTCATCCGTGCCGATGATCAAGGGCGCGTGGAGGTGCGCACGCAGCCGACCTTGTTGCCGAGTTCCCATGTGCTGGCGAGCGTGAACGGTGCCTTCAATGCCATCGTCGTGAACGGTGACATCGTGGGCGAGACACTCTTCTACGGCCGCGGGGCAGGGCAGGACCCCACGTCCAGCTCGGTCATCAGTGATCTGTGCGAAGCCGCCGCGACGATCATCTACGGCGCACGCCACACCGGCTTTGTGCCGCACGGACTCTACGGCAAATCCAAGCCCATCGACGATACGGAGAGCCGTTATTTCCTGCGCCTCACCGTCGATGACGTGCCCGGCGTGCTCGGCCAGATCACCACCGCGCTCGGTGCGCGGGGCATCGGCATCTCGTCGGTGATCCAGCCTGAAGACCTCGAATCAGAAAGCGCGACGACCTCGCTCGTCCTCATGATTCACGACGCGAAGCTCGGTGACATGAAGGCGGCGATGGGTGCCATCGCCCGGCTCTCGTGCGTCCGCGAGCATCCGGTGTGGATGCGTGTCGAGACGATGACTTCGTGATCTTTTCCGGCGGAGACCCGGAGCGAGGAGCGGGTCGGCAAAACAAACTCTTCGCTTCCGGTCTGCGGGTTCCTTGACCAGCCCATGACCACATTTTTTCACAGCATTCGCAAGCTGCCCGGCCCCTTCTGGGTGCTGGCGGGCGCGACTTTCGTGAACCGCTTTGGCGTCTTCGTGTGGCCGTTCCTCACCATCATCATCACGCGGCAGGGGCACACGGCCGCGCAGGCGGGCATCGCGGTGAGCGCGTACTCCGCTGGCAATCTGATAGCGGCCGCGCTCGGCGGCTGGCTGGCGGACAGGCTGGGGCGCAATGTGACCATGGCCCTGAGCGCGCTCGGCGGCGCGGGCTGCATGATGGCGATGTCACAGGCGGCAGGCTGGCAGGCGCTGACTCTCATTTCACTTCTCACAGGCCTGGTGAGTGAAGCCGGGAATCCGGCAAGCGCAGCACTCGTGCAGGACATCGTGGCACCGGAGCAGCGCGTGCTGGCTTTCGCGGTGCAGCGCTTCGCGGTGAATCTCGGCTGGTCGTTCGGGCCCGCGGTGGCAGGCTTTCTGGCGGACTATTCGTTCTTCTGGCTCTTCGTGGTGGACGCTGCGACATCGGCATTCTTTGGGATTGTGGCCTGGTTGTTCCTTCCTCGAGGAAGGCGCGCTCCGAAGGAGATGGCGGGCTGGAGTCACGCGTGGGAGTCCATCCGGCAAAACCGGCCGTTCCTCGCGCTGTTCGCCGCGTGCCTTTGCGTCTCGTGGATTTTCCGGCAGAGCAGCACCACGTTTCCGCTGCATTTCGAGCGCTCGGGCATCTCGATGCACTGGTGCGGGGCGGTGCTGGCGCTCAACGGCGTGCTCATTTGTCTGTTCGAGATCCCGCTCGCATCAGCCACGCGCGGCTGGCCGGTTCGCGGCGTCATCGGCCTTGGTTACGTCCTGATGGGTGGCAGCTTTCTCGCGTTTCTCGTGACTTCCACGCTGTGGGCCTTCGTGGCGGCGATGATCGTGTTCACCGTGGGCGAGATGTGTTCCTTCTCCCGGCAGCAGGCATATGCTGCCAGTCTGGCACCCGATGACATGCGCGGGCGCTACGCGGGATTCCTCAGCTTTGCCTGGAGTATCGGAGGTATCGTCGCTTCGGTCGCCGGGCTGCACCTCTATGAGATGGCTCCCTCGCTCGCTTGGTATGTCTCCGCTGCGCTCGGAGTGCTGGGGGCGTGGTTGCTCGGGAGACGGTGACCTTTTGTGGCGGTGGCGAGCCTGTTCGATGGTGAAGAGGGCGGACAAGACGGCCCTCAGATGGTTCGTCCGGCGGGATCTGGGTATAAAATTTTGGATATGAGTCGATGAATCAGAACTATAGCTTTCAAATTAGCACAAATGAATTTCATTAAAGATACCAATCGTAATTGTGATAATAGTTCAGCCAGTCAACCATGCCGCTTTTGGTCCGTTGCCATTCGGACGGGCAGGTGCGCGTGGAATCACCCTCGCCATCTGTCTCATTGCCTTGGTTCTTGGTGTGGCGGCGGGAAGGGCAGAGGCGGTCTCGCCGGTGGATCGGGATGTAAATCTGGAGATAGCCGTCGTGTGGGAGGATCGACCCCTGCCGCTGGCAGCGGAAGTCGGCAGCACTTCGGATGGCGCGCGGCTGACTGTATCGCGGTTGGATTTCCTTTTGAGCGGAATGGCCCTGCGGCGGGAGGATGGCGCGTGGCTCGAGGAGCCGAACTGGTTCGCCGTCTTCCGATCCGACAAAGGGCGCTTTACGGCACGGATCGGCGGCGTGCCCGCACGGAGGTTCAACGCCATCCGGTTCCAAGTCGGCGTCGATCCACGAACGAACGCCGCCGACCCCTCTGGACGTGGGGATCATGATCCATTGCATCCACTGGTAAACGGCCTGCACAGGGGCAGCCGGGGCGGATTCATTTTTCTGGCAGTAGAGGGGCGCTGCCAGAGGCCGGACGGGACCTTTGCGCCCTACTCGTGGCACGTCGAAGGGGATGCGAACCTCATGCATGTGGAGTTGCCGCTCGTGCTCGGTCCCACAGGGCCGCAGACCATCCGGCTGGCTCTCGACGTGGAAAAAATCTTCCGTGGTGCCTCGCCCGTACTCAATCCCGTTGCTGGCGAAGCGGAGGGCGGGATCGAGGGCGGAACACGCGGTCGGCTGCTGAAGAGCAACGTCGAATCGGCTTTCCGAGTGCGACGAGTCGTGGCGGGGAGGCATCAGGAGTTTGCAGATGCCGTGCCTGGCCAGGCGTGCGGCGAATGGACCGCGCGAACTTCAAATCTGCGCGCAACTGCCGCCCATGCGTGCCCGCGAACCCTTTCAACGCGCCACTCGAACGACCTCGACGGATGAACCTGGCTGGCCATGAACAAGACAATCCACTCCTCAATTTCCCTCTTGCTGATGTGTGCCGCGCTTGGCGGCTCTGCGCTCGCACAGTCCGGCCTCGCCAGCCGCCAGCCGATGGGCGCGTATCTGAACGGCGCGTTTCCCTCGACATCGCCTGGCACCGGTGGCGGCTACATGGCGGAGGACGCGTTTCCGGGCGTGACGTTCGATGATCCGATCAAGATGGTGCAGGAGCCTCGCAGCTCGATGATGTGGGTGATCACACGTCAGGGGAAGGTGTGGCGCTTTGACAAGAATTCGCCGGGCACCACGAGGACGTTGGTCGTTGATCTCGCATCGAACACGCTTGGCGGCGGCGACAGCGGGCTGCTGGGCATCGCGCTGCATCCAGACTTTGGTCTGTCCGGCGCCGCGCATCGCGGGCATGTCTATATTTGGTACAGCTATGTGCCTGACACGCGATCCGGCGAGCTGAGCTACAACCGCCTCTCGCGCTACACGCTCAACGACGGTGCGACGACGATCGGCCGCTCCAGCGAGCTGGTGATGATCAACCAATTCGACGAAAACCCCTGGCACAATGGCGGCGACATGTTCTTCGGGCCGGACTCGTTCCTCTACATCAGCGTGGGCGACGAGGGCGCGCTCGGCGAGATCTACAACAACGCGCAGAAGATCAATGACGGCATCTTCTCCGGCGTGCTGCGCATCGACGTGAATCAAGACGCCGCGCGCAGCCATCCCATCCGGCGTCAACCGCAGGTCGGCGGCGTGCCGCCCGCGGGCTGGCCCGCGACCTTCACGCAGGGCTACTATATTCCGAATGACAATCCGTGGGTCGATCCCACGGGAGGCACGCTTGAAGAATTCTACGCGATCGGGTTGCGCAGCCCGCACCGCATGTCGTTCGATGGAGCCACGGGCAAGGCGGTCATCGGCGACGTGGGGCAGGAGGATGCCGAGGAGATCGACGTGCTCGCGAAGGCGGCGAACTATCAGTGGGGCTATCTCGAAGGCACCATCACCGGGCCAAAGGCGAAGCCGGCTTCCGTCATCGGCACCGAGACCGCGCCGATCTTGACGTACTCGCACAACGGCGGCGGCGCTGCAGTGATTGGCGGCTTCGTCTATCGTGGCAGCCGGCTGCCGGGCAGCCTCATCGGGAAATACATTTTCGGTGACTACGTGTCGGGCAAGATCTGGTCGCTCGACTGGCAGACGCCCGGCGCGCAGCCCTCGCTGCTCACGCAGATTTCAGGCAGCTCTTTGAGCGGCTTCTCCGTCGATGCGCAGAACGAACTCTATTTCTGCACGATGGGCACGAGTGGCAGAATCTATCGCCTCTCCTCCACCGGCGGCACCGCGCAGCCACCCGCGACGCTTTCCGCCACCGGCGCATTCTCGAGCCTCGCAAATCTCCAGCCCGCCTCCGGCGTGATCCCTTACAACGTCAATTCACCGCTCTGGACCGACAATGCGCTGAAGCAACGCTGGATCGCGCTGCCGAACGACGGCGCACCGTACTCCGGCGGCGAGGTCATTAACTTTTCTGCCACCGGCAGTTGGAACTTTCCCGTCGGCACCGTGCTCATCAAGCAGTTCGACCTGGCGACGAACGAATCGAATCCTTTCATCGTCCGCCGCATCGAAACGCGCTTTCTCGTGCGCGGCACCGACGGCTGGTACGGCCTCACCTACAAGTGGCGCGCCGATGGCTCCAATGCAGACCTGCTCGTCAACGGCGAGAACATGCCCGTCACGATCACCACGTCTGACGGCGGCACGCGCACGCAAAACTGGACTTTCCCCGGCCGCGGTGACTGCATGAACTGCCACACCGAGAACGCAGGCTGGGTGCTGGGACCGAACACCCGTCAGCTCAATGGCAATCTCACGTATCCCACGACCGGCATCACCGCGAACCAGCTCGCCACATGGAGCGCCATCGGCATGTTCGACACGCCGCTGAGTTCGACGCAGATCGCCGGCTTCACCAAAACGGTGCCGCTCACGGACACATCAGCCTCGCTGGAAACGCGCACGCGCTCCTACCTCGATTCAAACTGCTCGCACTGCCACCGACCCGGCGGCGTGCGTGCGAACTGGGATGCGCGCTTCGACACGCCGCTCGCGAACGCGAACATCATCAACGGTCCGCTCTTCAACGACCTCGGCGTTTCTGGCGCGAAGGTCGTCGTGCCGAAGGATGTATCGCGCAGCATGATGCACATCCGCCTGAACAGCCTCGCCGATGCGAAGATGCCTCCGCTGGCAAAGAACGTCGTGGACACTGCCGCCGTCGCCACCATCGCGGACTGGATCAATTCCCTGGTCGTCTCGCAGCCTGCCTTGACCGGTGCCGATGTCGGCGCGGTTGGCGCATCCGGCAGCACCAGCGGCAGCGCCGACCACAGCAGCTACACCCTGAACGGTTCAGGTTCCGGCATCTTTGGCACGGCCGACGCCTTTCAATATGCATGGACCACGCTCCAGGGTGATGGCGAAATCCGCGCGCGCGTCGCGAGCCAGACGAACACCAATCCGTGGGCGAAGGCCGGCGTGATGATCCGCGAGTCGCTCAGTGAAGATTCGCGTCACGCCGTCTGCTTTCTCACGCCGGAGAACGGCTTCGGCTACGAATTCCGCGCCGCCACCGCGCAGCCCAGTGAGTTCTTCTTCGGCCCGGCATCGAATGCCGCTCCAAACAACTGGATCCGCATCGTGCGCTCGGGCGATTCGCTCAGCGGTTACACGTCCGCCGACGGACACTCGTGGACGCTCGTGCACATCGGCGTCGTGCCAGCGTTGCAATCGACAGTGTACATCGGCCTCGTCGTCACGTCGTCAAACTACGGCGTGCTCAGCACCGCCTCCTTCGACAACGTGCAGCTCGGCGGCTCGTCGCAGCAAAATCACGCGCCGGCCATCACGCAGCCGCAGGATCAATTCACCCTGCGCGGCTCCGCAGTCAGCTTTGCACTCCAGGCGAGCGATCCGGACGGCGACATCCTCTCATGGATCGCCAGCGGCCTGCCCGCGGGGCTGTCGATCGATCCGTCCACCGGCGTCATCAGCGGCACCGTCAGCGCATCCGCCGCGGCTTCGAATCCGGTGATCGTCGCCGTCAGCGACGGCGTCTTGAGCGCCAGCGCGTCCTTCACATGGAGCACGAGTTCTTCGGGTGGCACAAATCTCACCGGCACTGACGTCGGCGTGGTAGGCCAGACGGGCAGCGTCAGCGTGAACGCATCCACCGGCGCTTACACGATCAGCGGATCCGGCGAGGACATCTTCTTCAACGCCGATGGCTTCCAGTTCGCGTGGCGCACGCTGCAGGGCGATGGCGAGATTCGCGCACGCGTCGTCAGCCAGACAAACACGAACCCGTGGGCAAAGGCCGGCGTCATGGTCCGCGAGAATCTCACCGGCGGCTCGCGTCACGCGATGACCTTTGTCACGCCCGAGAACGGCTTCGGCATGGTGTGGCGCGCAGTGCAGGACGCGGCGGCGGAATATGCCGGCGGACCGCCGCTCAATGCCGCGCCAGACAACTGGGTGCGCCTCGTGCGCGCGGGAGATGTGCTCACCGGCTTCGTGTCGGCGGACGGCCAGTCATGGACGCAGGTGTCCTCCATTGCCCTCAGCGGGCTGCCGTCGTCGGTTTCCATCGGACTCGCGGTCACGGCCAGCGATGTGTCGCGACTCTCCACCGCCGTTTTCGACAACGTCACCATCATCGGCGGTGCCACGCAGGCCGCGCTCACCGGACTCGACATCGGTGCGATCTCTCCGAATGGAGGCACGAATTTCGATGGCACCACCGGCACGTATTCCATCAGCGCATCCGGTGTCGGCATCACGGGCACGGAGGACTCGTTCCATTTCGCCAGCACCGCGGTCAGTGGCGATTGTGACATCCGCGCGCGTGTGACCAGTCTCACCGGCGCCAATCCGTGGGCAAAGGCCGGCGTGATGATCCGCGAGTCACTCGCGCCTGATTCGCGCTTCGGTCTCGCGTTCGTCACCACGGAGAATGGACTGGCGGGCAACTACCGGCTCACGACCGGCGGAGTACGCCAGTTTGCGGCCGGTCCCGGACTCAATCCCCCGCCAAACAACTGGGTGCGGGTGGTGCGCACCGGAAACGTGCTCAGCGGCTACGTGTCCGCCGATGGCACCGCGTGGACGCCCATCTTCACGACGACGATCTCCGGCTTCGCCAGCACCGCCTACATCGGACTCGCGGTCACCGCCTCGGACAACAACGACCGCGCTTTTGCCACGTTCGACAATGTGGAGATCATCGTCGGCCCGATCACGGGCAACCGCCCGCCGGTCGTCACCCAGCCGGCGGGTCAATCGACGCCGCGCGGCTCGTCGGTCGCTTTGCAAATCCAGGCCGCAGATCCGGATGGAAACGCGCTCAGCTATTCAGCCACCGGACTGCCCGCCGGCCTCTCGATCAATGCGAGCAGCGGCATCATCAGCGGCACCGTGAGCACGAGCGCGCTCGCGACGAACAGCGTCGTCGTCGCCGTCTCGGACGGCTCGCTGAGCGCCAGCGCGAGCTTCACATGGCTTACCACCGAGCCGGGGACGCAACCGGTGCTCGCCGGGGCCGACGTGGGCGCGGTCGCCATCGCCGGCAGCACTTCATCCGGCGGCGCGGGCAGCTACACGGTGAGCGGTTCGGGCGATGGCATCTACAGCACCGCCGATGCATTCCACTTCGCCAGCACCACGCTGTCGGGCGATGGCGAGATTCGCGCGCGCGTCACGAGCCTCAGCAACACGAACCCGTGGTCAAAGGCAGGCGTGATGATCCGCGACAGCCTCGCGACGATTGCACCGTTCGGCTTCGTCTTCATCACGCCGCAGAACGGCTTCGCCGGCAATTACCGCACCGCCGCCGGCGGCACGCGCATCTTTGCCGGCGGCCCTGCCCTGAATGCCGCGCCGAACAACTGGATTCGCATCGTGCGCGCGGGCAATGTGCTCGGCGGCTACGTATCCGCCGACGGTGCAAACTGGACGCAGATATTCGCCACATCGATCAGCGCCCTCTCGTCCACGACGCGCATCGGTCTCGCGGTCACCGCGTCCGAGAGCTCGCTGGTGGCCAGGGCCACTTTTGACAACGTGCAGATCATCACCGCGCCCGCCGCGGGCGCGCTCGCCGGCGTCGATGTCGGCCCCGTGTCGCCGGCCGGTTTCACCAGCTTCGCGAGCGGTGGCGCTTATACGCTCGCCGCGGCAGGTGACGGCATCTACGGCGGAGCGGACACTTTCCATTTCGCGCAGCAGCGCATCACCGGTGATGGCGAGATCAAGGCGCGCATCACCAGCATCACCAATTCAAACATGTGGACCAAGGCCGGAGTGATGATCCGCGCCGACCTCTCGCAGCCATCCGCGTTCGGTCTCTCGTTCCTCACGCCTCAGAACGGCTTCGCCGGCAATTACCGCACCGACAGCGGAGCGACGCGCGTCTTCGCGCAGGGGCCGGCCGCGAATCCTGCGCCGAACAACTGGGTGCGTATCAAGCGCTCGGGCACCGTGCTTACCGCCTACACTTCGGCCAATGGCACGAACTGGACGCAGACTTTTTCCGCCACGCTTCCAACATTGCCTGCATCGGCCTATTTCGGACTCGCGCTCACGTCTTCGGACAACACGCAGGTGGCCACCGCGACGTTTGACAGCGTCGTCGTCACCGGCACCCCCGCCGCGCCCGCATCGCAAAGCGTGCGTGCCGCACTGGAGCCGTTGGCGCAGCCCGCGATGAGCTGGAGCCAGTGGCTCGGTGACTACGAGGTCGGCGCGCGCGGCGACAATGCGGATGGCGACTACGGCTCCGACCTCATGGAGTACGCCCTCGGCACCGATCCGCGCGACGGTGGAGACGCCGCCGGCCTGCGCATCGAGAAGCAGCCGGATGGCCGCTGGAGCGCGAGCATCCGTCATCCGCTGGATCGCACCGACCTCTCGTATCAAGTCGAGGCATCGGCAGATCTCGCGACTTGGACCGCGACCGGCATCGCTCCCGTTTTCACCGACGGCACGGATGCCATCCGCACCATCGCCTATCCCGCGATCGATTCGCTGCTCGGCGATGCTGGAGACTTCACGATCTTCTTCCGTCTTCGCGTCACGCATCTTTCAGGCGGAGGCACGACCACGGGCGAGCCGTTCTCGCTCTCACGCATCAGCTTCGGCGCGGGCAGCGAGACGTTTGGCTGCGCAAACGTGAAGCCGCCGCTCTATGCCGGCCTTGTCACCGGCGTCACGGCAAATTCGGTCTTGCTCCCCACGTCGCTCGGCGGCGATCCCTCGCGGCACTACTACCTCGAAGTGCGCGACGGCGCGTATGCCGGGCATCGCTTCGACATCGCCACCTTTGCCGGCACGGCCGTCGTGATCGACCTTGCCTCCGTGCGCAATACTTCCGCCGCGCTGCCTGATCTCACCGGCGCGGCCATCGTCATCCGCCAGCACGTCACGCTTGATGATGTGCTGGACAAATCCGTGCTCACCGGCAGCCGCTCCTCAAGCCTGTCGGACAGGGTCAGCTTCTACACCGGTGGCAACTATGCCAGCTACTGGCTCTTCAATTTGACGCCTGCCGATGCCTCGAAAGCGGCCTGGGTTTCGGCCGGCGACGCCACGCTCGCCAATGCTGGCGCGCGCATCATCGCGCCGGGTGAGGGCATGTTTGTCAAAGCCGCCCACGCCGCTTCGATGATCATCGCCGGCCCCGTGCGCACGAATCCCTTCGTGCAGGTGCTGCGGCCCGGCCAGAACTTCATCGCGCGGCCGTTCCCGGTCACCGCCTCGCCAGCGAGCGCTGCGTTCAATGCGGCCAACGGCTTCATCGCCTCGCGCTCGAAGACCATCGCCGACATGCTCCTCGACTGGAACGCCGACACTCCCGGCGGCGCGCAGACTTTTGCCAGCTTCTGGTTCGCGCAGATCGGCGCGTCCACCTACTGGACCAGCGCGGACAATGCGACGCTCACCGATCAGTCCAACGCTGCCTTGCTCATCGCCAATCGCGCCGTCTTCCTCAAGCGCGCAGGCACCACGACGACCACGACACTCATCCTCGCACCCTCGATTCGATGAAGGAGAAACGTCAATCGAGCATGAGAGGGTGCACTTCAAAGTGCCGCCGCACGCAGCGCTTTGGAGTGCGCGTGGCGCAGACACCGCTTTCACCCGGCACGTCCGCCGCACCCGTCCGCGCCGAGATTCCACCGACCCCGGAAGCTCTGCGAAGTGAAAGCGGCGTCTTCGCTCGTGCCTCGCTCCGCCACCGCGCTTCAGGGGCGGCGATGCTCATGCTCTTTTCGAGCGTAGCGTTCGCGGCTTCGCAGCCTGTGCGCGATATCAACATCGACATCCAGCCGTGCTGGGGCGAGGAGCCGCTGGCGCTCGATCAAGAGAAGGGAGAGCAGGGAAGGGATGCGGCGGGCGCGAGGCTGAGCGTCTCGCGTCTCGATTTTCTCTTGAGCAACGTCGCGTTGCGCCGCGAGGATGGATCGTGGTTGGAGTCGAAGAACTGGTTTGCCTGCTTCCGCGCCGATCAGAGAAAACATCTCGGGCTACTCGAAGGCGTGCCGGGCGCGAAGTTCACGGCCATTCGTTTCAATGTCGGCCTCGATGCCGCAACCAACGCCTCCGATCCCAACATGCGGGCAGCCGATCATCCTCTGCACCCGCTGGTGAACGGTCTTCACTGGGGCTGGGCGGGGAGTTACATCTTCCTCGCGATGGAAGGGCGGTGGAGTCGTGGGGCTGACAGGTCAGGAGACCTGTCAGCCGTTGACAGGCCGGAGGCCTATCCTCCAGGCGCTGCTAGCGGCGGCTGGTCATATCACATCGCGAACAACTGGAGCCTCATGCGCGTCGAACTGCCGGTCGAGCTCGGCGAAGCCGGCGTCGGCACGATTCGTCTCGCATTTGATTTGGCAAAAGTCTTCCGAGGCATCGACATCGCAAAGGACGGAGACTCGACTCACTCGCGCGAGGGCGACAAGCTGGCTGCGCGGCTGAAGACGAACATCGAACAAGCCTTTCGCGTGAAGAGCGTGTCGTCCGATCGCTATCACGATCTCGCGCTTCAAAGTGGGACCGACTTGCAGTCGGTCGCGCCGTTCTCCGGTGTCGGGAAGCCAAACGATTCCCCCTCACCCCAGCCCTCTCCCCAAGGGAGAGGGAGACGAGAGCGCTCTGCGCCATTGTCGAAGGAACACGAAGCAGCACTCGACGACTCCAGTCACGAAGTGTCTGGACTACTTTCGCCAGCGGCGCGGCAGCGCCAACAACTCTATCTCCCTGCGGGAGAGGGCTGGGGTGAGGGGGACGATTTGCCTTCGCGAGAACGTCCACGATCACCGTCAACCACTCCCTTCCCCCTCGAAATCACCACACGTTTTCCGGTGCCGTCGATTCCAAAGGACAACATGCCATCCATCGAAGGCGTCGCGCTCGGAGAGAAGCTCTTCCACGATCAACGACTCTCCAAAACGAACACGCAAAGCTGCGCGAGCTGCCATGATCGCTCGGCGGCCTTTGCTGATCCCGGCAAGCGCTTCAGCATTGGAGCCGAGGGCCAGATCGGAAAGCGGAATGCGATGCCGCTCTTCAACTTGCTCTGGCAGCAGGATTTCTTCTGGGACGGTCGCGCCGTCGGTCTGCGGAATCAGGCGCTGATGCCGATCCAGGATGCGCACGAGATGAACGAGTCGCTCGATCGCGTCGTCGCGAAGCTCTCGGCAGACGACGCGATGCGCCAACAATTCGCGCGAGTCTTCGCCAACGCGACGGAGGACAGGTCTCCTGACCTGTCTGCGGCAATCAGGTCTCCAGACCTGATCACCCCCGCGCGCATCGGTCTCGCACTCGAGCAGTACCTCCACACACTCATCTCGCAGGACTCGAAGTTTGATCGTGCGCTTCGCAAAGAAACGACGCTCACGCCATCGGAAGCTCGCGGCCTCCAGCTCTTCGTCACCGAGCACGATCCGAAGCGCGGGTTTCGCGGCGCGGATTGCTTCCATTGCCATGGCGGGATGCTGGTGACCGATCGCGCTTTCCACAACAATGGCCTGCCGCTTGCTGCGGGTGACATCGGTCGCGAAGCCGTGACGGAGAGCGCGGCGGATCGCGGCAAATTCAAAACGCCTTCGCTGCGAAACATCGCTCTCACCGCGCCCTACATGCACGACGGCCGCTTCGCGACGCTCGAAGAAGTGATCGAGCACTACGACCACGGTGTCGTCCGCAGCGACACGCTCGATCCGAATCTCGCGAAGCATCCCTCCGAAGGACTTGGCCTCACCGCGCAGGAGAAGGCCGATCTCGTGGCCTTCCTCCGCACGCTGACAGACGCCGCATTCACCACACCAAAGACGAGCCTCTCTCAATCCAGTCCGCGCTGACTCCCGAACTCGCATGATCACGAAATCCCGACTCCTCCTGCTGATTCTCATCGCGCTGGCTCTCGCGTCTCCGCGTCTTCGCGCCGATGCCACCGGTCACGCAGCAGACGACGAACTCGCATTGGCCGCTGCTCAACTCTCAGCACAGGCAAATCCTGGCGCTGCGTTGGCGACGACGGTGACGGTCACGATCGGCGCAGCGGTCACAGCCGCAGACAGCAGCAGCCTCGGCGAGTGGAGTTCGCTGATCAATTGGACGCCGCACATTCCCGTCTCGGCCGCGAATCTTCCAGATGGTCGTGTCCTGACTTTTGCCTCCAATCAACGCACGTCGTTTCCTGCGGGCGTTGAGTTCACCTACGCAGCCACGTGGAATCCGGCGACGGGTGCGTTTCAGGAATTCAACAACTCGACACACGACATGTTCTGCGGTGGCATCACGCTGATGCCCGACGGTCGCGTGATGGTGAACGGTGGTCGCAATGAAACGCCCTACGTCAGCATCTTCGACTGGCGAAACAATACATGGACTCGCGTCCAAAACATGAACGGCGGCCGCTGGTATAACACATCCGTCTCCCTGCCAAACGGCAACGTCTTCACGGCGACTGGCAGCGGCACCGGACAAACAACGACCGAACGCTGGACCGGCACGGGCTGGACCGCGATGACGGGCATTCCGTGGACAAGCGTGATCGGCACCAATGCGGGCTACAACACACACTGGCATCCTTTCCTCAGCCTCGCGCCGGATGGTCGGCTGCTGCACTTCGGCCCCACGGACACGATGCATTGGTTCAACATGGCGAACACCGGCAGCTTCACGAACACCGGCACCAGCGTGCCCGGCGCGCATTACCCGAAGGAAGGCTGCTTCGTGATGTATGACGAAGGAAAAGTGCTCGTGGCTGGTGGCTCGATCAACACGACGGCGAGCGCGGGCGACAGCACCATCGGCACCAGCACGAATGCGGCTTACACCGTCGATATGACGACGAGTCCGCCGACTGTGACGCCGACGGCGTCGATGCAGTTTGCGCGGCAGTTTGTGAATGCCGTCGTGCTGCCGACGGGCGAAGTGCTCGCGATCGGCGGCAACAGCCCCGGTCAGAAATTCAGCGACACAGGCTCGGTGTTGCCCTGCGAAATCTGGAGTCCCAGCACCGGCACATGGCGCACAGTCGGAAGCATCGCCGTCGGGCGGAACTATCACAGCGTGGCGCTGCTGCTGCCGGATGGCCGCGTGTATTCCGGCGGTGGCGGACTCAGCGGTGGTGCGGGCGATCATCAGGACGCACAGCTCTACACGCCGCCAACCCTTTTCACTTCGACTGGCGCGGATGCTGTGCGTCCGGTGTTGAATACAGCGCCCACAGCCGTTGCTCCGAGTGCGGTGTTCAGCGTCACAGGCACATCGGGAATCGCGAAGTTTGCCTTCATCCGCATGGCGGCGCTGACGCATTCGGTGAATACCGACCAGCGCTATCTCTCGCTGCCATTCACCGAGACAGCAGCAGGCAGCTACGACATCAACATGCACGCCAACACGAATGTGGTGACGCCTGGCTACTGGATGCTCTTTGGCGTGAATGCGAGCGGCGCGTATTCCGTGGCGAAAGTAGTCAAGGTCGATGCGAGCGCAGTGATTACGGTCGCGCAGCCGGGCAATCAAACGTCGAACATCGGCTCACCGGCTTCTTTGCAAATGAGCGCCACGGCTCCGACCGGTGTGACGCCGACGTTTTCGGCCACGGGTCTGCCGGGCGGCCTCACGATCGGCAGCGCGAACGGCCTCATCTCCGGCGTGCCGACTGAGAGCGGTGTCTTCAATGTGCGGGTGACAGCGAGTGGCGGCGGCTTGTCGGCTTCGCAAAACTTCACGTGGACCGTGCTGCTCACGAACACAGGCAGCGGCAGCATTCTGCGCGAGTGGTGGACCGGCATCACCGGCGTGCTCGTTTCCAATCTCACGAGCGCAGCAGCGTATCCGAATTCACCGACGGGCAACTCACAGCTCACGTCCTTCGAGACGCCGACCGACTGGGCGGACAACATGGGCCAGCGCGTGCGCGGCTACATTCATCCGCCGGTGACTGGCCAGTATCGCTTCTGGATCGCGAGTGATGACGAAGGCCAGCTCTTCCTTTCCACGAGTCGCGATCCTGGTGCGAAGACGCTGATCGCAAACGTGCCGCAGTGGAGCAGCTCGCGTGAGTGGACAAAATTCCCCGAGCAGCAGTCGGCGGTGATCACGCTGCAGGCCGGCCAGAGCTACTACGTCGAAGCCCTCATGAAAGAAGGCGGCGGTGGTGACAATCTCGCCATCGCATGGGCCACTCCCGGCAGTGTGATGCCAGTCGTGATCGCCGGCCAATACCTCTCGCCGTGGGTGAACAACCGCGCGCCGCTCGTTACGAATCCTGGCGCGCGCACCGATGTGGTCGGCAGCGATGTCGCGCTGCAAATCGTCGCTTCTGACCCGGACAGCGACGCACTCACTTTCAGCGCGACGGGATTGCCAGCGAGTCTGTCGATCAATCCGGCGACGGGCCTCATCAGCGGCACTCTCACGACGACGGGCAGCAACAACACGACGGTGAGCGTGAGCGATGGCCGCAATGCCGCGGTGTCAGTGAACTTTGCGTGGACGGTGAACGACATCGTGAATCTCAATCAGCCTTCTGCTTCGCCGCCGAAGGTCAGCGGCAGCGCGGTGACCTTCACGGCATCGAGCACTGGCGGCGCAAACGTGCGCTACAAGTGGAGCTGGGGCGATGGCACGGCTGACTCGCCGCTCAGCACGAACACCACGGCCTCGCACACGTATGCAGCGCCGGGTCGCTATTTGATCACGCTCACAGCGACGGATGACACAGGTCGCATCACGACGGCCACGTTCTTCCAGGGCATCTTCGCGCCGCTCACGACTCGCGCGCCGAGCGCATCGAGCAGCATCATCTTTGAAGATCGTCCGACTGGCACGAACGACCGCGTGTGGTGCGTGAATCCGGACAACAACAGCGTGTCCGTCTTCGATGCCGTCACTCGCGCGCGACTCGCCGAGACTACGGTCGGCACTTCGCCGCGCGCGCTCGCACTCGCGCCGGATGGCCGCGTTTGGGTGACGAACAACGAGAGCGGCACGGTCAGCATCATCAGCGGCAGCACACTGGCTGTGGTGCAGACGCTCACGCTGCCGCGCGGTTCGCGACCCTTCGGCATCGCCTTCGATCCCGACGGCACGGACGGCTGGATCGTCTGCGAAGGCACCGGCCAGCTTTTGCGCATGAATCCGACGACTGCGGCACAAGTCGCCACGCTCGATGTCGGTGTGAATGCGCGCCACATCTCGGTGAGCGCGGATGGCGCACGCGTGTTCGTCACGCGCTTCATTACGCCTCAGTTGCCGGGTGAAAACACCGCGACCGTTTCTCCGACGGACACAACCGGCGGCGAGACGCTGAGTATTCTCACCGCATCGCTAGCGATCGAGAAGAAGAGCATTCTCACTCACAGCACGCGCCCTGACACGATCAACACCGGTCGCGGCATTCCAAACTACCTCGGCCCTGCTGTGATCTCGCCAGATGGACTCACTGCGTGGGTGCCATCGAAGCAGGACAACATCTTGCGCGGCATGCTGCGCGATGGTTCGCAGCTCACGCACGACCAAACGGTGCGCAGCGTCGCCAGTCGCATCGTTTTGACAAGCGGCGTGCCGGCCAACACGGACGACATGCCGAGGCGCGTCGATTTCGACAACGCCGGCATCGCGAGCAACGGCGCCTTCGAGCGCACGGGCATCTATTTCTTCACCGCGCTGGAGGGTAGTCGCGAGATCGGCGTGGTGGATGTTTGGAACAAGAAGGAGATCAAACGGTTCGCCGCAGGCCGCGCGCCACAGGGAGTCGCTGTATCGCCGGATGGTCGCACGGTCTTCGTGCAGAACTTCATGGATCGCACGATCACCGTGCATGACGTGGGCATGTTGATCGATGGCGCGGACACGAATCCGGCGCTGACGGCCACGCTGAACTGCATCACGACCGAGCGGCTCGCGCCGAACGTGCTGCTCGGCAAAAAGCATTTCTATGACTCGGCTGATCCGCGCATCGCCTTCCAGCAATACATCTCGTGCGCCTCGTGTCACAACGACGGCGGACAGGATGGTCGCACGTGGGACTTCACGGGCTTCGGCGAAGGCCTGCGCAACACCATCGGCCTTCGCGGTCACGGCGGCACGGCGCAGGGGCCGCTTCACTGGACGGGCAACTTCGATGAAGTGCAGGACTTCGAAAACCAACTGCGTGGACTCGATCTCGGCACTGGACTCATCGCGGGCGGTGATCCGCATCCGCCAATGGGCACGCCGAACGCCGGTCGCAGTGCCGATCTCGATGCGCTGGCGTCTTATGTGACATCGCTTTCGACGCAGGACGTGAGTCCGTTCCGAAATGCGGACGGTTCGCTCACCACAGCGGCAGTTGCTGGCAAAGCTGTCTTTGAAAATGCAAACTGCGCGCAATGCCACAGCGGGGCTCAGTTCACGAACAGCGCGCTGAACGTCTTCGCAAACATCGGCACCATCAAGCCGAGCACGGGCCAGCGTCTCGGCGCAGCATTGACCGGACTCGATGTGCCCACGCTGCGCGGCCTCTGGGCCACGGCTCCGTATCTTCACGATGGCACAGCGCAAACATTGGCCGCCGCCGTGCAGGCGCATCAAGGCGTGACGCTGACGACGACCGAGCTGAACAATCTCGTCTCTTATCTCCAGCAAATCGACGGCGGCGAAGCCAGTGCGCCCGTGCTCGGTGCGCCGGGCATGACGCTGACAGGTCCGGCAACAGCAACGGGTGCCTTCAATGTGACGATCACGGCCACGCAATCGGTCAGCGGATTGACCGCGAGCGATTTCACGATCACAAACGGCACGGCGGGCGCACTGACGGGCGGCCCATCGATCTACACAGTGGCTGTGACGCCGACGGCAGCAGGCGCGGTCACGATTTCTCTGCCAGCCGGAAGCTGTGTGAACGCGATCAACCTCGGCAACACGGCCTCGAACACGCTGAGCGTTTCGTATTCCACCACGCCTCCGCCACCAACGCTCACCGCGCTCGACATCGGCTCCGTCGGCGTGGCTGGCAGCACGACGCTCGCGAATGGCGTTTACACGATCAATGGCTCGGGCGCTGACATTTACTACAACACGGACAGCTTCCACTTCGCCTACGCGTCGCTTGCTGGTGATGGTGAGATCCGCGCGCGCGTGACGAGCCAGACGAACACCGCGTCGTGGGCAAAGGCAGGTGTGATGTTCCGCGAAGATCTCTCCGTCGGCAGCCGTCACGGCACGACGTATGTGACGCCGGTCGAGACGCGAAACGGCTTCGAAATGCTCAAGCGTACGACGAAGAACGGCGCGACCACCGACATCAGCGGCCCGGCGAACAATCCGGTGCCAAACAACTGGGTGCGACTCGTGCGCACGGGCAACACGATCGTCGGCTACGCGTCGGCGGATGGTGTTACGTGGACGCAAATCCACAGTGCGAGCTACAGCTCGCTCGCCTCCACGATGTTCGTCGGTCTTTGTGTCACGAGCGTGGACAACACACGCCTCGGCACCGCGACTTTCGACAACGTGCAAATCATCGGCACCACCGCGCAGCCGACTGCGCCGGCGGCGCCGACGAATCTCGCGGCATCAGCGCAGAGCAGCTCGTCGATTCGCCTCACATGGACCGATGTGTCAACAAACGAGACGGGCTATCGCGTCGAACGCGCGACCGGCTCGGGCACTTTCGCGGAAATCGCTTCGCTCGCAGCGGGCAGCCTCAGCTTCACCGACTCCGGGCTCGCCGCATCGACGCTCTACAATTACAAAGTCTCCGCCTTCAACATCGTCGGCGCTGGCACGGCAGGACCCGTTGGTGCAACGACGCTCGCGACGAGCAGCGGCACGACTTTGATCGGCGCGGACATCGGACTCGTCGGGGTTGCTGGCAGCACATCGCTCAGCAGCGGCGTTTACACCGTGAAGGGCTCAGGCGTGGACATCTATTATGCGCAGGACAGCTTCCACTTCGCCTCCACGAGCATCACTGGCGATGGCGAAATCAAAGCGCGCATCACCAGCCAGACGAACACCGCTTCGTGGGCCAAAGCCGGTGTGATGATCCGCGAAAGCCGCGCTGTCGGCTCGCGACACGCGATCATGTATGTGACGCCATACGAAACGCGGAACGGCTTCGAGTTCATGTCGCGCTCTGCGACGAACGGAGTGACGACCGATGTCAGTGGTCCGGCCAACAACGCGCCGCCGAACAACTGGGTGCGCCTGGTGCGCTCTGGCAACACGATCGCCGGCTACGCCTCCGCCAACGGCACGACGTGGACACAGGTGAAGGCGATCACCCTCACCTCGCTGCCATCGAATGTGATGTTCGGCCTCTGCGTGACCAGCGCGAACAACAGCGTGCTCGGCACAGCGACCTTCGACAATGTCGCGATCACCGGCACGCCGGGTGCAGCTCTCAGCACTACCGTGACGGCGACACTCGCATCGCTCACATCGAGCACGACGAACTTCCCCGAACTCGTCTCGATGCAAAGCGGCAGCGGCTCACTCGGCCTTGCCTTCACACGTCCTGCGAACAGCGCCGCACGCTATGAATTGCACCTGCTCGACGATCTCGCGCAATCACCCGCCGGCTGGCGCGTCGCCACGGCATCACCGACGATCGCTTCAAACGGCGACGGCACGGAAACCGTGTCGTATTCCGATGTGACATCGCTCTTCACGGGTGCTGACAAAGGATTCGCCCGTCTGCATCAGGAAGTGGACAGCGATGGCGATGGATTCGCCGACTCGACCAAGGAAGGCGACACCGTCGGTTTCACTCGCGCAGCCTATCCCGTTGGCACAGCCACCGCCGGCGTGCCATTTGCCACGCCCGCGCTCGGCACCGCGATGACCACGGGCGTCTCGGCTGATTCGCTCACGCTCGATCGTGCTGCACCATCGTTCGGAGGCGCGAGCTGTTATCTCGAAGTCACGCGCGGCGTGAATGAAGGCCAGCGCTTCGAGATCGATGAAGAAGCCAGCACCGGCGGCCGCCTTGTCATCGAAGCGAATGCCGCTCGCAGCACACTCGCGACACTTCCTTCGTCGTTGGTCGGCGATACCATCGCCATTCGTGCACATCGCACCGTCAGCGAAATGTTTCCTGAGACACTCTTCCGCGGCACGTCACAGCGCTCGACCGCTGATCGTCTTCTCTTTTACAACGGCAGCGCCTTCGAAGCGCTCTGGCTCTGGAAGCGCGCCGATGGCTACCAGCAATGGACCCGCGAAGACGATGCGACGCTTGCTAATGCTGGCGGCCGAATCATCGACGAAACCGAGGGCGTGCTCGTCCAGGCACGAAGCGAACCGGTGAATCTCACGTTCAGCGGCATCGTCCGCGCGAATGCCATCTCACTCCCGCTGAAAGCCGGCACCAAACTCATCGCCAATCCATGGCCCGGCGCGCAATCGGCAACTTCACTCGGCATGACCCTCGCCAATGGCCTCATCGGCTCACGCAACGCATCGAGCGCCGACCAAATCCACATCTGGAAAGGCGACGCAGCCAATGGCACCGCCGGCTACGCCACTGAATTCCTCCTCAACAGCGGCCCCCTCCAGCAGTGGACCGCCACTGGCGATGCCTCGCTGACCAATCTCAACGATGCCCTCCTCTTCGGCACCATGCGCGCGGCCTTCATCAAGTCCGTGGCCGACAAGCCGAGCTTTGTCGTTCCGCTGGTGTGGAGACCGTGATTGGGGCGTGAGGTCTGCGGATTCTCGGGCTGAGTCGGGCGGCATCGTGGCATGGATGCCGCTCCGGGATTGCGCTCTTGCCAAGCGGGGTTTTCCCGCGATAGATGCGCCCCCCAAAAACTGCCCGCCATGCCCAAGCAGACCATTCGTGACATCGACCTCGCCGGAAAACGCGTCCTTGTGCGCGTGGATTTCAATGTGCCGCTCGACAACAAGGACGGCAAAATGGTGATCACCGACGACACGCGCGTGAAGGAGACGTTGCCGACGATCAAATTTCTTCGCGAGAAGGGTGCGAAGGTCATCCTGATGTCGCACCTTGGCCGTCCGAAGGGCAAGCCCGCGCCGGAGTTCTCGCTGCGACCGGTCGCGGATCATCTGCACACTTTGATCAATCATCCGGTCGTCTTCAGCCATGACGTCGTGGGCGATGTGCCGAAGAAGATCGTCGAGCATTTGAAGAACGGTGACGTGGCTCTGCTGGAGAACGTCCGCTTTGAAGCCGGTGAAGAAAAGAACGACGCCGCGCTGGCGAAGCAACTCGCTGAACTCGGCGATGTCTTCGTGAATGACGCCTTCGGTTCCGCGCATCGTGCGCACAGCTCGACGGCAGGTGTGGCCGATTACTTGCCAGCTGTGTCCGGTTTGCTGATGGAGAAGGAACTGACCTGGCTCCATGACGAACTGGAGAATCCTGAGCGTCCGTTCGTCGTCATTCTCGGTGGCGCGAAAGTGAGCGACAAGATCGAGGTCATCAATCGCCTCCTCGAGAAGGCAGACACGATCATCATCGGTGGCGGCATGGCCTACACCTTCCGGAAGCTGGTGCAGGGCATCACGCTCGGCAAAAGCCTCTACAAGCCCGAGTGGGAGCCCATCGCGCAAGCGGCGCTCGACAAGGCGAAGCAACGCGGTGTGAAGCTGCTCATCCCGGTGGATGCGATGATCACCGATGCGTTTGATTTTGATGCGAAGACCGTCGGCGCGACGCGCTACACGGGCGTGAACGAGAACATCCCTGACGGCTGGGAAGGCGTGGACATCGGACCCGAGTCCGTGAAGCTCTTCTCCGACGAAGTCGCCAAGGCGAAGACCGTCATCTGGAACGGCCCGATGGGCGTGTTCGAGATCAAGGATTGCGCCAAAGGCACGTTCGACATCGCGAAGGTCATCGCCGCCAACAGCGGTGCGAAGACCATCATCGGCGGCGGCGACAGCGTGAAGGCCGTGAAGAAGGCCGGTGTCGCCGACAAAGTGACCTTCATCTCCACCGGCGGCGGCGCGAGCCTCGAACTTCTGGAAGGCAAAGTGCTTCCAGGTGTCGCCTGCCTGAAGGAAAAATGAAACCCGCCAACTGAGAACCGGGAACCCTGAATCGATCTATGAGAAAGCCCATCATCGCCGCCAACTGGAAAATGCACATGGTCCCGCAGGAGACGGAGGATTTCCTCCGCGCCTTCATGCGACTGGTGCCGGACAAGTGCCCTGTGCAGGTGGTGGTGGCTCCCCCGTTCGTGAGTCTTCCGAAGGCGGGTGAAATGCTGCGCAATGACAACATCGAACTCGCCGCGCAAAACATGAGCCAGCATCCGGCTGGCGCCTACACAGGCGAGATCAGCGCGCGCATGATCAAAGACGTCGGCTGCCAGCATGTGATCCTCGGCCACAGCGAGCGCCGCTCGCTCTACGGAGAGACAAACCAGATCGTGAACGCGAAGGTGCTCGCCGCTCTCGAAGCGCGCATCCATCCCATTCTCTGCATCGGTGAGACGCTGGAAGAGCGCGATGGCGGCCGACTGGAAGAAGTTTTGGAGAAGCAACTCCGCGAAAGCCTCGGTGAAGTCGGCGCGCGCCGCGTGCTCGACTGCGTGATCGCCTACGAGCCCGTCTGGGCCATCGGCACCGGTCGCACAGCATCGTCGGAGCAGGCGCAGGAAGCTCACGCGTTTTGCCGCAAGGTGCTGCATGATCTCTTCGGCGAAGACGCCGCGAAGAAGATCCGCATCCAGTACGGCGGCAGCGTGAAGCCAAACAACATGGCCGAACTCATCGCTCAGCCCGACGTGGACGGAGCGCTCGTTGGCGGTGCCAGCCTCGAAAGCGGCAGCTTCTGGGAGATCGTCCGCGCGGCGGTTGACTGGGTGAATGCGCACCCGTAAGCCCCTTTGCAAAGGGACACGAGCGGAGTTCTCCTGTCGCGGACTGCGCTTCCGCCGCGTAGCGCTTCGAAGGTTGTGCGGAAATCCGTGAGGAGACCTGTTTCCGCGGAGCGCACTTGGTCGTCATCGCATGCCGCAGATTCGCCTTCGCGAAAGGGGCTTACTCTTCCGCCCGCGCGGGTTTGCCGTCTTCGATGAGCATGATGCGGAAGCCGACATCGGGCAGACGCGAATTGGCGGGTAGATGACGGCGGTAGGAGGCGAGCAACTCGGTGCGGTCTTCAGTTGTAAACGCGCCGCCACGCACCACACCGTGATCGCGTGTGGCCTCGTCGTCGCCGCCCCACGGTTCGGCGATCCATTCCCAGACGTTGCCGGAGAGGTCGAAGAGCTTGCGACTGTCCGGGCTGAAGGACGAGACGGGCGCGGGGCCCTCGTAACCATCCTCGAAGCCTTCGATGCCTTTTGGTTCCTTTTCGCCCTTTGCGTCCTTCGCGTTCTTGGGCGGTGGCTTGCGTCCGAAAAAGTTGCCGGTCTTCGCGGTGGGCGGCCAGATGAAACCCCAGGTGTAGATGCTGCCGATGCGTAGGTTCCGCTCGGACGGGGAGTCTCCCCGCTCGCGCGGGAGATAGGCGGCCATGCTCCAGGCGTCATCACTAGGCAGCGCATATTCCTGGGCGGGATCGAGCAGGCCCTTCTCGCGCTCGGTGTCGGTGAGCCAGCGACAGAAGTCCTCGGCGTCCTTGCGGTTGACGAAGGTCACTGGCAGCCGCATGTCGGCATCCAGCGCGCGATTCTCGACCGGCGGCAGGCCCGCGGCCTTCGCAAATGCGGCGAAATCCTGCCGGCGGACCTCATGCACAGCGATCATCGCCTGACCGAGCGGCTCGAATTTCATGGCGAGGCTGTTCTGCCACGTCTTGCCAAAGACGACCGCCCCGCTGGCCTTCAGTCGCAGATTGAAGCTGGTGGACTGGCCTTCCTGGAGCTTGCCCTTCGCGAGTTCGGGCTTGTAGCCGGGGAACCGCACTTCGTACTCAAAAGCGCCGGTGTGGACGCGTGGCAGGCTCAGGGGCGTGCGGCCGATGAGCCGGTCGCCATCGAAGACGTCCGCACCGCGCGGCGTGCTGTCGATGGCGACGCTGCCGTAGTGGGACTTCACGATTTCGCAATTGATGGCTGTCCACGACGGGTCGCGTGGCTCGAAGCCCGGTGTGCGCGGGACGCTCACGGGGGACCAGCCGTACTCCTGGTTCACGGTGAGACGGCCCGTCTCACGCTCGGTGGCCGTCAGCCATTCGCAAAAGGCCGTGGCGTCGGCGGGCGGCACCATGACGGCGCGGAAATCCTTGTGACCCGGCACCTTCATCGGCGGACTGAAGTCGCACTCGATGGAGCGTCCGCTCATGTCGAGGAAGAGCTTGAAGGTGGTGTAGTCCACCGGCACATCGGCAACATGGCGGTCCTTGTTGAAGGAAAACCACTGGGAGAGGCGGTTTTGCCACGGCTTGCCCGGCACAGGCGGCTGCGGACCGAGCGGCTTGACCACGGGCTTCTTCGGGATGGGCGAGGTGAAAGTCCAGCGCGCCGTGTCGCGGCCGCTCTTATACGCGGCGAGCAGCCCGCCCGCGCAGGCGGAGATGAACAGCATCACCAGCGCCGCGCGCGCGAAGCGTCCGATGCGTACGGTCAGCCGCTCGGGTCTCGGCGCCCCGACCTTGCGCAGGTCGGCGGCGAACTGCTCGCACGTCTGGTAGCGCTCCTTGAGGTCCGGTGCGCAGGCGCGGCAGATCACGCGGTTGAGTTCCTTCCAGAAAGGCCACTCGTCTTCGCTGATGTCTTCGGGTATTTCGGGGAATTCCATCCGGTCTTTGCCGGTGGTCATCTCGTACAAGACTTTCCCGAGGCTGTACAGGTCGGCCTGCGCTGTACCCGGGCCTTCCGGCGGTACGAAGCCCTCGGTGCCGACGTAGGTGCGCTCGCCGAAGCCCGCGACGAGGCCGATGTCCGCGAGTTTGCATGTGTTGTGGACGAAGATGATGTTCGACGGCTTGATGTCGCGGTGGGTGAGACCGTGCGCGTGCATGAAGTGCAGAGCATCGGCGATGAAGGCGCCGGCCTCCTGGCAAAAGTGCAGGTCGAGGCGGCCCTGCGCCTTCATGTCGGTGCCCAGCGTCCGCGGTTCGTAGGCCTGGAGGTCCTGGATGTCGGGACCCGTCACGGCATCGTCCGCCAGCTCCATCACGCAATAGTAGAAGCCCCGTTTCTCGTTCCAGCCGACGTGCAAAATGTGCACCAACCCCGGATGGCCGCGTGAGATGGGTTCGAACTGCTGGATGCCGATGAACTCGCGGTGAAATGTCTTCGTCAGCTCGAAGTCCTCGCGCCACACGATCTTCACCGCGCGCAGCGCACCGGTGACGCTCTGCGCCAGCCACACCTCGCCATACGCTCCCGCGCCGATGCGCTTGATGAGCGTGTAATCGGGAATCACGATGTCATCACGGTGCGACGTCTGCTTCGCCACCACGCGCGAGCGCCGCTCCGACGGCTCCTCAATCTCGGGCAGCGAGAGCGTCTCGTCCGCATTCGCCCACGCGGCGGCGTCATCGTGTCCCGCGTCATGTGTCGGCAGGCTCTCCGGCGCGGCCTGCGGCCCCGCTGCGAGGAATTCACCTGATGGGACACTCATGGGGTGGAATGGCAATGGCCCGCGCGCAGGGTGCGACGCGCGCGTGGCATCGGGCCACCTTCCATCACGAGGCGCGATTCTCAAGCAGTGGGAAGGGGAAGTTTTTGCGCTGGCGTGCGAAGTCACCCATCGCTCACGGCGGCCCGTTTCAGGCGCCGCGGGTCACAGCCGAAGGTCATGGATTGATCGCCCTCATGCTTCTGTCCGACCTCGAGTTCAAGACAGGGCGCTCGCATCCTAGAACATGTCCGGGCAGGAGGACGAAAGCTGCTCCGCAGTTCAAAGAACTGAATCGTCGGAGATCAGAGCAGCGTGTTCTCCAGACCCTGCACTTCCTTCTTCACGAGGTTCCCCACGCGATGCTTCGCGAGATAGACCTGCGCGGCGTTGATGCCGAGGGCTTCGCTGGTTTTCTTAACGCCCCAGCCTTTCATCACGTAGCAATCGAAGATTTGATACTGGCGTGGTGAAACCTTGGCCTTCACCCGCTCGAGGGCGGCGGAGGTGATGTTGTCGCGCCACTCCTTGTCCCAGATGTTTTCCAGGAGGTTGTCCTTGTCCTGGGTCATGCGCTCCAACGTGAGATTCGTCGTGTCCTCACTGTCGGCATTGCCCTGGTCGGCGAGGGACGGCTGGCGCTTGCGGGCGCGGAAGACGTCGAGGATGCGCCAGCGGGTCATCTGCAGAAGCCACGCTTTGAAGGACCCGGCGCGCGGGTCGTACTGGCCCTTCTGCACCTGACGGGCGATGGCGACGACAGTCTCCTGCACCACGTCGAACGCCTCCTCGCGGGTGAGGCCGGACTTGGTCCCCACGCTGTAGATGAGCCGCCAGTACGTCTGGTAAAATTCATTCCACGTCTTCTGGTCCTCCCAGTTGTTGAGCCGCTCGATGAGGCTCTTGCGCGTCTTCTCCCAGAGCACGCGCTCCTTTTTGTCTTCTTTGGGGGTTGGCGGGTTGGCGGGTTCCATCTCAGGCGGTTGGGGGCAAGGGATCTCCGGTCGCGGTGCGCAGCGCTGCGCGAAAGCGCCTTGCGGCGAAAGCAATGGAGGCGTGAGCAATACGCTCGTCAAACGCTCATTCATCGTGATAGTTTGAATGCGCTGCCGCCGAATCCTGTCCGACCACCCCGCGCCCTCTCAATTCATGAAGAAATCACTCATCTCCACAGCCGTGCTCGTGGCTGCCATCTCGTTTGCCGGCCTCGACCGGCTTGATGCCGCGCCTGCGAAATCAGGGAAAGCCGCCAAGTCTGCTGCCAAAACAGCCGCCAAGCCTTCTGCCGCCGTGCCGACCGTGCCGAAGGAGATCGTGCTCACCGCGGACATCGACATCCAGCCGCCGGAGCTGGGGCCTGAGTCGTCCATTGAGGTGCGCTTTCCGTCCGCAATGGTCCAGAAAGAGACCGTTGGCACGGTGGCGCAGCAGTCGCCGCTCGAGGTGCAGCCGGAGCTGGCGGGCGAATTCAAATGGACCAGCACGCGCAGCGGCCTCTACCGTCTCACTCAGCCACCGCATTTCAACACTGCCTACCGCTTCAAGCTCAAGGCGGGCTTGAAGGACCTCGACGGCAAGTCCCTCTCCACGGCGTTGTTGGACGAGGTGACCAGCGCGCCTTTCCGCGTGATCGACCAGTATCCGAAGTGGTTCAACACGTCCGACACCAGCCGCACGGCGACGTTTCTGTTTGAGTTCAATGACGGCGTGAATCCCTCGGAGGCGGCGAAGTCGATGTTCTTCGTCTGCGGGGAGACGAAGTCGCGCGTGGCGGCAAAAGCCCGCCACGCGACGGGCAAAGACTTCGATCGCTACAGCGCCGATGCGCAGGCCACATGGGCCGAGCAGGTGACCGGAGCAAAGCCGTCCGTGTCGCCTGATGGCGCGCGGCTCAGCGCGCTCATCGTCGAGCCGGAGTCGCCGTTGGCCGTCGGCAAAGGCTGGAAACTCAATGTGGCTTCAGGCATGAAAAACATGTCCGGCCACGACTCGCTCGCCGCGGGCGAGTCGATCGAAGTCGGCGACGTTCAGCCGTTCGAGGTGCGCGACATCGGCGCGCACACGCCTTTCGATCGCGACTACTACGTGCGCGTCCTCTTCAACAAGACGATCTACCGCAATGACAACGGGGACGATGACCCGAAGGTGCTCGCCGCAGTGGCGAAGAAGATCGCCGCGGCGGTGAAGATCGAGCCCGCCGTCGAGATCACGAGCACGGATGCCGACTGGCGCAGCGTGGCGATCCACGGAAAGTTCACGCTGAATACAAAGTACACCATCACCGTAGGCCAGGAGATCGAGTCATCAGACGGCCTTCAACTGGCCGCAGTCGCCGTGGCGGAGAAGACGTTCGAGACGAACCCGGCCTACGTGGCCACGCCCGCTTTTGTGAACGCGCAGCTCGCCACCGGCAAGGGCGAATTCGAGTGCGCCGCCGCGAACGTGCGGCAGGTGCGCGTGCGGGCGAAGCGGCTCACGGGGCCGCAATTGATGGAGGCCATCGAGAAATACCAGCCCTACGAACGCGCCTTCCACAGCGAGCCGCAGAAGAAGGCAGCGTTCAAAGTGGAGCCTTTCGAGAGCTACCCAGGGCAGGTCGTGTTCGACCGCTCATTCCCCATCAACAAGCCGCTCGACCGCAGCGATCTCATCAGGCTGAACTGGAAGGAAATCCTCGGCAGCGCGAAGGCGGGACCGCTTTTCCTCGAAGTGGAAGGCACCGCGGCGGAGGGAGCGGGGAAGCAAAATGTGATCGCGCAGTCGCTCGTGCAGTTCACGGACCTCGGCATCGTGCAGAAGACGAACGGACGCGAGTCGATGGTCTTCGTCGTGTCGCTCAAAACCGGCAAGCCCGTGCAAGGCGTGCGCCTCACGATGGTGGATGGCGAGCGCAAGCTGCTCGGCAGCGGCGATACGGACGCGAACGGCATCGCGATCGTGCAGGGCGTGGAGCCGAAATTCGTGAGCGCGGAGAAGGACGGCGACTGCACGGCGATCCGGCTGCAAGACGGCGGATCGAGCATAGGGCTGTGGAGCTTCAACATTCCGACTGCATGGGAGTCGCCGTGGGAAGGCCAGCGGAGTACGTTCATCTTCGCGGACCGGCCTGTGTATCGCCCAGGAGAGACGGCGCACTTGAAATCGTATGCGCGGCGTTTGAGCGGCGATGATCTGCAACTCGACGCGCAGCCTCTGAAGGCGCGCATGGTGTTGCGCGATCCCCGCTACCGCATCGTGATGGACAAGCAGATCGCCTTCAGCGCGAACGGCTCGTGGAACGATGACCTCGTGCTGCCCGAAGGGCCGCTCGGCTGGTACACGCTGAACATTTCGTTCCCCTCCGCGAAGGGCGAGGACGGCAATGGCAGGGCCGAGGACGGCAACGGCCAGTTCACCTTCCGCATCGAAGACTACCGGCCGAACAGTTTCGAAGTGAAGGTCGAGACCGACAAGATCGAGTTCAAACCCGAGCGCATCCGCGTGCCGCTCACCGCGAACTACTACATGGGCAAGGCGCTCTCGCAGGCAAAGATCAACTGGAGCGCGTATCGCACCGAGGACTTCGCGCCGCCGGAGAATTTCTCGGCTTATCATTTCGGCGACGCGCCCGCGTGGGCCGGCTATGGCAAGGAGCGCGGCACGTACTTTGGCGAGGAGGAACACGCGTCGTGGGATGCCTTTGGCGACGCCGTGCTGAATGAAGACGGCACCGCAATGCTCGAGATGCCCGTGCCGCCGCCGGACAAGGCCGCGATGCCGCAAAACATCCGCGTCGAGGCCGAGGTCACGGACATCAACGAACAGACCATCAACGCCTCCAGCCAGTTCCGCGTGCCGGGCGCGGACTTCATCCTCGGTTTGAAGGGCCCGGACACCTTTGGCTCCACCGGCAAGGACGTGTCGCTCGAAGTCATCGCCATCACACCCGACGGCGATCCGCCCAATGGCGATGCGAAGGTGGATGTGAAGATCGAGCGCCAGAGCTACAGCACGATCAAGATCGCCACCGCAGGCGGCGGCAGCACGACGAAGGACCAGGTCGTTTTGCAGGATGAGTTTCATCAAGCCGTGCAGCTCAAAGCCGCGGCGAAAGGCCATGCGCCTTCCGCGACGATCACCTTCAAGCCCGCGAAGGCCGGTACGTATTTCCTCACGGCGGAGTCGGTCGACGCACACGGCAAGAAGCTGCTGAGCCGTTTGCCATTCTACGTCGTCGGCGGAGGCGAGTTCCCCTGGGCGATGGAGGACGGCTCGATGATGAACCTCCAGCCCGACAAGAAGGAACTCGCTCCGGGGCAGGAAGCCACCATCGTCGTGAAGACGCCCATCGCCGGCACCGCGCTCGTGACCGTGGAGCGGAACCGCTTTCACAAGCAGTACATCACGCAGCTCTCGCCGGACAATCCGGTGATCAAGGTGCCGGTGCAGGACGCGGAGTCGCCGAATGTGTTCGTCTCCGTGATCGTCGTGCGCGGCGCGGATGGAAGTCCGAAGCAGCACAAGATGCCCGAGTATCGCGTCGGCTACTGCGAGCTGAAGGTGGACTCGACCGCGCGCGACCTCGCCATCGACGTGAAGCCCGGGCGCGAGGAAGTGAAGCCGGGCGAGCCTGTCGTGGTGTCCGCCGTGGTGAAGGACGGAAAAGGCGCGCCCGTCGCCGGCAGTGACGTGACGATCTTCGCAGTCGATGAAGGCGTGCTGAGCCTCATGCATTTCGAGACGCCTGATCCCATGAAACTTTTCGGCGCCACTTTCCCGCTGGCCGTGAAGAACTGGACTTCGCTCGACGGCATCCTGCCCGAGGACGCCGCGGAGCGGCAGCGCGGAAACAAAGGCTTCCTCGTCGGCGGCGGTGGTGACGAAGAAGACGCGCAGATCGAGCTGCGGAAGAATTTTGTCGTCACGCCGCTGTGGGTGGCGTCGGTCTTGAGCGACGCGCAGGGAAAAGTGAGCGCCACCTTCACCGCGCCGGACAATCTCACGCGCTACCGCATCATGGCCGTGGCCGCTGCGGGCGTGGATCGCTTCGGCAGTGCGGAGTCGGCGGTGAAGATCAACAAGCCGCTCATGGTCGAACCGGTCGTGCCGCGTTTTGCACGTCTCGGTGACGAAGTGCTCGTGAAGGCCGTCATCCACAACACCACGCCGAACGCTGGCGATGTGGAGATCGAACTCAAGCTCGATGACCACGCGTCCTTCGTCGAGGAAGTGCGGCCTTATGTGCCGGTGATCCTCGGCGCAGCCAAAGGAGCCGACGCAAAGTCGCAGAAGCGCACGCTCACGCTGAAAGCCGGCGCGACAACTGCAACGGCGTTCCCGATCAAGTTCAGCAAGCTAGGCACCACGAAATGGACGTGGACCGCGCGCACGACGAAGTGGACTGAAGGCGCGCCCGCATTGACCGACGGCACCGAATCCGTCTTCGAGGTGAACCACCCGATGCCCGAACTGCGCGAGGTGCGCTACGCACGGCTCGATGCAAAGACGCCGGTTGAAAACCTGCTCAAAGAAGTGAGCCCGCAGATTCTCGAAGGCGAAGGCGCGGTGGAAGTCAGCGTGAGCCAGAGCCGGCTCTCGGAGGTGCGCGATGCCCTTGGCTACGTGCTGCATTATCCGTATGGCTGCGTGGAGCAGACCTCGTCGTCGATGATGCCGTGGCTCGCGCTTGGCGGATACAATGATCTCTTCCCCGAGCATCTCGCGAAGGACAAGGCGAAGGCCGCGATCCAGGCCGGCGTGAACCGCATTCTGCAAATGGTCACCGACGACGGCGGCCTCGCCTACTGGCCCGGCGGCCAGGAGTCCAGCCCGTGGGGCACGGCGTATGGCGGCTACGTCTTGCTGAAGGCGCGCGATGCCGGCGCATCCGTGCCCCCGGAAGTGGTCACGGCGCTGCTCGATCATTTGTCGAAGTCGCTGCGCACGCTCGACGATGAAAAAGATCCATACGCACTCACGCACGCCGCGATGGCGCTCTACACGCTCGCCAAAGGCGGCAAGGCCGAGCCTGCGTACGAAAACCTCCTCTTCGGCAAACGCGACCGCATTCCCGAGGTGGCGAAATTGTATCTGAGCCTGGCCATGCTCATTCACGATGCGCCGGAGGCACAGGTGAAGGAATTGCTCGGCTGGCACCCGAAGCCCGTGGTCGAAGTCAAGAAAGCCGAGCCGGCTGCCGCCGCGAAAACAAAAGCCACCGCGAGCACGAAGGGCAAGTCCGCTGGCAAGACTGCGGGCACGAAAGAAAAAGACAAGGCGGGCACAAAGGCCGTCGCGAAAGAAACACCGAAACCGGCCCCGCGCCCCGCGCAGGTGCCGACGTGGTCTTACTGGTGGGGCAATCAGCTCAACAAGGCTCTGCGCCTCATCGCCTGCACGCACATGGGCCTCAAGGAAGACGCCGACGCGCTGGCGACGAGCATTCTCCAATCGCGCAACGGCCGCGGCGAGTGGGGCAATACGATCACGAATGCGTGGACGCTTACATCACTGGCCGCCTACGAGCGCAGCATCAAGACCGGCAGCGAGCCGCTCGCCCTCGCCGCGAAATGGGACACCCAGGACGTGCCGCTCAATCTGCAAACGCAGAACGCGTCCGCGAAGACCAGCTTCGTGCTCAATTCCAATCTCGCCGCCAAGCCGCTCAGCGTGTCCATACCCGAAGGCCGCACCGCCTTTGCCCGCATCGAGGCGAAAGCGTGGCCGCCGATGAAGCAGTTCGACGGACAAAACGCCGGCTACGGCATCACGCGCAGCTACGCAAAGCTCATGCCCGACGGCACCGTGCAGGACGCAAAGGAATTGCGCGTCGGCGACATGGTGATCGTCACACTCGAGGTGGAGATCACCGCCGGCAGCCGCTACCTGGCCATCAATGACTCGCTGCCCGCCGTGTTCGAGGCCGTGAACCCCGAGTTCGAAACGCAGGGCGGCGAGAACGGCGGCAACCGCTCCGACCACGCCAGCGAACCGTGGTTCTGCGACTTCCGCGAGATCCGCGCCGACCGCGCGCTTTTCTTCACCGACTACGCCCCCGACAAAGGCCGCTACAACCTCACCTACCTCGCACGAGTCATCGCCGAAGGGGACACCATCGCCCCGCCCGCCCGCATCGAAGCGATGTACCAGCCCGACAAGTTCGGCCTCAGCGCCACCCAGCGAGTCGTGACGCTGCCATCCGGCGACGGGAAGAAGGTGGCGGGCAAGTAGCAGGCTTGCCGGCCTATTTCACGAGCGCGGCGATTTTGCCGAGGAACTGCCAGTTGTGCCAGCCTTCACCGACAACCAGGACGGCGAGCACGACGGGCAGGGCCTTGGACAGAGCCGGCGCACGCCGCACGAGCGACTCCGTGCCCGCGGCCACGAGGAAGACGCTCACGGGTGTCCACAGCGCGGCATAAAGCATCCGGTCGTGCCCGAAGACGAAAAAGAAGCAGAAGTTGAAGGCCATGACGCCGAGCGCGGCGAGGATGGCCGGTGTGTAAAAGCGCCGGTCCAAGAGCGCGGTAGCCGCGCCGAGCAGAACGAGCGACCACAACGCAAAAAGCGGCCAGGCCGGCGCGAACATGGCCCAGCTCCCCGCTTCGATGGACGCCATCGGTGCGTCGGGGCCAAACGGGAATGTCTTCTCCGGTTCGGGCGCGATGATGTTTGAGAGCCACTGATGCTGCAGCAGAATGCGCGTGGTCTCGACGGGGGAAAGAAGGCGCTCCCAGTAGAGCCAGTGTGATTCCTTTGCCACTGAGTGCGAGGCGAAGAACAGCACCGTGCCTGGAAAGATGAGTTTTTGCAGCAGATTGACCGCCACCACCAGGGCGGCGGAGATGGCCGTCGAAACCGCCACGCGCCTGATCCATTCCTTCAAAGGCCGCCCCCAGTGCCGCGCCAGCGACCAGATGCCGATGAGCACGATGTTCGTGGTGAGCGCGGACCACGCATAGACCGCCGCGAGCTGCCACCCTGGCTCTCCCGTGCCGCCGGGCCGCGAGGCAAGCCACGCGATGGCCGTGAGGCCGAGACTGGAGAACACGTAGGTCTCCGGAACGCTGGCGTAGAAAATGCCCACGCTGGAAAGCCCGAGCACGCATGTAAAAAGCACGCTGTGCAGCCGCGCCACTCCATTGGCCGCCAGCAGCAGATAAAAAAAGCCCGCCGTGCCAGCCGCCGCCGCGGCCGTCATCAGCATCGTGGCCGTCTTGTTGGCCTCCGCTTTGGAGCAGCGCCAGTGTTTCTTGACCATGCTGGTGAGCGCCGTGCCGGCCGGCTGGTGGAAGATCACGAAATTCGGATGCCCGGACGTATGCACATGCGCGCTCAAACGGTCCCCGACCATGTCCCGCCAGGCGCGGCGTGTGTCGGCGCGGAAGAAGGCATCGCCGCGATCGTAAGCCGCCGTGTTCCGCAGCACACCGCCGGCCTGAAAGTAGAAGGCGAAGAACACCGCGAAAATCACCAGCGGCACCGGGTCGATCCGGCGGAGGATGGCGAGGGTGCGCTCAGAGGCTGCGGCGACGGTCATGCGTGGCTGACGGAGGGATGGTGGATGTGGAGCGGAACTCGCGGCCGGCGGACGCGCGCGCTGCTATCAACCATCCGCCGCCAACTATCAACTCCCATCAAATCGGCCTGGCCAGCAGCATGATGATCACCACGGCCGCGGCCACTGCGTAGCTGATCCTGTCCTTGATTGCAAAGTCGATGGCATCCTCGGACACCTCCTGCCGGCCCGCCAGCAGCCACAGACGGCTCAGCCAGTAGAGCAGGCACGGCAGCGTCCACCACAGAACGCCGGGCCGCGAGTAGTGCGCCGTGACGTCCGGGCTCTGGATGTAGAGCGCCAGCACCAGCACGGCCATGTAGCTGGCGCTCGTGCCCATGCTCAGGATGTGGTCCAGATCACCCTTCACGTAGCCGCGGCGGTGGAGCGGCGACTCGTCGCATTCCCAGCCGCGCAGCTCGGCCAGCCGCTTTTGAAACGCCAGCCCGAGGAAGAAGAACATCGAGAAGAGCAGCAGCCACTTCGACACCGGTGTCTGCGTGGCGAGCGATCCGGCGAAGATCCGCAGCGTGTAAAAGCCCGCCAGCATCAGGGCATCGAGCATCACCACCTTCTTGAGGCCGGCGGAGTAAGCCGTCGTCGCCACGCCATAGATCAGATACACCGCGAAGAACTGGCGTGGCAGCAATGCCAGTGCCGCACCAGTGCCGGCGACTACGAGCAGCGCGCTCATGGCCCAGCACGCCTGCCTGCTGACGAGGCCCGCCGCCAGCGGCCGGTGTTTCTTCTCAGGATGCTCACGGTCGGCCGCCACATCCATGATGTCGTTCACCAAGTAGATGGCTGATGCGCCCGCGCAGAACACGGCGAAGGCCAGCACCGCACGCCCGAACAGCGCGGGTTGCGTCCATTGATGAGAAAAGAGCAGCGGCAGAAAGACCAGGACGTTCTTGGTCCACTGCTTCCACCGCAAAGCCCGCAGCCATGTCCCGATACCGGCACTGCCGCCCCTCTGCGTGATGACAGGAGGCGTGGCGGCGGCGTTCTCGGGCGGTGGCATGGGGCCTCCATTGTTGGAAAGAATGCAGGCGATGCAAGGATGAAGCCGGGACCGGATGAAGAGCGTGGGCGCATGTCCCGCGGCAAGCCCGGCCGACGAGGCGGTGCGCAAAGCAGTCTTGCAAGTCCGGTCCGCGGCGCTGCGGGCCGGACATCCCCAGGGCTTACGCATGAACCGAAAGCGAAAGCCGCAAATCGATGCTTTGCCCCGCAAGATTTAGGATTCCACAGATGGGTCCAGAAGAAGTCCGATCCGTGGTCGTCCTGAATCCGTGGGAATTCACACAGAAGCAATTCATGCGTAAGCCCTGGGACCTCCCGCCGACTCAACTCTGCGCGGTTGCTTCACTTCCGGCATCTGGTAACCTTCGCGTCCCGATCATGACCGTAACCGAACCGCCGCAGCGGGCGCCGCTTTCTCGTCTGCAAATCTTCAAGCTCGTCGTGCTCACCGTGCTGGGCACGCTCGTCGCCTGGTATGTGAGCGCGGTGGCCAGCTTCGCGGGCAACACCTATGGCTTCAACAACCGCTTCACCGAGATCGCCATCAAGACGCACTGGTGGTACCTCATCTGGAGCAATGTCGTCGTCCTCAAAGGCTATCTTCTCGTGGCCGTCGGCTATGCGCTGCTGATCTATCCGCTCGTGCTGGTGTGGAGCCGGGTGCGGCCCTTTGGCAGGTGGGGTGTGGTGTGGCGGGCGGCCATGTTCGCCGGCGTGTTGTACGGATTCTTCATCGTCCGCCTGATGCTGGAGAAGCCATACTTTGGCGACTACCGCTATCTCGAAGGCTGGTATTACGCGGTCGGCTCGTGGTTCGGCAAAGGTGTGCAGGGCCTGGTGCACGGCTTTGTCGTGAATGTCTTTCCCTCTCTCACGGTCGTCGTGGCGGTGGCGTTTTACGCCTCCGAGATGCGCCGCTGGTTCGGCCGCGCGGCGAAGCCTCTGCTCTTCAGCGCAATGTCGGTCGTGGCGATGATGGGTGTGCTGGTGGTCAGCGGCTACGGCGTGGGCCGCGATTCGGCGGGCAGGCTCGATCCTCTGGACAAATCAAAGCCGAAGAACATCCTGATTCTTGCCTCCGACTCGCTGCGGGCCGACCACCTCTCCTGCAACGGCTACCATCGGCCCACCTCGCCAAGCATCGACCGGCTCGCCGAAGGCGGGATCAACTTCCAAAAGTGCATGACACCCATCGCCTCCACGCTGGAGTCGCTGGTCACGATCTTCTCCTCCCAGTATCCGCACACGCATGGCATCCATCACATGTTCCCGAACCGCGCCATGGTGGACAAGGTCAACGCGGAATCACCCGCGCTGGCCCGCACGCTGCGAGATAACGGCTACGACACCGCTGTCATCGGCGACTGGTGTGCCTGCGGCTTCAACGAGCTGCCCATGGGTTTCGAGGACATCACCGTCGCGGACTTTGACAACTTCCGAACCTACATGAGCGAGGTGGTCTATCTCCATCATCAAATCCTGCCGCTCTTCTTCGACAACCGCGTCGGTCACATGCTCTTCCCGAAGCTGCGCTCCTTCGCCAACTACATGACGCCCGACGTGGTCACCGAGCAGGTGATCGATCGTCTGAAGAAGCGCGCCGAGGACGAGAAGCCGTTCCTCATGTTTGCCTTCTACTCCTGCACGCATCTGCCTTACAAGACGCCGCGCCAGTACGCCGAGCTGTGGGGTGATCCCAAATACGATGGCCCGCACGATCACGAGCTGGCTCTCAATGTGGACGAGTTCATCGGCGGCACCGACATCAACGAGAAGTGGAGCAAGTTCCCGCCCAAGGAAGTCCAGCGCATCAACGACCTCTACGACGGCTGCATCCGCATGTTCGACGACTGCGTGGGCCGCGTGGTCGCCTCCATGAAGGACCAGGGCCTGCTCGACAACACCATCATCATCGTCACCGGCGACCACGGCGACGACTTGTTCGAGCCCAACGTCACCTTCGGCCACGGCCTCACCTTCAACGGCGGCGATCAGGCGAACAACGTCCCCGCCGTGATGCACATTCCCGGACTCGCCACGCCCGGCAAGCAGGTGAAGAACGTGGTCCGCACCATCGACTATGCCCCCACCATCTGCGAACTCGTCGGCGTCCCGGCCGACAAGCGCTTCGAAGGCAAAAGCCTCGCTCCCTACATTCGCGGCGAGAGCAACGACCTGAGCCTCGGCTTCTACGGCGAGACGAGCTACCTTTTCTTCCGCCGCAAGATTCCCGGCGAGAAGCCGCTGCACATCCCGCCGATGGACGAGACCACCTTCATCGACCCCGACTTCGACTTTCACTTCGTGCTCAAGGACAAGTTCCAGGATGCCGTGCTCCAGACCAAAGAGCGCACGCTGCGCACCGAACGCTTCAAATTCATCCGCACTCCCGGCGAAGACCGCCCCATCCGCCGCCTCTTCGACCTCAACGCCGACCCGCACTGCGAGCGCGACGTGAAGGACCGGTTCCCCGACGTCACCGAGCGACTGACCCTCGCGCTCGACAAATGGGCCGCAGAGAAAAAAGAAAGCACGGTGCGCGAAATCTTCGGCATCATCGACGAGCAGACGATTCAGCCCAAGGAATGAGGCGGCGGGAGAAAAAGCTGTTGCCGGAGCGATGCGCGGGCCGCAAGGCTCAGGATCAGATTCGAGGTCACTCCACCCTCTTGCAGCGCATGAAAACACAACTGTCCGTCACACTGGTCGTGTTCATTTGCCTTTCCTGTCCGTTGGTGGGAAACACTCCCGTGCAGGAGGCCAGAAATCTTCTCGAGCCTGCCCTGGGGCTGTTGAACAAGAAGGAAGAGGGTGCCGGCAAGAAGCGCAAGACATCCATCCCCAACATCATCAGCGTCCTTTTCAACACCGAGGAGCGGCTCAACGAGGTGAAGAAGAACAAGGGTACCAATGTCAACGCGGCGCTCGAATTTGTCGCCTCGGCCAAGAAGGAGCTTGAGGCTGCGAAGTCCGAAGATACTGCCGAGCATCTGGACAAGGCTGAGGCTGCGATCAAGGAGGCGCTCCAGCGAGTGCGAAAGATGGTCCAGATCAACAAGTCGTAATTGTTCCCCCCCGGGGCAAGCTACCAGCGCGTGCCCATGTCCGGACGTCCGGTGACCGGACGCAGGTAGAGATAGCCTTCAATGCGTTCGTCCGCGTGGGGGTCAGCGAGTGCCACTCGGGTGCGCTCGTATTCGCCGCCATCAGTGTCTTCGAGTTTGTCGAGACGGTGCAGGCATGCGCCGTCGATCTCCCAAATCTCACCCTCGATGGACAGGCCGTCCTTTGGTGAGGGCACCATGCCTGGATAGCCGCCGAGGTCGTAGAGCCGGTAAACAGGCTGCGTCCGCGCGTCGCTCACGAAATGCTGGCCGGCGAGATACGAGTGGTTCGAGAGTCCGCGCTTGAGCGTGCCATAGACGAAGATGCGATTCGGAGGCTGGTGGGAGGCTGCGCGCTCAAGGGGCATGGGCATCGGAGGGGCGGTGGATGGTCAGGCGGGAGTGTCTTCGCGTTCGTGAAGCCACGAGTCGGTGCCATAGCGCGTCGCCGCCAGTTCGTGTGCTCTGGCTTGCACCGGGCTTGTCGGCCCGGCCATCTCGCTGACATGCCTCCCGATCACGGCGGCCCAGCCGTGCCAGAATGTGGCGTCGAGCGCCACCTGCTGGACGCTGCCTTGATGGAGCAAGCCGATGCGCGAGCGGCGCTGGCCTGCGCCGGCGATTTTTGCCGCGCCGCGCACGATGTCATGCACGGCAGGGGCCTCGAAGCAGAAGGGCTTGTCGATGACATCCTCGGCGACGGCGAGGCGGCAGCCGTCAAACCCCGCGCTGACCAATGCTCCGGCGAGCGACCCGTGGATCATGCGATAGCTGTCCACGGGTCGTGTCTGCGCCCAGGGACAGGTTGCCGGAACGATGACGGAGTACGTGTGGTCAGCATCGTGATAAACCACGCCGCCACCGGTCCAGCGGCGCGTCACGGGCCAGCCGGGCAGGGAAGGCTTCAGCAGGTCAAGCCTCTGCGCGTAGCCGATGGTGACAGCCGGCGCAGCCCACGAATAGACGCGCAGCACGGGATTCTCGGTGAGTTCGAGCAAAGCCTGATCGAGCGCCATGTTCAGCGCACCGTCATGCGGCTCGGGGTCGAGCCAGAGGGTGAGTTGGTCGAAGAAAGGCTGCTCGAAGTCTTCGGGCATTATGGGTGATGCCACAAGCTGGGGCCGCGTGCAAATGAAGCCGGGATGCTGACGCCCCGTGGGTCAGGTTCTCCCTCACCTTTGATTTCGTGAGTGAATCGGCGGCAGGTGGGACTGGGTTTTCGCAAAAAGTGACGGCACGGAGAATACATCGACGAGGCGGAACTCGTTTGAGTGCTCCATGATCCGCATCGCCCTGCTCTCGCTTCTTCTTGCCGCCACGCTCCGGGCCGGCGGCACGCCGAACATCGTCATCATTTACGCTGATGATCTCGGCTACGGCGACCTTGGCTGCTACGGCCATCCGACGATCCGCACGCCGAATCTCGACCGCATGGCTGCGGAAGGGATGCGCTTCACGCAATTCTACTCCGCTGCCGAAGTCTGCACACCGAGCCGCGCGGCGCTGCTGACCGGGCGCTATCCCATCCGCAGCGGCATGTGCCACTCGAAGATTCGCGTGCTGCGCAACAATTCCACCGGCGGCCTTCCCGCCGCCGAGATCACGCTGGCGGAGCTTTTGAAAGAGCGCGGCTATGCCACGGCATGCATCGGCAAGTGGCACCTGGGCGTGTGGTCGAACAATCCTGCCAACCATCCCATGAAGCATGGATTCGAATTCCAGTTTGGCCTGCCGCACTCCAACGACATGAATCCGAATCCCGGCAACCCCAAGCTGGCCGGGTCGCTCGCAGAGCAGAATCCAGCGTGGTGGAATGCACCGCTCTACCGCGGGATGGAGCTGATCGAGCAACCGGCGGATCAGACGATGCTCACGCGGCGCTACACGGAGGAGGCGAAGAAGTTCATCGAGGTCAACAAGAGCAGGCCGTTCTTCCTCTACTTCCCGCACACCTTTCCGCACACACCGCTCTTCGCCTCGAAGGACTTTCGCGGCGCCAGCCCGCGTGGAATTTATGGCGACGTGGTCGAGGAACTGGACTGGAGCGTGGGCCAGGTGCTCGATGCGTTGCGCAATGCAGGTATCGACAAAAACACGCTTGTCTTTTTCAGCAGCGACAACGGACCGTGGCTCATCATGAACCAGCAGGGCGGCTCCGCCGGACTGCTGCGCGAAGGCAAGGGCAGCACCTGGGAAGGCGGCATGAGGGTGCCGGGCATCGCGTGGTGGCCGGGAAAAGTCCCGGCGGGCAAAGTCTGCCGCGATGTGGCGTGCACGATGGATATCTTCACCACTGGCGCGAAGATCGCCGGAGCAGTCGTGCCGCAGGATCGTGCCATCGACGGCCTCGACATCACGCCGCTGCTCTTCGAGGGTGGGAAGGTCGCGCGCGAGGCGTTCTTCTACTATCGCGGCACGGAGCTGTTCGCCGCGCGCGTCGGGCGATGGAAGGCGCACTTCATCACGCAGTCCGCCTATGGCAAGGACGGCCCGGCAAAGCATGAGCCGCCGGAGTTGTACGATCTGGAGAATGATCCCTCGGAGCGGTTCGACGTGGCCGCGGATCATGCCGAAGTGCTTCGGCAGATTGAAGCCGTCGTGGCGAAGCATCGCGCGGGAGTGCAGCCCGTACCGAATCAGCTCGAGGCAGTGATGGAGGTGAAATAGCGGCGTGCCTGGACGAGCCGGGGCACGCTCAGCCCCAGGTTTCTACGCCATGAACTGCGGAGCGGATGGCAATGCCAAGTTTCAGCGAAGAAGACAGCAGGAGCATCGATCCATCCGGATGCTCCGGGAATGCCTGGTCTTGCCGGTTGCGTGCCGCAGCGGCCGGTCACTGCGCTTTGAACCGGCGATCGTACTCGGCCTGCAACGCAGCAAAGCGTGCGGCAAGCTCGCTCACGCCGAGTTCATTCAACTGCTCCGCCGGGGTTTGCTCCGCACCCATCAGTTCTTGGAGCAGCCGCACTCTGCCGATCCACTCGCCTTGTGAACGACCCTCGGCGCGGCCTTCGACGCGGCCTTGCGAAAGCCCTTCGGCGCGTCCCTCCAACTTTACTTTATCGACGAACGACATGGTTTGCTCTCTCAGTTCGGATTGCACTGCAAGGGTAGCCGCCACCTGTCGCAGGTCAAGATTCGTGTCGGCATACACCGCATACAGCAGACACATTTCGATGAATCCCACGGGGAACTGCTCGCTGAGCCTGTAGGCCTGCTCGTCCAGCCAGTGCAGGAACTCGACCAGCCGCGTCTCGCGGGCGAGCTTCATGAGCTGCAAGGCCACGCGCAGTTGCAGGTGCGACTCTTCATCGGCGGGATCGTGCTGTGTGAGGTCGAAGATCACATGCTCGAACGATGGCAGGTAGCGCAGAAAGTGCGGCGCGAGCCCGGCGGGCAGGTCGAACATTTCGTTGAACTGCACGGGCACGGTCCAACGGTCAGGGCCCTGATGAACCAGCATCGGCAGCACGACCGGCAGCGGCAGACCGTGCGTCTTTTCATGCTCCCGCAGAATCTCGACGGTGTAGCCGAGCATGCGCAGCGGCATGAGTGGATCGATGGAGGTCTGGTGCTCGACGAGGACGTAGATCAACATTTCGCGCCCTTCCGTTGTCACCGAGAAGAGCAGGTCGGAGTGCGTCTGCTTCAAGTCCTGATGGACGAAGGACGACGGCATCAGCGTCAGCGTCCGCCAGTCGAAGCACGCTACGATGGCCGGCGGCAGGTGGCCTTGGAAAAAGGCGATCGCGCGCTCGGGAGAGCGGAGCAGCTCCTTGATGAAGGCGTCATGAGGCTGGGTGGCGATGTCGGACTCCGGCACGGCGCATCGTCGGCGCGGAGGCACGTCATGCAAGCGACTTGCCGTGGTCAGTGGCGCATGATTGAGGGCGGCTGTGTCCTCGGTCGCCACCTTGCCCTCTGCGGCTTTCCACTTGGCGCAGCGCCCGGACGTGGATAAACATGCACGTCATGTTCATTCCGTCCGTTGTCCGTTTTGCGGCTTTGCTTCTGATCTCGTGGCTCGTCTGCTTGCAGTCGTTCGCGCAGACGCTGCCTGCGCCTCCGCCCGCGCCGAAGCCGGGCGTGTCGCGTATCGAGCCGGGTCTTGAGAATGCGTTGAAGTGGAAGTGGTGGGTGGCGCCGTCCGATGAAAAAGACTGGGGCATTCCGCTGCCTGAGCCGGAGCCGCCGCCCGTGACTGCGCAGACGACCGCACCGGTGGCGGGCGGTACTCCGCCTGCGACCACCGCGCGCCCGGCCATCTATGAAGTTCAGCGCGGGGATGTACTCGGCTCCATCAGCCGAAAGTTCTCGATGTCCGTGGCGCAGCTCAAGCAGTTCAACGGCCTCACAGGTGATGTCATCCGCGTCGGCCAGGTGCTCAAGATTCCGACGCTCGATGAAATCAAAGTGATGGCCCCGCCTCCGCCGCCACCGCCCGAAGCGAAGACGACGGTGGAGAAGAAGACGAAGGGCAAGTCGAAGGAACCACCGAAGCCCGCGACCAGCTTCGACGCCACGCGCGAGATGGAGAGCGTATTGCTCCAGGCTTTGCTCGACCGCGAAGGATTTTCCGCCGGCCCGATCACGGGATCCACGGGGCCGACGTTCGACAAGACGCTGCTGCTTTATCGCACCGTCCATGACGACGTGCAGGGGGCTGAGCCGCTGCGACAGAAGGCCATCGACAAAGTCGGCGAGCCATTCACCCGCTACACGTTGAAGCGCGAGGACTTCCGCTTCATCGCCCCGCCGAAAGCCGAGTCGGTTGCGGTGACGACTCCCGCCGTTTCATCCAGCCGGTCGAAGCGCTCGTCGAAATCCAAGGCGCCGCCGCCACCCCCGTTGCCACCGCTCACCTATGAGGACCTCACCTCGGCCACGATGCTCGCCTACCGCACACCGTGGGAATTTGTGGCGGAGCGGTTTCATTGCGACGAGTCCTTCCTGCGCAATCTGAACCCGCGCATCAAAGGCACGCCGGTGGTGGGAACCGAGTTCCAGGTGCCGAATGTGATCCCCTTCGAGATCGAGAAAGCATTGGACAGCCCGCTCCAGCCCCAGGCCGATCCCGCGCAGCCAGTGACGGCGGCCGTCGTCGAGCTTTCACGCATCGAGGTTCGTCGCGGTGAGAAGCTCGTGTGCGTGGTGCCGATGTCCCTCGCGCGCCCTGATCTGCGCGGCCGCGGCGCATGGACCGTGCTCGATGTGATTCCGCGCCCGCGGCTGGCCACACGACAGGAGGAAAAAGAGAAACCGAAGCCGAAGACGAACATTTACACCACGCCGCTGCTCACGCAGACCGCTCCGACGGCGGAAGTCGCGCCGAAACCCGTGCTCGCCTCCGATCAATTTCTCGCCGCCGGGCCGAACAATCCGCTGGGCATTCTCTGGATCAATCTCGCGAAGGCAAAGAGCACCGAGCCGCTGCCCTACGGACTGCACGGGACCAGCATCCCGGGCCAGATGAAGACGCAGGAGAGCATCGGCGGCCTGCGCGTGGCGAACTGGGACATCGCGCGCCTTGTGCGGCTGCTTCCGGCGGGCACGCCGCTGGAGTGGAAGTGAGAAAGGGCGCGGCATTGGGGAAAGGGAGTTCAAGCAACCGCAGCGCGCGAAAGGAGCGGCCGTCGCGGAGATGCGCGGCGAAGTCGTGGTGCCTCTATGTGCTCCGCTGCGCGGACGGCACCTTGTACTGCGGGATCACGAACGATCTCGCGCGCCGCATCGACCAGCACAACCGCGGCACCGGTGCGCGCTACACTCGCGGTCGCGGGCCCGTGGCGCTCGTGCGCTCTTGGCCTGCGGCGGACCGCTCCGGTGCATCCAAGGCCGAGGCGGCGTTCAAGAAGCTCACGCGCCGGCAGAAAGAGGGGCGGGTGGGTGAGTCCAGATCCGAAGATGATGAACCGCGCAGTGCTCGGATTGCACGGAATGAGAAGGGTCGGATGACGGCCGGCAGCATGGTCAAAACGTGAACCTCACGGCACCCTTCTTCGGCGGTTCATTCCGTGTCTGCCGTCAATTCTGGGGTTCATCCCATTCTCGCATCACTGCTGAACGGGCGAATCGACGGCTGACCGCATCGAAACACCCCGCGCGCCCAGTCAGAACAGGTCCATCATCGGCGTGCCTTCTGTCAGCGCCGTGGGGCGGCCGTCGGTGGCGTGGTAGATGATGGAGCGCACGTCGTAACCGAGCGCGGTGTACATCGTGGCGTGGATGTCGGCGGGCGTCGTCGGGCGGTCCTTCGGCGCGCCGCCGATGGCGTCGGAGGAGCCGATCACCTGTCCGCCGCGGATGCCGCCGCCGGCGAGCAAAACGGAATAGCAGCCGGGCCAGTGGTCACGCCCGTTGTCGGCATTGATCTTCGGCGAGCGGCCGAACTCGCCCATCCACACGACGAGCGTGGAGTCCAGCAGGCCGCGGTCTTCGAGATCGTCGAGCAGCGCGGCATACGCCTGCTCCATCGGCGGCACGAGCGTGTTCTTCAGCGCATTGAAATTGTCCTTGTGCGTGTCCCAGCGGATGCTCGGGCCGTTCACGGTGGTGACGAAGCGTGTGCCGGCTTCGACCAGACGGCGCGCCAGCAGATGCGACTGGCCCCAACTGTGCCGGCCATATTTTTCGCGCACGGAGTCCGGTTCCTTCGAGAGATCGAATGCCTCCGCCGCCTTGCCGGACTGGAGCAGCGCGGCGGCCTGTTCATTGAAGGTGTCGATCTCCGTCGTCTGCGGGGAGAAAATTCTCGGCGCGGATTCATCGATGCCTTTGAGCAGACTCACGCGCTCGCTGAACCGCGCGGAGGAGACTCCGGCATCGAGCGCCATGTTCCGCACCTTGAAGCCGGCGGCGTTCGGGTCGTCGTCGAGCACGTAGGGATCGTAGCGCGGCCCCAGGCATCCGCCGAACTGACCGGGCGTGAGATAGACCTTGCTGTCGCAGGTGGGGAAGGGGGTGATGACATAGGGCGGCACGCCTTTGCTGAAGCCGTCGCGCTGCGCCAGCCAGCCGACGAGCGTGCCCACGCCCGGCAGATCGGTGCGCGCCGGATTGATCAACGTGCTGTCCACGCGGTAGGGCCTGCCAACCTGCGACCAGTGCATTCCGCCGTTGTGACTGCTGTGCCCGTGATACACGGAGCGGATGAGCGCGAGCTTGTCCATGCGCCGCGCCATGCGCGGGAGCAGCTCGGAGATGTGCACGCCCGGCACGTTCGTCTTGATCGGCGAAAACGAGCCGCGCACTTCCGAGGGGGCATCGGGTTTCGGATCCCAAAGGTCGATGTGGCTGGGCGCGCCGCCGTTGAAGATCATGATGATCGCCTTTGCCTTGCCTGGTCCGCGTGTCACCGCGGTGGAAGATGCCAGCGCGCTCATCGGGCCGAAGCGTTGCAAGCCGAGACCCGCCAGCCCCAGGGCACCGGCCTGGAGAAGCTCGCGACGCGAGGTGTGTCTGGTGTGATTGCGGGCTGGAGACATGCTCGCAAACCTACGTCCATTCACCGGCAATCTTGCCGTCCGGCTCTCCAGCATCCGGTCTGCTCACGCATCCGGCGCCGGACGCGCCTTCCGGTGCTCGTTCACCCAGGCGGCACCGACGGACATCGCCAGCAGCATCACAAAAATGCCGGCCACCACCAGTGGCGGCTGCGTGGCACCGATTCGTTTTTCGGGCGACATGGCCGGCCATGGCAGCGCATGGATGAGCATGAGATGCATGACATAGACCACGAGCGATTCACGACCTGCCAAATACAGCCAGCCTGTGGCCGCACGCGTGCGCTGGCAGATTTTTTCGAGCACCGTGCTCGTGATGAAGGCTGCCATCACCACCCAGCCGAGGCGTTCGAGGAAGAAAGCGGGTGTCCATCCGAGAACAGGCACATGGCGTGCGCCGAAGGCCAGCAGCGCACCGAAGACTGCCGTGGGCACGCTGCTGACGGCACCCTTGCTCTGGATGAAACCGGCGAGCGCGAAGCCCGCCCACGGGAAAAGCGGGAACAACGATCCGTGCTCGGACGTGAAGTACGCATCCACGGGGATGAAACCCGTGCGCCAAGTCTGTGCGCGGTCGGCGAAGAAGACGAAAAGGCTCCACGCCACCGGCACCACGACGCATGTGAACTTCGGGAGACGCTCACAGAGTACGAGGATGAGTCCGGAGACGGCCAGGCACTGGAGCACATCCACCATGAACATGCTCCACATCGCCGGCTCCGAGAAATCGCCGTGGGAAAGGAAGCCATACGGCAAATGCATCGCGTATCCCACGCCGAGGATCATGAGCAGCCGCTTGACCGAAGGCCACGCCGGTTTTGGCGTGGGCGACGAGTGAAAGGAGAGGCCGCGCACGAAGCCCAGGATCCAGAAGAAGGAGGGGGCCACCAGACCGTTATAATACGTCAGCTCCGGCCAGGCGCCGGTCTTCTGGAGTGCGGCGTCCAGGAACGTATTGCCCGCGTGCGTCTCGATCATGCCGGCCACGGCCAGGCCGCGGAACAGATCGATCCATTCGAGTCGCTGCTTCGGCATCCGGCTGGCCTTACGGTTCCTCTTTGATCTGGATGTGGCGGTATTCCATCTGCCCGCGGTCTCCTTCGAGGCCGATGGGTCCCGTGGCTGGAAGCTGGAGCGCATCCTCGAGCACCTCACCATTGCATGTGCAGTGGGCCGCTCCGTTTTTCACCGTCACTTCGATCTGGTTCCACTCCTGCGGCTTGTACTTCGCCAGAGTCTTGTAGGGGCCGGCCACGAGGTAGTCGCGGCACTGGAGCTGCGGCTTGCGGATGAAGATGCCGCTGTCCGCGTTCACGCTCGCGCGGAACTCGAGCTTGAGCACGAAGTTCTTCGGGAATTCGGCCACGGTGTAAATCTGGCCGGTCAGCTTGTCCATCTCGCCCGGGAAGCTGACGACGAAGACGCCGTCCTTCGCTGCGTAATGTCCGGCGTCGGCGGCCTCGGTCTTGCCGTCGTGTGTGGCGGTGATCGCCCCGGGATTCGGGTCCTTTTTGTCCGTCTTCGCCCTGAAGCACCAGCCGGTCAGGTCTTTGCCATTGAAGAGGGATGTGAAGCCAGGGTCCGGCTTCCAGTCGTCGGCGCGGGCGGCGGTGAGAAGCAGCGTGGAGAGGAGAATGAGGGAATGAAGTTTCATGCGGTGAGTGTGAACGCCGGCAGCCATGCGCTGCTTGCGGGCGATGACGGCCTGCTTACTTTCCGCCGGGCAGCGGCACCTGGCTCGGATGCATGAGGTAGGCGATCAAGTCGCGCACCTGTTCCGGCTGCAGCGGGACCAGCAGCCCTTCGGGCATCATCGACGCCGGCGCGATGTCCTGCCTCGTGATCTCGCCCTTGTCGATGGTCGTCTCCTCGGTGAGCTGGCGCAGCTTCACCGTGCGCGCGTCTTGTGAGCTGACGATGCCGCTCAACACGCGGCCGTCTCTGAGATGCAGCACGCTCATGCGGAAGTCCGCGCTCACCACGCCGCTGGGATCGACGATGTTCTCCAGCAGGTAGTCGAGGTTCGCGCGTCCGGAGCCGGTGAGATCGGGGCCGATCTTTCCCCCGGCGCCATAAAGCGTGTGACAGGCGGAGCAGAGGGCGGTGAAGAGCACGCGGCCACTGCCCAGGTTTGCCTTCACGAGCGCATCGGGGGTGAGCCTGGCTTTGAAATTGGCGATGGTCTTCGTCTTGTCGCCGCCGAGATCGCGGATCTCACCCCAGACCTCGGCGAGCTGCCGGCTCAGCGCGTCGTCCTTGAGCGCACGTATCTGCCGCGCGTGGAAGGCATCGAGTTCATCCCGGCCGATGCGTTTTGCGGCCAGCTCGGCGAGCAGCGCCTTCGCAAAGGCGGGTCGCGAGCACAGCGTGCCGAGCACTGTCGCGCGCGCGGCCGGCGCAAACTTGCGGTAGTTCTTCGCCAGAGATGCGCCGATGGCGGGATCGTCGAACAAGGCGAGCCCGCGAGCAGCCAGGACATTGAGATCGCGCACGTCGAGCAATGATTCGCAAATGGGACGCAGATCGGCGGGGCGTGCATCGATGAGCGTCTTGAGCGCGGACTCGCGTGCGGCGAGATCGGCCTTTGTGTCGAGGGCGATTTGCTTCACGTCGTCCAGCGCGCGTCCATCGCCGAACAGAATGCTGAGTTCGCGGAGCAAGGTGGCTCGGGTCTCGGCACGAACCGGATCGGCATTCCCTCGGGCCAACGCTCCAGTCACCTTCTCCCAGTTTTCCGGCTTCGGCGCCTTGCGGATGCCTTTGAATGCCTCTCCCATGCCTTCGAGCACGCTGTCGAACTGAGCCGGCTTCGTTTGCGCGAGCAGCGCATTGAGCTGCTCCGGCTGCTGGGCGAGGCTGCGCGCGATCCAGCGCAGCGTTTTCGGCCAGGCGCACTGTTGCGCCAGCTCGACGAGTGCCGCTGGATCGTGTTTGGCGAGCGGACAAATTCCGAACCATACGAGATACGGCAGGAAAGGATCCTCGGCGTCCTCTGCGTGCGACAGCAGGGCGGCGGCAAGTTTGGCGCGATCGGTGAGCGGGATGCGCTGCAGGACCGACGCGAGATTCAAGCGAATGAACGACGATGGATCGCTTCGCGCCATGCCGAGCATTTGCTTGAATGCACTCGCATCTCTGCCTGCGAGACTTTTTACTGCCTGAGGATGCTGTTCACCGGTGATGAGATCGATCGGCCAGAATTGAACCAGCTCGCGAATCGCAAGGGCGCGCGCGTGTTCGTCTGATGACTTCAAATCAGCCTTCGGCCACGGTTTGCGCCAGGCGAATGGTGCCGCCGGCAACTTCGGCTCGCCGTAGCTGACCTTGTAGATGCGGCCGCTGGTGCGATGCACGCCGGTGCTCTCGTGGCACTCGCCGACATCGCTCCAGTCCACGATGTAGCCGCTGCCTTCAGGTCCGGTGCTGATCTCGATGCCGCGGAACCACTTGTCGGACGACTTGAACACATCGGGCTCGTGTTTGCCGACGTAGCCGCTGCCGTTCCGCTCGAGGCGCTCCACGTTCGCGCGACGTCCGTGCATGTTCAGGGTGAAAAGCTTGTTGCGGAATTGCTCCGGCCACTGATCGGCCTGGTAGATCAGCATCCCGATGTGCGCGTGGCCGCCGCCGAGCAGGTCGGAGGCGTTGCTCGTGCGCGAGGTCTGCCAGCCGCCGCTTTTGTCGAAGTGCCAATGGTCGGCGATGGTGTCGAGCCGCTCGAAGATGAGCGGATTGTTGACGCCGGAGTCGATGAGATGTGCGCCGTGGATGAGATGCCAGAGGTGGCCGGTGACGGTGTTGACGAAGAACATCTCCCCGTTTGCATCCCAGTCATGACCCCATGGATTGGTCGTTCCGTGAGTCAGCACCTCGACGATTTTCTTCCCGGGATGAAAACGCCAGATGCCGCCTTTCATCGGCACGCGCCTCTCATCGGGCGTGCCCGGCACACCGAGTCTGCCGGGGCACGAATGGCCGCAGCGGCCGTAGAGCCAGCCGTCAGGGGCAAAGCGTAGGCCGTTGGCAAAGTTGTGGTAGTTGTCACGCGCGACCGTGAATCCGTCGAGCACCACCTGCGGCGGGCCGTCGGGAACGTCGTCACCGTCGGCGTCGGGGATGAAAAGAACCTGCGGCGGGCACATGAGCCACACGCCGCCGCGGCCAATCTCGACGCTGGTGAGCATCTGCACCTCTTCGGTGAAGACCTTCCGCGTCTCGGCCTTACCATCGCCGTCTTTGTCCTCAAGGATGACGACGCGATCGCGAAGCGACAAATCGAAGCGCTTTGCCCGTTCGGCGTACGTGTAGTTCTCAGCCACCCACATGCGGCCGCGGGCGTCCCACGCGATGCCGATGGGGTTTTGCACATCCGGTTCCGCCGCAAAAAGCGAGGCGTGGAAGCCCTCCGGCATCGAGAGCATGGCGAGCGATTCGGCAGGCGGCGGCAGACCGCCCTCCGGCTCGCTGTCATAGGGCGCGGGGAATTCCGCGAGCACGGGGATCACGAGTCCGAAGCAGAGGAGAAGGAGGCGGGCCGACATGCGAAGGATGAAAACAACGACCGGAACGAACTGGCGACAACGTGGCCCGGATGCCGGAGGGCGGATCACGGTTTGGCTGGCGTCGGAGCATCGAGCACGATGTCCACGGGCATCCATTGCACGGCGTCGATGATGACATGGCCGTCGGTTCCCTTGTTGCTGAACTCGACGAAGCCTTCCTTGCCTTTCTCAAAGCGAAACACGCCGAGCGGGTAGAGCAGGCCGTTGGCCGGTGGCTGCTTCTGCTGATCGACAGTCACCGTGTTCGAGCCGTCGGCATGATGTACGAGCACAGGCACGTTGGTGGCGCGGTTCTTCAGCGCGGTGTAGGCGATGGAGACCTTGTATTTGCCCGTCTTCGGGATGTCGGGCTGGAACCGCGCGGTTTGATCGCCCTTGGCTTCGTTGCCGTCGTGACGATAGCCTTCACCGACGAAAGGTGCGGTGGTGTGGCCGATGCTGTCGAAGCCTTTCAGCACGGCTTCCGAGTCATCGAGGACGATGCCGCCGACGTGCTCCTTTTTCAGACTGACGTGGTCGGGCATCGGCGGCGATTCGAAGTCCAGCATCTGTCCGTCCTTGAGCATCTGCTCCCTCAGCTTCGCGTAGTCGATGCCTTGCACCGTTGTGTTCTGATCAATGGCGTGCGCGGCAGCCGTCGCAGCGCTCTGGCCCATCACCATGAAGACCGGCTCCATGCGGATGCTGCCATACGCGATGTGACTCGCCGCGAGGCATACGGGAACGAGCAGGTTCGTGCACTGCTCCGCCTTCGGACGGATGCTGCGGTAACTGATCGGATAGGGTCGGGTGCCGATTTGAATGTCGCCTTCGTTGCGGGCGAAGCCTTCCTTCGTCACGTAACGCTGCGTGTGATGCGAGTCCATGTTGTAGGCACCCATGCCCACGCTGTCTTCCACGATCTCCTTCCGCTTGCAGTTCTTCTCGCTCATCACGTAGTCGCTCACCATGCGGCGGGCTTCGCGCACATACATCTGGCGCGGCCAGTTGCCGTTCTCGGTGAACTCATCCTTGGCCAGGCCCGACTTCGCATACGTCGCGCGAACCTTTTCCGGAACGCGCTGATGATTGGCCAGCGTCCACATCAGACCCTTCTGGTAGTCCTCGTGAGCCTGCCAAATCTTCGCGCGCGTCGCGTAGTCGCCGTCGGGATAGTCGTAGTTCATCCCGATCATGTCGGTGCTGAAGGCGAAATTGTTGTTCGTGTCCGTCTTGTGATTCGGCATCGGCGTCGGTGCCCAGGGCAAGCGCTCGTCGCCCGCCTCGAAGTTGCGCAGCAGCAGCTCGAACATCTTCTCGTCATAGTTCGCCGGCTTCGGGAATGGCACGCGAATCGCTTCGTCGCTCGTGTTGCACATGCGGAAGTTGTAGGCCTGGATGTTCTTGTCGCCGTCGCCATCCTGGCCCTTCGGCATCGACGTCACGCCCCACACGAGCCCGCTCGATGGATCGCCGGGCTTCACATACGGGTCCACGTTCTTCACGAACTGATGATGCTTTGCACCCGCCATCTGCAGGCCGTTGATCGTCTCGCCATACAGCGCGTTCGGCTCACGACCGACGTGATAGCTCACGCCCGCCTTCGCCATCAGATCGCCCTCGTAGGTGGCGTCGATGAACATCTTCCCCTCAAGTGCCCGTCCGCTCTCCATCACGATCTTCACGATGCGACCGCCTTCCTTGAGGACACCGCTCTTCAAATCCAGTCGCTCACCAAACACGACCGGCACCTTCGCCTCCTTGATCATTGCGTCATAGACCTGCGTCGCGACGTGCGGCTCGAAGGTCCACATCGTCTCCTCGTCCGCCGAGTTGCCATGCGGACGCTTCGCGTAGTAGTCCTCGCGTGTTTGCAGCGTCCACGACTTCGGGTCCGAGTAGTGCTGCCAGATGCGATGATAAAACTCGCGCGAGATTCCGCCGATGGCCTTCTTGTTGCCAATGTCCGTCGCACCCAGGCCGCCCGTCGTGAGACCGCCGAGGAACTTCGTCGGCTCGATCAGCACCACGCTCTTGCCAAGACGCGCAGCCTGCACTGCAGATGTGACACCACCCGATGTGCCGCCATAGACGACGATGTCGTAGCTGTCGGCGGCGAGAGCGGCAGAGGTCACTGCGATACAACAGGACAGGATCAGGGCGAATCTCCGAATAGATTTCATGATGAACATTGCGATGTCTGGATGAAGCGTGCAGGACTGTCGTGTTCTTGCACGCCAGCGGGGCGCATGCCCGCCAAATGAGGTGATCCCGGCTGGCAACACCATGGTTTCAGCTCTCCGCCGACGGGAGTGCCGCACACGCAGCACGGCGCGGCCCGATCCTTCAGATCGAGCCGGGACGCTGGGCGCGCCAAGATTGGGTCACGCCATTCTAGCGCCACTGGCCGTACTCACTTCGCCAGCAGCTTCTCCACTTCCGCTTCGAGGTTCCCACGCGCATTGGTGGAGACCAGCTTGCCTTCCTTGTCCACCAGCCACATGGCGGGGATCGCGTGAATGCCGAAGCGGGTGGAGATTTCATTCTCCCAGCCCTTGCCGTCGAAGTACTGCGGCCAAGTCATCTTGTTGTCCTTCACAAACTTCGTCAGCGCCGCCTTGTTCTGGTCGAGAGAGATCCCCACGATCTCGAAGCCCTTGTCGTGCAGTTTCTCGTAGGCCGCCACGACGTTCGGGACTTCTTTCACGCACGGTCCGCACCATGTGGCCCAGAAGTCGATGAGCACCACTTTTCCTTTGAGGGTCTCAAGATCGACCTTGCCGCCTTTGACGGCGTTGAACTTCAACGACACCGGCTCGCCCACGCCCGGCGGTGCGGCCTTGTTCTTGTCCTTTGCGCTGAGAGCCGGGAAGGCGAAACACACGGCCACACAAGCGGCGGCCACCAGACGGAAGAGAGCGGATGGTTTCATGGCGGTCATTTAATGAAATACGCCCGCATCTGACAAGCTGGATTTTTGGGCGTCCGCGCAGCCGGGCGATTTGAACTGCCGGGGGATTGCGCTAGCCTGCGCGTCCGCTTTCCGAGGCGGGCCACCACTCCATGAGAATCATCCGCCACACCGATCCGGGCTATGCCGAAGCCATCGCCAGACTGAACCGCCGTGCCGAGGCGGGCGCTGCCGTGCGTGATGTAGTGGCCGGTGTCATGGCCGATGTGCGCACGCGCGGTGATGCTGCGGTGATCGACCTCGCGGCGAAGTTCGACGGCACCACGCTGACTCCCGGGACGATGCGCGTGTCCGCCGCAGAGCTGGATGCGGCGTGGAACTCGGCGGACAGAGACGTGCGTGATGCGCTGGAGGCATCGCATCGGAATGTGTTTGCCTTTGCCCGGCAGAGCCTGCGTCAAGACTGGTCGCGCGTGAACGAGCAGGGAGCCGAAGTCGGCGAGGTGTTTCATCCTTTCGAGCGGGTCGGCTGCTACGTGCCGGGCGGGACTGCGCCGCTCGTTTCGACTTCTCTCATGACGGTCACTCTTGCAGCGGCCGCGGGAGTTCCGGAGATCGTGGTCTGCACGCCGTGCGGAAAGGACGGCGGGGTGAATGCCGGACTCCTTGCCGCGTTGAAGCTCGCGGGGGCTGCGGAGATCTACAAGATCGGCGGCTCGCAGGCCATCGCGGCGATGGCGTACGGCACGGCCACGATCAAGCCGGTGGCGAAGATTTTCGGGCCCGGGAATGCCTACGTCGTCGAGGCGAAGCGCCAGGCATTCGGCCTCGTGTCCATCGATCTGCTGCCGGGTCCGAGCGAAGTGCTTATTCTTGCCGACAAGACGGCAAATCCTGCATTCATCGCCGCCGATCTCCTCGCGCAGGCCGAGCACGGGAAGGACAGTCAAGCGGGCTTCATCACCGATGATGCCGCGCTTCTCGACGCCGTGCTCGCGCAGATCGACGTGCAGGCCGCGAAGCTCAGCCGCCAGGCGCTGCTGCGGCCCGTGCTGGAAAAGGACTGCTTCCACATCCTCGTCCCGTCGCTGGAAGACGGCGCGCGCCTCGTGAACGACTACGCGCCCGAGCACCTCTCGCTCGTCACTGCGCGCGAGGCGGACATTCTGCCGATGATCCGCACTGCGGGAGCCATCTTCCTCGGCAATTACTCGCCTGTCGCCGTCGGCGACTTCCTCGCGGGGCCGAGTCACACGCTGCCGACGGGCGGCGCCGGCAAGTCCTTCCCGGGCCTGACGGTCGATATGTTCCAGCGCCGCACCAGCATCATCCGTCTCGACCAGGCGTCGTGCGCGAAGAGCGAGCCGGTCGTGCGCGTGTTCAGCCGGATCGAGGGTCTCGATGCGCACGGCGAGTCCGTGGCCGTGCGGGCGAGGGCGTAGCCGCTGCTTATCACCACGCCGGCCGCGGGAGACGTGTCACGCTTCGTCTGGCGTGGAAACGTTCCGCGGCTTTCACGCAGCATCGGCATGTGCGCCCGCCGGCGCTTTCGGACGCTCCGCGGCTTCGCGGTTCATCCAATCACTCCCGGTCGCCTCGCGGCCACATCATGTTGGCGGATGGCCTCTTTCCGCCCCGCGAGCACAGTTTTTCAGACCAACGTCAAGCCATGCTGCCGCAAGGTTTACACACTGTTTACTGTGACGCGGGGCCGGCCCGTCGTATCATCGATGCACACAAGCCATGAAAACTTTTTTGTTTTGCGCAGTGATTGCCGTGGGACCATTCATCACGACTCGCCTGGGAGCGGCGAGCCCGGCAGACGAGCTTGAGAAGGCCCGTGCATTGGAGAATGCAGGCAACCATCGGGAGGCAGCCGACGCGACAAAGCGATTGCTTGATTCCGCGACGAGTGCCGATGGTCAGACGCGGGCCTTCGCGCTTCAACTTGCGGTCGATTCGCTGAAGAAGCTTTCCGCCTTCGACGAGGCAGACCAGACCATCGAGAAGGCGGCGGCGGATTTTCCCGGAGACTGGCGCGTGCTGCGGCAGGCGGGCGGCTCCTACTTCTCGCTGCCGCACTACGGCGTGGTGATCGACGGAAAGTTCCAGCGCGGGCAGCAGCGGAATCGTGGCGGGTGGAAGAATGTGATGCTTCGCGACAGAGTGCGCACGCTGCAATTGCTCGTTGCCGCCCGTCAGAAAATGCCGGGGGACGCTGCGGTGCATGAGAAGGCCGACCTGATTGACTGGATGTCCCTGTCGCTCGGCTCGCAGTCGAATGGCTTTCGCATGGCGTGGAAGCTCCAGGCGCTCACCGATCTGACGAAGCTGCCCGACTACGACGAGCAGGAAGGCGGCGACTCGGGAGCGAGCGGCTACCCGGTGGATGAGAAGAACAATCCCGTCTTCTACTCGGCGGCGGAGTCGTTTGAAAAGGCGGACTCAGATGGCGCGCGGCTCTTCTGGCTGTGGCGGGAGATGGAGTCTCTCGGCGGCACTTACGCGGCGAAGGCAAAAGAGAGCAAGGCACTGATGCTCAGGTCGTGGTTTTCCGTCCGCTCGCTCGCGATGCACGGCTGGTGGGGTCGCTCGACGCCGGACGATGCAAAGAGCAAGGCCGGCATCGCCGCGGTGCACACGCTGCGCGAGGACGAGACGGTGGCGAAGCTCGCCACCGGGCCGAAGCGCTTCGTGCTGCCGGACGGGCAGTCGTTCTTCGCCATCTATCGCCTGCTGGCGGACGACGAGGCTGCCGATCGCGATCAGCGCATCCGCGCGCTGCGGCAGATCGCCGAGGAACTGACCGATCGCCGGCAGTATCCGAGGGCCGCCGAAACCTTGCGCCGCGCCATTGCACTCGAACAGGATGGCAAGCGTCGGGAAAACCTCACAGACCTGCTGCATCAGATCATCGACAATCTCGCCCGCTTCGAGCCGCAGGCACCGCAACCAGCAGGGAAGGGTGCGAAGCTCTCCCTCGTGTTTCGCAATGCACAGAAGATTTCCTTCACCGCGCGGAAGGTGGATGTGCTGAAGCTGGTGGAGGACACGAAGGCGTGGTTGCGCTCCGAGCCACAGGGCAATCAGGAATGGTGGCGTGGCGATGTGAGCAGCATCGGCCGCCGTTTGCTGGAGCAAGATCAGCAAAAGTATCTCGGCGCTGTGGTCGCTCGCTGGGAGACGGCGCTGGAGCCGGCGGCGGATCATTGGGACAAGCGAATCGAGATCGCCACTTCGCTGCAAAACGGCGGCGCGTATTTCATCGAGGGCAAGGTGGAGAAGGGGAACACGGCGAGGGCGCTGTTGTGGATCGAGGATCTGGTGATCGTCGAGGCGAAGCAGAAAAATCAGCAGCTCTATTGTCTCGCCGATGCTGTGTCCGGTGCAGCCGTCGCTGATGCGGACGTGAACTTCTTCGGCTATCGCCGCGAGTGGAAGGAGCCGGGCATCTTCCGCAAGACGCCGCGCTACAACTACTCGTTCAAGGAGTTCAGCGATCAGCCGGATGCGGAGGGCGTGCTCAAGGAATCGAAAGGCAGGATGGAGGATCGGAACCAGTGGCTGGTGTTTGCAAAAGACAAGAAGGGCCGCGTGGCCGTGCGGGGCTTTCAGGGGATTTGGTTCAGCGATTACTCCGAGCCGGAAGAGAAGCAGGGCCGCGTGTATGCGGTCACGGACAGGCCGGTGTATCGACCGGCGCAGACGGTGAAGTGGAAGGCGTGGATTCGATCCTCCAACTATGATCCGAAGGCGAATTTCAATCGCTGGGCGGGCAAGCAGTTCGAGATCACGATCAACAATCCGCGTGGCGAGAAGATCTTCGAAAAGAAGCTGGAAGCCGATGAGTCGGGTTCTCTGAGCGGGGAATTGGCTCTCGCGGAAGACGCAACGCTCGGAACCTACGCGATCAGCATCGTGCGACGCGACGATGTGTATGGCAGCCACACCTTCCGCGTCGAAGAATACAAAAAACCGGAGTTCGAGGTGAAGGTGGATGCGCCGGAGAAGCCGGTGGCGCTGGGCGAGGCCTTCGAGGTGAAGGTGAAGGCGGATTACTACTTCGGTGGGCCGGTGAAGGAGGGGAAGGTGAAGTATCGCATCGAGCGCACGGTGCAGAACGATCGCTGGTTCCCCGGTGGTCGCTGGGACTGGCTCTTCGGCGAAGGCTACGGCTGGCGAACGTTTTACTATGACTGGTATCCAGGCTCGGGCTCGTGGTGCCGCTGTATCGCGCCGTGGCCATGGATGCCGTGGCGCAGCGATCCACCGGAACTCGTCGCGTCAGGCGAAAGAGCGATCGGTGCTGATGGCACGATCACGATCAAGGTGGACACCGCGCTGGCGAAGGAGATTCACGGCGATCAGGATCACAAATACTCGATCACCGCCGAAGTGACCGACAGCTCGCGCCGCACCATCTTTGGCAATGGCACCGTGCTCGCTGCGCGCCGTCCGTTTGAAGTCTATGTGTGGCTGGATCGCGGCTATTACGAGTCCGGTGAAGCTGCGAGGGTGAGCGTCGATGCACGCACTCTTGACGGAAAACCCGTGAAGGCCGAAGGCGAGATCAAAGTCTTCCGTGTGAGCTACAACGCCGATGGCAAGCCGAGCGAGCGCGAGGTCCATAAGGTAGCCATCTCGCTCCGCGAGATGAGCGAGAACCTCACGAGAACCAAGAGCGCGTTGAAGTGGGACAAAGCCGGCCAATACCGAATCTCCGTCATGCTCAAGGATGACGCCGGCCACGAGATCGAAGGCGTGGCCTTTGCGACCGTGCGCGGCGAGGAGTTTCGCAACGGCAAGGGGCTGCGCTTTGACGATCTCGAACTCGCGGTGCAGAAGGACGAGTATGCGCCCGGCGATGAAGTCGAGGTGCTCGTGAATGCGAATCGCGAGAACGCGCGCGTCGGTCTCTTCATCCGTGCGGCGAACGGCATCTACCCGGATCCTGTGTGGATTCAGCTCGATGGCAAGAGCGCCACGCATCGCTTCAAGATCACGGAGAAGGATCAGCCGAACCTTTTCATCGAGGCGTTCACGGTCAGTGACGCGAAGGTGCATCGCGTGACGCGGCAGATCATCGTGCCGCCGAGCAAGCACATCGCGACGGTCGAACTCATCACCGACAAAAAGGAATACCTCCCGCAACAGAAGCCCTCCGTGAAATTGCGCGTAAAGGATCAGCACGGTGAGCCCTTCGTCGGCGACGTGATCCTCACCGGCTACGACAAAGCGCTCGAATACATCTCCGGCGGCTCGAACCAGAGCGACATCCGCAACTTCTTCTGGGGCTGGAAGCGGAGCCACAGTCCTTCCATCCAAGATTCGCTGCGCGCGTGTGAAGTCGGGATGCTGAAGAAGGACGAGAAGTGGATGCAGGCGCTGGGGATGTTCGGCTGGTCGGTGGCGGACGATGAGGGGAACGTGACGCTGACTTTGAGCGGGGGATTGGGCGGGGGAAATTCGTACTCGGGCGCGGTGACGCTGACGGCTGGCGGGGTGGTGGCGATGGATGGATTTGACCGAAGCGCGGGTATTCCGGCGTCCGCGCCGGCTCCTGTCATGGCACCGGCCGCTGCGGCACCGATGGAGAGTCCTGTTGTGGCTGGACGTGCATTTGGAAAAGGAAAGGTGGACAGAGATGGTCTCCTTTTAGCTCGTGAACAGAATGGAGCCACCGTAGGCCCACAACCCACGATCCGCTCCAATCTCGCCGACAGCGCCTTGTGGCTGGCGAATGTGAAAACGAATGATCTGGGCGAGGCAACGCTCGACTTTGCGCTGCCGGACAATCTCACGACCTGGAGCCTGCGAAGCTGGGTGATGGGTCCGCAGACCCAAGTGGGCGAGGCGAAAGTGGAGATCGTGACGCGGAAGAACCTCATGGTCCGACTGCAGGCGCCGCGATTCTTTGTCGAGAAGGACGAGGTGACGATCTCCGCGAACATTCACAACGAGATGGACAAGCCGCAGGAGGTGAAGGCGGTGCTGGAGTTGGAGGGCGGCACATTGGAGGAGGTCGGACGAGTCGGGCCCGTCGGACAAGTCCGACAGGTGGCAGCATACGCTGAGGCGCGCGTGGACTGGAAAGTCAAAGTCACCGCACCCGGCGAAGCCACCATCCGCGTCAAAGCCCTCGCACAAGACGACTCCGACGCGATGGAGATGAAGTTCCCCGTCTATGTCCATGGCGCACTGAAGACGGACAGCTGGAGCCTCGTGATGCGCCCGGATCAAGCGAGCGCTCAGATAAAGGTGCGCGTGCCCGCTGAGCGCAGGCCGGAATCGACGCGACTCGAAGTGCGCTGGTCGCCGACGCTCGCGATGTCGCTCGTCGATGCGCTTCCGTATCTGGCCGATTATCCGTATGGCTGCACCGAGCAGACGCTGAATCGCTTCGTGCCCACCGTGATCACGCTCGGCGTGCTGAAGGATCTCGGCGTCGATTTGAAGGCTGTACGCGACAAACGCACGAACCTGAATGCGCAGGAAATCGGCGATGCAAAGCAGCGCGGCAAGCGCTGGCAGGGCAAGGATCTCAAGGGCAAGCCGAAGCAACCCGTCTTCGACGAAGACGAAGTGAAACGCATGGCCCGTGCCGGACTCGAGCGACTCGAAGCCATGCGCAGCGGCGACGGCGGCTGGGGTTGGTTCCCCGGCGGACGCGAATCATCGCCGCACATCACCGCGCTCGTGTTGCATGGATTGAGCGTCGCCAAAGCATCCGGCGCGAATGTGCCGGACGGTTTGATTCAATCGGCCACGCAATACCTCAAGCGGCACGAGACCGAAGAGCTTCGCCGTCTTCGTCTGCCCGAAAGGGCCGACCGGCACAAAGACCATCCCGACAATCTCGATGCGCTGATTCACTCTGTTCTCGTCGAGCAAAAGCAGGGCGACAAAGAAATGCGCGACCGCCTTTATGAGCACCGCCTCAAGCTCTCCCGCTACAATCAAGCGCTCCTCGGCCTCGCGTGTCATGCCGTCGGCGAGAAGGACCGGCGCGACATGGCGCTGCGGAATCTGCGGCAGTACCTGAAGCAGGACGACGAGAACCAGACCGCCTACCTCGACCTCGCCGGAGGAAGCTGGTGGTATTGGTATGACGACGTGATCGAGACGCAGGCCGCCTTCTTGAAGCTCCTTTCCGCCGTCGAGCCGAAGGGCGATCTCGCGCCGCGCATCGCCAAGTATCTGCTGAACAATCGCCGCAACGGCACCTACTGGAACAGCACGAAGGACACCGCAGCCGTGATCGAGTCGCTCGCGCTGTATGTGAAAGCCAGTGGCGAGTCCGACCCGAGCGCGAAAGTCGAAGTGCTCGTCGATGGCGTGAAGAAGAAGGAAGTGACCATCACGCGCGAGAACCTCTTCGCTTTCGACGGCACACTCGTGATGGAAGGCGACGATCTCGGCGGCGGCGAGCATGTGATCGAGCTTCGGAAGACTCCGACTGGGAAGAAGGGAGCGAACGTGTCAGAAGGCAGAGCGCTTGGTCCTCCAAGCGCCGACGGACGTTCTGTGGCTTCGAGTTCTTCACAGAACGGTCGCCCATCTTCAGGCCCAACGCGGCGGGCTGAGGACAGCCCGCCCTACATGGTGGCGGCATCGTCGCCGCTGTATGCGAACGCCTATCTCACCGTCTTCAGCAAGGAAGACCAAATCCCCGCGGCCGGTCTCGAAGTGAAAGTGCGCCGCACCTTCTATCGACTGGTCGAAGAAAAGCCGGACACCATTGTCTCCGGAGCGCGCGGCCAGGTGGTGAAGCAGCAGGGCTTCAAATACAACCGCATCGCCATCGCGAGCGACGCCGAGATCAAGAGCGGTGACCTTGTCGAAGTGGAGTTGAGCGTCGAGAGCAAGAACGACTACGAGTACGTGATCATCGAAGACATGAAGCCCGCCGGCTACGAGCCCGTCGAGGTGCGCAGCGGTTGGAATTGGAAAGGCCTGCCCGCCTACCAGGAGTTTCGCGACGAAAAAGTCGCCTTCTTCGCCGACCGCCTCCCACGCGGCACCCACAACCTCAGCTACCGCGTAAAAGCCGAAATCCCCGGACGCTTCAGCGCTCTGCCTGCAAAAGCGGAAGCGATGTATGCGCCCGAGCTGAAAGGGAACTCCGACGAATTCAAAGCGCGGGTGGCGGAGTGAGCCGGGATGGCGGGTTGGCGCGTGGTGGACGGTGAGTTTTGGGGAAGGCGGCTCCCCGATGAAACCATGTCATTCCGGAATCCGATCATCCCGCCGCCCGGGCGCTGATTGACGAAGTCCAGCGACGGCGGCAGATTCGCGCCATGTTCTGGCGGATCATCAGCGCACTGGGGGTTCTGTTTTGGGCGGTGATGGCCGGACTTCTGATCCGTGACACATACTTCCCGGAGGAGTCGCGTTTTGCCGAGGTGCCGCCGAAGTTTGTCCTCGATCTGTTTCTCGGCCAGAAGGGCATGGCCACCACACTGTTGCTCTATCGCGATCAGGAGAAGCTGGGGCACTCCACTTTCACCGTGCGCAAGCAACCAAGCATCGACGGACAGCCGGCGGTGTACGACCTCCAGGCTTCCGGTATCATCGAAGGCCGCATGTTCGGCCCCCAGGGGGCTGACTTGTCCTGGCGGCTCGTCGGCGAACTGGGCGAGGGCCAGCAGTGGCGCAGCGTGATCTTTCAGACCGGCTGGCGGCCCGGAGAGGGACCTGCGGCAACGAGGGAGGGCGTGGCGGCGACGGTGTCGTGGAAGGACGGTGGCGGGGCACCGGTCATCGAGGTTCGGAAAGGTGGAAAAGTCGTCATGGACGGCGGAGCGGTGGACTCGCTGCTCAAAGGCGGCGCACTGCCGCTGGGAGGGCTGCTCGGGACGACGGGCAGTCGCGGCGCGACCCTGTCCACCCTCGCGCACACAGAGGCGCGCGAGGGTGCGATGGTGCTGGCGGGCAAAAAGCGAAAATGCTATGTGCTGCACATGCAGTTCGCGGGACTCTATGACATCAAGATGCTTTTCACCGAGGCCGGCGAGCTGGCGCGCGTTGATCTCCCGCAGGGGTTGCATCTTCTGGAGCCGACCATCCACGGCCTCGGCGCACAGCTCGCACCGTAACGTTCTGGCATTTGTTTCATGATCGAGATCGAAGGACTGACCATGCGCTACGGCGACCTGCTGGCGCTCGAGGAACTGAGCCTGTCCATTCCGCAGGGTGAGTTCTTCGCCTTCCTCGGCCCGAACGGCGCTGGCAAGACAACGGCCATCAAGCTGTTGACAGGTCTGATGAAGCCCACCGCGGGTCGCGTGCGCATCTGCGGGCACGACATCCAGGAGACACCGCTGCTGGCGAAGTCGCTGCTCGGCTACGTGCCGGATGTGGCGGTGTTTTATGAGAAGCTCACACCGCCAGAGTTCATGCGCTTCATCGCCGAACTTTACGAAATGGACCTCGCTCGCGCCGCCGGGGCCACGCGCGATCTGTTTGCGAAATTCGCGCTCGACGAGCACTGCCAGCAGCGCATCGAGAATCTCAGCCATGGCACGCGGCAGCGGCTGGCCATCGCCTCGGCACTGCTGCACGATCCGCGCGTCTTTGTCATCGACGAGCCGATGGTCGGCCTCGACCCGATCCACGCCCGAACCGTGAAACAAGAAATGAAAGCGCGCAGCCAGGCGGGCATGACCGTGCTCATGAGCACGCACCTGCTGAACATCGCGGAGGAACTGGCCGATCGCATCGCCATCCTGAACGAAGGCAAGATCATCGCCCTCGGCACCATGGCCGAGCTGCGCGCGAAACACGAAGGCGCCGGCGGGCGGTTGGAGGAGATTTTCCTCGGCATGGTGGCCCGGGAGTAGCGGGCATCAGGAGCTTGCGGACTGAAGCGCCCCGAAGGCAGGTGCGGCCGACACTCCTTTGCAAAAACGGGATGCCGGCCGGCGAAGCAGAGCGTGCAGCTCATGGTCTTGTCGAAGTCTGAAAAGTACGAATGATAATTTCCGACCCCCGCACATCATACCCCCATGCCCATGACGACCCCATGCCCCGCCCTTCGCACTCCCTTGTCTCCGTCTCCACGTACCGTCATTTTTATGGGTGTGTGCGGCTGCGGAAAGAGTCTGATCGGCCGGATGTTTGCCGATTCCGTGGGCGGCGTCTTTGAGGATGCGGACCATTTTCATCCAAAGGAAAACGTCGCGAAGATGTCCGCGGGAATTCCACTCACGGACGAGGATCGGTGGCCGTGGTTTGCCGCCCTGCGCGCCCGTATCGTCGAGATGCGCGGGCGCACGCCGTGGTACGTGCTTGCGTGCTCCGCGCTGAAGGAGTCCTACCGCGCCGCGCTGCGAGATGGCGACACCGGGCATGAGCTGGTGTTTGTCTTTCTCGACGGCTCCCGCGATCTCATCAAGGAGCGGATGGCCGCCCGCAAAGGCCACTACATGCCGGCGAGCCTGGTGGACAGCCAGTTCGCCATTCTCGAAGAGCCCGCGGATGCCGTCCGGGTGAGTGTCGATCAGACGCCCGAAGCGATCCTGAGCGAAGTCCACGTCCGCCTCTCCCCTGGTGTGCCCGCAGGCGGGCAAGGAGGTTCCCGCCCCGTCGAATGCTCCTGAGCTGCGGGCGGGGACTGCACGAATCGCCAACGGGACAAGAGTGCCCCACCCCCGGGGCGGGCATTGCACGATGAGTCAGGGCTTCCGTTCGCTGGAGATGTGGCGCGGGCCCCGCGCCACGCGGGACCGGCCCCCCAGTGCGACTCAAAGACGCTTCACCTTGAAGCTGCGGAACTCGACCGGATCGGTGTGACCGGCGAAACCGATGTAGCCCTTCGTGTGATCCAGCCCCTTCGGCGGATGGGCGAACTGGCTGCGGTCAAAGGTGTCGATGTCCACGTCGAGAATCTTGGTGCCATTGAGCGTGACTTTGATCTTCTGGCCCTGCACTTCGATCTCCTCAAAGTTCCATTCGCCGACCGGACGCAGGTAGCCGTGTTTTGCGCCGACGCAGTGATAAAGCGAGCCGTGGTACTGATACGGCTCCAGCCCTTTCTTGCCGGCGGCGGCCATCTTGGCGTTGTAGCCATCGCTGTCGATGATCTGAAGCTCCAGGCCGTCCGAAGCGGAGTGGCCGCCCAGCGGCGTGCGCAAGGCGATGCCGTTGTTCCCGGCGGGTGGGAGCTTGAATTCCACGCGGATAATGCCGTTCTCGAACTCGTCTTTGGTGAGCAAATCACCGCCCTTGCCTTGCTTGCACCGAACCGCGCCGTTTACGACTTCATAGCTGTCCACGGCTCCCTGCCAGTCGCTGAGGTCCTTGCCATTGATGTACTCCTTGAAACCCTCTGCATTGCGCGCGGCGAGGATCTTGTTGGCCTCCTCCGCGCCGATTTCGCGGACATAGACATTGCGCCAGCGGATCTCGCTGCCGTGCGTCTGGAGCTGGATCGGGCCTTTGGGGAAGGCGGGGTCGATCATGAAGCCATTGGGCTTCTTTTCCTCCTGCTTCGCACCGGCAGGAGCGCCGGGCTTGGCGAAGGCCTTGTAGCCGGCCTTGGCGTTGGCAAAGTAGTTTTCCATCGGCGCGTTGTTCACGACGATCTCGCCGTTGAACTTAACGGTCACGCGCTCGCCGACCATCATGATGGCGAAGGTGTTCCACTCGCCGAAGGGCTTGTCCATCCGCTTGAGAGGGAACTTGCCTTCCTCGCCCTTGTTGTTCCACAGCGAGCCCGAGCCTTTGTCTGCACCGAGCTTGAACTTGGCCTCTTCCGTATAGTCCCAGATTTGTACCTGCGGCAGGCCGCGCAGGTAGATGCCGCTGTCACCAAGCGGCAGCATCTTGTATTCGACCAGCAGCTCAAAGTCGCCGTAGTCCTTGTCGGTCGTGAGGTAGAGGCCCTTGCCGTCATTTACCAGTTCGCCGTTCTCGACGCGCCAGTGCGCGTTGACGTGGTCGCCCTTGTCATTGCCTTTCGCGTCCTTCAGTCCGCCTTCGACGGACTTTTTTTTGTACTCTGCGCGCTCGGCGTCGGACATCTTCGCGAGATCGGTCGGGTCCTGTGTGCCCCAGCCGTACCAACCGGAGAGGTCCTTGCCATTGAACAGGGCCGTGAAGCCCGCCGGCGGCACATTGTTTTCAGCGAGCACCGGAGCGGCGGCGGCCAGGGCGATCAGGGGAAGGAAGCGGTGAAGTTTCATGATGAGTGGGCACAGGAGTCGGAGGCACGCGCGCCAATCTTTCACGGGCAAAGCGCGAGATGCACCTTCATTCCGTCCACAGCATCCGGACGGCACTGAAGCAGGCGAGGGAGTGTCACGGCGCATGTATTCTCCGCGCACGATCTTCCGCAAAATCCGGCCATCGCCCCTTGCCATCGCAGCGCGTATCGCAATGATAACCGCCCTTTCTCGTCTCTCTATTTTGTCATGACCGCCGTCGCCACCTCCATCTCCCGGTTTTACGATTCCTCCATCGGTAAGAAAATCCTCATCGCACTCACCGGCATCGTGCTCGTCGGGTTCGTGATAGGTCACATGATCGGCAATCTGCTCATCTTCGCCGGACGCGATGCGATCAATGAATACGGCCACTTCCTTCACACCGTGGGCCACGGCATGGGTGTCTGGGTGGCGCGCGTGGTGATCTTCGGCAGCATCATTCTTCATGTGATCCTCACGGTGCAGATCACGAAGAAAAACCGCGCATCCCGCGAGCAGCGCTATGGCGTCACCCACAAGGACGCCTCCAGCGCCGCCTCGCGCACGATGATCCTCAGCGGCCTGACGCTTCTGGCGTTCTTCATCTACCACATCCTGCATTTTACCGCCCGCGCCTTCAATGACTACGACACCTACAAGACGATGCTCCACGGCGAGCAGGTGCATGACGTTTACAAGATGGTGATCGCGGGCTTCTCCTGGGCTCCGGCTTCGATCTTCTACATCATCGCGATGGTGCTGCTCTGCACGCATCTCAGCCACGGCGTGGCGAGCATGTTCCAGACGCTCGGCCTCTCAAACAGCAAAACGCGCCCTCTCTTCCAGGCCATCGCCGGTGGCTTCGCCGCCATCATTCTTATTGGCAATTGCTCGATCCCGATCGCCATCTGGCTGTGCGGCTACGGAAGATGAATCATTCGACAGGATTGCAGGATTTTCAGGATTCACATGATGAAGAAATGAAAACCAAGACGCTCTCCTGTTAATCCTGCCAATCTTGTAATCCCGTCAAAATCGACCTGCCCATGCCCCTCGACTCCAAAATTCCCTCTGGCCCGATCGCTGAAAAGTGGTCCAAGCACAAGCGCGACTCGAAGCTGATCAATCCGAAGAACAAGCGGAAGTATTCGGTCATCGTGGTGGGCAGCGGCCTCGCCGGCTCAGCAGCAGCGGCTTCGCTCTCGGAACTCGGCTACAAGGTGAAATGCTTCTGCTTCCAAGACAGCCCCCGTCGCGCGCACTCCATCGCAGCTCAGGGCGGCATCAATGCGGCGAAGAACTACCAAAACGACGGCGACTCGGTCTATCGCCTCTTTTATGACACAGTGAAGGGCGGCGACTTCCGTGCTCGCGAAGGCAATGTGCATCGTCTGGCCGAGGTCAGCGTGAACATCATCGACCAATGCGTCGCGCAGGGCGTGCCATTCGCTCGCGAATACGGCGGCGCACTGGCGAATCGCTCCTTCGGCGGCGCTCAGGTCAGCCGCACTTTCTATGCTCGTGGCCAGACGGGTCAGCAGCTTTTGCTCGGCGCGTATTCGGCGCTGAACAAGGAGATCGCCAACGGCGGCGTGAAGATGTATTCGCGTTGCGAAATGGTGGAACTCGTCGTCGTGAACGGTCACGCGAAGGGCATCATCACTCGCGATCTCGTCACCGGCAAAATCGAGGCGCACGCTGCGGATTGCGTCCTGCTTTGCACCGGCGGCTACGGGAATGTCTTCTACCTCTCGACGAATGCGAAGGGCTGCAACGTCACCGCCACCTGGCGCGCGCACAAGAAGGGCGCGTTTTTCGCGAACCCCTGCTACACGCAGATCCATCCGACGTGCATTCCGGTCAGCGGTGATTATCAAAGCAAGCTGACGCTGATGTCGGAGTCGCTCCGCAACGACGGTCGCGTGTGGGCGCCGAAGAAGAAAGGCGACAACCGCCATCCGAGCCAGATCCCCGACGAAGAACGCGACTACTATCTCGAGCGCAAGTATCCAAGCTTCGGCAATCTCGCTCCGCGTGACATCTCGAGCCGCGCGGCGAAGGAAGCGTGCGACGACGGCCGCGGCGTTGGCCCCGGTGGTCGCGGCGTGTATCTCGACTTCGCGGAGGCGATCAAGAACTTCGGCCAGAAGACGATCGCCGAGCGCTACGGCAATCTTTTCGACATGTATGAGCGCATCACGGGCGAGAACGCCTACCAGCAGCCGATGCGCATCTACCCCGCCGTCCACTACACAATGGGCGGCCTGTGGGTGGACTACAATTTGATGAGCAACCTGCCCGGCCTCCACGTGCTCGGTGAAGCGAACTTCTCCGACCACGGCGCGAATCGCCTCGGTGCCAGCGCGCTCATGCAAGGCCTGGCGGATGGCTATTTCGTGATCCCGACGACGATCGCGAATTATCTCGTCGGCGAGAAGCCCGGCAGCATCACGACGGAGTATCCGGAATTCAAAAAGGCGCTCGAAGATGTCAACGCACGCACCAGCCGACTTCTCGGCATCAAGGGCAAGCGCAGCGTGGACAGCTTTCACCGCGAGTTGGGTCTCCTCGTTTGGGACAAGTGCGGCATGGCCCGCAGTCGCGAAGGCCTGACCGAGGCGCTGGGCCGCATTCCTGCGCTTCGCGAAGAATTCTGGAACAACGTCACCATCCCCGGCTCCGGCGAAGCCTTCAATCAGGAGCTGGAGAAGGCCGGTCGCGTGGCTGACTTTCTCGAATTCGCCGAGCTGCTCTGCCTCGATGCCCGCGAGCGCGAGGAAAGCTGCGGTGGCCATTTCCGCGTGGAGCATCAATACGAAGACGGCGAAGCCAAACGCGACGACGCCAACTTCACCTACGCCGCCGCGTGGGAATACACCGGCAACTTCGCGAAGCCGGCCCTGCATAAGGAGGAACTCAAGTTCGACGAAGTCCACCTCGCCGTCCGCAGCTACAAGTAATCTTCGCCTTTCATCGTCATGTCTCTTCTCAATCTCACACTCAAAGTCTGGCGCCAGAGCAGCGCGAATGCGGCTGGTCGCTTCCAGGACATCGAAGCCCGGGACATCCCGGATCATGCCTCGTTCCTCGAAATGATGGACATCGTGAACGAGCGCCTCATCTCGAAGGGCGAGGAGCCCATCGCCTTCGACCACGACTGCCGCGAAGGCATCTGCGGCATGTGCTCGATGGTCATCAATGGCCGCCCGCACGGGCCGGAGAAGACGACGACAACCTGCCAGCTCCACATGCGGAAGTTCAAGAGCGGCGACACGATTTACGTCGAGCCTTTCCGCGCGAAGTCGTTCCCAGTGATCAAGGATCTCGCAGTAGATCGCTCCTCGTTCGACGAAATCCAACGCGCCGGCGGTTTCGTCACCGTGCGCACGGGTTCGGCGATCGATGCGAACGCTCTGCCCATCGGCAAAGAAATCGCCGATGCCGCCATGGATGCGGCTGAATGCATCGGCTGCGGTGCTTGTGTCGCGGCGTGCCCGAATGCGAGCGCGATGCTCTTCGTGTCGGCAAAAGCCGGACAGCTCAATTCCCTGCCGCAAGGCCAGCCCGAAAAGACGCGCCGCACGCTCGGCATGGTGCGCGAGATGGATGCGCAGGGCTTCGGCAATTGCAGCAATCACTACGAGTGCGAAGCCGCGTGCCCGAAGGACATCAGCGTTGACTGGATCAGCAAGCTGAACCGCGATTACCTCTGCTCGGCAGTCGTCGAGAAAGAGGCCGTCGCAGGTGGTGGTGGAGATTGATTTCTGAAATGACTCACGCGTTCCTGCGATGCCGATTCTCGACCAGTTTCGTCTCGATGGTCGGCGCGCGCTGGTGACAGGAGCCACTCGCGGGCTCGGATTCGAGATCGCCCGCGCTTTGGGCGAGGCCGGTGCGAGTTTGATCATCACCGGTCGTGACGCCGCCCATCTCGATGACGCTGCAAGCCAGTTGCAAAGCGAAGGCCACACCGTGGCCACCTTGCAGGCCGATCTCGGCATTCCCGCCGAAGCGGAAAGCATGTGTGCGCGGGCGTTGAGTGAGTTCGATCGCATCGACATCCTCGTGAACAATGTCGGCGGTCGCCGCATCAACACGCCCACCGAAGATCTGGCGCTGAATGAATGGCAGCGCATCATCGACCTGAATCTCACCCACGCCTTTCTCTGCACGAAGCTGCTCGGTGCGCCAATGCTGAAGCGCGGCAGCGGTCGCATCATCAATGTGTCGTCGATCTCCGCGCAATGGGCCGGCAGAGCCATGCGCGGCCGCGCTTACGAGACGAGCAAGGCCGCGCTGAGCATGTTCACGAAGTCCGTCGCCGCTGACTGGGCTTCATCCGGCGTCACCGTGAACGCCGTCGCACCCGGTTCTTTTTTGACCGATGCCAACCGCCGCTGGATCACCGAGAAGCCCGAGTTCGAGGGCGAAGTCGCGTCATCCATTCCCATGGGCCGCTGGGGCCAGCCGCACGAGATCGGCGGCCTCGCCGTGTATCTCGCCAGCGATGCCAGCAGCTACATGACCGGCCAGGTCATTGTGTTGGACGGCGGGCGGCTGCTCTGGTGACGCGCTGCCCGGGCAGGGGCTGTTTGTGGCCGAAGGCGAAAGTGGATTCAAGATTGACGAGGAACGCCGGATTTCATAGCCTCGGGGAAAATTATGAACGGACTTGTTGCATGGATGGGAATGGGCCTGATCGCAGGTGTGCTGGCGAAGTTTTTGATGCCCGGGCGCGATGGAGGCGGTTTCATCATGACGATCCTGCTGGGTGTTCTCGGCGCCTTGCTCGGCGGTTGGATCGGCACGAAGGCGGGAATCGGGACCGTGCATGACTTCAGTCTGCAGAGCATCGGGATCGCGACGGCGGGATCGATAGCGCTCCTGGTGGTGCGCCGGTTCATGCTGAAGTGACGTCCGAACCAGAGGTGCGGACGCGCGTGGCCGGGCGGTCGCGGTACGGTTCGGTGACGTGAACCGGCCGTGAGATTTCTTTCGAAATCAGCCACCGAGACCGCCGCCGGTCTTGGCGAGGATGTTGAGGACCAGCGTGGCGACTGAAAGCAGAAAGACGATCCAAGCGAAGATCATGGTGCGGTGGGATGGAAAGTGGTGGATGACGACGGCGGCTGGAATCATTCAGGGATGACCGGCAGAGCTTCCTTGAATTTGCTCTGCCATGTGTCCGTGGCGGCGTTGTAAACCTCCCAGTTCACCTTCTCGTCGGCCGGCACCATGATGGGCGAGGACTCACCGGGGGCTGCGGAAGCGACTTTGTCGGAACCCAGCACCTGGATGGCGGTCAGCACGATGGCTACGATCAGGCACAGCACGGACATGCCCACGAGACCGGCTTCGGGGTCTTTTTCATCTTCGTAAAACTGTTGTGACTCGGCGGCGGCGGCGCGCTTCACGGGAGCACTCGGCGGCGGTGCCATCGGCACGCGGGCCATGGGCTGTGTCTGCTGGAGCTTCACCGTGGCCTTGGGCAGAGATGCGGTGGCGGCACCACCAGCCATCGGTCCCGTGCCAGCACCGGGAACGGCCGCACGCGGACCCGTGGCGGGCGGCTTGGAGAGCGGGGCGGTCATGGCACCCGTTTCTGTCTTAGCTGCCGGCGGCCCGGCAGGGCGGGGGGCCGTCGGGGGCGCGCCCGGGGCAGCGGCGCGCGGGGCCGAAGGAGCCGACGGCGGGCGTGGTGGACCACCCGCAGCGAGCGGCGCGGTGGCCGGGGGCAGCGTTACGGGCGAGGTAGGGGCTTTCGGAGCCGGCGGCGGGAGCGGGGCGGAAGGAAGCTGGATCGGCGCAGTAGCGCGGCGCGCGGTGGGAGGCGTGATGGAGCTTGTCGTCATCGAAGGCACGCCAGGAGCGACAGGCGACGTGGCCTCCCGCGACTGGGTGACACCGGCGCCCGGACGCGCACGCAAGGTGATGCGGACGGTCTCCTTCTTCAGCGGAACGGAAGAAGTCTTGGGCGTGGAGGACGAGGGATTTTCGGGTTCGCTCATGGCTGTGAATAAAATCGGATAATTCGGCCACTATTTAGCGAGTCGGCTCGCTCGTCGTCAATACCTTTCTCCTGCGCGATCATGATTGATCAGGCAAGGCCTCTTCGGCAGTCTGGTGATCTCCCGGACGACAGGCCAGCCACGCGCGCCAGCACTCGATGAACCCGCTGGCGAAATCCTGTGGGCGCGCGCGCACCCATCCGGTCACATCGGCAGGTCGAAACCAGCCGCCGGTCTCGATCTCATCGGGCGCACAGTTCATCGGGCCGTTGTGCTCCGCGGTGTGTAGTTCGACAAACTCCCATCCCGTCTGCTCCGTGGCAGGGATCCCGGCTGTTCTTTGCGTCGCCGCGATTTCGACGCCGAGTTCCTCGCGGACCTCGCGCACGGCGCAGTCCGAGTATGACTCGCCGACATCGAGATGGCCCGCCGCGCTGCTGTCCCAAACGAGGGGATGGGCATCCTTCAAGTGGCTGCGTTTCTGCAAATAGACTTCACCCCGCTTGTTGAAAACAAACACATGCACCGCGCGGTGTCGCAATCCGAGGGCGTGGACTTCGCCGCGCGGACGCTGGCAGGTGACGATGTTTCGCTCATCGACCACGTCGAAGAGTTCCGTCGCCTTTTGGCCCCGGTCCGTGTCGTTGCGCTGCTCGTACCATCGCGCCACGGCCACCCATTGCGCCAGTGACAGTTCCTCGGCGCGGACCGTCGCAGGCACGCACAGCCTGGCTGCCAGCGCCGTCCAGCCACCCGGTGCATCGGGCAGCAGGTTCTTCAATTGCTTCCTGCGCTGAGAGAAGCCCATGCGCACGAGTCGCCGAAACCAGACGCGATCGAAAACGGGCAGCGTGCCGGGCGGCCGAGGCACCAGCCGCACCACCGCCGAGTCCACCTTTGGCTTCGGCTTGAAGACCGAAGGCGGCACCACGCGGAGCATTTCTACTTCCCAGTCCTGCTGCACCAGGAGGGAGAGCGCCCCGAAGGCGTCGTCCCCCGCCTTGGCGCACAGGCGGTCGCACACTTCCTTTTGCAGCATGAAAATCGCGCGCGTCACCGGGGTCGGGGGCGTGAGCAGGTGGCGCATGATCTCGGTCCCCGTCGAGTATGGAAGATTGCCGATGACGCTCACGCCGCCGCGGCAGTAAAAGGACCTCAAGTCGATGCGTGTGGCATCGTCGTGGATCACCAGGACATCGTGGCGTCCGGCGAATCTCGCACGCAGGGCGGCGGCCAGAGCCGTGTCCTTCTCCACCAGAATGAGTTCCCGCGTCCGGCCGGCCAGATGTTCCGTCAGCGCGCCGTGCCCCGGGCCGATCTCCAGCACCGCGTCCGCCGAGTCCGGCTCGATCCGGTCGGCGATCCAGCGTGCCAGTTCAGCATCGAGCAGGAAGTTTTGACCAAGGCTTTTTTTCGGTTGATGCGCGTCGTGGCCGGCGGACGGCACGCGACGAGGGGCGGGTGGATTCGAGCGTTTTTGCACCGGCGTGAATGGTTGTCGTGCGGCCTGAGGATTCAGATTTCAAAAGGCAGGAGTCAAGCAGGATTCGGCCGGCGGATCGACTCGTGAACCCTGTCGCTCTCCTCGAATGGTCCCGGCGCGCGCCCTGTTAATGCGTTGACTCTGCGCATTGCATCGCGGAAGCACCGGCCGCGGTCGTGCATCATCTCTACGTCCATATCCCGTTCTGCCATCGCGTGTGTCCGTACTGCAGCTTTTACAAGCACACGCACGGACGCACCGACATGGCGGGCTTCGTCGATGCCGTGCTGCAGGAGGCACGCCTCCAGGAAGATCGGATCGAAACCAAATTGCGCACGGTCTTCCTCGGCGGCGGCACTCCCACGGCCTTGAGCGAGGTGCATCTTGAGCGTCTGCTCGAGGGGCTGCGCGGCGTCTTTGCATGGGATGACGGAGTCGAGTTCAGCGTCGAGGCGAATCCGCGCACCATCACCGCCTCGAAGGCGACGATGATGCGGCGGCTCGGCGTCACGCGTGTGAGCCTCGGCGTGCAGGCCTGGGATGACGCCACGCTCGCGACGCTCGGCCGCGACCACACGCCTGCCGGCGCGAGGGAGACCTTCGGCATTCTGCGTGAAGCAGGATTTCCCGGCGTGAACATCGACCTCATGTTCTCGATTCCCGGCCAGACGATGGAAACATGGCGTGGCACGCTGGAAAGCACGCTGGAGTTGAACCCCGACCACATCTCCGCCTACAACCTGAACTACGAGGAGGACACCGAGTTTTTCCAACGTCTCTCACGCGGCGAGTTCCGCGCGGATGCAGACGCCGACGCGCGCTTTTTTTATCTGGCGCTCGACCTCCTCGAAGCCGCCGGATTCGAACACTACGAGATTTCCAATTACGCCAGGCCCGGCCATCGTTCGCTGCACAACGAGAGCTACTGGCTGGGCAGCGACTACCTTGGTCTCGGTCCCGGCGCCTTCTCCACGCACCACTCGCTCCGCTGGCAAAACGTGAGCGATACCGCCCGCTACGTGGCCGCGCTGAACAGCGGCATGCCGCCGCCCGTGCAGGGCGAGGAGATCATCACGCCGGGCAAGCGTCTGATCGAGCGTTTCGGTCTCGAGCTGCGCACCGCGCGCGGGCTGCCCGCCGCCCTCGTCGAGCCGGCGCAGCGCAGGATGCTTGCGGCGCTCGAAGCCGACGGCCTGCTAAGCACCGAAGCCGGCATGATCCGGCTCACACGCGCGGGAAAACCCCTGGTGGACTCCATCGCCGTCGCCCTGCTGGGGTGAGATGCACGGTGCCTTGCTCCGGGGCTGCGGCAGATCGCGTCAGAAGCCGCTTGACGCCGAAGGGGGGCCGAATTGGATGCGGCGCTCCACGGTGCCCAACCAAGGTCGCCGTTCTGGAGGAAGTGCGCGCCTCCTCATGTTCAAGTCTCTCGTCATCGACCCTGCATTTCAGTCAGTGGCCCTCATCTCTGTCTGGCTGAAGCAGGCGTTCGGCGGCAATGGCTCCGATTTCGCCGCTTCGTGGATCATGATCGCCTGCCTGATGATCGTCATCGGGTGTTACGAGGCGCTGGTCGGGAAGCGGACGGTGAAATGGCTGGCGGCGCGATTCGGCGTGCTGCTGCTGCTCGTGTTGTGCACGGGGCCGGTCATCCGCTTCTTCGCCGCCGAAGTCGTGAAGATCGACGCGCGGGTTGCGAAATTCGTGGAAGGTCATGCCTCGCGGGTAAAACTCAGCGACGTTGTTCTGAAGAAGCTGCTCGGACGCTCCTGGCATGTGGTGGAGACGCACGGGAGCCACCCGCTTGCCTTTCCGTCGTTGCAAACCGCGCCGTATGAAGAGCCAAGCCGCGGGGTGCTGGCCGTCGCGCGTGACGGCGGTGGCAGATATTTTCTGAAAGGCGATCTGCTCTACTTCTCCAACCAGTTTCCTGACGGCAGTGCCACGACGCACTGGCTGGTGATCGTCAAGCCGTGGGCGGCTACCGCCACTCGCATGGCCCAGCCATTGTCCTCCGCATTGGTGGTGGTGATGCTGGGAGCATGGTTGATTGGCATTGTGCTCAGGCCGCTCGTGCATGACCTGCGGCATCCGGGATTCCTCATCATCGGCACGTTGTTCCTCGCCTACTACGGGTCGCATCAGTGGCGGTTTCTCGGCCAGGATGCGCGCATGCAGATGGTGACTTCGCGTGATGACGACGGCTACATGATGGCGCGGCTGGAACTGGCCGGCACCGTGCCGAGCATGGATCCCTTCGTGGTGTCCAACAATGCCTACGGCGCCATCGCCTACCACCCCTTCGCGGCGCTGCCCGCAGCCGGCGGGCTGCTGGGCTTTCATGTGTCCACCGCGGCGCTCAACGCCTTTGTGCGCGGCATCAAGCTGCTCAATTCGCTCTTGATGCTCGCCGCCGTGTGGGTGCTGGCAAGGCGGCACTTCGGCGGCGTCGAGGCAGTGGTGGCCACCGCGTATGCGGCCACGTCGTACGGCTTCCTCAAGTACTCGTCCTACCCGTTCTACCCCGACGTCTCGATGGCCGCCTTCGCGGTGCTCGCCATGAGTTACTCGCTCGATCTGCTCGACAAATGGAGCGACCGCTCCTTCCTGCTGGCGACCGTCTGCGCCGCGATGTCTGTGGCCATCAAGTTCATCTCCTTCCTGGTCTTTCCGCTGCTGGTGTTTTGCATCGCCTGGCGAGCGTGGCAGATGCGGTCGTCGCGCGCGGCGGTGCCTGTGTCATTCGCGGTCGCGCGCGCGGCGGCCTTCGTGGCCGTGTGCGTCGCGGTCTTTTTCCTGTGCAATCCCTACCTGGACTACACCCTCCGCTGGATCGTGCCGAACATGACCAGCGTGCAGAATCTCTACACGGCGGAGACGCCGCAGCAGGTCGTGCCGGCGGCGGCCTCCTGGAGCCTGTGGTTGTCAGGCGCTTATCTTACGACCGCCGACCGGTCGGTCTGGATCGCCGCCGTGATGAGCCTCGGCTTTGCCGTCGTATGGTCCGTCAGCGCGTTGGTCCGCCGGCCGATCGTGCGGAGTCCGGCATCGGGGAGCGGGAGCGTGGAGTTCCATCCGGTCAAGACCGCCGTCCTGCTGCTGCTGGCCGTGTGCTGGACGCTGTACTTTTTCAAGAGCATCACGCTGCCCGGCGCGGTGGATGAGCGGCTGGTGCTGGCGGTGTATCCCTTGTTCTTCATTCTGGCTGTCCAGTGTGGCAGGGCCTTCTGGCCCGCGTTGCGCCTGGGCGCGGCGCGGCGCATGTGCGCGGCCGGCGGGGTCGAGGCCGGCGGGGTCGAGGCCGGCGGCGCGTCATGAAGACCGTCGCCGCCAGAGTCGTGGCCGCCGTCGTGCTGATTGTCGTCCTGCATGAGGCGGTCGAGCGCGCGCGCGTGCTCGTGCAGTTTCATCGCGGCTTCGGCCGGATTCCTGCGCGGAGCGCGCTGGCGGCATGGCTCGAGGAAGCGGCGGTGCCGGATGAGCGGCCGCTGGTGGCCGCCGTGCAGACTTACGTGCCGCGCAAATACGGGCGCCTCGTCGACGGCATCTGGCAGCCGGCGATGGTGGAGCAGTTCATTTTCGCCGTGCGGGCCATGCCTTCGGTGTTCGTGGAAGATGAGCACTACTTCAACGTGTTCTTCGCCAAGGACCTCCGCGGCCAGGACATCACCCAGCCGGATCAACTGCGGCTCTTCGAGGCCGGCCGCGAATTCTACGGGCGGCTCGAAACCGGCGGCATGCCTCCCTACGTGCTGGCCTGCTTCGATCGCGAGCGCTGTGACACCGACAATCTTTCAGAGGCCTTTCATCATCCGATCCGCATGTTCGCGAACCGCTTCAGCTTCAGCCCGAATCTCGCCGCCCATGCCGCATTGTCTGTCGCAACAGAAGATGGCCGTTCTGTTCAAATCGCCAGGCCGTCCGGCCTCGGCGGCGTGGCGCCCGCGAATCTCAAAGGCGCCCTCGAATGCCGCTGGCCGCAGCCGGTGCTCATCTCCGCCGTTCACGTCGGCGCGAATGCGGGTGAGCCGCTGCCGCTGCGCGCCGCTTTGACTTCAGCCGACGGCAGGCGCGAGGAGCATGCTCTCGCGCCGCCGGTGCTGAAGTATCATCGCGAGCCGCCCAGCGAGCAGTTCCTCTTTCTCGACGAGCCGCGCGAGTGCGTCGCGCTGCAGTTCGGCCGCGAGGGCGGCGGCGCGCTCGATCTGGCCGCCCTGCGTGAAATCGAAATCATCCCCGCCGCGCCGCTGGGCATCAATCCCACGCGCACTTTTTTCGCGATCGACGGCGATGGCAAAGGTGACTGGAACCGCGTGCTGAACTGGCGGGCTGTCGCGGCGGGCGAGGGCATCGCGATCGAGCCGGGCGCCACGCGCGGCTTCGCGCTGCACGCACGGGACCATGCGGCGGCGGTGAAAGAGCTGCTCGTCGTGTTTGCCGGCGCTCATGCCAGCACGTCCGCCATGTGCCGGTTCACGTTTGCCGACGGCTCGAGCGAATCGCCGGTGGCGCGCGCGTGGCACTCGTCGGTGCCCGATGTGTCGTGGCTGTCCTTCATTCCGCGCTCGGAGCAGGCCGTGCGCGACTGCGAGTGCCGGGTGAGCGTGCCGGCGGATGCGGGCGCGCCGCCGCGGCTCATCCAGATCGGTGCGCATCTCGTGCCGAAGCCGAGCGACCGGTGAGCGCCGTGCTCAGGCCTCGTCGGCGTCCGGCGTGCGCGCGGCCTCCGGCCCGCGTGCCACTTGATCGACGAACGCGACGAGCTTCGCCATCTCGGTGGCCGCGTTGAGGGTTTCACTGAGCCTGCGGGAGGCCGCCTGCTTTTCGGCGATTTCTTCAGCCGTCAGCCGTCCGAGCATCGCGGCAAAGGTGCGCGGCTCGAAGTCGTCGGCGATCCAGCCGATGCCGTGCTCGCGGGTGAGCCTGGCCATCGGCGGCGTGGGACCGATGGCCACGCCGAGGCCCGCGGCGATGAAGTCGAAGAACTTGTTCGGCAGCGCGTGCTCGTAGTTGAACAAATCCGGCCGCAGCAGGAAGACGCCGATGTCGTAGTGCGAGATGGTCGCGGCGATCCGGTCCGGCGGCACGGGCCGGAGGAAGTTCACGCGGCCCGGACGCAGCTTCGCGGCCTCGCGGCGCAGGAAGGCGTCGTAGTCACGTTCCGTGCCCACGAGCATGAAGTCCAGCGTGAAGCGGTCGTCAAGCCACGCCATGGCCTGGATCATCAGCTCGAGCTTGCGGAAGCTGGAGCACGCGCCGTGATGAATGAGGCGTACCTTGCCGTCAGGCGGGCGCGTCCTCGGCGGCAGCGGCACGTAGTCCGGCGCATTGCAGATCACCACGGGCGCCTTCATGCCGAACTCTTCGACGAACAGCGGCACGAAGGTGGGCGTGACGGTGAGCGTGCCGTCGGCCAGCGGGCTGAAGTTCTTCATGATGCCGGTCACCAGCGGCTTGCGCACCTTCAGCCATTCGTGCGACTCGCCGCCGCCGCGGGAGTCGAGCTCGCGCGTGGGATACTCGTGGAGGTCGAGGATGATCTTCGTCGGCGGATGGTCCCGCCGCGCGGCCACGCCGAGCATCAGCGTGTCCACGTCATTGCAATAGACGACGTCGAAATTGGCCGAGTGCACCAGATGCCAGGCGTGCCGGAAGTGGGCAAACTCGAGCTGGTAAGTCTCCAGCAGCCGCGGGAACCAGCGGGACAGCCACAAGCGCACGCCTTGCATCCGCAGCGGGATGAGGCGGCCCGGATCGTCGAGCAGCAGCTCGTGCCAGCGAACGTCGTCCTGCGCCGTGAAGGGATTGCGGCCGAAGCCCGCCACGGTCACCTCCCAGGTCTTCGAAAGCGCGCGCGCCTGTCTTTGCACGCGCGCATCCATCGCCGTGGGGCTGAAGGCGATGATGCAGATGCGCTTCCTGGCGGGCGTGGCGGCCGCAGTCACGCCGTCGCCGGTGGTGACGGCGGGGGCTTCCTCAAGTTGTGTCTGGGCCAACTCGACCGGTGGCGGCGCGGCGGACTCCGTCGCGTCAGCGGCAATCGCGGCACCGGCCTTGGTGAATTGCGCGTGCCATGAGTCGAGCACCAGCCAGCGCCAGACGAGCCGCGCGTCATCGCGCGTGGCCGTGCCGTCTTCGAGCCGCCGGCACATCGCGGTGACGCGCTCCGCATCGAGGTAGCGGCGGAGGAATTCCGACTGCGCCGGATGCAGGGCGCGGTGCTCGATGAGCCGGCGCGTCATGGTGATGTCCGGCGTTTCAAACCCGGTCTTGTCGCGCCGCCAGAGCACGGAAGAAGGCGCGCGGCCGTGCATGGCCTCGCGCAGCACCCACTTGGTCCAGCCCTGGTGAATCTTGAACTCGTTGGCGTGGCTGAAGGCCCACTCGACCAGCTGATGATCCGTGAACGGCACGCGCGCCTCGACGGAGAAGGCCATCGAGTTGCGGTCCTCAAAGCGCAGCAGGTGCGGCAGGCTGGTGTTGCGCGTCTGCCCGAGCAGATAGTCCCGCAGGCAGTGGCGGGGATTGCGCCGGAGCCGCTGCCAGGCGCGCTCAATGTCCGCCGGCAGCGCGAGCAGCCGGCCGCGGAGGCTGCCGGACTTGACGGCCTGTTGGTCGAGCCAGCGCCGCCGCTTGTCGGCCAGCCCTTCGAGTTTTCTCATGTTCGACTCGATGTGCTGACGCTTGGCGGCGATCTGGCGCTCGAGCTTCCCGGTTTCGTCACGCCGGCCTTCCTGCCCGGATCTGGAGGCAGCCAGACTCTTCGTCCATTTCGCGAGCTTCTCCCGATGCTCCGCCAGCTTCTGGCGGGCGGCGGTTTCTTCCTCTGCCAGCTTCGCCAGGTCCAGCGGCGGCGGCGGACTGAACCAGCGGTCCACGACGTCCTGCCGCAGCGCCGTCTCGCGCAGCAGCGTCTCCAGGTGAAAGCGCTCCTGCTTCACCCAGAGCGCGCCCGTCGCGCCGCTCACCAGGCTCTGGCACAGCTCGCGGATGACCGCGAACCACGAGTGCCGTGTGGCGAACTTGCGCCGCACCCACTCGCGCAGGAAGCGGCCCCAGGCGCGTTGCTGGAGCCATTCGAGAAACTGCTCCTGGTACGATCCCGGCTGGTAGCCGCCGAAGAGTTCGTCCGCAGCCTGGCCGTCGAGCAGGACGGTGACGCCTTCTTTGCGCGCTTCACGCATCACGCACCATTGGGCGAAGATGCTGGCAGTCTGGAACGGCTCGTCCTGATGCCACACCATGCGGTCGAACATCTCGGTGAGCGGCACGTCGTCCGGGTAGAGATAGTGCGCGGTGGAGCGGCTGTGCGCCACGACCTGCTTGATCCACTCCGACTCGTTGAAGTTCCCCTGCTCGCGATACACCGCGCTAAAGGTGTGCAGCGCGCCGCCGCCACCGGCGTCGAGCAGGCCGCGCATCGTGCCGACGATGGAGGAGGAGTCCACGCCGCCGCTGAGGCAACTGCCCACCGGCACATCCGCGCGCAGACGGAGCTTCACGGCCGAGTCCACCTGCCGCGCCATCTGATCCACCGCAGCCGTACCATCGGGGTGCGCGATTTTTTCCGCCGCCGCGCGCAGGTCATACCAGAGCAGGCGCTCCACGCCGTCGGGCCGCACGGTGATGGCCTCGCCCGGCGGGAGCTGCTGGATGTTTTCAAAAAAGGTGTCGCTGCCATTGCCCGGCGGCAGCTCGCCGCCGAAGAGAAAGCGCACCACGGCGTGCTCGCGGGGCTTGAAGGGCACGGCGTGCCCGACGAGGGCCTTCGCCTCGGAAGCGAACCAGAACGCATCGTCAGTCCGCGCGAAAAACAGCGGCTTGATGCCGTAGCGGTCGCGCGCGAGAAAGATCGTGGGCATGGCCTCGCGGGTGTCGAGGATGCAGAAGGCCCAGTCACCATTGAACCGCCCGAGACAGTCGCGCCCCCACTGCTGCCAGGCGTGGAGGATGACCTCGGTGTCCGATCCGGTGTGAAACTCGTGGCCCAGCGCGCGCAGCTCGTCGCGCAGTTCCACGTAATTGTAGATCTCGCCGTTGAAGACGATCCAGCAGGTGCCGTCCGCCGAAACCATCGGCTGATGGCCGCGCGGGGAGAGATCGAGGATGGAGAGCCGTCGGTGACCGAGGATGATGTGGCCCGCCGCGTCTCCCGCATCGCGCCAGTGCCGGAGGCCGAGTTCCGGCGGAGTGTCATCACCGCCGAGGAGCGTCGTCTCACGCCGGGCGGTGTCGTGGATGAGCAGTCCTTCGTCATCGGGCCCGCGATGCCTCAGCACACTCAACGCCGGCGCCACAGAGGATGCCTTGACGGTCTTTGAACTGCTGAATACGCCGACGATGCCGCACATGAGGAGAAACTGGTGGCCTGCGTTTAAGCAGGACAGGGGCCTTTGCCAGTGAAACTTGCGGAGGCGTGGAATCGGCCGGCCGGTGCCCGCATCGTGCATGGCGCTCAATGGAGCAAGGACCCGGTGGCGCGCGCCTCATGGCTGGTATAGACATGACCCGATGTGTGGCATTGCCGGATTCTTCTCCCTCAATTCCGAACCCGTGCGTGGCGGCGCGGCGTCTCTGCGTGTGATGAACGCGCTGCTCGCGCATCGCGGTCCTGACGGAGAGGGCGTTTGGCTTCATCCCGACGGCGGCGCCGGACTCGCCCACCGCAGGTTGAGCATCATCGACATCGAGAGCGGCGCCCAGCCCATGGGAGACGAGCACGGGAATTGGGTGAGCTTCAACGGGGAAATCTACAACTACATCGAGCTTCGCGATGAACTCGGTGCGCACCGGTTTCACACACGGTCGGACACCGAAGTCATCCTCAGGGCCTACGAGAAATGGGGGCCGGATTGCGTCAGCCATTTTCGCGGCATGTTTGCCTTCGCCATCTGGGATGAGCGCCGGAGGGAGCTTTTCTGCGCGCGCGACCGGTTTGGCATCAAGCCGTTTTACTTCACATCTCAAGGCGGAGTCTTCCGCTTCGCCTCCGAGATCAAGGCCCTGCTGCCGTTCGTCCCGGAGATCGCCACGGATTTCGACGGACTCCGCGATTACCTGACTTTCCAGTTCTGCCTTCATGGCAAGACGTTGTTTCGCGGTGTCCAGGAACTGCTTCCAGGGCACACTCTTGCCCTGAGTGCGGAGGGGGCGCCGGTGCCGAAGCGGTACTGGGACGTCTTCTACAACCTCGATTTGAAGGGCACGGAGGCTGAGTTTGAGGAGCGGCTCAGCGAGAAGCTGGAGGATTCCGTCCGGCTGCATCTCCGCAGCGACGTGCCTGTGGGTGCTTATGTCTCCGGCGGACTGGACTCCAGCGCGATCGCCGCTGCCGCTGTGCGCATGGTGCCTGGCTGTGGAATGGAGGGCTTTGTGGGCAAGTTTGCCCTCGGAGCGCAATACGACGAGAGCCACCATGCCCGCGAAGTGGCGCGGCAAAACGGCTTCCGGCTTCATGAGATGGAAATTACCTGCGGCGATTTCATCAAGCACATTGGGGACACCATCCGTCATCTTGACTTTCCCGTGGCCGGTCCCGGATCGTTCTCGCAGTACATGGTCTCAGCGCTCGCCGCCCGGCACCGGAAGGTGGTGCTCGGCGGGCAGGGAGGGGATGAGGTTTTCGGCGGCTACGTGCGCTACTTGATCGCCTATTTCGAGCAGTGCTTGAAAGCCGCCATCGACGGGACATCGGGCAATGCCCAATACATCGTGACTTACGAGTCGATCATCCCGAACCTGACGGCGCTGCGGCCCTACAAGCCGATGCTCCAGGAGTTCTGGCGTGAAGGACTCTTCGATGACATGGACCGGCGCTACTTCCGCCTGATCAACCGTTCCCCGATGCTCGGTGATGAGATCCGCTGGGAGGTGTTTGGCGACTACTGCGCCTTTGAAAGCTTCCGGCGGATATTTCACGGCGACAATGTTCACCACGAAAGCTACTTTGATTTGATGACACACTTCGACTTCAAGACGCTGCTGCCCGCGCTGCTGCAAGTGGAGGACCGGATGAGCATGGCGCACGGTCTCGAGTCCCGCGTGCCGTTGCTCGATCATCCGCTTGTCGAACTCGCGGCCACCATCCCGGCCAGGGTGAAGTTCGCCAACGGTGACATGAAGCACGTCTTCAAGAAAGTGGTGGCGCCGCTGTTGCCGGAGTCCGTGGTTGCGCGCAAGGACAAGATGGGTTTCCCGACGCCCTTTTCCGAGTGGAGCAAGGGTGAGGCGCGCGAGTTCGTGCTCGATGTCTTGACCAGCCGGCAGGCGAAGTCGCGTCCGTTCGTGGACAATGCAAGAGTTGCGTCCCGGCTTGGGAAGGAGCCCGCGTTTGGCCGTACTCTGTGGGGGCTGCTCTCGTTGGAATTGTGGCAGCGGGAGTTTCACGACAGGCAGCCGCATTTCCGCAAGCTGGCTGCGGAGGCACATGCATCTGCTTCGTGACGCAGGCGAGAGAACCGCACCTTCGCCGCACGGGATGAACAGCGCTCAGGCCAGAACGACAAAGGCGGCCCATCTTACAGGGAGGCTTTTTCTTCTCTGCCGCATCGACGAAGCGGCGGACAGCAGAGCGACTGACGAGCTGCGCTCGCTTCAGCTTGGATCGACGCACCGCATCGACGTCTTTAATTTTTTCGGCTGGCCGGGGCCTCTCACCCTTGATCCGTCGTGGGACTGGGTGGACTGCGACGGGATCATCCTCCATGACTCGCTTGCTGGAGACTTCGACGCCTTTGACGAGGTGGCAGGGTATATGCCGGCGTCGCTGGCAGGCTTCCAGGGAGTGAAGATTCTGCTGCGCCGCGGGATCGGGGGCGAACAGATCGACGTTTTGTCGTTTGCGAAGGAGAATGGTTTTCGAATCGTGACGGAACCATGGACGGCCGATGCTCTCGACAACCTGGTGGCGCAGTCCGAGGCGGAGAAGGGCAATCGCGCAAGAATTTTGCCGTGCGGTGCCACGACCTCCGTCCATGTACTGCAGCTTTGTGCGCATGCGCCGCACAAAGATCCACGCATCGGCTGGGTGGCGGCGTTTGCGCCCGAGGGCATGATCGTTCACACCCTGGGCTGTTCGAATCAACCCGATGATCCCCTGGCAGAGTCCGTCGAGATCACCGAGGGCGGGCGCCTTGTCGTGACCGAGAATCTGGCGTGCTTTGATGGGAAGGCAGCGGGCTGGGAGGTTCTGGCCGATGAGGAGACGGGGCCGGCTGCGGCGCTCTGGTGCCGATTGGATGCCATCGGCAGACTGCGCCAGCCGCGAAGCGGTTCCGTCTGCGGCCCTTCCGCTGCGGACGTGAGGGACGTGGATTTTTCCTCGCTGTGCCGCCACTTCGCCGTCTGCGGCGCGGCCCTGCTTCACGCTGCGGTGCGATTCGAGCGCATTGATGCGCTCGTCGCCTCTGATCCAGACAGCCTGTTGCCGGCCTGCATTCTCAAGAGAATGTGGAAGGTGCCGCTCATCTACGACTCGCACGAATTCTGGTCGGAGAGTTTTCCTCGTTTCAGCACCTGGGAGCGTGAGTTTTGGCGCGGAGTGGAGCGCCAGTTGATTGCCGAATGCGATGCCGTGTTCACCGTGTCACGCCCTCTCGCCAGCCACATGAGCGAGGTGTTCGGCGTGCCCTTCGGCAGTGTGCCGAATTGTGAACCTCTGACCGGATCTGGGGATGCCGAGCCTGCCGTCGTCAAAGATAGTGGCGACCGGACCATCTTTCTCTTCATGGGGAACTATGCCGAGGAGCGCGGGCTTGAGAAACTGGTGAAACTCTGGCCGCACACGCCCGAGAACGCCATCCTTCATTTCCGCGGCCACAGGGCGGGCATCTACCCGGAGCTGGCGTCGCTGGCCCGTGAGTCAGGCTTGCTGGACCGGAGGATATTCTTCCTCGATCCGGTGAAGGAAGAGGAGATGGTGCGTGCGGCTCGAGAGGCGCATGTGGGCCTCATTCCATATGAGGCGATCGGGCCGAACAACACTTTCTGCTGTCCAAACAAGCTCTCTCAATACTGCACGGCCGGCCTGGCGATTCTGGCGAACAAACTTGTCTTCGTGGAGGAATGCATCTACGAGGCGGGCAATGGCCTGGCTGCCGACATCAACGACGCCGGTCAGTTTGTGGAAGCAGTCGCCAGACTATCCGGTGACCGCGAGGCATTGTTCGTGATGCAGCGCAATTCGCTGCGTTTTCACCGGCAGGTGTTCAACTGGCAGCAGGCCGGGAAGCCGCTTTACTCGTCGCTGCAGCGTCTGACATCGGATTCTTCGCGTGAGGGGCCGGCACGCGCCGCGTTTTTCCGCACGATCATGATGATGCCGGCCTTCGGCGGTTGGGGTTTGCTCGCAGACGGGACCGTGGCACCACGCAAACCTTCTCGTGTCGAAGAACTTTGTGCGCATGTCGCTACGCTCAACGACTGGCTCGAGCGGAGGCGGCAGCAGATCGAAAAGCTCCAAAGTGAACGCAAGTCTCTCAAAGACAAACTGCGCAAGCGTGAGAAGAAAATCGCCGAGCTGTCACGTCGCCGGGGACTGCTGACAAAGCTGCTGGACCGGCTGCTGGGCAAAAGAGATGCGCCTGGCTCCGCACCAGCGCAGGACAAGACCGAATGAAACCTGCGCGTTTCGGACGAAGCGCCCGACGCCGGACGGGAGTGATCAGGATCCCTTCTTTCCGCCGAGCTTCTTCTCGAGTTTTTCAATGCGCTCGTCGCGTCGCTTGATCATGGCGCGGAAGTTCTCGAGCTTCGCCTTCGCCTCGGCCAGCTCTGCCTCGACCGACTCGATTTTCGCCCCGGCGGCAGCTTGAGCCTCCAGGCTCGCGAGCCGGGCGGTCATCGTGGCATTCTCCACTTGCAGGCTCGCATTGCGTTCGACGAGTGAAGTCACCACGCTCAATGTCTGGGCGTCGAAGCTCGAGAGTTCAGGAATCGCGGCCGGCTGGGCTTCCATGAGATCCATGGAACCAAGGGCGGCAGTCTTCGCAAGCAGTTCCGGTTTTGCATAGAGGCAGAAGCCGGCTTCTCCTTTCGTGCGCATCATCACCTGGGCCGACTCGATGGTTTCCAGCGCATGCATGCCGCAGCCCCACACATACCGGCAGGATTGCGGATCCACCCAGATGCCGCACTCGTCGGGCCGCGCGAGCGCATCGAGCAGCCGGCCGGCGCATTGAGCGGCGCTCCAGCGGTCTTTGATGAACCTGTAACCGCGCAGTCCTGCTTCCTGCCACGCGGCGGGACCTTGTTGGAGGAAATCGCGCACGCATTCCTCGAGCCGGTCGGGATGGCAGGTGATCGCCGGCGGCCATTCTTCCGGCGGCAGATGGTCTCGCAATTCCTCCCACGCGTAGCCGGCAATGATCACCGGTCGCGCAAACTGCGCCGCCTCACGCGCGAGGCCCGCCATCGGCGTGTCGCTGTAAAGCTGGTCGATGACCAAGTCGCTGTTCTTGATGCATTCCATCACCGTGGCGTTGGGCACGCCGCGCAGTTCGATGAACTCAATGTTCCATCCTTGCGCTTTGAGGTGGTCGATCACGCGGTGGATTTCGGTGGAACCTTTGATGCCAGTATCGGAGGGACAGTGGAGAATGTGGATGGGCCGGGCCGGGTACATGCTCCCAGGTGGCGGGGGCAGTTCGTCCTCGGATGGCACGACGGTGGGAATGCCGAGCCGGATGAAGTTGATGAAGCGCCTCGTGTGGAAGTGGCCGGAGAGCGGATAGTCGATGACGAGATCGGCCAGCTCATGCACCCGGCTCAGCCGGGCGGCCTTCTGCCGCGTGAGTTCCTTCAACGCAGCAGCGGAGGTGATGCGGTTTTCAAGGAAATAGCCGGTGCGGTCACAGTATGGCGCGCGTGAATCCGAGCCATTGAAGATGAAAATGACCTTCCGCTTCAGGCGTCGGAGCGGCTCCATGTCCCGGCACACGATGCCGTCGGCGAAGCTTAGGCCGCATGAGAAAAAAAAGACGTCATGGCGCAATGCAGCCAGCCAAACGGCCAGCCAGCCGGTGAACCTGCGCAACCAAGGCGGCATCCACTGCGGCCAGACATGACCGCTCACCTGAAGCGCGCGTCGAAAGTGCCACTGGATCAGCCGCCCGGTCCAGCCGCAGGGTTTCTCGGCGTAGGAGAAACGGTGGCTCGCGAGGCTCACCATGGTCGTCCTGCAGCCACGAGCCTCCAACCCCAGGTGCAGACTGGAGTAGTAGCCGGCGATCTCAAACAGACCGATGAAAACCCTGGGAGATGTCATGAAGGCATTCGATAGTGGAAAAACCCGCAAGGTCCACCGGCGATGTGAAGACCGGTCGAGCGCTGCGTCGCTGCTTGCAACGCTTGTCCGGCCCGTTACTCATACGGTCTTTTCCTGCCCGTATCCCGGCAGAATTCTCCGTTTACACATCATGAGCAAACTTTCCCGGCGCTTCTTCGGCTATCTCGCACGCAGACTCTCGACCCAGACCAATCTCAAGAGCGACCTCGTGAACAAAGAAATGCACGGGAAGCTGCGCCGGGAAGTGGGCAGCCTCCGCGACAAGGTGCTCAAGCTGCGGAGCGCTTTGACCACTCTGACCACGGAGAGGCAATCCACATATGCGGCTCGGTCCGGCGAACCGGAGCCCGTCTTGTTTCAGGACGAGCAGGCCATGTACGACGGAGTCATGGCCCTCTGGAGAAAAGGGCAGGTGCCCGCAGCCCTCCGCCTCCTCGATGCCAATGCGGGAAAGACCGGCCGGCTCGACGAGCTGCGTGCGGTGCAGGCGTGGCTGGCTTTTCAGAGCAACTGGGTGCCGGAGGCGGTCGGATTCCTGGAGGCCATGGTCGAAGCGGCTGAGAAGAAACGCAGTACCATGGTGTGGGGACCCACGGCGATCATCTCGAACAGCTACTGGAGCCGGGCGATGAATGCCGCCGGAGTCGAATCCAAAACGTTGATGGTGGAGCCGGCCTCCATCAACCGGCGGGACGACTACGACTTGTATTATGAGGACGTCATGCCGGCATGGTTCAGGTTCAAGGACCGGGATGAGATGTGGGCGCATGGCACGCTGCCGTACATGCTCGCATTTCTTTACGTCATTCGTCATGCCTCGGTAGTGCATGTTCCATGCACCGGATCCGTACTCGGGCAGACGGACCTTTGGGAATATGAGGCGCAGTTGTTCAAGCGCGCCGGCATCAAGTCGGTGATCCTGCCGTACGGCGGCGACTACTATTGCTACTCGAGGGTGCAGGATCCCTGCGTGCGCCACGGCCTGCTCTCGAACTATGCTGCCCAGGCGCTGATCGAGCCGAAAATCCAGGCGCGCGTCACGTACTGGCAGCAGCACGGTGATGCCGTGCTCGCCGGTTACATGGTCGATGCAATGGGCCGCTGGGACGTGGCCCTCTTCACCTTCTTCCACATCGACACTTCTCTGTGGCAGGCGCGGCAGACTTATTCAGGCGCCGATGGGAGAAATGGCGCCGTGCGCGTCATGCACACGCCCAATCATCGCGGCTTCAAGGGCACCGAGTTCCTTGTCCATGCGGTGGAGGAACTGAAGAAAGAAGGACTGCAAATCGAACTGGTGCTGCTGGAGCGCGTGCCAAACTCCGAGGTGCGCCGACTGATGAGCGAGTGCGACATTCTCGCCGAGCAGTTCATCGCCACCGCCTATGCCCTCAGCGGCATCGAAGGCATGGCGTCGGGCCTGGCGGTGATGGCAAATCTGCACGACGAGTACTACACGCGGATCTACCGGCGCTATTCGTTCCTCAACGAGTGCCCCATCTTCTCCACCACGCCGGAGATATTGAAGGAGAACCTCCGCATCCTCGTCACGCGCCCCGCGCTTCGTGAAGCACTCGGGAGGGCAGGCCGGGAGTACGTCGAGAAGTACCACTCGTTCCCCGCTGCGCAGCACCTGTTCGGGAAGATTCACGACCGCATTCTCCGCGGCAAGGAGGAGGACATCATCAATCTCTACCATCCCTTGACGTCAGAGTCCGCACGTACGCGGCCGCCGGTGAAGCATCCGCTGTTGGAGAGCCGGCTGCCGAAGGACTCGCCCTATCTCAAGGAGCCGTGAGCAGGACGAAGACCATGCGCCCGAAGTGAGACAGTGATGCGTCAGGGCTTACGCATGAACCGAAGGCACAAGCCTCAAATCTATGATTTGCCCCGCAAGATTCAGGATTCCACAGATGGATTCAGAAGAAGTCCGATCCGTGGTCGCCCTGAATCCGTGGGAATTCACTCAGAAGCAATTCATGCGTAAGCCCTGGTGATGCGTGTTGGAACCGGGGTTTGTTGTTGCCGACTTGTCGATTAATCCTACGTTCGCGCGAATGAAGGTTGTTATCTTGTGTGGTGGATTGGGAACGCGGCTGCGCGAGGAAACGGAGTTTCGTCCCAAGCCCATGGTGCCGGTGGGCGGCCAGCCGATCATCTGGCACATCATGAAGTCGTATGCCTGTCACGGGCACAGGGAGTTTATCCTGTGTCTGGGCTACAAGGGGGAGATCATCAAGGAGTACTTCCGGAACTACCTGTGGAATCGAAGTGACGTGACGCTCCGCCTGGGGAAGACGCCGCAGATCACCTTTCACAATTCCCACGACGAAGAGGATTGGTCCGTCACGCTGCTGGAGACAGGCCTGCACACCCAGACCGGAGGCCGGCTCCGGCGCGCCATCGACCATGTTGGGGAAGGGAATTTTCTTTTCACCTACGGCGACGGCCTCACGGACGCGGACCTTGCTGCGCTTGTGGAATTTCACCGCAGCCACGGTGCCATCGGCACTCTTACCGCAGTCAGACCTGCCGGACGTTTCGGCGAACTCGGTCTCGAGGGCACAGCAGTACGTACGTTTCACGAAAAGCCCGCCAGGGAGTCGGGATTCATCAACGGCGGATTCATGGTCCTGCACTCCCGGGTGAAGGATTACCTCGGCGGAGAAGATTGCGTGTTCGAGCGGGAACCGCTCGAACGGCTGGCCGCGGATGGTCAGATGCGGGCTTTCCAGCACGAAGGGTTCTGGCAGTGCATGGACACCTACCGCGAGCAGCAGATTCTGGAGAAAATGTGGACGGACGGGTGCGCGCCATGGAGGAAATGGTGATGGCGTTCGGCGGCATCTACGCGGGCCGGCGTGTGCTGGTCACCGGACACACCGGATTTAAGGGCGGCTGGCTTTGCCTGTGGTTGAAACAGCTCGGTGCCAGGGTCACGGGCTATAGTCTCGAGGCACCCACCGTGCCTGGCGTGCGTGAACTTTTCGCCCGCGAGTCGATCGGCTCGGAAACCATCGGGGACATCCGTGACCTTGACCGCTTGTCCCGAGCCGTGGCGGAGTGCAAGCCTGAGATCATCTTCCACCTCGCTGCGCAGCCTCTTGTGCGTCGTTCTTATCAAGTGCCGGTCGAGACTGTCGCGGTGAACGTCCTGGGCACCGCGCACATTCTTGAGGCGGCGCGTCATGCAGCCCCCGGAGCAGCCGTCGTGGTGGTGACCACCGACAAATGCTACGAGAATCTTGGTTTCGAGCAGGCTTGCCACGAAAACGATCCGCTGGGCGGACACGATGTTTATTCGGCCAGCAAAGCCGCCGCAGAACTCGTTGCGCAGTCATGGCGCCGGTCGTTCTCTTCTTCGCGGGAAGGTCTGGGGCCTGTCGCCACGGTTCGTGCGGGGAACGTGATCGGCGGCGGGGACTACGCCGAAGACCGCATCCTGCCTGATCTCGTGCGCGCGCTCATCGCTGGAAAGCCGCTGAAGGTGCGCAATCCCGCCGCCGTTCGTCCATGGCAGCATGTGCTCGATTGTCTCGGCGGCTATCTGGTGGTTGGCATGCGTCTTATCATTGAGGGCAGGGATTCGCCGGCGTGCAGCGCTTTCAATTTCGGCCCGGCGGCCGGCTCTTGGCGTACGGTGGAAGACCTGGTCACCACGTTTTTGCATCACTGGCCCGGTGCATGGGAGGCTGAGGACAACACCGGCCAGCCTCACGAGGCCCGCTTCCTGCATCTGTCCACGGAGAAGGCGGCCGATGTTCTGGGCTGGAAACCGGTGTGGGACTTCGAGCAGTCAGTCGGGATCACCGCCGACTGGTATCGTGCGCGCCATGCCATGCCGGGACCTGACATGCTCAGGGCGAGCGTGGAGCAAATAGCCGCCTTCATGCAGGACGCTGTCAGTCAGGGCAGCGGGTGGGCGCGCTGATCGCGGGATGATCCTTGCAACAGGGCGCTTTCGCGTCACCGGCTGCCGGCGGACTTGAATGCAGACAGGCTTCCGTGTCTTTGAGGCGGCGAACGACGCCTTCGGCCAGATGGCGTTCCTCATGCCGGTGTGATCCCAGCAGACGAAGGATTCGCTTCGCGGTGCTCTTGTGCTGGAGGTCCCTCAGCCGGCGCATGGCGCCGAGGCTTCCTTGAACGTGCTGCTTGAGTGCGCGGCTCCATTTCTTCCAGGCATTGGCGGTGTGTTGCTGCTCTTTGCTCAGCCGGTCGATCTGGTCGGTGAGCTGCCGCCTTTCCTTTGCCGTCTCGGTGGCAGACTCCTGCTGGATGGCGTCCTCCGCGATACGTCTGGCATCGGCTCGCGCCTTGTCTGCAAGCAAAGATGACACGGCGGCGACTTCGTGTTCGCGCAGCGTGTTGTCGGCCAGGTGTTCGAGGTAGTCCTTGAGGTTCACAAAAGGCCATTGGCCGCGCTCAAGCTTCTGGCGCAACAGCAGCAGCCGGACGCGCTCCAGGACTGTGAAGAGGCCGTCGGATTCCAGGTAGTCCGCCACGACGGTGGCGCAACGGGGAGCGATCGGCCGACCGTTACGCACCAGCGGAAAGCAGTACTCGCTGAAATGCACGAACAAGTAGTGCTTCGCATAGGTCGTCTGGCTCATGGACAGGCCGACCTGCGCCGCATGCACGCGGTTCTCGACGAGGCACTCATCGACGAAGTGCAGCTTCGCCCCGCGGTGGAATGCGCGCAGCGCCATCACCCAGTCGCAAGGAATCACGCCGATGGCGAAGGGCATGATGCGCCACATCAGTTCCTTCCGCCAGAGCATCGTCTGGAACTGGTGGATCATGGAGAACGAGACGAGTTCATCCTGGAAGGCACCGGACTCGTACGGCTCCTGCGTCAGCTCCTTCCACTTTGGGCCGCCGCGTCCCGGCCAGTCATAGACATTCCCGTCGTCGTCGATGTCACGGAAATTGGAGAAGACGATGTCCACCTCCGGCTTGTCCGCCACTGCCGCCATCAACGTGCTGACGAATCGTGGCAGCCACCGGTCATCCGCGGGCAGCAGGCCGATCCACTCGCCGCGCGCACGCTCGTAACCGGCCTGCAATCCGGCGGCGGCACCGTGGTTTTCGGCGAGCCGCACCCGCTCGATGCGCGGATCCGCGAAACGGGCGGCGATCTCGTCCGATCCGTCCGGGGAAGCATTGTCCACGAGGATGATCTGCAGGTTCTCATGCATCTGGTCGAGCGCGCTCTGAATGGCGAACTCGACGTGCCTTCTGTCCTTGAAAAAAGGGATGACGATGCTGACCAACGGGCGGTTCATGGGGTTGCTTAGATGGTGAGCAACTGGGGGGATAGTCCTCTCGAAGCGAGCGTCTCGCCTACTTCCGTGAGATAGTTAGGATTGGCCACGAGCACCACAGGCAGCTTTTCCAGGCGCTGGTCTTGAGGTGAAACCACGGGGATGCCCGTTCCTGCCAAGTAGTGACCTTGCTTGTCGGGGTTCGCATCCACTACGCAGGCCGGCGGGCAGGCCGTCAACGTGTTGGCGAGTGATACTCCTTTGGCACCGGCACCCCAGAGCGCCCAGCCGAGGTCCGCCCCAGCCCGGGCCAGCCTGATTTCCACCGCGCGGCGTGATCGATCGATGGACTCGGCAAATGATTTGAGCGAAGGACCTAATGCCGCGCCTGCCACTAAAGGTGCTGATTCATTAACACTTCGCGGGTTTAGTTCCAGCGCCTGATACTGTCCGCCAAAAACGAGCCGGTGATCCAGCACGGAAAATCCCGCTCGTTCAGCCAGGGTCCGAAGCGTACGCAGAGGAAAGTAATTGCAGTGTTCGTAGAAGACGTCCCAGAACGCCTCGTGACGGACGATCCATTCCCAAGCCGGCGTCTCAACGTAAACCGGTGCTCCGCCTCCCGCGACGGCGATGTCATGGAGTAGTTGGAAGAATGCGCCAATGGAAGGCACATGCTCCACAACATGGCGGCACAATACGAGCTTCAACGATTTTGAAACGTCAGCAGCAGAGACATATCTCTTGAAGAAGCGGACGCGTCCCGTCTCATCCAAGCCATCGTGCTCGCATGATGTATCGTAACCGATGCCTTTCGCACCAGTGCGCCCGCAAATCATCCGCAGGAAATCGCCTTTGCCACAGCCGACTTCCAGAATGGTTCCGTCCCGAAGACGATGATGGCGATCGAGGGTGTCTGCCGTGTCGCGCAGCATGGCCTCGAACGCGGGGGAAAAGCTCTGGCGGTTGTCGTAATGCTCGTCGTACGGAATGGCTGTTTCGTCCAGTGAGGCATTGAAGATGAGACCACATTCGGGGCATTCGGTCAGGTGCATGTCCACGCGCCGCACGGCGGCTGCGGAAGCAACACTGGGAAATCGATAGTTCAGCACCACTGGCTGTGCCGGCAGCACCCACGGTTCTGTCAGCGACGCGCAAGAGCATCCCGGGCATTGATCTTTCATCTCCATGCTATGGTGAACTTCATCCGCTGGATCATTCCCGCTTAAGCGACTTCCACAAGCGCTGGATGCCATCCTCCAATGCGATTGAAGGACGCCATCCGTTTGCCTGCAGTTTGGTGATGTCGGCGACGGTGGTTGGAAAGGGATCCATGGTCAGTTTTTCGGCCTTGGTCACAAGCGCAGCATCGCAATCACAGCAGCGCGCGAGCATGCGTGCCAGTTCCATGATGCGCACGCCGTTGCCAGTGCCGATGTTCACCGGCCCGGTAATTCGGCCTTCGAGAGCTGCAAGCATGCCGCGAGCTACATCCGTGATGTGGATGTAGTCCTTGACGCTGTCCGGCGTCTTCAATTCGACGGCCTCTCCGGCGCAGAATTTGCGCAGCAACGCGGAAGGCATTCGGTCAGGATGTTCCCCTTCGCCATAGGGATAGAACACGCGAAACCATGACCACGAGATGTCCTCAGTTGCTGCCAGTGATTCCAGACGCCGGCACGTCTCCACCTTTGCCGCTGCGTAAGGGGACGCTGGCGCGAGCGGAGATTTGTCTTCGCTCAACGGGAGATCTGACGGAGCGTATTCGATGCAGGTGCCCGTGCCGGCGATCTGGCGGATACCCCTGCGCGCGAGTCCTTGAAAGAGCGCCTCGCTTTGCTCCACCCACACGGCATTGTCGGGGGAATTGAGATAATTCCCGGGCGTGGCGATCCATGCCAGATGCAAAGCTGCGTCGGCGGCGAAACGTTCGATGGCATCCCAGGGGATGTTCGCAAGCGATCCTTCGACGAGCGAACAACCTTCGGGCGATGTTGCCTCGCGAGATCTCGACAAACCCAGCAAATCGTGTCCAGCACGCGCGGCGGACTCGCAAAATGCGCGGCCCAGAAAGCCAGTGGCGCCAGTGACGAAGATTCTCATCGTGGATTCTGAAGTGAGGTCTCAATCCGAGAGCTGCCCGAGCAGCGGCAGGCTTCGATCGCGATCTGACATTCCCTTGACTGGCAGGGGCCACGCAATTGCCACGTCTGAATCATCCCAGCGCAAGCCGCGGGCCAGATCGGGATCATAATAGTCTGACATGAGATAAAAAAGCTCACAATCGTCCTCCAGACACTGGAATCCATGCGCGAAACCCGCTGGCACATAGAGCGCATGCATGGACTCGGAGGAGAGTTCACACGAGACCCAGCGGCCAAAGGTTGGCGATCCGGCCCGCACGTCCACCACCACGTCAAACACGCGGCCGGCAAGGCAGCGCACCAGTTTGATTTCGGGGCAGGGGAGTGCCTGATAGTGCAACCCGCGAATGGTCCCCGCAGAGCAGGTCTTCGTGTGGTTTTGCTGCACCCAGCGGGTGTTCAGTTCGTGCGCCTCAAACTCGCGTTCGCAGTAAGTGCGCGCAAGGAAGCCGCGATCGTCACGCTTGGGCTCCGGCTCGATGATGAGCACTTCGGCGAGTGATGTGCGGGTGAACTTCACGATTTCAGACGATGCGAGCTTCCGGCAGGGGCAGCACAAAGCGGCCCCCGCCGGCGGGATAGGCCGCCTGCTGGCGCATCACCTCCTGCGCGAAATTCCACACCAGCAGGATGGCGTAGTCCGGCATCCGCGCCGCCAGTTCCTCCGCAGGAACGATGGGGATGTGCAGGCCCGGGCTGAACTTGCCCTGCTTGTGGGTGCTGCGGTCGGCGATGAATTCCAGCGACCGCGCCGGTGCGCCGACGTAGTTGAGCAGCGTGCTGCCTTTGGCTGATGCACCGTAGGCTGCCACCCGCTTTCCGGCGGCAGACTGAGCATTTAGAAACGTGGTCAAATCATGCCTGACAACTTCCGCGCGCCTCCGGAAATCCTGATAGAACACGGCGGCGTTCACACCAAGAGACGCTTCCTCGGCCAGAAGTTCCGCCACGCTGTCTCGCACGGATTGTGATCCGCGGTGTGCCACGAACAGCCGCAGCGATCCGCCGTGAATGGGGATGCGCTCGACGTGGAAGACTTCGAGATCGTGCCGGGCGAAGAGCGGCGGCAGCGGCGTGAGCGTGAAGTAAAACACATGCTCGTGGTAGATCGTGTCGAACTCGGTCTCGACGATCATGTCCACGCCGTAGGGGAACTCCAGCACCGCCCAGCCGCCAGGTTTGAGCAGCGATTTGATCCCGCCGACGAAGTCATTGATGCCGGGCGCGTGGGCGAAGACGTTGTTGCCCAGTATCAGGTCGGCCTGGCCGCGCTCAGCGGCCAGGCGCTGCGCCGTGTCCCGGCCGAAAAACTCGCATCGCGTGTCCACGCCGGCTTGTCGCGCCACCGCTGCGATATTTGCCGCCGGCTCGATGCCGAGGCAGGGGACGCCGGCCTCGACGAAGTTGCGCAGCAGGTAGCCGTCGTTGCTCGCAATCTCGACCACGAAGCTGCCGCCTCCCAAGTCTTTCTCGCGGATGTAACGCAGGGCAGCGTCGCGCGCATGGGCCAGCATCTGGTCGGAGAACGACGAGAAATAAACATAGTCGCTGAACAGCGACACGGGCGGCACCACATGCACGATCTGCATCAGCCAGCACGCCTCGCAGACCGCGACCTCGAGCGGGAACACCGGCTCGGGAGCATCCAGGTCGCCCGGGCGCAGCAGATTGTTCGCCAGCGGCTGCCTGCCGAGATCGATCACCGAAATCAAGCGGTCGCTGCCGCAGGATCGACACGCCAGGGAGCGTGGCTTTGAGTCATCGGCTGCATCGAATGAGACTGGCATGGGCACGGATGGAAGGCGGGCCGCCATTTCACCGGAGCGGCCCGCCTGCCTGCTTTATCCACGAGAAACTGCGCGGCAAAACAATTTTTGGAAAACACGCGATATCACTCGACTTGCATGGAAGGGCAGTTTTCGTGCCCCTCCGCCGCACTTGCCTTCTGACTGCGGCCATCTTCCTTCCCGCCATGAGCGACACCTCCGCAGTTCCCGAAACAACCGCCGTCGAAGATTCGATCGCCTGGCTCCTCGAGCGCCTGCCGCCGAAGTGCCTCCGTCCGGACGATGATCTCTACACCAGCGAGTGCGCCATGAACGGTGTGGATGCCGTGATCGGCAGGCTCATCGGTCTCGACAAGGCCCCGCTGGGCTTCGCCCACTGGTACCACGGATGGCCGGCCTCGAAGCACTACTTCGACAAACGGTTTCCGCGCCGCCCGGAAACCTATGCCTACTGGATGAAAAAAAATCCCGGCAGCACGCATTGGCCGGTCCTTGTTGGAGGCGAGGCTGAGTTCCACTTCATGCGTGATCTGGGAGTGGAAAGCGTCCACCTCACCGGGCTGCCATTCATCTACGAGCCGGTCAGGGATGTCGAGCGGAAGGATGGGAGCCTGCTCATCTGTCCGACGCATGAATGGTTCAAGGACGACACCAAGCGCCAGCGCATGGAGAGCGGATACATTGCAGAAATTCTCAAACTCAAGGACCGCTTCTCCCAGATGGCGGTCTGTGTTCACTCCGCCTGTTTTCAGACCGGCCGCTGGGTTCGGAGTTTCCGCGACGCCGGCATTCCGGTGATCAGCGGCGGGAATGCCTCCGACCTCAATTGCTTCAACCGCATGAGGACGATTTTCAGTTCATTCGAATTCATGACGACGCATGTCGTCTCGTCGCATGTGGCGTTCGCAGGCTTCTGCGGCTCGAAGATTTCCTTTTACGGGCCGCAGCCGCCGACGGCCCTGGAAGACTTTGGTGTTTACTTCTCGGACGTGAACGAGGCGCGGCTGTTTTTCGACGTCACCAGCGAGTTCAACCAGCGGGACAATCTTCAGGCGAAGTTTCCTTTTCTGTTCAAGGAGCCGCATGAAGCGGTGCCCTGCCAGGACTGGGCCTCTTTTGAACTGGGCCTCCAGTACAAGAAGGACCCGCTGGAAATCGCGCGCCTGCTGGGCTGGAAGTACGATCCGGTCAAATATCCGGAGATGAAGGTGCGGGGCGGCTTCGATTACTGGTTTCCGAAGCTCGGCGTCGCGCCCGAGGCCAGGGAAATCGAGAAGCGTCTCGATGTCCAGGCCGCGCGTGTCGCCGAATTGGAGAAGGAAATGGCTGCACGCACCACCCGGCTGGCGCAGGTTGACGAGGAGCTGAACTCCGCGCTGGCCGTCAAGAGCCGGCTGGACGCCGAGATTGCTTCGCTCCGCAAGGAGTGCAAAAAGCAACGCAAGGACGCGAAGGCGCTGGCAAAGAAGAACGACAAGCTGGAAAAGACCGTGCGTTCCGCCGTCGAGTGGCAGAAGAAATCCATGTTCAAGCGTGCCTTCCATCGCTGGCGGCCGAAGAAATAGCCCCGGTCTGAATGCCGCTCATCTCTGCGGAATCGACGAGCCCAGCCACATCTCCAGATTCACGAGCTGCCAGAGGAACATCATGTGGTTTTCCTTCACCAGAGACTGGCTCACGATTTGCTCGTGCTCCTCGATCAATTCCTCGACGCGGGCGACATCATAGATGCCGCGTGACCGAAAAGCCGCCGAATGCACAAGGTCCAGCAGCTTCTCGCGCCCTTTGCCGGAGAACCACAGATGTCCGGGTGCATTCCAACCGGTCTTCTTGATCCGCGTTCGCGTGGTGTCGGGCACGATGCCTTTCATCGCCTCGCGCAACAGAGTCTTCGTCACACCATCGCGCACCTTCAGCGTGCCGGGCACGCGGAACATGAACTCGACCAGCCGGTGGTCGAAGAACGGCATCACATGCTCGATGCCATGCGCCATGCCCTGCCGGTCCTGTGCGCGCAGACAGCAAGGCGAGGTCTCGAGGAAGATGTCCTGATACGTCCGCGTCTTCAGGTAGCTCGTGAAGGTGTGCGGCATCCGCGGTTCGAATGCGCGCAGGTCAAAGAAGCCGGGATTCAGCGCGTCGGCATAGCGCGTCATCCGCGCGCGGTCGGCCAGGCAGCGTCCGGGGATGGCAAGGTCGCACGATCGCAGCAGCATCCCCTCCATCACGGCGTAGCTCTTGCGGTGGATGGGATGGTCGTGGTACTCGACCCACTTGTTCACCTCGTGACGGAGCTTGTCGAACTGCCCGGCTTGCTTGAGATCCGCGAAGAAAAAAAAGAAATGCTCATATTCGCCCGCATTCAATTCATCGCCGCCGAGGCCGCCGAACAGATGTGTGAACCCTGACTCCGACGCCTGCCGGACGACGAGGAAATGGCTGAGCCACGTCGCAGTGGCGACCGGTTCATCGTGTGCCGCCACCATCTTCGCGACGAGCGAGAACACGTCGGGATCGGACACATTGACCTGATGCCACTGGCTCACGGTTTCAGAGAGGATGGTCTGAATGTCCTCCGATTCGTCGAATGTCTTGTCCTCGTACACCGAAGAAACAGCGTGCTGCTTCTGCCCCGTGACCTTGACCGCAGAACTCAGCACCGACGATGAATCCATGCCGCCCGACAATGTGAAGGCCGCCTTGCCGCACCGGGCGATGCGCAGCCGCGTGGCGTCGAGCAGCAGGTCGCGATAACGCAGCGCGAGAGTTTCCGCCGGCTCATCCCAGTCTGGCAGGTCGTGCAACTGCCAGTAGGTGCCGGTGGTCACCTGTCCGCCCTTGAAGCGCAGCCAGTGTGCGGCGGGAAGCTGGGCGATATCTTTGTAAGGACTCTTCTCCGGCTCGTTGTCGAAGTGCCGGTAATGGCTCGCCGCCATCAGCGCGACGTATTGCGCGACCGGTGCCGACGACACGCCAGGCAAGGCGAGCAGCGCACCGCAGCGCGAAGCGAAGGCAAATCCCCACGGAGACGACGCGGTGTAGTAAAGCGGCTTCGCACCAAAGCGATCCCGCGCCAGCCAGAGTGTCTGCTCCTTCTCATCGAACAACGCCAGCGCAAAGTCCCCGTTGAGGCGTTCGAGCATTCCGGTGAAACCGAAGCGCTCGAACAGATCAAGAATGACCTCGGCGTCCGGTTTGCCGGCGGCCAGTTCGGATGCGTTGTAGATGATGCCGTCGAGAACAACGCCAAACGATCCGCGCGTCGCCGCGCGAGGTGCGCCAAAACCGGCCCACGCAAGACCGGCACCCTCGCGTTTGATTCGATGGACGGACCCGCCAGCCGGCGTGCCGAACGCGAAGAACTTCGCCGCCTCGGTCGGCGGCTGTGGGTGGGTGATTCCAGAGATGCGGGACATGCGGTTTAGGGATGAGTGAAGAAGATCTGGCGCGCCGGAGATTCAAGCGCGCCTCACGGCCATGAGAAACTTCCAATAGTGCGGGTGGTCGATGACGTTCTCCGGCTGGTCCTGGGTTCGGCGATCCATTTCGCACGTCACATCGAATCCGCAGGATCGGATGAAATCCATCACTTCGGCCAGCGGGTAGGCATTCACATGCACCTTCAACGGCACGCCGTCGTCGAGGTACTTGTCCACGACGTAGTGGTACTCTCCCTGCTCCTTGCACGACTCGCGCAGCACCACGGTCTTGCGCGCCATTTTCAAGAAGCGCTCCAGCGGACGGTGGTAGTTGTCGAGGTTCGACAGCACGTTCATGCACACGACGTGATCCACCGCACCGTCGAGATCGTCGAAGCGCAGCACCTGAAGATTCTCTTCCGGCAGACCGAAGCGCGGCAGGATGCGGCGGCCGATCTCGACGAGCGACGGCGCGGCGTCGATGCCGAAGTAGGCGGCTGGAATGTTTCGCTTTGCCAGCGAATGAAAAAAGTATCCGCTGCCACATCCGGCATCGAGCAGCGTGTCGCCAGGCTGTACGCGCCCGGCCAGCCACTCGGCAGCTTGCGCGGCGCAGGTCATTTCTTCCTCCTGCAGGGCAGCGCGGCGCTCGTAGAGCTGCTTCACCGTCTCGCTGTGCTCCCAGATGCAGTAGTTGAGCCAGCCGGTCCTCGCGATCATGCGGCGATGCCTTTGAGGAAGAAGGCCGAGGCCATGAAGTAGCCGCGCCAGTCCCTCGGGTTGGATTCCATCTGCACGCTCAAGCGCCGGAACGCATCGGGCGCCTCGTCCTGCATCATCGGCGGGAAGGCGTGAAAATGGTAGAAGAGCACTTCGACATCCTTGAAGCCCGCCGCGGCAAACTGCTCGCGTGCGACGAGCGGATTGTGCGTGCGCGAGAGCACCTCGTCGTAGCCGGGCTCGCCTTCCTTGCCTTTGCGGACCGGCGGCACATCCATGCGGAAGCGCGCCTTCACGCCGTCGAGAACGGACTCTGTTTTCGCCTCGCCCGCGATCTCGCGCAGGGCTGCGAGCGGCAGCAGCTCGTCGGCGAAGAACTGCTGCGAGTAACGGTTCAGCGTGAAGAGGGAGAAAAGCATGTTGCGCGCCTCGACCATCACCATCGCTCCGGGGCGCACGCTCTCATGCAGGTTCTTGAAGACGACGCTGTCTTGCTCCGCCGGAATGTGCGGCAGCACGCCGACGCAGATGGCAGCATCGAACACGGACGGGCCTCCGGTTGGTGCGCGAAAGTGCTCGCGGTTCGTGACGCTGCCCTGCCAGAAGCGCTCGACTGGATGTCCGCGCTCCGTCATGACGCGCTTGCACTCGGCGATCATCTCCGGCGTGAGGTCGAAGCCGTAGAGGTCGATGCCGAGATCGCCGAGGTCGCGGAGAATGGATGCGGGGCCGCAACCGGCATCGAGCAAGCTTTTCGGCGCGTGCTTCTGCAGCTCGCGCCGTATCAGGTCGCGATGCACGGGCGGATACGGCGCCTTGTCGGTGTAGTAGTCGTCGTAATAGCTCGTGCCCCAGGTCGAGTAGCACGTTTTGACGCTCTGTTCTGGATCGATCGGAGTCATGATCGTCATTTCTTCCGCGCCACGATCCACAGGTGGGCGGAGAGGCCGTGGTCGGCGAGGAATTGTTGGAAGGGCCAGCCGAGGCGTTCCCATTCGTCAATGAGCACCCGCTTCAAAAATGGCTGTTTCGAGACATCGTGTTTTCCCTTGAGCACAGCTTCGCGCACAAACTCGGCGTCGAGTCTGCCAGGCGTGGTGGCTTCCTTCACCTCAAAGCCGCACGATGCCGCGAGCTGCGAGAGCGACTGGGGATTGAAGAGGTTCACATGCTCGGGATCGACGGCGAGCGACTCGGCTCCCAGTTCGGCGATGTCGAAGCCCTGGCCGTTCGGGCAGGTGAGCACGAGCAGTCCGCCGGGCCTCAACAGCCGCGCGCATTGCTCGACGAATTTCCGCGGCGCGTAGAGGTGCTCGATGACCTCGAAGGCCACGAGCACGTCCGCGCCCGTGAGCCCGTCGGCATCGGCTATGTCTTCGATGCGCTTCTCGATCACTTCCGCTCCGCGCTCGCGGCATGCCTGCGCCATCTCGGGCGTGGGCTCGATCCCGACGACTCGCTGGAATTTCTTTTCCTCCGTCGCCACCGCGCAGAAGGTGCCGAAGCCCGGCCCGACCTCCAGCAGAAGCCCGCGGCCCGCGCCGAAGCGCTGCGTCATCTCGACGATCTTTTCGTGGCGCGGTCGGTGGATTTTTTCCTTCCGCGCCGCTTCGGAGGCGGGGAAGATGTATTTGCCCCAGTAGGCGTAGTTCTCGGAGTTCGAGTAGTAGCTCTGCATCACCGCGGGCGAGGGGCGCGGCTTCATGTAAATGGTGCCGCAGCCGGCACAGGTGGTGTAGTGAAAGCGCCACTTCTCAAACGCGGGCGCGCCGGTGTCCGCGCCGCACGCCGGGCATGGCTCGCTGACGAACTCGCCCAGCCGCTGCTGCAAGCGCGCCACGTCACGCGCGAAGGCTTCCTCCTGTCCCTTGAGCAAGTCGTCGGGACAGATTTCTTTTTCGCTGAGTTTCTGCTTCTGCAGCCGGTCGGTTGCGGTGTCGCTCATGTCATTTCAGTCGAGAATGTTCTGCCGCTTCCACGCGCCGCCCTCGCGCCACCAAACGCGCGGATCACGGAAGGTGTCGGCGATGCGGTCGAACTCGTCTTCCGTCATGCCGGTGTAATCGAGCCAGCGGCGCAGGTCACTGGGTTTGACGGGATCGTAGTGGTTCACCAGCTCGATGGCCTTCTCGCGCGTCATCAGCCCGGCGCGGATGTCCTTGCAGGTGTGGTCGGTCGCTCGGCCATACCCGAACTTGATGAACTTCAAATAGTCGTGCGCGCCGTTCTCGTGCATGTCATCGAGGTTCGACATCTTGCGGTAGGTGCGGTCGAAAGGCTTGTTGTTCATCTCGAAGCCGTAACGCTCCGTGACGAGTTTGATATGTTCATTGGCCTCCCAATGCACGTAGTTGCCAAGGAAAATGCCGCGCAGGTCGAGATCGAAGAGTTCCTGGTCGGTCGGGTATTTCCAGATCGCGAGCTGCTGGCTGGTGAGTCCCTCGCGGCCCTCAAAATACGTCCACTCATAGCCGCGCGCGAAGTGCTCGAGACGGTCACGGTAGGTGACCTCGGGAAAGTCATCCATCGAGAACTGCCCGCACAGGTCGAGGTAGCCGTGCTCGCCGTAAAACACGAGCGGGATGCGGTTTTGCACTGCCACCTTCATCGGCGTGGTCATGATGCCGACGTGGCCGTGCCAGTTCATGTCGCCCATGATGATGAGAGCGAGGCGATTGAGTTTCTTCAGCGTCTCCACCGACGGGCGCACGATGACGTGATCGACATCGAACACCTCTCTCATGCGGATCATGTTGCGCCAGCCGACGTCGGTCCAGTTGTTGCCGTCATAGGTCACGAGCAGCGGATTGAGGCCGAACTCCTCCTTGAGCACATGCGTCTGGAAATACGAATCCTTGCCGCCGGACACCGCAATCACCACGTCGTGCCTGCTGCCGTCGCGGCAACGGTACTTCTCGATCAAATCCTTGAGCAGGCCGCGGCGGCGGTCCCACTCGGAGCGTGCGATGCTCGTCTTCACCCGCGCCATCTGGCAGCCGGTGCAGACGCCCTTGTCGTCGTAATCCATCGGCGCGGCGGAGATGGAGGGGTAAACACATTCCTTGCACCAGGTGATGCGACGCCTGCGCGAAGCAGACTCAGGGCGCGCGGCGACATAGTCTTGTTCTTTCGCCTGGCGCAGCCGCTCGGCGATGCGCGCATCTTCCCGCATGCGATCATACTCCGGCTCGCGCGGCAGATGGCGCGAGCCGAGGCCGAGCGGACGCATTGGCACGCCGGCATCGAGGCAGGCCTGCTTGCCATGCGAGTAGCTCAGCTCGAAGAAATGAAAAATATTCGCCGCCGAAGCGGCGGACGCTCCGCCTTCGAGAATAGCGGCAGGGAAGTGATCGTAGCGTCCCACGCCGCCGCAGGCGATGACGGGTATGTTTACCGCTGACGTCACGCTGCGCACCAGCTCGAGATCGTAGCCGTGGCCCGAACCGTCACGGTCGATGGAGTTCAGGAAGATTTCTCCAGCGCCCAGCGACTCAACCTCACATGCCCACGCCGCCGGGTCGCGGCCCGTCGCGCGTCGCGCGCCGTCGGCGCAGACCTCGTGACGGCCATCGGGGAGCCTGCGCGCGTCGATTGAAGCGACAATGCACTGCGAGCCAAAACGCCGCGCCGCCGCCTGCACAAAGGCGGGATCATCCAGCGCCGCGGTGTTCAGCGTGACTTTGTCCGCGCCTGCGGCGAGGCGTGCCTCGATGTCGCGCAGTGTACGGATGCGGCCGCCGAAGGTCAGCGGCATGAAGCACACGCTGGCGATTTCGCGGAGAACGTCGATCACGGTGTCGCCCGCGTATTGCTGCTGGAGGTCGTCACGACGCAGGTCGTGGCCTTCCTCGCCGCGGCTGATGTCGAGCACGACGAGTTCATCCACGTTCCAGTGCGAGTAGCGCTCCACGGAGCTCATCGGATTGCCAATGACCTGATGCACCTTGAAAAGCTGGCTGCGCACGATCATGCCGTGCTTCAGCAGCAGAACGGGAATCAAACGCGGATGCGCCGCGCCGAAGCTGCGTCCCGCCGTGCTCATGCGTTCACCTCCTTTGCGAAGCGGACAAAATTCTCCAGCACGCCGAGACCGGCATCCTGGCTCTTCTCCGGGTGGAACTGCACGCCGAACACGTTTCCTCTCTCCACGGCGACCGCCACGGATGCGCCGCCGAACTTGATGCTCGCGCTGACGTCTTTCTCGTCAGCACAGCGGAAGTGGAAGCTGTGGACGAAGTAGAACGCCGTGCCGGGAGCAGTGCCGGCGAAGACGCGCGATGCCGCTTGGGGCTCCACGTCACACCAGCCGATGTTTGGCACGCGGTCGCCAGCGGCTCCGGGACTCAATTGCACCACGCGTCCCGGCACGAGGCCGAGTCCCGCGTGCTCGCCGAACTCCTCGCTTGCATCCGCCAGCAACTGCATCCCGAGGCAGATGCCGAGGATCGGCGTGCCGCGCACGGCAGCCCGCCTGACCGGCTCGATGAGCGCGCACTTGCGCAGGCTTTCCATGCCATCGGCAAAGGCGCCCACGCCTGGCAGCACGATGGCATGCGCACTTTCGAGATCGCAGGGCTGCCGCGTCACGCAATTGCCGGCGCCGAGGCGTCGGAAAGCCGAGGTCACGGAGGCTATGTTGGCAATGCCGCTGTCGATGATGGTGATCATGCTGCTCGTTTCGGAAGCACTCTCTCAATCTCGCTTCGTTGCAGCGTGACAAGTCCTTTTTCCTCAAAACGCTTCAGGTACCGGTGAAGTCGATCGAAAGGCAGATCGTGCTTCTGCGCGATCTCGAGAATGGTCTTGCCGCCGTCGAAGTAGCGGAACAAACAATCGAGCAAATGGCCCCACTTCTCTGCGTCGGCATCGAGGTCCTTCACCACGGCGGGATCGGGACGCTCCATGTAGAGGTCGTATTGCGGGTTCGACAAGCAGATGAGTCCGTCGAAGCGACGGTGAATCACCGCGTCGTTTTCGAGCGAATCGACGACTTTCTTCAACACGAGCAGCATCTCGTCCATCTGCGCCGCGTCCATCAATTCGGGCGTGTCGAGGCTGGAGTGGTATTCGCGAAACGGCGCGAACTGATCCTCGCACCGCGTCACCTCGACGAAAGGCACCTCGTAGCCCGGAGCTTCCCACACCGTCTCGTCGTTGCCCGCGCCCTTGCGCCACGGCACCAGCTCGTACCTGCGTGCGTGATGTCGCAGCGCGTTGGCAAAGGCGAGGTCGAGCTTTTGTCCGCCGAGAAAAGTCGATGTCGCCTTGATCGCGCCGTGCGTGCCGGGCATCTCCTGAAAGAAGCCTGAAACGAGGCGGTTCACGTCATCCACCGGCAAATCGCGAAGGTAAAACACCGTGCCAATGTGCTCCGGTGCGGCGACGAGTCGGTAGCTGTAAAAGGTGTCCTGCGTCGCGAGCCACTGCATGAGCTTCACAAAAATCGCCACGCCCGCGAAGCCGTCGTTGGCCATGTGCGGATGACAGGTGTGCGCGTTGAAGACGATGGTCTTCTCAGAGTGTCCGGCCTTGTGCGAGTGCGCCACGAGCATCTCGCCCGGTTCGCGCTCGGTCTCCAACTCGACGCGATAGCGCCCCGGTCCGAGTGTCTGATAAACCGTGTGCGGCACACACAGCCGCCAGTCCGCATCCCACGGGCGGTACTGCCACATGCAGTGAAACATCGTCGCCTCCGGCAGCGCGGGATTGGTCACCAGCTTCGGCTTCAGGTCCTCCCAGTCGAGGTCGCCGCTGAAGGACTTCGAGTAATAGCCCACCGCGAGCGCCTGGCCTGCGCCGTCGAACACCAGTTTCCCATCGCGAAAAATCTGCGCGCGCTTCACCCGCCAGTTGTCGGGCACGATCCAGCCATTAAACGAGTCGCCTGAATCGAAGCGGAAGATTTCCAGCGGAAGCTCCCGGCCCAGCCGCGCAAAGAGCGCGTCATTGCCGTCGGCGACGACTGCCGTGCGTGGTGCGCAGAGATCACGGAGCAGCGGCATCATCACATCAGGCGCGATAAATCATGTGGCACCAGGGCTGGTACAGCGTGCCACGGAAGGCCATGCGCGCGCCCTGCTCGTTCTTCACCGTGTAGGTGATGATCTCCGCATTGTCGGCGGGGCGGGGGAGATCGATCGGCAGCACGAAGGGCTGGAACTCTGCCTTCGAGAATCCGGCCTCGGCGGTGCTTCGCGATATTTTCTCCATCGGTCGGAAGCTGAGGCGCAGTCCGTTCGGATGACTGCTCGTCTTCTCGATGATCTCGATGTCCTGCGCAAACTCGTGCGCGAAATCGAACACCATCACCGCGCCGCCTGGCCTCAGCGCACGACGCAGCCCGCGCAGCGCCGCTTGGTATTGCTCGTCGGTGAACATGTAGAGCACCGCGTTCACCACCACGATGTCGAACGCCTCCGCCGGCAGCTCCGTGATGTCCATGACCTGAAAGTCGATGCCAGCCAGTTCGGGATTCGCCCGGCATGAATCCAGCGACGATACAGCCAAGTCTCCACCGGTCATCGCGAGCTTGTCTCCCGCGAGGCGCTTGAGGTGGAGCAGGAAGTTCCCCGTCGAGCAGCCGATGTCGAGGAGGCGCGGTCGTGCGGTGGATCCCTGATTTTGCCCGATCCAGTCTGAGACCATCTTCAACAGCACGCGGTCGCTTTCGCGGATCGTGGACGCATAGCGCCGCTGGTAGTCGTTGTAGGCGTCGAGGAAGGGTTTGTCCGTGACGTATTCTTCGTAGCTGAAAGTGGTGCTCATGGAGTGGAAAGATATGCGCTAGTTTGGAAGTTCCGGCTGGAGAAAGCAACGCCGCATCAGGTCACTCGGGACATCGACGGCGGCAGGCCCGGCAAGCTGCCAGCGCAGGCATTCCCACGCGAGGTCGGCGGCTTCGTCGCCCGAGTCCGAGCGCCATTTGCCGGGTGCGGCATTGGATTCGGCGATGCCCCGCAGCACTTCGGCATCGAGCCGCCCCGGCTCAGCGCGCGTCGGCTCGTAGCCGAGATTCCGCATCTCTATGCCGCAATGAAACTCAACCGTCGCGACCGCGTGCGCAGGCAGCTTGCCGCGCCAGCGCTCGCCCGCCTGGGCATCGACTCCGCCTTTGGCCGAGGTGAAACTGCTGTTGCTCTCCCAGCCCTGTTCCTTGCCCGGCGCGAGCATCGCGGGATCGAAATCAAGGCCGAGGAAACCGGCGAGATTCTCCGCATGCTGCTTCGGTGACAGCAAAATGTCCTCGTATCGTACTTCGAGGACTTGGTCTCCAAGCGATGAATCGCTGCTGAACAGGCGCGCCAGCGTCACATGCTTGCGCCAGTGCCGCATGTAGCTGATCGAGTGCGCCGCCTGGGTCGGGTCCTTGCGCGCCATCGCCATTTGCGAAGCTGCCACGGCGCGTGGGTCGCGGTGCAGGATGATGAAGCGTGCATCCGGCAGCGCGCGGCGGATGGCGGGGATGAACTCGACTGTCCACACCTCCTTCACACCTGCCGCATGGACGGCCTTGCCGTCGCTGATGATGCGCACGGTGCTCGCGAGAAGCTCCCCCCATGTCGAGCCGGTCCACTTTGCAAACGCCGCGGCGAGGTTCGGAGACTCCAGCGCGGCGCGGTCCACCACGGCAGGCTGCAGGTGCTCCAGCCCGCCCGGCGGCAGTGCCTGTGCCGGATCAGCGTCGAGAATCATCCGCAACAGGGCCGCGCCATCCCGGGAGAAATAGTAGTCCTGAAGCGATGACTGCGGATTCCACGCACCCGTGAGCGTGTGCGCCGACTGCTCGGCGACCTGATTCCTCCAGGAGCGAAACAACGGCAGCAGCGGATCGAGCGCGACTGCGGCATGAGGATGCGCGTCGAGCATCCGTGCCACGAGATTTGTACCCGAACGCGCGACGCCGAAGATGAAGAATGGAAGCGGACCGGTCATGTCGCGGATCTTCAAACAGGCACGGCGGCTACGATGATGTCATCGCAGCAACGCGCGGCGTCCAGGGCCGATTGCAGTGCGGGGATCATTTCTGCTGTCGCGGACAGCGCCTTCTCATCACCGCCGCGCAGAGCGCACTGCACCAGGAGTTCATAGGCATCCATTCCGAAATACCACGCCGCCACCGGCGCGAAGCCGGAACTCACGAGCGCGGTGGCGAGCGACGCGTCGGAGAAGCAGTTGATGTGCGTCGTAGGATCCATGTGGCGCGCGACATGGAATGGATTCACCGCCTGCGCCGCGGTGCCGAGCGCATCGAAGCGCGGCACCTCGACGACGAGCATCCCGGCTTCCTTTTGCAGAACTGCGCGAGCCTTGTCGAGAAAGCGCCGCGGCTCCTGCACATACTCCAACAGGCCCCACATCGTGATCACGTCCACCGGCTCCAGATTCGCGGCTAGAAAATCGTCGCTGCGAAGATCGAGGCCGAAGGCCGCCTTTGCGAAAGCACGCGACGCCTTGCTCAGCTCGAAGCCGGCCGCCGTCGCGCCCGCGCGCCGTGCGCCTTCGACGAAATGTCCTCCACCCGCGCCCACGTCGATCACAGTCGTCGTTTTTCTGCCGCGCAACTTCGCAAACACGCCGTCCACCCAGTCCATCTTCGGCGCGATGACCTGCGCCAGCCGTACTTCGCATGTGGCGGGATCGACGTAGGTCTGGCTCACTTCGGCGGACTCCTCAAAATCCAGATCCTCTCCCGCAGGCCGTCGCGTCACCATCACATGGCCGCAGCCGGTGCAGCGCTGATACGGCACGTCAAAGATTCGCAGGCACTCCCCCGCATCCGTCAGCGGCCTGCCGCAGCAGGTACACGAGGTCATTTCCACCAGCCGCAGGCCGGAGCCGTAGAGCTTGCGCGCGCGCGCGGCCAGCATGTCCGCGTACTCGCGCGTGTCGGCGAGACTGGAGTTTTTCAAGCTCATCACATCGAGCGGCTTGCCCGTCTTCACATCGATCTCGAAGTTCCGTCTGGCGCCATCTTCGGCCGTGAGCGTCCACGTCTCGATCTGACGTGTGTCAGCGGCATCCAGCCGGGCGGTTCGATTCCAGTGGCTCATGCAAGTCAGTGTCCGCGATTCAGATTGATTCCGCAAAGCAGCGCAGGGTGAATTTCGTGCTCGGCTCGCGCAGGCGCTCGAGGGCAAGAGTGCGCAGGCCGTGGCGGTGGAGGAGAAGCTCCATGGATGCCATCGAGAAGACGTGGTGGTGCTCGATGAAGAATTCCTCGCGGCCAAAGCCTTCACTGCAGGCGGCGTCGCCGTCAGGCAGCTCGATGTAGGCGATGCCTCCGGGTGCGAGGTCGGCGCGCACCTTGTCCAGCATCGCACGCGGCTCCTCGATGTGTTCCAGCACCTTGTTGAGCGTGATGAGATCGAACTCGCGCTTCCACGACAGCTTCATGTAGTCCTCAGCCACGGCCTCGACGCTGAGCGTCTCGCGCGCGTGTTGGGCGAAGCGCGGGTCTGGTTCCAGTGCCGTGAGCGTCCACCCGGGTTTGCACCGCTTGAGCTTGCCGAGGAAAACGCCGAGGCCAGAGCCGATGTCCAGCACGCGCAGCGGCCGGGCGCCGAAGTGCTGCTCCGCGAAGGCGATCACGCGCTCGACGCGGCCCGCGTTGTCAGACTTCGCGGGATCGAGCGCCATGATGCGCTCGTAGTTTTTGCGGATGCCGTCGAGGCCGCCGTAGGTCGAGTCCACATAGCCCGCGTCATAGAGTGCGCCGAGCGACATGGCATGAGTGGAGAGGAAGTGGCCGCACGTTTCGCAGCGCCACAACTCGCGGTGATAGGCTTCGCCAGCAGGGCGGGTGAACGCTGTCTCGCCCTCCGGCCGCTCGCGGTAGGTGTGCGCGAGAGTCAGGGCGCTCCCGAGGCAGCATGGACACGCGGCGGGCCTCATGTGGAAACGGCGGCCTCCAGTTTCTTGAGCGCTTCGTCGCTGTCCAGCCACGCGATGACGGCCAGGTTTTCGACGCGAAGGTAGTCTTCGAACTCGGCGTCCCTGCCGCGCTCGACAAGGAAAACGAAATAGCGTCCGGTGCCTCGGTTCTTGATGAGCACGCCGCGCAGGCCGAAAGAAGGCAGGCGCCCGTTGAGCGACGGCGTGGCGTAGAAGCCCCAGTCCTTGCGCGCCACGTCGTATTCGCCGCCGCTCTCGGTGGTGAGCGTGATTTGTTCATCGGCATCGAGGCGCAGAGTGCCGCAGTCCTTCATGTCGAACTTGCGCGCATTGCCGACGGGGAAGGTGCGTGGTGGATTTTTTTCGTCGAATTTCATGTCAGCGCCAGTTCCAGTCGTGGATGAGGAAGTCACGGATGCGCCAGCCGCGGCTGTCGCGCTGCCAGACGTCCGGGTTGCGGTACCTTTCGATGATGTCGAAAAACTCACCCGTGCTGATGCCGGCAAAGGCGCAGAATTTCTCGATGTCCTTCTGCGGGAGGCCGTCGCCGTGCTGGCGGGCGATGGTGATGGCTTCGTCGCGCGTGAGGCGGCCGTGGCGGATTTCCAGGGAGAGATTGTCGAAGCTGCGCGGGAAGCCGAATTTGTACCACTTCAAGTAGTGGTGCAGCGAAATGAAATCGTCGTCGATGTCGGCAAAGTCGTAGATTCCGGTGCGCGCGCCGCTGGTGTCGGCGCGGAAGCCGCGTGCGCGCGCGGCGTCGTAGCTGGTGCGTACGTCCCAGGGCAGGTAGTAGCCGAGGAAGACGGCGAGCACGCCCTGGCGGTCGAGTTCATCAGGATCGGGTCCGAAGTAGGGCGTGAGTTCCTTGCGCGTGAGGCGGTCGCCTATCCAGTCCTCGGCGGTGGTGCCGTGGGTGACGCCGTATTTCCGAAGCCAGTTGGAGTCGAGCTTGAAGCCGAGGCGCTCTTCGCCGGGATCGCCGTATTCAAAAGCGGAGTTCTCTCCCCAGATGATGAGCGGGATGTCGAAGCGCGCGGCGATCTTGAGCGGAATGTTGAAGAGCGCGAGGTGCATCGGGATCGCCGTGGAGCCGAAGCGCTTGAGCGCATCGAGCATGAATTTTTTCTCCACCGCGGGGCTGACTTGGTAGTCGACATGATCGACGCCGAGCGAAATTAGGTTTTCGAGGTTTTGGCGGCCAATCTCGGTGCGCGCGGGCGTTTTCCAGGTGACACATAGCGGGTTCAGTCCTTTTTCCAAACAAACTATCGTCTGCCAGGTGCTGTCCTTGCCGCCACTGACGGGGATGAGGCAGTCGTAGCCCTTCGAGCGGGCCTTCGCGTTGGCGATCACGCCATCGAACGCCTTTGCGCGTGAGGCCCAGTCGATGGTCTTGCGCAGCTCGAAGTTCCGGCACGCACTGCAGACGCCCTCGGCATCGAGCACGAGGCCGGGGCGGGTGTCTGGAAGGATGCAGCGGGTGCAGTAGCGCATGGCTCAGTTCTGCTCGAGGAAGATGCGGGCGTTGATGAAGTTGAAGAGGAACTTGCTGAGGTGATTCGGCACCGGCGAGAGATCGAAGAGGCGCGCGATGGCATCTCGCTTGATGAGATCGAACACGGCGGCCTTTGGATCGAGCAAGTAGTCGCGCACCGCAGGGTCGCTGAAATTCACCATGGAATTGATCGAGGCGTTGAAGCCTTTCTTTTTGCGGTCGAGGCGCACTTGGTCGTTGAGGATGCCCTGCATCGCCTGGCGCAGGATGTACTTGCCGTAGCCGTCGTGGATGAGGTGGCGTGAAGGGATCGAGAAGGCGAAGTCGAAGAGGCGCGAGTCGAGATACGGACTGCGGTTCTCGACGGAGTAGAGCATCGAGTTGAGATCGTCCTCGTGCAGGATGACGGGCGTGGCTTCGTGGAAAAGCTCGTTCATCATGCGATTGCGCAGCAGGCTCGTGGTGAAGCGCTCCTCGGTGAACGGCTCGGAAAAATCGCGTGCGAGGTATTCGCGAATCTCGTCCGCGCCGTCGAAGACGTGGTCGCGGAAACCGGGGTTGTCGCGGTAGAGATGCGGGTTTTTGAGGATGGGATTGCGCACGAAGGCGTCGATGTGCGTGCGCCAGTCTGCCTCGTAGCGGGCGTAGCCGGGATCGTTCCGGACTTCGTTGAGATGGAGCAGGAAGTGATCGTAGTAGCCGGTGAACAGCTCATCGGCGGAGGTGCCGGAGAACGCGACGCGGTAGCCTTTGTCGTGCACGGCCTGCGAAATGAGGGAGTGGACGTAGTAGGTGATGGTGGCGATGGGCGCGTCGTGGTAGGTGATGAGCCGCGTGAGGCGCTCGATGACGTTCTCCTGAGGAATGCGCAGGAGGTTGTGCGCGCAGCCGGTGTCGCGCACGGTGGCCATGATGTTGTCCTCCTCGTTGTAGCGCTCGTCGGTGTCGATGATTGAGAAAGTCTCCAGGCGGCAGTTGAACTGCTTGGCCGCGATGGAGACGAGTGCGGCGGAATCCACGCCGCCGCTGAGGCAGAAGGCCAGCGGCACATCGGAGCGCAGGCGCAGGCGCACGCTCTCGAGCAAATGATGCCGCGAGCCGGAGATGGCGTCGTCGAGCGACATTGAGCCGTCGATGCGGCACTGCGGCTGCCACCAGCGGGCGGTGCGCGCCTCGCCGTTCGTGTTGAGCGTCATGCTGTGGCCGGCGCGGAGTTCCTCGACACCTACAAACCAAGTCTCGCTCGTTTTGTAGAGCGACTTGTAGCCGTGGACGAGATTGCGAAGGACGTGCCGGCGGTTGACGCGGAGGTGTTCACCGGATAGAGCGCGGAGGAATTTAACCTCGGAGCCGAAGGCAAAGCCGTCGGCGGTGCGGACGAAGTAGAGCGGCTTCTCACCGAAGCGATCACGAGAAAGAAACAGAGTGCCTTTGGCCGCATCGCAGATGGCGAAGGCCCACATGCCTTCGAAGTGCTCGACGCACTTTTCGCCGAAGAGGCGGTAGTAGTGCAGCAGTGCCTCGGTGTCGGACGCGGTGCGCAGGGCGATGCCGCGCTTCTCCAGCTCCTGGCGCAGTTCGACGTAGTTGTAGATCTCGCCGTTAAAGATCACGGTGGTGTCGCCGATGGTGAAGGGCTGGTGCGAGCGAGGATCGAGGTCGATGATGCTCAGGCGCGTGTGCAGCAGGTCGGCGTGGGCTGCGCCTAGATCGAAGGAGCATGAGTCGCGGTGATCGGGGCCGCGATTGCGCATGAGATCGAGCGTGCGGTCGATCTGCTCCCTGCTACGGGGCTTTGCGCCCCAATATCCCGCGATGCCGCACATGTCAGGAAAGCATGTCAGGGGTGAATGCTTCGCCGGCCGCGATGTCGCGCGCGGCGTGCCTGCCGCACACGAGGTGCTCCTCGCCGGGCTTCATTCCGGTGCGCGGGCGCAGCCAGCAGAGATCGGACTCGGTGATGATCTCACCTTTGGAAATCGCGCGCGTGGCGGCGATGGAGCGGCGCACGGCCAGCTCGTTGCCGGCCTCGCTCTTGCGCAGCGGCGCGGTGCCGTGGCCCAGCATGGCATCGACCTCGCGGATGGCTTTGGCAAGATCGCGCAACTCGTCAGGATTGGCCGAGAGCTGGTGATCGCGGAACTCGGAGTAGTCGTGGCGGATGGTGAAGTGCTTCTCGATGATGCGCGCGCCGGCGGCGACGGCGAGCGGGGCGACGCGGATGCCGATGGTGTGGTCCGAGTAGCCGACGGTGACGCCCGGCAGGCGCAACGGCCACATGCCGAAGAGGCCCGCGTCCTCCGGCGGCGTGGGGTAACTGACGACGCAGTGCAGAAATGCGAGCTGTCCGTCGGTGACACCGTGCTTCTGCCACATGGCGTCCACGAAATCGCGCAGCTCGCTGGCGCGAGGGGAGTGGCCGAGGCCCATGGAGATGATGAGCGGCTTGCCGGTGGCGGCGGCGCGCTCAATGAGAGGGAAGAAGTCGTTGTCGCCCGAGGCGATCTTGAAGGCGGGCACCAGGGGGGCGAGCATGTCCACGGCGATGAGATCGAAGGGCGTGGACATGAAGAGAATGCCTGCGCGGTCTGCTTCATCCCTGAGCTTCCGAAACTGTTCCGGTGAGAATTGAAACTTCCGCAGCGTGGCGAGGCGCGCTTCTTGTGAGGGCGGCACGAGGCGCTCCGGGATGATGGTCTGAAACTTCACCGCGTGCGCGCCGGCGCCAGCGGCGAGGCGGACAAGCTCGCAGGCGAGTCGGAAATCGCCCTCGTGATTGTTGCCGACCTCGGCGATGAGGAAAACTTCCTGGTCGGTGTCGATGTGACCGATCTTCATGCGCAGTGATTCACCGGGCCGTGATAGTGGAAGACGTAGGATGAGGAGCAGACGCGGAAGCCCAGCGCGGCATAGGCGCGCAACGAGGGCGCGTTGGCGATCTGCGTGCCGACGATCATGCGGGCCGCCGGTCCGCACTCGAGCGCGGCATGGCGGATCATCGCCCTGCCCAGTCCGCGGCGCTGATGCGCGGCCGCGACCCCGATGAGGTCGATGATGATCGCGTCGTCTTTTGCCAGCAATTGCAAAAAGGCCGCGACAGCGCCGTCGTGCTCGGCCACGATCATCCAGCGTCCGCGGTTGCCGGAGAAATAGTTGCCGGCCCACCGGCGCTTGACCTCGTGGGCGCGCGCCGGTTCGACCTGGGGGTCCAGATGGAAGCGGCTGTAAACAAAACAACTTCCCGCCACTTCCTCCACGCCGGCGCGGTCGTTCGGAGCGGCGAAGCGGATGGCCGGACCCGGTTCCCTCGCGGCTGGAAGGGCAGCGATGGTGCTGGTCGGGGCGTCGAGCTGCACATTGGTGTCGATGAGCCTGAAACCCGAAGCCTCAAGCACGGAGCAAGCACGCACGTCAGCGGTCTTTACCTTGGCATCGACGAAGGAAGGCACACCATCCCGAAGCACATCGCCGGAGATGTCCGGCGCACTGGCATGATAGGCCGGTTTCCCGAGCAGGCCGGAGAGGAATGGATCATGCGCGAGCATCAGGACGACTGCGCCGCGAAGAACGCCTTGTACCAGTTGATGTAGTCGACGTAGCCGCGCTCGAGCGGGAACTGCGGATTGAAGTCGATCAGACGGCGGGCCTTGCTGATGTCGAGCGTGCCGCGGTCGGGCGTGAGGTTGTCCTTCTTCACGTAATGCACTTCGAGATTCGGGAAGTGGTCGTGCATGATGTTCGCCATGTCGGCGAGCGAGCGGCCTTCGCCGTAGGTGAGATTGAATATCTGGTTCTTGGCGGCGTCGTGGGTGATGACGTTCTCAATGCCGCGCACGAGGTCGCCGATGTAGGTGAAGTCGAGGCAGTCGGTGCCGTCGCCGGCGATGGTGATTTCTTTGCCGGTAAGGGCGTTCTCGATGAAAATCTGGCCCACGCGTCGGCTGACGCAACGCTCGCCGTAGAGCGCGGAGGGGCGCACGATGGTGTAGGGCAGGTTGAAGACCTGGTTGTAGGCGATGACGAGCTTTTCGCCTCCATACTTCAGCGCGCCGTAAATGCCGAGCGGCTCGCAGAGGGTTTCCTCACTGACGCTCGGCGTCTTGAAGTGGCCATACACCATGCTGGAGGAGAAGAAGATGAAGTGCTCCACATTGTCACGCGAGGCATCCAGTGCGTTCTCCAGTGTGCGGAAGCTGTGGTCGAAGGTGCTGTAGGGATCCTTGTTCGACTTGTTCGCGTGGGAAACGGCGGCGAGCTGGACGACGACCTGCGGCTTGATCTGGCCGATGAGGCGGCCGAGCACCTGGTAGTCGCGTGCGTCCTGGATGAAGACGGGAATCTTCGCGGCGCGCAGCAGGCGCTGGCGTTCGTTGAGGATGCTGAGGTAGAGGTCACGGTTCACCGCCTCGACATCGGCGGAGGAGAAGGCCATGAGGTTGTTCACCTGCAGGCTGTCGATGATGGACACCTCCGCGCCGAGCGAGTGGAGGTGCAGCGCCAGATTGTGGCCGATGAAACCCGCCCCGCCGATCAGGCAAATGCGTTTGCTGGAGATGGAAGTGGTGCTCATGAAGGGGTCAACTGGCTTGCGGTTTCGCGCACGGCGGCGGCGATGTATTCCGCATCGCCCGGCTGCAAATGAGGTCCGACGGGAAGCGCGATGGACTGATGCGCGATGCGGGCTGCACCTGGGAAGCGGCCGTCCGAGCAGCCGTACTTCTGCCGGTAGTAGCCGAACTCGGGCACGGGCCGCGGGTAATAGATGCTGGTGCCGATGCCGGCCTTGTTCAGCGCCTCGACGAATTCAAAACGTTTCGCCGCCAACGCGCCTTCGAGGACAATGCTCTGGCAGTAGTAGCTGCTCACGAAGTCGCCGTGCGTGGACTGGAGCAGCGCAATGCCCGGCACGTCACGCAGGCCGGCGGCGATGGTGTCGTAGTTTGCCTTGCGCGCGGTGAGGAAGCTGTCGAGCCGCTTCACCTGCTCGATGCCCACGGCGGCCTGCAGCTCGTTCATGCGGTAATTGAAGCCGAGGCAGGTCACATCGTATTGGCCCGCGATGGCGCGCTCGCGGTGCGTGCGGTCCACGCCGAACGCGCGTTCGCGAGTCATGCGCGTGAGCACGTCGGCGTGTTTGGAGATCGCCATGCCGCCTTCGAGCGTGGTCATGTGCTTCACGGGATAAAACGAAAACAGGCCGATGTCGCCGTGCAATCCGGCGTGGACGCCCTTGAAGAAGCTGCCGATCGCCAGTGCGCAATCCTCGACCACAAACAAGCCGTGCTTTTGCGCGATGGCGTTGATGCGGTCCATGTCCACAGGCATCCCGAGGTAGTGGACGACTGACAGCGCCTTGGTGCGAGGCGTGATGGCGGCTTCGATCTGGTCGATGTCGATGTTTCCAGTCGCGGCCTCCGCATCGACGAAGACCGGCGTGGCGCCGACCAGTTCCACCGCGTGCGCGGTGGCCACATGCGTCATCGCCGGCACGATCACCTCGTCTCCCGCGCCGAGTCCGCGACCGAAGTAGGCCAGATGCAGGCCGGCGGTGCAGGACGAGAGCGCCACCGCTCCCGGCGCATTCGTCCAGTCCGCAAAGGCGTGCTCGAAGTCATGAATGCGCGGGCCGTGCACGAGGACGTGTCCATTCAGCACTTCCAGGGCCACATTCTTTTCAGCGTCGCCAATGACAGGTCTGGCAAACGGGATGACGCGAGCTGGTTCGGGCATGAAATCTGGGCGCTCAGAGAGGTTCAGGGGCGACCGTCGCGCCGGTGGCCGCGGCTTTGTTGATCGCGAAGCAGACGCTCAGGGTGCGAAAAACATCCTCGGGGCTCACCAAGGGCGGGCCGGAGCCGAGAATTGCGTCGATAAAACTGCAAATCAATTCCTTTTTTTGGTAGTCCCGATAGGGCGTGTGCATCAATTCCGGCGTCGCGTTTTTGTCTGTGGAGCCGTGGATTTCGGCGGCATCGGGCCGGTTGATGAAAAGCTTCCGCGTGCCGTGGATTTCGACTGCGTGAAAGTGCGGGCGCGGGCAGCCGAAATTCGCGCTCACCTTGGCGACGGCGCCGCTCTTCAGCTTCAACAGAGCCACCACGAAGTCGTCGAAGCGGAAACCGGAGCCGCGGCTGGCGATGCGGTTGCCGCAGGCCGTCACTTCCGCCACCTCGTCACCCGTGAGCCATAAGAGCAGGTCGATCACATGGATGGCACCGCCGAGCACCACGGAATAGTGCTCGAGCCGGCCGCGCCAGCCGTGGGTGATTTTGTGGAGCCGGCCGTATTGGTAGTCGCCCTCCATGTGGTAGATGTCGCCAAACTCGCCCTCGCTGATGCGGCGCTTCAGCTCCTGAAAGCGGGAGGAAAGGCGCAGCACATGGTTCGAGGTGAGCTTGATTTCGGGGTGTGCCGACAGCGCGCGGCGGATGCTCCGGGCTTCGTCTTCGCTCACGCACATCGGCTTCTCCACCAGCAGATGCTTGCCGTGCTCGATGGCGCGCAGAGCCTGGCGGCAGTGCGCGTCGTCATAACTGGCGATGGATACTGCATCGATGTCGGGAGCCGTGAGCAGCTCATCGGCATTCTGGGTCAGGCGCGCATCGGGGACGAGGCTGCTGGTGGACGCGAGCCTGGAGGCATCCAGATCGCAAAGCGCCGTCACGCGGCAGCGGGGGTGCGCCTGGAAGCAGCGGATGTGCCGCTCGCCGACGCCGAGGCCGATGATGCCCACGCGAATGTTCCCGTTACTGTCCATCGAGCAAAGCCATGATTTGTCTCCAGTTCATCAGATCGAGGCCGGGGCCGAGCGTCTCCACCGCCCGCTGGAAGCGCCGCCAGTCATCCTCGGTGTCCACCACCATGCGCACCTCGCCGTGGCTGGTTCCGCTGTCGAGATTCACCATCCGGATACGGTGTGGATTCCGGTAGAAAAAAGTGGTCACATGCTCGCGATCATCGGCGGTCATCTCGGAGTGGGCGGCCGCCAGGGAGGAGACGCGGATGACCTCGACGGATTGTCCTTTTGGGAAGGTCCGTTTGCCGACATTCGTCGCCAGATCCACGTCCGGCGAGAAAAGCTCCATCACCTCTCGCACCACATCCACATCCATGAACGGGCTGTCCGCGCTGATGCGGACCAGCGCGCGGAAGCCCTCCTGCCGGGCCAGACCGAGCAGCCGCGCTGCCACATCGTGCAGACTCCCGCGATAGACGCGCACCCCGAGCCTGGCGCCGCACTGCGCCAGCGGATCATCGTCGGATTCCTCCGAGGTGGCCAGCCACACACGATCCAGCGGACCCGCGTGGCGGAAGCGGGCGATAACATGCTCCATGAGCGGCCTGCCTCCCGCCTCCCGCAGCATCTTGCCCGGTACCCGGCTCGACGACATGCGCGCCTGCAGTACGATGGCGGTATCGTGGATGGCGAGCAGGTCGTTCAAGCTGCGATGCTGCGTGTCCATGGCCGGCGTGGGAGCGGTCATGCCGCTCCGTCGAGAAACTTCCGGCACCACCACTCGAAGGAAAGCACCGACCAGATGAACAGGCGGTGGTTTGCCTTGCCTGCTTCGTGTTCCTTGATCTTGGCGCGGACGTAGGCGGGCTGCAGGTAGTCGTAAATGCGCGCGTCTTCACGCAGCAGGAGGCGGTCGATGTAGTCGATGCTCTCGCCCCGGAACCAGCTTGCGTCCGGCGCGCTGAAGCCCTGCTTGGTGCGCTCGACGGTATCCAGCGGCACCAGGCCGTGCATCGCCTGGCGCAGCACCATCTTGCCGTCGTGCGTGCGCACCTCGTAGCTGCTGCGGGTGCGTACGTCGTTCTCGTCGCCGCCGTCGGTGACGCGCGCGGCGAGGTTCTTGAGTTTCAGGTTCACGGGCAGCCGCAGTGCGAAGTCGGCCAGATCGTTGTCGAGGAACGGCACGCGCGTCTCCATCGAGTGCGCCATGCTCACTTTGTCATCGACGACGAGCAGGCCGTTGAGGAAGGTCTTCAACTCGAAGTAGAGGCACAGGTTGACGCAGTCCTCCGCCGTCTCCGCCGCGCGCCCGAGTCCGGCGATGACGCCCTTGAAAATGTCGAACGACGACTGCGCCCCGGCTTCATTGCGCGCGGCATCGCGCAGAAGCGCAGGCTTCTCCGCATCCGGCACCAGCCGCTGCCAGAAACGGTAGTAGCTTTCGAGAAACGATGCGCCGCCGCCGGCGATGGCCTGGTAGTAGCGCCACGGATAGCCGGCGAAAAGTTCGTCCCCGCCGGAACCGGCGAGGCAGACCTTGACGAACTTGCTCGCCAGCCGGCTCGTGTAGTAGTTCGGGTAGCACTGGCCCACGCGCAGGTCTTCAAGGTGCCAGATCAGTTCCGGCATCACATGCTCCATGTCGCCGGCGTGCAGCACGTTCTCATAGTGTTCGGTCTTGAAAAGATTCGCCAGCACCTCGGCAGACTGCCGTTCATCGCAACCCATCTCAAGGCCGGAGGCCGATGACATGTCGAAGCCACCGGTGAAGGAGTGAAAGCGGCCCATCCCGCGCGACTTCATCTCGCGTGAGGCGATGGCGACGATGGATCCCGAGTCCATGCCGCCGCTCAGGTAGGCGCCCACCGGCACATCGCTCATCAACTGGCGCTCCACCGCACGCACGAAAAGCCGCCGTGTCTCCTCCGCTGCCTCGTCGAGCGTGATGTCGAGCGGCTGCTTCGGAATCGAGTAGTCCCAGTACTGCCGCCGCGTGATGCGGCCCGCGACGCCGCCGGAAGCCGCCGTTTCACGCAGATCAATCGAGAGCAGATGGCCCGCCGGCAGCAAGTGCACGCCGTCGAAGAGCGTGCGGTCGGTGAGCACGTTCTGAAACGTGAAGTACTCGTCCAGCGCACCCGCGCACACGCGGCGCGAGAGGGCAGGGTGGGGCAGCATCGCCTTGATCTCGGAGCCGAAGACGAAGGAGTCGCCCACCGCCGCATAGTAGAGAGGCTTCACGCCGAAGCGGTCGCGCGCGAGGAAGAGTCTGCGGCCCGGCCTGTCCCAGATGGCGAAGGCGAACATGCCATTGAAGCGCTCCACGCACGCGTCGCCCCACATCGCGTAAGCTTGCAGCACGGTCTCAGTGTCGGTGCGCGAGAAAAACTTCACGCCCTGCGCTTCGAGCTCGCGCCGAATTTCGAGGTGGTTGTAGATCTCCCCATTGTAAGTGATGGCGAACGAGCCGCTGGCATCCACCATCGGCTGCCGGCCCGCCGCGCTGAGATCGAGGATCGCCAGCCGCCGGTGGCCGAAGGCGAGATTCGCCCGCTCGACGTTGCGCCGTGATTCATCCGCAAAGTCGTGCGTGCCGCTGATCGTGTTCGCGAAGAAGAATCCCTCGCCGTCGGGTCCGCGGTGGCTCATCGCTTCCGTCATGCGCCGCAGCAGCGCCGGCGGCTGTGCCTCGCCTTTCTGATGGTATGAGCCGACGATGCCGCACATGACGAAAACAGAATCCCTCAGCCCTCGATGGCGCGCCGGATGCCCTCGCGCAGCGGCACGAGCGGCAGGTCGCCGAACAGCGCCTTCATAGCGCGATTGTCACCGGTGAGGTCACCGCAGCCCGGCTCGTCGCTTATCTGCAGCGCAGGCGTGATTCCCATGATGCTGCCGGCGATCTCCGCGATCTCTCGCAGCCCGGCGTGTTCATCGCCCGCCAGATTCACCTTGGCATCTGTCCCGATGGACAATGAACGGGTGAACAGCTCGCACACATCGGTGATGAAGATAGGAGTCAGCCGCGGCTGACCGCCGCCTTTGAGCACCACGGGTCGCGACTCGCGCACGCGCGCGATGATGTCAGGGATCAGCCGCGCGGTCTGTCCAGGGCCGTACGGTCCGAACAAACGCAGGATCGCCGTCCGCAAGAAGGGCTGGAAGGACTCGACGAGATTCTCCGCGTAGCATTTCGCCGAGGCATAAAGCCCGGACGGTCGCTGCGGATCGGACTCGACAAACGGCCGGTCGGAAAAGCCGTAAACATTGCCCGTCGAAGCGAGCACAAACCGCTCCGCGCCGCAGCGGCGCGCGTGCTCAAGCAGATGCAGCGCCGCAGTGGTGGCGAGCGTGTGGATTTCCAGCGCGCCATCCGGAAGCCGGGCATTTGCCTGTGCCAGATGCATCACCGCATCCACCTCCGGCAACGGCGGCGGAGCGCCTGAGGCCATGTCCCAAGTGATCCAGCCGATGTCCGCGCCCGGAGGCCGCGCGGGCTGGCGGCCGGCGCCGGTCACCTCGTGTCCTGCGGCTTGCAGCACGGGGATCAGATGCCGCCCGATGAAGCCCGTCGCGCCTGTGAGCAGCACTCGCATCGCGTATATCAGCCTCGCTCGCCGCTGCGCCTCTGCTTGAGCGCCTCGACGTCGGCGGCGCGCCAGTCGATGAGCTTCTTCATGCCTTCCTCAAGGTCGATCTTCCACTTGAAGCCGAGGTCCTTCTCCGCCGCTTCCGTGCTGCCGATGCGGTTCGTCACGAAGGTGAGTCCGGCAGGCATGTACTCGATCTCAGCCTGCTTTCCGGAAAGGCGGATCAGCAGCTCCGTCAGCTCCTTGATCGACGTGCCGATGCCGCGCCCCACGTTGTAATTCTTGCCCGAGGCCGACGACTTCAGCGCGCACACATTCGCGCGCGCCACATCCTCCACCGCGATGAAATCATACTGCTGCGAGCCGTCCCCATACACCTGCGGGCGCAGGCCATTGTCCAGCCGGTCCAAAATCTTGTGCATCACCGCGATGTACGCCCCCTTGTAATCCTGGCGCGGCCCATACACGTTCATGTAGCGCAGCCCCGCCCAGTCCAGCCCGTAGCGCTTGCCCAGCGACTTGAACATGTGCTCGCCGGCGATCTTCGTCGCCCCGTAAAAGGTGTCATTGTTGTACGGGTGCTCCTCCGTCATCGGCAGCTCCAGCGCATTGCCATAGACCGAAGCCGACGACGAATACACCACCCGCTTCACCTTCGCGCGGATGGCGGCCATGATCACATTGAATGTGCCTTTGATGTTCACATCGAACGCGCTCTCCGGAAACTCATGGCAGTGCAGCAGCCAGAGCGCCGCCAGATGCACCACCCCGTCGATGCCTTCCATCGCCTTGTTCAAGATGTCCGGTTGCGTGATGTCTCCGCCGATTTCAAAGACCTTGCAGCGCGGATCACGCAAAGCGGCGCGGATGTTGTCCTCGCGCCCCCGCGTGAAGTTGTCGTAGATGAGCACCTCCTTCACCGGCTCAAGCAGAAGCTGATCCACCACGTGCGAGCCGATCAGGCCCGCACCGCCGATGACGAGAATGCGTTGGTTGTCGAGTTGCATCGTGAGGGGGTTGGTTTCCACATGACAAGAGGGGCGTCAAGCCGATAAACGGGCGGCTGCCACCTGTGCGCCAAACGCACGCAAATCGCGGGGAGACGGTGACCAATGGCCCCGGCGGACAGTTCAAGAAGCGTTGCCGGATTTTGCGCTGTATCCGCTGCCTTCTTCACGAAGAAAGACCCCGTGGAAGTGAGCCGCAGCGCCGTAGGATTCAGCGGTGCTGTCATCGGTGGCGGGCGAGCCGATGCAATCGGTCGTGATGAAAGCGCTGCGCCTGTCCGCCGGCAGAGGCAGCCCGGGAGCCGTGACGGGCAGGCCTTTCTCGATGCGCGCGGCCACATCCTGATTCAGCGCGAGAAGCTGCGCCAGCAGATCACCTTTGGCCGAGAAGCCATAGGCTTCCAGCACGGCGGCATCGAGCGCGGCGTGAGCGTCTTTGAGTGGATTGGCACCGGGCAGTTCCAGCGTGCGGTAGAGAGCGCGCAGGCCGCCTTTCATTTTCGGCAGTGCCTCCGCCCGGATGCGCCGCACTTCCCTCCCGGCGGCGGCCACCGCCTTGATGGCTCTCACGCCGGGACTCTGCGGCCAGGGGAAGGTGTCGAAGACAGATTCGGCGCTGTAGCGGAAATCTGATTTCAGCTTGCCGCACTTGGTCGTGAACCACAGCCAGTGCGCATGCGATTGCAGAACTCCGAAACTGTAATCATCGGCGAACCCGAAGACTTGAATCAGATTGCTCGGGCGAAACTCGCGCGAGATGAAAAGGAAAATGGGACGTTTCGTGACATAGGCGCACGCGAGATAGCGCGGCAGAGGTTTGATCACGGACAGCATTTCAGGACGGCCGAAGCCAAGCTGCCACCAGCGCGAGAGAAACGCCTTGTGATGAGGGCGCAGGTTGCCCTCGGCATCCTTGCCTTCTTCCGCCTTCTTTTGGCGATCCGGCAAGACTCGCTCCTTCACCCACCCGAACGCGCCGGGATAAGTTGCGGCGGTGAGTTGATCCATCTGCTCGAAGTCGAGGACGAAGCGTTCACCCGCGCCGCCGAGGGTGAGCACTTCAACGCCGTTCAGATACGGATGAATGATCTCCGCAGAGCGCGAATCGTGCTTGATGATTTCGGCACGCTGATCACCCGTGAGCAGGAAGCCCTGATGCCCGAGCATCTGTCCATTGAAGCAGCGTTGTGGAGCGGTGTTGCAGAGCAGCGGACCTGCGGCGCTCACATCCGTTTGATCGCTAAGCGCGGAATTGATTTCAGTGGCATCGCGAAATCCAAGCTCGTAATCTTTTGCCGCTGTCTTCCCCTGTTTCTTCCGCGCGTTCTTCATCGCCGCCGTTGGCTCGGCCTTGAACCAGAGCCGCCGAGTCTTCGGCACTAGGGCCGGGTCTTGTGTCTTCATCCAGTTGGCAATCGAGACATGGACGTTCGCCTCGCCGCTCCACGGCTGATTGTCCACGGCTTCGATGATGGTCCCGGTTTGCACGACATGATCGAGGCCGCCGACGCGGGACTGATTGTTGCGTATGTTCTGCGTGCCGACGAGGCCGGCGCGGCCGGCGACGGGATCGTCCTTCGTGCAAGGCGGCAGATGATCGTGCGCGCGGCGGATCCAATAGACGCAGTAGTCGGCCATGCCGGGCACTTCGGGATAAAGGCGGCGGAGCGTCTTCACCTTGTCCGGGCCGAGCTGCGGCTTGAGGAACTTCGCGCCGATGAAGGGCGGATTGCCAATGATGACATCGGCGGCGGGCCACGGGGTGCGCACGTCATTGGTCACCAGCGCATCGGCGGCGATGAAGTTCTGGTCGAGATTGTCCAGCGGCAGCGCGCGCTCGGTGATGTGCAACTCATCGATGGCGAGCTTTCGCGCGATCATCATGGTGACCTTCGCGATCTCGACGGCGAAGGAGTTGATGTCCATGCCGTAGAAGTTCTGCGCCGAGAGGAAGGAGAGGCGCATCTGGTCGGAGTGCTTCGCTTCCTTTTTCGACTCCTCCTCCAGCCGCTCGAACAAGCGCGCCTCCAGCCGCTTCAACTCGCGGTAGGCTATGTAGAGGAAGTTGCCGGAGCCGCACGCGGGATCGAGCACGCGGAAGTGAGAGAGGCGTGCGATGAGATCGCGCAGGCGCTTCACGGTCTTTGCCTCCTCGATCAACTCGCGCCACGGCTCGACGATGGTGGGGCCGACGATCTTCATGATGTCCGCCGGATGCGTGAAGTGCGCGCCAGTGGCGCGTCGCTCGTTCTTCGTGCCGGCGAGTTTGCCGTCATCGAGCGAGTGCTCGAAGAGCGTGCCGAAGATTTCCGGCTGGACCTTTTTCCAATCGAACGTGGCGGCCTTGCGCAGCGCGACGAGTTCGAGGTCCTGCAACTCCACGCGCGCCGGCTCGGCGAAAAGGCCGCCATTGAAATACGCGACGCCTTTGAACCGTCCACCGACGGGTGCGGGCGAGGTGTTCATCGCGGTGAACAGGCCGCCGAGCAGATCGTAGCTGCCGGCAGGGGAAGTGATCTCATTGAGCAACTCGGTGACGAAGTACTTCGGCAGCAGGTCGATGTCCTCGGCGAAGAGGGAGACGAGGATCTGCAGGATGAAGCGCTGAGCGGTGGGCTGATCGACGCCCCGCTTGCGGAGCTTCTTGAAGCAGTCCGCGAGACAATCGGCGGCCTCGCGCGTGACGGCGACGCGGTCATTCTCAAAACGCGGCGCGGGCTGGCCGGGGAAGAGGAAATTCAGCGGCCCGTAGTGCTCCGGCAGATCAGCCAGCGCGACCGCGCCGACCGGCGAGTCCATCTGCGTCTCAAAGTCATAGACGTGGAACTCGTCGAAGTTGCACAGCACGACGTAGCGCGGCCGGCCCGGCACGAGGCGCGTCCAGTAATCGAATGCCTGGCGGTAGTGCTTCGAGAGCTTTTCCCCGCGCTTCTTCATCTCAATAAGCACTACAGGCTTCCAGACATAATCGGCAAAGCTGGTGCCGCCGCCGTCTTCCTTGCCCTTGCGAATGCGGCACTCGGCCTCACCGCCGACATCGAGCGCCCCTGCGTGACCGAAAGCTTGAAACAGCCGGTCGAGGAAGATTTGCGCCTGCCCTTTCTCATCGCCGGTGATGTGCGCATGGCTCCACTGGACGAAGGCGGCGAGTTTCTCGGAACGGGAGTCGGGCATAGGGGCGGACTAGAGGGCAGGTGCCCGCCGCGTCAAACATGAAGTGCAGGCGCCTCCGGACGCCTGGGGCGTCAAGCGGGCAGTTGCCCCGCGACCTTCGCGGCGATGTGCTCGCCGATAGCCAGTGATGCAGTGGCGCCCGGCGATGGCGCATTGAGCACATGAAGCTGTCCCGGTGCTTCCTCGAAGAGGAAATCCATCACCGGCTTGCCCTCCTCATCAATGGCCTGCGCGCGTACGCCCGCGCCGCCTTCGGTGGAGAGGTCGTCCATCTGGATGTCGGGCACGAGGCGCTGGAGATTGGACAGGAAGATGCTTTTGCTGGCGGAGTTGATCAGCTCGCTGGCGGCGGCCTTCGGATAGCGCATGAGGAAGCGGTAGAAGCCGCCGAAGGTGGCGTAGTCCGCCACGTCGCGCAGGGAGAAATCGGTCTTGCGGTAGCCCTCGCGCTTCGTGGCGAGCACGGCATTGGGTCCGGCCTCCACGCCACCGCCGATCATGCGCGTGAAGTGCACGCCGAGAAACGGGAAGCGCGGATCGGGCACGGGATAAATGAGGTGACGCACGAGCCGCTGGCCACGCTCGGATAGCTTGAAGTAATCACCGCGAAACGGAATGATGCGGCAACGCGGATGCAGGCCGGCCATTTCGGCGATGCGGTCGCAATGCAGCCCGCCGCAGTTCACGATGAAATCCGCGCGCAGCTCGGTGTCGCGCGTCACCACGACCTGCTCGCCGCCATCGCGGCGGATCGCTTTTACCTCCGAGCTGGTGACCACGCGCGCGCCGCCATCGGCCAGCAGCTTTTTCATCTGCCGCGCCACGGCGAGATAGTCCACGATGCCTTCCTCCGGCACGAGCAGCGCCGCTTTGCCGCGCGCAAAGGGCTCGCGCTCGGCGATTTCGTCCGGTGTCATCCAGCGCAATCCATCCAGGCCATTGGCCGTGCCGCGCGCGTGCAGGTCGCGCAGCCGCGTGACTTCTGCGTCATCGACGGCGAGCACGATCTTGCCGCACACTTCATGCGCGATGCCGTGCTGCTGGCAGAAGGCGATCATCTGCCGGATGCCATCGACCGCGAGCCGCGCCTTCAACGAACCGGGCTGGTAATAGAGGCCGCAGTGCAGCACGCCCGAATTGTGACTCGACTGGTGCTGGGCGACCTCCGCCTCCTTCTCCAAGACGATGAGCTGGTGGCCGGGCTTCCGCCTTTGCAGCCCGAGCGCCGTGCCCAGCCCGACGAGTCCGCCGCCGATGATTGCGATGTTCTTCATTTTCGTCTTTAACCCCATGCAAACAGGCAGTTCAAGGGAATACACTCGACAGGGCATAGGCGGGCCCAGTTTCCATCAACATTGTCCGGCACCCGTCGAGGCAGCGCCCGAAGGCCGCCCCCGGCCATCCGCCGCAGCGGGACTGGGTAGAATGATCGAACGGTCGCGGCGGTGACTTGTCCATTCCCGAGGTTTTCTCGACCGGCCGGCCTGCAACGAGGTCATTGAGGATTGACCGTTGCCTGAATTTCGAACTAATATCCCGATCCAGCTCATCAGATTCATGAACAAGTTTTCGAAAATCACGGTTTGCACCGAAATGAAAACCACTGAAGCCCGCCCCATCCGTTCTCCAAGACTTTCGGCGCTGCTGGTCTGCCTGTTGGGATGGCTTCTGGTCGCCTCAATCTCCAGTGCTCAGCTTCCGCCAGCCGCGCCGAGCAATTTCGCGGCGACCTTCTCCTACCTGAGCACCAGCAGCCTCGGGTTCCGCATGACCTGGCAGGACAATTCAAACGATGAGGATGGATTTGAGGTGGCTTACTACATCTACGGTGTCACGGCGGACTGGCAGTATTTGACCACCACTGGGGCGAACCAGACTGCCACGCTCGTGGTCATCGATGCGGGAGCGCTGCCTGTAGGGACCACGATCCAGTTCATCTCCCGGGCCTACAAAGGGGTGTGGCCGTCGCCCACGGCGGTTTCGGGATGGCCGGCGACTTCCGCTGTGATCAACTGGCCGAACGCAGCCACGGGTCCGTTCTCCTTCAATGCCCCGGCGATCACGAGTGCCTCGATCCTCAGCGGTACCACGACCCTGCGGCTAGACTGGACGGACAATTCCAATCAGGAGGACCGGTTTGAGATCGAGGCGCGTGACACGTCCATTGTCGGCAGCGCTTTCCAATTGGTGGCGCAGATGAGCTTCAATCTGACCACCACCGACATTCCCAACTACTTCCAGGCCGGCAAGACCTACGAGGTGAGGATGCGTGCTCGACGATGGGTGGGAGCCTACAACACTTCCACGACGACCTACACGCCCTATTCGAGCATCTCCAGCGTCGCCGTGCCCGGCACGATCACCGCCGGCCCGACTGCGCCCACGATGCTCAATGCCACGGTCAGCAAGCTGAGTTCGGACTTCTACGGTTACAAAGTCAATTGGACGGACAATTCATCCGACGAAACGGGATTCGAAGTCTGGACGCTGGGCAACAGCGAAGGGACGGGGCGGACTCTTGCCCTCGATGTGGCCGCCGGTTCGACTTACGGTCACGTCTATGTCAACACGTACACGAATCCCGTCGGCTCGATCATCTACTTCGACGTGCGTGCTTATTCGGGAACGACGACGAAGACCTATTCGGCCTGGTCCACGGTTGCCAGCGTCGTTGTGCCGGCATCCGTTGCATGGACCGCGCCCAGCGGGCTGGCCGCAAGCGTGATCGGAGGTGTCCCGCGCCTGACGTGGACGGACAACTCGGATCTCGAGGACGTCTTCCAACTGGAAGGGCGTGACACGTCGGTTGTCGGCAGTGCCTTCCAGACTGTGACGGAGCCGCTCTTCAATCTCACGCAGGCAGATTTGCCGAACTATTTCCAGGCGGGTAAGACCTACGAATTGCGGATGCGGGCACGGAGATGGACCACCGCCTACGGCCAGACTGCGGACTACACGGGATACAGCAATACGGTCACCTTGGCGATGCCGGGATCCGTCGCCGCGCCGCCGGCATCGCCAATCAATATGGCCGTCGCCTCCTACCCGTCGGGTGCCTACTATGTGTATGGGCTGTCATGGGATGACAAATCGACCGATGAGACGGGCTTCGAAATTCAGGAGAAGGGCAGTCTGGAGAGCACTTGGCGGACACTTCAGGTTATAGCTGGTGACACGCCAGGCACGCCGACCGGCGTCGGCGTGGGCTACGTCGGGCACTACAACAACTCGGGATCGGTGGTGTTGTTCGCGGCTAATGATGTGTTTGACTTTCAAGTCCGTGCGGTGAGGGGGAACGGTCCTTTTCGGGTGGTGTCCACCAGTTTCGCGACGGTGCTCTCCACCAAGCAGGCGAATTTCGATCCGCCGACCAACTTGCGGCTGTCCGCTCCCGCTGACAATGGGCTGATTCAGTTATTCTGGAGTGACAATGCGACCACGGAGGAGGGCGTCGAGATCGAGGCCAGCACGGCCGGCGGTGCGTATCAGGTGCTGGGCACGCTCAGCCAAACGGATTTCGCACGCTACCAGAGCGGCGGCGGCGTCGGTACCTTTCCGCCTTCCACCCAGGTGCAGATGCGCTTGCGCGCCTACAAAGGTGGAGCGAGCCGAGTTTACACCGCCTACAGCAATGTCGCGACAGTTACGATGCCGGACCTGACGCCGCCGACCAATCTCCGTGTGCAATCGGGAACACTCGCAGAGACGTCGGTCACCTTGAACTGGAACGACAATTCGGGACTCGAGCACGGCTACTATGTCCTCTCGCGCCCGGCCGGCTCGGGCACGGCTCCCACGATCATCGCGGCAACGGCTGCCAGTGCCACGTCCGTGGCGGTCGCCCTCTCGCCCGGTTCCTCGAAGGAGTTTTTCGTCGAGGCTTTCTATGCTCTCAGTCCGTCAGGGGAAATCTATTCCACCATGTCCTCCGCTCTGACGGTGACCGCACCCGACGCAATGACCAGCGCCGTGTACATCGAAGTCCACAAGGACGAGGCGATGACGCCGTACACGCTTTCCACCACCACGAGTTCTTCGGTTGTATCCCGCAACATCACCAGCCTGCCTGCGGGCTTGTCGTTCAATTCATCCACGGGGGAGATCTCTGGTACGCCGACCGGCACCGGTGTCACCAAGTGCCCAGTGCAGGTGACATTTGCCAATGGCTGGACCCACAACAACACGCTCGCCATCCGTGTCCTGCAGCCGCCGGCGGTGGCGAACGCTATCCCGGCACAGACGCTCTCGCCGGGCACTCCCGTTTCCGTCCCGTTGTCAGACAAGTTCACCGATCCCGATGCCTCGTCTGCGGTGCGCGTGAACACAAACCTCTCTGCCAATGGCGGCAACATGGACTTCGTCCTCTTCAATGCCGCCACGCCGCTGCATGTGGCTAATTTCATGGGCTATGTGAATCGAGGCGACTACGCGAACACGGTCTTCCACCGGAGCATTGCCGGGTTTGTCGCCCAAGGCGGAGGGTTCCGTGCGGGTGCCGCCGCCACGGCATTCGTCAAGGTGCCCACGCAGCCGCCGGTCACCAATGAGCCTGGCATCTCCAATATCCGCGGCACTGTGGCGCTTGCCAAGCTTGGCGGCGATCCGAACAGCGGCACCAACCAGTTCTTCGTCAATCTCGCCAACAACGGGCCGAACCTCGATTCGCAGAACGGTGGCTTCACGGCCTTTGCGCGCGTTACGGCCCCTGGGATGGCCGTGGCTGACCAGCTTGCGGGGCTGCCCACCGGCACCTACAACGTGACCGTGGACGGCACGGCCAGCTCCTTCGCCGACTATCCTTTCAATGCTGCGACCGCGCCTGCCGCCATGAACAATACCCAGTCCGTGAAGATCAATTCCGTGACGTCGCTGCCCGTGCTCGCCTATTCGGTCGTGAGCAATTCAAATGCCGCCGTGGTCACGCCATCGCTCGCCGGCGGGAGTCTCACGCTTACGCCGGGATCGGTGGGCACCAGCACCGTCACCGTGCGCGCTACGGACCTCGAAGGCCGCTCGGTCGATCAGGCCGTCACGGTGACGGTGGGATCGTTCTTCAGCAATTGGGCCGCCAGCCAGGGGCTGCCCGTCGGCAAAGATGGCCCCGCCGACGACGCGGACGGTGACGGTGACACGAATCTCGAAGAATTTGCTTTCATGACAAATCCCATGTCAGCAGGCGAGTCCACTCACCTCACTCCGAATGCCCAAACCTTCGGCCCCGATCAAAAAGGAACGATCACCTTCAAGGTCCGCAAGTTCACCAATCTCACCTACACCGCCGAGGCATCGGGTGATCTCGCCACCGGGGGCTGGACCACGATCTGGACGACACTCGATGGGTTCGCTGCCGCCAACGTCGTCTCCGCCGTGGATAATCCGGATCACACCTTGCTCACGGTCAAGGACACCGCCGCCCTAACCACCGGTGTCCAGCGCTTTCTGCGCGTCAAGGTCGCTTCGCCCTGACCGGGTGGGCTGCTCCTGGGGGCCGGTGTCTGGCCGGTTGTTTCAGCCTCGTCACTTCTTTGACCGGGCTCCGTCGCTGCCGGCGACCGCGGCTTCACGCCATGCGAAGCGGTGCGACCAGAGGCCGGGCTTCTGCTCCACCACATCGGCGATGAGGTTGCCGAGCACCGGTGCGAACTTGAAGGCATGACCGCTGTCGCCAGCGGCGATCACCAGGCCGGGGCGTTGTGGGTGGTGATCGATCCAGAAGTGGCCGTCGAACGTGTCGCAATACCAGCACTGCCGCGTGCCGGCGATCTTTGCATCCGCCAGGGACGGAAACGTCTCGCCCAGAAAGTCGCGGAACAAAGTGATCTGGCCGTCGGTGACCACACGCGGCTGGGCCGGATCGGTTATCGGCACGCCAGGGCCGTGATTCGCCACTTTCACGATGCCGTCGGGCGTGGCGGGGAAGCCATACCAGCCGGTCAGCGCGATGTCCGCGCCCCACACCGGGAAGGCCGGTGCACGGAATGCCGCGGGCTTCTTCGGTTTGAAATGCACGACGGGCTGGCCGCTCGTGCGCATCATTCGTTGCAGATCGGGAAATAGAAACGGCGTCCACGCGCCGGCAGCAGCGAGCACCAAGTCGGCCTTCCACTCGCGTCCGTCCGTCGAACGCACTCCGGTGACCTTTGAGCGCTTCTCGACGAGCGATCCAAAGGCAGCGCCGTCGTGCAGGCGGACACCGGCCTCGGCGGCGATGGACTTGAGCTTCGCGATCGCTCTGCCGCTCTCGGCCCAACCGCCGTTCGGATTGAAATAGCCGTCGCCGTAGCGGTCGGCATTCCAGGCGGGGTGGAGCCGGCGCAGATCGGTGCGGCGCACGCGATGCAGCTCATGGTCACGCTTTGTCAGGAAGTGGAAGCTCTCGTGCTCAAAGCCGCCGGGCTTCATCTGCGCCCGGCGCGTCATCAGGAGAAAACCGTCGGCATGATACAGCGGTCGCTCCCACGTCGCATTCCACCGGAGCCAGCCGTCGAGCGACTGCTCCGCCATCTCCGTGTAGATCGCGTCCGCACCGTAGTCCATGCGCACGACCTTGCTGATGTCCGTGGAGGCCGCATCCACATGCGGCACTTCGCCTTGATCGAGCAAGGAGACCTGCCAGCCGCGCTCTCGAAGTTCGATGGCCGCCGTGACTCCGAAGACACCGCCGCCGATGATAAGGATGGAACGAGATTTCATGGGAGTGGATGTTGCGCGGGTAACGATGGATGCGGGCGGGAGTGTTCAGTATTCATTGTTCGGTGTTCGATGGTCGGTGTCGTGGCACCATCCGGCGCATTGCCCGAGCTGGCCACCTGCATCGTATTTCCGATGTCCAAAGCCAAGGACTGAAAACTGAACGCCGCTCCCAAAAACCGAACGCCCAACACTGCCCCCTTGAATCCCCCGTCCTTTCTTGCCAACAATGCGCAATGAAATTTGCCATCTGCAACGAGACCTACCAGGGCTGGACATTCGACAAAACTTGTGAGGACGCGGCTGCGGCCGGCTACCACGCGCTGGAACTGGCACCCTTCACCCTGGCCGACGATCCGCGCGATCTCACCGATGCCGATGCGCTATCGCTCTGTGCAAAAGCGAAAGCGCACGGGCTTGAGATTCTCGGCCTGCACTGGCTGCTGACGAAGCCGACTTGGTTTCACATCACCACGCCCGACGCCCTCGTGCGGCGTGAGACGGTGAAATTTGCGCGGCGGATGGTCCGCATCTGCGCCACCACAGGCGGCCGCATCATGGTCTGGGGCAGCCCGAAGGCACGCAACACACTGCCCGAGTGGAGCTACGACGACGCCTTCAAGCGCGCAGCCGACACGCTGCACGAAGTCGCCGAGACGGCAGGACAATACGGCGTGACCCTTGCCATCGAACCACTCGGCCGGAAGGAGACGAATTTCCTGAACAGCGCCGAGGAAACCGTCCGCTTGTGCAAAATGGTCGATCACCCGGCGTGCAAGCTGCACCTCGACGTGAAGGCGATGAGCGACGAATCCAAGCCGATCCCGGACATCATTCGTGAAAGCAAGGAGTGGTTCGTCCACTTCCACGCGAACGACCCGAACCTCCTCGGCCCCGGCATGGGCGAGGTGAAATACGAACCCATCATCGCCGCGCTGCGCGAGGTGAAATACGACGGCTACCTCTCGGTGGAAGTCTTCGACTATTCACCCGGACCAGAAACCATCGCGCGGAAGAGCATCGAGTATTTGAAGGCGCAGCTCGCTGTGTGACACGATGTTTTCGTGCCGGCTTGTTGGAACGCCTGACACCTCAGCAGCGCACACGAGTGGCTGCCACGAGCTTGCCGCCGCGGTATCCGCGCAGTTCCACGACGTTGCGCCCGCGCGCGCGATCGGGGCGGGCGATCTTGATCCGGCGTGCTCGCATCGACAGCGGCACGTCCAGCGATGTCAGAGGCCGCTCGTTTACGTGGACATCCACCCGGTCGATGTTCTCCGCGTCAAGTATGACGGTGGCGGGCGAGCCGACCCGGCCTTTCACCACCTTGGCCGTGAGACGTTGGCCGGGTTTTTGCGCGAGGATTTCGGCGGCGCGATTGATCAGATCGACATTGCCATGCAACACGTCGCGCCGCGTCATGAGATGAAGCTCATCCGGCCTTACACCGAGGTCCTCCAGCGGCGTGCCAGAGCGAGCGAGCACGCGCGTGGTGCGCCGCACCGCCACGCGGAAGTCCGCACCGCGCGGCAGCGGCGGGAACAGGGAATTCGAACCCGGGAGAAACTCGCGCAGCAAGCCGTAGTCCCATACGTTCGCGCCGCCCGCGCCCGTGTTCTCTCCCACGCCGATGATGACGCCGATCTCATGATCCTGGAAGCCGGCGGCAAAGATGTCCGTGGTGCTGTAGCACAGCGCATCGGTGATGAGCACGACGGGACCCTGGTAGGTCTGGCCGATGTCGTTGTAGGCCGCCACGGGCAGCAGCGGATGGCCGGCGGAGAATTCCGTGCCGATCGCCGTGGCCTGCTCGATGGAGGCGCGCCATGCCTGGAAACCGTCGTTCGCCGCGATCCGCAGCGTGGATGGGGAATTGATGAAATGAAACTGCTCCGGCTCGATGCGCCGGGGCGTCAGGCATTGGAGCAGGCGCTCGCCTGCCGGAACACGTCCGCCCGGATTTCCGCGTACGTCGATGATCAGTCCGCGCTGGCTGAGCCGGCGCGTGAGCCGGACAAATTCGCGAACGAACGCCTGATCGTCCGGCACGCTGAAGGTGGCGATGCGGATGTAGCCAAACTGGCCTGACGGCGTCTTCACATTGCCGCAGCGGGGAAAGACGTCGGGAGTGGATGTTTCGAGCGTGGGGCCTGGCTTTGCCTCGATGGAGAGATCGCGCTCGGCGGTGCGGAAGACCCACGAGCGCACTCGCCGCTCCACCTCCGCCCGCTTGTCGAGGCCGAGCATCGTGGCCCGTGCGCCGCCGGCGGTGCCCACGTCCTTCTCCGCCGCCTTGCTGCCATAAAACTTCCATCCCAGTTTCACCGACCGTGGCGTGCCCGGCGGCTGCGCGTCATGATAGGTCACCTCCACCCACTCTTCATCGGGCGGCAGGGACATGCCCATCCAGCGCAGCGTCAGGGATTCCAGACCGCGTGCGTGCCGTGCCGCCGCATTGCTGCCGGCCTCGCGGTCCGCGTTGATGTCAACGGCACGGTCGATGGGAATGCCATTCCAGTGCGTGACGATCACCCCGGGCTTGAAAGCCTTGTCTTCTTCGTTGTCTGCCACCAGCTTTCGGAAGACCTGCGTCACGACATACTTGCGTTCACCGTTGTCGTGAAATTGCCCGAGGCGGAATGGCAGATAGGCCGTGTAGTCGCGGTAGGGCCTGGGCAGGATGTAGTTCGTGTGCAGATCACGCAGCCGCAGGAAGATGGAAAGCATTTCATTGTGAAACTCCCGCTCGGACATGCCTCCGCACTGCTGTGCCAGCAGGCGCAGACGCTGCGCAGGGTTGATGGCATGCATCGCTCGCTTCAGCGGAAGATGCACATACACCTGCTCGATCAACGCCAGCGCCGCGTTGACGATCTTCCGGCGCTCTTCCTCGTTCAATGGAGTGGCGGCCTTTGGTTGCTTCACTGGCATGGCTGCTTTCCCGATCTACTGCTGCACATTCCGGCCCACGACTGCAGGAGATCACTTTTTCCAGCCGATCTTCGAGAGAAACTGGTCCATCGAGATGGTCTTGCCCATGACTGCAGCAGCCTCCACCTCGCTGGAAGATGCCGGCCCGCTTCTCCGCTTGGTTACCACGTCGGAAATGGTGGCCTCCACCTTCTTCGTCCGGCTGCCCGCGCTTGACGCCTGCCTCGTTCCTGGTCTTGCTCGTTTCGTGCTCATGGTGAGATTCCTTCTGGCGGCGTTGAGCCTACGTTCGGGACTACAGCGGTCAAGGACCGCGTTTCTGCGCGTGTCGGACGCATCACTTCCACGCTGACCACGCGTGATGTGCCCTCCGCCGCGCAATATCAGACACGGTTTCCCCCTTGCCCCGCGGCGTGGCGGATGACACGATGGAGCTTCTCTTACATGCGTGAAGCCAAAGACACTCCGCGGGCACTGGTCCGCATCGGGTACGACGGGCGGGTCCACAAGACCTTCCGCGGTCATCACGCGAAGGATCGCTTCGAGAACGAGGTGCGCGTTTTGAAGTTCCTTGAGGAGAAGGGCTGCTCCTTCGTGCCGCGCGTGCTGGAACTCGAGCCGGAGAATCTGAAGATGGTGACCACGAACTGTGGCGCGCGCGTGGACCACCTCGGCGAGCAGCGCATGAAGGAGTTGTACGCTGAACTGGAGACCTACGGTGTGCGGCATGAGGACCCCTTCATGCGCAACATCACCTACCGTGCGAGCGACGGCCGCTTCTGCATCATCGACTTCGAGTTCGCGACGCTCATCAAGGAAAACATCGGACTGAAACCGGAGATCGGAATGGAGCGATGATGGAAAACGGCGGCGGCATCCCAACGAAGATCACCTGGTCCGGCATGACGCATCCCGGCACTGTGCGCAAGAACAACGAGGACTCATTCCTCGCGCTCACCTTCGACGCGCGCGAAGTGCGCTACCTCGGCAAGATCGGCGAGGCGTCCATGGAAAACGCCGACTTTGTCTTCGCCGTGAGCGACGGCATGGGAGGGGAGAAGTCCGGTGAGTTCGCCAGCAAGATAGCCACGGAGAAAATCATGCGGTTGCTGCCGCGCAGCTTTGGAGCGTCGGCGCAGGGCATATCCTCGGGCTTTGCCGACATTCTCACGGACATCTTCACCCATGTGCATGCGGAGCTGACGAAGCTGGGGGAGAGCTACGACGAGTGCGCCGGCATGGGTGCCACGCTCACGCTCGCGTGGTTCACGCCCGGCTGGCTCTACTTCGCCCACATCGGCGACAGCCGGCTGTACTACCTGCCCGCCGAGGGCGGCATCCGCCAGGTTTCGGAAGATGACAGCCACGTCGGCTGGCTGCGCCGCAACGGCAAGATCAACGAGCGTGAGCAGCGCACGCATCCGCGCAAGAACATCCTCTCCAAGGCGCTCGGTGCAGGCCATCAGTTCACCGATCCGCAGGTCGGCGCGGTGGGCTGCCAGCCCGGCGACCGGTTTCTGCTCTGCACGGACGGTCTTGTCGATGGCCTCTGGGACCACGCGCTTGAAGAGCTTGTCCGCAAGAAGCGCCGCGATGTCGCGAAGCGCTCCGCGGCGCAGCTTCTGGTGGAGTCTGCCGTCGAGCATTCAGGACGCGACAACACGACGGCGGTGGTGGTGGAACTGGGAAAGTAGTCTGAGTCAGTCCTGGGGCCGCCCGGGCAAGGCGCGCGTCCGACGTCCCCGGCGCACGAACATGACCGCGCCCAGCACCGTCATCCCGGCGGAGAGGACCTGATAGCCGCTCGCCACGCCGGCCCACTTCGGAGTGTCCCGCAGCCACTCGTGTGTGAAGCGAAAGGCGCCATAGGCGGCCAGGAAGATGAAGAACAGCCGGTCGCGATGGCGACCGCTCCATTTCCAGAACGCCATGAGTGCAAACATCACGGCGAGGAATGCCATCTCCACCGGCACCGCGGGCCAGCGGGTGACGCCCTCGGCGTCACGCAGCGTGAGGGGGAAATCCGCCGGCACGCTTCTTCCGAGACAGCACCCGTGCAGCCAGCAGCCCGCGCGCCCGAGCAGCAGGGCCACGGGCAGGATCAGGGCAAAGGCATCGCCCGTGGATTTTTCGTGTCCGACCAGCTTCTTCATCGCCTCCACGCCTGCGTAGCCGCCGAGCAGGCCGCCGACGATGGACTTGCCCGTGGCCAGCCGCAGCCAGAAATCAGGCCGGTTCCAGTCGGACGCGATCTCGGCGAAGACGTAGGCCAGCTTTGCGCCGGCAAACGCACCGCCAAGCGCACCGATGTAAATGACGAGCAGCGCCGGATCGTGCCGGCCGCGGCGAAACCAGTACGCCGCGCTCACCGCAATCCCCGTCAGCATGAGGACCGCATACGCGCCTCCGGTTTGTGGGATCAGTTCGTGCATGCAGGCTTTGGCATCACGGCGAAAAGGTGCGGAGGATTCAAGGCCGTTTCAGTCCGGGGCATCCTTGCTCCCGCAGGGTTTCTTTGCGCCCATGTCAGCATGAGGGCGATGCGTCGGGAAAGCCCGAGTAGTAGCGGCAGAAGGAGTCGAGCTTTCCGTCGGGCCTGATCACATGCGTGCAGCAGCGGTCGATGCGGTCTTCGTCCCAGGTCCACGCGTCCATGAAGGGCTTCACCATGATGCGGAAGGCCATGCTGCGTGTGTGTTCCAGCGTCTTGAGCAGCTCGCCGAGTTCAGTGTTCTCGCAGCCGCACCGGGCGAGATCCGCCAGGGTGTAGTGGACCTTGTCGTGCAGGAAACCCTGCAGCTTCGTGAAATCGAGGAAGTCGCTCACATGCCACACACGGCCTGCCTGACGGATGAGGTAGCCGATGGTGGCGCAGTTCGGGTCGCCGCAGGGCAGGGGAGTGAAGTCCTCGAAGCGCAACTGCCCGCCCGACTGCTCCACTGCGCCGAGGATGATGTCCGCGGTGTTGAGCCGTTCCGGGCACTCATGCGCCGCTTTCTGAAAAGGGTTTCCGCATGTGACCATCGAGCGTTTCGAGGCGCCGTCATGCGCTGCATTCCGCCCGCTGAGAAACTCCGGCTGGAAAGTGATGCCGTGAACGGCCGGATTCTTCAGTCCAAACTCCACCGCACTCCAGAGGTGCGGCAGGTTCTCGCGCGTGACGGTCATCGCGAGCGTGACCGGGATGCCTGCCGCCGCGAGCCGGGCAATGGCCTTCTCGCGCATCGCGCGCAGATCGGCGCCGCGGAGGGACCGCTGGCCGGCCTCCTGCACACCGTCGAACTGCAGATAAATCTGCATGCCGCCGTCCCTGAAAACGCCGCCAAGCTGCGCGCAAAGCTCCGGCTCCTTCGCCAGGCGCACGCCGTTCGTGTTCAGCAGCAGGAAGTCGATGTGTTCGTGATGTTTCGCCCAGCGGCACAGATCGATGAGATCAGGGTGCAGCGTGGGCTCGCCGCCGGAGAACTGGAGGATTTCGATCCGGCCCTTCCGCGCGATCACGTCGTCCACGCGGCGTTTGATGTCGTCGGCGGGCACCACGCCGGAAACGCGGGTGCTCGCGTGCGCTGACGGCTGATCTACGCCGTCCGTTTGTTCAATCGCATCGGCCACGAGCGGCCGGTTTGGCGGCGAGTCCGCGTAGCACGTCGGGCACGCGAGATTGCACGAGTTCACGATCTCGATGAGTGCGAGGCATGTCGAGAGCATCTCGATGGGATTCTCCCCGCGCCCTCCCGCGTTCCGTCCCAGCGTTCCGGCGTTCTTGCCGTCCGCCGCGCAGCATGCGCCGCCGGCGCAGCATGCTCCCTCGCGGTTCTCGTCCTTCCCTTTCGCCAGCCAGTAAAACCGCGCATCGCTCGCGATGCACGCTGTGAACGGGCCGTGCGTCGCGCAGGTGCGGCTCAGGAAAACCTTGCCGCCGCGCTCCTCCACCGTGGCCGCGCAGGACAGCCTGCAGACGGGGCAGCGGCTGGTGGTGGATTTGAGAACGCGACTCGCTCCGGATGTGCGCATGGCGGGCATGATTGACGAGTGCGGTGAATCAAAGGCGACGGTTGATCAGCAGGTGTTTCATCCAGACCAGCCAGGGCGGCACGGTCATGATCAGCATGATCGCTGGATAGGCCGACGGCCGCATCACGCGCATGGCGACTCCGATGAGCACGAGTGTGGTGAGTCCGGTCATCAGCGCGGACAGGATGTCCACTGCGCGGGCAAACGCGGTGTGGTGCTCCGGCGGGCGAGCCTTCACCAACCGGAAGACGAGGCTGAAGATGCAGAGGCCGGTGGCGAACCAGCCGGCGGAGTTGAGCGCGGGCACGCCAAACAAGGCGCCCGCTTCGTCCCAGCGCCACAGGCCCAGGGCGGTGGCCAGCGGATCAAGCAGAAGATCGAATGCCGTCAGCAGCGATGCACAGGCTGCGGCGCGCAGCGCGGCGGGCATGGCGCGGCTTCGCAGGAGCGGACGCAGCACCGCGAGCGACTGGAAGGACAGGAAAAACCACGCCAGCGGCACGAAGACCGGCACCACGCCGAAAATCCGCGGTCCCAGACCAGGCGCATACTCATACGTGGCGCCGAAGACCGGGAGGCGGCCGCCCACGATCTCGGCCACCAATCCGCACACGGCCGAGAGCGCAAAAAACACGATCGCGCCGCGCAGTGAGAATGTGATCCAACCGTGGATGAACGACGCTGTGGCGGCCAGCATCGTGGCCGGCAGCAGCAGCGCATTTATCTCCGGGATCGTGACCGGCACGATGAGCAGGCGTGCGGACGTGGCGAGCATGGCTCCACCAAGTGCCAGCAACACGGAGAGCACCGCCATCTGGCCCGGCGTGAAACCGCGCATGATGTCCGCCAGCCGGTTACTCGGATTGCAGCCGGGTGAAATCACTGGTGTCGGGTGGCGGCGCTTGGGCGAGCGCCTCGGTTTTGATTGAGGTTGCGCACGAGGATGGCGTGTCCGCTGCCGGGGGCGGTGCCGCGGCGCATGTTCAGACGGTGATCTTGTCGAGAAACTCGCGGGCACGTACGATCTCGGCGGTGGATTCCGCCAGCGTGGGCATGATGGGGATGCCGCGAGGCGTGGGGTGCATGAAGATCTCGGTCGGGCCGGTGAAGTTGATCTGTCTGAGGGCGGAAAGCAGCGGCTTCCAGTCGAGCTTGCCGCGGCCGGGAAGCTGCTGGACTTCTTCGTCTTTCGGCATGGGCTTCATGCAGCCCATGCCGTGCTCCCAGGCATAGAAGAGGGTGAGCTTCTTGTCGCAGTGGGTGATGATGTCGGCCAGCCATTTGGTGTCCTGCGGCAGATGATAAGGCGCAAGGGCGATGCCGATGCCGGGCATGTCGCGCGTGAAATCGGCCAGCCAGAGCAGGGAGTTCGGCGTGTCGATGATGTTGTTGATGTGGTTCTCGATGCCGATGGTGATGCCGTTCTCCGCGGCGAGCGCGGCGTGCGGCTTCATCTTCTCGACGAAGCCCTTCACCTCGGCCTTCAGGGCATCGCCTTCGAGCTTGTAGTTGCCCGCGCCGCCGGTGACGATGATGGAGCCGCCGAGCTTCTTGATGATCGTGATCTCGTCGGTGAGGCCGAAAGGCCCTAAGTCGTAGCGAGTGGTGCCGCCGAAGCCCAGGCCGTGCTCCTTGAGCATGGAGGCAAAGCGGTCATGGCCGATCTCGTCGAGTTCCTCGCGCTGCGTGCCCCATTTCTTCGGCCAGAGTTCGATGCTCGTGGCACCGGTCTTCTTCACCTCGGGGAGGATGTCGGCGAGTTTCAAGCCGCCGTACATCGACGAGGCGAGCATGTAGTTGAGCCTCCATGCAGGAGCCGCGGCGCTGGTGACGTGTGGCAGGGCGGCGGCGGAGGAGGCGGCGATGTGCTGGAGAAAGCGGCGTCGTTTCATGCGTGGGTGAATCCTTGTTGCCTCAAACAACGCTCCATGGCAACCGGCTTCATCCATGAACCTTCCGCGTCAGTCCCCGGGATGGCAGAGTGCGCAATGCGCACACAGCTCGCAGACGGCTTGCGGATCGTCCGCACAGCGAGTGCATTGCAGGCACAGTGCGCAGGTGGGGCGGTGCCGCCGTGAGGAGAAGAGCAACGCACGGACAAAAACGGCGTCCAAGCCGGCGACCGCACCGGCGAAACCGCACTGCGCGATTGCGGACCCGGCGTCGAGTTTTCCCTGGCAGACATGTCTGATTGCTTCTTGCATGGACACTCTATATCCAGATTGCCCGATTCGCGCTATTGGCAGAACTGCCAATACGCCCCCAGGCCGCCGGTCCGGCTCCGGAGGCCCGGATTGGGGATTGCGCGGCAGCCCGGGCCGCATAAAAATGGTGATGCCAAATGGAGGAAACGGGAGAGAACGGCAGCGCGCATTTGATCGGCAAGCAGGAGCGGTACCGGGTCGGGAATCCATTCCTCATCGGCCGCGCGCGTGGCAATGACCTGAGGCTGAAGGAAGCCGACATCTCCCGCCGTCATGCGATGATCTTCCAATGCGGCGGCCACTGGTGGGTCACGGACGTCGGCAGCCGGAATGGAGTGCTGGTCAACGGCGTGCGCGTGCGCCACCCACGCGCGTTGGGCGACGAGGACCAGATTCGAGTGGGCGTGCACACGTTCACATTTTCCACCACGGACTCGCCGCGCAGTACCGTCGCCGGGCGCGATCCGATGACGGAGGCCGCAGTCGCGGATGCGTTGCCGTCCCCCGGTTCCGTCATCGGAGAGCTGGTCGTGGTGTCTCCGGACGGCAGCATCCTCGAGGGTGAGAAGGCGGCTTTGCGCTTCTTCGGAGCGGCCCTGGAGCACGTTCGTTTCGCCACGCGCACGCGGTTGCCGGCTGCCGTCCGCCAGTGGCTCACGGCGCTCTGCACAGGCCGTCTGCCCGTGAATGCGCCGCTGGAGATGGTGGACGGCGGCCGGTGTCTCGTCGTGACGCTCTGCTGGCGCGATGATGACGCGGAGCGGTGCTATCTGCTCCTGCGCGAGGACTCCGCCCTGGCCGCCATCGAGCGCATCCGCACGCTTGGCCTTACCAGACGGGAAGCGGAGGTGATGTTCTGGATTTGCCAGGGGAAAAAGAACGCCGAGATCGGCGAGATACTCGAGGTCTCGCTCCATACGGTGAACCGCCACGTCGAGCACATCTTCAAAAAGCTCGGAGTGGGCAGCCGGCAGCAGGCCGTCGCATGGGTGTTGGAACGGCGCGTGACTTGACTGCGCGCAAGGGGAGCGGGGAAGGTGCAGCCGGTGGCAGCCGAACTCGTTGCGTGAAAAAATGAAGACAAGGCTTGCCAGGTTTCTCGCGGGTCCCTAGGATGCCCTGGCTCCGGCAAATCCCGGGCATATGCTCCCATGAATACGAAGCCCCCCAGCATCATTTCCTGCATCGCGGTTCTTTCTTTGCTCGTCCTTGCCGGGTGCCGGGAAGATCAGGCGCAGATCGACCGGCTGCAGAATGAAATCCGCACCTTGACGGACCAGCAGACGTCCACGCAGAGCGAGATCAACCGGCTGAAGATGCAGATCAATTCCCTGGGCAAGGAACGCGACGGTCTGAAGGAGGAAACCGGCAGGATGGAGAAGGAACTCGAGTCCGCCCGCCGGACTCTGGAGCAATTGCAGAAGGACTACGCCTCCTACCGCTCGCAGTACAAGCTGAGCATGCGCTCCCGTGCTTCGGGCATGAAACTTGGTGATCTCGTCGTTGACGGGAAGTCGTACACCGATGTGGTCGTCAAGGAAGCCACCGAGGAAATTCTCTCGACGATCCACAGCTCGGGTCCGAAGAAGTTTCCCTGGGCTGACTTGCCGGACACGGTCCGCAAGCTCTTCGGCATCGAGAAGCCTGGTGAGTACCGCACCATTTCCTTCACACGCCAGACGAGCGAGGCTGCGCCCCTCTCCATTGATGAAGCGATCCGCAGACACGACGCCGAAATGCTGGAACTGCAGCAGGGGATCGCAAACCGCGAGGCCGACGAAGCCAAGATCCGAAAGGCGCGGTCCGAGGCGGTTTCGACCCTTTCGATGGCGAAGGCGCGCGGAGTGGACTCGGGGGCACTGGCGCGCACGGTGAACGTGTATGACATGAAGATCACCACCCTGGAAGCCGAGATCCGTACGCTAAGAACGAAGCAGAAGGAGCTCATCGCCAAGGACCCGCGGAGGACGCGCGTGAAAATTCCTTAGCCTCCGGTTGCACCCGCCTGCGTGCGCGGATCCCGCCCCATGGTTATCATCACGAAGCGCAAGGACTTCATCGGCACCAGTGACGAGCTGGCTTCTTATCTTGACCAGTTCGGGCGCATGTTCTCGCTGCCTGCCACCTACCAGGACATGCTCGCCTTCTCGGAGCGCTACCCGCTCTTCGACCGCGCGGGGAATCCCACGCACTGGGCCAGCGTGGTCTATGACATGGAGACGCAGCGCACGCTGTATCCGCGCCTGACGAGCATTTACTCGCTGCTGCGCACGGGCGAGCTGCTGGCCGTGCCGCATCTCTTCGTGGAGCGCGTGGACTTTTGCGAGTTTGGGAACTCGCGCCCCTTCCGCGTGCGCATCGTGAACCAGTACAATGACAACTACGACCACTTCTACATGAAGATATCCGATGCCTCGCGCATCTACGGCCTCGAGCTGGAGCACCTCCTCTCGCCAAACCGCATCAATTACCTGGCCCACAGCGGGACGCTCGTCGAGGAGCACATCGCCGGTGTGCCCGGCGATGTCTTCATCCGCGATTACCTTGAGCGTCCCGATCTGAACAAGGTCCGCATCGCCAAGGAGTTCGTGAAATTCTCCGAGCGCTGCTTCATCCGCCTGCTCGGCGACATGCGCAGCTACAACTACGTCATCGACATTACCCCCGACTTCGAGGACGTGCAATACCGCGTGCGCGCCATCGACTTCGACCAGCAGAGCTATGAAGGCAGGCGCAATGTCTATCTACCGCAGTTCTTCAAGGAGAACAATCCCGTCATCCACCTGTGCACCACCTGCCTGAACATGCCCACGATGCGGCAGTACCAGGATGAGGAGCGCAGCCTCATCGCGCGGCGCTATCTGGCCGAGCACCAGCGTGTCTCGGCCTTGCTCTCCTGCATGAAACGCCAGCCCGCGGAGCCGCCGGAAAAAGTGGCCACCCTCAAGCGTGAGCTTGGCGAGTATCATCAATCCAGTGCCTTCGACGGCTGTACCTGCATGGGGGATGTGGTGGAGAAGAACCTCGAGGTCACGCTCGCGAAGCATCTGGCCTGAGTGGTGCGACGGGGCACGCCGCGCCCCGTATGTTGGCGGACGGAGAGTTCCAACTCAGTTGACGTCACGGGTGTTTCATTGTGGAATGGCCGCCATGAGCACGACTCCGGTTCTTTACGTCAAGACAGGCTGCCCCTGGTGTGATGAGGTCATCGACTTCCTCGACGCCAAGGGCATTGAGTACCGGAAGATAGTTGTCAGCGGCGATCGCCAGGCGATGCAGGCCATGATCGACCTCAGCGGCCAGACCAAAGCGCCCACGATGGACTGGGACGGCGAAGTGCTCGCCGACTTCGGTGTCGATGAACTCATCCCGTTTTTGAAGCGCAGGGGTCTATCCTGAACCCCCCGCATCTCATGCCATGAACAACCGTCGCCGAATTTTCAAATCTTTCGCCGGCGCCGAGTTGCCGGAGTCGCTGGATCTCTCCGACAACCAACTGACGGTGCTGCTGACGCCCGCAGGGGAGAAACCCAAGCGCCAGGAGGTCTCAACCACGCCGGAGATTATCGCCCAGCGCAAGGCGGCGCTGGAGGAAGTCCGCGAACTCAACCCATACCGGGACATCACCGATCCGGTGGCGTGGCGGCGGGAGATCCGTGAAGGCGTCGTGCTGCCCGGCCGGGAGTGAGGGGGGGATTCACGCCGCCAAAGGCACGCCGTAAGGCAGTTCGTCCGGCAGAGGGACGAACTCGCGAATGCGGGTCCAGAGCTGGGAGAAGTCTTTGTTCACGTCGCCGGAGAGGCAGTCGGTGATTTCTCCGGCGGCGTCGGGGTAGTGTTTGATGACCTGGGCGAAGGAGAAGTCGGGCTCGTAGAAGGCATAGACCAGCTTCCGCATGTTCTCCACGCCCTGGCGGATGGCCGCGCCGTAGCCGGCGAAGTGTTCGGGCGAGAGATCGCCTTTGACTATGCCCCTGTGAATTTCCTCGCCGGCAAGCACGCCGCATTTCAGCGCGAGCATCACGCCGCTGCTGAAGACGGGATCGAGAAAGGCGAGCGAATCGCCGACAAGCAGCAACCCGGGCGACGAGCAGTGCTTTGAGTGATGCGAGTACTCGCTGGTGATCCAGTATTGTCCGGTCGATGCGCCGGTGCTGAGGTGGTCTTCGATCCATTTGTTCTCCTTCACCTCGCGCTCAAACATGTGCTTCGGATCCCTCACGCCATCGCGACTGAGGTATTTGCCTTCAGCGACGACACCGACGCTCACCATGTCGTCGTGCTGCGGGATGTGCCAGAACCAGCCTTTCTCGGGGACGAAGGCGATCGTCGTCTGGCCTTCGTCGATGCCTGGCTCGCGCTTCGACCCTTTGTAGTAGGTCCAGACGGCGACCTTGTTGAGATACGGATCGCGAACGCGCCATCCGTTGCGCGTGGAGGCAAAGGCTTCCTTCCCCGTGCAGTCGAGCGTGATGCGCGCGCGGTATTCCGTGAGATTGCCGCTCTTGTCGGCAGCCCGCACGCCGACGACGCGGCCGTCTTCCTTGATCAATTCCGTGACTGACATTTCTTCGATGGCTTCGGCGCCTCGCTCGCGGGCATTGTCCATCATCATCTGGTCGAACTCGGAGCGCAGCACCTGCCACGACTGGGCGATGGTGTCGCGGTCGTAGCGGTTGAAGAAGTAGAAGGGCTGCGTGGCTTTGCCATCCGGCTGCACAAAGCAAACGCTGTACTTCTTGATGAAGTGTGACTTCTTGAGCTTCGGGATGAGGCCGAGTCGCTCGAGCGGCCCGTAAGTGAACGGAATCAGCGACTCGCCGATGCGATAGCGCGGGAACTTCTCGCGTTCGAGGATGAGCACCTTGTGTCCGTATTCGGCAAGGATCGCCGCCGCGCTCGTTCCCGAGGGGCCGGCTCCGATGATGATGGCGTCGTAGGTCATGGGGTGAGGAGGGATGAGTGGTTAAGATTCAGGATTCAGGATTCAAGATTCCGGATTCAATGGCTGGCGGCGGTACTGAATCAGCGTGCGTGTCATTCGATTTTATCCAGCCCCATCGGGGCGGGACACCAAAGCCCAGGGCAAGATCACGGAGTGATCGCAGCTCTGGGTCGGCGACAAGGAACATCAATGCCAAAGGCGAAGCCCTGAAAGGGCGAGACAATGCCGCGACGGGAAGTTGTCCCGCCCTTTCAGGGCTTGTCCTAGATTCCGGACGTTGCGTCGCGCAACCCCAGGGCTGCATTCGCTGCGCGAACTTGCCCTGGGCTTTGTTATCTCGCCCCGTTGGGGCTGGAATGTGGTTTCGATCCCGCATCACGTTTTGATTTCTCAACTGAGCACTGCGCACTGAGCACTACGAACAAAGATTTGCCTTCACGCTCGCTCATACCATCCGCTTCTCCGGCTCCAGCGCGGGCTCGGGCTCCGGCTTGTAAGTGCCGGTGCCGACGAGACGCTCGAAAATGGGGGACGCCATGAGCGTGGTGATCACGGCCATGATGACGAGCGTGGCGAAGAGGCCCTCGGAGATCACACCGCGCTGGAGGCCGATGTTGATGATGATCAGCTCCATCAGGCCGCGCGCATTCATCAGCGTGCCGATGCCGAGCGCCTCGCGGTTGCTGATGCCCGTGGCGCGGGCGGCGAGCCAGCAGGCCACGCCCTTCCCGAGCACTGCCGCCACCAGCACCGCGGCGCACATCAGCCAGAGAAAGCCTGTGTTCAGCAGCCCGATCTTGGTGTTCAGGCCGGAGTAGGTGAAGAAGAGTGGCAGCAGCAAGGCCACCGCAAGCGGCTGGATGCGGGCCGTGAGATCGCGCGTCATCATCCCGCGCGGCATGGCACAGCCCATGACAAACGCGCCGAAGACGGCATGCAGCCCGATCATGTCGGTGAACCATGCGCCCAGCGCCATGAGCGCGAGGCCGACGACGAGGCCGCCATCGCTCATCATGCCGTCTTCGTTAAAGAGCGGCTCGGCGCGTTTGAGCAGCGGTTTGATCAGCACCAGCGCGACGGTCACATAAGCGATGCCGCCGCCGATGTTCGTCAGCGCGTGGCTCCAGTTTTGATCGAAGCTGGCGAGCACCACCGCGAGGAGCGCCCACGCCGTCGCATCGTCAATCGCGCCGGCGCCGATGGCGACCGTGCCCATCGTCGTGCCGCCCAGGTTTTTGAAATGAATGATGCGCGCGAGCATCGGGAAGGCGGTGATGCACATCGAAGCGCCGAGGAACAGCATCGCCTCGGTGAGCGTCGTCTTTTTCGGAAACAAGTCCGTGTGATGGTAGAAAACCCACGCCAGGGCCGCGCCGAGCACGAACGGCGTGACCATGCCGGCAAGCGACACCGCGATGCTGCTCTTCAGCCGCCGCTGCACGATGTCCACCCGGAACTCCATGCCGACGATGAACATGTAAAGCGCCAGACCGAGCTGCGAGGCGGGAAACAAATAGCACTGCGTGTCGCGCGCCGTTTGCGCCTTGTCCCATGGAAAAAGCCACTGCTGAGCCTCGGGCCAGAGCAAGCCGAAGAGCGACGGACCGAGCAGCACGCCCGCGATCATCTCCGCCACGACCTGCGGCTGCCCGAGGCGTGCGGCGATGGCACCCACGATCCGGCAGAAGAGCAGGATCACGGCGATTTGGAGGAAGAACTGGACTGCGAGGTGGACGTTGTTCATGTGCGCGTTGGATCACAGTTTGAAGGTCATCATCAGATAGGCGAAGTCCGAGTCACTCGACGCACCGGTGTCGCTCAAGTAATGACCGGCGAAGAAGTGCGAGTAGCCGGCTTGCACGTCGAACTGCTTGAGCGCCTTCCACAGTACGGTGAAGTCGATCTCGCTGCCCTCGTAGCTGCCGGCACCCGGCGTGATGGGGCGCACGGTGGTGATCTGATTCGAGCGATACCAGGCGTCGTTCGTGTTCGCGAGCCAGAACAGATGGTAGTCGAGACCCACCTTCACTTTTTCCGACGGCTCCACGCTCAGCTTGAGCGCTGGATTGTGCAGGTTCTGCCACGAGAACACATCCATGTAGCCGTAGTAGAGATGGTTGGTCGGGAACAGATTCTGGAATGTGCCCACGCGGCCGTCGGCGGCATTCGAGTCGCCGGTCGAGTAGTTGTACTCCAGACCGACGCGCGGTTTCCATGAGGAGTGGAGCCAGTTGTAGCCGCCGCCCCAGTGCCCCGCGAAGGCGCGCAAGTCCTTGCCGAATCGCTCACCGAACTGTACGGCCATCTCCGTCTCATAGTCCCAGCCGGCGAGCTTGAGCGGATCGGCCTTCATGCGCGTGCCGAGCGTGACGAAATCGCTGCCGCCTTTGTCCTCTTCGTGGAGTTCCAGCACATAAACATCGGTGACCTGGACGTCGAGCGCCGTGGTGCTGAAATAGAGACCGCTGAAGAATTCATCGCGTGCGTCCGCATCGTCAAGCCAGTCGCTGAGATTGAATTCGGCATCGCGGAATCGCACGACGCTCGAGGTGAAGGCATCGAGCCACCACTTCTCGCCCGCGTAATGAAAACGAATTGAGTCAAAGCTGCGGCTGGGGTTCGTCCACTCACCGGAGCTGATGAGTCGCTTGTCGCCATAGATCATCGTTTGGCGGCCGATCTTCGCGCTGAGGCCATGCTGGGGTTCGCCGATCTCCACGTAGCCCTGTCGCAAATCGAGCGGGTCATCACCTTCCGCGCCGTTTTGGCCGATCACATCTGGCCGGTCGCTGAAGAACTCGCGCGTGTCCTGGCCCTCGACGTAGAAGTGCAGCCAGTGCGCCGGCTTCCAATCGACACCGAGACGCAGCCGGGTGAGCAGCCACTGATCATCGGTGAGCGCGTCTGTGCCGTTGTCGAAATCGTAATTATTCTCGCGCCACTCGCCACGCACGCGCGCTTCGAGGCTGAAGGTCAGCGTGTCCTCCGCCGCGGGAGCCGCGTTCTTTTCTCCGGCGGATGAAAAGGCGGGCGGCAGGGTGAAAGCGAGTGTGGCGAGAAGCGTGGCGCGCGTCATTCGGCGGAATTTGTTCACCAGATCGCAGTCGATCCAAAATAGACTTTTGCTATCGCATTGATGCCGGACGGGTATAAGTGGTCGGCGCGTGCGGAGAAGAACACACAGGCCCATTCGTCCCCCTCACCCCAGCCCTCTCCCAATGGGAGAGGGAGCAGAACGAGCTGCCGCTCGACTGTGTGAACGCGGACAGACAACGCCCGAAGGGACAAGAAGCCCCTGCTCCATGATTTGGCGCGGCAGCGCCATCATCTCCCTCTCCCTTGGGGAGAGGGCTGAGGTGAGGGGGGATTTGTCACCTGCGTATGCATAAATCGAAAACCACTCGCCCCTGCCATTCATGGACCTCCGACATCTCCGCTACTTCCAGGCCGTCGCTGAAGAACTGAGCTTCTCGCGCGCGGCGCGGCGGCTGCATGTGGCGCAGCCGGCATTGAGCCGCGCGATTCAAGAACTGGAGCGCGAGCTGCGCACGCGGCTCTTCGAGCGAAACCGCCGTAACGTACGCCTCACGCCCGCAGGCAATGTCTTGCTGCACGAGACGGCGGTCACGCTCGACCGGCTCGCGGAATCGATCCGTCGAGTGCAGCGCACGGCGGCAGGCGAGGAGGGCGAGCTGCGCCTCGGCTACATCGGTCCGCCGACGCAGCCGTTTCTCGGCCGCCTGCTGTACGAGTACCGCCGACGTTTTCCGCGCGTGGCCGTGCACCTGGAGGAGCGCACGCCGGAGCGCGTGTGGGAGATGGTGGCGAAGGGGCGGCTCTCGATCGCCATCACGCGCCCCGTGCATTCGCACCACGCGCTGGGCCTGCGCACGATGTTGCTGCGCAACGAGCGCCTGTGCGCCGTGGTGCCAGACGCGGATCCGCTCGCGAAGAAGAAGGCGCTCGCGTGGAAGACGCTCGCACGCGAGGCGCTCGTCGTGCTGGCGCGGCGCGAGGGCGTGGGCTTGCACGATGAGATCATCGCCGCATGCCGCGCCGCCGGATTCACGCCGACGATGGCCCACACACCCAGCCTCATCGGCACGGTGCTCAGCTACGTCGAAGCGGGCGCGGGCGTCGGCATCATTTCTGAAGGCATCTCCACCAATGCATCTGGAGCACGCTTGAAAGTGATCCCTCTCACACCCGCGCACACGGTGCCGCTCGTGATCGTGTGGAGCGATGAGCGGGACGATCCGCCGACAGCAGCCTTCCGCGAGCTGGCGCGCGAGTGGCAGAAGTCGGGCTTGCTGTGGAAGCCGGACGGGGCGGAGACCGGACGGCACCCACGGGCGCAGGCGCATTCTTGAGCCGTCGGATTCCTGCCGGAAGAAAGTGCCGGCAGTGGCCGCCGGGGCAGGGAGAACCCCGCTCGATGGGGTGCGTCACCATGCTAAATCGTCTTGCATCACCGCAGGCGTGCTCCAAATAGAGAGCCGCTTCGCGACTCCGTGAGGCGCTCCGCCTGGACGCTCTCCGTCTTTGCAAACCTGTTGTCTGAAATCTGAAATCCACTCCGCCATGCCCGTCCCGCTTCTCGACGTCAATGCCCAGAATCTTCCGCTCGAATCCGAACTGACCGCCGCTTTCACCAAGGTGCTGCGCGAGGGCAAGTTCATCATGGGCCCCGAGATCGGCGAGCTGGAGCAGCAGGTGGCGACCATGGTGGGAGCCAAGCATGGCATCGGCGTCTCGTCCGGCACGGATGCGCTCCTCCTGGCGCTCATGGCGCTTGGCATCGGTCCGGGCGACGAGGTGCTGTGCCCGACCTTCACGTTCTTCGCCACCGCCGGAGCGGTCTCACGCGTGGGCGCCACGCCGGTGTTCGTCGATTCCTGCCCGGTGTGCTTCAACGTGGACGTGAACGCCGCGCGCAAGAAGATCACGAAGCATACGAAGTGCATCATCCCCGTGCATCTCTTCGGCCAGAGCGCGGACATGGACGCGGTGATGGCGTTGGCGAAGGAGCACGGCCTCAGTGTGATCGAGGACGGCGCGCAATCCATCGGCGCCAATTACAAAGGCAAGGGCACGGGGACCATCGGCGACTTCGGGACCTACAGCTTCTTTCCTTCCAAGAATCTCGGCGGCTTCGGCGACGGCGGCATGGTCGTGTGCAATGACGATGCGCTGGCCGAGCGTGCGCGCATTCTGCGCACCCACGGCTCGAAGCCGAAGTACTACCACCACTTCGTCGGCGGGAACTTCCGCATCGACACGCTCCAGGCCGCGCTCATCCTCGTGAAACTCAGGCGCTACGCGGACTACACCAGATTGCGCCGTGAAAACGCCGCGCGCTACACCGCCGAACTCTCGAAGCTGCCGGGCGTGGTGGTGGCGGATGTAGCGGAGGGCCGCTGCGCCGCGAACAACGAAGCCGCTCTCGCCGCGAAGGGCGCGAAGATCGTGCTGCCGGCGGCCTACCCGCACAACGATCACATCTGGAATCAGTACACGCTGCGCATCGTCGGGGATGGGAAGCGCGACGAGTTCAAGAACTTCCTCGGCACGAAGAAGATCGGCTGCGAGATTTACTATCCGGTGACGATGGACCAGCAGAAGTGTTTTGCCGATCTGCCGGAGGCCGCCCGCTCCAGTTGCGAGGTGGCCCACCGGCTGGCCGGCGAGGCGATCTCGATCCCGATATATCCCGAGCTGCCGCGTGCGCATCAGGACGAGGTGATCGCCGCGATCGCCGGGTTCGTTTCCTAAGCGGGCGCGGTGCCGTGCCCGCGCCGGGCGGGTGATGCCCGCCGAATCGAAGAACCGCGACGAGCCGATGACGATGCGATGCCACAGGTCCAGAGTCGCCGTCTTTCTCGCCTCAACGTTCATGCTCAGCGTCGGCTGGGGGCTGCGACTGCACGCGAATCAGCCTGGCCCTGCTGCGCCCGCTCCGTCAGCCGAGAGAACCGATGCAGCGGGTGCGCACTCCACCGGTGAGATCGCGGCGCAGGTTTTTTCTGAGGCGATCACACTGCGCTCGATGGAGGAGGCGCTGCGTGATCACCTCTGGCGGACTGGCAGGGTCTGGTCTGATTTGACGCCGGAGGAGGAGGCCGGGGCGCGGCGTGCGGTGATCGACAAGCTGGTGGGTGACCGGCTCGTGCGCACCGCGCGAGCGATGGAAGGTTTTCAGGTGCGAAACGGACCTGCGGCAGGCGAGGAGTGGACGGCGTTTTCCCGTCAGTTCGAGATTGAGGGCGACTATCAAAGGAGGCTCGGCCTGCGGCAGATGACGGAGGCGCAGTTGAAGGATGAGATGCGCGAGGCGCTCGACGATCAGGCATGGATCGAGTCCAAACTCGCCGCCTTGACCGCAGAAGTGACGGACGAAGACGTGGCCGCATGGCTGCGTGACAACCGGGAGAAAACGGCGCTGCCCGCCCGCTACGGCGTGGCCCACATCTACCTGACCACGCATGATCCGAAGAAGCCCGACCGTGAGCCCGAAATTCGCGAGATTTACCGCAAGCTGATGGCAGGCGAGGCGGCGTTTGGGGATCTGGCCGCCGAGTTCTCCGACGACGAACGCACAAAGAAGCATGGCGGTACTCTCGGCTGGTGTGCGCGCGGCCGAATGCCTGATGACTTCATGGACGCCGTTGGGCAACTCGGCGAAGGCCAGACGAGCGGCCCTGTGGAGACGAAACTCGGCTGGCACATCATCCATCTCATCGAAAAGCAGCCCGCCCGGGTGCCGTCGATCGCGGACCTCAGGAGCGAGGTAGGAGCGATGCTGCGGAACCAACGCCGAGCGGGCGCGCTGGCGACGCTGATGGCCGGGCTACGCAGCCGGCACGTCGGTGTCATTCGCTTGAACGAGGCGGTGATTGGCCGGGCGGAACCTGCGCGGTAAGGCGGCTCCGGTTGGGGGCACCGTTGCCGGCACGACACCGCCTTGTGCCGCAGGCCAAGGCAAACGTTCCGTTCGCTCCATTGCCGAAAGCAACAGGTGCCTATAGGATGCCGCCAATGAACTGGCATCAGCGGCTCGATGTTTTGCGCTGGCGTTCGCTCGAAGAGGCGGACGTGGGCGGGGAATTGTTGAGTGGCGAGAAACGGCGGGAGGCGACGGCTCGGAGCAAGGGATCGTTGCGAGCGGATGATGAGACTTCGATGAGTGCGCGGGAGGTTGATGGCTTTCTTGCGCGGCGCACGGTTTGGTTGAAGGCGGAGGTGTCGGGCGACAAAACGATGGCTGTGCTGGCGCAGATGACGATCAGGGCAGGGAACTGGTCGGTGGCGGTTGCTGGATGGCTCTTGGCGTTTGTGATTGGCTTTGGACTAACAGGGATTGGTTCGGAGCGGGAGATCAATCTGCTCGCGCTGCCGCTGGTCGGGCTGCTGCTTTGGAATGCGGTGGTGATGATCGCGAGTGTGGTGGTCGAATTGAAGCCGAGCGCAGGAGGTGACGACGATCATTGGTCGCGTTTCGCTTATCTCGATCTGCGAAAGGGATCAACTGACCGCCCGACGCCGGCCGCGGTGCATGTGGAAACTTTTCAAAAGCAGGTGCGGCCGATGGAACGTGAGCGCACGGGATCGCGCTTTCGTGCCTGGCTGCATGTCGGTGCGGCGTTGCTGGCTATGGGGAGTTGCGTCGGTATGTATGCGAAGGGTTGGTCGCATGAATATCGGGCGGTGTGGGAGAGCACGTTGCTGGGACCGAAACAGGCCGAGGTATTTTTCTCGACGCTTTTTTGGCCGGCTTCTCACATGACAGGGATCGCGGTGCCGGTGGATGCCATCGCGGGAATGCAGCGGACGAGCGGAACAGTCGCGAATTCGGCGGCTGCGCTGCCGTGGATCCATTTGTATGCGGCGACGCTCATGCTGCTCGTGGTTCTGCCGCGTTTGTTGCTTGCTGGCTGGACATTGCGCCGCTGCGAGGTGCGCATTGAGCAGCAGTGGCGTGGGCTTGGATGGGATTCGCTGGCCCGGCGATTGCTGCGCATGATCGAAGGCGGCGGGGAAAAGGTGACGGCACTTTTGCATGGCGTGGCGACCGACGAAGTGTCGAAGTCGCGCTGGTCGCGCGCGATTCAGGAGCGAATCGGTGGTATGGCGAGCGTCGAGTTTCAGATGATCGCGAGCGGTGATGAAGATGAGTTTGCGGCGTCGTGGACTCCGGCGACACCGCTGGCAGTGATCGTGTTTCAATTCGCCACGACGCCCGAGGCGGAGGTGCAGCGGAGATTGGTCTCCGAGGTTCGCAGCAAGCTGCGCTCGCGTTTTGCCGATGGGAAACTGATCGCGCTGCTCGATGCGACGAGTGTGAGTGGTCGCTGGACGACGGAGCACATCGAGAGCCGGAGCGTCTTATGGAATCGCATGCTGGCGAGCGTGACTGACGAGACCGCGTGCACGGGTGACGAAACCGCGATGAACCGTTTGAGAGTTGCAGAGTCGGAGACACGTTGAACTGCCTTCCGAAATGCCCGTCGCCACTGTGCCAGCCCCCGACACTCAGACGGTCACGCTCAGCCTTGTGTCACACACAAACGCGGGCAAGACCACGCTCGCGCGCACGCTCCTGCGCCGCGATGTCGGCGAGGTGCGCGATGCGCCGCATGTGACGGTTTTCAATGAAGAGCACACGCTCATCGAGACGGGCGGCGCGGTGCTGCAACTGTGGGACACGCCCGGCTTCGGTGATACGGCGCGGCTGCTGAAGCGGCTGAAGCGCTTCGACAAACCGCTGCTGTGGTTCCTCGTGCAAACGTGGGATCGCTTCACCGACAAACCGCTCTGGTGCAGTCAGCAGGCGCTGAAAAATGTGCGCGAGGAGGCTGACGTCGTGCTTTATCTCGTGAATGCCGCCGAGTCGCCGGAAGGCGCGGGCTACGTGGCGCAGGAGATGGAGATTCTGAGCTGGGTGGGAAAGCCGGTGCTTGCGCTTCTGAATCAAACCGGCCCGCCGCATGAGCCACACGTCGAAGCGGCGGAGTTGAAACTCTGGAAAGATCACCTGACGAAGCATCCGGTCGTCCGCGATGTGCTGAACTTCGACGCCTTCGCCCGCTGCTGGGTGCAGGAGGATGTCCTGCTCGACTCAATCGGCGCGATGCTGTCGAAGGAGAAGGCGACAGCGTTTGGTGAGATCAAAGAGGCATGGCACGAGCAAAACGTGGCCGTCTTCGAGCAATCGGTGAAATTGCTGGCCGTCCAGCTCACGTCATCCGTGCTCGATGGTGTCGAAGTCCGCGCCGAGACGCTGATTGAGCGCATGGGCATCGGTCGTGGCGACATCAATCGCGAATACACCGATGCAAGGCAGAAACTCGCGACCAAACTCGCCGAGCGACTCGAGCATACGACGAATGAACTCATCGCGCTGCACGGGCTCGAAGGCTCGGCCGAGCGTCGCATGCAAGAGGTGGCGAAGGAGCATTTCCATCAGCCACAGCAGGTGTCGGAGAGCATCTGGGGCGTGGTGGCAAGCTTCGCCGGCGGAGCGATGGGTGGACTCATCGCGGATTTGAAACTCGGCGGCATGACGTTCGGCGGCGGCGCTCTTCTCGGCGGACTCGCCAGCGGACTCGGTGCCTATGCATTGATTCGCACCTACAATCTCGTGCGGGCCGATGACGGGCGACTTCACTGGTCACGCGAACATTTCCGAGAGCAGGTGCGGCTCGTGCTGCTCTGCTATCTCGCCGTCGCGCACTTTGGCCGCGGTCGCGGCGAGTGGCGTGATGGCGTGCAGCCGGCCCACTGGCATGAAGCGTGCGCAAAGGTGATCGAGACGTTTGCAGATGCGGTCGATCAGGTTTGGAAGCATTCCGTCGAGAAACAGGCGCGACCAGAAGTCATCGTGCGGGAGATGGAGCACCTCGTTCATGACTGCGCGCGAGAGCTGTTGAAGCGACTCTATCCGCGCGAAGTTCGTTGGTCGTGATGGTGATCGTGTTGCGGACAACATCGCATCACCCGAAAACAAATTTGGCTCTCCGGCATGCGGAACCGGAGAGCCAATTTTTTGCGATCCAGCAACCAACAACGAGGAGGATCGGTTGGCACAAATTGTCTAGCCGCGAAGCCGGGCAAAATGTGATCCGCGAAGAAGCCTTCAACAGACGGCGTGATGTTAAAAACTTTGATCGCCCCCGTCAACCAGTGATCCCGCCATTTTGAAAAAAGTTCGCTGATTCTCAATTCTGATCGGCGGGCAAAGGGCGTTTTTCTGAAAATTTCAGGAGAAAGTGTCTTGACACGTTTTTGGCGGCCCGGTCAAGAAGGAGGTGGGCCCAAGGTTCCGGTGAAGGTGCCAGCATGGCACGGTTCATGGTGAGGGTCGGCAGGCCGAGAATTGCACTCGTTTTACTCAATCCAGTGAATTGTGATCCCGGGAGGCGATGTGGGTAACTGCCGAGACATGGGAGAGGGGGACGGAGGGGGCGACGATCCGGTCCGCGGAAAGCAAGACTGGGGGCGAGGGTTGACTATCTCGCATCGGATTTGGGGAGTGACGACATGGCGATGTTCCGTTGAGGACGATCCGAGAGAACCGGCCTGAACGAAGCGAAAGAGTGCGAAGCGGGAGGCGTTCTGAACGCTCTGCCATTTGTGCTTCGTTACTGCGAGGGTCTTCCCGAACCGAAAAACGGGTTGATTGCCAGACGGTCCGATCAAGGATGGCCCCCTCATCCCAAAAACTGTCCCCCACCATGCGTCTTGTTTCCCGCTCCGGAATCCGGCTGGCCGCTCTCCTGGCCGCCGTCACCTCGTCCTCCGTGCTGCTTCATGCCAATGACTGGCTGACATGGCGTGGTCCACTCAACACGGGCGTCAGCCTTGAGCATTATAAGAAGGCGAAGTTGAGCGAGAAGCCGGCCTGGACTTATGACTCGCATGGCCGCGGGACGCCGGTGGTCGTCGATGGGCTGCTTTTCAGCTTTGGCTACCATGGTGAGAAGGAGGAACTCGCCGAGTGCCTCACCTGCATGGACGCCAAGACAGGCAAGAAGAAGTGGGAGGTCTCGATCAAGGATTTCATCTCCGACACGGTCTATAACCGCTACTCCATCGGCTCGCCATGCGTCGATCCCGAAACGAAGTGTGTCTATCTGCTCACCGCCTACGGCGTCTTCGGCTGCTGGACCTTCGAAGGCAAGGAACTGTGGCGCCAGTCGCTGATGGAGAAAATCGGACGCATGACCTTTCCAAACTCGAAGGTCGGCTGTCCGGTGATCGAGGGCGATCTCGTCATCGTCCGCGGCATCACGTCAAACTGGGGCGCCGACGGCCCGGCGGCAGACCGCTTTTATGCCTTCGACAAGGAAAACGGTGAACTCGTGTGGTCCACGATGCCCGGCGAGTCGCCGCCGAAGGATTCCTCCTTCTCCACCCCGGTTCTCGAGACCCGCGATGGAAAGCGCGTCTTTTACGCCGGCACAGGCTGCGGCAACATCGTGGCGGTCAATGCGCGGAATGGCAAGCCGCTGTGGCGTCATAAGATGAGCAAGGGCGGGGTGAACAGCACGCCGCTGCTGTACAAGAATACGATCATTATGACCCACGGTGAGGAAAACGTGGACACGGCGGACAAGGGTCGCCTCATCGCCGTGAAGCTGCCCGAGCACTTCGACAAGGAGCAAATGGTGTTCGATCCTGAGGTGAACAAGGATGCCTGGCTTGCGAATGAGAAATGGCGCATACATTTGCGCTCCGAGACGAGCAGCCCCGTCCTTTATGAAGGCCACATCGTGATGGTTGATGACGATGGCAACATGTCGTCCGTGAACGCCGACACCGGAGAGAAGGAATGGGAAATCCAGGTCGCCGCGCACAACATCCACAGTTCTCCACTGGTGATCGACGGCCTCGTGTACTTCATCACCGAGCAGGCCGGCATCACCGTAGTGAAGCCCGGCAAGGACAAGGCGGAGATCGTCCAAAAGATCAAACTCGAAGGGACCGGTCTCGCCCAGCCCGCCGTGGCGAATGGCATGCTTTTCGTGCATACTCAGGCGAAGTTCTATGCCTTCAAGATCACGAACTCCGGCATCACCAAGGACAAGGCACCGGAGGTCGAGATGCCGAAGGCCGGTGCGCCCGCCGCCTTGCAGATCATCCCGGCTGAATTTGTCGTGGCTCCGGGCGGGAAGTCTTCTTTCCGGCTGCGCAGCGTTGATGCGAACGGATTCCCGGTCGCCGAGGTGAAGAAGGCATCGTGGGAAACCTTCATCCCGCCGACCGCCAAGGTGAAAGCAAAGATTGAGACTGCGAAGTTCAACGACGCCAACGAACTCGTCGCCGATGCCGATGCGAAACCTGCCGCTGGCGCATTCAAGGCGACGGCTGACGGCGGAATCTTCGGCACTGTGCGCGGCCGCGTGCTGCCGCCGCCGCCGATCAAGCAGGACTTCGAGAAGTTCGAACTGACCGAAGAAGTGCCAGCCGACGCCGCCGGCAACGCTGCCTACAAGATGGCCTATCCGCCGCTGCCGTGGATCGGCGCGCGCTTCAAATTCCAGGTGATGGCAAACCCCACTCCGGACAACAAGCTGGTGGGCAACAATGTTCTCGGCAAATCCTTCGACCGTCTGCTCTTCCAGCGTGCGACCGTGTTCCTCGGCACCGAGGCCATGAGCAACTACACCGTGCAGGCCGACGTGATGACCGACGGCAACCGCCGCGTGAAGTCCGATGTGGGCGTGATCAATCAGCGCTACCTCATCCAGCTCAAGGGCAACGCCAACGAACTCGAGATCAGTTCGAACTTCGAGCGCCTGAAGCGCACCGCGCCCTTCAAAGTCGAGGCGATGAAGTGGTACACGCTCAAAACGAAGGTGACCGTCGATGCCGACAATGTGAACGGCACCGTGTCCGCCAAAGTGTGGGAGCAAGGCCAGCCCGAGCCCGATGCGTGGACGCTCGAAGCGAAGGTCAATCCCGTGCATCTCCAGGGTTCGCCCGGCATCTTTGGCTTCAGCCCGCAGCATCAGAAGCGCGTTTACCTCGACAACGTGCTCGTCACTCCGAACAAGTAATCCCAACTGCTCAATCCAACGAATCCTCTAATCCGCATGAAATCCATTTATTACTCACTCCTCGCAGTCTTCGGGATGACTTTCGCCGTACGCGCAGCCGACTGGCCCCAATGGGGTGGCACCAATGTGCGTAACATGGTCTCGTCTGAAAAAGGCATGCCCATCAAGCTAAACCCCGGCAAGAAGAAGTCCGGCAGCGAAGAGATCGACATGGCCACCACGGAGAACTGCCTCTGGGTCGCGAAGCTCGGTTCGCAGTCCTACGGGACGGTCACTGTCGCCAACGGCCGCGTCTTCGTCGGCACGAACAACGAATCCCCGCGCAGCCCGAAGCATCAGGGCGACCGCGGGATCGTGATGTGCTTCGATGAAAAGACCGGTGCCTTCAAATGGCAGCTCGTCGCTCCGAAGCTCGGTGCCGGCAAAGTGTCCGACTGGGAATTCCTCGGCATGTGCTCCAGCCCCACCATCGTCGGCGATAAAGGCTACGTGGTGACGAATCGCTGCGAAATCCTCTGCTTCGACGTGAAGGGCATGGAAGACGGCAATCAAGGCATGCAGGACGAGGCCAAATACATGACCACGCCTGACAAGGACGGCAAACCCGTCACGCCGGAAGTGGACAGCACGGACGCCGACATCCTTTGGGTCTATGACATGCGCAAGGAACTCGGTGTCTTTCCGCACAACATCGCCTCGAACTATCCGCTCGTTGTCGATGGCAAAGTTTACGTCGCCACCTCGAACGGCGTCGATTGGTCGCACAGCAATCTGCCAGCTCCGACGGCTCCTAGCTTCGTCGCGGTGAATGCTGAGACCGGCGAATACGAGGCAGAGATCCCCGCCGACGCAAAGGTTTCTGAGAACATCATGCACTGCAATTGGTCGTCGCCTTCGTCGATCACGGTCGGCGGCAAGTCGCAGATCGTTTTTGCTGCCGGCGATGGCTGGGTTTACGGCATGGGTCCGGCTTCTGAGAAGAAGAAAATCGACGACGCCGTGAGCGAACTGCCCATTGTCTGGAAGTACAACGCCTGTCCGAAGGAGTACCGTTTCGACGACAAGGGCGAGAAGAAAAAATATGCCGAATACGACGGCCCGTCCGAACTCATTGCGACGCCCACCTTCGCCGACGGCCTTCTCTACGTTGCCATCGGTCAGGACCCCGAGCACGGCGAAGGCGTCGGCCAGCTTAGCTGCATCGACCCCGGCGGCACCGGCGAACTCGCGGCGAAGTGGACCTTCAAGGGATTGGAGCGCACCATCAGCACGCCCGCCGCCAAGGATGGTCTGCTCTACGCGTGCGACTACACCGGCCGCCTCTTCTGTCTCGATGCGAAAACTGGCAAGGAGTACTGGAAGTTCGACACCAAGGGCCACATCTGGAGCAGCCCGCTCATCGTTGATGGCAAGATCTATCTCGGCAACGAAGAGGGCGAACTCTTCATCCTCGCCGAAGGCAAGGAATTGAAGGAGATCGGGAGCATCGAATTCCCAGCCCCCGTGATGGGAACCCCCGTCGCCGCGAACGGCGTGCTCTACTTGAGCACGCACACACATCTCTATGCCTTCAAGGACGGTGCCAAGCCGGTGAAGTGAGGCAGTGAAACCGCGCGACCTGTTTGGTTGCGTGCGGTCAAGTTTGTTGGCGAGCGGGCCGTCACCGGCCCGCTCTGCTTTTCTGGAACACCCGTCGCTGGAAGTCTCTGCCGGTTGGCCTGGTCAGGCCAGTTGATAGATCAACAGGTCGAGGCGGTAGAAAGCGGTCGCGTCCGCCGAGTCCACATACACCGAAGTGACGGCACCCGTGCCGCGGAGGGAGTTCTGGTCGGCCATGCCGGACGGCGTGCTGGAAAAGGCAGCGGGAGCGAACGGCTCCGCAAGGGTCGGCGAGTGGCACACCTGGTAGTCCGCGCCGCTGATGGTGGGAAATGTCAGGCACAGCCGCGTGGAGCCGGCCACGGCAGATGCCACGCTCACGTCTTCAAGGTGGTGGACGAAACCGGGAACCTCCACCGACAAAACTGACGCGCCATCGAAGCTTGCCTTGAACTTGAAGAGATCACTCACCGCAGGTCCGCGTACGACGTGTCCGCTGATGTCGTATCGCGAACTGTGGCACGGACAGAAGATGGTGTTGCTCGCGATGCTGTAGGGATCGACGATGCACCCTTGGTGAGTACATCGAGGATCGAGAACATGGAAATCTGTGTCCGACTCCCGGTTGATGAGCAGTCGTGTCGCGCTCCCGTCGAAAGTGACGATGGCAGAACCGCCGTTCAACGCGAGCGAAGGAATCAGGCCCACGTCAATCTTCAGCAGGTCGCGCAAATCGGCGGCCGCGAGCGAGCGCGATTCCATGCCACGGTCCGACAGGCTCGCAAGAGCCGCCGTGCCGAGCGCCAGACGCCTGATCCACTGCCGCCGGGATAGCGAACGAGGGCATTGTCGGCATGACGGCGACGGGTTCATCGAAGAAGCCGGTGATTGTTCTCCGCCGCGCGCTGGACTGCAACCGAAGCGGACAGCCATGCCTGCACAGCCCGACTCCACCGGCCCACGCCCGCCCGAGGCGTCAACTCCGCCACCAACGTCTCCTCGATCTGGCGGTTCCGTCCGGTCGTTCGTGCGTTCATATGGTTGCATTCTACGCAGGAAATGCGGAGGGCAAGGTGCGAGCCGGCCTCATGAAATCACGCTTGAGTATTCCCGACCAAACGCCTCGAAAACGACCGAAGCCCTTTCTGCCGGTCCTCAGCATCCTCGAAGCCGGCAGCCAGCAGGGTCCGTTGATCTTTGGTGAGCGACCGGATATTCATGTCCACCAGGTATTGCCTTGCTGCCGTGCTGATGTCGTCGATCACGACGACGTTGCCGTCCAGAATGCGCTGCGTGTTGACGGTGGTGGTGATTGAAGCTCGTGGTCACCGGCTCCGTGTGGGGCGGGACGCAATCACGCTCTCCCAAATCCCCTCCACATGCTCCCACCTCCGGATGGCGACATCGGCGAGGAAGAGGAGCAGGAGGGCGATGATGACGTGCGGCCAGAGTTCGATGAACTGCGTGGCTTTGGTCGTGGTGAGGTCGGGGAGCTTGTCATCGGACATGAATTTGCCGCCGGTGATGCGCGCGGCTTCTTTGAGCAGCGGTTCGTTCACGGTGCCGAGGCTGGCTTCAGACGAGGGATTGTGGACGAGTCCGGCGCTCACCATCTCGGCGCCGGATTGCGCTCGCACGAGATACACGCCGGGCTGGTCGGGGCGGAACGCGCCTTCATACAGGCCGGGGCCGCATTGTGTGAGCGTGGATTTGGAGACGGGCTTCAACGGCGCGCCGAGCGCGTCGGCGGCGACGAAGAAGACCTCGGCCTCGACGCGCGCGTTGTTCTGACGCGTACCGGCGTCTTCGAGCAGATCGACGGTGATGCGTGCATCCTCGCCGCGCAGTTCGCAGCCAAGGTCCATGTTCTGCCCCTGCGGAGGGCGTGCGGTCTCGCGCAGCACCTGCGACCAGAATCGTCCGAAACCATCCCAGCGGCTGATCCACAGGGATGCCCAGCGCGACTTCGCATCGGAGGTGAAGGCGGTGACCTTGCCGAGGCCGAAGCGCCAGTGCGCGAGCAGCGGATCACCGAGATCGGTGACCAGCGGTACCTGCGCGGTGGCCTTGCGCAGTGTCTTCACGCAGCCGAGCAACATTGGCGGTTCGAATTCCTCCCAGCCTGCCAGGATCGGATGCTTCTCCACCATGTTTGGCACAAACGGCTCCTCGCGGATCATGCGCCCTGTGTGCATGAGCGTGTCCTGCGTGAAGATGCGCGTGATGCTGCTGGCGTCCGTGGTTGTGTAAGCCTGGCCGCCGCCAGCCGCGGCGATGCCTTGCAGCAGCCCGACGTGCGATCCCTGGCCGATGGCGACCGTAGAGATCGTCATGCCTTCGTTGAGGCACTGGGCGCCAAAGGCCTCGTAGCCGGTGCCGGCGGTCTGGCCGTCGGTCAGGATGATCATGTGCTTCACCTTGGCCTTCACGCGCTGCAGCGCCTGCCGGGCCTGCGCGAAGGCGGGCTGCAAGTTCGTGCCGCCGCCCGGCGCTATGGTGGAGATGGCCGCGGCCACTTGAGCCACCGAATTGATCCGCGCCATTTGCGAGACCACATGCGCGTCTGAGTCGAAAGCGTACACGCCGATGTAGTCGTTCTTCGTGAGAACTTCCGCAGTGGCGATGGCGGCCGACTTTGCCATCTCGAGCTTCTCGCCGGCCATGGAACCCGAGCGGTCGATCACCAGCGCGACGGCGGACGATTGCTTTTCCTCTTCGTCCGGCGACTGCAAGCGCACCGGCAGCACTTCCTCGATGGGAGTGCGGTAGTAGCCGCCCACGCCGAATGAGTTTGGTCCGCCGAGCATCAAGAGCCCGCCGCCGAGCTTGTCCACGTAGTCGCGCACAGCAGTCATCGCCTTGTCGCCGACTTGGAAGGCCGGGATGTCGGAGATGATGATGCCGTCGTAGCCCGCGAAGTCGTCGAGCGTGGAAGGAATCGAGCCTGGCTGCCGCAAATCGAGCGTCATGCCTTCCTTCTCCATCGCCTGGATCAAATACTGCCCCTCGCCCGCGTCACCTTCGAGATAAAGCAGCCGCAGGCGACCACGCACATCGACGATGGTGAGCGCGTCGTTGTTCGCCGTGATTGTGTCGTTCGGGAATCCCTCGACCATGGCACGGTATTTGTAGATGTTTCCCGCCGGCGGCGTGCGGGTGAAAGTCTCCTCATGCGACTGGCCGCCCTTTACGCTCACCGGCCGCTTCTCCACTTCGACGCCGTTTTCAAAAAGTTTCAGCGTGCCGCTGCCATCTGCCGTGCTCTCGATCACCGCGCGCAGTTTCAAGCTCGCGCCTTCGTGCAGCCGGGAGCGGTTTGGCGTCAGCTCGCGCACGCGGATGTCCGGCTTCTTGGGTCCCGACACTGGTGCGACGTGCAGCTTGATGCCGGTCGCCGCCGCTTCCTTCGCCACATCCAGCAAAGAGCCGCGCGTCTCATGGCCATCACCGATCAAGACAATGTGCCGGCTTGTGCCCGCGGGAAAAAGCGCTGTGGCGAACTCGACAGCCTTTTGATAATCGCTGTCTCTCCCGCGCTTCTTCTGCCATTCAACCTGTGTCGCTTCAGCGTCGAGTTTCGTCTCGGGCGCCAGCACGGCCGGCTCATCGCCGAGCAGTACGAACGAAGTGTCCACGCCCGCCGGCGCCTGTTTCTGAATCGTCCGGGCGCGCGCGAACACAGACTTCAGGCCTTCTTCACCGAGGCTCTCGCTCGCATCCAGCACCATGACCAGCGAGCGCCTGCCGCTCTGTACGACGCGCGCGGGACCGGCGAGTGCCACGAGCGCCATCATCACCAGCAGCGCACGCACCACGAGCAGCAATCGCTTTCGCACCGAAGACATCGGATGCGTCGAGCGCTGCTCGATCCACATCAGCACGACGAGCGCCGGAATGGCGAGCAGCAGCAGGTATGGTGATTCCCAGTCCATCAGGGAACCATCAGAGCAGCACGTCCTTCGGACCTGGGTGCGCCGATTTGTAGTGGTCGGCGTTGCGGCGCACGATGCACAAATCCGGTTCCGGTTCGGAGTTGGGTGGCACCGTCACGGGCTGCGACCCTCGAACGATCAGCTCGTTGGGAATCAGACTCTGAATTCGGTAGCGCAGCGAAATTGGACTGGCGGAGTGTTCGGGGCTGGGCGGTGGCATCACGACGAGTTCTCCTCCGGCGAGCTGGATCTGGTCCCCCCGCTTGAAGAAGCCGGACTCCACAATCCCGTGGTACACGTCGAACGAAAAGAGGTCGCGTCCGGGCTGCGGTTTGCGTTGCGGGGCGAGGCGGCTCATGGGCGAAGTCTATCAGCGGCGCAGGGACGGTCAACCGCTACGCGGGAATCGAGAGTTCCGATACAGGGCTTACGCATGAAGACATTTGCAGTGGATTCCCACAAGATTCAGGACTCCACAGATTGAATTCCAGCTTCATTCCATCTGCGGAACCCCTGAATCTTGCGGGACAATTCAGAAGCACCAGACTCACAGAGGCATTTCATGCGTAACCCCTGGTTCCGAGAGCGTCTCTCCCGGTTGTCCTTGATGGCCCGGAGCAACCACGCGCGCGTGAGTCCAGCCGCGCTTTGCGGTGGGGACGGGGCCGCCGAGTGCTTCAGGAGCGGACAGGAGTTCGTCGTTTTTGATGATCGCAGCCCTTTGGCCCCTTACTTTCCGTCCAGTACGGGCAGCGGAAAGTCCTTCGAATTGACGTGCTGGGATTTCATGATGCCCTCCATCTTCGCGATGATATCCGGGTGATCCGCCGACACGTCTTTTGTCTCGGCCAGATCGGTGGCGAGATTGTAGAGTTCGATGTGGAGATTGGGCTTCGCCTTGGCATCGCCGCCACGGTTCTTGGCCGCGCCGGGTTTGAGGCCCTGACGGATGCCCTTCCAGTCGCCGATACGCACGCACTGCTGTCCGCCGTAACTGGGGAATTCGCGGTAAAGAAAAGGCCGTGCCGCCTGCGTCCCGCCAAGCAGCGTGGGGGCGAAGCTGACGCCGTCGAGGTTCCCGGGCGTTGACTTCGCGCCGGCGAGTTCGAGCAGCGTGGGCAGCCAGTCTTCGAAGCCGGTGACGCGCTCGCTCACGCTGCCTGCTTTGACCTTTCCGCTCCAGCGTACGATGCACGGCTCGCGGAAGCCGCCTTCGTAGAGCGAGCCCTTGCCGCTGCGCAGCGGGCCGTTGGATTTGAAGAAGGCCGCATCCGTGCCGGCGTAGCCTTCGTGCGGGCCGGCCAGCGCGCCGTTGTCGCTGGTGAAGACGAAGATCGTGTTTTCGTCGAGGCCGAGTTCTTTGACGAGGTCCATCATGCGGCCGATCTCGCGATCCAGCCGCGTGACCATCGCGGCGTAGGCGGCGCGCGGCTTGAAGTGCGGCAGGTAGCCTTTGCCGCCGGTGTAGGGCGGATCGTCGAATTTGCCGAGGTACTCCTGCAGCGAGTCTTCCGGAACCTGCAGCGCGAGATGCGGCACGGTGGTGGGCCAGTAGAGGAAGAAGGGGCGGTCCTTGTTCGCCTTCGCAAACGCGCGCGCCTGCTCGGCGATGAGATCGGCGGAGTACTCCTTGCTGGTGAACTTCGCGTAGCTTTTCGGGTCGTTCGGGTCCGCGCCGGGGTCGAGCTTGCCACCGTCGCCGCTGAACTCCGCGTTGTTCAGCTTCACCTGGCGGTCGTTGTCCCAGAGATAGGCGGGGTAGAAATTATGCGCGACGCCCTGGCAGTTGTAGCCATACCAGCGATCGAAGCCCTGCTTCAGCGGCTCGCCCGTGGTGCCGGGGCCGCCTAGTCCCCATTTGCCGAAGCCGCCGCTCGTGTAGCCCAGCGTCTTGAGCGCCTCGGGGATGATCAGGGTCTCCGTCGGGATGGGCCACTGGCCTTCGGGCTGGATGCTGCGGTTGTCACGGATGAAGGCATGGCCGGGATGCAGCCCGCTCATGAGTACGCAGCGCGAGGGCGCACACACGGCATTTCCGGAGTAGTGCTGGGTGAAACGCATCCCTTCCGCCGCCATGCGGTCGATGCTTGGCGTGCGGATGATTTTCTGGCCGTAGCAACCGAGGTCCCCGTAGCCGAGGTCGTCGGCGATGATGAAGACGATGTTCGGCGGCCGTTGCGCGGCGGTCAGCGGCGAGGTGAAGACAGGGAGAAGCGAAAGCGCGGCGACTGTGGTGATGAGTTTCATGTCTAGGGAAGGCGAGTGCTTCAACGACCGAGCGTTGCGTTGTGTTGCAATACTCGTGGCACCCCGGCGCCGAGCGCGGCATCCGCGGTGCCATGAGTTCGCTCAAGGCGCTTCACCCGCGCGGCGGTTTTCACGGCCTCTCACTCCCGTGAGTCCGTCACCGAGTTCCGCGCGCATGCCCGCGGCCAGCTTCCTCATGCGGGCGGCCACGTCGGGATGCACGGCGATTACATCGGTGTTCTCGCCCGGGTCGGTTTCGAGGTCGAAGAGGGACTCCTCGATCTGCTTCACGCCATAGCCGTGGCGGCTGGCGATGCCTTCGATGCCGGACTGCGTGATGGAGAGCGGCTTGAGGGTGCCGTAGCCAGCCGGCTTTCCGTCGTCGCGTACCGGGGTGGTGACGGTGAGATAGGGATGCGCGAAATGCAGCTTCCACCGGCCCATGCGCACGGACTGAAGTTCGTCTCCGGCGTAAAAGAAGAGCGCCTCATGAGGAGACTTCGCGCCGGGTTCGCCGAGGATGAGCGGCAGGATGTTCTTGCCGTCGATTTTCTTCTCCGGCATCCGGCCGTCGACGAGCGCGGCCACGGTTGGCAAAAGGTCGATGGCCATCACCGGCTCGTCACACACGCGGCCCGGCGGGATTTTCCCCGGCCAGCGCATGATGCACGGCACGCGCACGCCGCCGTCGAAGGTGGTGAGCTTTCCCTCGCGCAACGGCCCCGGCGATCCCGCGTGTCCGCCGTAGGAAAGGAAGGGGCCGTTGTCGGAAAAGAAGATGACCAGCGTGTGCTCGTCGAGGCCGTTGCGCCGGAGCGCCGCGAAGATGTCGCCGCAGGCGGCGTCCAGCTCCGCGATCACGTCGGCATACAGTCCCGCGCCGGTTTTTCCTTTGAACTTCTCCGAGGCGAAGATGGGCACATGCGGCATGACGTGCGGCACGTAAAGGAAGAAGGGCTGCTTCCGGTGCTCTTCGATGAAGGCGACGGCGCGCTCGGTGAAGCGGCGGGTGAAGGTGCTCTGGTCCGGATCCGTCTCGATGACCTTCTCACCTTCGAGCAGCGGCAGCGGCGGCATCTCGGCGGCGAGGCTCGGGTGGTACCTGCTGTTGTCATTCGAGTAAGGCAGGCCGAGGAATTCATCGAAGCCGTTGCGCAGCGGATTGAAGGCCGGCCGCGTGCCGAGATGCCATTTGCCGAACGCAGCCGTCGCGAGGCCACGCGCCCGGCACATCTCCGGCAGCAGCCACTCGGCGGGATCGATGCCTTCGTGGCTGGTGTGGTTCAGCGCCCCGGCCAGACCGACGCGGTTCGCGTAGCAGCCGGTCATCAGCGCGGCGCGCGAGGCGCTGCACACCGCCTGGGCTACGTAGAAGCTGGTGAAACGCATGCCTTCCGCCGCCATGCGGTCGAGCACCGGAGTCCGGCACTTCTTCGCACCGAAGCAGCCCACGTCGCCGTAGCCGAGGTCATCCGCGAGGATGATCACCACGTTCGGCGGCTGCGCGGCACCGGAAGCCGCGACGAAGAGCCATCCGGCGAGCAGGCACGGCAGTCTCATGACCTACTTTTTCCCGGCGGGATTCGTCTGCGGCACGCCCGTGCGTTTTTCAGCCGCGGCCTTCAACGCGGCCTGCAGCTCCGGCAGGTGCGCCTGCAGGCGCTCCTGCGCCAGCGCCATTCCGCGGGCCGTGAGGGCGGGGAATTTCTCGACGTACTTCCTGCCGGCGGCGCTCTCGTAGAACTTGTTCAGCTCGCCTACTTCCTCCTCGCTGAAGGTTTCCAAGTAGAGTTTCACCACATCCTCCTTAAGGGTGGACCAGGCCATGTACTTGTTCATGAAGTCCCGCATCGTGTCCTGGATCAGTCCGAGCGAGGGGTTTGCCCGCACCTGTTGCTGGAGGATGCCTTCGAGCGTGGCGGCATGCGTCTTCTCCATGTTCAGCGTCGCCAGCAGTTTCTCCACGGCGGCGCGATGGCTGGCATCGTCGGCGCGCACGCGGGGTTCGGTGACGATGGAGGCCGCGAGAAGGCCCATGACAAACAAAATGGTTATTCTCATCCCGGCAGAGTAGCCGATGGCTGGGCGCGGGCGCAAGCCGCAAGAATGTCTGTGCGTGCGTTCCAAATCAGCGCGCGCACTCATTGACGCCGTCGTTGTTTGCAAGCGGGACCTCAGTCTGGAGAAGATCGCCGGGAGGGCCGCATCAATGTGCGATCGCGGCGGACGAGGCGTGCTGCGGGGATGCGGCAGGGGCAGGTGCACCAGGAGCGGCCGGTGTTGCGCCAGATGCGGACACGGGGGCGGGTGACGGTGCCGCGGCTGGCGCATCGGCCGCTTTCGCTGCGGCCACAAAGGCTGCGCGCTCCGCCAGCGTGCGGGATTCGAGATTGATCAACTGTGAGACGGTGACGAACTGGAACCCGCGAGCCTTGAGATCGTCCAGGGTTGAGGGCATGGCGTCCACCGTCTCGTGGTGGATGTCGTGGCAGAGAATGATGGAGCCGGGCTTGGTCTGCGCGAGCACGCGATCATGGACCTTGGTGGACGAGCGTGGCGAGCGCCAGTCGTTCGGATCCACATCCCAGAGGATGCAGGTGTAGGTGAACTGGTCGTGAATCGACTTCTGCTGGGCGAGGCGGGTGGCGCCGTAAGGCGGACGATAGAGGGTGGGGGCGAAGCCGCAGGCTTTGAAGATGGCATCGTGCGTGGTCTGCAGCTCGGACATGACCTTGGTATCCTTCAGGCGCGTGAGCTGAAGGTGGTTCCATGTGTGATTGCCGATTTCATGGCCTTCATCGTGCATGCGTTTGACGATGTCCGGCCATGTGGCGGCGCATTTGCCGACGAGGAAGAAAGTGGCCTTGATGCCGCGCTCCTTGAGCATGTCGAGCAGGCGCGGCGTGCCTTTCGGGTCCGGACCGTCGTCGAAGGTGATGGCGATGACATTGCTCTCCACGACGCATTGCGAATAGACGCGTTTCGCATCCGCCGGCAGCACGCGCGGGAGCGCGTCGGTCTTCATCGGGGAAGGCTCGCCGATGGGGATCGCCTTGCGGACGATGACGTCCGGAACCTCTGCCGGGGGAACTGGGGCTGGTGCCGTCGTCTGGGCGCAGGCGGCGGCGGAGCAGAATGCAAACGCGAGGGCGAAGGTGGATGCGGACTTCGTCATGTGGATGGCGGGGTGGCGGAAGGCGGGTGCTATGATGCCCGACTTTGAGCCGATTGCCAGCGCGGTTTGACGTGGCGGCGACCACCGGTCGGGACCCGGCTCACAGCTCGAGCTGGATGCCCAGCTCGATGACCTGCCGCGGCGGCAGTTCGAAGTAGCCGGTGGCGGGCCGCGCGATGCGGGAGAGGAAAACAAAGAGCTTCTTGCGCCACACGGCCATCTTGCCGGGGCCGTTCGTGAGCAGCAGCTCGCGGCTCTGGTAGAAGGTGATTTGATTCGGTCTCACCTTGGTGTGGGCGCCGAGGGCGCGGCACAGGTCGTCGAGCACCTGGGGGGACTCCGCGAAGCCGTAGTGGAGCGTGACGCGGAAGAATTCCTCGTGCAGTTCCTCCACCGACTCGCGCTCGCCGGCTGCCACGCGCGGCACGGGTTCGAACTTCACGGACAGGAGCACCACCTGCTTGTGCAGCGCCTTGTTGTGTTTCAGATGATGCAGCAGTGCCAGCGGCAGCCCCTCTGCGGAGGCGGACATGAAGACGCCGCTGCCGGGCACGCGGATGATGCGGTCCTTCTTTATCTCGTTGAGCAGATGCTCGACCGGCAGGCGGCCGCGCATCATCGCCTGATAGAGAATCTGGCGGCCGTCGGTCCACGTCTTCATGGTGATCCACATGACCAGTCCGATGGTCAGCGGGAACCATGCGCCGTCCATGAACTTCAACAGGCTGCCGGTCAGGTAGCCCAGCTCGAAGATGAGAAATGCGGCCACCGGCAGCGCAGCCTTCCATTGCGGCCAGTTCCAGACTTTCGTGGCGACGAGGAAGAACAGGCAGCTCGTGAGGGTCATGTCCATCGCCACGGAGAGGCCGTAGGCGGCGGCGAGATTGCTGGAAGAGCGGAAGGCGAGCACGAGCGTGATGCAGGCGACCATGAGCAGGTAGTTCACCTGCGGCATGTAGATCTGGCCGCGCACGTTTTGCGACGTGTGGATGATCTTCAGCCGCGGCAGGTAGCCCAGCTGCACGGCCTGCTGCGTGAGGCTGAAGACGCCGGTGATCATCGCCTGCGAGGCGATCACCGTGGCCAGGGCGGCGAGGATGATGACGGGAATGAGCGCCGCGTCCGGCACCATGCTGTAGAAGTGATGGAAGTGCTCGCTGTCGAGAGACGCCTCCACGTCGGAGAGCACCAGGGCGCCCTGGCCGAGATAGTTCAGCACCAGGGAGGGCAGCACCAGAAGATACCAGCTCCGTACCAGCGGCGGACGCCCGAAGTGGCCGATGTCTGCATACATCGCCTCGCAGCCTGTGACGGCCAGCAGCACCATGCCCATGAGCACCAGGCTCTCGTGCCCGTGGTGGATGAGGAAATTGAATCCGTGATGGGGCAGCAGCGCGGAAAAGACGGCGGGATGCTTCACGATGTTCATCACGCCGAGCACGGCCAGCGTGACGAACCACAGAAACATCACCGGCCCGAAGGCCACGCCGATTTTTTCCGTGCCGTGGCGCTGCACGATGAAGAGCACCAGCAGGATGAGCGCGGAGACGATCACCACCCACTGCTCCAGGTTTTCGTTCAGGTGCTTCAGGCCTTCGACGGCGGAGAGCACGGAGATGGCCGGCGTGATCATCCCGTCCCCATACAGCAGGCACGCGCCGAAGACGCCGCCGAGCGTGATCCAGGTCACCGTGCCGCCGCCAAAGCCGGTCTTGGACGAGCGGAAGAGCGTGAGCAGGGCAAACATGCCGCCCTCGCCCTGGTTCGTGGCGTGGGTGATGAAGGTCAGGTACTTGAAGCACACCATCACGACCAGAGACCAGAACATCAGCGAGATGGGCCCCAGTACACCCAGCGGCTGCCCCGGCACGGGATGCGCATGGTTCAGGCACTCATGGAGCGCGTAGAGCGGGCTCGTGCCAATGTCCCCAAAGACCACCCCCAACGCCAGGAGCGTGAGAGCCCATTTGTTTCCAGAATTGTGTTCGGACATTTCAAAACTCCGGGACAGTCCGGAGCCCCGTTGCATTCGGGGACCGCCTTGATTACCCGGCCTGCCGGTCCTTGCAAGAGTCAAGATGGCGTGGCCGGCCGTCAGACCAGTCACCAGGGCGTGCGGGCACCCTCCGCGCCGCCGGCTTTCCGGTTGACGCCTTTGGCATCATCCATCACCTGTCGCGCGCAATTTTCTGATATGAAACCCACTCTTCTCATTCTCGCGGCAGGCATGGGCAGCCGGTACGGCGGCCTGAAACAACTCGATGGCATGGGCCCCCACGGCGAGGTGGTGATGGACTACTCGGTGTTCGACGCGATCCGCGCGGGCTTCGGCAAGGTGGTGTTCGTCATCCGGCGCGACTTCGAGGAGCAGTTCAAATCGCAGCTAGGCGACCGCTTCAGCAAGCACATCCGGGTGGAGTACGCCTTTCAGGCCCTCAACGACCTTCCCGCCGGTTTCACCGTGCCCGAAGGCCGCACGAAGCCGTGGGGCACCGCGCACGCGATGCTCGCGGCAGCGGGTGTGGTGAAGGAGCCGTGCCTCATGATCAATGCGGACGACTTCTATGGCCGTGATGCCTTCAAGGTCATCGCCGATGATCTCGTGAAGCCGCGTCCCAACGACGGCAAGTCACACTACTCGATGGCCGGCTTCCGTTTGAAGAACACGCTCTCCGAGCACGGCAGCGTGGCCCGCGGCGTGTGCACGACGGACGCGGACGGCATGCTCACCTCGCTCACCGAGATGACCAAGATATTCAAGACCTCCGGCGGCGCGGAGAACCGTGAGGATCCGGACGCCCCGGTGAAGCTGACGGGCGACGAACCGGTGTCGATGAACTTCTTCGGCTTCACGCCCGACTTCTTCGATCATCTGCGTGCGGCGTTCCTGGATTTCCTGCGCGAGAACGGCAGCGATCTCAAAGCCGAGTGCTACGTGCCGAAGGTCGTGGACATGCTCATCAACGCCGGCAAGGCGGACGTGCGTGTGATCGACACGAGCGGCAAGTGGTTTGGTGTCACCTATCCGGAAGACAAGGCCGAGGTCGTGGCCTCGATCAAAGCGCTCGTCGATGCCGGCGAGTATCCGAGCCCGCTGTGGTCATAACGTGTTTGACAAGAGCCTCTCGCTGCAGCCCTGCGAGGCGGCTTGGCTTCGCATCCAGCGATCCCTGCGATGTCAGCGAAACGCCCTGTAGCAGTCTTCCGCGATTCTGCGACCGAGCACCAGCCCTTCTCGTCCTGCTGAGGGATAGTGAATGCCGCCGTAGATGCGGCTCATAGCGATTTCTTCAGCGCAAGCCTGGAATGACGTGTAGCGCCGCCTTGTGTCCTTCACGTCATCGCTCTCGGCGGAAAACGAGATGTTCTCCGTGCCGAAGAAGCGCTCCAGAACCGTCGCCGCCGCGCCGCTGATCCCCGAGTGACCGGAAACGTATTCGGGATGCGGTGGCGTGTTTAGCAAAGGCAGCCAAGTCCTGTCCGCCATGGTGGCCTCGTTGCCATCTTCATCGGCGCGCTGGATCGCCGTGACCGGCCGCCAGTAGTTGTAGTGATACTTGGTGTCCCAGATGGCGATGCAAGTGTCGGCGAGGGTCACATTCAGCAGCGCGAACAATTTGGCGGATTCGGCGACGCTGAGTTTGCGCCGGAGCGACAGTTCGCGGGCGATGTCATTCCAGTGACCTGCCGGTGAAGTCGTGTAGCTGAAATCGGCCCAGAACTTGGCGATCAGGGTCTGCTCAGCGGTGCGCTTCGTGCTCGTCTTGCCTCCGATCTCTTTCACTTCGTTCACGTCCTTCGCGTAAGCTTCGCTGTCGAGAGCAGGCGGCGGTGGTGCGCGGAACTTGGACACGTCATCGAGGACGAACGGCTTCACCTGGCCCCAATGCGGAAACTCCGGCGGGCGGAAGTTCGGCGGCGTGCGTCGCCATTGGCCGGGCTTTTCACTCGGGACGTAGTGGATGGTGGTGCTGGAGCCATCGTCCTCCCGCTCTTTGAAAGTGCGCTCGACGGCCGCGCTCGCGATTTTCATCGCCTCGGCGGAAGCTTTGCCACCGTGTTTGGCACGCAAATCGTCGTTCAACTTCGGCTGCGACGGGAACAGAGCTTTGAAGGCTCGCTCGCCGGCGTCGAAGGCGGCTTGCTCTTGCGACTTCGCATCCAGACCAGCCTTGATGGCGTCCTGCACCGCCCGATGGATGGACAAATGCATGATCGGCAGATTGCGCGAGACGAGGCACGGCGGCGGCGTCTCTTTGCGCACCGCTTGCAGGAAGGCCGCGTTCCAGTCTTCGACCACGCCCGCTACTGCGGAGCATGTCGTTGTGAAAAGGATCAGCGCGATCCAGCGCATGGCTCAGTTTCCCGAATTACGTGCACCCGCCAGACGCATGAACTGCCGCGACTGCCCATCCACCTGGATGGCCGCCTCGTATTCGAGCGAGGTAGCGTCCTCCACACCCGTTGGCGTGAGTACGATCCCGGCGCTGCTCCAGTTGAGCAGATTGCCGCTGGCTTCCACCGAAAGCGTGCCAGCGGTGATGTTCTTCCCCGCGCGGAAGGTCAACGTGAGGTAGTGATGGTTGTCGGTCACATCGAGTCCCTGCGCCGTTTGCAGCTCATGTGTTGCTTGCTTCTGCTTGGGATTGCCACCCATCAGGAATTCCAGCAGGTTGTTCAAACCATCGCCGTCCGGGTCCTTGTTGTCGCCGATGATGCCCGGATCATTGCGCTCGGCCTCGGAGAAATTGGCAAGCCTCCACGCATCCAGCGCCGGGCGGCTGATCGTGGGCGTGAAGGTCTGGCCCTGTGCGTTGGTGAGGATGATGTTGCTCACGTTGACGGTCGGCCCGCCTTGCGGACTGCCGGTCTTCAAAGTGAGGGGCACCTCGAGGACTAGATCACTCAGGAGCAACTGGTTCGAGCCGGAGTAAAGCACGATGCGTCGTGTGCCTGCCGCCACCTCGCGCGACTCGGCGGCGTGATTGGTCGTGGCGCTGGAGGCGACCGCGCTCCCTGCCTCGACCTGTGACGCGGGAAACTTCAAATCGAACTGTATGCCCACGATCTGGTTCGTGTTCGTGAAGTTGAATGGCAATTGCAGCACGGAGCCAGCGGCGGCGTTCGAGGAGCCGAGGATGAGCGTGTCTGCTCTGGCGGACGCGACGAGCAAAGCGCAAAGGGCGAAGCCAGGAAGAACACCATTCATCCTCAGGCAAGTGCGGGGACAAGGTGTTTCTGCACACATACACGGCGTGTGCGGCGGCTCTTGGCGTGCGCGCGAATCGCTTTGCCCATGCGGTGGGGGTCGTTGTCGTGCTGCGCGGCGAGTTTGCGGCGGATTTCGTGAATCTCCGCGATGGGGTCATCGGTGCTGGTCATGATCGTGTCGGTTTTCATTTGTCGGCCTCCAGGAGTTGGTGCGGGGTCGCGAGCACGGGTGCTCGCAGGCCCAGCAGTTCGTGAATGTGGTAGATATGCTCCAGTTTGTTCGAGTTGGCAATGTGGCGTCAGTTCCAGGTGACGAGGATGTCGCAACCATGATGGGCGGCCAGCGCCAGATGACGCGCATCACCCGAGAGGCTCGCCGGCATCAGTTTGTGCTCGATGTAGAACTCCACCAGATCGTCGATCTCCTCGCTGTCTTCCAGCAACGGCATGTCCTCCAGTAATCGCAGGCAGTCGGTGCGCTTGGGTTCGGGCGTTGCCTCCAGTTCGTCAAGCACTGCATCGGAGGTGACGAAGGAATGCGCCGCCGAGGCTTTCTGCCACCAGTCCCGCGTCCAGGCTCGCATCGTCACGATCTCCTACTTCTGCCGTGTCTCGTGGTAGAAGCTCGGGATCGTGGTTTCGATGTAGATGAGCTTGCTCATGGGCGGGCGGGATCAGCGCGTGAAGACCTCGATGCGGACGCCGGTGTTGATGGGGAGGGTGACGGGGACGTTGGTGGTGGCGGGGTTGTTGACGGTGTTGTCGATGGTGGCGTCGTAGGTCGTCGCATCGCCGCTCTCGGGGACGAGGCGCACGCGGATGGGCACCACGCTGCCGAAATCCCGCGCCCGCACCTGGATCGTCTGGCTCGGATTCGTCCCCGCTGGCAGGATCACCGACACCGGCCCTAGCATCACATGTAGTAGCGATAGAGCCGACTTGGCTTACTGCCTTTCGGCAACTCACGAATGATACTTCCGACGCTGCGAGCGAATTGAAGCGTGATGGGTTCTGCACATGCGAAGTTGCAACTATTCCAGTTCAACTTGGTGAGAGCCAATATCTCCTGGCACACGATGTCGGGGCCACTGTCACCATGATGCTCCAGAATCTCGAGTGGGACGGGAACATGCGCTCCTGGATAGTCACGCAGTGCCGGCACATAGCCGACCGTGTAAAGAAGGTAACGGCCTTCCGATAATTGGACTGCGGTGCCACGAACGGGTGGCTCCTTTCCAATCCTCAGCAGACGACGATCATGATGTGAGTTGATCGCGACAAAATCATGTCGATCCACTTTTGTCAGGGCGCGTTTAAACCCAACAAGCTCATCTGGCAGAAAGCGCGAAGACTTATGAACGACGACCCGACGCGGGGATACATGATGAAAGTCCTCATAGAGCTTGAGGACTTCGGCCAGCAGGTGCTCAGCTTCGTGTTCGCTAAGGTGAGGGATCGGATTTCCCCTGCGATCAAGAATGGACTTCGGCCCTTGCAACACAAGCCCCTCGCCGTGGCCAGAAAATGCTTGTGCCAAGCTGCTTTGCAAAGCGTTCGACTGAGGATCACTTCGATAGAATGCAATGCCCACGTAGCATGTGTTCTCGGTCAAGTGCTCGAGTTGCCAGGGCACATTATCGGCTTTGTAATAGAGCGCGGTAAAGAAATTCCACGCCATTGTTGCTGGATCTTGAGTCAATCCTTCGCCAGACAAGGTGCTCTCCCAAGCAAGCTGCGTTGGCATACCGTGTTTCATGGCATGTGCTTTCAATGCGTGATGAATGTTCCAGAAGCCTTTGTGCTCAACCTTGCTGACTTCGGTGAACTCAAGAGGAAGCATGAACTGATTCTGCTTTGCCGCTTCGCGATCCATGCTGCGCTGAGCACGCTCGCTCTGAGTTAACTGCTGTTTCCGACTCCTATATCTGGAGCCAATGGTTCGACAAGCGTCCTCGACACAACGCGGCAGCACCACAATCACAACTTCGGGTCTCGGAGACAACGCACTCATCATCTCCAACTGCTTATCGACTAGTTCAACGACAGCGCGAAGCCGAGACGCGGGATCACCAGACGAGGCCGCGTGCTCGAACAACTTCAACGGAATGTCCCGTTCTCGCTCAATGCTAAAATTGGTGCGGAACCCAACCGCCGGACAAGCACCGGGAAAATCGGGGAAACACAATGGATCATAGTGCTTCTGTCGTCGGTTGAGTCCTGGCTCAACAGCTGACAGGCATCGCTCGACATACGTCTTCAGTCCGTGAATGCCATTACCAGTCCCAATCACGCCGACACGGATTGATCTTGCTGTGTGGGGATCGCTATGAAGTGGGCCGAAAGCGGTGATCCCAGCCTTTGGATCAACTGCGGTATTCCCACCACCGAACATCAATCGAGGTTCTTCAATGTGAAAGCACCGGAAGCTGGGAGTCTGACGAGCAAGAAGCGCGTCCAAGTCTGTTTCCCTCCGTTCATCTCGTGAAGCCTTTCGTGCTTGATGCTTCATGATAGATCCTCCTCATCCTCGGCCTGTAAATCGTCATCCTCCGTTTCGGTCAATTCATCCACGATGTCATCAAGAGTAGGTTCGGCCCCCTGAAGAAGCGCCTGGATGCGAATGTAATCGCCTGTAACACCAAAGTGTGCAGAAGAGGACGCTGGAAACGCTTTCGCTTTGATAAACGATCCTCCGGCAGCAATGCGGACTTCTGGCTTGCCGTCTGCCAAGACACGAATCCAAAACAACATCAATCGAAGTAGATCAGGATTCTGCTGTTTACCCGTCCACTGAATGGAGAGCCTCCCTGTAGCCTTTGAGTCGAGCGGATTCCGCCCGTCCGACGTGAAGATGTATGAAGGATCAATGCGAAGAAAAAGACGATCGCCGAGGAACTCAAATCGCATTCTCGCGGCATAGTGGACCCAGAATTGTTCTTCAGTGTCGGGGCGAGTTTTGGGTGCCGCAACCTCCCTGGGTTTCTCAGACCTAAACGAGTGCTCACGAACACAAAGTTCTTCGGCTTCATTGCGATTCGGCCAAAAGTAGTAGCGTCCTTTTGAGTCTATACCAATCTTCCGTTCCCTACAGTGAGCGCGCAGACACTCGTTAAGCATCTCCACGTATGTCCTTCTTCCGTCAGCATCGGAGATGACATCTACCCGCGACATGCTTCGAACTTTTCCTCCTGGTTCAACAATTGGATACAACGAGCACTGAGCATCCGCCATATTGCAGAAGGCCATAATCGAATCGCTTCTGAGGACGAATGCCTCGTTGGTCTTCACCGAAGACCACACCTCATTTCGCTTCCTAGCCTTGGTGGGAGCGATCCACATTTCATCTGGCCCACTGATAATCTCAACCAAGTTCATCAGAAGCAGTTCGTCAGTCTGATCAGGGTTTGCGTGAAGATGCGAAGCACCCGATATTGATTTCGAGAACGATACAATTTGTCGTGAAGGATGAGTGCTTCCACGCTTCTTCGGCAACCCTTGGATGACGCGCACTAATTCGTCGAACTGTGTGTCGAAACAGCCAGTGTCTCGAAAATCGAAGCGGTTGAGGACATTAAATGGCGGTGGAATCGTAATGCGCCGCTTTCCATCCAGCGAAACAGCTCGGAGAAAAATAGGGAGAATCCGCCCGCTCGCATTGCGGGGATCGAGTGCCACTTGATCCGTCCATTCAAGATTAGTCCAGTCCGATCCGAAGAATTCAGGCGTCATGATTGGAACAAAATATCTCGCGGCTCTAAGTCCGTCGTTCAGAGTATTCACAAAGTTCGATCCATATTCGATGTCCCACGGAGCGAAGAACACGCTCAGTGATCGGCCAGTGGGTGTGCTTTCCAGGTGGATGGACTCAAGCCGCTCAGCCAACTTCTTCGCCCAAGCTTCGTCTGCCCGGTTGTAACTGATGAAGACATCCTTTGTTGGCGTGTCGTTCTTTGAGAGGTTCGTCATCGTCGCGACGATGCCTCGTGATTGGTTAAGCACAAGGCTGCAATCATTGGCGAATGACTCACACACTCACCTTAGCGTGCAGCGTCGCCTTCACAAAATTCCCATCCGCAGTGACGGTCATGGGGCCGACGACTTCCCATTGGCCGGTGTCGTGATTGAAGCTCCAGAGGGCGCTTTTCTCGCCGGGGCCGGGTTTGATGCCGGTGACGGGGTCGGGGAGGTTCGGGAAGCAGACGGGGGCGGGGCGGTCGAAGTTCGTGGCGCCGTCGCTCTGCACGGTGATGACGAGCGGGAGGTTCAGGCCGGGCGGCAGGGGCGAGGGCAGGCGGTTCGCGGGCACGGGGGCGATGCCGATCTTGCCGCCGCGCGTGCCGTCGTCGCTGAAGACGGAGTTGGCCGGGACGCTGACGGTGGTGCCGGCGAGGCCGGTATTGGCCGTGAGCACCTGCGCGGGGAAGGCGATGGTGGTGTCCTGCGTCTGGCTGGTGGGCTGGAGCGTGCCGGCGCAGACGCAGGGCAGATAGACGAGGCCGGTGCCAGCGGCGAGGTTGTCGGCCTTGCCGGGGACGGCTTCCCATTGCTTGCCGACGGTGGGGAAGTATTGGCCGTTCGGCCATGCGCTCCACGGGGAGGTGCGGCCGTCGATGTGGACGAAGAACACGCCGCTGGGGCAGGGCGAGAGGGTGAAGTAGCCCTGGGCATCCGTGGTGGTGCGCATGGTCTGCTCCTGGCCGTCCACGGTGATGGTGACGCCGGGCACGCCGATGGCCGGGTAATTCGCCGGCACGGTGGCGCTGGCCTCGGGCGCGGCCTGGAGCACGCGTCCGGTGATGCCGGTGGCGGGGATGCCGCTGTTCGTGTGCGTGTCGAAGCTCATGCGATACACGCCGCCTGCGCTGCCATCGCCATCGGCATCAAAGGCGCGCCCGATGAGGTCGGTGAGCGCGGAGCCGTCGAAGGTGACCTTCACCCGCGAGTTCGCAGGCAGCGGCTCCAGGTAGAAGAGCGAGGCTTTTTTCCGGTCCGACGAAATCTCCACGCGGCTGAGCACCTTCCGCCCGGCGAACTCGGCGTAGAACTTGGTGGTGTCGAGCGTGGCATTGATGGCCAGTGGGACGGTGAAATGCATGATGGTCTCGCGGTTCACCGACACATCGCCCTCACCCGAGGCTGGCGATGTGAAGCGCACGGTGGCGAGCGGCAGATTCTCCGGCGTGCGGGTCTCCAGCACTTCCTTGATCAACTCATCCACATCCGCCTGGTTCACCGCGCCGTCCTTGGTGACATCCGCCAGTACGGCGTGTGGGGCGTCGAGCGGGGTGGTGCCTTTGAGATGCTCGACGACGAGCGCGATGTCGCGCACGGTGATGATGCCGTCGTCATCCACGTCGCCGAGGTGGAGATTGGGGGACTGAGCGTGGACTGACCACTGCGAAATGCCGACCATCACCAGACATGCAGCAGAGAGAAAACGCAGATGGCGGGGAGCGGGCACCACGGGATCAAGGGGCAATTTCCGCGATTGAATCAGATTGGAGAGGAAATGGCAAGAGGTCGCTTCTCGTCACCAGCCACATTTTGTCACATGGCAGGCACTCATCCAGGGGTAGGCGGGCCAACTCGGCGGCGGAGGCTGGCGCATCGGATTCGCGCTTCGAGGTCACTGCCTGCTGGTGTCGGAATCAGGCCGACGGCATTGATCGGCGTTTCAATTCTTCGCTCACACCTGCAGCCATGGCCGCTTCGGCGTCGTGATGAATGCCTCGCGGACGTAGAAGGGTTCGAGCGGCAGGCTGGAGAGCCGCTTGACTTCGGCGGGCGTCAGATGCCGGGCATGTCGGGCCAGCGATTCGGCGCACGGCGTCGCAAGACGCGCGCCGCACGCATCGGCGACGGTCTTCTCGAAGGTGAATGCGGGAAGACTGCGTTTCGCATCAAGCCATCCGCGAAACTCGTCATGCGAGAGCACATGCACCGGTTCGACGAAGGCGCCGGCTCGAATTCTTGCCGCGTAGAAACTGTTCCGCCGCGCGTCGCCGACGAAGCAAAACTCATCGCAGCCCGCGGCACCCTCGGGCACAAGCGTGGAAGAGATGCCGATGACCGGCACTGCACGCGAGAGCGAGACGCCCTGCGCGGCCGCGATGGCGATGCGCACGCCGGTGTAGGAACCCGGCCCGGTGCCGACCACGATCAGATCAAGCGCGTCGCCAGCCTCCGCGAGCGCATCACCGAGCGGACCGAAGAGCTGCGCATTGTGCGAGCGCTCCGAATGAAACGTCCGCGAAAACAACACCGCCCCGCCATTCACAACCGCGATCTTGCCGCTGGAAGTCGAGAGTTCGATCACGAGCACCGTGCGCCCCGCAGGGTTGGGGACGTTGCTTTCACTCGGCGGAGGTTGAGGGTGGAAATCAGACTGCATGAGGTGCGTTGGCTGGGTGCGCGCGGAGTCAAAGCGGCGTCTCCGCGCCCGCACTCCATGCGGGCGGGCTTGCTTCCTGCACGGTTCTCGCATTTTCGGAAACGTTTGCCAGGCGAAACCACCGCGTGTTCTTCGGCATCAGCCTCGGGAAGCGATCGGCCCATTCGACGATGACCACGCCCGGTTCGTCGAGATACTCGTCCCAGCCGAGCGAGACCACCTCGTCCTCGCTCTCCATGCGGTAGAAGTCGAAGTGAAACACCGGCAGGCTGCCGCCGCCGTACTCATGCACCAGCGTGAACGTCGGGCTGGTCACGTCCGCCACCGCACCCAGGCCGGCGACGATGCCTTTCGTGGCCTGCGTCTTGCCCGCGCCGAGGTTCCCGCATAGCGCGATGACATCACCCGCGCGAAGCCCGCCCGCAAGTTGGCGGCCCCATTCGAAGGTTTCATCGGCTGAGCGAAGGGTGGTCATCACAGTCTGTTTGCCTGCATGGGTGATGGCCGAAAGAAACGAAAAAAGGAAAAGAAGAGCCTGCTTCTTTTGATTCTTTCGTTTCTTTCGGCCAACCCGTTCATGCTGCCATAGGTGATCACGAGTTCCCCGCAAAATGATCCCATCCCTTCGTCGCGAACGATGGCGCGATGCCCTGGCCCTTCGCGACGAACTTGCCGATCCGGGTGAGTTCGAGCTTGGGGAAAGCTCGCGGCCATTCGGTCTCAAGCCGCGCCGCTGAATTTGGCGACACGGCGAGGAGCAGCTCGTAGTCTTCGCCATCCCCCCATGCCTGCCCTGGCGTGCAGCCCGGGGTGCATGGGAGCGCGGATTCATCGACGACGAATTCCACGCCGCTTGCCTCCGCGAGGCGCGGCAAGTCTTTGGCGAGGCCGTCGCTGATGTCCATCATCGCGTGGACGGTGAATTTCTTCACGAGCCACTGCGCCTCCTTCACGCGAGGGGTGAAGTCGAGATGCCTCCCTTTGATCGAGCCGCCGAGGCGGCCGGTGACGAGCAGCGCATCGCCCGCCTTGCCGCCGCGGCGGTTTGACCAGCGTCTGGCCGACACCTGGCCCAGCAGGCTGACGGAGATGACGGTGGTGTCACCACGCGAGGTCTCGCCGCCGACAATGTTGACGCCGAAGGTCTGTGCCACCTCGCGCACGCCGCTGTAAAGCTCCTCGATGAAGCGCAGTTCCGTCGCGCGCCGCACCACGAGGGTGATCAGAGCATGCGTGGGCTGGCCGCCCATCGCCGCGATGTCGCTGATCACGCGCGCGAGCGCCTTGCGCCCGATGGCGCGCGGCGGCGTCTCACGCAGGAAGTGGATGTGCTCGACGACGGCATCCGTTTTGAAAAGCAGATGCCGCCCCGGCGGCGGAGCATGGAGCACGGCACAGTCGTCACCCGCACCGGCCAGGACGGAGCGGTCGAGCGGCAGGCCGGTCGTGAGGCGGCGGACGAGTTCGTCCTCGCCGATGTGGGCGAGCGTGGGCATGGATCAGTTCGGAATGTTGGGAAAGAACCACAACAGCGCGGTGCTCGTGCCATTGAAGAAGGCGTGCATGAACATCGGCACCAGCAGGCAGCCCGTGCGCTCATACGCCGCACAGAAGCCGAGGGCGAGCACGAAGAGCGGCACGAAGCTGCCCACATGCATGTGCACCAGCGCGAAAAGCGCCGCTGAGCACAGGGCCGCGAACCAGCCGTCCGTGTACCGTTTCAGCACGCCGTAAATGAATCCGCGGAACACCGTCTCTTCCACGAGCGGCGCGACGATCACTGCCGTGAGCAGCATGATCACGCGCAGCGGCAGGTCCCTCGCCGTGCGGAATGCCTTCACCACGTCCTGCGGTCCGCTGTCCGGCCACACGTCCTTCGCGGCCTGGGTCACCACAACCGCAATGAGCGTGATCACGGCATAAACTGGAATGATGTACCCCAGCGCGCGCAGCGCCGCGCGCGGCACGCTGAGCCGGTGAAGGCCAAACAAGTCCGCCGGATTCAGCCCGCGCAGCACGACGAGGTAAAGCAGCAGCAGCACGCACAGCGCGAGCATGAAGACGATGTTCAGCAGCAGGGTGTGGAAAGTCGCCTGCATCTCCACGCCGGTGCCAGTGCTGCCGGGCGCGGGTGCTGCTGCGAGGCCGGACAAGAGATAAGACGCGAGCAGTGCACCCACGTAGATGTCCGCCAGCGAGTATGGCCGCGCGAGGACGGCGCCGCCATCATTCCACGCGAGTGCGGGCCGCGCCATGCGGAGCAGCCCATACACCGCGATGCCAAGCGCGACCGCCACGACGATGAAACTCGCGACGTCTCTCAATACGGCCAGGGTTGCACTGTCGGGCATGGTGTTGGGGAATGTCGGACGGAGATGGTGAATCGTGGAAGGGCGGAGCGGCCGGATTCGGTTGCTGGTTTTGGCGTGTCTTGCTTCAGTTCTTTGCAACCGCTTCCCAATTGCTCGTCATCAATTGCTCGTCATTCGTCATTGCGCGCCCACTCCACGCGCAAAACCTGCCGGCAGGTAATACGCGCGGCCAGGTTCGAGGCGCGGGAGCAGATCGCCCATCAGGCTGACATCGATCTTCTTCTTCGTTGCAGCCTCGCTCTCCGCCGCACCGAGCACGTCGAGCAGGCCGACGGAGCGGCGGTAGCGCACGACCATGGCGTTGGCGGAGTTCCCGAGCTGGCGGGCGAGCGTGTAGGCGTCCTCGATGTAGCCGATTTGATCGACGAGCTTTGCCTTGAGCGCCTCGCTGCCGAGCAGCACCCGGCCGTCGGCAATGGTGGACTTGAGCTGCGCCTTGTCGAGCTTCCGCGCGTCGGCCACGATGCCGAGGAAGCGGTCGTACATCTGCGTCACGAGATTCTGAATGTACGCCTTCTCATCCTCGCGCATCGGCCGTGCGCCGCTCAACGTGTCCTTGAATGCGCCGCTGGCGAAGGTGTTCGTGCCAAGGCCGACCTTGTCGAAAAGACCGTGATAGCTGAAGGACTCCATGATCACGCCGATGCTGCCGGTGAGCGTGGTGTCGCTGGCCACGATCTTCGTCGCGCCGCAAGAGATGTAGTAACCGCCTGACGCTGCCATCGAGTCCATGTAAACCACGACGGGTTTCCGCCGCGCCGCCGCCTTCACCGCCGAGTAGAGAATGTCCGAGGCGGTGACCTCACCGCCGGGGGAGTTGATGTGGAGCACGATGGCCTTCACGCGCTTGTCGCCGACGGCCTGCTCGAGCGCGCGCTTGATGGTGGAGACCATCGGCAGCGAGTGGTCGAACAATCCGCCGCCGATCTGCGCCGAGCTGATGATGCCTTCAAGGTCGATCTGCACGATGCGATCCTGCGAGCCGTCCTGGCCGGACTGCTCCAGCACCTCGCCAAAGCGTGCCTTCGGCCTGACCGCCTGCATGGGCGACTCATCGGATGAAAGCAGGCCCGCGCCGAACTGCACGGCATTGAGCGCCACGCTGGCGATGAGCGCGAGGAACAGGAAGACGAGGAGACAACCGACGGCGGTGCTGCGATTCATGGGCGGCCACCTTAGACACACGCAGTGTGAAAGCAATGTCGCGCCGAAGTTGCAGCGCGTGCCGCCTTTCACTGCGCCGTTGCCGCTTGTAGTTCGCGTTCCAGACGCTCGAAGGAATCACGCAGGGCGGCGACGGGCGCTGCCTGGCTGAGGAGATGCTCCTCGCGCAAGAGAGCCTCGTCGCGGGCGGGAGTGAGGATGGTGAGGAAGCGGGAGAAGGTGTGCTCGGTGTCCTCGCTGATCTGTCCGGCGAGCATGGTGTGCAGTGTGTCGCCGGAGTCTTCTAGTTGCGCGCGCAGAAGGCGGCGCGTGCGAATGAGGCTGGAGCGTGCGAGGAGCCACGCACCGAGGGTGAGCAGTGCCCCGCAGCCAAGGGCGAGCAGGGCAGGGGCGAGGCCGCCAAACCACCAGGCTGTACCGGCGGCGATGACGGCCAGCGCTGCCGCCCAGGGAATGAGCCGGGCACGCTTCCGTGCCGAAAGCAGCGCCGGCTCAACGGCTTCGTCAAGCTTCAGGCCGATCACGAAGCGCCGCAGGGTGGACTCGATGCGGGCGACGAAGCGGCGGCGCATTTCCACCGCCGGGTCGTCAATGTCGCGCGCCTCGTCGAGCGGCGCCAGATAGAGGTGGCCGCGCGCCTGGGCGTGCAGGTAGCGGGTGAACTGCCGGTGGTCCTCCTCCACGACGGCGGCCACATGGCGCCAGCGCTCGCCCACGCGGAACATGATCTCCTGAAACAGCCGGTGATCCAGGCTGTCGAGCCCGCGGGAGTCCTCCGTCTCGGGCTGCGTGGCCGTCTTGAGCGAGAGGAGCTCCTCCGACATGCCGGCGATCTTCACGGCGGCGTCGTGGTAGTCCTTCGTCGTCGCATCGAGCGCCGGCGTCAGTTTCTTCAGCGTGCGCTCGCCCTGCATCGCGCGCTCGGCCTGCAGTTCGTCGATGAGCGTGCGCTTCCGCCGTGCGGCATCGACGGTGGCATCGATCTTCACCGTGAGCTGGTCGAGAATCTGCCGCGCGAAGCGGTGCGCGTTCACCAGCTTGGCCAGGCGCGCGGGGTTGTTCGTGACGGAGCCGGAGATGTAACTCTCAAGGGCTGCGAAGCCGCTCTCGGCCAGCAGTCGTTCGGGGTCGGCGGCGGAGCTGCGCGCGAGGAACGCCTTCTTCGCGGACACGGCGAAGAGCGGAAAGTCGCGGCCAAAGCGTTGCCGCGAGAGCTGCGCCATGTAATCGACGATGACCTGCAGCTCCTCGGGGCTGCGCAGGTCGGCCTGCTGGAGGACGAAGACCACGTTGCGCATCCACTGACGGTGGACCTTTTCCAGAAACTGCCAGGCGGAGGCGCCCCACGGATTCATCGCGGAGAAGACGAATACGACGAGGTCCGCGTTGGGCACGAAGCGCTCCGTGATCTGCTGGTGCTCGTTCTCGATGGAGTTGGTGCCCGGCGTATCGACGATGTGGAAGTCGCGCAGGAAATCGCACGGCACTTGCACTTCTTCGAGCGTGGGCGTGAGCGCGCGCACGGCCACCTGCGGCCCGTGCTTGAAAAAGTAGATCTTGTCCGTGGTGGGCATCACGCCCGTGCGGCTGAACTCCTGGCCGAAGAGTGCGTTGAGGAAGGTGGACTTGCCGACATTCACCTCGCCGACGACGACGAAGACGAAGGGATCGCGCAGGCCGGCGATGAGGTTGTCGATGATCGCCGCCTGCTCCTGCCCGCCACCCAGCTCGCGCACCAGCCCGCTGAGCGCGAACAGCTCGGCACCGAGGCGGGAGCGCAGGTCGAAGTAGTCGTCGCCGATCATGAAAAGAGCTGATGGTGGATGGTCGATGGTTGATGGCCGGAGTGCCAGTGCGTCAACAGGTGATGAGACGGTTCCTCATGCCGCGCCGCGGCTCTTGCTGTCAACCTGCCGCCATCAACGCCCGCTCCTCCTCACTGTGGCAGAGGCTGCGGATCACGGTCCGCCGGACCCGCGGGCTGGATCACCACGCCTAGGGGCGCGGTCTCTTTCTCGATGTTCATGAGCTGGCTCACGGTCACGAACTGGTAGCCCTTCGCCAGCAATTGGTCGAATGTGGCGGGCATGGCCTGGATGGTGGGCGCGTGGATGTCATGCGCGAGGAGGATGGCACCCTTGTGCGCGCCGTTTACCAGGCGGCTGGTCACCACGCTCACGCCGGGGCGCTTCCAGTCGTTCGGGTCCACCGACCACATGATGGTGGAGTAGCCGAACTCTGAGAGCATGAACTCCTTGATGCGCTGGTTGATCGCGCCGTAAGGCGGGCGCACGAGGTGCGGACGGTAGCCGGCGGCCGCCACGAGCGCGTCCTCGCTCATCTTCAGCTCGCTGCGGATTTGCGAGTCGGAGCGGCTGGTGAGGCTGGCGTGCGTCCAGGTGTGGTTTCCGATTTCATGCCCCTCCTCGATGATGCGGCGGATGATCTGCGGGTACTCCTTCGCATTCTTGCCAACCACGAAGAAGGTGGCCTTGATGTTCCGCTGCTTGAGCATGTCGAGCAGCTTCGGCGTGTTCACCGGATGCGGTCCGTCATCGAAAGTCATGGCGAGCACCGTCTTGTCGGTGTGCACGGATGAATAGGAGAGCCGCGCACCGGCCGGTGGCACCTTCGGCATGGCCGAGGGCGCGTTTTGCGGCCGCGTGCCAGGCGGAGGCGCCGGCTTCGTTTCGGCCGCAGGCGAGGCTGCGGTCGTCTGCACGGCGGCGGCCAGTTCAGCTTCCGCAGGCTGCTTCTTGAAAACCGAGCAGCCCGTCTGGGTGCCCAGCATGATGCCGAACCAAATGCTGATGTACATGCGTTTCAAATTCACGGTCCGAGAGTAGAGGCAAAGGTGGCGGTGGCAAAGCGCGAATTTGCCAGCCGGACGGACTGCGGAAAGCTCATGGTCAATGGCTGGCCGGCGAAGTCCGGCAGCAGGGCGGCCGTCCGGCGAAAAACTTTCCTGCGGGAGGAATTCGAGGTTGCGGCTCGGCGCGGTGTTTCTAGAGTCGCGATCAATGCGATCCTCATTCTGCCGCGCATGCATTGTCATGGCACTGGTGCTGTCCCTCGGACTGCACTGGACGCTGGTGCAGTCGGCCGCATGGGTGAGCATGGTGGTGACTTACTCGAAAGACGCCACCATCGGCGAGGCGCTGGAGAAGACCTTCGACGGCGCGCATCCCTGCCCGCTGTGCAAAATGGTGGACGCGGGCGCGAGGAGCGACCGGGACAACAAGTCGAAACAGTCCAAGGCCGGCGCGATCAAGAAGATCGAAATGGCGCTGGTCGTTGTCGAGACACTCGTGTTGCCGAAGCCCGCCGTACCGGAGTGTCCGGTCACAGCCGACCGTGCTGTGAAACGTAGCGAGGTCCCGCCGGTGCCTCCGCCGCGCGTGGCGTAAGCCGGCCCGTGCGCGCCGGCCACGGCCCACCATCCAAGCCACCACCTGCTTCCCGCGCAGCTTGCGCTGCGTCTGTGTGGCACTGCATTCCAGCATGATTGCCGCCCTCCCGGGTTCACATGCCTGATGAGCACACGCGGGACAGAAGGGGGCAATGGACCTCGACCACAGCTTTCGCGCGCCGTGGGCCCGCGCCGCCAGCCGATCCGCTCAGACCATCCCTCATTCATCATTCAACCTCGACCACCAAACATTTCCAACCACATGATCGCCTTCTCATTCACACGCCACCTTGCGCTCGCTGCGCTCGCCTTCACCACCATCTCCCTTCACGCTCACCACGGACACGATTTCATCCTGCTCGAGGACTGGCACCTCGCTGCTCCCGGCAAGGGTCATTTGCTCACGAACTTCGAGTGGGAGCACTCAGGTGACGGTGACGAATACGGCCTCGCCCCCAGTCTCATGTTCGGCATCGCGCCTCGTGTGGCATTGAGCCTCGACGTGGACTTCCGCGACGAGAGTGACGGCTGGAACTACAATGCCGTGATGCCGGCCGCACACTTCCAGGTGACCGGTCCCGATTCGGACCTGCCTTTCAAAGTGGCGCTGAGCGTCGGCTACCAATGGGCGGACGGCGCGGCCGGGGCCGACGGCGAAGAGCCGGCGGATGAGCATGGTGACGAGCACCACGACGATCACGCTGACGAACATCAAGGCGGGCACGATCACGAGCACATGGGGCATGATCACTCGCATGCCAGTTCCGTGCACAATCACGACAGTGATGCCCTGATGAGCCGCCTCATCATCGAGCGTGACTTCGGCGCGACCAAGGCGGTGTTCAATCTCATCAGTGTGGCCCGCAGCGACGGCGGCGCGAGCTGGGGCTACGCCGCCGGCGTGCGCCACAAGGTCCGCGAGCAGCTCGCCTTCGGCATCGAGGCGCTTGGCGACTTCGAGAGCCACGGCTGGCACGAACTGGTGGGCGGCGTGTATTACGAGCCGGTCCACTCCCTCACGCTCAAACTCGGCGCCGGTTTCGGCCTTACCGAGGAAACTCCCGACTTCACCCTTCGCACGGGTTTTGTCTGGCGTTTTTGATCTGCTTCCGCCAACATCGGCGCTTCAACCCAAACCCACATCACAACCTGACAACATGAAGCAAACCAAACTCCTCCTGGCAGCCATCTCCGCCTCCCTGCTCTTCGCGGGCAGCGCCGGCGCAGTCGAAATCAAGGACGTCATGAAGGCGGCCATGAAAGGCGACGACAGCCTCTACAACAAGGTGACCAAGGGCAAAGGCACGGATGCCGATGCCAAGAAGCTCGCCGCATGTGTGAAAAACCTCACCGGCAAGAAGGCGCCGCGTGGTGACCAGGCTGCGTTCGACCGGAAGGTGGATGCGCTGATCAAGGCCGCCGACGCCGTCGCCAACGGCAACAAGCAGGCGGTCAGCCAGCTCATCAACGCCGGAGCCTGCAAGGCCTGCCACAGCGCCCACAAGCCCGAGAAGTGATCAAAACTGCGGCGGACGGCTCGTCGCCGTCCGCCGCTCCGGATTTCCTCAAAGAGTCCGGGTTTCGTGACGGAAGCCCGGTCACTTCATGGATGAGGAACCCTCCGTCCGGCCGGTATCCGGGCGGGGGGGACTTTCCGAAACCCATTGAAAAGACTTCTCCGGACATGTCAACGCAGACAAAATCCGTCCGTGATTTCGCCAGTGATGAGGCGACTGGCGGCGGCGACTGCTGCATGATGCCTGCAATCCGTGCGGACCATTTGATTTGAAAAAGTTCCTCCAGTCCCTCATCTACATCGTGACCGCCCTGCATCTGGCAGGCGGCCACTGGGGGCTGCTGCAGGTTGTGGCTTGGGCGGAGATGCTGCGGAGCTACACGCAGGAGAAGGGCATCGTGCAGGGCATGAAGGAAACTTTTGACGGCGAGCATCCATGCCCGATGTGCTGCCGTCTTGCCGAGGCGCGCGAGAAGGAGGAGAAGCAGGCACCCGCTCCGCCTCTGAAGGATTCCGAAAAACTCATCAAGTGGTTCAGCACCTGTCCGGAAACCGGAGTGCTGGCGCAAAGGTGGAGCCACGGCTGCGAGAAGGCGGATTTTGCGCCGCCATCGCAGTCGGGTGCGCAGTGGTCGGTTCGGCCGCCTAGTCCGCCTCCGCGATCAATCTGAACGTGCCAGATTGACCGCGATCGTCGGCTTTTGCGGGAAGTCGGCGTGCCTGGACGGCATGGCCGACAACCTTCGGGCAGTCACATTCAACGTGGCGCGCCGTGTCGGCTTGATGCCGTGCTTGAAAAGCCGTGCGCGACAAGGTCCTGGCGCGTCTTAGAGCGCATTCTCATTCCCTCGCCCCCTGCGCTTGAGCGAAAGAGACGCTGACATGCGGACGCAGGCCCAAACCTGTGCCGCTTGTCATGAAATGATCGTGGCAAGTCATGTGTGCGCGAGGCTGCTCGACAGCCATCGGGATCTTTCTCCAGGGCGTGGCCATGCCCGGCTTCCATCCTTCTGTTTCCCTCATGAAAAATATTTTTGTACTCGCATCTCTTGTTCTCCTTTCCTCTCGCGCGTCTTCGCAGGACGCAGCGCTCGAAGTCCGCAAGCAGGCTGGCCAGACCGTCTATATGACCGTCTGCTTTGCCAGCCATCAACCCACCGGCATGGGTCTGTCCGGCGTCAAAAGTCCGAAGCTCAAAAAGGAGGGCAAGCCCGCCGTCACTCGCTTCGAGGTCGAGTCCGCCTCTGACCAGCTCACGAAGGCGGCCGCCATCCAGTCGCTCGGTGCCAGCGCCTCGTCCTACAGCATCATCAGCTTCAAACGCGCCAGCTCATGAAACGCATCGTCTTCATCACAGCCGCGCTTCTTTGCGCCGCCTCAGCGGTGCGCGCGCAGACTTATCAGCACTTCGAGGCGCGGCAGGTGCATCCCATCGGCCTCACGCCGGACGGCACGAGGCTGCTCGCGCTGAACACGCCCGACAGCCGGCTCTCGGTCTTCGATGTCTCAAACGCGGCAAACCCCGCGCCCGTGCTCACGGATGAGATTCCCATCGGACTCGAGCCCGTGTCGCTGCGTGCGCGTACGAACGACGAGGTATGGGTGGTGAGCGAGCTGTCCGATAGCGTGTCCATCGTATCGCTCTCGCAACGAGCTGTGATCGCCACGCTTCGCTGCCCCGACGAGCCGGCGGATGTTGTCTTCGCCAATGGCAAAGCCTTCGTCACCTGCGCGCGGAGCAATGCGGTGAAGGTTTACAATGCGACGACGCTCGCCGACCTCGGCACCATCGCGCTCACGGGAAATTATCCACGCGCATTGGCCGCGAGCGCCGATGGCACCAAGGTCTATGCCGCCTTCAATTTGTCCGGCAATCGCACCACCGTTCTTCCCGCGGCCTCCGCACCCGCGCAGCCCGCGCCGACGAATGGCGCTCTCCCCGCTGCGCCACAGGTTGCGCTGATCGTCGCTGCCAATGATTCGCGCGTGACGTGGACCACGCTCGACAACGACGTGGCGGAGATCAACACGAGCACGCAGACCGTCACGCGTTACCTCAGCGACACGGGCACGAATCTCTTCGACCTCGCCGTGCATCCGACCACTGGCGAACTCTGGGTGGCAAACACCGATGCGCGAAATCTCGTGCGCTTCGAGCCCGTGCTGAAGGGCCACTTCGCCGACCACCGGTTGAGCAAGATCGCGCTGCCAGCCACGACGGTCACGGCATTCGATCTCAATCCCGGTTTCAATTACACGCTGTTTCCCAACACTGCCGCGCAGGCCATCGCGCTTGCGCAGCCGACGGCGCTGGTCTTTGCGAATGACGGCACGCACGGCTGGGTGGCGGCGTTTGCTTCGGATCGTGTCGCCAAAGTTTCGTCTGCCGGCGTCGTGCTCTCGCGTGTCGATGTGCGTCCCGTCACGGCGAATGGCGCGCGTGGAATGCGCGGTCCGCGCGGTCTCGCACTGAGCGCGGATGCCTCGCGTCTGTTTGTGCTGAACAAGCTCGCGAACACCGTCAGTGTCGTGGACGCCGCCGCAGCGAGCGTCCTGGCAGAAGTCCCCGCCGGCAGCCGCGACCCGATGCCGACGACGATCAAGGAGGGCAGGGGATTCCTCTTCGACGCGCGCCTCTCGGGCAATGGCACCATGTCATGTGCCGTCTGCCATCCTGATGGTGACCGCGACGGCATCGCGTGGGATCTCGGCGATCCCGGCGGCTCGATGGTGAACGTCAGCGGCTACAACAACTCCCTCCACGACCTCACGGCCTACAATCGCGCGCTGCATCCGATGAAGGGGCCGATGGTCACGCAGACGCTGCGCGGCCTCAAAGCGCCGTCGAACCAGCCCGCCACCATTCCAGCGCCCATCTTTCACTGGCGGGGAGACCGGCCGACGATCCAGAGCTTCAACGTCACCTTCAGCGCGCTCATGGCCGGATCGATTCCATCGGCTGGCGACATGGATGCGCTCGCCGAGTCCCTGCTCGCGCTCGCGCTTCATCCGAACCCGCATCGCAGCCTCGCGCGCGCGCTGCCCGCCACCATCAACGGTGGTGATCCGAACAACGGCCGCCTGATGTTCATTGACCACCAAAAATCACACTGCGTCACCTGCCACCAGTTGCCGACGGGATCGGATCAAAACATCGACCTCAACACCATCGTCGGCTCCACGCAGCCGGTGAAGACGCCGCACCTGCGCACGGTATATCAACGGCTCGGATTCAGCCGCAACGCGGGCGCGGTGAATGTCAGCGGCTTTGGCACGCTGAAGGACGGCACGGGCAACGAACTGGCCATCCAGCACTTCTACGACCTGCAAAATTTTGTTACGCTGCAGGAGTTCTACGATGTGGCTGCTTATGTGCAGTGCTTTGACACCGGCGTCGCGCCTGCCGTCGGCTACAACGTGACGGTGAACGCCGCCAACCGTGCGAACAGCGCCATCACCGCCGACCTCGCCACGATGGAGAGCCAGGCAGTGGCGAACTGCAATCTCGTCGCGCGCGGTGTCGTCGGCGGAAAATTGCGCAGCTATCTCTATGCGTCCGGCACTGCGACTTACGCCAGTGATGATGCAACTGAGGCTTCGGTGAGCCGCACCACGCTTCTCAACTCGCTCACCGGAGCCGATACGCTCACCTTCCTCGGCGTCTTGGCCGGCGATGGCGCGCGCTTCAGCAATGACCGCAACGCCAATGGCACGCGCAATGCGCAGGAGGCGATGCCATCGCTCGGCGTCGCGAACGTGAACGGCGTGGTGCGTCTCGCCTGGCCAGCCGCGGATTCCGGCTGGGTGCTGGAGTCGAGCACGAACCTCGCGACGTGGCAGGCCGTCACGCTGCCGCGCACGCAGAACGGCGCGTCCATCCAGGTCGATGACCCGCCCGCCGCCACGCCCGCGCGCTTTTACCGCCTCCGCCGCACCTGGTGAAACCGAAATGAATCTCCGTCACACAACCAAACCAAAGACACACGAAACATGAGAAGATACACATTCGTCATGCTCGCCGCCGTTGCCGCGCTAAGCGCTGGCTCCACGGCACGGGCGTTTACCTTTGTCACCGGCGACGCGAACGCAGGCGGCATCGGCTATTACGGCTACGTCACCGTTGGTGGTGACGACACCGGCAGCTTCAAGAGCCACGTCGGCGCCTGGAGCTGGCAGGATCAGGGCATCGCCCCCGGAGGAGGCGAGGGCTGGACGCACACGTCAAACTGGATCGCGCTCGATGTGACCAGCGCCACCACGCTCACGCTGCTCATGCAGCGTGACTCGAGCGTGCCTTACTTTGGCTCTGGCAATGTCGGTGGCTTCGCCGACATCGCCTTCATGTATCCATCCTTCACCATCTGGTCGGGTTGGGACAACGATGTGATGACCTCTGCCGCCGCGCTCGCACTGGGCTACGACCCGTTTGCACCGCCGGACGATCACCACACATACGCCAATACAGGGAATCCGATCTGGGCCGAGGACCTGAGCTATATCGATCACACGGCGAACAGCACTCTCACTTCCGTCACGGAATCGTGGCTGCTCTCCGCCGGTCACTACACCATCGTGCTCGGCAGTGATGCACCTTCGCTCACCAGCCCGCCGCGGCAGGGTTACAGCGCCACCTTCACCACAAGCACGGCCCCCGAGCCAGGGCGGGCCGCGCTCCTCGTGCTGGCGGGTCTTGGCGCGGTCTCCCGCCGCCGCCGGCATGCCTGATGAGAAAAACGCGGCTGCTCCGCCTGCGGCATGTCCCGTCATGCGGCAGGCGCGAGGGCTGTGATCGCCCTTCCCGCCATGAACCATATCACGCCGGTCATTTTCTGTGCGTTCCTCGCCTTCACCACGGGCGGGCTGGCGCACCATGGCAATGATTTTTTTCTGCTCGAAGACTACGAGATGCCGCCGCCATTCAGCGGCAGTGCTTCCGCCTCATTCGACTGGGAAAAGTACAACGGGCTGGACGCTTTCAGCACGGAATCCACCTTCATGATGACGCTGGCACCGCGCGTGGCGCTGAGCGTGAGCGCCGGAGGAAACGACGAAGGGGACGGCTGGAAGTACTCCGCCGTCACGCCACGCCTGCACTTCCAACTGACCCCGCCGGATGCCAGTTCATGGCTGCATGTGAGCCTGTCGGCGGGGCGGCAGATCGTGGACGGGGCAGCCGGCCACTTGAACCAGAAGGTGAGCGTGGTGAGCTACGAAAAAGTTTACGAGCAGGTTCCATATACGATTCCCGCCAGCGCCCAGGTGGTGGAGACGACGCAGGTGACGGAAACCACCACCACGACGAAGACGGTGACGACGACGACCACCACGTCCTCAACTTCTGGATCAGGCGGCTCCGGCAGCATGTGTGATCCCACGGTGGACGTGGACTGCCCCACGCCGCCGCCACATGCCGGCCATGATGGTGCCGAGACGAGCACGGTGACGACTACACAAGCCGTCACCGAGACGACGACGTCCACTCCCACGAGTACGGCGTCGGCAGGGGGGACGACCGGCACCCGCACCCAGGTCAAAAAGGTGAAGCACGTCACACGGGTGGTGAATGACCCCGGGATCGACTACAGCGGCAGCATCCACAATCACGACGAAAACCTGTGGACCGGACGCCTCGTGATCGAGGCTGACTTCGGCCGCACGAAGGCGATTTTCAATCTCATAGGCATCTCGCCCGAGGGAGCCGCGCCGGCGTGGGGCTATGCCGCCGGTGTGCGCCATCAGTTCACGCATTCCCTGGCGCTCGGTGTCGAGGCCATCGGTGACTTTGCCGCCGATGGCATGCAGGAGGCGGTGGTGGGCGGCTTTTACACACCCGCGCACAATGTCACGCTGAGGCTGGGAGCAGGTTTCGGCCTCACGCGTGCAAGCTCCGACTTCTCACTCCACACGGGCGTCACATGGAAGTTCTGACCGCCATGATTGTGCGCGACCAATTTCCTCAAAAGAGACCGGTCCTCGTGACGGAGATCCGGTCGCTTCATGGATGAGGAACCCCCGTCCGGCCGGTATCCGGGCGGGGGACATCCATGAACGCTGTGCGATGAAATGCCATGACTCACGGGCGCGATTGATGACCGCTGGAAGCCCGTTCGCACGCTCCGTCATCATGGTGCCGTGACATGCAGACGAACGAAGCCGCGCGCCGCGCCAGGGCTTCGCGGAAGCGTGACACGGCATACGCCGCCTTCCTGATTCATCGTTGCCCCGCCCGTGCCGGGAACGACATCGAGCCACGAACCCGGCGTGAGATCAGGCGACTGCTGCACACTCCACGCCGCGCCTGCGCGGGAAGGCGGATGGTGAAACTCGAACACCAGCAGCGGTGTGCCGTCCGATGACGCCGCGGTGAGACGCGGAGCGCTTGCCGCCATCTCGCCGCCTGCATCCGATCGCGGATCGGTGCCCAGCACGTACTCCACGAGGTTCGGCGCGCCGTCGCCGTCGGGATCGGCATCGGGTGGCGGAGACGGAGTGCCGAAGTGGAAGAGCGCCCAGCTTCGCAGGGTGGAAAACGGCGGCGGATGCGCACCGACAAGGGCGGCGACCGCGGCGCGGAGGTCTGGCAGCGGGCCGATGTTCCTGGTCACATCCCCGGTCTGCGCCCTTCCCGATGAAACAAGCAGCGCGCGCATCTCCGCGGGGCTGAGTCGCGTCTCGCAAATCTCCACCGCGACGCTTTGCAAGAGCACCGCTGCGGCGGAGACGAGGGCCGCCGCGGAACTGGTGCCGCCAAAGTCGGAGGCGTACTTCTGATTCGCGTCGCCTCCATATATCGCCAGCGTTCCGTAACCCGTGGTCGATACGCCCTCCCCCCAGCCTTGCAGGTTCACCCGCAGGCCATGTGTGCTGAAACTCAAGGGCGCGCGTGCGGCGGTGCCCGCGCCGACGATGATGGCTCCGCTGTCTCCCCGGGAACGGTACGCCGCATAGGCCGCGTCATCCAGATTCTCCGCGCCATTGCCCGCCGCGCCGATGATGATGACTCCGGCGTCGGCTCCCAGTTTCACCGCGTTGAAGACGGACGGGCTGTACTCCGCGGGGCCGTAGCCGCCCTGCGCGCCTGTGGCTTGCATTTCCAGCAGCACCACATCGCCAGGCGCGGATGCGGCGATGGCCGCCGTCACGCAGGCTGCGCGGTTCTGGCTGCCGCTGGCGAGCGTGGAAAACTCCGGAAAAAACCATGCGGCACATGCCGGTGCACAGCCCGTCATGCCGTAGCCGTTCACGCCCGCACCCAGCATTCCCTGCACCGCCGCGCCGTGATCGTCGCCAAAGGCGGTGTACATCGAAACCACGCCAGGCTGGATTTGAGTGAGACCGGCGAGATCCTCATGCGTCGCGTTGAACGAATACTCGCAGTCCGTGAGGCGCACAGATGGGTGCCCGCGGACGCCGAGCGCGTTCCAGACGTAATCAACATCGATGCCGCTTCCCGCGCTCCTGTAGCTCTGGCCGCCGCTGAGCAAGGGGGTGGGCGGCGCAATGTCGGACGCCGGGGGCGGCGATGGTGCATCGAGCGATTCGAGTTCGGCGAACTCCACGGCCGCGAGCGCGTGAAGCACTCGCGCCAGTCCAATCATCTGTGCCCGTGAAGCAGCTCCTTTTGGCACCACTTCCACAAGGCCGGCAGCATCAGGCTGCGCCATGCCGGTCCGCACCGCGGCACGGCGTTCCAAGGAGTTCAAGTCCGCGTCGGAAACGGAGTGGACGCGCTTGAAGCGCAGATCGTGATCCCGCGCCGTTTGCATGAGATCATCCGCGTTCACCGCGGTTCCTGGTTCGATGGCCAGCCGCCCGTCGGCGAGGGCGCGTGCGCGGAGCGTATCGGCCACCTTCATGTACAAGCGCAACATGCGGCCCGGCGGAACAGTCAGGGGATCTTTCGGCGCTGCGAAGCGTGGGCGCAAACCCGGATGATATGCATCATCTCCTGGCGTGGTCGCAGGCGCTGGCCGCAAGATCACCGGAGAAAACGACCCGTCTGCATTCCCGGTGCGATCCCTCCCTCCGCGCGACGCCCTGGCTGACGCGCCAACCGCGATGCCGGCAGCGAATCCGGATGAAGCGGCGTTCGTGCGTTTCGCACGGGCACCGCTCCGCGTCTCGCCGTGCCTTGTGCCATCCTCGTTTGCCGTTGGCCCTGCGTGAGCGTGCGGTTCATCATGCCCCTGGGTGGCGAGCCACATCGCCAGCGCAGCCAGACCGGACCACATACCCTTCACATGGCGGCGCTTCCGGTGCATTGTAAAAATCGATACGTCGAACTTCACCAGGCCGCACTCAGATACGGAGGGCCTCTGGTGGGAAGCCCGGCATCCTATCTGGCTGGCCTGAATTCAGAACCCTCCGTCCGGCCGGTATCCGGGCGGAGGGACATTCATGACGTCTCGGCCTGCGGGGAAGAATACGTCGTCTTTGCCTTCGCGCGCTTCATGTCGCGTAAGACAGGGCAGTCCGCCCGGCAAGGCCGTGTCATGATGCCGCTCAATCGGGCTTGTGCTCCGAGTGGCAGGCCTTGCAGTTCACCGCCTTTTTGTAAGCCTCGCCAGCAGTCGCGTCCTTGGCCTGCAGACCCTTCACGGCGGCGATCAGTGCCTTGCACTTTTCCTGCCAGGGACCCACGTCGCCCTTCGGCGGCTTTGTGCCGCACATGGCCTGGTAGCCGGCCAGGAGACCGGCCAGTTCCTCCGCCGAGGCCATGCCGCCGACCGCTTTTTTGCAGATCGGATCGGTGCCCTTCGGAGCCTTGTGATATTTCTTCATGAACTCCTCAGTGGCCTTGTCTCCGTCCGCGGCCTTGAGCGAGGTAGCGGAGAAAACGGCGCACGCTGCGACGAACGCAGCTCCGGCGAGCACGAGTATTTTGCGATGCATGTTTGTATGGTTGTCGATTTTCGTTTGTTCAGAAAAAACTCCGCGCCGGCACTTGCCGGGCGGAATTTCGGCGATGCTAGCGAAAACCGCGCATGAACGTCAAGCCGCGTCGTGTAGCGCCCGAAAGAAATCGTGCGCACGGAGGGTCAGTCCCGTGTCAGCTCCAATGCCAACGAGTTTTCACCCTCCTTGATCTCCACCGTGATAGGCGCGCCCTTGTTTGTGCTGGTCGTCACGGTGCCATCGGGCGTGTCGAGTCCCGGCACGTCGGCGGCGGAGTAGGTGGCGGTGAGTTTGCAGGTGCCGATGGCGGGACCGTTTGCTGCTTCGAGCTTGAACTTGCCGCCCATGATTCGCGCAGTGGGGCGCGGTGCATTCGGGTCGGTGCCCTCGAGCACGAGCGCTCCCCAGCTGACGGGCTTGCCGTTGATCTTGATCGTGCCGTTCACCGACGCGCGCTTAGCGGTGCTGAAGAAGCCCTGATTGCGCAGCCACGCGGCGAGATGCTGCGGCCATGTGCCGAGCACGGGATCGCCCTGCATGAGTCCGACGCCGTGCGGTCCAGGCTTGTAGATGTGGAGTTCGGCGGGGACTCTGTGTTTCCGGCACGCGAGGTAGAACTGCACCGCGTTCTCAGCGGGCACCACCGTGTCGTCGTCGGTTTGGAAAATGAAGATCGGCGGCGTGTTGTCGGTGACCTGGAGATAGGTGGTGGTCTTCTCCATCAACTCCGCGTTGTCGTTGTTCGGGCCGAGCAGGTTTTTGCGTGAACCTTTGTGGCCGAAGTCGTCCTTCATCGAGATCACCGGATAAGTCGGACACGCTACCGTCGGCCGTGCGCTGAGTTGATCGATCGCATCATTTGTCATGCCCGCCGGCTTGTCGTCAAAGAGCGTCGCCGCCATGCTCGTGAGATGTCCACCTGCGGAGAATCCAATAATGCCCACGCGATTCGCATCGAGCGAATATTCAGCCGCCTTCGAGCGCACGAGACGGATCGCACGCTGCACATCCATCAGCTCGATCGGGTAATGATAACCCGCGCTGCCGAGACGGTAGTGAAGCACGAATGCGGACACGCCCAGCGAGTTGAAGAACTTCGCCACCTGCACGCCTTCGTGGTCGGCCGCCAGTCCACCGTAACCACCGCCGGGCGCGACGACGAAAGCCGCGCCATTCGCCTTCGCCTTGTCAGCCAGCCACACATCCACCCACGGCTGGTCTTTGTCCGTCTGCCCCTTCGCGCCCGGCGCACCTTCTGGCCAGAGCGGGAGCTTCGGTACTTCGGCCTTGAGGGATCCGGCGAAGGACAGCGAGAGAACGGCGAAAAGAAGGCGAGTTGGTTTCATGGCTGCCGAGTTTTCGCAGCGGCACGGCTGACGCGCAAGCGGAGGCTGGCAGCCCTTCGAGCCTGCATGCAGCTCATGTTCGCAAACGAGCCGGACGGCTCGGCGAAGATCGCGCATTGGAGTGCTCCACTCTCTTCGCGCCGAACACGTCCGGACTGCGATGAGTGCACGCCGATCTGCCGGCCGGGTGTGGCGACAGCCCGTCCGGCTTGGGCGCGAAACTCGAATGACATTCTTTTCATTTTCAGCGTCCGAACGAGAGCCGGGCGGCGAGGAGTAGGAAGCCAGTGGCGAACAGGTCCTTTGCCGGGGAAAGACGAACCAAAGACAAGGCGGTCAAATCATCTGGCTGGAGAAATCACATGCTCGCCGGAACTGGCGTCGTGAGGTTTGCCCTGAAATCTTGATCAAATCCCTCCTCTCGGAGCTTTTGAAGAAGCGATCATGAAATCCATCCTTCTTGCTTTCCTCGGTGTTTGCTCCGCCTTCGCCCAAAACGACCTCAAACCGCTGCGCGCAGGCATTGTAGGCCTCGATACTTCGCATGTGCCGGCGTTTACGAAGCTCTTCAACAAAGGCGAGACGACCGGCGAACTCGCGGGCATCAAGGTGACGACCGGCTACACGGGCGGCACGGACATGCCGGCGAGCCGGGATCGGAAAGAAAAGTTCACGCAGCAACTGCGCGAGATGGGCGTGGAGATCGTGCCGACGATCCCGGAACTGCTCACGAAGGTGGATGTGGTGCTGCTGGAGAGCGTGGACGGGCGCATCCATCTCCAGGAGGCGCGGGAGATTTTCAAGGCAGGCAAGCCCGTCTTCATCGACAAGCCCCTCGCTGGCACGCTCGCGGAGGCGATTGCCACCGTGGAACTGGCGAAGAAGCATGGCGTGAAGTTTTTCAGCAGTTCCTCGTCGCGTTTCGGCGATGAAATGGTCGCGTTGAAGAAGAACGAAGCGCTCGGAGACATCCTCGGCGCGCAGACTTGGGGGCCGTGCTCCTATCAGGAGGGCACGCCGGACTACTTCTTTTATGGCATCCACGGCGTCGAGGCGCTCTACACGCTCATGGGCATGGGTTGCGAGACGGTTTCGCGTGTGAAGGCGGGCAATCACGATGTCGCCACCGGGGTGTGGAAGGACGGCCGCGTTGGCGCGTATCGCGGCATCGTGAAGGGCAAGGCGGACTTCGGAGCAGTGGCCTATGGCAGCAAGTCCATCGGACAGGCTGCGAAAGCCGTAAGCTACGAGGGGCTGTGCCGACAGATCGGCACCTTCTTCCGCACCGGCCAAGCGCCCGTCAGCGCTGAAGAGACCATCGAGATCTTCACTTTCATGGAAGCCGCCGACGAAAGTCTTCGGCAGGGCGGCAAGCCCGTCGCGTTGGCCGATGTGCTCGCGAAGGCGAAGGAAGAAGCGGCGAAGCTGATCAATTAATCGTTCGCTCTCGCGCGCGGAGTTGCCGCCGGGTTGTTCGACTCGAATCCCTCATCCATACGATCACGGGCTGAAGCCCCTGACTACTTTTTGCCTCATGCGCTCCCTTCTCTTCCTGTCACTGACTTTCGCTTCCTCATGGCTGATGGCTGATGACTGGCCGACTTTTCGCGGCAATGCGGCGCGCAGCGGTTTCACTTCGGAAACGATTCCGAATCAACTGCGCCAGCGCTGGGAGTTTCGGCTTCCGGCGGCTCCGCGGCCTGCGTGGCCGACATCGGATCGCATGGAATACGATCTCGCCTTCCAGCCGATCATCGTTGGCGATCTCGTGCTGTTCGGTAGCTCGGCGGACGATCAGGTCTATGCGCTCGACGCGAAGACGGGCCAGATTCGCTGGCGCTTCTTCACAGAAGGACCGGTGCGTTTTGCTCCAGCGGCGTGGAAGGATCGCGTCTTCGTCGTCAGCGATGACGGGCATCTCTACGCGCTTGGGTTGCGAGATGGCAGAGTGCTTTGGAAGCATCGCGCCGGACCGGGAGCGCAACGCGTGATGGGCAATGAGCGCATGATTTCGCATTGGCCCGCACGAGGCGGTCCTGTGGTCGTTGATGACAAAGTTTACTACTCCGGTGGCATCTGGCCGAACGACGGTGTTTTCCTGCACGCGCTGGACGCTGCGACCGGCAGACCGGTCTGGCACAATGGCGAAAGCGGTGGCCTTCACATGGCGCAGCCGCATGGAGGCGCAGAGGCAGACAGCGGCGTGGCACCGCAGGGATACTTCCTCGCGACCGAGGACTCGATCATCGTCCCGACAGGTCGTGCAGTGCCTGCGGTGTTTGAGCGCGCGGATGGAAAACTACGCTACTACCACCTCGCGAAGAATCAGCAGCGTGGCGGCACCCGCGTTGTATTGAGCGAGAACAGCATCCTCAATTCCGGCGCTCTCTTTGATCTGAAGACGGGCGACATGACAACGCAATTCGGTGCTGGCGCTGCCGTGGCGATCAATGGTGGCATCGTGCGTGCGGAAGGTCGCTCACTGGCGACCTATCGATGGAAGGACGTGGAGAAGATTGATCGCAAAGGGCAGCCGGTGAAGGCGCGTGTGCTCGAGCAGGACAAGGTGGCACCGCTGGAGCGAGAGGTGTTGGAGTTCATCATCGCCGGCAGCGAAGCCGTCGTGGGCTGCGACGGTCAGATCACGGCGATCGATTACTCGGGTCAGCGAAACCAATGGTGGAAGCAAAGCGTGGAAGGTCGCGTGCTCGGCCTCGCCGCGGGCAATGGCCGCATCGTGGTGACCACGGACAAAGGCATCGTTTACCTCTTCGACGGCAGTCCCAATCCATTGCCCGCTCCCGTTGTTGTCGCGAAAACTGACACGCCTGATGAAAAGAGTGCTGCTGAAGCAAAGGCGATTCTCGATGCAGCGGCGATCAAGTCTGGCTACGCGGTTCTGCTCGGAGGAGGACGCGGTGATCTGGAGCTCGCGATCGCCCGGCAATCCGACATGCACATCATCGTCGTGGAGCCCGATGCAAAGCTCGCGGCTGCCGCGCGGCTTCGTGTGGCGAACGCGGGCATCTACGGCACGCGAATCAGCGTCACCGTCGCACCGCTCGAAGCGACGCATTTCCCCAGGCAATTTGCGAACCTCGTCATCGCACCGCGTGATGCCAAGCTCGCATCGGTCAAAGCGGTGCAGACGGAGATGCACCGCATCCGCAGGCCCTACACCGGCATGATCGCGTCGATGACGGATGGGAAGGTGAAGATCGACAAAGCTGGCGCGCCCGCTGGCGCCGGAAGCTGGACGCATCAAAACGGCAGCGCAGCCAATACGCTCTGCTCCGATGACGAGATCGTGAAGGGGAGGCTCTCGATGTTCTGGTTTCGCGATGTCGAGTTCGAGATCGCGAATCGCCACGGTCAGGGTCCGGCACCGCTCATCTCGCAGGGCTACATGGTCGTCAGCGGAGTGAACGGCCTTTGCTGTGTGGATGCCTACAATGGCCGCCGGCTGTGGGACTTCGATGTGCGCGGATTGCTCGCTGACTTCGACGGCATTCATCACGACGTCGGCATCGGCGATACGGGCGGCCCCTTCTGCATCGGTGGCGATTCCATCTATGTGAAGAGCGGGCCGCGTTGTCTGCGCATCGATCTCGCCACGGGGAAGCTCGTGCGCGAATTCACGACGCCCGTGGCTGCCGATGCAAAAGATCGCAACTGGGGCTACCTCGCTTTTGAAAACGGCACGCTCTTCGGCTCCGTCGAGAATCTCGAGCATAATGTCAGCCCGCGTTATCAGCTCACGAACCTGCGCACGGAGTCGGTGTTGTTCTTCGCGTTCGATCCGGCGACAGGAAAAGTGAAGTGGCAATACAAGCCTGACGGTTCCATTCGCCACAACAGCATCGCCATCGCGGGAGAACGCGTCTATTTGATCGATCGCCCAATCGTCGAAGCCGACCGCGTGACCAATCCGCGTCGCGATGGAAAGGCCGCGCCGCGACTGGCGCACGGCGATGTACCTCCTGGCAAGCTGCTGGGCGTCGATGCGGCGAGCGGCAAGGTTTTATGGAAGAACGAAGATGACATCTGGGGCACGCAACTCGCGGTGAGTGCGAAGCACGGTGTCTTGCTCATGAATTACAAAGCGGTGAAACACAGTTTCTTCGAGCTGCCATCAGAGGTCGGAGGCCGGCTCGCTGGCTTTGACCTGAAGTCAGGCAAACGCATCTGGGAGCAGGTGGCGAAGTACCAGACACGCCCTTTGATCAACGACGGCACCATCTATTCCGAAGGTGGTGCGTGGGATCTGAAGACGGGATCGCCGGTCGATTGGGAGTTCAAGCGCTCGTATGGCTGTGGCCAGATCAGTTCGAGCCGGAACCTCATGCTCTTCCGCTCGGCCACGCTCGGCTACGTGGATCTCACTCGCGAAGCTGGCACGGAGAACTACGGCGGCATTCGGCCGAGCTGCTGGATCAATGCTGTCCCGGCATCCGGACTCGTCCTCGTGCCGGACGGCTCTTCGAAGTGTCACTGCAGCTATCAAATGAAGGCGTGGTTCGCGCTGCAAGGTGAGTGAGAGAGAGTTCACACACGGGTCATGGCTTCACTTGGGAAATCGCGCGGTTCGTTGTTTGCGATCTCCCGCGTTTTCGCGGCAATCGCTTGCGGCCTTTCGCTCATGGTGACGAGTGAGGCGTGTCAGGTGCCTGTGTTTCGCTACGCACTCGAGCGCTGGGAGCCTGCAGCTTACCTGCTCTCGATGACGCCGGGCACGAACGGCCTCACACCGGACGAGAAAGCCATTGTGGAGTCGCTTCAGCACCCGAAGACACCGGTCAATGTCGAGATCGAGATCAAAGCGCCTGCCGAGAAGTCGTCGGTCGCTCTGCACGATCCTCGATCGCGCAACGCGGAGGCGCGAAAGCCTGTCTGGCAGGCTGATTTTTCCAAAGACACTGCCTCCGCTTTGCTAAACTCGCCCGTGCGTGACGAACTCCGGAAGCGCCTGCTCAGCGGTCAAACAGCCGTGTGGCTTCTGCTCGAGTCCGGCGATGCAGCGAAGGACAACGCCGCGCACACCGTGCTGCAGGAGTCCATGAAGACCATCACCGAGAAGGTGAAACTCCCCGACGGCGTCATCACGCAGGATGAAGCCAGTCTGCGAAACGCCACGCGGCGACACGAGAATGCGGATGTGCTCCAGACTGATCTGCCATTGAAGATCGACTTCTCGATCCTCCGTCTCAGCCGTGCTGACCAGCGGGAAGCCGCGCTGATCGCGATGCTCATGCACCTGGAGCCTGATCTCGGCGACTTCATCAGCGAGCCGATGGTCTTTCCCATCTTCGGTCGCGGTCGCGCGCTCGAGCCGCTGATCGGCAAAGGCATTCACGACGACAACCTTTTGCAAACAGCCACCTATCTCTGCGGCGCCTGCTCCTGCGAAATCAAAGACCAGAATCCCGGCATGGACCTTCTCCTTTCCGCCGACTGGTCGGCAGTGGACAACGCTCCGGTCATCGAAACCGTGCGCATCGAGCCAAAGCCTGCCGTCGCCGATGCCACGCCATCAAACACAGCAGCCAAACGCCGCCGCTGGATCGCTGCGGCAGCCGCCTTGGTACTGTCGCTTGGTTTCCTGCTTCGCAAATCCCGCTCATCCTGACCTCAGTCCCACAACCACCTGCCATCCACCTCGTCATGCGCTCGCTCCTCGTCGTGCTTCTTTCGTCATTCGTCATTCTGCATTCGTCACTTGCGGCAGAGCCGCCTCCCGTGACCGTGAAGAACATCCGCCGCGTCTTCCACAATGGCGAGCACAACGCCTTCACCGATCTCGTGCGATTCAAAGGGCAGCTTTACCTTTGCTTCCGCAGTTGTCCGGACGGTCACATGGTGAACAACACTGCTTCGGTGATCATCCTGCGCAGCGCCGATGAAGGCGCGTCGTGGCAGCCGGTTCATCGCTTCAGCGTCACAGATCGCGACACGCGTGATCCGCACTTTCTCGTCTTCAAAGATCGTCTCTTCGTTTACACCGGCACATGGTGGAGCGGACCGGGCAAGATCGAGTCGAAGGACTACGACATGAACAAGATGCTCGGCTTTGCCGTGTTCTCCGACGACGGCTCGAAGTGGAGCGAGCCGACGATGCTCGAAGGCACCTTCGGCCTATACATCTGGCGTGCGGCGTCGCATGACGGCAAAGCCTTCCTCTGTGGCCGACGCAAGCCCGGCTACGACATTGGCCCGAAAGGTGAAGGCAGCCGCATTCAGTCGCTCATGCTCGAAAGCGATGACGGTCTCGTGTGGAAGAAGCGCGCCTACTTCAACGAGACGAATGGCGATGAAACCGCCTTCCTCTTCGAGCGCGACGGCAGCGTGCTGGCCATCGGCCGCAACGGCAGCGGCAAGGAAGCCTTCCTTCTGCGCTCGAAGCTGCCTTACACCGACTGGAATCGTCAGCAGTTCGACCGCGCGGTTGGTGGCCCGCTTGTGGCGAAGTGGGGCGAGCACATCCTCGTGGGTGGGCGGCATACCACGAAGGAGAAGGGAGCAAAAACCTCGCTCTGCTGGCTCGATGGTGAGACGCTTCGCGAATTCGCCGAACTCCCCAGCGGCGGCGACAACTCGTATCCCGGCTTCGTCGAGCTTTCGCCGACCAAGGGCCTCATCTCGTGGTATTCGAGCCACGAGAAGGATGAAGCCGGCAAGACAATCACGGCGATCTACATGGCGGAACTCAACCGTTGAAATCACCGACTTGCTGCGTCATGAAAAGCTGGTTCTACGCTGTATTTTTGTTCGCATCGAGCGCACATGCCGTCTCCGTCGCCGAGTTCGGCGCTAAGGGCGACGGCAGAGCCGATGACACGCGCGCGATTCAGAAGGCGCTGGATACCGGGAAGAACGTGGTGATTCCCGAGGGTGTGTTTCGCATCACGAACGCGCTGCAACCGAAGGCCGGGCAGGTGATCGAGATCGAGGGCACGGTGAAGGTGAGTGACTCGAACATTCAGGCAGTGGTGGCAGATGTGACTGCGGGGCAGAATGCGGTGACTGTCGCGGATGCATCGGGCTACTATACAGGGCAATGGGTGACGCTGGGTGCGGACAGTCTTCGCATTCAGGGTGGCGGGAAGAAGGACCGGCGCGAAGGCGGTGACTGCGGACGGATCGCGAGCATTGAAGGCAACACGGTGCGCTTCGAGCTGCCGCTGAAGCATGATTACAAGGTGGCGGACAAGGCGCGGCTCGGCACGCAGTGCTCGGCTTTCCTCATCACCGTGCCCGGCGTGCGCATCCACGGCACGGGCGTGATCGACGGGAACAAGAAGAAGCAGTTCGACTTCGCTCCGGGCGACATGACCACGCCAAAGAGCCGCGGCGAGGAGACGCGCGCGGGCTGCGGCATCAGCGTGGACTCGCTCACCGACCCGCTGACGAGCCTCAGCATCGAAGGCATCACCATTCGCGACTGCATCCTGCACAATCTGAGCTTCTACCGCGTGCATCATTCGCGCATCGACCGCGTGACGTGCATCGGCGCGCACGACAAGAACATCCTGCTGCGATTGAGCGAGTATTGCCAGCTCACGGCCAATCAATGTCGCGACTCGGACTACGAGGACGGCATCATCCTTTACTCCGGCAATCATCACTGCGTGCTGCAAGGCAACATCTGCACGAACAACGCGCGTCTCGGCATCGGCGTGAATGCTTTCCAGGAAGGCATCGTGCTCAGCGGGAACATCTGCCGCGACAATCCCGCGAACCTCAGCCTGCGCGGTGATTTCTGCTCTTCCACGGGTGACTTCTGCGGCGGCAAGGGTGGCGTGCGCATCGAGGGACGCGGCAATCAGGTAACGAACCTCGTCGCCGTAAACAGCGTGACCCTCTGCGGCACGGACATGAACTACATCGGCGGCATCATCAGCGGCACGGCGGAGGAGCCGTTGCAGATCGGCATGGAAGTCTGGCGCAACACCACCGACTACCGCACGGCGCTCATCGATGGCGTGCGCATTCGTGGCGTGACGATCAAGAACGCGAAGACCGCCGTGTCGGTGAAGGGCACGATCAAGGACGTGCGCTTCATCGAAAACCGTATCGAGGCGTTGAAGCAGCCTTTTGTCATCGAGGACGCGTGCAAGGATCAGGTGACGATGGAGCGCAATGAAACAAGCGTGGTGAAGGCGAAGCAGGGTTCAGTAGGCACTCGATGAATTCAGGGCTGCTTTATGGCAGAGGAATGGGGGCAGGGGAATAAGAAGGCAGAACCGATCCAACCCATTGATGAATCTAATGAAACATTCCCCTGCCCCCATTCCCTTGCCATTCCTTCTCCTTCCAATCCTCTGCCTGTCAGCCACCAATCTCACGGCACAAACATCGGAAGTTCTACTCAAACAATCCCGCACCGTGCTGGCGCAGCTCGAAGGCGAAAAGCACCTGCCGGGTTTGCAAAACGAAGTGCGTGTGACCCGCGACCGATGGGGCATCGCGCACATCGACGCGAAGAACTCGCATGATCTCTTCTTCGCGCAGGGCTTTGTGGTGGCGCAGGACCGGTTGTTTCAGATCGAGCTGTGGCGGCGCACGGGGCTGGGAGAGATGGCGGAGCTACAGGGCGCGGAGGCTCTGGAAGGCGACCGCTTTGCGCGGCTCATGCAGTATCGTGGTGACATGGAGGCGGAGTGGCGCAGCTATGCGCCGGATGCGCGCGAGATCGCCACGGCCTTCGCGGAGGGTATCAATGCCTTCATCGCTCAGGCGGGCGAGAAGGGGCTGCCGGTCGAGTTTCAGGTTCTCGGCTTCAAACCGCGTCCGTGGCGCGCGGAGGATGTGCTGCCGCGCATGTCCGGGCTCATCATGTCTGGCAACTGGCAGCGCGAGCTGTCGCGTGCGCGTCTCGTCGCCGAGGCGGGTGTGAATGAAGCGCGTCGTCTCGCACCGACGGAGCCGCCGCGTGAGTTCGCGCTCGATCCGTTGCTCGATGCAGATCTTTTCAAAGCGGACATCGGCGCTGCTTACGGCGCCGCGACGAAAGCACCCGCGTTCAAGACTTCGCTGCATGAAAGCAACAACTGGGTGGCTGCTGGATCGCTCACGGCCTCGGGGAAGCCGATGCTCGCGGGCGATCCGCATCGCACGCTGGCGCTGCCTTCGCTGCGCTACCTCGTGCATCTGCGTGCGCCGGGCTGGAATGTCATCGGCAGCGGTGAGCCTGCGCTGCCGGGCGTCGCCATCGGGCACAATGAACGCATCGCATGGGCCTTCACGATTGTCGGCACGGATCAGGCGGATTTGTTTGTGGAGAAGACGCATCCTGATGATCCGAGGCGCTATCTCGCGGGCGATGAATGGCTCGCGATGGACACACGCGAGGAAACGTTCCGCGTTCGTGGCAAGCCGCAGCCTGTGAAGCAAGAGCTGCGCTTCACACGCCACGGTCCCGTCATTTATCAGGATGAGAAAAAGCACATCGCCATCGCGCTGCGCTGGGCCGGGCAGGAGCCGGGCGGCGCGGCGTATCTCGGCAGTCTCTCGGTGGCGCGTGCGCAGGATCGCGCGTCGTTTTTGCAGGCGCTGGAGGCTTGGAAGATTCCGTGCCTGAACTTTGTCTTCGCCAGCGTGGACGGCGACACCGGATGGATCGCCGCCGCTGCCACGCCTGTGCGCGAGGGCTGGGACGGCCTGCTGCCCGTGCCCGGCTGGACGAATGCGTATCGCTGGAAAGGCTTTTTGCCGGTGAAGGACTATCCGCAGCAGTGGCAGCCCGCCGAAGGCTGGATCGCCACTGCGAATCACAACATCCTGCCGCCCAACTACCCGCACACCATCGCCTACGACTGGTCGCCGTCGTATCGCCACGACCGCATTCGCGAGCGGCTTGAGCAAATCATCGCATCAGGTCGAAAGCTGACCTTGGACGACTTTCGCAGCATTCAGCAAGACAGCACCTCCACTGCCGCGCGGCAGCTCGCGAGCCTCTGGCGCAAGGTCTCCGCTCCTGATGATCTGAAAACACTCGCCGGGATGCTTGGCAGTTGGGACGGTCATCTCGCCACCGACTCCGCTGCCGCCGTTTTGTATTGCGTGTGGCTGCAAGAACTCGAAAAAGTCTTCTGGCAGCAAGCCATCGCCACCGACAGCAAACTCGACCGCGGTTCCTTAAAGAGTCTGCCCGTCATGATCCGTGCGCTGCGTGAACCGAGCGCGGAATGGTTTGGAACGGAAAATCCCACCGCGAAACGCAACTCGCTCATGCTCACGGCTCTCACCACCGCCGCCGCACGTCTGCGTAAAGACCAGGGCGCTGATCCCACACGCTGGAAATGGGGCGCGATGCATCAGGCCGCCTTCCAGCATCCGCTCGCCAGCCTCAGCGCGGCCCACGCCACTGCTTTCAATCCCGCGCCTGTGCCGCGCCCTGGCGATGACACCACGCCGAACAACACCAAGTTCGACGCGAACTTTAAGCAAGTGCACGGAGCCTCCTACCGCCATGTCTTTGACCTCTCCGACTGGGACCTCGGCCTTGCCACCAGCACGCCCGGCCAGTCCGGCCAGCCCGGCAGCGAGCACTACAGCGACTTGCTGCCGCTATGGGCAGGAGGTGAGTATTTCCCGCTCGCGTTCTCGGACAAGAAGATCGCCGAAGTAGCCAAGCACACGCTGATGCTGAGGCCGGAGTGAGTGCGCGTTCACCCGGCGATCAACGGATGCGTGCGGCGTTTCAGCGGGAAGTCCACGCGAGTGCCGTCGAGTCCGGCTTGAAACACGCCGTGCGCCATTTCGATGCACTTCATCGCGCGTTCGCCGGAGGATAGAGGCTCGCGTTTTTCATCAATGGCCTGGAGCCAATCGCGGGCGACACGGCGATGCGCGGCGTCGTAGCCAGTGAGGCCGTCGAGGCTCGCTTCGTCGGCGGGATCGACACCACCGGTCCAGGTGACCCAATTCTCGGTGCGTGTCGTTGGTTCGCGATTCGGAGAGGCGAGCAGTGAAATCGTCGGCTCGAAGCCGGAGTTGAGCCGCACGATGCCTTTGCTGCCGATGATCTCCATGCCGAAGGGACCGGCGGGTTTTTCGAGGCCGACGCGGCTGCGGAAGGTGACGTTCACGCCGGAGTCCATCGCAAACATCGCGAAGATGTCATCGCCGACGACAGGTCCCACAGGATCGGACTTCGACTCGGTGGCGAGCGATAGAGTCGGAGCCTTGCCCTGATGCCGGATGCGCGCCTGGCACCACTGCACCTCGCCTGCGAACAATCGTGCCAGATCAAAAACGTGCAGCCCGAGCACCATCATGTCCTGGCCGCCCGCGCGCGAGCCCATCTTGCCCACGGTGTTGATCTCGAGCACCTCGCCAATCAATCCCTCACGCAGTGCCTTCTCCAGCCGTAGCACGGTGGGCGCGCAACGTGTCACATGCGCCACGGCCACGCGCAGGCCCTTCTTTTTCGCCAGGACGAGAATGTCATCCGCCTCCGCGAGCGTGCGCGTGAAGGGTTTCTCCAAATAGAGATGCGCGCCTGCATTGAGCGCGGCCATCGACATCGCATGATGCTCGCCGGACCAGCGCGGACCGATGGCGACGAGTTCGGGCTTCTCCTTCTCCAGCATCTCGCGGTAGTCGGCGTAGTCGCGCGCGGCACCGGCGATCTTCTTTGCCGCCGCGCGTCCCGTGGCGTCTGGATCAGCGATGGCGACGACATGGATCCCCGGCAGATTCACGAACAATCGCTGAATGCCGTGGCCGTAGTCGCCCGCGCCCGTGTGACCGATGATCGCGGCTTTGCGCACGGCATCTGCGGCGAAGCTGGAAGGCAGGATCGACAGCGCGGCGGCGGCGCTGCCGCGACGGAGGAGTGTGCGACGGTTGTGCATGGTGAAATCAAATGACGGAGGAGAAAGGTCTTTTTCTCGGCCTATTTGAAGCTGAGAGGAACAGCGCCCGACAGGCGTTGATCTCGTCCGCATGAACGCCACACGTCTCCTCGCCGTCCTCCTCTCGCTCACCGCCGCTGCACACGCGGAGGTGAAGCTGTCCAAAGTCTTCACACCGCACATGGTTTTGCAGCGCGACATGAAGGTGCCCGTCTGGGGCACGGCGGCACCGGGCGAGAGCGTGACGGTGAAGTTTGCCGGTCAGAGTCAAACCGCGAAGGCCGATGACAAAGGTGCGTGGCGTGTGCAGCTCGATGCGCTGAAGACCAATGCGTCGCCTCAAGCGCTGACGGTGAATGACAAGACCATCGACGACGTGCTCGTGGGCGATGTGTGGATCGGCTCCGGCCAGTCAAACATGGACATGCCGGTCGCTTCTTATGTGGCGAACGATCCCGTCTTGAAGGCCGCTGCGGATCAATCGTATCCGCTGCTGCGTCTGATGCGGAAGGACGCGAACGCGGTGTGGGAGACCTCGACGCCGGAAGCGAATCAAAAGATGAGCGCGCTCCTGTTCTCGTTTGGCTTCGCATTGCAGAAGGAGATCGATGTTCCGGTCGGACTGATGGTCGGTGCCGTCGGTGGCACGCCTTCGGGTTTCTGGCTCAGCGAGGAGATGTATCGCAGCGATGCCGCGTGCGCCGAGGCGGTGAAGAAGTTCGCGCCGACGTATGATCATGCGGCGCTGCTTGCGAAGTTCGAGCAAGACAAAGCGAAGTATGACCAGGACCTCGCCAAGTGGAAGGTCGAAGCCGAAGCCGCGAAGAAGGCAGGCAAGCCAGCGCCGCGCGGGCCTCGTGCGCCAGCCAAGCCGGGCCTGCCTGGCGAGACGAACGGCGGCAAGGTCGGGCAGTTGTTTGAAGCCTACATTCGTCCGTATGTCGGCTATGCGATCAAAGGCGTGCTGTGGGATCAAGGCGAGAGTCGCACAAACATCGTCGGCGTTGATCAAGTCACGCTCATGGGCGCGCTCATCGGCGGCTGGCGCAAGGCCTGGGGCCAGGGCGACTTCCCGTGGCTCTATGTGGAGAAGCCCAGCGGCGGCGGTTGCGCCTTTGAGTATGCGACTCCGATCCATCGCGGCGCGGAGAAGTTCCAGCCCTTGCCGAAGACGATTCCGAACACGCCGGACCGCGAATACTCGCACGTCGCTTTCGAGGAGATCATGAAGTATCCGAACACGCACATGGTCATCAGCAGCGATCTCGGCCAGGGCATCCATCCGCCGAACAAGTCCAGCTACGGCGCGCGTGCCGTGCAGGTCGCACAGGCTGTCGCGTATGCGAAGGGCAATGAATACCTCGGCCCGCAGCTCGCCAGCCACAGCATCGACGGCGGCAAGGTGACACTCAGCTTCAAACACATCGGCAAGGGACTCGCCTTCGCGAACGGCGACAAGCTGCAAGGCTTCTCCATCGCCGGTGCGGACAAGAAGTTCGTGTGGGCCGACGCCGAGATCAGCGGCGACAAGGTGATCGTCTCCAGCAAAGACGTGCCCCAGCCCGCTGCCGTGCGCTACGGATGGAGCAACGCCTTCCAGTGGGCCAACCTCTTCAACAAAGACGGCCTGCCCGCGCAGCCGTTCCGCACGGACTCGTGGTGAAGCGACCATCTGCGTGATTGACGCCGCGAGCGTTCCTCGCAGTGTCCGCGCATGTCAGATCGTCGCCTGTTCCTCTCCATGGTGTCGGACGAGTTCCGCTCCTGTCGCGAACTCCTCGCACGCGATCTCGAGCGCAGTCGTGTCGAGGTCACCACGCAGGAGAAGTTTGATTTGTTAGAAGCTGGTTGCGTCTATTCTGGCCCGCCTTGAACCTACTTTTGAACCATGTCTGACTACGAACACGATGTCTTTATCAGCCTCGCACATTTGGGCGATTGGGTTGAATGGGTCGAGGTCAACTTCCTGAAGCGATTCAACCATTGGCTTGCTACTGAGCTTGAACGTGAGTCTACTTACTATCTGGCCAAACACGCGATCTATCCTGGAGATGGGTGGCCTCGGGAGCTGGCCGAGAATCTTGCGAGGTCCAGGACCTTGCTGGCTATTTGCACTTCGGCTTATCCAAAGCGCCCATGGTGTCAGCTCGAGTTCTCAATGATGAGGGCACGAGAAGAAAAGTATGGGTTGCGAACAACACGGACGGGAGGGCTCATCGTTCCCGTGATTGCCCATGATTGTGACGATTCGCCTCGATTCCTGAGTGGGATCCATCCGGTGAGTGTAAAAGGGTTAACATATAAATGCCTCTGCCCGGAAGGGAAAGAAGCTCAGATTCTCGATCAAAGGATTGAGGCAATCGCAAAGGGAGTGGCGAAGGCGATCTCCTGCGCGCCGCCTTTTGAAAAGGAATGGGAGGAGTTGACCTGCGATTGCTTCATCAAACTATTCGAAGAACACAACGAAGGTGGCGGACCGCCTCGCAACCCTCGGCTCTTCTAGCACAAATTCACCAATGGGTAAAATCATCACCTTCTACTCTTACAAAGGCGGCGTCGGACGGACGATGGCATTGTCCAATGTAGCTGTGCTTCTCACAGCCTGTGGATTTCGCGTTCTTGTCGTTGATTGGGATCTGGAAGCACCCGGACTCGAGCAGTATTTTTCAACCTATCCGATCACGCCGCCCATTCATAAAGGCGGAATCTTTGGCTTGCTGGGCGGCTGTGTTGCCCGAGACAAGGCAACATCTGCCCCAGAGTGGCGGGAATACACATTTCGGGTCGATCTCGGAGCGCATGGCTTTTTCGACATGCTGCCAAGTGGAATTGATGAAGAGGGATATCAGCAGCGTCTCATCGATTTCAGTTGGTCGGAGTATTATGATCTGGGTGGAGGAGAGTATCTTGAAAGCCTTCGATCATCATGGATCGATGCATATGACTTTGTTCTGATCGACAGTAGAACCGGGGTTACAGATGCAGGAAGCGTATGCACCATCCATTTGCCGGACATTCTTGTGCTTGTGTTCACTGCAAACGAGCAGAGTCTTCTCGGTGTCACACACATTGCAGAAAGGGCAAGTTTGGCACGACAGCAGTTTGGATTTCCACGTTTAGAACCCATCATTATACCTTTGTTATCAAGATGGGCCGGGCGAGAGGAAAAAGAAGAGGGGGATGTGTGGCTAGCTAAGATCGAAAACATTATTGAACCGTTCATGCGAAGCTGGGCACCCGCAGACGTTCATCCTCGCAGAATTCTTGAAAACCTGAGGGTGCCGCATGTCTCCTTTTACACATTCGGCGAGAAGTTGCCGGTGATCCTGGATAGCCTCACGGAATCCGAATCCCCAGCCGAGGCATTTTCAGTTCTTTCAGCGCTGCTTATCGAAAACGCGTGGGGACGGGTCAAAGATCGCCAGAGAGAGATTACTGAGGTGGTCGAGCGTCAAAAACGGGTGCGGTCAGGAAAATCAGTTCGCCGACTGTTCCTCTCTATGGTGTCGGATGAATTGCGCTCCTGTCGCGAACTCCTCGCGCGCGATCTCGAGCGCAGTCGAGTGGAAGTCACCACGCAGGAGAAGTTCGGCTATCTCGGTGCCACTACCCTGGAGAAGCTCGACAACTACATCCGTGGCTGCGATGCCGTGATTCACCTCGTTGGCGACGGGCTCGGGCATGTGCCACCGGCGGCAGCGGTGGATGCGTTGTTGGAGAGGCACACTGACTTCCTCACCACGCTCGCGCCGCACACCGGACTCACGCGCGAGTTGCTCGGCGGCTGCTCCTACACGCAGTGGGAGGCTTACCTCGCCATCTATCATCACGTCCGCCTGCACATCTACCGGCCCGATGCCAGCGCACCGCGCCAGCCCGGCTTCGTGCCCGATGCCGCGCAGAAGCGACTCCAGGCCGCGCACTTCGATCGCATCCGCGCGCTCGGTTTTGATCGCGATGTCTTCCTCACCGAGGAGCGGCTCAGCAGCTTCGTGCTCGCAGATTTGCATGACATCCTCCCGCCGCGTGGCGAGTCCGCCGTCGTCACCTGCATCCCGCGTCTGCCGCACACCCCGCGCGAGCTGATCGGGCGCGAGCCCTGGCTGGCCCGGCTGGACACCGCGTGGCAAGACGCGCAGCAGCACATCGTCATTGTGCGCGCCTGGGGCGGCGTGGGGAAGACCGCCCTCGTTAACGCCTGGATGGCCGAAATGGAGTTCAAGGACTGGCGCGGAGCGCAGCGCGTCTTCTACTGGTCCTTCTACAGTCAGGGCACCCGGCGCGCGGGCGAGACCACCGCCTCTGCAGACACTTTCATCGCCCGGGCACTCAGCTTCTTCGGCGATCCCGATCCCATTCACGGCTCCCCGTGGGATCGCGGCGAGCGGCTCGCGCGACTCGTGGGAAAAGACAAAACACTTCTCGTGTTGGATGGCCTGGAGCCGCTCCAGTATCCACCCGGCCCGATGGCAGGCCAGCTCACCGACCCCGCCATCACCGCGTTGCTCAGCGGACTCGCCGCGCAGAATGCCGGCCTGTGCCTCGTCACCACGCGCGAGAACGTCACCGACCTCGACGGACGCAAGACCGCCCTCACCTGCGCACTGGATCAACTCAGCCCCGAGGCCGGGGCTGCCCTGCTGCATCACCACGGCGTCAAGCGCGCGGGCCAGGCCAGCATTGCCGCCGATGATGCCGAGCTGCGCGTCGCTACCACCGAGGTGCAGGGCCACGCGCTCACCCTCACACTCATGGGCAAATACCTCGCCCTCATCGGCAGCGATGGCATCGGCGACATCCGGCAGCGCGACACCTTCCGCTTCGCCGACGCCGATCCCGAGTGGGTCACCAGCGACGATCCCGATTCACCCTACGGCAACGCTTTTGGCGTGGTCGCTGCCTATGAACACTGGCTTTCGGATGAGACCACCCGGCGCACCCCGCGCGAGCGCAGCGAAGGCCGGCTCCAGCTCGCCATCCTGCGCCTGCTCGGCCTCTTCAATCGCCCCGCCACCGCCGACTGCCTCACCGCCCTGCGCCAGCCTCCGGTCATCGCGCACCTCACCGAACCCCTCGCCGATGTCTCCGACCGCGACTGGACCATCGCCCTCAACCGACTCGCCACCGCCGGCCTCATCACGCGATTGAATCATGAATCAGGAATCCAAAATCAGGAATCCATCGACGCCCATCCGTTGGTCCGCGAGTATTTCGGCCAGCAGCTCCGCGTGCAGCAGCCCCAAGCCTTCCAGGCCGCGCACTCCCGCCTCTTCGATCACCTCTGCCAGCACACCCCGCACCGGCCCGACACGCTGGAAGGTCTCCAGCCTCTCTATCAAGCCGTCGTCCACGGCTGCCTCGCGGAGCGGCAGCATGAGGCGTTGTATCAAATCTATGTCGATCGCATCCTGCGCGGCACCGGAGACGATGGCAACTACAGCACGAAGAAACTCGGAGCCATCGGCGCGGACCTGGGCGCGGTGGCGGCCTTCTTCGAGGTGCCGTGGAGTCGGCTGTCGCCGAATCTCAGTGAAGGCGATCAGGCATGGCTGCTCAATGAAGTCGCGTTCAGCCTTCGCGCTCTCGGTCGCCTCACCGAAGCGCTGGAGCCGATGCGGGCGGGACTGGAATTGCTAATCAAGCAACAGGATTGGAGGAACGCGGCGCAGAGTGCCACTAACCTAAGCGAGTTGGAAGTGACGTTGGGTCGGTTGGGAGAGGCGGAAGCTGACGCCCGTCGGGCCATTGAGTTCGCGGATCGCGGCAGCAATTCATTTCGTCGAATGGCGGATCGCACCACCGCCGCCAATGCCCTCCACCAGCGCGGCGAGAGCGATGAGGCCCGCCAGCTCTTCGAGCAGGCCGAGGACATGCAGCGCATGGTTCAGCCCCAGTTCGATCTGCTCTACTCGCTGCGAGGCTTTTGCTACTGCGATCTGATCCTCGCCTCCGCCGAGCGCGCTGCATGGGCAGGGGTAATCTCGGGCTTTAGCCCGCCAAACCCCGCCCCACCCACCGCTGCAGAGTCGTCCACCCTTCCGAGCGAAGACGGGCTGAAGCCCGAGACAACACTCCCCAGCACCGCCCTCGCCGAAGCCGAGCGCCGGGCCACGCAGACACTCGGGTGGATGACACAATATCAAGGACCACTCCTCGACATCGCCCTCGATCACCTCACCCTCGCCCGACTCACCCTCTACCGCGCACTGCTCCACTCCCCGCCACCCGCCGCCACGCCCAACCCCCACCTGCCCGCCTCCCTCGACGGCCTCCGCCAAGCAGGCACGGCTGACATGCTTCCCCTCGCCCTCCTCACCGCCGCGCTGCACCATCACCTCCACGGCGATGCCGCAGCCGCGCGGCAGGCGCTGGACGAGGCGCAGCGCATCGCCGAGCGCGGCCCAATGCCGCTCTTCCTCGCCGACGTCCATCTGCACCGCGCCCGCCTCTTCCGCGACCGCGCCGAACTCACCCGCGCCGCCACCCTCATCCGCCAGCACCACTACGGCCGCCGCCTCCCCGAACTCCACGACGCCGAATCCGCCGCCCAGCACTGGTGATCACCAGTCACTCACAGCCCTGTCTTGCTGCGCGACCTTCTCCTTCTCGTGTCTCTGCTCCCCGCCTCGTCGCTGTTTGCGGCGGAGAGCGACCATCACCATCCGCGATCTGCATCTGGGCGGAGGGAAGACGCTCACCTCGTATGGGAAGGGCAATACGCCGGAGCCGAACCACGGCACCTTCTTGTGTAGCAGGGAAGGTCACATCGAAGGCAAGGGTAATCCGGAATGGTTTGCTCGGGAGCAACGTTCCGCACGGCGGCGCAGGCAAGGCAGCGCGGATGCAGTTTGGCTTCACGAACGGCCTCGTCGTCGAGAACAATCCGATGCGCCCTCACCGGCCAGCGCATCGCGCTCGATGGCGTGGAGCAATGTCTTTCAGCGGGCCAGTCTCTTCAACACAGACGACCTGTCGGCGCAGGTCCTGCGCATGAATTGTTTCTGAGTGAATTCCCACGGATTCAGGACGACCACGGATTGGACTTCTTCTGAACCCATTTGTGGGGTCCTGAGTCTTGCGGGGCAAATCATGGATTTTGGGCCTTCGCTTTTCGGTTCATGCGCCAGCCCTGCGGGCCAGTCTCTTCACCACAGACGGTCTGCCCGCTCAGGGCCTGCGCATGAATTGGTTCTGAGTGAATTCCCACGGATTCAGGGCGACCACGGATTGGACTTCTTCTGAACCCATCTGTGGAGTCTTGAATCTTGCGGGGCAAATCATGGATTTGGGGCTTTCGCTTTTCGGTTCAGGCGCAAGCCCTGCTGCGCGCGCAGCCGTTCCGCACGGATGGCTGGCAAACCTGTGGCGGCCGCGCTTCTCGCGGCTGGCCGTGTTTGAAAACCCGGAGAACCGGTGGGGTGAAATGATGCGCGAGATCTGATCTCGCGCCAACAGCCTGGCAGGGATCAGCTTTGTGAGGAGGCGGTGGCCACCTCTGCATTCACTCCGGGTACGTCTTCGGCCGAGAACTTGAGGCCCGCCTTCTCTTCGTCGTAGGTCACCTTTACAGTGTCGCCTTCCTTGATGTCGCCGCGCAGGAGGTGCTCGGCGAGCGGGTCCTCGATGTGCTTCTCCACCGCACGGCGCATCGGGCGCGCGCCGTATTGCGGATCATAGCCTTCCTTGATGAGGAAGTCGCGGGCGCTGGCGGCCAGATCGACGGTGATCTTCTTGTTCTTGAGGCGGGCGACGACCTTGTTGACCTCGAGATCGACGATTTTCGTCAGCTCAGTCTTCTCCAACATGCGGAAGATGACGATGTCATCGAGGCGGTTGAGGAATTCCGGCTTGAAGAACTTCTTCGACGCCTCGGTGATCTTGCCTTTGATGCCTTCGTTGTCGGCGCCGTCGGTGCTCATCGCGCCGAAGCCGAGCGAGGTCTGGCGCTTGATGCTCTCCGCGCCGACGTTGCTAGTCATGATGACGATGGTGTTCCGGAAGTCGATCTTGCGGCCGAAGTTGTCGGTGACCTGGCCTTCTTCGAGTATCTGCAGCAGCAAATGCATCACGTCCGGGTGCGCCTTCTCGATCTCGTCAAAGAGCACGACCGAGTAAGGGCGGCGGCGCACGGCCTCGGAGAGCTGGCCGCCTTCCTCGTAGCCGACGTAACCGGGAGGCGCGCCGATCAGACGGGACGCGGTGTGCTTCTCCATGTACTCGCTCATGTCGATCTGGATGAGCGCATCCGCCGAGCCGAACATGAACTCGGCGAGATTCTTGGCGAGGAAGGTTTTCCCGACGCCGGTGGGGCCGAGGAACATGAACGTGCCGATGGGGCGGCGCGGGTCCTTCAGATCAGCGCGCGAGCGGCGCAGGGCCTTGCTGATGGCGATGACGGCCTCGTCCTGGCCGATGACGCGTCCTTTGAGTTCCTCCTCCATCTTGAGGAGCTTCGCGGCCTCGGCCTGCTCCATGCGCTGGAGCGGCACGCCGGTCCACTTCGAGATGACGGACATCATGTCGTCCTCGCCGACATCTACGATGCGCTCCTGGTTGTTCGAGCGCCACGACTCGAGCAGGTCGTCAAAGCGGCGCTTCGCGGATTTCTCCTTGTCCCGGAGGTGCGCGGCCTTCTCGAAATCCTGCTCCTTGATCGCAGTCTCTTTTTCGACGCGGATCTCCTCGATTTCGGCGTCGATGGCCTTGAGCTCCGGCGGCCGCGTCATCGCTGCGATGCGTGCCTTCGATCCTGCCTCGTCCATGACGTCGATGGCCTTGTCCGGCAGGAAACGTGCCGGCAGGTAGCGCGAGCTGAGTTTCACGGCGGACTCGAGCGCGAGGTCGGAGAAGCGGGCCTTGTGGTGAATCTCATACTTGCCCTTGAGGCCCTTGAGAATCTTGATGGCGTCCTCGACGGACGGCTCCTCGACCTTCACGGTCTGGAAGCGGCGTTCGAGCGCGGCGTCCTTCTCGATGTACTTGCGGTATTCGTTCAGCGTGGTGGCGCCCACGCACTGCATCTCGCCGCGGCTGAGGGCGGGCTTGATGATGTTGCTGGCGTCCATCGCGCCTTCCGCGCTGCCGGCGCCGACGATGGTGTGCAGCTCGTCGATGAAGAGGATGATGTTCTTGGTGCGACGGATTTCATCCATCACCGCCTTGATGCGCTCTTCAAACTGGCCGCGATACTTGGTGCCGGCCACCATGAGGGCGAGGTCCAGGGTGATGACGCGTTTGTCGCGCAGAATCTCCGGGACGTTGCCGGCGGCGATCTCCTGTGCGAGGCCCTCGACAATGGCGGTCTTGCCCACGCCCGCTTCGCCGATGAGCACGGGATTGTTTTTTGTGCGACGGCAGAGGATCTGGATCACGCGCGCGATCTCCTCGGTGCGGCCGATGACGGGGTCCATCTCGTTTTTCTGGGCGAGTTCCGTCAGATCGCGGCCAAAGGCACGCAGGGCAGGGGTCTTGGTATCCTTCTTGCCGCTGCCGGCGGTGGCCGTCTGGCCCTGCTGATTCTCGCCCTCCTCGTCCTCGTCATCGGTGGAGGCGAAATTGGGATCGAGCTCCTTGAGGATTTCGTTGCGCGCCTTGTCGAGATTGATGTCGAGATTGCGCAGCACCTGGGCGGCCACGCCTTCACCCTCGCGCAAAAGGCCGAGAAGGATGTGCTCGGTGCCGACATAGCTGTGATTGAGCGCCTTGGCCTCCTTCGAGGCGAGCGCGAGCACCTTCTTCACGCGCGGCGTGTAAGGGATGTTCCCCACCATCTTTGTCTCAGGGCCGGTGCCGACCTGCTGCTCCACCTGCATCCGCACGGTGTCCAGATCCAGACCGAGCTTCTGCAACACATTCACGGCCACGCCCTGGCCCAGCTTGATGAGGCCGAGCAGCAGGTGCTCCGTGCCGACGTAGTTGTGATTGAAACGGTCTGCTTCCTTTCGGGCGAGGGCCAGGACTTGCTGCGCGCGTGGGGTGAAATTATTCATCAGATGGCTCCGGGTTCGAGGTCTCCGAGGGGTTGGGGTTTTGGAGACGCGTTATGTTACTTGGACCCTCGATTGATTGCAAACGCTGGCGCGTGATTTCAGCGCGCAGTGCATCGCGCTCCTCGGCGCTCAGCTCGCGCTTCGCCTGGAGCTGAAGGTGCGCCGGCTGGTTCTCGAGCAGCAGGATGTCGAGCACGCTGCGGTCACAGCCCGGGATGATGTCGAGGTCCGCGCCGAGGCGCAGCATCGAGAGCAGGTTCAGGGCCTCCTTTGAGCTGAGGATGTGCGCGTAGCGCAGGATGGCGAACGCGCGGCCCACCTGGTCGTGGAGCATCGTGGCATTGTCCTCCCGCAATTTCACACGCGCGGCCTGTTCGGACGCGATCACTTTCTCGATCACCTTTTCGATCTGCAGGATGATCTCGCTCTCGCGCTCGCCGAGCGTGTGCTGGTTGGAGATTTGGAAAAGATTGCCCAGCGCATCGGTGCCCTCGCCATACAGCCCGCGCACGGCGAGACCGATCTTGTGCACGGCCTTGATGACCTGGTTCACCTGGTCGGTGAGCACGAGCGCGGGCAGGTGCAGCATCACGGAGGCGCGCATGCCCGTGCCGAGATTCGTCGGGCACGCGGTGAGATAGCCGAGCCGCGAGTCGAACGCATACGGCAGCCGGCTCTCCAGCTCCGTGTCCGCGCGGTCCACGAGTTCGTAAGCGCTGCGCAGGTTCAATCCGGGCCGGATGCCCTGGATGCGGAAGTGATCCTCCTCATTGATCATGATGGAGAGGCTCTGCTTGCGGTCCACGGCCACCGCGCACCCGGTCGAGCGGGCGGCGTGCTCGCGGCTGATGAGGTGGCGCTCCACGAGGACCTGCTTCTTGATCCTGCTGAGCGTGCCGTACTCCTCGCTGTAGCCGTCCTTCATCTCAGGAAGCGATTCCACCACGGGGCGCACTTCATTGAGCAGAGCCACGCGCAACTCCTCCGAGCTGTAGCCGGGGAACCGGTGGCCGCGCAGGTTCCGCGCAAGGCGCACGCGGCTCGTCATGACGATGTCAGAATGCGGGCCGCTGCCCTTCATCCAGTCGGCGGGGTTTTTGATGAGTGTGTGGAAGCGCATCATGGCGGGGATTCTCGCTCGGTCTCGTGTTGTGACTCCAAAAGCAGGATACGAGTTGAAATTGCCGCCGGGTACTGCGCGCAGATGCGGCGAGGGCAAGCGGGAAGTTCCACCTCCGCCCCGCGATCATCGAGCGTCGTGGAGACACGCATTGTCCCCGGCCGCGCCCGCTTTCTCCGCCTGCGCCTGCGGCAGATGCGATTTTTTTCTGAACCATTTCCTCCGGATGGGGAATTCCCTCCGTGCACGCTCCATGCGTCCCGGGAAAACTACCTGGAGACGCTGGACCGGGTGCACCGCCCCATACGAACCCGCCACTCCGCCATGAAAACAAACACCTTCTTCGGTCTCATCCGATCCGCCATCTCTCCCGGCATCTTGCTGCCGGTGATCTTCTTTTCCGCCCACGCACGCACTCACGCCGCCGTGCGGATCAATGACAACCTCGTGCTCAACGGCGATGTATTCGACTTCCAGATCAGCCCGGACTCCACCCGGGTGGTGTGGGTCGCCGACGCGGACTCCGACGAGGTCTTTGAACTCTACAGCCGCGCCATCGACGGCAGCGGCTCCACGGTGAAGCTGAATGCCCCGATGGTGACCGGCGGGGACATCACGGAATTCAAAATCAGTCCCGATTCACAGCGCGTCGTGTGGCGCGCGGATGCCGAAGTGGACAACACTCGCGAACTCTACAGCCGTGCCATCGACGGCAGCGCTGCCCAGGTGAAGCTGAACCACGCCGTGGTGGCCGCCGGAGGGAGCGTCCTGTCGTTTGAAATCAGCCGGGACTCCACGCGCGTGGTCTGGCTCGGTGACCCGGACGTATTCAACCAGCGCGAGATGTTCAGCCGCCTCATCGACGGCAGCGCCGCCGAGGTGAAGCTCAACGATCCCATGATCGCCGCCGGCTCGGCGAACTTCTTTTTCCAGATTTCGCCAAACTCCGCGCGTGTCGTGTGGGTGGCGGACGCGGACACGGACAACGTGGGCGAGGTTTACAGCCGCGCCATCGACGGCAGCGGCGCCCAGGTGAAGCTCAATGATCCGTTCACCAATGCGGGCGCAGCTGCGGGCACACGCGTCAAGATCAGCCCGGACTCGGCGCGCGTGGTGTGGACGGCGGACGCAACCATCAACAACAAGGACGACCTCTTCAGTCGCGCCATCGACGGCAGCGGCGCGCAGGCTACTCTCAGCGGCCCGCTGGTGCCGGGCTCATTTGTGGGCCCCGGGCCGCTGATCAGCGCCGACTCGTTGCGCGTGGTTTATGTGAAGACCTTCGCCGGCGTGACCCAGCTTTTCAGCCGGCCGATCGACGGCAGCGGCACGGAGGTTCTCATCAACGATCCGATGGTGACCGGCGGCAGCGCCACGGGATTCCTCGAGATCAGCCCGAACTCCGCGCGCGTCGTCTGGAATGCGGACGCGAACACCGACGGCGTGGTGGAAATCTACACGCGCGCCATCGACGGCTCCGGCACGCAGGTGAAGCTGAACAATGCCATGGTCGCGGGCGGCAACGTGTTGAATGAATTCCACTTCACCGCCGACTCCAGCCGCGTCTATTGGATGGCGGACGCCGACATCGACACGGCGGTCGAACTTTACAGCCGTCCCGCCGACGGCAGCGGCACGCAGGTGAAGGTCAACAATCCCCTCGCCGCCGGCAGCTCGATCAACGCGATACCCGAGCCGACCGCAGACGGCCTGCGCATCGTGTGGCGCGCGAATGCGGACTCGACCAGCACCTTCGAACTCTACACGCGCCGCATCGATGCGAGTGACGCGCAGTTCAAGCTGAACGATCCCTTTGTCGCCGGCGGCAACATCCCCTCTATCACCGCAGCCAAGGGTTTTCACGTCAGCGCAAACGGTGCGCGTGCCGTTTACATCGCCGACCAAGTCACCAATGACATTTTCGAATTGTGGAGCGCCACGATGCCGTCGCCGCCGATCGGCCCGGTGACCACGGCGCTCGGCAGCGCCATCTCCGGCGAGTTCGCGCCAGACGGTGCCGGAGCGAACGACGGCACGAAGTACGATCTGCTCAAGCGGGGCGGCTTCCTCGGCGAGAATGGCCACGTCGTCTTCCCGGCACAGCTTCTCGTCGGCACAGGCGGCGTCACGCTTTCGCCGAACACATTCATGGGCCTGTGGAAACAAGGCGGTGGAAGTGTCTCCCTGCTCGCGCGCAGCGGAAACACCGCGCCCGAGGCCGGCAACGCGCTCTACGACGTGCTGCCGCAAACTCCCGCCATCAACGACAGCGGTGAAGTGACCTTCCTCGCCTCGCTTCGCATTGGAAGCGGTTCGCCCGGAGTGACAACAAATGACGACACGGGCTTGTGGAGCGAACTCGGCGGCACCGGCATCGGCATCCTCATGCGTGAGGGCGATGCCATCCCTGGGCTCGGCGGCGCGCAGATTGGCGCCTTCGCCAGCGGCTGCTTTGCCACGGCTCACACGGGCGCGAGCACGGGCGAGGCTGCATTTTGCGTGACGATGAAAAACGGCACCACTGACACCGCGATCCTGCGGGCCAGCATCGCAAGTCCAACGGTCACCGCCGTCGGCGTGGTGGCGCGGGAGAGCACGGCCATGCCGGGCGTCGCGGGCGAGTTGTTTGGCAATCTGGCGGGCAGCTACACCGACTCGCTGCGCATGGATGACACGGGCAACCTGTGTTTCGTGGCACTCTCAAAAAACAACCGCGAGAGCATCTGGTTCCAGCCCGCTGCAGGCGGCGCACCCGTCAAGGCATTCATCGCCGGCAGCGCAGCCACTGGCGACACCGCCCCCGGCACCGGCGGCGCGACCTTCAAAAGCATCAAGTCTCCATCCATCGGCAGCGGCGGCCTCATCAGCTTCCGCGGCTTCTTGAACAGCAATGGCGACAACACCAGCGGCCTGAAGGGCGACGGCATCTGGCGCGGCACCACCGCGGGCGGGTTCAATTGCATTCTCCGCGCTGGCGACGACAACACCGCTCGCCCTGGCCTCGGCCTGCCAGCGGGCGCACTCGTCGGCAATCTCTGGCACAGTTGGCTGACCAACGCCACGGGGCGCGGCGCGTGGAAAGGCTGGCTTGATGTGAATGGCAACGGCACCAGTTCCGTGGCCGACGGTGACGTGCATGCCATCTACAGCGATCTCAGCGGCACGATGAAGCTCGTCACCAAAATCGGCGACGCCGCACCCGACATGCCCGCCGGAGCGAATTTTGCCAGCTTTGACCTGCCCGTCGTCGGCGGCGTGGAGCAGATGGCGTTTCTCGGCACGGTCACCGGCGGCGGCACGGCAGCCGGCAACAACAAGGGCGTGTGGCGCTGCGCCGCCAGTGGCGGCACGCTCAAGCTCGTGCTGCGCACCGGCTCCACGATCACAACGTCGCAAGGCGTGAAGACCATTGCCAACGTCGATTTACCCGGCTCGAACACGACGGACCGCCGATGGGAGCAGCCAGTGATCGACGGCTCCGGCCGCTTGATCGTCTTCGTCACCAACACCGACGGCTCCATGACTGAGGTGGTCGTGCCGTGATTCAAGCAGGCACCCACATCGAACAGCACCGTGAAGTGAGAAAGGTGAGACCGGGATCAGGCGACGCGAGAACGAAGGGGAACGGTGCTTTCTGCCCGGCCGCTCCGTGGCGCAGAGCGAACGAAGCGTTCGAACAGCACGTCTCAACGGAGCGCCTGACGCGGTTTCGGTAGCCCCGTTCTCCCCGCATGGCTGCGTCTTCGCGCGAAATGATCGCGAGATCATCTGCCGCTCGCGGCTCTGATCGCGGTCACACGCCGTCCGTCTCGTGCGTTTCCCGCCGGCCGCAGGCGACGTAGATCTGTTGGAGGTCGCTGTTAGTTGATGGATCCGTCCGGGCGGCAGGACTCGCCGAGTGAAAGGGACAAACTGGCCGCTCGGCGGTGCCTGCGGAGGAGCACCGGAACCAGCAGGCACCTTGCCGCTGCTCGTCCTGCGACAGCTTGGCGGGCTGCACCTTCGGAGCGCCTGCCTTCTGGTCAAAGTCACACTTGGGAAGTTGATCGAGTTCGATCTTCTTGCTTTCCGCCCATTTTGTCAGCGCTTCATGTTCAGGCCCATGATCCTTGTTCCCTTCCGCAAAATGATGTGCCACCGCGCACATGGTCGATGCACACCCGTGGGCGATGCTGGCCGCCTGCTTCTTCCGGCTGAATCCAAGCATAGGGTGAAATGCAAACGTGCCACAGAGCCAGCGGGGCTTCACTGCGAGGACGTCGAGATTCAGCGGCAGCTCCCCCACGCCCGGCGGTTGATCCTTGTCTCCGCCGGCCTCGCGCTGCTTGATGATCTCGCGGATGAGCCGCTGGGCCTTCTGGAATTTTTCGATCTTGCCGTTGTACGACAGTTGTTTGGCGCGCGCGGCGGCCTCAAGCCAGCCGATGTCGTCGAGGTGTTGCCGTCGAGTCCAGTCTTCTTTGATGGTCTCCAGCGTGGCGGTGAGGATAAGATGCGGTACTGCCGGCCGTTTTGCCACGTCGTCCTTTTCCCAGAGGTATTTCACCACGGCATCGAGCGGCAGATTGTCCATCATGCCGCCGTCGGCAAACTGCGCCACGCCCTCGGGCTTTCGATACACTTCCCATGACCAGCGCGGGCGGAAGACGGCGGGAAACGCGCTGCTGGCCAGCAGGCTCTCCGTTAGGCGCGGGTCTTCCTTGCGATTCGACTCGCGTAGGATTTCGAGCCGGCCGCGTGTGAGGTTCGTCGTCGTGCCCATGATGTGGAAGGGCGCGCTGCCGGTGAAGAAATCGAGCCGCGCAGATGCCTCTGGATTGTCGTCAGTTTTCGTTTTGCCGTCGGTTTTCCCCTTTTTGTCAGCGTGAAATACGAAGCCGTCGATGAGCTGGCGCAGCGGCTCGGCGCCGAGCACCTCGAGGCTGACACCGTAGCGCTCCATCATCTCCTGGAGGCGCAGTTCTAGGAGGCGCACGGCCTCGGGCCAGTTTCCGGATCGGAAGGCGCGCGTCAGCTCCATCAGCTCGAAGGGGCTGACGTAGAAGAGCCGCTCGATGCCCGCGCACACGCGCCGCGCGCGCCGGCTGAAGGCGGCGTTGGTGTCCGCGTCGAAGCGCCGGAAGAGCCGGTCGATGTCGCGCAGCGAGAAGTCGGCGGCGGCGGCGTGGATGGAGAAATGGCGCACGAAGTCCGCGAAGCGATCGGTGAGGACGAAGCGGTCGATGGTAAGGAAAGTGGCGGCCAGCCGTCGCATCTGCATCTGCCGCGCGGCGAGGTCCAGTCCGTCCGGTTCCTGGAAGACCCGGCCGACGAGTGCGCCCATGATGGTGCCCACGGAAGCGCCCGCAACCACGTCGGGCCGGATGCCCAGCTCGCTCACCGCATTGGCAAAGCCCACCTGAAACACGCCGCGGAACACGCCGCCGCTGAAGAGGAACACGACCTTCGGTTCATCCTCCGGCGCCGGCTGCTTGTCGGCCTCCGGCGCATCCTTCGACGCCGTCTCTTTCTCGTGCTCTTTGTCCTTCGCCGGCTTTGGCAGGCGGATCATCTGCTTGAAGCGCTGCCCGCCGGCGTCCGCTCCGCACGCTGTCGTGCCCGCGGCCGATGAGCGCGCCGCGCAGTGCTCGCAGAGATCGGGCACTCTGGGACCAGGCGTGTGGGTGCTGCCCGCCCCTGCTGGAGCCGCTCCGGGCAAAGACTTCGCAACGACCCAGGCCGCGAGCAGCTTTGCGCACGATACGAACTCCTCGCCATCTGGACTGACCGTGATTTCCTGCGCACCGCGCACGGCAGCCACCGCCTCGCGCAGGCTCGTGCCGTCCGTGCTGAAATGCGAGGGCCAGTCGTCGCGATCATCGCCATCTTCGAGCGCATCGGCCACCCAGCGCTCGATCATCGCGCGGCAGCCTTCGGCGGCGGCCTCATCCACCAGCCGTCGCTTTTCCGCCACGGTGCCGGCCATCGCCAGCCGCTGATTTACATCGAGCGGCTGCTCGGGCGTGACCATGCACACCGTGGCGGGGCAGAACGTACGCGCGTGACCACCGTTCTTCACGGCCACGCTCCGGCCGCCGAGCGCGCGGTTCATCGCGCGCACGAGGCTGGTGTCGTTCAGCACGCCCTGGAAGCGCATCAGGTTGAGCGAGCGCACGACCACATCCAGCCAGCCGGTGTAGTCGCCCTGGTGGCGCTCATCCGGCAGTTCTTCCTTGTCCACCGGCAGCAGGGGCAGTGATATGCAGCGCACATGATCGTAGGGCACCTGCTCCTGCGCATTCCATGCCGCCATGACTTTACGTGCCTCGTCGAAGGCGGGCGTGATCGGATCGTTCGACACATTCATGCCGTCGATGTAAACGGCAGCGCGACCTGCGGCCCTGATCTTCTGTACCTTGAAGAAGGGCCATAGGCCGCACCGCCGCGTCGGCCTCTCATCGGCCGGGGGGATTCTCTGCGCCTTGAAGAATGGCACCACGGCGCTCGCGGCCATGAGGCCGTCCACCACGCTTGCGGCCTGTCGCACGGCTTCCAGCCTGCCCGTGCGGATGTTCGCGGCGAGGACGGCCACATGCACCGCGGCGGCACCGTGCTCGTCGTCCGCATAGCGGAGCAGTTGCTTGCGCCTGGGCTTCCCCTTGACCGCCTCGCTGCCCTTGATCGCGCGCCGGACGCTCTCGTCGAAGTTGAACTCACCGTGGTAGGCGGGATCGAAGAGCCGGACGAATTCCTCCTTCAATGGATACGCGTCGCCGAGGTCGGAGCGGATTCGGTAGCTCTCGAGCAGATGATCGAGCACACCGCCGACATGCGGAAACCAGCGGTCAAACCACCCGGCCACGCGCCGCATCTTCCATCGCCGCAAGAGCCAGATCACGCCCCTCACACCCAACGACTCCAACACAACACCAACCACGAGTGCTCCGGGACCGATGAGGGCAAGCAGAACCAAGCCCTCCCAATGCGACGAGAGCGCGTGCCATCCCCCGTGTGCGAATGGCGCGACTCCATCCGCCCATCCGGTCAGCAGCCAGACTGCCAGCAGCGGCAGCAAGAGCAGCAAGAACAGCAACGGCACCAGGCCAACCTCGAACCAGCAGATGCGGTCCCAAAGCCAGCGCCACCAACCGCCTTCGTTGAAGATGATCTTGGCGGCTTCCACGGACGCGCCGTCCTTCGACTTGCCACCGACGAAGCGGCTCCACTCCACACGCACCACGCGGCTGACGGGCAGCGAGAGCGCCAGCGCATTCGACGCCACCAGCCACCACCCGCGCATGGCGAGGCTCACGCGCGTCCGCCATTTTTTCATCGCGCACATCTCGCCGGCGGCCTTCCATCCCAGCCACACGCGGATCATGCGGGTGAGCGTCCTCACCGACAGGCTGACGCGGAACAGATGGTTCAACAGGCGGATGAGGCCGGTACGCACCTCGACGGATTCCACGCGGGCCGCGCGTTCATCATCGAAGTGCCGCGGCAATTCCACCGCCTTCAGCGCGAAGGCGGCGTTCGTCTCCAGCGGATCAGGGAGGAACCCCTTGAAGACCGTGGCCGGCGCATTGCGGAAGCCTTCGAGGAATTCGCGGAAGCGCGCCACGCGCAGAACGTCGGCTTCGTCGTCACCCTTTGTGCTCGTGGTCTGCAGCACTTCGGCCAGCGCGGCCGCGTGAATGGCGCCCGCCGAGATACCTGCCGCCATGTCAGGCGCGCGGCGCCTCGCGACGAGAAAGGCGTGGATCACGCCGAGTTGCATGGCTGTATCCATGCCGCCGCCGGGAAATGCCAGCACGCGGAAGGGTTTTTTCAGCGGCTCGCGCCTCGGTTTGCCGTTGGGCGGTGATGGCGCGTTCGGTTCGGGAGAATCGTCCATGGGGATTGGTGTTGCTTGTTTGCACGAGCGTAGCGGAACCGCCCTGCTCGGCACAATCCCAAAAACTTCCGCCTGCCTGAAATCAGGAAGGCGCGTGGAGGCACCCCTCGCTCACTCACCCGCTGCTTGCAGGTGGGTGAGCAGGAAGTGCAGGGCGGGATTCTCGCCCTTGGCTGCACCGTCGGCGATGATCGTGCATTCGACGGCGCATGCATCGCAGCATTTCTTCACTTCGCGGGCATGCTTCGGATGGTGCAGCCACTGACCGCGGTTTTGGATGGGGCCGTCGGGCTGGCCGGTGGTGCAGAGGATGGGGGCGTCTTCCTTGCTGATCCAGCTCAACATGTCGCACTCGTGCAGCACAACCTTGGCGGCCTGAGTCTGCAGATCATCGAGCTTCTTGAACCCGTAGAAGAGCGCACCTTCGTCGGGGCTCTTGAACCATGCGGGGTTCGCCGGCCCGAGGAAGCTCTCCCAGCGCGTGAGGTCGTAGGTGGCCTGGGTGGAATTGATCACGGCCGCACAGACGCGGGAGGACTCGCGCAGCACGGGATCGCTCGCCGTCGCATCGGCGAGATCGTCGCGCGTGGCCAGCCAGAGCGAGGTGCCGGCGCCCGCCGAGCCGCCCTGGGCGGCGATGCGTGTCTTGTCGATGTTCCACTCGCTGCCCTTGGAGCGGACGAATTGCACGGCGTGCGCCGCATCGTGCAGGATGTCCTGCACGGGGGCCTGCGTGAGGTAGCGGTAGTTGATGGCGGCACATGAAACGCCTTTGTCGAGAAGCTGCTTCAACTCCGGCGTGCCCTGCCAGCGCGATTTATCCCCGGCCACGAAGCCGCCGCCGTGAATGAAGACCACGACGGGCGCGGGCTTGTCGGCCTTCGCCTTCCAGAAGTCGAGCTTGTTCCGCTCGTGCGGCCCGTAGGCCACGTCGGCAAAAGTGGGCGCGGGCCCGCCGACGGTTTTTTTTGCCTCTGGCGCGGCGGTCTTCTTCTTCATCTTCGCGAGGAAGGCGAGTCCTTCTTCCATCGTGAGCACGCCGTCCTTGTTGGTGTCGGCCTCGGGATAGGCGGCCAGCCCCTTGCGCAGGCGCTCGTTGTTTTTTGAAGTCGCCGGTTCTGCGGTGGTCTGGGCATGAAGGGTGGCCGCGGTGAAGGCGAGAAGCAGCGGAATGATGGAGTGGCGCATGGGGAAGGGGAAGTGGTGTGCCTCTAACGTCGGAAACGACGAAAGGTTACGCTGGTGTGGCCGATGGCGGCACGCCATCGGCCTGCGAATCTCGCAGGCCACGCTGACTTGCCCCGCGGGATTCAAATCAGTCTCGGTCTGCTTCAAGGATCCATCGGCCTCTCAATGTCTGAATCGACCGCGCGCCGCAGCTTTTTCCTCACGGACTGAAGGCCCATTCGGGGGCGTTGAGCATGGCCCAGAGGACGTCTTCCAGCCTCATGCGCCAGTCAGTGGTGAGCTTGTCGGTGGCGGGGTCGCCTTTGCGGGCGGACATCTCCTGGGCCTGGCGCACGAGCGTGGCTTCGGCGTCGAGGTGGTTGGACCAGCTCACATACTTCTCACGCACGCGGTTGCTGGGCAGGGAGCCTGAAGCGCGAGGCGTGGAGATTCGTGAGTCGAAGCCTAGCGCGAGGTGCTTGGTGTAGAGTGCTTTTTCTTCGGCGCTGGGATGCCGCGTGAGCAGGCGGAGGAAGAGTTTGTCCACGAACTCATCCACGCTCTGTTTCCGCAGCGCCATCTGCGTGATGCCGTGGTCGTCGCTCAGGCGCGTGAGCCACACGCCGACGGTCCCGTTGCTGAGGATGGCGGGTTGCAGCACGTTCGGATCTGCATCGCGCTTGCTGGTCGGGTCCTGACGCGCGCCGCGCCAGCCGAAGGCGGCGAGCACGTCGGTCACGGCCTGGATGCGCGGCAGCGCGAGGCTCGGGCGGTCGCGTTCGTTGCTGGTGCTGGTGAGCATCCAGGAGCGATACGGCTTGCCGAGGTGGATGGCGTTTTTCAAATCGCGCTGGTTGTCGATGTCGAGGCAGACTTCCTCGGTGTGGAAGGGCTTGCCGGTGGCGGCAAAGAGCGAATCGACGATCTGCTCCGCATACAACCGGCGCGGGGCGGGCGAGGTGAAGAGCGGACTGGTTTCCTTCAGCGCGGGGTCGGTGGCGCGTTGGTACGCATGAGAGTTCAGGATGATGCGCGCGAGCTTTTTCACGTCGTATCCGCCGCGTACAAATTCACGTCCCAGCCACTTCAAGAGTTCGGGGTGTGTGGGCTTGCCCTTCTCCCAGTCGGACACGGGTTCGACGATGCCGCGGCCCATGAAGCGGGCCCAGACGCGGTTCGCCATCACCTGGGCGAAGCGCTCGTTTTGCGGTGCGGTGATGAGAGCTGCGAGCTGGTCGCGCGTGCTTTTCGCGTCTTCAGCCAGCACTGCCGCGCCTTCGTCGCAGAACTCGGCGAGGGGCCACTTCGGCTGCACTTTGTCGCCGACCTTCAAGGACATGGTGATGAGGGGTTTGCGGCCAGTCATCTTGAAGCGGTCCGGGTTGACGCTGCTGGTGAGCGGAACGTCGAGCGCCTTGGTGTTAAGCATCGCGGCGAGTTTGAAGAGGTCTTCCTGCGTGCTTTTGCCGGCGGGTGCGTCATGGCAGCGCGCGCACTTCATCTCCACGCCAAGGAAGGCGGCGGTGACGATGGTGCCCTTCGCGGCCATCGGCACATCGTTCTGCGAGGCGGTGGCGAATCCGGCCGGTCCTCCGAGGCGCTCGCTGCCTTTCATGGCGAGGAGTTCGGTGACGAAGAAGTCCATCGGTTTGTTGTCCGCGAGCGACTCATAGATCCACCAGCGGAAGGGTCCGGTGTTGTTGAGAGTGGGGTTGAGGATGTTCGGGTTCTCGGCGAGCACGTCCTGCCAGTAGCCCATCCAGTGGTCCGCCCACCGTGAATCGGCGAGCAGGCGGTCGATGACGGCAGCACGATCCGGCTTCTTTTGAAACGCGGCTATCTCTTCCAGCGAAGGCACCACGCCGACGGTGTCGAGCGTGACGCGGCGCAGGAAGGCGAGGTCATCGGCGGGCGGCGTCATGGTCAGATGATCGGTCTTAAACTCCGGCCAGGCGGCTCCTTCCTCGATCCACTTCGTCAGCGTGGCGATCTCTTCCTTCGTCACGCGCGCGCCCTTCGGCGGCATGACTTCGTCTTCGTCATCGGTGTCGATGCGATGCAGCACGGCGCTGTCACCCGGCTTGTGTGGAGTGAGGGCCGCGCCGTCGGACTTGCCGCCTCTCAGAGCATCCGCCAGTGTTTCCAGGCTCAGCCCGCCTTTGGCCTTCGCGCCGCGATGGCACTCGATGCACTTCGCTTCAAAGATGGGCTGCACCTGCTTGAAGAAATCCACCGTGCCCTGGCTCTTTGTCTGCGCTTTCACGGACTCGATCTTCGCGGCGATGAAGTTGTCGATCTCGTTGCCCTTCGGCGCGCCGGCCGGCAGTGCGGGCACGGTGACTTCCTTCGATTTGGCCAGCCACTGCTGTGCGGCCTCGCGGCGCTTTGCCCAATAGCCGTCAGACTTCGCACGCAGCGCTGTGCGTGCCCGCGCATTCATCAGCGCGTAGTGCGAGCTGCGCTCGCTTTCGTATGCGGCCATGCCTGCATCCGTGAACGGCACTTCGCGCGCTCCGGGTGAGACGAGCGTCCATGCCTGCGAGCCTTCGCGCGACCATGCGACCACCGTCTCCCCCGTCTCTGGACGGCGCACGGATTTGCCCGTGTAGCTGCCGACCAGCGTTTCCAGCACGAGGAACTGTGGCTTGCCCGTGCCTTCGAACTCGCACGTTGATTCACGGTTGCCCGGCGGCACAAAATGGAAGTCGGGGCCGAGATCGAGATACTTCGCCTGGTCCGCCACGAGGTGGTGACCGTCCGAATCATTGGGCGGGAAAGGCGTGTTCAAGATGGTCTTGCCATCGATGTAAAGGTTCGTGGCGCCACGCGCACGCAGGACGAGGCGATGCCTGCCTTTGGGAAAGGTGACCAGCGCCGCCGACCGCAGCAGAAAGGGAACATGCCGCTCCCCTCGCACTCCGGTGTCCACGTATTTTTCGGGCACCGCCAGGAAGCCGAAGACATCCTCTGCATAGGTCTCCGCGACTTTTGGCGGCTCGGGCGGCCAGGCGTTTGCATCTGGGATGCCCTCCTCGGCGAGTTGCACAAGCACCTTGCCCGTTGGCACGTCGCCTGCGGCGATCGGTGGAGGCGGCGGCACGAACTGGTAGCGCTTCTTCAACACCTCGGGATCGACCTGGCCGCGATGGATCGTCAGGTCATCGAGCCAGCCGCTGAGGGAATGCGCTGCGGCCAGCGTGGAGCCGGAGCCGATCACCACCGCATCACCATCGGTGACGGGCGCACGATCCGTCTCGCCGCCCATGTCCCAGACGCCATCAGTGTCGCGCCCGTCGATGAAGCCTTTGATGCTTTTCGGCTTTCCGTAGGTGTAGGTCACCGCGATGTGGTGCCAGCCGGTGTGCCAGTTGAAGCCTTCCTTTGACCACCAGCGATGCCAGTCGCTCTTTTTTCCCGGGACCTCGGCGCTGGTGAAGAGAAAGCCGATGGTCGCCAGTCCCTTCTCGCCTTTCAGACGCAGCGCATAGTTTTGATTCTTGTCGCCGAACTCCTTCGTGCCCAGCCGGCCCTTGCCGATGAGGTACGGCTGCGCGCCGTCCTTGAGGCTCGCGACCTTCACCCATGCCTCGATGGTGATGGTGTCGTTCAAACCGAAGCGCAGGTCCTCGCTGTCCTTCACTTCGAGCGCGAGCTTCGCGCCATCACCGGTGAAGAGCGCCGCCTTGTTGTCTGCCGCGAAAGTCGGGTAAGTCGGCGCGCGTGGGCCGGGCTCGTCTTTCTTGGGCTTGCCGACCCACTCGCCCAGCGTGTCAGAGCCACCGAAGTGCCACACGGCTTCCGTGGTCTTGTCGGATTTGTCGGGACCGGTGTCGTTGCCGGCGGAGTCGTTCTGAGCATGAAGGATTGCAGGGGCGCAAACGACGCAGAGGAGAGCAAGATGGCGAGGCATGGCGGATGAAGGGTTTCCTTCTTTATTAACGCCGGCAGCACCGGATTTCACTCGGGCGCGGGATGGCGAGTCGCGAACTCCGAGCGCCGTTTTCCCCAAAGCGGGGCCAGTTGCCGTGTCGAGGCGCAAAATCTTGGGGTTTGATCATAAAGATAAATTTACAATGATTATAATTAGTATATTATATGCGACTCGTTTTCCTTCATTGATCGCACTCGCATGGCAGCACCCTTGTTCCCCCCGACGACGAACGGCGCTCCGTCTCCTTCTCCGTCCACAGTAAAAGCCTCATCCAATGCCCCGAAGCCCGAGGGGCTGATGGGTATGATGCTGGCTGCGTGCGTCGTGGTCGTGCTGCCCTTTGTCTATGTGGCGTTCCTGGTCGCGACGGGCTGGGCGCTGATGCGGGTGATGGATGAGGCGATCCAGAACTACGCGATCCAGCATGGACAGGCTGTGTGGGCGGTAGTCAGGCTCGTCAGTGTGGTGATCGGAGCGGTCATCTGGGTCCTGATGTTCAAGCCGCTGCTGACACGACGCCCTCGCAAACCCGCCTCCATGGAAATCAAGCCGGCGGGTCAGGGGGATCTGTTCCAGCTTCTCGCGGCCATCTGCCGTGCGACGGGAGCCAAGATGCCGGAAGCGGTGCGGCTTGACTGTAGCATGGGTGTGCGGGCCGGGCTCAGCCGCGGTCTTCTGAGCTTCTTTTCGCAGCGCACCACGGTCACGTTTGGTCTGCCGCTGGCCGCGTCGGCCAGTGCGCGCGAATTTGCCGGTGCTCTGGCCAACGAAATGGGGCGCACCCCGGCCGGACTTTACGGGCGGCTGGCGCACTTGGTGCGCATCATGAACGACTGGCTGACGTGGGTGGCACTGCGCATCGATGCATGGGAGGACGCCATGGCCGCCACCAGCAGGAAGAAGAAAACAAAGGCCTCGATACTTAAGCGAGTGGCGAGGACGCTCGCCTGGCTGAGTCAGCGTCCGATTTGGGCGATCATGTGGATCGGCCGCCTCGCAAGCCAGCGCGCGCTTCGCAACTCCGTATTCAATGGCGACCGGTCGGAAGCAGTGCTGGTCGGCTCGCCCGCGGTCGTGGAATCGCTGCAACGACATCCGCATTTGCAGGCGGCGTGGGAGCACGGCTGCGCAAGTGTGCAGATGGGGCTGGTGGCCGAGCGTCTGCCTGACAATTTCCCGCAGGCCGTGGCCCGTCATGCCGCATCCGTGCAGGCTACGGCGGAGTCAGTGAAGACTTGGGAGCTGGGATCGATCTTCTGTCCGAGCGCATCGCTCCGCGCGAACCGGGTGCAGAAGCTGGCGGCACCGGGTGGCTTTGCCCTGCAGGGGAACGGCGCGGGCGTGATTCGTGACTTCAACGATCTCGCCCGCCAGACCACGCAGGTGCACTACCAGCACGACCTCAAGCTGAACATCACGCAGTACCGGCTGGTGGCCCCCGATGAGATGGTGAATCAAAAACGGAAGAACGAGGACGCGCTCGGCGCGGTGCGCCGTTACTTCATGGGCCTCTGCCATCCCGAGAGGGGCCTGTGCGGAGAAGCGAGCACCTCTGCGATCAAGCCCGAGGCCGCATCCTACCGCATCGCCATCGCCGAAGGGCGGGAGTGGATGAAGCGGCGCGGCGAGCAGATGCGCATGACGCTACGCGAGTGGCAGCTCTCGTGGCAGCGGATCCGCGACCTCGAGATGGCCCATGCCTACGCGCTGGCGGGACTGCCGGTGGACAGCCATCAGTACGGAGTGGCTGCGCACACTCCGGAACTTTACCGGGAGGAAATCGCACGGCAGGAAATGATCTGCGATGTCTCGGAAGATCCTCTGCTGGCGGACGAGGCGCGGCTCGAGACACGGTTCGCGGCCGCGCTGGGCCTGCTCTGGGAGACTGACCCCTCGCAGTTGCCGGAGGCGATGGCAAAGGTGCGCGCTGCCGTGCCCGAGAAGGCCGTTCTTTACCAGGAGCTGGCCGCCAGACTCAGGTCGATGCGCACGCTGATTACCTTTACCAGCGCGTTCGAATCGCTGGGCACCAAGTTCAGCGGCGGTCAGCAGAGCGGAGCCCTCCTGCTGGCGCTCAAGTTTCTCGTCCCGAAGCTGATGAACAGCGTCCAGCACATGCTGACCGGCCTTGAGCACTGCGATTGTCCGGTCGAGTTTGCCTCGGACGGGGCGCGCTCGGTGGCGGATTATCTCATTGGCAAGGCTTCGCCCCAAGCAGTGACCTTGCTGACGGCGGACTGGTCCGATGGGACGCAGCAAAACGTGACTCAGGAAGTTGCGGCCCAGGCAGGGGAACTGATCACGCCGTTCATGGACCGCTTCATCGACATGTACCACCGCACATTCGCCGATCTGGCCGCCGCGGCCGAAGTGTCCGAGATGCAGCTTGCACCCGAGGAGGTGGTGCCGTTGGAGGAGAGGGAGTTCACTCCGGGCCACCGCATGAGGGTGCCCGTCGTGCCGCAGCCTGCGCTCGCGTGAGGTGGCCGCAGGCCGGCGATTTCCAAATCCCGGCTTGAATGGGCAGTTGAGAAATTGCCATGCTGCCGTCATGGTTGCGGGCGTGACAGGGCAGCGTCCTGCCATCCCCGCAAGCTGAGACCATGAAGAACGCCGGCACCCAGACACCCGTGAAGCCCAGGCCCGCGCCGCCTCGCGTCGCCCCGGTGCAGCCGCAGCAGCTCCCGGATCAGGAACCGCCGTATCATGTCATCCTCTACGACGACGACGACCACACCTACGAGTATGTCATTGAAATGCTCCAGGCCATCTTCGGCCACCCTGTCGAGCGTGGCTACCAGATGGCAAAGGAGGTGGATGAAAGTGGCCGCGTCATCTGCGCCACCGTGCACAAGGAACTCGCCGAGCTTCGCCTCGAGCAAATCCACGACTACGGTCCTGATCCCCGTCTTCCAAAGTGCAAGGGATCCATGAGCGCATCCATCGAGCCCGCCGCCTGATCGCCGCACCCTCGCGGCGAAAAATTGGTTTCGCGCCGGGGCTTCCATCTTTATCCCACTACTGTATCCCGCCCTCCGCTCCATGCTCCTCATCATCGACAACTACGACTCCTTCACCTACAACCTCGTCCAGTACTTCGGCGAGATGGGCGCTGACATGCAGGTGCATCGCAATGACCAGATCACGATCCGACAGATCGAGCAGATGAAGCCCGATCACATCTGCATCTCGCCCGGCCCGTGTACGCCGAAGGAAGCCGGCATCAGCAACGACGTCATCCGCACCTTTGGTCCCACCACCCCGTTGCTCGGCGTGTGCCTCGGTCATCAGTGCATCGGCCATGTCTTCGGCGGCGAGGTCGTCCGTGCCGGCCGCCTCATGCACGGGAAAACTTCCATGATTCATCACACAGGCCGGTCCGTGTTCGCCGGCCTGCCGGATCCCTTCGAGGCCACCCGTTACCACTCCTTGCTCGTCAGGCGCGACACGTTGCCGGATTGTCTCGAGATCACCGCCACCGCCGCCGACGACGAGAGCGAGATCATGGGCCTGCGGCACAAGACGCTGCCCATCCATGGCGTGCAATTTCATCCCGAGTCGATTCTCACCGTCGAAGGCAGGCGATTGCTGAAAAATTTCCTCGCACTGGACTGCCGCTGAACTTTATTCGGTGCCGATGGCATGTGCGCCGTCACACCCCCACGCCAAATGTCCCGCCTCTCCGCCATCCGCGAAGCACTCGCCCAGTCCCCGCAGAACATTTCGCTCCTGCTGCTCTTCGCCCGCGAATGCATCGACGATTTGCGCGTCGATGAGGCGCGCGAGGTGCTCGAGTCCGTCCTCGTCATTGATCCGGGACAGATCGACGCCCAGTTGGGCATCGCCCGTGTTCTCTACTTGCAGGGTGATCTCTCCGGCGCCGCCGTCCGCGCCGAGCGCGTTCTCCAGCGTGATCCGAACTACGCCCCGGCTCATCTCCTCCTGAGCCGCGTCAGCCTCGGGGAAGGGGACAAGGCCCGCGCCATCGAGCACTTCGACCGCGCCGCGCAGGCCGACGGAACCTTGAGTGATCCGGCGCTCGAGCGCGAACTCGGCCGTACCGCTCGCGATGCCCGCCGCCCCGCCACACCTGCCGCCTCTGAGTCGTCTCCATCCTTCGAGTTCTCGTCCGATCCCGATTCTCCCGATTACGACGTTGACTCGCTTGGCGAGGAGGACTTCGACTGGCGGCCTGAAACGTTCTATGCACCCGGCGATCCCGAGCGCGCGCGCGTCACCTTCCAGGATGTGGGTGGCATGGACCAGCTCAAGGAGGAGATACGCCTCAAGATCATCTACCCGCTCCAGCACCCGGACCTTTACAAGGCCTACGGTCGCAAGACCGGCGGCGGCATCATGATCTACGGCCCGCCCGGCTGCGGCAAGACGCTGATCCTGCGCGCCGTCGCGGGCGAGGTCCCGTGCAACTATCTCGCCGTTGGCCTGCACGAAATCTTCGATCCCTACTGGGGCAGCAGCGAGCGCAACCTTCATCAGGTCTTCGAGACTGCGCGCGCCAATGCACCGTGTGTGCTGGTGTTTGATGAGATCGACTCTCTCGCCCTCGACCGCCGGAACGTGCGCGAGGCCCAGCTTCGGAATCTTGTGAACCAGTTCCTTCACGAACTCGACGGTCTGCGTGGCGACAACCAGCGCGTGCTCGTCATCGGCTCCACCAACCAGCCCTCGCAGATCGACCCCGCCTTCCGCCGGCCTGGCCGCTTTGATCAGGCCATCTTCGTCCCGCCGCCCGACGACAAGGCGCGCGCGCAGATCATCGAACTGCTCGCCCGTGACAAGCCCATCTCCCACCTCGATACGGCCGCGCTCGTGCGCCGCACGCGCGAGTTCTCCGGTGCGGATTTGAAGTGGGTGTTCGACCGCGCTGCGGAACTCACCCTCTCAGCCGCCATCCAGAGCGGCAAGTCCCGGCCCATCACGATGGACCTCCTCGTCCAAGTCGCCGGCAGTCATTCACCCAGCGCCGCTTCGTGGTTCGAAGGACTCAAGAGCCTGCCCCAGTTCGCCGCTGAAGACAGCCTCTTCAACGACGTGCGCAAATTCCTCAACGCCCCGCGTTCGAAATAGCCCTGGCGATTGGATGCTGGGGGGGCTCTCCTGGACCGAGGGAACATCGACGCGTCGTGCAAATGACGCTGCGGCGTGCGTATGAGATTGCCTCATGATTTCACGCCTTTTCCTCCTCACGCTGACCGCCGCATCGCTTTCCCTGCAAGCCCAGCCCGTCGGTGATGGCAAGGCGGATGACGCCGCGGCGGTGCAAACGATGGTCGATGCCGGCGGCACCGTGCATTTCGGACGTGGCACCTATCGGCTGACAAAAACCATCATGGTCGATCTCGACCAAACGGGCTTCATCTCACTCAGCGGCGATGGTGTGGCGCGATTCGTCATGGAGGGAACTGGCCCAGCATTTCATTTCAAAGGCACGCACAGCGGCACGGCCGATCCCACAAGCTTGAAGCCGGAAATCTTCGCGCGGCAGCGCACGCCGATGGTGGACGGCATTGAAATCGTCGGCGCACATGCGGAGGCGGATGGCATCGAGGCCACGAGCACGATGCAACTCACGATCACGCGCGTGTCCGTTCATGAGGCTCGACACGCGGTGCGGCTCAGTGTGAAAAATCGCAATGTCATCATCAGCGACTGCCACTTGTATCACAACAGCGGTGCGGGTGTGTTTTACGACCAAGTCGATCTCCACCAGTCGAACATCATCGGCAGCCACATCAGCTACAACGCCGGCGGCGGCGTGGTGACACGCGGCGGCGCGGTGCGGAATCTCCACATCGGCACCTGCGACATCGAAAGCAACATGACGCCCGAGGCTCCGCCGACTGCGAATGTGCTCATCGACTGCACAGACGGCTCCACCGCCGAGGTGAGCATCACCGGCTGCACCATTCAGCACAACAGCGTCTCGCCCGGCTCGGCCAATGTGCGCTTCATCGGCAAAGGCAAGCCTTACGGCAACGACGAAACCGCCCGCTGGGGCCACCTGAGCATCTGCGACAACGTTTTGAGCGATGTCTCGGTGAACATCGACCTCCAGGAAGTGCGCGGCGCCGTCATCACCGGCAACACCTTCGGCGTCGGCTTCGAGCACGACCTTCTCGCGGTGGGTTGCAGCAACCTCGCCATCGGCCCGAACACCTTCGACCGCAATCCGCCCTACTATCGCGGCAAAGCCGCCGCGGTGAAGGGCGGCCTCGTCTTTCGTGACTGCCGCGACATCACGCTCACCGGCCTGCACATCGACGGCGTGCGCGCACATCCCGCCGCCGTGCAAATCATCAACGGCGACACCTTCAACCTCTCCGGCTGCACCATTCTCGACAGCGACGGTGCGGGCCTGCTGCTGCAAAACACGAGCCACAGCCTCGTCAGCGGTTGCCTCATCGCTGATCGTCGCAAAGATCGCCAAGCCGCCCCCTCGCTTCGAGTCGAAGGCGGTGAGGACAACACCTTCGCCAACAACAAGCTCGCCCACGGTGAAGCAAAGTAGCCCTCTCGTTCCGTCGAAAGGAGCCGACGTCAAAGCGGAACAACGCCACGGCAACAGCACGGGCGTCACGAAGGAAATCATTGCGTGACGATGAATACTATCATTCGATCCCATTTGTACCCCTGCACCTCAGTCCGTATCTCATGAAATTGTACCCTGGTTTCCTCCTTGTTCTCGTCTCGCTGTACGCCCAGCCTTCGCTTTCGGGCGCTGGTTTGCCGGTCTTCTCAATGAAGCCCTGTTGGCTGGTGCCGGATCAGATCATCTACGCCGACGAGTTCTCGAAATCCCGTGAGGTCGCGCCTCGCAAACAACAGGATGATGAGCCGTGGGTGATCAACCAAGGCACGCAGTGGAAAATCGAAGACGGCGTGCTGCGCGGACACGCCTCCACTGCCGACTACCAGGCACGGCACGCGACTCACAAAGGTGTGCATCCCCGTGTCGTCTTGCAGAACACACCGGAGAAGTATGTGCTGCAGCTCTCCTTCCGCATCGTGGATGGCATTCCCTTTGAAGCGGGCAAGCGCAAATCCGTCGCGCCCTTCATCGAGATAGGCCACCACGTCTGCCGAGTCACCTGGGATGTGAATGGAGCCACGCTCCTCGCCGATGGCGACACCACGCAGCTCGCCGCCGACAAGGACTTCAAACTCATCCCCGGCAAGTGGGAGGCCGTGCTCATCGAGCGCCGTGATGACGAAGTGCTCGTTCAATTCGCCGACGGCCCTGTCTTTCACGGCAAGCATGCCTCCTATGTTGCCGATCCACACGCCGTGATGCTCGGCGGCCTGGAGGCAGGCACGATGGAGATCGACAACGTCAAGCTGTGGTCCGTCAAAGACGGCACACAGTCGGAGTGGTCTGCTTTCGTCGCCAAGCTGCCGCCGCAGCAAAACCTCGTGCTGCGTCAGAAGACGCCCGGCCGCCTTGCCGCGGAGAAAAAGGCCGCCGAAGAAAAGGCAAAGTCAGGGGCCAAGTAGAGCCATGCGCTTCCTCCTCGCCATTCTCTTTCCGTCGTTAGCCCTTCTGCATCCGTCATTTTCGGCGCAGCCGAACGTGCTTTTCATCCGCACGAACAATCACGGCGCGTCGTCGCTCGGGTGTTACGGCAACAAGGACATCCACACCCCGAACCTTGACCGGCTTGGGGGCGAGGGCGTGCGGTTTGAGAAGGCGTCCTCGAACAATCCGGTCTGCTCGCCCACGCGCGAGACGTGGCTGACCGGGCTCACGCCGAGATGGAAATACGTGCGCCGCATCGCTGGCGGACCCGCGCAGGAGCATTACGACCTCGCCGGCGATCCCGATGAATTGACGAATCTCGCACCGCAGGCGGATGAAGAGCAGTGCAAGGTCATCACCCTTCTCGACGCACGCCTCACGCAGTGGTTCGGCCGCTATCGCGATGCCCAATGGGACCTCCGGACCGGCGGCAGCACCCAAGGCCGTGTGACCGGCGAACTGGCAAAGTACCTCGAAGCGACCGGAAAGGTCCCGCCGGCACCCGCGAAAGCAAACAACCCCCGTCCGCAGGCCGGACGAGGGTTGTCGAAGAAGCTCTGAAATGGAACAAACGGGGGGTTACTTGATCGTGCCGTTCAGGCCGCACTTGCGCAGCGCAGCGAGCAGATCGCCCTTCGAGAAGTTCCCTTCGACCTTGAAGGAGGTGTCGCCCTTGGCGGCGCTGGAGTTGGTGACGCCAGGAGCCATCTTTGCGGCCTTGTTGGCGGCATCGGCACACTTTCCGCAGCAGAGGTGGACTCCGTCCACCGTGGCGCTGGTGACCTTCGCGGAGTCGGCAGTCGGAGCGGCGTCGCCCGCGCCCGAGCCGTAGTAGCCTGCGGCGGCAAGGGCCTCGAAGGCCTTTTTCGCGTCGGCGTCCGTCTTGGCCGTGATGGTGACCTCGCCCTTGTTGGTCTTGGCGGTGGCGCCGTCAACCTTCGCGACGGCGGCGACGATGCCCTTGTCGCACTTGGCGCAGCAATTGTGGACGCCCTTGATGACAAGCGTGCTTTCCGCGCGGGCGGCGACGGAGAGAGCGAGGGTGACGATGGTGGTGAGAAGGATGTTGGTCTTCATAATGGGACGAATAAGACGCACGCGGTGTGCCATGTGTTTCACGAAGCCGCCATCATGTTTCTCCATCCGCGGCAAAGGGGATCGAGGAGCAGGGCGCAGGCTGGCTCCGTGCTCCCATGCACGCACCGGGACCAACGCGCGGCTTGTCCTTTGCTGCTTCACCGTGCACCATCCGTGACCACCATCCTATGACCATGACACCACGCACCGGCATCCTCGCAGGCGGCAATTTCATCATCGACTACGTGAAGATGATCGACTCGTATCCGCAGCAGGACATGCTCGTGAACATCATCAGCGAGACGTCGAGCAATGGCGGCGGCCCCTACAATGTACTCAAGGACCTGGCGGCAATGAAGGCTCCTTTTCCGCTCGAAGCGGCCGGCTTGGTGGGCAGGGATTCGAACGGCGACTGGATTCTGCGCGACTGCATCGAGGCGGGCATCGGTACGCGCCAGCTCCGGCAGACCGAGCTGGCGCCGACTTCGTACACGGACGCCATGACGGTGGCTTCCACGGGTCGGCGCACGTTTTTCCACCAGCGGGGTGCCAATGCGCTGCTCGGCGAAGGGGACTTCGACTTCAGCGGCACGAGTGCCCGCATATTCCACCTCGGCTACCTGATGCTGCTCGATGAAATGGACCGCCAGCTTCCCGACGGTGGCACGGTGGCGGCCTGTGTGCTGAGGAAAGCCAGGCGGTCCGGTCTGGTCACCTCCGTGGACATCGTCAGCACCGAGAATCCACATTTCCGCGCCATCGCAGAGGCGGCGTTGCCGCACACCGATTACTTGCTCATCAACGAGATCGAGGCTGGCAAGGTGGCCGGCATGGACCTGCGGGATGGTGCGCGGGTGAGCATCGGAGCCACGCAGAGGGCGGCCCGGGCGCTGCTGGACAAGGGAGTGGGCCAGCAGGTGGTGATCCATTTTGAGACCGGGGCAGTGGTGGCTGATCGCTCGGGGGAGGTGGTCGTCGAGGGGTCGCTGCGCCTTCCGTCGAACTTCATCGTGGGTGCCACCGGGGCCGGGGATGCTTTTGCGGCCGGCTACTTGTATGGGATCCATGCGCAAATGCCCACCTTGGACCGCCTTCGGCTGGGGATGTGCACGGCAGCCGCCTGCCTGACGCACCCGACGCCATCGCTGGGGCTGCGACCTGTGGCGGAGTGCCTGGAGCTTGGCCGGCAGTTCGGGTTTCGCAGCCTGGACGGGGTGGAGGAGGGCTGACCGGGGCGGCGTAAAAGGTCATTTCGGGGCTTGTCCGGCCAGAGGGGGAAGTTACACTAGTCCACCCAACCCAATATGTTTGAAGCCATCCGCAGGGCGCAATTGCAGCGAGCAGGACTCTCGTGCGGCAGGACGCGCCGGAAGAACCAGGAGGACGATCTCCTCGACCTCTTCCGCTGCCATCCGGCCGCCCGGATAGGCGTCATCGCGGTGTTTTTGATCGGTGTGGGCATCCTGCTGAGGCTCGGCTCCCAAGTGACGGAGGGGCTGACAGTTCCCGGCGCGCTGAACTGGATGTGCGCCAGTGCAGTGGCCTTGGCGGCCATCATCCACCTCTTCATCTCCCACAAGCAGCTCATTGACGACAATCGCATGGTGCTCCTCATCCTGGGCGCGGTGCTGCTGCATCTGAGCCTGATGCTCATGGCGTTGAAATTCGGCATCGAACAGGGATGGAACGGCGGTACGCTGGTCCTCTTCCTGCCTCATGCCTTCGCGCCCCTGGTGCTCTCGGTCATGCTCGGCCGGCGCATGGGGGTGTACGGGGCCATTCACTCCACGTTGTTGGGGGCCATGGTGGTGATGCCGGTCGCGCCAGCTGTGAATCCTTTCACGTTTCTGGCTGGCTCGGCGCTGGTGGGTTTCCTCGTGATCCTCGTCTCCCATGGTGTGCGCCGCCGGCACCGGCTCTTTATGGCCGGTCTTCATGTGGGCGCCTCGGCGGCGGTGTTTTCGTTTCTTCTTTATCAGGCGGCGGGCGGGGATGGCTCGGTGTCCTTCGGACTGGTGGCCGGTGCGCCGTTCGTCTCGGGTGTGGTCTCGGGTATGGTGGTGGGCGGCTTGTTGCCGGTGCTGGAGGCCGTTTTCGGCGTCACCACCGACGTCACATGGCTGGAGCTGGCGGATCTGAATCACCCGCTGATGCGCCGTTTGAGCATCGAGGCACCAGGCACTTATCATCACAGCCTCGTGGTGGCAAATCTGGCCGAGGCAGCTGCGGAAACCATCGGTGCCAGCGCCACCATGTGCCGCGTGTGCGCCTATTTTCATGACATCGGGAAGCTCTCGAAACCGGATTACTTCATCGAGAACATGGACCCGGCGGACAACCCGCACAAAGATCTCACCGCCCGCATGAGCGCCTTGGTGCTCATCGCGCATGTGAAGGACGGCGTGGACCTTGCCATCAAGCACAACCTTAACGCGCGCATCATCGACGTGATCGAGCAGCACCACGGCACCTCGCTGGTTTGGTACTTCTACCGTCAGGCGCTTGATCACAAAGAGGAGGTGCTCCGCCTCGTCGAGCAGGACAAGGCCAAGGAGGACGACGTGCCGCAGGTCAGCGAGGAGGTCTTTCGTTACCCGGGACCGCGGCCGTCCTTCAAAGAGTCCGCCATCATCAGCCTGGCCGACGCCGTCGAGAGCGCCTCGCGCACGATGGAGAAACCCAGCGCCTCGCGCATCGAGACGATGGTCGATGACATCGTCCAGGCGCGCATGGCCGACGGCCAGCTCGACGAGAGCGACCTGACCATTGCTGACCTCGCGAGGGTGAAAGCCAGTTTCTCAAAGACGCTCCTCGGCATGATGCACAATCGCATCAAGTACACCAAGGAAGTCGCCGCACCCGCGACCGAGCCGTCGAAGGACAAGGAGATCACCCGCGAGTTTGCCATCATTCAGGCCATGGCCGACGCTGAAGTCGCGCCCGTGCCCACCAGCGCTGCGGGGCGGCGTCGCTCCGGCGGAAAGAAGCCGCCGCCGCCCTCCGCGCCGTCATCGCCAGCCAGCGCCGCGTGAAGCCGCCGAAGCTCACGATCTACAATCATCAGCGCGCGCAGAAAGTCGATGCACGCTGGATTCAACGGACCGCGCGGGCCGCGCTGCCCGCCTGCCTCGTCGCGGCGAGGAATGCGGACGCGCCGCTCTTCGCGCTGCCGGAAATCGAAGTGTCCATCATCTCCGATCAACAGATCACGCGCGTCCACGCCGGCTTCCTGGAAGACGCCACGCCGACCGATGTGATCACCTTCCACCACGGTGAGATACTCGTGAGCGCCGACACCGCCGCACGGCAGGGACCTGAGCACGGGCAGCCCTTGAACTGCGAACTCGCCCTCTACGTCATCCACGGCCTCCTCCACCTCGCCGGCTGGGACGACCATGACCCTGCCGAGCAAAAGCAAATGCACGCGCTCCAGGAGGATATTCTTCGCCGGGCCGTGAACTCGACCTGAGTTCTTCAACCATCGCCTGTCCTCGCCGCGGCCCAAACCCGCAGCTTCGCGCAAGGCGGCATACCCAGGCCGAAATCCAGCCTTGCGCGCCACGGCACTCGCAGGCAACACTTCCCGCCGCTTACCCATAGACCCAACCGTTCCATCCGTTTTTTCCACCATGATCAAGCTCACCGGCATCGCAGATGAAGCAGGCTCGCCTCTCGACGTGCAAATCAAGGCGCACAAAGAACTCGGCTGGGACAGCATCGAATCCCGCGGCCTGGAGATCGACGGTGTGAAGGCCAATCTTCACGAGATCCCCGAGGCCGCGTTTGAGAAGGTGTGCGAAAAACTCGCGGCGGCGGACATGCAAGTCTGCGGCTTCGGCTCGCTCATTGGCAACTGGGCGAAGAAGATCACCGATGACTTTTCGATCACTGAAGCCGAAATCAGCCGCGCCATTCCGCGGATGCAGAAGCTCGGCGCAAAGCTGATCCGTGTGATGAGCTACGCCGTGTGCAAAGATGACTCCGGCAAGGACCTGGCCGAACAACATGCCGACGAGCGCATCCGGCGTATGCGTGAGATCAACAAGCGCTTCAAGGACGCCGGCCTCACCGTGGTGCATGAGAACTGCATGAACTGGGGCGGCATGAGCCCCTCCTATGTGAGGCGCATGATGGACGCCGTGCCCGACATGAAGTGGGTCTTTGACACCGGCAATCCGGTCTTCATCGACGATCGCGACAGACCCGGCCACAAGCAGGACTCGTGGGAGATGTACCAGGCCGTTAAGCCGAACATGGTGCATGTCCATGTGAAAGACGGCCGCTGGATAAAGGAGAAAAACGATGCCGAATACACCTATCCCGGCGAAGGAGAAGGCCAGACCGAACGCATCATGGAGGACCTCGTGAAAACCGGCTACTCCGGCTACATCAGCATTGAGCCGCACGTCGCCGTCGTCTTCCACGGTGCGGGCGCGGCGGACAGCCTCTCGCCCGAGCAAAAATCGAAGGAGCAGTACGACAGTTACGTCAAGTACGGCCGGATGCTCGAGGCCATCCTCAAGAAGTGCGGCGCGCGTCTCACTTAGCAGGTTGCTGAAAAAGGGCTGTGGAAGCAGATTCGGAGCGCGGCGGCACGGACTGCAAGGCGGGTGGTGCAGCCGCTATCCAGGTGATAACGGCAAAGCGCCCAACGCAGCAGGCGGTGCCGCCCCGCCCGAAGATGCGACACATGCATTTTTCAGCAGCCTGTCAGGCGGGACCGACCCGGCCCACCGTTCCCTTCAGTATCGCCTCGTGCGGGCTGCCCAGGTCGAGGGTGAGGCGCGTAGTCATTCCGCAGGTATGACCCTGCCTCCCGTCTTCATCGCCGACGGTCATGGCGTCTGCTGCAAAGTGAGAGGCGGACATTTTCCGTGCTTGTTCGTGGCGAGGCGACGAGCGGAAGAAGTGTCCAGTTTTCAGTGTGTCAGTGTTCAGTTTTGATCCCGACACGCGTTTGAAGCCCGCACTGAATACTGAACACTGCCTCATGTACTCCACCCGTCGTCACTTCCTCTCCACCTTGGGCTTCGCGCTCGCGCACCGTCCATTGAACACATTTGCGGCGGACGTGCCGTTGATCGAGTCGATCGAAAGAGTCGTGGTGCCTGCGCCGAAGCTGCCGAAGGGCACATGGTTTCACCCGCGCGCGTGCATGGTCGGGAAGAAGGCATTCATGACGACGCAGCCGATCATGGGATCGGATCACTTCGGCCATGTGCATTGGACGACGTCGGACGATCTTGGCAAGACCTGGAGCGAATTCAAACCCGCGCCGCCGCTCGGCTGGGTGCCGATGGCTGATGGCAACAATGAAGCCGTCTGCGATGTGACGCCGGAGTTCCATCCGAAAACAAGCGCCGTCCTCGCTCTCGGACACAACGTTTTTTACAAGGACAAGGGCTTCTACCGCGACCAGCCATCGCGCTGGCCGATCTACGCCGTGTGGAGGGACGGCGAGTGGGGGCCGCGAAAGAAGCTCGTCTGGGACGACCCGCGTGGCAGCCAGATATACTCGAACAATTGCGGCCAGCGCGTGGCGCTGCCGGACGGCGATGTGCTGATGAGCTTCACCTTCGGCGTCAAAGACAAGCCGCGCTCTGTGTGCGGCGTGCTGTGCTCGTTCGATGGCAAGGACCTCGTCATCAAGAAGACCGGCAACGAACTCACGAATACGAAGGGCCGTGGACTGCTGGAGCCGTCGCTCACGCAGTTCAAAGGTCGCTACTACCTCACGATCCGCGCCGAGGATCGCCGCGGCTACGTGGCGGTGAGCGATGACGGACTGAACTACGAGCAGCGCGAGTGGCAGTGGGACGACGGCGAGCCGCTCATCACGAACAGCACGCAGCAGCACTGGATCACGCACTCGGACGCGCTCTTCCTCGTCTATACCCGGCGCGATCCGACCAATGAAAAAATCATCCGCTGGCGCGCGCCGCTGTGGGTGGCGCAGGTCGATCCGAAAACGTTGCGACTGATCCGCGCCACCGAGCGCGTGGTGCTGCCGCTCATTGGCGATGGCGTCAACGGCGCCGACATGGTGGCCTTCATGGGCAACTTCGGCGTCTGCAACGCGAGCCAGGAGGAATCCTGGGTCACCGACGGCTCATGGTGCCCGAAGACGAACACCGGCGAACTTCATCTGGCGCGAGTGAAATGGAGCCGCCCGAACACGCTGGCGATCTAGCGCACAGGTCCGTCCGCGATCAATGTGAGGCATTGCGCCACACCTCAAGGAGCTTCTTCCAACGAGGCATCATCCTTCACGCCGGAGGAGCAGGGGATCGGTGACGAGTGAGTCGAGCGTCGAACGGACAAGCGCGGCAAAACTGTGTGTGCCTTCCGGGGGCGGGGCTTGGGCAAGATCGCGCGTCGCGATGTCCCACTCCAGGCGCAGATGCTCGGCGAGCACATTGGCAAGGCTAAGCTGGAAAAAGCAGCCGACCGCAGCCCAGACGACAATGAAGTGTCCCGGCGCGCCGCCCGCCTCCACGGCAGCGCGGTAGTGCCCGAGCACGCCTTGGTAGCGGGCGCCGCGGGTGGTGCGCAGCAGCACCGCTCCGGCGGCCCGGCTGCTGCTGACAACGCGGGCGGGGAGTCGCTCATCAAGCATCATATCGACATGTGTGAGCGCTTCATGGTCGCGTGCCACGGCCACATGCCACGCCTCGGTGATCTGCGGTCCGATCAGCGGCAGATAGTGATCGACCGAGAACTGCGACCAACTGGACCCGACGGTGCTCTCGTCCGGTTGATCCGGCGCGAAGCAAACCTGCTGGCAGCGTGCCCGGACGCTTTGCAGAAGCCAGCGTACCCAGGCGATTCCTGCGGCCAGATCTTCGACGGGCGTCACGCGGTCGAATGGCACCACTGTGGCCAGGCCGCTCATGGAAATCTTTGCACCCCGCTGGTCATGCGGCCAAGTATGGGCTGGTCACCACGTCGCAGCCACATCAAAAACATCCATGCCGGAAAGTTCACCGCTTGACTCCACAGGACTCCGCTTTCTCTGCCAGCGCTGCGGCAACTGCTGCCGCTGGCCGGGGGATGTGCATGTGACCGGGCGCGAGATTTCCGTGATCGCGGAGTTCCTCGGCATTTCGGAGCACGCCTTCGTGCAGGATTACACGCGCATCAATGCCAGGCGCACGGGCCTCTCAATCATCGACCAGCCGGACGGCGCATGCATCTTTCTCGAGGGCGTGAATGTCTGCCGCATCCAGGCGGTGAAGCCGGAGCACTGCAAGGGCTTCCCGAATGCCTGGAACTTCCCCGGCTGGCGGGATCTGTGCGAGGCTGTGGAGGTGTGATGGCAGTGTTGCGAGCCGCGACGGACTCGCCTACGGTCGTGCTCGCATGACTTTCGCGCATCCGTCGTGGCTGTGGCTTCTGTGGCTGGCTCCGCTCCTTCTCCTCGGGAAGGTGTGGGCGGACTGGCGTGCGGACCAGACGGTGGATTTGTTTGTCGCGAAGCGCCTCCGCGGGGGATTGTTGCTCGGCGGTTCGAAGTGGCGTGCATGGCTGATTCACGCGCTGCAACTGCTGGCGCTCGCATGTTTCATCCTCACTCTGTGCCGTCCGCGCTGGGGCGAGGAGAAGCGCGAGTTGCGAGAGTCCGGGCGGAACATTCTCATCGCCATCGACACCTCGCGCTCGATGCTCGCCACCGATGTGGCTCCGGACCGCCTCACGCGCGCGAAGCTCGCCGCGCAGGATCTGCTTGCATCGCTTGCGGGTGACCGCGTGGGGCTCATTGCTTTTGCAGGACAAGCCTATCTGCAGGCGCCGCTGACCACCGACCACGATGCGGTGAACGAGGCGATCCAGTCGCTCGACACCACCTCGGTGCCGCAAGGTGGCAGTGACATCACCAAGGCGCTGCGCGTGGCGATCGAGGCCGTGGAAAAGTCTCCCGCGCGCAATCATGGCATGATTGTTTTCAGCGACGGCGGCGATCAAGTGCCGGCCATTCCCTATTATGTGAACCAGGCGCAGGAGAAGCACATCCTGGTGATGTCCGTGGGAGTGGGCACCGAGGCGGGCTCGTTGATTCCGAACCCGGACCCTGCGCGTGCGGGCGACTTCATCCGCGATCCGAAAGGCAATGTGGTGCAATCGAAGCTCGAGAGCAGCATTCTCCAGCAGGTGGCGTCGGGGACGGGCGGACGGTACTTGAAGCTCGGTTCGGCGCCGATCACGCGCGCGCTGGTGGATGACATCCTCGTCGCCCTTGAGCGCCAGCAGGAGACTTCGCGCGAGGAAAGAAAGCCCATTGAGCGCTTTCGCTGGCCGCTTTCCTTGGGTATTTTTTTCCTCATGACCGCCTGGTTGATCCGACCCAGTTCAAGCGCGCGCCGTTTTTCCGCGGCTGCCATTGCTGTTGTCTCGTGCTGCATGGCGCCGCATGGCGCGGTGGCCGCGGGCGCGGATGGCGGCGGCACCGGGGCGCCGTTCTTTGGCTCGATCTTCCAGCGGAAGGATGTCGGTGATGCCAACGAGGCAAAGGAAGCCTATGCGAGAGGCATCTTCGAGAGAGCTCGCGATGTGTATGCGCGCCTGCTCAGTGACAAGCCGCCGGCTTCTGACGCCGCGGAGATCGCCTACGGTCTCGGTGCCTCCGCCCACCAGCTCAAGGACTACGACCGCGCTGTCGATGCGTTCAGCGATGCGCTCGAGGCTTCCGATGAGTCGGTGCAAAACCGCGCGCATCGCGGCATCGCCCACTCGCTTTACGATCAGGGTGACCGGGCGCTGGCGAAGCAACCGCAGTTCACCATCCGGGCGTGGACCGACTCGATCCGGCACTTTGACGCGGCTTTGGCCCTGCATGACGACGCTGACGCGCGCGAGAATCGTGATTTTGTGAAGAAGCGTCTCGAAGAACTCAAGCAGCAGGAGGAGCAGAAGAAGCAGCAGCAGAAAAAGCAGGGCGGCAAGAAGGACGGGCAGCAGGGCCAGGGCAAGGAAGGCGACGAGTCCGAGGAGGAAGGCGAGAAAGGGCAGAAAGGAAAAGAGGGCAAGGAGGGCAAAGACAAGCAGCAACAGCAGCAGGGCAAGGAGGGCGAGGAAGAGGGCAAGCAGTCGAAAGGAGGCAAGGGCGAAGAAGAGCAGGGCAAGGAAGGAAGGGGCAAGGAGCAGCTTCCGGAAGGACAGATCGCCGCCGGACAGGGTGGCGAGAAGCCGGACAAAGAAGAGGAGCAGAAAGAGCAGCGCGAGATGGCCGAATCCGAGCGCAATGAGATGACAGGTTTCAGCCGCAATGAGGCGCGCGCCTTTCTGCGCACTTATGCCGATGATCAAAAGACCGCCGTCCTGCGCCAGCAGCGCAGGGAGCCGGCAAACGGACGTGACTGGTGAAGCCGCCGCGCCGGATGATGAGATGCGAAGACGATGACACGCGGAGAGAACGAGGCATACGCACCGCCCCAGGGAACATGGTCATTCCTGTCCCGGCGCATGGTTCCGATGAATGGCGGCACGCGGTGCGTCCGCCGGAACCGGATGAAAGCCGCAACGTGTGACCGGAGGGCCATGAATGTCTCTTTTTTTTGGCGGTGCTGGCGTTCTTCTGTGCCGTTCCCGCTTCCTTTCGCATCTGCTTTCGCCGTGATCTCACGTCTCTTTCCCTTCGTCGTTGCCGCGTTTTGCTCGCTGGCATTTTCATCGGCACATGCCGCCACGGTCAGTGCCGAAGCCAGTCCGCCGGACGCGCGGCCAAACCAGCAGTTCGCCTATTCCATCACCGTCGAGAACGGCAATGTGGAGCAGGTGCCGAATCTGCGCCTGCCGCTGCAGATCGGCATGGCCTCCGCAGCCCAGCAGTCGAACGAAATCAGCATCATCAATGGACGGCAGACCATCCGCACGCGTTTCACCTGGGCGCTGGTGGCCAGCGAGCCTGGGGATTTTGTCATCGCATCCCAGACCGTGAAGGTGGACGGACAGGATGTGAACACGAACGAGGTGAAGCTCCGCATCAAGGAAGGAGCACCGCCTCCGGAGCAGCAGGGCACGGACCCGCTCCTGCAGATCAGCGTGGACAAGACCGAATTCTACCAAGGCGAGGTGGTGCCGGTCAAAGCCATGCTTTACGTCCACCGCAACACGCAGCTCCGCAGACTCGGCCTCGTGGAGATGGCGAAGTCCGACTTTGCCATCCAGCGCTTTCCTCAGCAGAGCGAGCAGTCGTTGGAGATGATCGGGGGCCAGCCCTATTATGTGCTGACTTTCCGCAGCACGCTGTCGGCGCTCAAGACAGGCAAGCTCACCCTGGGACCGGCTTCGATGGAAGTGATCATTGAGGTGCCCACGCGCATGTCATCAGGGTTTCCTGGCGGCGGATTTCTCGCCATGCCGGGTGAGCCGAGGAAAGTGGCGGTGCGCAGCCCCGAAGTGGGACTCACCGTGCTGGCGCTGCCTGCTGATGGGAAACCCGCCAACTTTTCCGGTGCCGTGGGAGACTTCACGCTCAATGCCAGCGCCTCGCCCACCTCCCTGGCCGTCGGTGAGCCTGTGACGGTCGAGCTGCAGATCGCAGGCACGGGAAATTTCGACGCGCTCACTGCGCCGTCGCTTACCGATCCGTCTGGCTGGAAGACATATCCGACCCGTCGTTACAACACCAGCGGCCAGCCGGATCCGAACGGGCTGCTGGGCATTGAGCGGCAGATCGGCTTTACGCAGGTGCTCGTGCCCGAGAAGGAGCTGCCCGCCGTGCCGCCCTTCGAAATGTCATTCTTCAGTCCCTCACAAAAAAAGTATGTTACGCTGCGAACGCAGCCCGTGCCGCTGGCAGTGAAGGCAGGCGCTGCCTCAACGGTTGGGGCCGACGCAGGCGTTGCGTCATCTTCCGGACCGGCAGGGCAGGGGGCCGCGGCGAGGGTGCGGACGCCGGAGCCGGACATCACTGACATCCTTTTGCATCTGCCCGCTGCGCCTCAATGGATCTCCGCCGCCACGGTGCCGCTGCCTCAGCGGCCTGTTTTCTGGATCGTCAATGCGGTGCCGTTTGCCGTTTTCCTTGCCCTTGCGTTTTTCACCTGGGACAAGCGCCGGCGGGAGCGTTACGCCAGATCGCCCGCGAGCGCGCTGCGCGCGCTGTGGCAGCAGCTCAACGAGTCCGGCCTGGACGAAGCGGAGTTCTACCGCCGCGCCGCCCGCTTCATTCACGCCACGGCTGACGGCAGCGCGCCGTCCGCGGGAGTGGGCGCCGTGCTGCAGCGCTACCAGAGCCTGAATTTTTCCGGCGCCGGCGCGTCGGGGACATCTCCGCTGTCGGCCTCGCAGCGTTCGGAAGTTCTGGGCACGCTGGCACCTCTGCTCGCAAAAACAAAGAGCGTGCAGCCCGCTGCCGGAGTCCTCCGTCCCGCTGCCGCATCGACGGTGATCATTTCCGGCATGCTGCTGATCTGTGCCGCAGCCTCGGGCGGCGCACGCGCCGCCTCGCCCGAGGATCGCTATCGTGACATCACCGGTGCGCTGGCTGGCAAGGACTACAACCGCGCCCAGGCTGGAGCAGAGGCGCTGCTCGGTGATGGTCTGCTGAGTCCTGAACTCTTCGAGATCATGGGCCATACGCGCTATCGTCAGGGCGATCACGGGCGCGCCGTCCTGTGGTACGAGCGGGCTTCGCTCTTCACACCACGAGTGCCGGAAATCCGGCAAAACCTGCGCCATCTCGATGACAAGACGCGCTTCCTCACTTTTTCCGACGGCTCGCCGTTGCACGCTTACGGCCTGCTGTTGCAACGAGACACCTGGGTGCTCATCGCCTCGTCGGGCCTGTGGCTGCTTCTCCTCGGTGCCGGCGTCGCCATTGCCGCGACGAATGGCCGGCTTCGCGGATGGTGCATCGCAGCCGTCGTGCTGGGCGTGCTGCTGCTGCCCGCCGGCATCGCTGGTGCTGCGTGGCGGCCGATGGGCGTGGATCGTGTGAAGAATATTTTCATCGTCACTTCGCCCAGCTCCAAGGCGTACACTGCCGCCAGCACCACATCCGGCACGGTGATCGATCTCCCGCCTGGCAGTCAGATCAGGCTGCTGGAGAAGCGCGGTGCCTGGAGTTATGTGGAGATTCCCAATCCATCTGACAATCTCCGCGGCTGGATGGAGCAGGATGCGCTCACGGCACTCTGGCCTGTCGGCTGGCCGGTAAGCGTGATCCCGTGAGTGAGGATCGTCCGGCCCCCGCTGCCACGAGGTGGTGGCAGAGTCACAAGATTGCTCCTGGCCGATACGCGGCGGCGTCCGGGTGGGCGGATGTGATCGTGGCGACCCTTTCGCAGAAGATGTCCACCTGCGCGGCGGCATCGCCTGAGTTTGCCCGGCCCCGGGCGATGATGTCGTCCAATGCTGCAGACGACAGACCGAGACGCGGATCGGCGGCGAGTCGCGCCATCAGATCGTTTTGCGTGACCGCGCCTTGTTTGAGGTCGCCTGCCACGGCCACGGCATGTTGCTTGATGGCCTCGTGCGCGCCCTCACGCCCCGCTCCGGATTTGACCGCCTCCATCAGCACGGTGGTGGTGAGCAGGAAGGGCAGGTAACGCATCAGCTCCTGCTCGACGACGGCGGTGAAGACCTGCATCTGGTCGAGCACGGTGAGCAGGGTCTCAAGCAGGCCGTCCGTCGCGAGGAATGCATCCGGCAACATGACACGCCGCACGACGGAGCAGGACACGTCGCCTTCATTCCACTGGTCGCCCGCGAGGCCTGCGGCCATGGCGAGGTGGCCTTTGAGCACGAGGTGAAGGCCGTTGATGCGCTCGCAGGAGCGGCTGTTCATCTTGTGCGGCATGGCGGAGCTGCCCACCTGTCCCTTTGCAAAGCCCTCGCTCGCCAGCTCGTGCCCGGCCATGAGTCGCAGTGTCCGGGCAAAGCTGGACGGCCCGCTGGCCAGCTCGCAGAGAATCGACACGGCGCGGAAATCCAAGCTGCGTGCATACACCTGTCCCACGGCGCTCCAGGAGCGCGGCATGCCGAGATGCGCGAGGATCCGCTCGTCCAGTGCGCGGGCCTTCTGTGCGTCGCCTCCGAAAAGAGTGATCTGATCCAGCCGCGTGCCCACCGCGCCTTTCAATCCACGGGCAGGGTAGCTGCTGATGAATGCATCCAGCGATTCGAAGGCGGCGAGCAATTCCTCCCCAAACATGGCGATGCGCTTGCCTGCCGTGGTCACCTGCGCGGCCACGTTGTGGGTGCGTGCGGTCAGTGGAATGTCGCGCAATGGTTTTGCGCGCCGTGCAAACGCCGCCAGAGCGGCCACGACCTTTCCGCGCACCTCCTGCATCGCGCGGAAGACCTGCAGTTGCTCCACGTTCTCCGTGAGATCACGGCTCGTCATGCCCTTGTGGATGTGCTCGTGGCCGGCCAGCGCGCAGAATTCCTCGATGCGCGCCTTCACGTCGTGCCGCGTCACGCGCTCGCGCTCCATGATGGAGACCAGGTTCACCTGGTCCTTCACCCGTTCGTAGCTCTCGATCACTCCGTCGGGTACGGCGATGCCCAGGTCACGCTGGGCCTTGAGGACGGCGATCCAGTAGTCCCGCTCCAGGCGCACCTTCCCTTCGGACGACCAAAGGGCGCGCATGGGTGCCGTGGCATAGCGTTCGGCGAGGACGTTGGGGATGGAGTCAGTCATGGGCCGCGCATGATGCCGGGCGCGAAGGACGGTGCAAATGCAAATGCCGTGCTGCCGGGCGTGCGAAGGGCGCCTCGGTTCAGCCCGGTTGCCGCAGAGGAGAAGCATGGACGGAGTCTCTCGTCTGGTCTGGCGCGGCTGAGCGGATTTGCACCCGCGGACGGGCTGCTCCATGATGGGGGCATGGTTCTCGCGGTCTCTGCGCTGCCATTTTCTATCTGGGACTGGCATTGGAGCGTCTGGTGCCTGTCGCTGCTCGGCGCGGCCGCGGCGTTCTTCCACATCATCCTCTACAAGCGCGATCCGCGCTCGGCTGCCTACTGGGTGGCGCTCGTCACGATGGTGCCTGCGCTCGGTGCCGTGCTCTACCTGCTGCTCGGCATCAACGTCATCCGCCGGCGGGGCAAGAAGTACCGGCACACGCTCGAGCGCAGTTCCATGGCCGGTGAGGACATGATCCGCTCCGACGACGGTGCAAAGACGGATCGCTGGCACTTGGGCCGCACGCTGAACTACATCTCACGCCTCGGCATTGCCCACGGCAATCTCGTCGATGTCTATCGCAATGGTGACGAGGCCATGGAGCCGATGATCAAAGCCATCCGCCGTGCTCAAAGCAGTGTTGCCCTGGCCACCTACATCTTTGAGGTCAACGGCATTGGCGCGGACTTCGTGGAAGCACTGGCTGACGCCGTGCGCCGCGGCGTGGAGGTGAGGGTCATCGTGGACGACGCAGGCACCCGCTATGCATGGCCGTCGGTGATCGGCGTGTTGAGCCGTCGTGGCGTGCCCGTGCAGCGCTTCATGCCCATCCGCAGGCTCATGCGCCTCGCCACGATGAACCTCCGCAATCATCGGAAGATACTGGTGATCGACGGCTGTCTCGGATTCACCGGGGGCATGAACATCCGCGAGGGCAACATGCTCTCCCGCAGCCCGGCCAGTCCGGTGCGAGACCTGCACTTCCGCGTCGAGGGACCGGTCGTCGAACAGATGCAGCGCATCTTCGCCGAGGATTGGAATTTTTGCGCGGGTGAAGTCATCCAGGGAGGGAGGTGGTTCCCGCCGCTCGCACCGGCCGGTACCGTCAGTGCCATCGGCATTCCCGACGGACCCGACGAGGACATCGAGGTGATGCCCGTCGCCTTCTTCGCCGCCCTGTCCGCCGCGCGTTCCGAGGTGAAAATCCTGAATCCGTACTTTCTTCCGACGCCGACCTTGATCTGGGCGCTCAAGCTCTGCGTGATGCGCGGTGTCCGCGTGACGATCGTGACCCCGGCGCGGAACAACATCCCGCCCGTTGCCTGGGCCGCGCGCACACTTTATCCGGAGTTGCTTCAGGCCGGCTGCCGAATCTTCGAATCAGCGCCGCCGTTCGACCACTCGAAGCTCTTTCTCATCGACGGCACATGGTCCTTCATCGGCTCCACGAACTGGGATCCGCGCAGCCTGCGGCTGAACTTTGAATTCAATCTCGCGTGCTGCGACTGCGATCTCGCGGCGCGTCTCGACGCCGAGTTCCAGCAAAAAATCTCCGGGAGCCGCGAACTGACATTGGCCGACATCGCGGCGGATTCGCCCGGCGTCCGCCTCCGCAACGGCATCGCGCGGCTCTTCATCCCGTTGCTCTGAACGGACGGCTCAGTCCCCGAGATATGCCTCGCGCACCTGCGGGTCCTTGCGCAAGGACTCGGAGGTGTCCTCCAGCAGCACGCGGCCCGTCTCGAGCACGTAGCCGTACTGTGACACTTGCAGAGCGAGGTTCGCGTTTTGCTCCACGAGCAGCACGGTGATGCCGCGCTCCTTGTTAATGGCGACGATCTGCTCGAAAATCGCGCGCACCAGCATTGGTGCGATGCCGAGCGACGGTTCGTCGAGCATCAGGCAGCGCGGCTTGCTCATCAGGGCACGCGCGATGGCCAGCATCTGCTGTTCTCCACCCGACATCGTGCCCGCGGGCTGGTCGATGCGCTCCTTGAGCCGCGGAAAGATTTGAAAGCAGTACTCCACGTCCTCCGCGATGCCCGCCCTGTCGTTCCGCAGGTAGGCGCCCATGCGCAGATTCTCGTCCACGGTGAGGTTGGCGAAGACCATTCTCCCCTCCGGCACATGGCAGAGTCCACGGGCGACGACCTGATGTGCGGGCATGTTCGTCACATCCTGCCCGTCGTAAGTCACACTGCCGCCCCGCACCCTCAGCAAGCCGGAGATCGCGCGCAGCGTGGTGGATTTGCCCGCGCCGTTCGCGCCGATGAGCGTGACGATGCTCTTCTCAGGCACCTTCAGCGAGATGCCGTGCAGCGCCTTTATCGAGCCGTAGCCCACTTCGAGGTTTTTGATCTCAAGCACGGAAAGTTGATGGTTGAGAGTTGATGGTTGATGGCATGAGGTTCATCAGCGTTCACGCTTCCTCAAAAAGTGATCGGCGGAGTCCGCTGGGCATCCTGCCTTGTTCCTCGGCGGCTGTGCAAAGCGCGCGGAATTGTTCTTCGGACAAGAAGCCTTGCCTTCGTCCGACAAACGACTGCGATGCTACTTCGCAGACCGATCCCATGGCGATCTCGATGAAGCGCGAGAAATCCTTCCGCGATTTGCGGGCGGAACCCTCGGCGATATTGGATGAGATCGAAACCGCCGCACGGCGCATCTGATCGGTCAGACCAAAGCGCTCATCAGCGGGGAAGCTTCGGGTGCTGGCATGCACGAGATCGGCGAACTCAATCGCTTTCTGCCACACTTCCAATTTTTCAAAACCAAACATGCGATTTTGCTCCTCAGGCCATCAACGATCAACTCCCCGAAGCTTCGGTTCCCAGATACGCCTCGATCACCTCCGGGTTCTTCTGAATCTCGTCGGGCGAGCCCTCCGCGATCTTCTCACCGTATTCGAGCACCACGATTCGCTGGCAGATGCCCATGACGACCTTCATGTCGTGCTCGACGAGCAGCACGGAGATTTGGAACTTGTCCTTGATGAACTGGATGAGCTTCATCAGTTCCTCTTTCTCCGTCGGATTCATGCCCGCGGCGGGTTCGTCGAGCAGCAGAAGCTTGGGCTTTGTGGCGAGGGCACGGACAATTTCGAGGCGGCGCTGGTCGCCATACGACATCGACTTGCACGGCGTGTCAGCCTCGCCACGCAGGCCGAAAATGTCGAGCAAATCGAGCACATCAGAGGCGATGGACGCTTCTTCGTCGTGATATGCCGCGCCGCGCGCGAGCGCGTGGGCGATGCCGTGCTGCAAATGCATCATCATCGCCGTGCGCACATTGTCGAATACGGACAGCGAGCCGAAGAGCCGGATGTTTTGAAATGTGCGCGCGATGCCGAGCCGTGTGATCTGATGCGGCCTGTGGCCTGGCACGGAAACGCCATTGAAGCTGATGCGCCCCGCCGTCGGCTTGTACACGCCCGTGATCAAATTGAACACGGTCGTCTTCCCGGCGCCGTTCGGGCCGATGAGGCCGATGAGTTCGCCCGGGTTCACCGCGAATGTGAGATCCCCCACGGCGCGGAGGCCGCCGAACTGGATGGTCACGTTGTCGAGCTGCAGCTTCGCGCTCATGCCGATTTCCTCCTGCGCGCAAAAAACTCCGCCGGCAGCAGCCCCTGCGGGCGCATGATCATCATCACAATGAGGAGCAATGAAAAGACGATCATGCGGTACTGCTCGAAGTCGCGCAGGAACTCGTTGAGCACCGTCAGGATGACCGCCGCGAGCACCACGCCGACCGTGCTGCCCATGCCGCCCAGGATGACCATTACCACGACATCCACCGACTTGAGAAAATTGAAGCCTTCCGGCGAGATCGTCGTGCGCAGATGTGCATACAGGCCGCCCGCCAGCCCGGCGAAGAAGGAGCCGATCACGAACGCGATCACCTTGTAGCGCACCGTGTTCACGCCCATCGACTCCGCCGCGATCTCGTCATCGCGCACGGCGAGGAAGCCGCGGCCGTAAGTCGAATTCACCAGTGCCGCGATCACATAGATGGCCACGGCCGCGATGGCGAACACCCAGAAGAAGCTCGTAAACGGCTCGATGCCCTTGAGGCCGAGCGCACCGCCGAACGGCCCGTCGCCGCTCGTATTCTGCAGGACGACGCGGATGATTTCATTGAAGCCGAGCGTGACTATGGCGAGATAGTCGCCCCGCAGCCGCAGCGACGGCACGCCCACCAGCCAGCCGGCGACGGCCGCGCACACCCCGCCGACCGTCAGCGCGATCAGAAACGTGAGCGAATCCGCAAACCAGCCCGGGCCACCAAACACCCGCACCAGCGGCCCGCCCATCTCCAGCGTCACGATCGACGCGCCATACGCCCCCACCGCCATGAACGCAGCGTGCCCGAGCGAGAACTGTCCGGTGAAGCCGTTCACGAGGTTCAAGCTCACGGCCAGGATGATGTTGATGCCCACGTTGAGCATCACATCGAGCGCGTAGGCATCGAGCGAGTCCGAACACATCGAGACGCCCATGCTCACGGCGAGGGCGGCGATCAGCGCAATCTGTGACTTGTAGTTCTTCATCAGACCTTCTCCCTTTCCACCTTGCCCAGGAGCCCGGAGGGCTTGAAGAGCAGGATCAAAATCAGAATCACAAACGCCACGCCGTCCCGATAGCCGGACGGGATTCCGATCTGCTGGCTGTAGCCGGCCACCAGCGTTTCCGTGACACCGATGATCAGGCCACCGAGCGCCGCGCCGGGGATGTTGCCGATGCCGCCCAGCACTGCCGCGACGAACGCCTTCAAGCCCGGCAGGATGCCCATGAACGGCTCGATGCTCGGATACAGCGATGCATACAAAATGCCGCCCGCAGCCGCTAGCGCGGAGCCGAGGCCGAAGGTGAAGGAGATGATGACGCTGTTGTTCACGCCCATCAGAGCGGAGGCGGTGGGATTCAGCGACAGTGCGCGCATCGCCAGCCCCATCTTCGTTTTCAATACGATGAAGCGCAGCGCGAGCATCAGGCCGAATGCCGTGATGGCGACAAGCACCTGCGTCGTCGTCACCGTCAGTCCGCCGAGGCCGCCGACATTTGTCCGCGGGATCAGCGCCGGGAACGGCTGCTGCGTGGCGCCGAACACGAGCTGGCCGGTGTATTCCAAAAGCAGGGACACGCCGATGGCGGTGATCAGCACATTGAGCCGCGGCTTGTCGCGCAGCGGCCGATATGCAAGCAGCTCGATCACGATCCCGAGCGTCGCGCAGATCAGCATCGAGAGAAGCAGCACAAGGCCTATGGCCACGGGCCACGGCACAGCCGCCAGCACCGGCCCCATCAGCTTGTTCAAATACAGGCCCGCGAACGCTCCGAGCATGAACACATCACCGTGCGCGAAATTGATGAAGCGCAGCACGCCATACACCATGGTGTATCCCAGGGCGATCAGCGCGTAGATCGATCCAAGGAAGATGCCGTTGAGGAGTTGCTGGAGGAGCTGGGCCACGGGGAAAAAGTGAAGGCGTGAATGGCGGACAACCGATCTCGCACCTAGTGCGCGCCAACCGGCTCGTGATGCAACACCATGATTTGCTTCGGCCGCAAACCCAGCGATTCGAACGTGCGCCCGCTCCTGTCGCTGAATTCCACCTCAAATGCCGCTCCGCCGGCCAGAATCTCGACGACGGTCCCGACTTGTCCCCGACGCAGATCGCACTCGGGCACGTCCTCGGTGAGCGCCACCACGTCCAGCAGATTGATTGTCTCGGTTGTCATGTTCTCGATGAATTCACAATGGATGGCAGGTGGTGAGTCTCGGTGCTTCCGCGTCAGGCTCGGTGATCCACCCCCTGCGGATCATCGCCAGCCTGCCGTTCCATTCAAGATTGAAATCAACCGTGTGGCGCTGTCCGAATTCATCACGGCGACCGGGTGAGGCCGGGCTTGTCCTGACAAGCCAGAAGTATCTTCTCAAGAAGCACCCCGGCGTCTGAGAGCCTGTCCGGTAAGTCATTCGAACCACGAGAACTCTACCCCCCTCACCCCAGCCCTCTCCCACAGGGAGAGGGAGCAAAACGAGCTGCCGCTCGAATGACAAAACACTATTCTCGTTGTGGCGCGGGAGCGCCCTTGTCTCCCTCTCCCCTGGGGAACCGAGCGACAGCGAGATGGCTGGAGAAGATGCTTCAAAAGAAGTCCAGCAAAGGACTGGGGTGAGGGGGACGTTTCTGTTTGCTCTCACGCTTTCGTTTGCCTGGCTATGATGATTCAGGGCATTTGCCGGACAGGCTCTGAGGCGCGTATGCCGAGTGCCGCCGCAAACAAACGCGCCTTGTGCTTCCCGTAATCATGGTCGGCGCTCAGGCAATAGTCTCGCAGCTTCCAAACGTCCACGACCGCACGATGCGCACTGGGCAGGAGCATGGCCGTGGCTTGACCATCCACTTTCAACCATCCGCCCTCAGCCATCAGCTTTCACGGCGCCAGCGTCTCCACGTAGCTGAACTTGCCATCCTTGATCGTCAGGATGACCGCCGATTTGTTCGCGTTGCGCTTCTCATCGAGCGTGATCTTGCCGGTGATGGCCTGGTAGTCCTTCGTTGCGGCGATGGCATCACGCAGCGCCTTGCCTTCGGTGGTGCCGGCGCGCTTGATCGCATCGGCCAGGATCATCGCACTGTCGTAGCCGAGGGCGGCCATCGCGTCGGGCACGTTGCCGTGTTTCGCTTTGAATCTCTTCACGAACTCCTGGATGTGCGGCGAGGTGTCCTCGTTGGAGAAGTGATTGCTGAAAAAGCTGCCTTCGATGGCCTTGCCGGCCACTTGCACGAGCGAGGGGGAGTCCCAACCGTCACCGCCGAGCAGCGGGGCATTGATGCCGAGTTCGCGGGCCTGCGCGGCGATCAGGCCGGTCTCGTTGTAGTAACCGCTGGCGAAGATGGCATCGGGACTGCCACCCTTGATCGCCGTGAGCTGGGCTTTGAAGTCCTTGTCACCGGAGCCGTAGCTCTGCTCGCCGGTGATGGTGCCGCCGTTCTTGGCGAAGTACTCCTTGAAGAACTGGGAGAGGCCCACGCTGTAGTCCTGCTTCGTGTCGGTGAGGATGGCCACCTTCTTCCAGCCGCGTGACATGGCGAACTTCGCCATCACCGTGCCTTGGAACGGATCGATGAAGCAGATGCGGAAGATGTGATCACCCACCTCGGTCACCTTCGGATTCGTCGAAGCCGGCGAGATCATCGGCACGCCGGCCTTCTGGCAGATGGGTCCCATTTCGAGCGATTTGCCGGATGCCACCTCGCCGAGCATGGCGATTACTTTTTCACGCGAGATGAGCTTCTTTGCCACGATGCCTGCCTCGCCAGGCTTTGACTGGTCGTCTTCCATCACGAGGCGCAGCTTCTTGCCCAGCAGGCCGCCGGCCGCGTTGACCTCATCCACCGCCATCTGCGTGCCGGCGTGCGATGAGGTGCCAAACGTCGCAGTGTTGCCCGTCATGGCGGCCACCTCACCGATCACGATCTCGCCTGCATCACCGCCTCCGCCTTTTTGCTTGCAGCCGGTGAGGCCGACGATTGCCGCTGCGCCGACGCAGAGGAGAAGAAGATCGCGTTTGGTGGAATTCATGGCGGGCGAGGTTAGGCAGACGGCGGGGAGTGGGCAAGAGCGAAATGCGCGGAGGTGGGTGAGCCGGATGAGCCGTGGCCGGCAGGGTCTGTCACCGCTTCATCAACTTCGGGATTTTCGCGAGTGCGAGCCGCAGTTCATCGAGCGTGCGCTGCCCGGCGCCGTAGCGGACTTGATTGTAGCACTCGCCGGCGTGCAGCAGGTGCGCTGCGGCATCGGGGAAGGCGTTCGCCGCGCGGGCGGTGAATGCGGTGGCTCCTTCACCGGTCAGGCGGGGCAGGCCGGCGTGTGCGAGCCGGTTGCTAAATTCGAGCCACAGGCGGGCGGCGGGATCGGGATGACGCGCCGCGCGCTTGAGCCACAGGAAGACGGCGAGGGAGGTGAGCACTACGCCGCCCGCCAGCGCGGCGAGCAGGAGGCTCCAGCGTACCCGGCTCAGGCCGAGGGAGGCCAGTGCGTCCATCTGTGCCTCCTCGTCGGCGCTGACCACGCGGTTGTACCATTCGTAGTCGAGGCGGTCCCACAGCAGGCGGGCCTCAGTCCATGCACGCCACCACCATGTCCGGCGGCTGCCATTGACGAGGCCGTCCGCCGCGGCGAGCGAGGTTTCGAGGTCGGCCGTGAGGCGGTCCGGATTCAACTCGGCCGTGGGGTCGATGCGCGTCCAGCCGGTCTCCTCCAGCCACACTTCCGTCCACGCATGTGCATCGCACTGCCGCACGATCCAGTAACCGCCGCGCTCGGAGAATTCGCCGCCGAGATAGCCCACCACCACGCGCGATGGCACGCCGGCGAGGCGCATGAGCGTGGCGAAGGCGGCGCTGAAGTGCTCGCAGAATCCGAGCCTGCGCCGCAGCAGGAAATCCTCAAGCGCATCCGGCTCGTAGGAGCCGGGATCGAGCGTGTACTTGAAGCCCTGTGCGCGTAGATGATCGAGCGCGAAGCGGACGACGTCCTTGTCCGTCGCGTCCGTCGTTTTGCGGAAGGATGCGGCCAGCGCGCGCACGGGGGCGCCGGTGTGCGCCGGCACGCTCAGCGCCCGGGCGCGCTGTGAGCCGGTGAGAATCGTGCGCACCGGGCCGGTCGCCGAGAGCACGGTGTAGCGGCGTGCATTGTCCACGGTGTCGGTCGATGTGGCGGTGTCGTCGTCACCCATCGTCGCGCCCGACGCGTTGCTTTCGACATCCACCGGCCGGTCGAGCGCAGGCAGCCAGTAGCGGCCGTGCGGCTCGATGGCGATCGTTTGCCGCACCAGCCCGGTGCCCTCGCGCGGCTGGGAAATGCGCCGCTCGCCACTGCCGCGCCGCCAGGCGAGGCCGTTGCACTCCCAGAGCACCAGACAGCGCCAGTAGCGCTCCCGTGGCGCGAGGCTTTGTCCGCTGGTGATGCGGGCGCGGAAGGCCACGCGCTCGGAGAGCGCCACCCGCGCCACGCTGCCGGGGTCGAGGCTGGCGGAGAGTCCGCTTTGTCCCGCGTTCCGCCGCGCAATGCGCGCGACGAAGTCTTCATTCCCGCGCGGGAAGAAGAGAAACATCAGCACGGTCAATGGCGCGGCCTGCACCATGAGTGTGAAGGCGGTGCGCACGGAGGCGGGCAAGCGCCCCGCGCCGCTGCGCTGCCTCACCTGCGCCGCCGCGATGAGAAGCACCACGCCCGCCGTGTAGAGCGACCAGAGCAGCGACTGCTCGAGCGACAGCCCGCACATGCAGAGGAACCAGCCGAGCAGCCCCAGCACCTGAAAATCACGCGGAGAACGCGACTCGATGACCTTGCCGGCGATGAACACGAGCAGCAGCGCCGTGGCCGCCTCCATGCTGCGGTGCTCGCTCTCCGTGAACCACACAAGCCCCGCGCCTATGACGACGAAACCCAGGCGCGCCACAGGCGGGTGCATCCACATGACGCGAAGCCGTATCAGAATGCCGGCCAGAAGCACGAACATCCCGGCGAACGACACTTCGCCAAACATCGGCGGCAGGGTGAGCGCGAGCGGCGCGCATGTGATCCACAATGGTTCCGGCAAGGTGGACGCTGACGTTTCATGCGAAAATGGAATGCGCCCGCGTCTGCCGCGCACGGTGCGCGCGGGATCACCCGGAAGCATCGCGCCCAGCGCTTCGAGGCAGCTCGCGAGATGACGGGGGCCGATTCCGGCGGGGATCGTGCGGTCCGGCAGCAGCAGGGTGTAGCGCGTGCCTTGCGCTTCGCATTCATGCACCCACTTCGCGAACTGTCGCGCCTTGTCCGCGTCATCATCGAGCGTCACCGAGTTCCAGTCGAGCGTGACGAGGGCGTCCTCGCTGCCGCTCCACTGCTTGGTCATCAGCGGTCGCTCGCGCGCGGCGGCCTTCCAGTCGATGTGCCGCGGCGAGTCGCCCGGCTGCCAGGCGCGCACGCCGGCAAAGTCATCGTTGCCGCACACGCCGCGCGCGCCGGCCGCGGACGGACTGCCGTGCGCCGCGGACGCGGCTGCCTTCACCGGCGCGGGCAGAGACAGCGCACCCTGCGGAAACAGCGGGACTTTTTTCGACTGCGCCAGGGGCAGCCGCAGTTCCGCGGTGAAAAAGCCCAGCGGATACAAGCTGCGGATGAGCAGCGTGGCGGGCGCGGCGGGATTGAAAACGGCGGCCGGCATCATCAGCTCGGAGCGAAACGGCACGCCCGGCTCCAGCCATCCGATGAAAACCGATGCGTGCGCCTTTGCGGCCGCCACCTCGATGCCGCACGCCCCTCGCTTCGATTTTGTCATCAGGCGGAATGGCAGACGGTAGCAGCCCGCGCGCTGGTTGAGCACGATGGCACCGGCCTGCACGTCGATGTCCCGCAGATTCGCGCGCGCGTGGAGCCAGGAGACCAGCGCCATGCCCGCGCAGGCGAAGGCGAGCAGATACACCGCGCCGTTTGACTGCGCCGCCGCCGCATACCACATGGCCACGAGCGCGGCACCGAGCGCGAACGTGTGGCGGTTCCAGCGCAGCGTGATGTGCGGCGGCGGAGTGGCGGGCGGCGCGCTCACACGACCGGAGTATTTTGCATCAGGTGCGTGGCAGCCACCACGCCGCTTGCGCCTTGTTCGGAGTGCTCCAGCCGGTGCGCCATCACAGCGGTGCCCACGGCCTGGATGTCCTCGGGGATCACCATGGGCCGCCCCTGCATCAAGGCCCACGCGCGCGCCGCGGAGAGAAGCGCGAGACCGGCGCGTGGTGAAAGACCGCGTGCAAGCTGGCGGCTCGCTCCAAGAAGATCCTGCAGATAATCCAGCAGCGCCGGCGCGGCGTGAATGCGTTGCGCGAGCTGCTGCATGGCCGTCAGTTGCGCGCCGTCCATGGCCGGCCTCAGCGCCTGCAGCGCCGCGCGGCGGTCGCCGCCTTCGAGCATGGCGCGCTCCGCCTCCCGGTCCGGGATGCCCAGCTCCAGACGCATGAGGAAGCGGTCCAATTGCGACTCCGGCAGCGGAAAGGTTCCGATCTGCGTGAGCGGATTCTGTGTGGCGATCACGAAGAAGGGCGACGGTAGTGGATGCGTGACACCATCCGCCGTCACGCGGCCTTCCTCCATCGCTTCGAGCAGCGCCGACTGCGTCTTCGGCGTGCCGCGGTTGATTTCATCAGCCAGCAGCACCTGCGCGAAGACCGGCCCCGGATGAAAGACGAAGGCGGCCTTTTCACGATCGTAGATCGACGCGCCGAGTATGTCCGCCGGCAGCAGGTCGCTGGTGAACTGCACGCGCCGGAACTGCAAGCCCAGCGCCTGAGCCAGCGCCTGCGAGAGCATGGTCTTGCCCACGCCCGGAATGTCTTCAAAGAGCAGATGCCCGCGCGCCAGCAGGCACGCCACCGCCAGCCGCACCGCATCCGCCTTGCCGAGGATGACCGTCGAGACACCTGTGACGATGCCTTCGATCAACTCGCGCGCCTCCTGCGTTTGCGAGACGGAAGGGATGTTCAACGGCTGTTCGGCTGGCTTTGCGGACATGCGCGGAAGTTTGCGGCGTGCGCCAGACTTGTTCAACCCGGATTCCGTCCGTGTACCAAGCTCATGTGAAGCTCCGCAAGGGGGGCTTCGTCTGCCATCACAAAGTCTGCCATCTCCCGCCTTGCGTCCGAAGGGATTCAGCGCAGTTCATGGAATTCACATGCGCTCTCCAGCCAGCTCCTGTCTCTATGGCATCGTCGATCTCGGCTACGTCCCACCTGCTGATGTGCCGGTCATGACGCGGCAGCTCGTGGCTGGTGGCGCGGACATATTGCAGTTGCGCGCCAAGAAGCTGCGGAAGCCGGAGATCGAAAAACTCGCGCGCGCCATGCTGCCGGTGACGCGTGCAGCCGGCGTGCCGCTCGTCATCAACGACCACGCCGATGTCGCCGCCGAGGTCGGCAGTGAGGGCGTGCATATCGGGCAGGACGATGGCACGCTCGCAGCCGTCCGTGAGATCGTCGGGCCGCGCTGCTTCATCGGCAGGTCCACTCACAGCCTGGACCAGGCCGAGGCGGCCGCGGCGGAAGGAGCGGATTACATCGGCTTCGGGCCGCTCCATGCCACGGGTACCAAGCCCGACTACAAGCCCATCGGCCTGGCTGACATCGCCGAGGTGCACCGCCGCGTCAGCCTGCCGGTTTTCTGCATCGGCGGCGTGAATGAGGCGCGCCTGCCGGAAATCCTGGCCGCCGGAGCGCGCCGCGTGGCGATCGTCTCCGCCTTCCTTCTGGCCTCCGACGTCAGCGAGCAAGTGCGCCGGGTGAAGCGGATGCTGCCGTCGGATCGCGGCACATGATTTGCTCGCCTGGTCCCGCGCCGGGATGGACCAGCAGCGCGCGTTCTCTCAAAGTTCAACGTGTCCGCGCGCCGGGAGTCTGCTAAGTTTCCGCGCTTCCAATGAACGACAAACTCCGCGCCGCCATCATCACCATCGCCGGATGCACGGTCTTCGCGGCGCTTTGGCTGATGGGCCGGCTCATCACGAGCGAGGGAGCGACCGGGCGCGGCGGGCATATGGCAGCGCGGCCGGGGCAGCTGGCCGGGGTGCCGGCGATCCCAGATGGTCTCAAGCGCCGCGAGAGAATCGTGGCGCCATTTTCTCCGGGGACCGCGGATTTGCCCCGGGCTGCGCAGGCGCGGGACGCGAAGCAGGAGTTGCTCGATGCGCTGACGGCAAAGGCGCAGGACCCGAACGCGGTGGCGAACGAGATGATGCTCACCTTCCGCGACAAGGCCACGCGCGATGCCTTTGCAAAGAGGCTTGCGGGCTACGATCTGAGACTCCTCGGCAAGCTCGATCCGCTGAACTCACTGCGTGTGGGATACAAGGACCTGGCGAAACTGCGCGATTTGCTCTCCGATGCGAACGGAGCAGCCGCTGCGGAGGCAAACCTCTGGATGCGCGTGCCACAAGCGCCGAACGTGGACACGAAGAACCAGGGCGGCACCACGCCTTTCGAAAAAGGTCAGCAGATGATGGATGCGATCGCCGCGGGTGGCGACCGATCGCAATGGGGACAGTCTGTGAAAGTCGCGGTGCTCGACACGGGCATAATGGATCATCCGACGTTCGGCAAAAACCAGGTCACCCATATCGACCTCGTCAATGACGGCCAGCCCTTCAACAGCCACGGCACGAGCGTGGCTTCACTGATTGCCGGACAGAATCCGCAGGCGCCAGGAGTCGCGCCTGCGGCGGACATCATCGACATCCGGGTGGCGAGCCCGGACGGCTACACGGTCAGCTCGGTTCTGGCGCAGGGCATCATCGAGGCGGCAAACCGTGGCGCGCAGGTGATCAACATCAGCCTTGGTGGTTACGGGGACAGCGAGGTGCTGCGTGCCGCGCTCGACTTCGCATGGCAGCGCGGTGTGGTGGTGGTGGCCGCCGCGGGCAATGAAGGCTACGACCAGCTCGCCGTGCCCGCGGCCATCGACGGTGTGCTCAGCGTCGGCAGCGTGTCGGCGGACAACAAGCAGGCCAGCTTCTCGAACTCAGGGCAGGGGCTCGATCTCGTCGCGCCCGGCGTCGGTGTGGTGACGGCGTGGGAGACGGACAAGGTGGCCGTTGCCAGCGGCACTTCGCAGTCCGCAGGCCTCGCCTCCGGTGCGGCCGCCGCCTATATCGCCTGGGGCGTGCCGGCGAAGGACGTGATCGCCGTTTTGAAGCGCGACGCGCAGCCCACGGGTGCCGCGGCCACGCAGGTCGGCGCCGGCGTGCTCACGGTGAAGCCCCGGTGAAGGACGCGGGCAGCGTCACACTTTGGCGAGACACTCCAGCAGGCGGTCTGCGTCTTCTGCGGTGTTGTAGCCGTGAACGGCGATGCGGATGCGGCCGGCATGATGCATGACGTGGATGTTCTCCTTCTGCAGCGCTTCATAAATGGCGACGCTGTTCGGATGCTGGAAGGCGAGGATGCCCGTGGGGCAGTCCGCAGGTGCGGGCGGTGACATGGGCCGGATGCCGAGCGCGAGCAGCCCCTCATGAATCCGCGCCACGAGCGGATCAGCGTGAGCGGAGATGGCGGGGATCCCCACTGCCTTGAGATAGCGCAGCGCGGCATCGAGCGCGTAAAGCGCCACGAAGTTCGGCATGCCGACGGAGAAGCTCGGCGCGCCGTTCTTGATCTCGGCGTGCTGAAAGCGGTCGCTGGCGAATGCATTGGCGATATGGAACCAGCCGCCCGCCCGTGTGGTAAGGCGTGCCGCGTTGCGCGCGGGCACGCCGACGACGCAACCGCCATGAATGCCGAGCGTCCACTTGTGCGTGCTGGAGATGAGGATGTCGGCGGCGCTGCAATCGAGCACTACGCGGCCAAGGGCCTGGGTGACATCCACGGAGATCAGCGCATTCGGCGCGTGACGGCGGACGAGATCGTGCAACGGCGCGAAGGGGATGCGGTGCCCGTTGTAGAAGCTGATGAGCGAGATTTGGACGAGACGCGTGTGCTCATTGAGCAGAGGCGCGAGTTCCGTGAGATCGAGCGCGCCCTCGCGCGCCCGCCACATTTTGATGATCGGCTGCCTCGGCGCGACAAGCCACGGCGTGGCACCGGCGGGGAAGTCGAGATTGGTGACGACCACCTCGTCCTGCTCGCCGAGCTGCAGGGCGGAGGCCAGCAGGTTGTAAGCCTCCGAGCTGCACGAACAAAATGCCACCTCCTCCGTCGTCAGGCCGGTCATCTCCGCGGCGATCTCGCGGCACTGTTCGACGCGCGCAAAGTGCGGCTCGCGACCCTTCATTCCGAGCGACTTGTGGCGCACGTATTCGGCCACCGCCTCGCCCACGCACAAGGGCGGGATGCTCTCCGCCGCCGTGTTCAGGTAACTGATCCCGGACAGGGAAGGGAAGTCGCGGGCGCGGGAGTCGGCGGTGAGCATGGGGATGCGTGTGGCGCGGACTATTCCTTCTGCACGCCGTTGTTCCAGGCGGCATACATCTCCTCCACGGTCGGAATCTCCAGCGGCCGAACGAGACGGAAGCCGAGCCAGGTGGCATCTGTGAAGTACCAGATGCTCTTCGGGAGCTGCGGATCCTGCTGTTTCCAGCCCGGCTCCGAGTGGCGGCGTGCGGCGCTGCGCAGCATCTCGGGATCGTCGTCAAAGTGTCCGCCGCGTGCGACATGCGGATACGGCGTCTTGGAAGGGATCCATTTGTTTCCAGGCGCACCACTTTGCGAGGACCAGGTCTTGTAGGTGTCGGCGTAATACTGGTCGAGGCACAGCTCGCAAACATTGCCGTAGATGTCGTAGAGGCCCCACGGGTTCGGCTTCTTCTGGCCCACTTTCGCGTATTGGAAGTTCGGCGCGTTGTCGAAGTACCAGGCGTAGTCTTTGAGCTTCGAGGCGTCGTCGCCGAAAAAGTATGCGGTCTTCGTGCCCGCGCGCGCGGCGTACTCCCACTCAGCCTCGGTGGGCAGGCGGTAGAAGTGGCCGGTCTGCGCACTGAGCCACTGGCAGTACTTGTTGGCGGCGTGCTGGCTCATGCAGATGGCGGGGAAGCCGTTGCGCCCCATGCCGAAGTCCATCGGCTGATATGGTGGCGTGGGCTGGGAGATCAAATCCTGCGGCTTGTCGGTCGGCGCCCAGACCTTGCGCGAGCCGTCCTTGTTGCGGCCCTCGGCTGTGAGCATGAAGGGTTCGTATTCGTCCCACGTCACCTCGAACTTGCCCATCCAGAAGGGCTTGATCTTCAGCTTCGCCTGCGGGCCTTCGTCGTCCTGCCGGCCTTTTTCGCCGGCCGCGCTGCCGATGGTGAACTCCCCGCCCTTGATGGCGAGCATCGAATACGGAATCTTCGTCTTCGGGATGCTGCCGGTGTATTCCTTCATCTCTCCCTCGGTTTTCTCTTTCGACGTGGCGACGATAAAGTCGTGAATCTTCTTCACCAGCTCGACGGTGTCCGGGTTGTTGTTCGTCGCCTTCTTTTCCTTCGGCGAGAGCTTGATCTCGTCCGGCCACGGCGCGCCCTGGAGAATCCAGAGCTTGAGCATCGTCACCTGGTCTTTCGCCAGCGGTCCGCCGCTCTTCTTCGGCGGCATGAGATCGTCGTCGTCGGCCGCCAGCGATGTGAGATGGTAGGCCGCGCTCTTTTCCGGGTCGAAGGGCACGATGTTGGGCGCGTTCTCGCCGGTGTCGAACGCCTGCTTCTTCGTGGTGATGATCCAGTCGCCCTTGTGCTTCTGCGGCGTGTGGCAGGAGACGCAGTTCTCTTCCAGCAAGGGCTGGATGTGCTTCACGAAATTCGCGCGCGGCGTCTCAGAAAGCACCACGCCTGCGGGCCAGTCCGCACCTTGCTCGATCCACTGCTTGATGATGTCGATCTGCTCCTTCACGAGCCTGCCTTCTTTCTTCGGCGGCATCACGTCGTCATCGTCGGCTTCCAGGAGGAGAGTGGTGTAGATCGGACTCTTCTTGAGATCGCCCGGCACGAGCCCCGCGCCGTTCTCGCCGCCCTTCTTCATGTCATCGAGCGAGATCATCTTGAGGTCGCCCTTGTGTTCCTTTTCTCCGTGGCAGTGCGTGCATGCACCTTCCAGAATGGGCTTCACTTGTTTCATGAAATCCACCTTCGCGAAGGCCGGCGACGCGGCCGCCGCGAGGGCGCAGAAGAACAGAACGAGACGTGGGGGGCGCATAAGGCCGGCTACTCTGCATCGGCACTGCCGGTGGTCAACCCGGCATCTGCCCCGCCTTGGACGGAGATCCCGGCGTCGAGCGCGCCTCCGTCACCCGGCGTGGATCATATGCGGCGGCTGCGCGAAGGCCGGCGGCGGCGGAAACCACCGGCGGTGACAAGGGCTGCCACGATGAGGATGGTCCGCGAAGGCTCCGGTGCATACACGATGACACCCTGCGAATTGAGCAGACTCAGATCCCAGCCCAGCGGTGCTTGTGCGAGACTCGGCAGCTCGATCTGATCGCGCAGGTCGCCATCGGAGGTGAGGGATCCCCAGTCGAGGAGATTGAACTGATTGCCGGCGGCGAGGGAGAAACCGGTGGCGAGCACGACTTTCAGCAGGGCAGTGTTGCTGACGTTCAGGTTTCCGGTGACGAGCGCCTGATCGTAATTCCCCGCGGTGACATTCAGCAACTGGAAGATCGCCGTGCTGCCGCTGCCGAGTGTGAGGGAACTGCCAAAGGCGAGCGACTCGATGGCGGAGTCGAACGTGGTGTTGGCATCGCTCACGCCGGTGCCGGGCTGAAGGATGGCGCCGGTGTTGATGGTGGTGGCTCCGCTGATGCTTCCCGTGCCGCCGAGGACGGTGCCCGCGCCGCTCACCGTCACCGTGCCGGTGCCCGTACCGGAGCCGGTGGAGTTGTTCACGAGCAGCACGCCTTCATTGACGAGGGTGCCGCCGTTGTAGGTGTTGCCGGCGGCGTTGGCGAGCGTGGCCACGCCCGTGCCCACCTTGCGCAACTGGAGCGTGTCGGCACCGACGGCGTTCACGGAGATGGCCCCGTTCAGGGTGACGCCGGTGGCGGTGTTCTGGATGGCGGCGGAGGAGATGTCGAGCGTGAGGCTCTCGGCTCCGGAATTCTGACTCTGCATGGTGATGGTGCCGGAGTAAGTGAGGGCGGTGGAGCCGAGGTTTGTGAGCGTGGGCGCCGCACCGAGGGTGGTGGTGCCGGTGCTGCCGGTGGCGTTGAGGTCGATGTTGTTGGCGATGGTCACCGCCGCACCGGCGAGCAGTGCGACGCTCGGATTGGCGGCCGAGTCACGCCACAGGACGGGGCTGGTATTGACGGTTCCCACGCTGGCGGCGGACATGAAGTACTGCTGGCCGGGCACGGGGCCGTTCGTGGCCTGGACGGTGCTGCCATAGACCATCTCGGCGGTGGCATCGAAGTCCAAGGCGCGGACGAGTGTCATGTCCGTTCCGCTGACGGCGCTGATCGTGTAGATGCCGTTGCGCTCTGGGTTTAGCGTCTCGTCCTTCACCAGCAGGCGCTTGCCGATGTCCGCCACGGTGTAATTGCCGCCGCCAAATTCTACCGGCACTGCGGACCAGGAGCCGGCGCTGAAGACCGCGCCGCAGTCCGCGAGCGCCATGCCGCCGGAGGCGCGGTCCACGGTGGCGAGATTGATGCGTGCATCGCCGAGTTCGACCGTCGATGCGGCGGCACCGTTGCCGAGCGCATTGGCCACGGTGACCTCGATGGTGCCGTTGCGGATGATGGTGGCACCGTCGATCGCGGCACCTGATGGCGCGACGATGCTGGTGCCGTAGTTGCCGGCATTGTTCAGACGCAGCGTGCCACCATCGACGACGGTGAGCGCGCCATTTGCACCGGTCAGAAGGCCCGAGCCGCTGACCTGCAGGATGGCACCTGCATCCGGGCCGACAAAGACGCGGCGGCCCAGCGTAACGGTGCCGCCGAGGATCACATCAGCGGTGCCAGCAGCCACGCCGCCGTGGGTGGCATCGATGCTGGTGGTGCCGCCGGAATTCTGCGTGCCCACGGTGATGGGGTTCGTGACGGAGTAGGTGGCAGGGCTGCCGCCGGTGTCGCCGAGCAATTCGAGCTTGAGCGCATCTCCGGTCAGCGTCCCGGTGCCGCCGACAGCGATGCCGGTGGTGCCGAAGACACTGCCGCTGCCGAGCCGCGTGCCCTGAAGGGTGCCCTGCGCGAGCGTGGTGCCGAGGGTGGCCGAGTAGCTGTTCGCCCCGCTGAGCAGCAGCGCTCCCTCGCCCGTCTTCACGAGCGCTCCAGTGGCTCCGGTGGTGGTGAGCGAGCCGCTGAGTTCGCCCTCCACTGCGGCGGGGCCGTTCGGGACGTTCACAGTGCGCACGCTGTCGCCGAGGTTGATGTTGCTTGAAAGCGTTGCCTTCGCGGTGGCGTCGGGTGCGCCGAGCACGAGGAGCTTCGTGTCGGGCACGAAATTGCCGGAGCCCCAGGTGACCGATGCACCGACGTTGGCCGTCTGATTCGAGCCATAGGCTGCGAAGCCGCCGGAGTCGGACCACTTGATCTGGCCGTCACCGGTGCCGAGGGCGCGGGTGAGACCGCCCGAGGCGGTGGTGAGACCGACGACGCCGCCGTTGATGTTGAGATTGCCGCTGCCGAGCGCGGTGGCGTTGTTGAGCTTGATCACACCTGCGCGCACCTCGGTGGTGCCGGCGTAGTTGTTCGCGCCGCTGAGGGTGACGGTACCGGTGCCGGTCTTGATGAGGTTCAGTTTGTCGAGCGAGTCGGGATCAGTCACTGCGCCGGAGAGGATCAGTTCCGAACAGCCGCCGGCGGTGAGGAAGAGGTCCTTGGTTTCCGCGGCGGCCGTCTGGCTTTGAAGCGTGATGGCACCGCTCAAGGTGGCCGTGCCGTGGAGGACGTTGCTGGCGTAGCCGAGCGTGGTGGTGCCGCTGCCATTGGTGGCGTTCACGTCGATCGGGTTCGTGACCGGCGCGGTGAGCGGCGATGTGAGAAGCAGCGAGACATTCGGATTGAGGCTGGTCTCGGTCTTCCAGTAGAAGGGATCAGCATTGATGTCCGCGGAATCAACCTTGGCGGCGAGGAAGAGGGTCTTGCCGCCGTTGAGCGTGCCGTTTTGTATGCTGACATCCGTGCCGTAGTCGATGTGCAGGGCCTGTAGCGGGAAGCTGTTGTTGTCCACGCGCTTGAGATTCATGGTGCCGGCGGTGGCATCGACGCTGACGATTTCATAGACGCCGTTGCGCTCGGGGTTCTCGAGTTCGTCTTTGACGAGGATTTTCTTGCCGACGTCAGCCACGCCGTAAGGGGTGCCGCTGTCCAGCGTGCGGCTCACGTCGTAAAAGGCGCCGATGCCGTTGAAGCTGCCGACGACACCGTTGCCGGCAGGGTCGAACCTTCCCTGAACGAGCGTGAGGGAGGCACCGGTGGTGGCGCGGTCAACGGTGACGGGCGCGATCATTGTATCTCCCAGTTCCACGGCCTTCGTACCATCGCCGAGCGAGGTGGCGGCGTTGAACTGGACGGTGCCGTTGCGGATGATCGTACTTCCATCGATCGCCGTGCCGGCGCCCGACGCAGCCGAGCCATAAGAGTTCGCCGCATTGAGCGTGACGGTGCCGCCATCGGCGAGCGTGAAGCCGCCCGTGCCCCCGACGGCGGAGTTCACCGTGAGGGTCTTGCCGGCATCGGGGCCGAGGAAGAGGCCGCCGGTTTTGTTCAGCGTCACGGTTCCGTTGAGCGTCACGTTGTCCGGGACTTCGATGGAGGAGATGCCGGCCGAGTTTTGATTGCCGACGGTGAGGACGTTGGAAATGGAACCCGACTCCAGCACGAGAGAGGGCGCGTCATTGGCCGAAGTGTTGCCGGTGGTACCCACGCCCAAGGGGCCTGAACCCAGCACCGCCGGCGATGGCACATAGAGGGTGCCCTCGGCCAGGGTGACGCCACCCAGCATCGTATTGGTGGCGGTGAGCCGCAGGGCACCCTCGCCATTCTTCGTGAGCGAACCGGCGCCGGAGAGCTCGCCGGAGATCAGCGCGTCCTCGGCAGCGCTGCCGTTCTCCACGCGCACGAGGCGGTCGGTGACGCCGAGGTCGATGGGATTGACGAAGGTGATGAGCTTGTCCGCATCGTTGGCACCGAGCACAAGCGTGTCGCCACTGGGGACAAAGCCGCCCGTGCCCCAGCGGACCTGTGCGCCGGCACCGCCGAGGTTCACATTGCGATTCACGCCGTAGGCTGCGAACCCACCGCTGCTAGTCCACTGGACCTGGGTGGTCCCCGTGCCAAGGCCGCGGGTGAAGTCGCCCGATGCCGCCGTGAGGCCGATCTGTCCGCCGTCCAGGGTGAGCGCGCTGGTTCCTCCCGCCGTGCCCACACCGCCGGGGAGCGCGTTGGCGTTCTCCAGCTTCAAGACGCCGCCGGTCACCCGGGTGGTGCCAGTGTAGGTGTTTGCCGCAAAGAGCGAGGTGGTTCCCGTGCCGGTGTGGGTGAGGTTCAGCTTTGGCAGCGTGGCGAGCCCGGTTGGATTGACGATCTGGGACTCGAGCCTGAACGCAAGGTTCGGGTCGTAGTTGTGAATGATGAGTTCGGCCTGGCCGCTGGAGGGCAGATAGGTGCTGGTCAGACTTCCGCCGGTGAGCGTCTTCTGATTGTTCTTCACATTGGCGCCGATGAGGATCGCGCCCTGGGTCAGTGTCAGCGTGTTAATCGTCTGGATCGCGTCCGTCAGCGCGATGGTGCCGGCGCCCGTGTCATTGAAAAAGCGCAGCGAGGCGATGCGGGAGTTTGACGCAACCGTGGCCCCGCCAAAGGGCACGCCGGTCTGCTCCGAAATGTGCTCCAAGCCGTCGTTGTACCAGTCGAACGGGTTGGACTTCACCGAGTAGAGGCTCTTGCTGTCCGCGGAGACGACGGTCTTGTCGGTGGGCTCGATGCTGGCGAAATTGTTCACGCCAGGCTGGGAGATGTTGTTCTTGTTCCAATAGGTTGCCCAGGGAATGACAATCGCTTCGTCGCGACCGATTGTGTAGAGGTTCAGGGTGACCTTGCCGCCGTTGGGATTTTCGACAAACAGCACAGTGCCACCCACCTCGCGGACGATCTCCTGCACATCCGTGGAATTGCCGATGCCCAGCGTGGTGGCCTGAGTCAGGAGCGGGTTGAGGCTTTGACGCGATGTCACCTGGATCTCCGATGCACCCGGGGCCACGGTGAAAAGCCCGGTGAAGCGCTGGAAACTCTCCGCGTTGTTGAAAACGAAATCATCGCCGATGAGTTCGAGCTTGCCGCCGGCCATGGTGAGATTGGCTGAAGTATTGAAAATGCGGTCCGTTGCGTTCGGCGGAGTCGGCGGAGCGGTGGTGGCGGGCGTGGTGCTGTAACCGTACTCCATGAGCAGCTTGCCGTCCCCGACGATCAGCGTCTGAATACCGGAGGCACCACCCGAGGTTTCACGGCGGAGCAGCCGGAGCGTGCCGGCCCCGGCTTTTTCCCACTCGGCTGTTCCGTTGTCGCCCACGATGCTGCCCATGCCGCCGACCAGTTCGTCTCCGGCCAGCGTGAGCGTCATGTCCTCGTCCCCGATGTTCAGCGCGCCGAACTCCTTCACGGTCAAGCTGCGGTTTGTCGCCGCGCTTTCACCCGTGAACTCGAGAACTCCGCCGCCGATCACGACATTGCCGGCGGCGAATGTTGCCGCGCCGATGCTGCTGGGCAGGCTGCCATCTGTAATCGAATTGGCGTACAAAGTGCCGCCCGCGATGGTGGTGATGCCCGAGTAGGTATTTGCGCCTGTCAGCGCCAGCGCTCCGGGGCCCAGCTTTTGCAAACCGACGTTTGTGATCGCGGGCGCGGCGGTGCGGTTGGTGATGGTGCTGCCGATGACGAATCCGGCCGTGGGCGAGAACTGCTGGATGACGAGTTCGCCGCCGGAGGTGGTCGCAGGCCCGATCGTAAGGTTCCCTCCTTGAATCTGGTCCACGACGTTCACGGTCGGCGTCACCAGAATGCCGCCGGACTGCAGGGTGTTCGTTCCACTGAGCGTCACAGTCACCGGAGTCGAAGCCTGGTTGAAGCGCAGCGTATTGGTGGTGGCATCCGTCTGGGAGTTGCTGCTCTGCTCGTCGGTGTTGCTGCTGGTGCTCACCCAGTTGTTGATCACGAAATTCGTGACGGGTTCGATGAAACCTGTCACGTTGTTGGTTTCATTCTTGAACGCCCAGCTCGTATGGCCCACCGTGGCCCATGCTCCGAGGAGACCGGTCGCATTGTTGTTGGTGACGGTCTTGGCAAGTCCGCCGCTTTCCACATCGAGCAGAGCACCTGTGTTGCGGGTGATCGCTCCCAGATCAATGACCGCCCGGCCAAGCACGGTGCCCGGGTCTTTGGTGATGGCATGCTCTCCGCGGTCGAGCGTTGTGCCGGGCACTACCTCCACGACGGGAGTGGCCGACGTGTTCTTCAATTGCAAGACCGCGCCGGTCCGACCGCCGCCAAGGAAGAGGCCGCTGCTGTTGGAAAGCTTGTTGTCTCCGGCGGAAGTCGAGTAGTCGAGCACGAGCGTGCCGTCGCGTACCCGCGTCGTTCCCGTGAAGGTGTTCACTCCGTTGAGCACCAAGGTGCCGAAGTTGTCCTTGTCCAGCGGGCCGCCGCCGCCGATGGCGCCGAGCGTCAGTTGGGCATCACGCCCGACGTTCACGTTTGGCGTCGTGTTTGCCACGATGTCGATTTTGCCCGCCCAGGAACTGGTCCCCGATGAAGTGTCAAGACGTCCCCCAGCCATGAGGAGGTCCTCGGTCTGGCCGGCATTGGCAGTGTAGGCCACGTTGACCAGATCGAGTACACCACCGACGAGGTTCACCGGAGGACCTCCGGGGCCTTTGGCTCCCAGCGCTCCATCTCCGGTGATGACGAGCCTGCCGTCGTAGATGGTGGTGGCACCGGTGAAGTCATTGCTGACGTTGAGGTTGTTCAGTATCCAGGTTCCCGGTCCCGTTTTCACCAGCGAGAGCGCGCCCGTACCGTTGTCGGAGAGGCGCAGGCCGAAGATGTTGTCACCCGTGTTTCGTCCGCCGAGGGTGAGCGTGGCACCCGTGTCAGGTGTGTCGAATTGCACGAGTTCGCCCGGGTACTCCACAAACTCGAGCGAGGCACCAGGCGTGGTGCCATTGGCAAAGATCGCGGCTCCCTCCGATCCCACACCCATGGTGAACGCCCGGTCTGTCACGCTGGGCGTGGAGCCCTGGAAGATCAACGACGTGCCCGCTGACATCAGCAGACCCTCCGCCGAATTGGGAACGATCGTGAAGTCACCGAAGCCGATCGACGAATTGCTCCCGTACAAGCTCAACTTGGTCACCGCCAGGGCGCCACCCGCCAGGGTGACGGTGCCGCGGAAGGAGCTTTCTTCGTTTGTCAGGGTCAGAATGCCCGAGCCGGTCTTGGCGATGCTCAGGCGGCTTTTTTCACCCCCGCTGCTGAACACATCGCGGATATAGCCGGCGAAGGTGGTGTTCGTGTTCTGGTTGATGATCAACTGCGCCGGCAGGTCGGCGGGTGGATTTGACAGCGTGGTGAACGTGTCGATCACCGCGTTGGTGGAGCTTCCCGAAAGGGCGCCAATCGTGATCGAGCCGCCGGGACCGCCATCGTAAATGCGGAAGAAGCCGCCGGACATGGTGAGGTCCAGTCCAGAGGGAATCGATCCGGTGGACGGGATGACCAGGGTGCCGCCGGACATGGTGATGGGGCCGTTGAAGGTGTTGGCAGCATTGTTCAAGTTGAGCCGGCCGGCCACCATGTTCAGCCCCCCCTGCACGGAGAGCACCCCGTTCAGGTTGATGGTGCCGCCGGTGGCGTCGCCCGCACCGATGGTCAACTGGCCTGGACCGGTGACCGGCACGCCTGAGGCGATGTTCAAGATTTCATTCTGGTCGAGTTCAAACCGTCCGCCCGCGGTGCCGATGGTGATTGCCCGAGTGCCTGTGGCGGCAATGCTCACGGTCGTGGTTGCTGGCAGGGTCGGATTGGTCAGCTCGATGGCACCGCCGTTTAGCACGAGGAAGTTTGGCGTCGAGTTCGTCCCAAGATTGGAGCCGTCCTTGATTTCGATGGAACCGCTGTTGACGACGGTCCCGCCCGAGTACGCATTGGCCGTCGTGAACGGTGTGAGCACCAGCTTGCCAGGGCCCGACTTTACCAGCGTCAAGGGAGTGGCCCCGTTGTTCGACACCTGGGAGAACAAGTTCAACGTCCGGCCATTGCTGTCGCCGACGGTGACCACCAGCTCATTGAAGCCGGGTGCCTGTCCAGCCGAAGTCAGCGCCTTGACCACGCCCGCATTGGCGTTGTTGGTGCCGAATGAATGATTCGCGCCGCTCGACAGGATGCCGCCGGAGCCGATGACGATTTCGCGTCCGTTGAGGTTGAAGGTGCGCGCACCGTCATCCTGGATGTTCACCGAGTTCACCACCGAGCCGGTCGGCATCCAGTAGTTGATGGTGGTGTTCGTGCCGCTGGCTGTGACAGTGGAGAGCTTGATGTTCTGGTTGCTGGCGAAGGTGCCGAACACCGGAGAGTTCCCTCCCGCGCCCTGCGTGGGCAGGCTCAGGCCGATGGTGGTGCCGCTGACACTGGTGACCGTGGTTCCAGCCTGGATGTTGTTCGATCCCGTCACCCCCATGCCTACAGTGATACCGGTGGCATCCGTAACGGTGATGGAACTGACGCCACCGGCATACGTATTGGTATTGCCGCCGATGATCTGCGAGTATGAAGAATTGGGCAGGGCAGTGACACCGTTGGCACCATATGTGGCCCACTCATTTCCCACGGTGGCCCAGCCGCCGACGATGCCGTCGTCCAGTGTCAGGCCGCCGGTGACTTTGACCTGGTTGGTCAGCCCCACGCCGAGCGCCGCACCCGTGTTGACGTTGGGCACTTGGAAATTCAGCGTGCTCCCGGCGCTGCGGGCCAGGCTCGCGATCGTCAGCGTGCTCTGCGTGGCGTCGGCTGTGCCGCCATTCCGTCCTGCGGTGATCGTATTCAAGCCGCTGGAGAGCGTCAATGCGCCGACCGATTCAGTGTAGGTGAGTCCGCCGCCGTTGTTTTCAAAACGCAGACCGCCGCCCTCCATGGTGATCGGCGTGGCATCGCGCAGCCGGTCGGTCAGATTCGCACCCGCGATGGTGAAGGCGAAGCTCTGGCTTGATGCCGTGGCCGTGGCTGCCGAACTCAAGGCAAACTGCGTTCCGTTGATCACGGCCGCAATGGTGGCCCCGGCGGGAATGTTCGGCCCCGAGACGGCCATGCCGGGCACCAACCCCGCCGTGCTGGGCAAGGTCACCGTCGTGCTGCCCGATGTCGTGTTGCCCGTGGCGCTTGTGTTGGTGGAGTTGATCATGGCGAGGGTTCCGCCGTTCTTGAGCGTGATCGCGGGCGTGGTGGCGGAAATGCTGCCTCCCGTCAGCAATTGAAGGGTCCCGGCGGCGTTCCCTGTTCCATTGTTGGAGCCATCAACGGTCAGGGCTCCCGTGAAGGTCTGATTGGCGGTCATCGTGACCGCCGCGGTGCCGAGCTTGGTCACACTTCCCGATCCGCTGATCACCTTGCTGAGAATCCAGTTCGACGTGGCCGACAGTTCCAGCGCGCTGTTGTTCGTGATGTCGCTGCCGAAGACGTTCTGGTTCGAGGAATTGACCTGGATGTTGGAGAGCTTCACCGTTCCCGCGTTTATCGTCAGTCCTCCGGTGAAGATGATATTCCCGCCGGACAGGTCCAGGCGCCCTGCATCGTTCTTCACCACTGACAGCACGCCGGAGCCGTTGTTGCGGAGGAAGCCGTTGTAGGAGTAATCGTTGCCGTTGGTATTGAGCGTCAACGTAGAGGGGCCGGAGGCAGTGTTCTCGATCACGCCCTGGGCGGTGTAGTCGCTGATCCCCTGGAGCGTCTCGTTGAAGCTCGCCAGACGGAAGAACGCATTGCGCCCGCTGCCGCCGTCGAAGCGGATGACTGACGTGTCGGCGATCTGGTCCGAGCGCTGTAGCGTCAGCGCTGTCGAGACGCTGCCGTCGTAGCTGGAATTCCCCAGCCGGATGAGCGGCGACACGATGGCATTTCCGCCCGTGGTATTGAGGAACACGGTGCCCCCAGTCGTGTCGATGATCGTGTCACCCGTGTAGGAATTGATGCCGGTGAGAGTCAGATTGGTCGTGCCTCGCTTGAGCAGCGTCCGGGTATTGCCGCCGTCGGTGATGCTGCCTGCGATGGTGAAAGCCACGCGGTTGTAGATCGCCAGATCTGTCGAGAGCAGCACATCGGCGAACGTGTCTGCTCCTCCCATCACCTTGTTCAACTGCGCACGCCCGCCCAGATTGAACGCGCCGCCCCAACTGCTGTTGTCGAAGCTCAGCACGTCGGTCGTCGCGAGTTCGCCGATATTGTAAGCGGATGATCCGTTGATGTCGCCGAGGTTAAGCACGCCGATGGTAACCGTGCCGTTCAGTTTGATGGTCTGGGTGGCGCCGATGTCCGCCACGATGCTTGCGACATCCCCCGCCTGGCTTGGCACGGGCGGGCCGAGCGGCTGCGAGGCCTTCAGCCAGAACCCGGCCGTGCTCCACGACTGCGTGCCGGCGGTCACTGTCCGTATCCACTGGTCCACCGATCCGGTCTGGGCCGAAACCGGGGTGAAAGCCGCCACGAAAAGCAGCAGCAGCACGATGATGGCGGACTTGGGGTGTAAGGGAATTTTGACCACGGTTGTTCTATGCCTCCTGTCGGCCTTTTTCGCAAAACGAAGCCTCTTTGACAAGACTATTCTGCGCTCGCGGGCCATTTTGTTGTGATTGCCATGTCATTACCCGCCACCCTGGTTTTCCGGCCGCATTCACGGCAGGGAAACGATGGGACGACTGGTGCGGGCGGACGAGGTCAAAGCTGGCAGCCATAAACCACCGCATCTGACCGCGAGCCGGCCCGCGCCGCTCAATTTCACTCTCAATCCAACTGGGCCGCGCCCTCAAGGATTTCCAAGCGCACATTCTGCAAGTCACCGGCATCCTTCGTCGCCAGCACACTCACAGGGGTGCGACCGGCGGACAGGTCGAGAACGAGCGCTGCCTCGGGCGTCTGGAAAATCTTCTCGCCCACGACCACGATCACGCCCTTCGTCTCTTTCAGGCCGAGCTTTACCTTGCCCGCTGCGTCGAGTTTGAGGCCGAACTGCGCGATCTTCGGGAACCACGGATACATTTTCACGGACGGCACGAGTTCATCGAGCGGCAGCTCGCCATTTACTTTGCTGTAGGCCAGCAGCCACGGAAACTTGTGCGCCGGATCATGCAGCGCCTGCAGTCCGGTGTGGCGCACGAAGTCGATGTCGGCCTGCTCCATCGGCCCCATGACCTTCCAGGTGCGGACAAAGCGGTTGGTTTTGATCTTGTAGTCGCCTTCCTTGCCGAGTTCGGAGAGGAAGCGGACGAGATCGACGAACTCGTCCTCGCGCAGGCTGGCGGTCAGGCCGGGCGGCATCATCGACACGGGGCTCATCTGGCGGCTGGCGATTTTGTCCTTCGGCACTTTTTGAAGCTGGTTCGCGGGATCGCGCAGCACGACCTCGGCCTGGCCGTCCTGGACGAGGCCGCCGCTCACGACTTTGCCGTCGGTCGTGTTGATGATGATCATGTGGTAGCCCTCTTTGATCTTCTTGCTCGGCTCCAGCAGGGACTCGATCAAATAATCGACTGGCGCGCTGCCGCCGATGCTGACGAGGTTCGGGCCGATGACACCGCCGGCCTCGCCGATGGCGTGGCAGGTCTGGCAAAGCATCTGCTGGCGGCGATACACCTGCTCGCCACGAGCGGCGCTGCCTTGTGACTTCACTTTCCCGACCATCGCGGCCATTTCCTCAGGCGTGAGCGGTCGATCCATCTGCTTCACGTGGCCGGCTTGCTTCAGGGCATTGATGAGCGGTCCCTGCACGCCGCGGCTGGAGGCCATGCGAATGCTCTCGACGGCAGCGGCTTCTGAGATCGTCTTGCCAGCGAGTTCTTTCGCGAGCGCATTCGGCAATTGCTTGTTTCGCAAGAAAGCGGTGAGCACGGGCCGCACTTCCGCGCCGTCCTTCACGGTCGCCATGAACTCGACCGCACGCTTTGCGGCCATCAGCGGGCCGGTGTCGGTGAGCCCCTGCACCGCGAGACTGCGGAGCGTTGGTTGCTCGCGGAAAAGTTGGTCGAAGAAATCGCGCGACTTCACCCCGCCGAGCTGCGTGAGACCCTGCACCGCGCCTTCGCGGATGGGCTGCAGAGTTTCCGCCGCCGTGACGAGCCCCGCCAACGCATCGCGAGCCGACTCGATCTTCCACGCACCAGCGAGAATCGCCGCACGGTGCAACACCTCCGGCTTCGGATCGCCGAGCCAGGCTTTCGCAATCTCTTCCGCGCCTTCCGGCTTGACGCCACGCGAGGTTCCGGCCTTCACGAGCGCATCCAGCACACCGACTTGCAGCGACGCCAGCGCCGGATCGTCGGCCATCGCGACCAGTTCCTTCGCCTGCGCGGCATCAGCCGCATCACCGGCCATCGAGAGCACAGCAGCGGCATCGTCAGCAGCCAGTTTGCCCTTCTTCAGCACCGTGAAAAGTGATGCCAGCGCATCGCTGCGGCCCGTCGATTTCATCGCGAAGACGAGGTGCTTCGGATTGTCGTTCAGCTTGATAGTACCCTTCGCATACGCGGGCATCCACACGTCCGCCTGCTCGCGACCAATCGTGTCGAGCAGGAAGTCGAGATTCTCATCCATCGGGCTGTTCAACACGCGCAGCGCGACATTGAACGCCTCCGGCGTGCGCATATCCGCGAGCACTGCGAGCGCCCACAGGCGCACCTGCGCATGCGGGTCAGCGACCGCGCCTTCCACGATCTTCATCGCGCCCGGCAGCTCGCGCCAGCGATGAGTGAGGATGCGCAATGCCGCCGCCTTCACATGATGATCGTCGATGGCGTAAAGATCGCGCCACAGCTTCGGCGAGAACGCATTCACGCACTCGCGCGCCCACGCGGCTTCGAGCAAATGATGACCATAGTCTTTGTCGTCTTTGGACAGCTTCGCAGCCCAGTCGTCGAGCGGCGCAGTCACTTTCGCCGCACCCTGATCGCGCAGTTCACGCTTCGCAAAATGACGCGTGTAGCGACGCGGCGACTTCAGCATTTCCAACAGCTCAGGCACGCTCGCGCCTTCGAACTTCGGCTTCTCGCTCAGCGGCTTTCCTTTGAATGTCAGACGCCAGATGCGGCCATGCGTGTGGTCGCGTCGCTCATCGCGGAAATCCACCTCGCCGTGCTGGATGATCGGATTATACCAGTCGCAAATGTAGAGCGCGCCATCAGGCCCGACCTTCGTATCGATCGGCCGGAACGCGGGATGTTTCGACGCGAGCACATCGCTCACCTGCGTAGAGATGTAGCCGCTGCCGTTTTCGGTGAGTTTGAAGCGATTGATGCGATTTCCGCGAAAATCTGGCAGCACCAGCGAGCCCTGCCACTCATCCGGGAAATGCGGATCCTCGATGATCTCCAGACTGGCGTGCTTCGGCTGCCCGGGATTCAGCCCCTTCATGATGCGCTTCGCACCCGGCGATGTCGCGAAGACCGAGCCTGGGAAAATGAAGTTCACCCCTTCGCTGCCCGCGCCATCCGACGCGAAGCTCTGCCCCCAGCGATCGAACTCATAGCCCCACGAGTTGATCAATCCTTTGCTCACGATTTCCAGCCGCCGCGTTTCCGGCCTGAACTCCCAGATGCCGCCGCCCATGAGCCGGCGAATGCCATACGGCGTCTCGATGTGACTGTGAATGTAGATCGACTGGTTGAAGCATAGCATGCCCTCCGGAGACCACCGGAACGTGTGCAGCAAATGGTGCGTGTCCTCCGTACCGAAGCCAGACAGCAGGATCGTCCGCTCATCGGCCTTCAAGTCGCCGTTCGTGTCCTTCAGGAACACGACCTCCGTCGAGTTCGCCACATACACACCACCATCGCCCGGCGCGACCGCCGTCGGGATGTGCAGTCCGTCGGAGAAAACCGTGCTCTTGTCCGCCTTCCCATCGTGATCAGTGTCCTCGAGCACGACGAGCTGATCCTTAGCCTCCTCGCCGGGCTTGATGTGCGGATACGTCGTGCTGCTCACCAGCCACAGTCGCCCCATCGAATCCCAGTTCATCTGCACCGGCTTCTGAATCATCGGCTCACTCGCGAACAGATTGATCTCAAAACCCTCCGGCAAAATGAATCCCGCCTTCTCCGCCTCCGGATTCGCATCAGGGATCTCCGCCAGCGTCTTCGGCTGCGCAGCGTGTGAAAAGGAGATGGCCGTGGCAGCGGCGATCGTCAGAGGAAGTAGCAGGCGGTGGGACATAGAGGGGTCGGGGAAAGTGTTCAGTTGGCAGTATTCAGTGTTCAGTGAGGCGGCACGACTGGCGGTAATTCGGCGGTGATCGTTCAGGGCTTGAAGGGATTGCGGATGGTCAACGTGCCTTCGATCAAAAGTCCGTCCTGCATGTCCTCGGATTCCAAATGCGTGCAGCCGCCGAGCAACGCACAGGCCACGAGCTGGCTGTCCCAAAATGACAACTGATGCCGGTCACGCAATTCGGCTGATTTCAGCATGCCTTCCCTCGCGATCGGAAGCACGGCAGCTCTCCGGTAAATCGCCTCTATCACCTTTCGAACCCTGGTTCCATCGAACCCGGCCTTCCGCATGAGATTGAAGCAGGTCTCATTTACCACCTGCGTGCTGACCACAAGACCGGCCGAACGAATCACGCTGATGGCCCTCCCCGTTTGGCTGCGTCAGCCCCGCGCATCATGGCATACAGCCACACATTGGAATCAACGAACCGCATCTCTTAACGATCCTCGTAGATCTCATCGCGAGTGAAAGGCTTGAACGCTGCCATCGGGCTCTCGATCAATTCATCGATCAGATCAGAATCACCGACCTGCTCTGCCGCGTCTTCACTCCAGACCATGACATGGACCCGGCCGGTAAAACGCGGCCGAAGCTCCTTCGGCAAAGGAATCACACCGTCTTGGATTTCTTGTTCGAATGATGCCGCGCTCATAAGACAAATGTGTGGTCAAACGGCTGCCGGGCAACTCACACCCGCTTCTTACCCGCCAGCAGCGTGGCCTTCTGCTCCTGGATCTTCTTGTCGGTGGCTTCGATGAGCGGGTCGAACATCGGAATCTCCTTCGCATTCTGGCCCTGCTCGTGTTTGCGGAAGCCGAAGAGATACGTCTCGTTCGTCGGACGCCAGCGATCGAAGAACAGCTCGTCCTTCCGACGCACGAGACGGCGCAGGCTGTCGAGCTCGACCGGAGTCGCTTCCGGCTTCGCGAGGCCGAGACCTTCGACGAGTTTCGCCGACAGCACGGCATAGCCGGCCTCGGTGTAGTGCACGCCGTTTTCCGTCAGGGGCTTCGCTGCGCGGCCTGGCTTCGGCACGCCGCCCATGAGCGCGAAGAGATCGACAAAGCGGCAGTTCTGCATCCGCGAAAATTTTTTCAGCGACTCGCTCAGGCTCGCCAGCGTCTTGTTCGCGTCCGTTTGGTCCGGCAGCGGCGGCGGCAGATTCTCGAGCGGCGGCGGCGAGACGATGGCGATGCGCACACCCGGTGATTTCTCGCGAATCAAATCGAGCAACGAACGGTAGCCGCTCAAGAACTCCGGCAAACCACCCAGCCGCTCGAACGCCAGCTCGCTGCCGTAGCAAAGGATCACCACCGTCGGCTTCAGCATCTCCAGATGCTTCGTGAGCCGCTCGATGCCCTCGCTCGGCGGACCGAAATACGAGCGAGCCGTGCCGAAAACAGTGTCGCCGCTCCAGCCGAGGTTCCTCGCCGTCACGCTTTTGTCGCCAAGCGCGAGAGCGAGCGATGGCTCGAAGAAGCTGTAGCGCTGCTCGCGCTCGATCACCGTGTTGCCCAGCAGCACCAAGCGGTCGCCATCTTTGAACTCAAACGCCGCGTTTGCAGCCGCCGCCGGTGCCGGCGTGTCCGTCTGCTGCGCGAAACTTTGCGACGCGAAAAGTCCGGTTGCCGCGGACGCGATCAATGCGATTGCCCAGGAATTCATGCGGCTGCCAATGGAGCAGGCCGCCCGGCAAAAGTCCAGCGCGCTCACTTCTTTTTCCGCAGTGTCACGACAAGATGCGAATACTCATTGTCCAAATTGCGCGTGGCGGCCGGGTCATACGTGAAATCGTGGCAGGCGATCACTTCCAATTCCGGCGCCGCCGTGCGGAGCAGCCGCTTCAATTGCGCCGCGTCATACGTCCGGTAGTCCCACACCGTCTCCTGCCGGTGCGTGCGGCCTTTGTGCGTGATCACCAGCCGCGTGCGCAGCTTCTCGATGCGCCTCCGTCGGTCCGCCGGCCAGGTGCGTGTGTTGCACACGACGTGCACGCCTTTGCGATCCATCACCCAGCGCTCGTGCTCGCAACTGGTCCGCTCGTAATCCGTCAAATGCAGCCCCAGAACAAACAACCCTCCCGGCCGCAGCGCCGCCGAGACGCGCTGGAGAAACGACACCGCATCCGCTTCCGTCAGCAAGTAGCGGAAAGTGTTGATGAGGCAGTGGATGAGATCGAAAGACGACTCAGAGCGCGCGGCTTGACTGGCTGAAGCCGGGACTTCAACGGATGACTGCGCGCTGGAAGCTCGTTGGAGTCCCGCCTTCAGGCGGTCAAGCCCCGCAGTCCCCGAATGCTCGTTCGTCCTGGCGCATGCATCCGAGTCTTCGTACAAAAATGACTTCGAACCCGCAGAGCGTCCGGGCCGCCTGAAGGCGGGACTCCAACGAGCTTCATCGTGCGTCGGCACCTCGAAGCTCTGCATCCAGCCCTCCCACAGCCGGGCATTCAGTTTCGCCTTTGCCAGCCGCTCTCGCGCAAAGCCCAGCATCTTCGCGCTGCCGTCGAAGCCGCTCACGCTCCAGCCGCGCCGCGCCATCTCGATCACCAGCCGCCCGCTGCCGCATGCAGGCTCCAGCATACGCCGTGTGTTTCCAGGTGTCGCATGTCGTGCGAACACATGCTCCAGCAAGGCCGCTTCCTCGCGCGTATCGGCGTCATAGATGATGTCGTAATACAGCGGCGTGTCATACCAGTCGCGCGTCTCTTGCTTCATGCGGCAAGCCTAATTCTCTCCGCTCATGCATGCGACTGACAACACCGAACTATGGCAATTTGCAGTCCCGATCGGAGTGTCCGTCCCTTCTTTCGGAGCCAAATCCCCCTTGCGCGCTCGGGGCATGTCGCGAAGCATCGCAAGTTCCAACGCCAAACCAAACTGTCCCATGAGATCCCGTTTAAGTCAGAATGTCGTGTGCATGCTCACCATCGTCCTTGCGCTGACACCCGCGTTCAGCGCCCCCAAGAAAAAGAAGTCCGGAGGCAAGCAGCCACAGGCAGCCGAAAAGACGCAGATCGAGTTTGTAGCGGAAATCGGCTCCAGCATGAACTCAAACGTGCTGGCGCCCATCGACCAACGATTCAACAAGGACATCCGGCCTGACCTCATCTCTCTGCGCGACAATGTCCTTGATGAGGCGAAAGCAAAACCGGCCGCCAGCCCTGAAACGTACGCCACGGCAGGGCGCCTTATCAACGCCTGGCTCTCCGCGCTTCAAGAGCGCGAGACACGTCGGGCCACCATGGGCCTCACTCCCCCGCCGACGACCGACTTGGACCACGGCAAAAAGACCAATCTCAACGGCTTCTGGCGGAACATCCTGAATTACAAACGCGAAAAAGATGAGGCGCGAGAGAAGAAGGCCACCGACAAACAGAAGCGCGCCTACTTCAAAGACGCAGACATCAACAACTGGCGGCTGCGTACCGACGTGCTGAGACCGAACCTGGAGAGTCTTTACAGCCAGTTTCGCGCCCAGCTCCGTCAAGGCGTGTAAGCATCGACGGCTGATGCCTTCGAGTGCTTAGTCGAGAGCCGCCGTGCGCTCACGGCGGTCCAAGGCGGCGTGATGCGGTCGCAGCCTCTCGCATTCATCGTTTGGTTCTACCGGTCGGCTAACAAAACCGCATCGCGTCCGTTTGTCCGCCATGCGCGCACACATCACATCACTCTCATTGGTCGCATTCGTCCTATGGGTCCCATCCTGCACCAAAGCCGCACCGCCTCCGCTCGCTGAAAACAAACTCACGAGCTACACCGAGCAGATCGACCGCCAGCTCCTGGATCTCGAAAACCAGCGCGAAGCCGGCCTCGCGAAGTATCACCGCGAACCACGCAAGCTCGCGCTCGAGGAAGCCACCGACGCCGTCTTCCTCCGCCGCGCGTATCTCGACACCGTCGGCCACATTCCTTCCGCAGATGAAGCGCGCGCTTTCCTCGCCGACGGCGCACCCGACAAACGCGCGTGGCTCATCGACAAACTGCTCGCCGATCCCGCCTGGGCTCAGCAGCGGTTTCAGCAGCTCGCCAGCCTCTTCCGCGTGCAGGATAAGGTACTGGGCGCATCGCAGAAATCCTACATCGACTGGCTGCGTGCGGCAGTGGAGAAGGACATGCCGTTCGACGACCTCGTGCGCACCCTGCTCACCGCGAGCGGAAGTTTGGAAACCAATCCCGCCACTGGCTTCCTCCTGCGCGATCACGGCTGGATGCCCGCCACGGTGACTGAGACGGCGTGGGCTTTTCTCGGCGTCGATCTCGTCTGCGCGCACTGTCACGATCATCCATTCGCCGACTGGACGCAGATGCAGGTTTATCAACTCGCCGCCTGTTTCGGTGCGACGAAGGTCACCGTCGGCCCGCTGGAATCAGACGAGAGCACACGCGTGCCAAAGAAGACCGCCTCGCCCCTTTTCCCCGGCGGCAGAAAAGTCGGCGGCACTCGATCCAGGGCGGCGGCGAAACCACCGCCTCCTGCAGCCCCGAACGAACTCTGGCCCGCGGGCACCACGCAACAGCGAGCGCTGCGCGAGAAGAATCTGGGCGCGGACGAACATCTCGAACTCACCGACGTCCGCGGCGGCTCGGTCCTCATTCCGGCCAATTACAAGTACAGAAACGCAAACCCCGGTGATCGCGTCGCTCCCGCCGCCTTGCTCTTCTCGAAAAGCGAAACCCACAATGCAATCCGTGAGCGCATCCGCATCGGCCCCGGCGATGGTCGCAGCTTGCGTGCTGACTTCTCGGAGTGGCTGGTCACGCACGAGCAGTTCGCGCAGACGTTCGCCCGCCGCATCTGGAACAGCCTCTTCGTCGCGCCACAACCACAATCGGGCATCGAGCCGCTGCGTGATGCGATCAACCTCGCCGCCGCCGAGCGCGCCAGCATGGCAAACATGCTGTGCAACTCGGGCTGTGGTGCCGGGCCGAATGCCGACCGCTGGATTTTTGCCCTGCCGGTGAATGACATGGCGCTTCAAAAAATGGCCCGCCTGCTCGGCAGCATCGCCCGCGAGACACGCTTCGATGCGCGCGAGATGCAGCGCATTCTCATGAACACGAAAGCGTATCAGCGCACCGCCATCACGCTGCCCATGGGCGAAGATCTCGTCTTCCAGCCCGCACCGGTGCTTCGCCGCCTCAGTGCCGATCAGGTGTGGGACTCGCTGGTCTCGCTCGGAGGCGAGGCCGCGCTGAACGAAGGCGTCGATGAGGAGATGCGCTTCACCCGCGATCTGCCGCAGACGCCGGCTCCCGAGCACTCATTGCGCCTCCTCGGACGCGGCTCGCGTGACTGGCCGAACGACACCATCGCTCCCATTTCCTTTGGTCTCACTCGCTGGATGATGAACGGCCAGCCTGTGGAACGCGCCGCGAACGTCTCCAGCAGCACTTTGAAGAAGCTTGATGACCTGTTCCTCGGCATTCTCTGCCGCGCACCATCGTCAGCCGAACGCACCGCCGCCGAAAAGCACCTCGCCACCGAGCCGGACGATCTTCCTTCCGTGGCGTGGGCGCTGCTGAACACCGGAGAGTTTTTGTTTGTGCAATGAGCCGCGTGCGGCCGGGGTGTTCGGTAGTCAGTCTTCAGTATCCAGTATTCAGCGCGGTGTCGGGAGCGAGATGCCGAATGTCTCAAATTCACCGCTCAGCACCAACCCGTAACCAATAACCGCCGCCCACTGCCCACCGCTCTATACACAACACTGAACACTTGCCCACCCACCATGAACCCCATCCCCATCCTGCTCACCCTCGCACTCCTCACCTCAGCCCATGCCGACAACGCAACGCCGAACGGGCAGGCCCGCGTCGATCCCTTTGCCGGCCCTGCTCCTGCAGCCGCCAACGACACTCCGTCGAACGTGCAGATCGACGTGGAGTACGTCGAAGTTGCCGAGCCGGTGATCACCGCCCTCCTGCACGGTGAGGAAGCTCCGCGGACGGGAGCGGACTGGCGCAAGGCGATTGAGAAGCTGGTGAAGGAATCGAAAGGCAAAGTCACCGGCAGCATCAGCATCACCACGAAGTCTGGCCAGCGCGCCAGCGCCGAGTCCGTGAAGGAACTGACTTATGCCACCGAGTTCGATCCCGCCAAAGGCCGCGCCGCGAATGCGCCCAACGCGCCGAAGACCATCACCGGCACCGACGTGCCGACGCCCACGGCTTTTGAAATGCGGCCTGTGGGCATTCGCTTGGAGGTGGAACCCACGGTCAGCCCGGATGGAAAAATCATCGACCTGAACATCGCGCCCGAGGTCACGGAGAAGGTGGACGAGATCGTGCACCAGCAAGTCCCGCTCGGTGCCAATGAGGTGCTTGCCACGATCAAGCAGCCTGCCTTTCACACGATGAAGGCCACTACATCGGTCACCGTAGCCGATGGCAGCAGCGTGCTGGCCGCAGTCCTCATCCCCCACGCTGAAAAGGGCGACAACGACAACACCCGCCGCATACTCTGCCTCGTCTCCGCCAGGCTCGTCCGCCTATGATCTGGCGGCCCGGTTACCCGCTCGCCTTCACCGCCCGTTCATCCGCTGATGCACCTCGTGCCTTGCGGGCGCTCCGCCACCCGCGCCTTGCCCCGGCGGCCAGCACGACGGTCGATACGATCCCTGCTAGCATCCACGCCGGCCCGATCCGCCAGCCGCGAGCCTGTACCGGCAGCATCACCTCCGGCGTCACGTCGCCACCGAGCAGCACCATCCAGCGCGGATCGGCCGCAGGATTGCCAGTGTCCACCACCCAGAGCAGAACATCGTGCTTGCTCGCCTTGGGCACCGCGAAGCGCACCGACTTCCGATCCGGCTCCCACTGCCACTCGGCGGTGAGCAATTGATGGTCGATTGAGTTGTCGAAAGCGCCCGGCGGCAGCGGGGCTGACTCGTCGAATTTCGTGCGGTCTTCCAGACGGATCGGCGCGAGGGATTCCAACGGCTTTGCTTCATCACCGATTTGGATTTGCAGTGCCCCCGGCAAAATCTCCGCCGCCTCCTTCCGGTCGGCGATCATCGGATTCGCATCGCAGTCCGCCGTCAGTTCCAGCCGCATCGCGCCGGGCGCGATCGTCAGCTTGCCGAGCAGGAACTCCGTGCCGTGCGCCGACGCAAAGAGGGGAGCCAGCAAGGCTCCCCCCGTCGCTAAAAGGAATCTGGCGACTGCGCCGCGCATCACTTCTTCACGTTCCAGCGCAGCACGCGGCCCCACTGGTTCCACTCGCATTCGAGGATGTTGCCGTCGTTGTCGAAGGTGATCCCGTGCGGGCTCGTCACGATGCCCTGCTGCCAGTCTTTCGGCTCGATCTTCGGCGTGTTCGTCGTAGCCGGATTCGTGCCGCACTCGGCCACCATCTTGCCTTCCTTGTCCCACACGCTCACGCGGCCCGCGATCTCCGCGATGCAGACGAGGTCGCCGTGAAACGAGGCCGAGCTGGGATTGCGCATGTTCTCCGCGATCACGCCGAGGATCTTGCCGTCCAGGTCCGTGTGCAGCATCCGCTTGTTGCCACGGTCGAGGCAGAGCACGCGCTCAGGCGAGAAGCGTTTGTCGATGAAAATCTTGTGCGTGTTCTTGAAGCCGTACGGCTCGCCAGGGCCGCCGAAGACCTTCTTGAACTTGCCGCTCGAGTCGAACACAAAGATCCAGCTCTTGCCGTAGCCATCGACGACGTAGATGTCGCCGTTCGAGGCGATGTCGCAGTTTGTCAGCCGCAGACCTGCTTTCGACTGTTCCTCAGGAAACGCCGACTTCGGGATGTCCATCACGATCTTCCCGTCCAGCTCGCATTTGATCACATGCTCCCCAGGTTCGGCCGGTTCCGTGGCTGTCTTCGGCGCTCCGAGCACCGCGCCGAATAGGTACTCGTGACCGTCCACTTTTCGGATGACGAAGCCGTGGAGCGACCGGGGCAGTTCGAGCGCCTTGATGAATTTGCCATCCGGTCCATAGACCTGGATGCCCGCGCGTGAGCTTTCCCAAACGCTCACATAAACCTTGCCCGACGAATCGACCGCAATCTCGCCGTGGCTGTTGCCGATGGTCTCCTTGCCCGGCGGCGGCGTGAGCCAGTTCGGGACCAGATCATATTTCACCTCTGCAACGGCGGAGCCGCCCAGAGCCAGCATCATCGAGAGCGCAAGCTTCTTCATGGTTGTGAGCGCCCATTGGAGCGAACGCGCGGGAAAACGTCAACCGCAAGATCGATCCAACATGCAGAAGAAGTGTGAAAGACAAATCCGCGTGACGGCGGGGGAAGGGAGGGGGACAGGGGGCAGAGACCAGAGGTCAGAGATCAGAGGTCAGAGATCAGAGGTCAGTGATCAGTGATCGGTGATCGGTGATGGATGAGGGGTGAGGCGAGTTGCGAGTGTTTGGGATGGTCGGGGCTGGTTCGGTCAAATATTTGCGCTGCGATAGACCTCCCACGGCGAGTGCTTGCGCAGGCTGCGGCAACTGCTCAGCGTCACCATCAGGATCAGGGCCAGGAGGACGATACGAAGGATCGGTTTCATAGTACTGGATTGGATGCGGCCCCGTCGCCCGATTCGGAAGTGCCAGCACTGACCGATTCGGCGCGACGGTCTCGAGTTCGGGTTTGTTTCAGGTTCCCGGCCTTGTCGATGTGTTGCTCCATTTTCCAAAGGCCAACGGCCTCGGCGTTGATTGCTTCGACGAATTCCAGACTGGTCATGCGAGGTCCTCCAATCACCCCACCACCTTCAAGTCCTCCGCAATCGCCGCGAAGTGTTCGAGAGCAGCTTGCAGGTCTTCCATGATGTCTTGGGCGATGACGCCGGGCGCAGGCAGGTTGGCGGATTCTTCGAGGGACTCGTCTTTGAGCCAGAAGATGTCGAGGTTGATCTTGTCGCGCTTGATCAGGTCGTCGTAGTCGAAGGCTTTGAAGCGCTCGGTTTCCTCGCGGTCGTGGCGGTTGGTAGGGCGCTCAGTCCTCTGAGCGCCGTCTTGGGTAGGGCGCTTCGTCCCCGAAGCGCCGTCAGCGGCGGGCAAGGGACTGCCCGCCCTACCAGAGTAACAATTCACGAAATCATCCAGATGCTCGCGCTTGAGGGGATTCTCCTTGAGCGTGAAGTGCATGTTGGTGCGCAGATCGTAGATCCACAGCTTCTTCGTCCACGGCTTCTCCTGGGCGGGTTTGCGGTCGAAGAAGAGGACGTTGGCCTTCACGCCTTGGGCGTAGAAGATGCCGGTGGGCAGGCGCAGCAGGGTGTGGACATCGGCTTGCTTGAGGAGTTCGCGTCGGATGGTTTCTCCCGCTCCTCCTTCGAAGAGCACGTTGTCCGGCAGCACCACGGCGGCGCGGCCGTGCATCTTGAGGATGGTGAAGATATGCTGGAGGAAGTTGAGCTGCTTGTTGCTCGTGCTGGCCCAGAAGTCGTCGCGATTGATGACGAGGCTTTCCTTGGAGGACTCGCCCGCTTCGTTCACGATCGTGACGCTGCTCTTTTTGCCAAAGGGCGGATTGGCCAGGACGATCTCGTATTCGCCGTGCTTGCCGGCCAGGGCGTCCTTGGTGATCACGGGCAGGTCAAAAGTGGAAGCCGTGGAAGCGGCGTCCCGCCGCTTATGGTTCCATTCCCCGGAGACGCCTCCCTTTCCATCGGAAGCGTTGTTCGCAGTCGTTGCATCAAGCGGCGAGACGCCGCTTCCACCAATCCCGTGCAGCAGCAGGTTCATGGCACAGAGGCGGGTGACGCTGTCCACCAGCTCGATGCCGTAGAAGGTGCCGCTCTTGAGCTGCTTCTTCTGGTCGCGGTCCAGCTGATGATGTTTGGCGATGTGGTCATGCGCGGCCAGCAGGAAGCCGCCGGTGCCGCAGGAGGGATCGCAGATGGTTTCGCCGGGCTGCGGGGCCACGACCTCGACCATGGCGGCAATGAGGGAGCGCGGGGTGAAGTATTGGCCCGCGCCGCCCTTCACGTCCTCGGCGTTCTTTTGCAGCAGGCCCTCATAGGCATCGCCCTTCACATCGGCGGAGAGGCTGGACCACTGCTCCTTGTCGATCAGGTCCACGATCAACCGCCGCAGCTTGGCCGGGTCCTGGATCTTGTTCTGCGCCTTGCGGAAGATGATGCCCAGCATCCCGGAGCACTTGCCCAGTTCCTCCAGCGTGTGGCGATAATGCACCTCCAGTTCATCGCCATCCTTGGCGAGTAATGACGGCCAGTCCATGCCCTTCGGGATCGCGCTCGGCGTGCCGCGCAGCCGCGACTGCTCGTCCGCCATCTTCAGGAAGAGCAGGAAGGTCAATTGCTCAACGTAGTCGCCATACGACAGGCCGTCATCGCGCAGGATGCTGCAGTAGTTCCAGAGCTTGGAGACGAGGGCGGTGGGATTGGTCATTGAAGTTTGATCTTGATCGTTTGCGGGTTCCGTGGGACGCTCGATTCAGCCTGCCCCACCTGAATTCCGACTCCATGTCGTCGAAGGGTAACCTTCTCAGGGTGAGGGCGGGCTTAATTTTTGGGCGGCAGTCAGGCGGTGCTTGCGGGTGTAGTAGTGCTGGTTTCCCACATACGAAGCCGAGTCGTAAAGGTCCACCACGAGGCTGATCTTATCGCCAAGGAAGTCATAGTAGCGCGTCTCCCCGCGCTCGAAGACACGCTGCACGGCCCAGCACAGGTAGTCGGCGACGTTGAGCAACGGCTCCGTGTGGTGGTTCTGCACGTTGAAGACCACGGTGGAGGTGATGCCATCCGTGTCGTGCTTCTTGCCGTGGCGCTCCACGGCTTTGTTCAGTGCCAGCTCCAGGTTCGCGTTCTTCGTGCTGTTGCCGCGTTCGGCGATGTTCAACACGAGCTTTTGCCCAAGACGCAGCTTGTTCTTCAGCAGGTGAGACAGCACGTCAGCGTAGAACTCCGAGTCCTTGCCGTTGTGCTTGGTCAGGAACAATCGCGGAATCTTCCGCGCCACCATCACCTCGATGGAGCAGTCCAGACCTTCGATGAAGCGGAAAAAACGCTCTCTCACCTCCGGCGGATCATCCGTGGCGTGAAAGTAGAACCCCTTGCCCTGACTCTTCTTGAGCACGCTCGGGATCGTGTTCACGTAGCGGTCCGCCAGCACCTCCCGCTGAAGTGCCCGCACCTGATCACGAATGGGTCCCAGGTCACCGTTGAACTTCACCATGCCGATGGCGAATGCCAGCGACACGCCCTGCTGACCGATGATCGGAATCCGCCCCTTGCCGAAAAAGGTCGTATCGCCCGCTTCATCGAGAAAGCGATGACTCGTCTCAGGCTTGGGTGGATCGGTCTCGTCGGTCATAACTCTCTCGTGAAGGCCTTTTGGAGAATGCTCTGCCGCAGGCGGGTGGCGCGTTGGAGGTTGGTGGTGACCACGGCTTCCAGTTCCTCCACCACGCTCAACCGCCGCTCCACTTCCGCCACGATGCGGGTTTGTTCGGCGAGGGGTGGGAGGGGGAACGGAAGCTTGGCAAAACGATCCGCTCCAAGATGAGCTATGTTTGTGGTCCAGTTGGCAATCTTCTGAAAACGCCCTGAATGCATGTAGGCCCGGAACACTGAAAGAGCATACCTTACATCAAGTGACGGACATGGACGAAAGCGAACGAGCGTGTTTGTGAAGCAGGCTCCCGGCAACTCACCCCGATAGATAGCTGGCCGGCCGACCAACTCCAAGCTCTGCCCCTCGTTCAACAGAATGTCGTTTGGAACAAGTTTGAACACTTCAAACTCGTCTGGAGTGAAGTTCATCTCTTTGACATCCCCTAAGTCGATTCTGTCTTCGTAGACGTTGGCGACTCGGAGGTATGGTCGCATGTTCTGTCCAGTGTGGTGCTTGGGTGACCTCTGCCGTCCAAGTTGCACGAAGCCAACAGTCTCAACTGATGCATAAGTCCACCCTTCAGGCAGCGCTGGATCATTCGAAATGTCCGGCGGTTCGGGCTCCTTGTATTTCCCCCGGCCCTGCCAGTTTTGGCGGCGTTCGGTGAGGATGCGGGCGAGGAGTTGCTGGCCGGATTCGAAAGTGGAAGCGGCATCCTGCCGCTTTGGGCTCGTTGACACCTTCGATCCGGCTTTGGAGGAAGCGGGCTTGGCGGTTGAATCAGGATTAAGCGGCGGGACGCCGCTTCTACTCAGTTCGGCTTCGGTGGGGACGAGGCGGCCTTCGCAGGCGGCTTTGAGGACGGCGGCGCGGTAGCGTTTGAGGTTGGCCTGCACCCGCCGCAACACCGCCACTCCCGCCTCCAGCCGCGTGAATTGCTTCTCAATCTCCGCCACGATGCGGCGTTGGTCGGGGAGAGGTGGCAGAGGAATCGGAAGGGATTTGATCTCGCCCAGATTCAAACGCGGACGACCGACACCATGAACGATTTGTTTCGCGTGACGACGTAGATCGGGGCTGTTGAGCACATAATTCAAATACTTCGGAACGACTCTTGCCGACGGTTTGAACCGAATGCAGTCAGCTTTGACAATGGCCTCGCCGACATAGTCTGGCACCAGGCATGATCTCGGCGGATTCTCCCCGAGAGCCGCAATCACAAGGTCGCCTGCGAACACTCGGTGCTTTTGCAAGCCATCGAAATGGGCCTGGGAGATGTGAGCCTTTGCGTCGATGAATTCGCCATCACCAATGTTGGTGAGCCTGATCACACGCGGGCCGGATCCCGTGTAGTGCTCGGTCTTCAACTTTGACCCGAACGGACCATCAGTTATCGCATTTCGTTCGTCGGCAGCCAACTCCGAAAGGGCAACAACCGGCCAACGGTGTTGTCTCGCCCCTTCAGGGCTTTGAGCTTCTGGGAATGCGTTACCCAGGGCGTTGCCCTGGGCTGAGATGTTTCGCCCCTTTGGGGCTGAGACGGGCAAGGTTGCCTCTGAGGCTTGGGCTTTTGGCTGCGCCTTCGGCTCCTGGGCTTTGTTTTTGGGCGGCACCTTCTTCGTCATGCGCTGAGGCCCTCCTGCTTTTCGCCTTCGGAGAGTGGTTCCTGCACGGTCTGGCCGCAGGACGGGCAGCGGTAGCTTTCCTCGGTGATCGGCTCGAAGCGCAGGCCGGTGTCGATGCCGAGGTCGGGCTCGCGACAGGTGATGAGGTAGCCCTCATGCGTCACATCCTCCATGAGGCCGCAGCGCGGGCACTGGAGCAGCTCACGGTCGTGGGTGAAGAGGCCAAGTGACTTCATCTGCGCCTTGAGCGCGGTCAGTTGTTCCGCGAGCGGGCGGATTTGCTCAACGAGATCGTCGATGTCGGGATCGCGGCTCATGAAGTGGTGCGGCGCGGTTTGGCGGTCATGGCTTGGTTGAAGATCTTGGGGCTGGGCGGGAGGAGAGGACTGAGAGGACGGACTCGACGAAGAGGGCTGACTTGGCGGAGCGTGCTCCGGGGAGGTTGGTCGTGCAGGTCTTGCATGGCCTGTGGAGTCGTGGGAGTTACTGGGGAGGTCTTTTCTGCTGCTGAGAGCGGGCCGCAAGGCGGGCGCGGGTCATGCGCTCGCGGAGGCCGCCTTCTTTGAGGAAGTCCTTTTCAAGACGGCGGAGCTGCTGGTCGAGGAGGTAATTGGTCTGGTGGATGAGGCTGATGATAATGTTCGCCACGACAGGGCCAGGACGGGTGTCGATGAACTCGCGATAGGACTCAAAGGACTCGTCCGGTGAACGGCCCAGCTTGCGGACAAAGAGGGCTTCTTTGGAGTTCTTATCCCACTGAGGCTGATTGGCAGAGCGGAGGTAGTCTCGGTAGTCTTCGAGGAGTTCCTCCAAGCTGGCCCGGGCGACGTTGGTGAGCTTGAGTTCGGTTTCTTTGGAGGTGCCGCTGGCCTGGCTGCCTTCGAGGATGTTCTGCTTTCCTGAGCGCGCGGCCTGGATCATCTGATCAGTGGTGCGGCTAAGCTTGTCGATGAAGCGGTCGCAGAAGCGCACGGTGGCGTCATAGACGAGGCGGGATTTGCGGAAGGAGAGGAGATCCTCGTAACCGCCGTGAGCGGGGATGAAGCCTTCGGGAGAGGACTGAGAGGACGCACGGGACGGACGACGATTGTCTGTCGCGTTGGGCTTGTTGGTCTTGTTGTTCTCTGGCTCAGGCATGGCTCTAGGCGGCGAGTGCCTCGTTAAGTTCTTCCAGCAGCTTCGGCAACTGGTCGCCGAAGAGTTGATGGGCCTTCCCGAGGCCGCCTTCCTGATTAAAGGGCGTGTAGTCGAGGTCATCCAGCTCGATGCTGAGGCTGGTGGCGATGTGGTCGCGGATGAGTTTTAACCACGCGAGTTGGTCGGGATTGAAAGTAGAAGCGGCATCCTGCCGCTTGGGGTCGTTCGCGGGAATGGTGGCCTTCGATGAAGAGGCAGCTTGTTCTTGATTCGGAGGATTAAGAGGCGGGACGCCGCTTCTACGTTCAAGCCATTGCTCGAAGCGCTCGTTCACGGACTCGGCGAAGGGTTTGAGCACCGGCTGCTGCTCCAGGGCGAAGCGGACGAGGGAGACGAGATCGGCGAAGCGTCCGGCCTGGGTGCGGCCTTTGACTTTGTCCGGGGCGGTGGCGGCGAAGGCGTTCCAGAGGTTGTCCTCGGTCCAGGCGGCGTGCTGCTCGCGGAGCTTCTTTTCGAGTTCCTTGAGCATTTTCTCGGTGAGGCGCTGGGCGTAGGGACGGCTGTAGAGAATCTGCAGCGCGGTGATTTCCGCCTGATGCTGCTCGATGTAGTCGCGGAAGGATTTCGCGAGGGCGGCGGCCTTGTCTTTGGCGGCTCCGCTGAAGCCCTGCTCAATCACTTCATCAATGACGGAGGTGGCGATGGTTTGCTCGCTCTCCTGCTTCACCTTGGCGAGCAGGTCGCGCAGGGCGGGCTTGTCGAACGGGGCGCAGGCGGTGGTGATGAGGGCCGTCTGAGCCTGGGTGAAGGCTTCTTCGCTGAGTTCCTGCGGTTCGGCTCCTTTGATGCCGGTGGCGTGCTCGGCGACGGCATCGGGATCAAAGGCCCGCAACAACGCGGCGGACATCTGGCTGAGCGTGTGACCGCCGCTGGTGCTGGTGACTTCTTTTTGCTGGGCGGGGGTGAGTTCGCGGTCGAGCCGGGCGAGGCGTCCGGCGAGGGAGGTGAGGCTGTCTTCGTCCCGCTTCCCGAGGGCGATGCCGAGGAGGAGTTTTTCAAACGCGACGGTGGGCTTGCGCTCCAGCGGGCGGGACTCGGTCTTGTCGCTCTCGCAGACGCCGACGGCATCGACGATGATGAAGTGGGTCTTTGCCTTGGCCTCAGCCCCGGAGACGGATTGCAGATCGGTGGGGGTGAGCACGCGGGTGCCGCGGCCTTTCATCTGCTCGAAGTAAACTCGGCTGCGGACATCGCGGAGGAAGAGCAGGCACTCCAGGGGCTTGATGTCGGTGCCGGTGGCGATCATGTCCACGGTGACGGCGATGCGAAGCTGCGGGGAGGTGCGGAACTCGGCGATGAGGTCCTCGCTCCTGGCCGGTTTGCCGGTGGTGGGATGCTTGGCCTGATAGGTGATCTTTTTGCAGAAGTCGGTGCCTTTGCCAAAGACCTCCCAGACGAGCTGGACGATGTCCTCGGCGTGGCTGTCGTCCTTGGCGAAGATGAGCGTCTTGGGCACCAAGGCGCGACCGGGGAACAGCTCGGTGAAGAGGGCATCGCGATACGCGGTGAGCACGGTGCGGATCTGCGAGGGGACGACGATGCTGCGGTCGAGTTCCTTTTCGGTGAAGGCGAGGTCTTCATCGAGGCGCTCCCAGCGGCGGCGGCGGGTCTCTTTGTGCCGACGGTCCACGTAGAAGCCTTTTTCCACCTTGTCGCCCGCCTCGGTGACGCGGGTGCGAATGCGATAGACCTCGTAGCCAACATTCACGCCATCGGCGACGGCGCGCTCGTGGCCGTATTCCATGACGAGGTTCTGATTGAAGAATCCGATGGTCTGCTTCGACGGCGTGGCGGTGAGGCCGATGAGGTGGGCATCGAAATACTCCAGCACCTGACGCCAGAGGCCGTAGATGGAACGGTGGCACTCGTCGGTGACGATGAAGTCGAAGGTCTCGATGGGGATGGCGGGATTGTATGGCACGTCCTTCGGGCGGTCGTCGGCGCTGCTGACCTCGTAGCCGGAGAGTTCGTCGGCATCCTCGGGCAGCTCTTCACCACGCAGCATGGAATAAAGCCGCTGGATGGTGCAGATGGTGACGCGGCAGACGTCGTCGAGCTTGTTCGAGGTGAGGTGCTGGACGTTGTAAACGGCGGTGAACTTCCGACCGTCATCGGGCAGCACGTATTGATCGAACTCGGTCTTGGCCTGACGGCCGAGATTCGCCCGATCCACGAGGAAGAGGACGCGCCTGGCCTTGGCGAACTTGATGAGGCGGTAGGTGAAGGCGCAGGCGGTGAAGGTCTTGCCCGAGCCGGTGGCCATCTGGATGAGCGAGCGCGGGTAGTCCGAGGCGAGCGACTGCTCCAGACCGGTGATACCCTCCACCTGGCAGTCTCTCATGCCGAGGGTGTTCAGCGGATGCGTGAAGGCCATCTCGGCGAGCAAGGTGCGGAGCGTCTTGGCCGAATCCATCCACTGAGCGAGCGTCTCGGGCCGATGGAAGCAGAACACGCGGCGTGGGCGCGGATGGGGATCGCGTTCGTCGCGGAAGAATGTCTCCACGCCGGTGGATTCGTAGCGGAAGGGCAGCGAATCGGAGCCGAGGCCCGCCGCGAGGAAGTCGGGCAGATTCTCCGCGTAGTGTGCCGACTGATCGGCGACGGTGGAGAGCGTGGTGCCTTCCTTCTTCGCCTCGACGACACCGACGGGTTTTCGATTTACCAAGAGTAGGTAGTCACAGCGGCCCGACTTCAGCGGCACCTCACGCAGGGCGATGCCGATAGACGCGGAGGGATCGAAGGCTTTGTAGTCCTGAACAGCCCAGCCTGCGTCGTTCAACATCCGGTCGATGTTGGTGCGGGCGAGTTGTTCCGGGTTTTGGTTGGCGGGAGACATGACCAATTCTGGCGACGATCGTTGATCAAAGCGGTTGGCGGCTCCTCTGGCAAGATGTTCTGATGGGTGGATCGGCGTGTGGCCGAGGGAAGTGTGGGCGGAGAAGGGGGAGCGGTGCCGCTGGTGGAATAATGGAGTGATGGGGTGTCAGGCTGTGCGAAGCGATGGAGAATGCTTTTCGTATTCGTTGACTCGACGGCTGACGTGTCTTCGGTAGCGGGCACTTCGGCTGGTGACGCTGCCGCTTCATCCTCAAATCAAACAACCTTTCTCCTTCCCATGACATCCCGCCGCTCGTTCATCCATCAAACCGCTCTCGCATCGGCCGCGTTTGGTGCGGTGCCGGTGCTCGGACAAAAGACGGACAAGAAATTCCGCACGGCGATCATCGGCTCCGGCTGGTGGGGGATGAACATCATGACGGAGGCGATGGCCTCCAAGCGGGTGAAAGTGGTGGCGATGTGTGATGTGGATGCGCGCGTGCTCGAAAACGCCGCCGACGATGTGAAGAGCGCGAGCGGCGACACGCCGAAGACGTATCGTGATTTCCGCGAGATGCTGGCGAAGGAGAAGCCTGAGATCGTCGTCATCGCCACGCCGGATCACTGGCATGCGCTGCTGAGCATCGCCGCGCTCAAGGCTGGCGCGCATGTGTTTGTGGAGAAGCCGACCGGCCACACGATCAATGAAAGCCGTGCGATGGTGAAGGCGGCGAAGGAGTCTGGCACCGTGGTGCAGGTCGGCTTGCATCGTCGCATCGGGCCGCATCATGTGAGCGCGATGAAGTTTTTGAAGGACCCGAACAACGTCGGGCAGGTGGGCATGGTGCGCTGCTTTGCACACAGTCGTGGTGACAAGGAGCAGCCAAAGCCGAACAGCGCGCCGCCGGAAGATCTCGATTGGGAGATGTATTGTGGACCCGCGCCGATGCGGCCGTTCAACAGCAAGATTCATCCGGGCGGCTGGCGGAACTTCCTCGACTTCGCCAACGGCACGATGGGCGACTGGGGCGTGCACTGGATGGATCAGGTGCTGTGGTGGAGCGGCGAGAAAGGGCCGCGCAAAGTTTTCTGCACGGGTGGTCGCGACATCGCTGGTCCGCCGGTGCTGACGGAGAAAGAGCAGACGACGGACTCGCCGGATCATCAGCTTGCGGTGTTCGAGTTTGAGAACTTCACGGCGACGTGGGAGCACCGCAAATTTGCCGACAACAACAACGAGAAGCACAAGGTCGGCTGCTACTTCTACGGCACCAAAGGCGTGCTGCACATCGGCTGGAAGGATGGCTGGACGTTTTACCCGGCGAACGGCAAGGATCCGATCAAGCATGAGGACTCGCAGCTCCAGGAGCCCGATGGCGACGGCCACAACATCGGCGCGCTTTGGGCCGACTTCATTGCCGCCATCGACGAGAAACGCCAGCCGGTCGCCAACATCGAAGCCGCTCACCGCTCCAGCACGATGCCGCTGCTCGGCATGATCTCGTGGCGCATTGGCCGGAGCATCAGTTGGGATGCCGAGCGTGAAGTGGTCGTAGGCGATGATGAGGCGAACCGTCACCTCAGCCGCGAGTACCGCGGCCCATGGAAGTATCCGGCGGTGTAGCGGGTTGCTGAAAGAGAGGCTGTGGAAGCGATTCGGGCGGGGCGTCCGGAAAAGCCCGAAGTTCAACTCGGTACGGATCGTTTCCGCAGCAGGCTTCCAGGCCTCAAACCCACGAGAACCATGAAAACGACATCACTGATGTTCGCCGCCGCCATCGTTATGACGGCATTTTCACCGCACGCTGTTTTTGCGAAAGGCAAGGGCGGCAAGAAGGGACCGCCGGCTGATCCGGTGACCAGCTACCTCAAGAAACACGACGAGAACAAGAATGGTGCCATCGAGCGCTCCGAGTGCAGCTCCAGCGACACGACCTTCAGCCGCGCCGACGCGAACCATGATGGCAAGCTGGACAAGGCGGAACTCGCCGATCTGCTGCATGTGAGTGAGCCGAAGAAGAAAAAGTAAGCGAGGATACGAACGCCGGCGGCGGCTGCGACTGTGTGTCGCACTGCCGCCACGGCGCGCTGCGTTCGCGCGGATTTGTGCCGTGGCTTCGTTTCACCGGCTTGGTGGCAGGCAGCAATGGAAACTGCGGCCCGCCTGCCGGGCTGGCGGCGTGGTTTTCCTGCTGCGCAGATGCTGTGTGGGCGGGCGGGAACGAGGTGCCTTATGGCGGGTGGTCTTTGCCGCATTCGAGAGGATCGGACATTCGTCGGCAGCGGGGGCGGGTCATGCTGGTGTTGACGGTATGATCTTGCACCGACACACTCCGCGCCCATGAACGCCATAATCCCGTGCTGTTACCTGCTGTTCGCATGGCTGTGTTGCTTCACGGGTGTTCTGCGTGAACTGACGATGGCCGCGGCACCTTTCATTGTGCCCGTTGCCGGCACCGGACGGGTGGGAAACGTCAAACAGGACCGGGGCGTGTTCCGGATGTCGCAAAATCCCGGGGCGGGGAAGCGAGAGGCGGGAGCAGGCGTCACGACTGGCGGGCCCGCTGTCATGGATGTCGTCAGGTTCCTTTCGTTGCTCATCGTTGCCTCGCTTCGGCCACTCTTGCGGAGCAGCACGCGCTTCGTTGTTCTGGCTGCATCGTTTTGCCCGGCTGCCATTCAGCATCCGGCATTCTCCGCACCGCCGAATATCCTCCTCATCGTCGGCGATGACATCGGCTACGGCGATCTCTCGTGTTATGGGAACAAGGATGTCGCCACGCCGAATCTCGATGCCATTGCGGCAGGTGGGACGCGGTTCACGAGCGGCTATGTGATGGCACCGGTGTGCGGGCCGTCGCGGGCGGCGCTCTTGTCGGGGCGCTATCCCGCGCATGTGTTGCCGTATGTCGGCAATCCGCCGCACGGTTCGAGCATCGGACTGCCCAGGGAGCATCGCTTGATTTCGGACTACCTACATGATGCGGGTTATCGCACGGCAGCACTTGGGAAATGGCATTTGGGCGAGGGGCCGGGCTTTGAACCGCAGGCGCGGGGCTTCGACAGCTTCTTCGGCTTCCTCAGCGGCATGCACGATTACTTCCACGGCGACGACAAGGAGTGGGGTCCGATCATGCGCGGGCGCGAAAAGGGCGAACTCAAGGACTACCTCACTTTCGCTCTCGCGGACGAAGCGGCGGCGATCATCCGGCAGCCAGCGGCGACGCCCTTCTTTATCTACCTCGCCTTCAATGCCACGCACACGCCGCTGCAGGTTCCGGATGCGTATTTGCAAAAGACCACGCATCTCACGCCGCCTGCACGACAACGGAACATGGCCATGATGCTCGCACTCGACGACGCCGTGGGCCGTGTGATGACCGCGCTGCGTGAAAGCGGCAAGGAAGAGCAGACGCTCGTGCTTTTCGTCTCCGACAACGGCGCGGCGCTCATCAAGGGCAGCTCCGAAAACGGCGGCAGCAACGCCCCGCTGCGTGGCAGCAAGACGCAGTGCTGGGAGGGCGGCATCCGCATGCCGTTCTTCGCGCAGTGGAAGTCGCGCTGGCCCGCCGCTTGCGTGATCGACGATCCGGTCTGCACGCTCGACCTGCTGCCCACGCTCCTCGCGGCGGCTGACATCACACCACCGGCGACGCAGAAGCTCGACGGCGTCAATTTGCTCCCCTGGCTGGATGGCAAAGGGGAACTGCCGAAGCGCGAGCCGCTGTGCTTCAAAATGTCCGGCAACAACCTCGCCATCCGCCATGGCGATCTGAAATTCGTGCGCGTCGGCCCCGAAAGCGGCCTCTTCAACGTGCGCACCGATCCCAACGAAACCACCGACCTCAGCGCGAAGCGTCCCATCATCACGCGACAGCTTCAGGCGAAGTGGCAGGCGTGGGACAAGCTGAGTCTCGCCGGGAGCACATCCCAAAAATCTGCCAAACCATGAAACGCCTCCTGTCTTTCTTTTGCGGCCTTGCCTTGCTTGGCAGCGCGACTCTTGCCGCCACACCATCAGCCAAACCCAACATCATCGTCATTCTCTCCGACGATCTCGGCTGGGCGGACCTTTCCTGTTACGGCAGCCGGTTTCACGAGTCGCCGAACCTCGACAAACTCGCCGCGGAAGGCATGCGGTTCACTCAGGCGTATTCCTCAAGTCCGTATTGCTCGCCGTCGCGCGCCGCCATCATGACGGGGCGACACCCGGCGCGGTTGAAGATCACCGATTACATTCCAGGCAACGGCAAGTCGGGAAAGTTTCTGCCGGCCGAGATGAAGATGGAGTTGCCGCTGGAAGAGGTGACCATCGCGGAAGTGTTGAAGAAGGCCGGTTATGCGACATGGCATGTCGGCAAGTGGCATCTGGGCGACGTGGGTTTCTACCCGCAGAATCAAGGCTTCGACGTGAACATCGCCGGACACGCCGGCGGCCTGCCACCGAGTTACTTCTGGCCCTATGGCATGGACAAGAAGCCCGACCCGAACAACTACCACTCACGCGGCGTGCCCGGCCTTGAGGATGGCAAACCGGGCGAGCACCTCTGCGACCGTCTCACCAGCGAGGCGATCAAGCTAATCGAAAAGCGCAAACCGGAGCAGCCCTTCTTTCTCTATCTTCCGTTTTACGACGTTCACATTCCCGCCATGGCGAAGCCGGAGCTGATCAAAAAATATCAAGCCAAGGCCGCCAGAATGGGACTGCCGAATGTGAAATCCGCCCCGACGTATGACGAAGGCAGCGTCGCACGTGGGTCGGATCATCCGCCCAAGCTGCTCGAGCAGCAGGTCAACGTAACCTACGCCGCGATGATCGAAACGATGGATACGAACGTCGGCCGCCTCATGGCCAAGCTCCGCGAGCTCGGCCTGGACGAAAACACCGTCGTTCTTTTCACCAGCGACAACGGCGGCCACTTCATCACCAGCAACCGTCCGCTGCGCGGCTGCAAAGGCTGGCTTTACGAGGGCGGAGTGCGCGAGCCGTGGTTCGTTAGATGGCCCGGCGTCACCAAGCCGGGCAGCGTCTGCGACCTGCCGATCATGAACACCGACATCTTCCCCACGCTGCTTGAAGCCGCGGGCCTCCCCGCACAGCCTGACCTGCACCGTGACGGCGTCAGCCTTGTCCCGTTGCTCAAAGGCGGGACCAAGCCACTGCACGACGCGTTGTTCTGGCACTACCCGCATTACGGCAATCACGGCAACGGCCCGTGCAGCAGCGTCCGCGTCGGCGACTGGAAGCTCATTGAGTGGCTGGAGGATGGCAGCGTTGATTTGTTCAATCTCGCAATCGACCCGAGTGAAAAACAAAGCGTCGCCACTGAAAATCCGCAACGCGTGAAGGAACTCCAACTGCGACTCCAATCCTGGCGCAAGGCAACCGCTGCCAACATGCCACGACCGAAGCCATGAAAAACACACCAGGAGTAATTGCCGCTCTGCTGCTGACGCTGTTCACCGCTGTGCCTGCGTTCGCTGCCGAGCGCAAGCCCAACGTCCTGTTCATCATCGTCGATGATCTCACGACGACGCTTGGCTGCATGGGCGACGCGCAGGTGCACACGCCGCACATGGATGCGCTGGCGGCGCGTGGGGTGCGGTTTGACCATGCCTACACGCAGTTTGCATTGTGCAATCCATCGCGCTGCTCATTTCTCACGGGCTGCTATCCGGAACGGACGAAAGTCTTCGATTTGGTGACGAGCCTTCGCGGTGGATTGCCGAAGGAGGTGACACTGCCGCAGCACTTCAAGAACAATGGCTACGTCGCTGGCCGCATCGGCAAGGTCTTCCATGTGCCGGACCCGAAGACGAAGCTCGACGTGGAACTAGGCGCGCCCTTGCACAAGGACACGGCGCTCTTTGAGGATGCCAAGGCGGCGAACGATCCCGATGACAAGCCGCGCGGCACAGCGAAAGGCGAGGGCTTCAATCGCGCGTGGGCCGCGTCGTTAAAGTCGGCCACGGAGTTCACCGATTACCAGATCGCGAGCGATGCGATCAGCACGCTGGAGCAGTTCAAGGACAAGCCGTTCTTCCTCGCGGTCGGCTTCATCCGTCCGCACACGCCGTATGTCGCGCCGAAGCCGTTCTTTGATGCGATCGACAAGGCGAAGCTCACATTGCCACCCTTCTATCGCGAGAGTGGCGAGAATGTGTCGAAGATGCCGCCATCAGCGCTGCGAGCGAATAACAACGTCTTCCGCTACGAGGCTCCAACGCGCGATGAGGCACGTGAGGCCACTCAGGCGTATCTGGCTGCGACGGGCTTTGTGGATTCGCAGGTCGGTCGCGTGCTGGCGAGGCTGAAGGAGCTGCACCTCGACGAGAACACCATCGTCGTGCTCACCGGTGATCATGGCTATCACCTCGGCGAGCACGGCCTGTGGGCGAAGCAGACACTCTTCGAGCGCGGAACGCATGTGCCGCTGATCGTCGCCGCGCCGGGTGTGAAGCCCGGCGTTCGCGATGGCCTCGTCGAGCAGGTGGACATCTATCCCACACTCTGCGATCTCGCTGCACTGCCGCTGCCTAAGCATCTGCAAGGCCGCAGCTTGAAGCCGATGCTCGATGATCCGACGGCGAAGGGAAAGCAGGTCGCCATTAGCACGATGGTCTCCACACGCACCAAACTCACCGGCCACGGCGTGCGCACGGATGCCTTCCGCTACATTCAGTGGGACGAAGACGGCGGCGAGCAGCTTTACGATCTGCGCACCGATCCCGACGAACTCCACAACCTCGCGGCACAGCCGGCGCAGGCAGAGCGCATGAACCGCATGAGGCAGCGTCTCGCCGCGCATCTCAAAGCTGTTACGCAATGAACTCGCCCCTTCCGTTCATTGCTTTGTCACTCTCCGCGCTCCGTCGCGACGGCGCATTCGCTGCTTCGCCGAACAAGACAGTGGTCGGCATCGTACAGGACAAAGGCGTGAGGTGGTTCTGCTTGCCGACAAGCTGAACATGAAGCGCAGTCGCAAATTCCCCGCGCGGCACCTTTCGAGTTGCCGCCACGCCTTGCGGTTCGTTAATGGGGTGATGCTTTCCGCCAAACCATTTTCCGCCCTGCTTGTCGTCGGCCACGGCTCCACGCTGAATCCGGATTCGAGCAATCCGACGCACCAGCACGCAGAGGACATCCGTGGCCGCGACATCTTTGCCGAGGTTGCGTGCGCTTTCTGGAAGGAGGAACCAGGCATGACGGAGGTTTTCGAGATGATCGAGAGCCGCGAGATCTACATTGTGCCGAACTTCATCAGCGAAGGATATTTCTGCCGTCAGGTGCTGCCGCGCGAGCTGCGTCTCTCCGGCCCGACAACGATGCGTGACGGACGCGTGATTCATTACTGCGATCCGGTCGGCATCCATCCAAACATGACGCGGCTGCTGCTGCAGCGCGCCGATGAAGTCGCGCCGGGGATCCCGCGAGGGGAGACGAGCCTCATCGTCGTCGGTCATGGGACCGGGCTGAATGAGAACTCCGCGAAGGCGATTCAGGATCAGGTGCGGCTCATTCGCGCAGGGAATCACGGCTTTGCCGAGGTGCTGGACGCCTACATGGAAGAAGCGCCGTTCGTGGCCGATTGGCACAAGCTCTCGATGGCTCCGAATGTCGTGGTCGTCCCCTTTTTCATTTCGGACGGCTTGCACAGCTATCAGGACATTCCCGTGCTGCTCGGCATGGAGGCGCAGACAGGCGCAGCAGCCAGCGAGCGCGAAGTCTTCCGTCACAATCCGCACCATCTCCACGGCAGGCGCCTTTTTTACAGCAGCGCCATCGGCACGGAGCGGCATCTGGCCGATGTGATCCTCGATCAGGTGGAGGAATTCGACCTCAAGCACTTCGGCGGAGCGTCGGTTGGAGTCTCGGCGCCGGCCATCTCGCAGTCGCTTGATTCGGGATCCGAAGACGAGAGCGCTTTGAGAACAGCCGAGCCGGCCGCAGGAGGGACTTCAACCGATTTCTCGATCACTGCTGCGCTGAAGCGCTGGCTGGCGGAGGGCCGCGATGTCATCGGCGAGGTGCGCATCACGCGAGATGCCGGCGGCGTTTTCACACTGCGACACAAAGACGATCCAGGAGGTGCCGAGGCTTCCGCGACGAGTACGCCGGCCGCGGAGACTTCGCCGCTGTTTGCGCGGGAGATCGCGAAGTACGATGCGGAGGGAAAATTTCGCCCGCTGAAGTCTGCGCCGACTTTGAGGAGCGGCTGGCGGCTCGAACTGCGCTCGCTCGACGAGGTGCGCGCCGCGCTCGATCACTTCTATCCCGCGGCGCTCGGGATGCTCCGCGCTCACGAGCAGGGCCGGCTGTGCGGCGTGCCGCTGCGCGAAGTGCTCGCGCGACAGACGGGCATGTACCGCTTTACAAACACGATCACCGACGAGCAGGCGATGACGATGATCGCGACACACTGTGATACGAAGACGCGATGCCTGCGCCGCATCGTCTGGGGGCTCTCCGCCGACCAACCGCTCGCGGGACCCGCCGCCGGAAAGAGCCGGACATCGAGCGATGCCAATGCGCTTCCGCTTCTCTGCATGGAGGCCTGCAGTCACATCGTCTCCGCGGCGCGGAAGCTCGCCCAAGCCGGTCACGCCGGGAAGGAAGCGGCCGCGGCGCAGTAAGCCCTTTTGCAACGGGTGGCCGCCTGCGCGTTCTGTGGGCGAGCAGGTTCGTTTTGCCGCCAACGTGCCGGCAGAATCAGCATGAGCGACTGCTACTGCCCGAGCAGCCAGCCGACCAGGTTGGCGAAATCCTGCTCGGAGATGGTCTGCCCAAACGTCGGCGGCATGAGGGACTGCGGCAGGTCGGTGTCCTCGGTGATGTCGCCTTTGGAGATGCGTTGCTCGTTGTTTGCGGCATCGACGAGGATGGTGACTTGGCCGACTTCGCCGCGAATGAAGCCGGTGGCGGTCGAGCCATCGCGGAGCTTGAGCTGATGGAGGTGGAAATGGGCGTCCACGTTGCGGTTTGGGTCGAGCACGTCTTCGATGATGCGATCCGCGCCGCGGTTGCCAATGCCGTCGAGCTGCGGGCCGATGATGCCGCCCTGGCCTTTGATGGTGTGGCAGACGGCGCAGTTGGTTTTGAAGACGAGTCCGCCTTTGGTGATGTCGGGCTTTGCTTTCGTGAATGCGGCGCTGCGTGTTGCGATGAGCGCATCGAGTTCGGGGCGGGGCTTGGATGGAGCGGGCGCTGCCGCGGTTTTCGGGAGATAGGGCGCGAGCTTGTCTCGGAGGCCGATGGGTGCGGTGGTTTTCAGAACTGCGGCGAGTGTGCGGAGTTGCTTTTGCTTCTCGTCGTCGGAGGTGAAGCTCTCAATGCTCACGACTGCGGGATCGATACGCGTGAAGCCGAGCCAGGCGTATGACGGGCCGTCATCGCCATCGACGACTTCGAGGCGCACCTGCTGGCTGCGGAGATCGGTGAGATCCCACTCGATGCGCTGGCAGATGTCGGTGCGTGGAGGAAAGGCTTCGCGGAGGGGCGGGGAGGGGCTGAAGGGACGGGAAGGGCTTGAGGGACTTGTGGCTTCGGCTGAGATGAGGCGGACGCGGTTTTTGTGATTGGCTTCGGTCTTTGGGAGTCCTTGATGGCCGCAGAGCCAGAACGACAGTTTTGCAGGAGCGGCGAATGGTTTGCTGCGCAGGATGCCGGTGAGCTTCTCGGGACCCTTCTTGTCTTTGTCGAGGCTGCTGATGACCTGGGCGGCGACGCCGTCTGAGCATTTGCGCTCCTGCAGGCACCAGGGACTTTCGTCGGCGGGATGGGAGGGATGGGGCTGGTGGGACCACTGGGACTGCCGGGTGGAGAATGAGGCGAGTGATGACTCGGCGAGATCGGCGGCCCAGACGAGAAATGCGGGCGGCGGCGGGATTCCGCGCTCGAGAAGGCTGTCATGCATCGCGGCGATGGCGGCGACGGCTTCACCGAGTTTGAGTTTGCGGGCTTCGGCGAGCGCTTGCTCGATCAAGCCGGGGGAGCCGTTGCGTGCGATGGTGCCGAGCAGGCTGGTGAACTTGTCGGTCAGGCGGCCGGATTTCCATTCGTCGAAGAGAAAAGCTGCGGCTTCCTGTGTCGGAACGGCCTTGGCGATGTCGATGATGAAGAGTTTGTCGTCGTTGCTGAGCGAGGCGAATGAGCCTGGGAGCTTGAGGTGTTCGCGGATCGCCAGCTTCAGGCTGTGATGAAGTGATGGATCTGCGTACGGTCGGGTTGCTTTGAAGGAGAGCAGAAGCGGCGGCAAGGAGCCAAGCTGCGGAAATGACTGGAGTGCCAGTGCGCTCCATCGGCGAATCTGTGGCGAAGCATCGGCAAGTGCGGGAACGACAGCGGATTTACGAACGCGGTCATCAAATCCAAACTCAACAGCCTGTCTGAAGTAGAGCGCGCGGACTTGATGCCTTTGTTCTTCTTTGAACAACCACGACTCGGGCCACTGAGGCACTCCAAAGGGCGGACGCTTCTGCTCACGCTTGTTGGCGAGCGCTGCCCACAAGTAATCGAGCTGGCTTTCTACGGGGTCCGATTGCCCATCGATCATCATCAAGCGCGGTGTATTCTGAAGCATCACTTCCTGATGAGCGAGGTGTCGAAGAGTGGGGTTAGGGTCGTCAGCCAAGCCGAGCGGCTTGCCGCCTTCGGCGATCATGATTTTCGGAGACGCTTTGGCTCGACCATTTTTCACCACCCGCCAAATCCTCCCGCGTTCCTTGTCGCGGCCCGGATGATCCAGCGGCACTTCGTAGTGGCCGATGATCTTGTTGTAGAAATCGGCGATGTAGACGGCGTTGTCGGGGCCGAGCTGGAGATCGACGGGGCGGAACCAGAGGTCGTCGCTGGTGATGAAGTCGGGTTGCTCGTTCGCTTTCGGCGTGCTGCCGGTGAAGGTGATCTTGTCGTGATTCACCTTCGAGGTGACGCAATTGCCGAGGAACATGTGGTCGTCCCACTCGGGTCCCCAGATGCCGCCGTCGATGTAGATGATGCCACAGAGGCCGGTGCTGCCGTGGCTGTGCTCACACATGACGGGGCCGAAGCCGAGGCCGTCGTGTGGTTTGCCAAAGCTGGGATAGCACGCGCCGCGCAGCACCTGGGTGATGGGATTGCTGTGGCAGTCGGCGCTGTAGAGATTGCCGTACTTGTCCCAGCAGAGGCCGAAGGGATTGACCTGACCGGCGGACCAAAGCTCGACGTGCGAGCCGTCGGGGCGGAAGCGGAAGATGTTGCCGCTATGGAGATCAAGAGACTGCGATTGAGGAACCACGGAATGCACGGAAGACACGGAATCTGGTTTTTTCTTCTCCGTGTTTTCCGTTCGTTCCGTGGTTCTTACTTTGAAATGGCTCGTGTTGTTGAAGCCGTGCGTGGCGTAAACCCAGCCGTCGAGGCCGAGGCGGAAGCTGCTGCACATTCCGTGCGTGTCCTTCTGATAGCCGAGGGGGCCGAAGAGCACCTCGCGCTTGTCGCATTTTCCGTCGCCGTCGGTGTCGGCGAAGTACCAGATGTTTGGGATGCTCCAGGCGATGCAGCCGTCTTTGTCCTCGTGCTTGTGCCACGGGAGGACGCCGGTGGGTATGTTCAGGCCGTCGGCGAAGTCAGTGACTTTGTCGGCCTTGCCGTCACCGTCGGTGTCTTCGAGGATCTTGATGGCATCGCGGCTGTCTTTGACGCGCGAGCCTCGAGCATCGGCCCAGCGCTCTTTCGCAGCCGCATACGGATACTCGACCGTCGATGACACCCACAAACGACCGCGCGCATCGAAGGCCATGTTGATGGGCTTGTTGATCATCGGCTCGCTGGCGAAGAGCTGGATGGTGAAGCCGGGAGGGACGTGGAGCTTTGCCTGCTCCTGCCCGGGCGCGAGCGCGTCTGATGTGCGGACGAGGCGCGCCTTGTCCTCGGCGGCGTGGGTGAGGCCGAGCGCGATGAATGATACGAGCAGCCGGCGCATGTGCCGCAGTGCGGTTTCGCTTTCGATCAGCGTGCCCCGGCCGTTGAGGCCACCTGCGGATGGATGGGCTGGCCTGCGGCGTCGATGACCTTCACGGTGACGAAGAAGAGCACATTCTTCTTTTGCACCTGCTTGACCTTGGTCTGCCAGAGTTTTCCGAGGATGGGGATGTCACCGAGGATGGGCACCTTGTCATTGATCTCCTCTTTCTTCTCGGAGATCACGCCGCCGAGCACGACGGTGGAACCGTCCCAGACCAGCACGGCGGTCTTGAGCTTGTTCGAGCGGAAGACGGGCTGGAGGATTGGATTGTCCTGCACGTAGTTCGAAGCGCTGTTGACGAACTCGAAGGCAACCGGGTCGAAGGCGGACGAGTAGTTGGTGTTCGTAATGTCCGAGCCGTAGTCGATGAATCCTTCGAACTCGGTGGTGGAGGGGGAGAGTGTCAGCTCCACCTGACGTCCATCTTCACTGATGACGGCTTCTACCTCCAACAGCGAGCCGACCTTGCGAGTCTCGAAGGCGGTGGGCGTGGTGGGCGTGACCGGGGCCGTACCTGAAGCCGGCTGCGTCACCTTGCCGGTGAAGCTCACAGCGAATACGTTCCCGGTGTAGTCCACGTTCTGCGGAATCTGCGGCGGATCAAACTCCGTGGGATACGGGAACTCGCGCACCATTTCGATCTGGGTCTGCACGCCGCTCTTGGTGATGACGGAAGGCACGGAGATGAGGTCGGTTCCTTTTTTCTGACTGATGGCCGCGATGCGCGACTGGAACTGCGGATCTGTGAACGCGCCGAGCAACTGGAACGCGGTGGGCGAGGCTGAATCGGCCGATGGGACATTCTGGCCGTTGGTGAGGAGGGAATCAATGCTCGCCTTGCCGAGGATGTTGCCCGAGGTGCGCAGACCGGATGTGGTGGAGACGAGATTCGGAAGGGTGATTGCAGCATCGCCCTGCTGTCCGCCAGTCATAAACACGCGATCCGATCCGGGGACGTTGGCCGCGCCGAGGCCCAGATCATGACGGAATTCGTCGAAGTTCTTCTGGTTCACTTCCATGAGTTTCACGGAGACGAGCACCTGCTTCGGTGCGCTCTCGGAAGCCTGATCCACGAGCGTGTCCACGATGGCGAGATTCTCCGGCGTGTTGCGCACGAAGAGCGTGTTGGTGGCTGCGATGTACGAGGCGGTGGCGCCCTCGCCAAACGTGACGCCGCGCGAGGCGAGGAAGTCCTTGGCATTCATGCGCCGCACGCCGAGGCCGGAGGCCATGCCGGCGTCGGGCTTCTTCGCGGCGGCGAAGGGGTCCGGCGCGGCACCGCCCGCAGGGGGCGCGGGTTGGTCGCCTACCAAGGAGGTCTGGATGAAGTTTGGCGGCACACGGTAGGTCTTCGGGATGAGCTGGGTGGAATTCTCGGACAGAGAGATGATCGTGACGGCGCGCTCCTCGATGCGGAAAGATGCGCCGGCCTTTTCTGTCACATACCGGAGCACCTCTGCCATCGGGACATGCTCGAGGTAAAGAGTGATCAGGCGCGATGCGGCGTCGGGCGGCACGTTCACCACGAAGTCCACGCCGCGGCCCTTCGGATCGAGGTCACGACTGCGGACGCGGAGGTACTCGATGACTTCGTCGAATGTCGCGCCATTGAAGTCCACCTTTGGCACGATCATGGAATTGAGCTTTTCCTGGATGGCGTCGCGCCCGCCGCGCGTGCTGCCGGCACCGCCACCCGAGGCAAAGAGCGCGCTCATGTCCGCGGCGGTGGGCGGCGCGGGCTGCTCCCAGAGGCTGTCCACCTTGGAGATCATTTCCGCGCGGGTGTGGTCGCGGGCGGAGTCGAAGTAGGCGCTGCGGAGCCGCTCGGCGCGCTCCATGCCACGGCGGGCCGATTTGTTGTAGGGGTCGATGCGCAGCACGCTCTGCCAGGTGGCGTTCGCCTTGTCGTAGTCGCCGATCTCGAGGGCGGAGTTGGCCAGCTCGAGCAGGCGCTCGACCTCCTTCACGTTCGCGATGTGCCCGGGCGTGAGCGCGCGCGGGAAGCGGTCCGGGTCGGCGAACTGTTCCTTGAGCTTTTTCGCCTCGCGGTTGTCGGGATCGACCTCTGGCGAGAGCACATGGTCGAGCATCGCCATCGCCTCGGCGTAGCGCGCCTCGGTCATCAGCTCATGCGCGCGCATGCAGCTCGCGGCGGCCAGACCGGCACGCGCGCGGTCACGGGCGAGGGCCGCCATGGCCGCCTTCGGCAGCGACTGGTAAATCTGCGAGTAAGCATCCACGGCCTCCTGCAGCTTGCCGGCGCGGAACAGACCGTCGGCCTCGACCAGTCGTGAATCGGATTCCCTGACCAGCGCTTCGCGTCGGCGCACCTCGTTTTGAGCGATGCCACTCACCGTTTTGTCACCGGCTGCTTCCGTGTGAACGAATGAAAGGGCCGTCGCGGCGAGCAACACTCCCGACCGAAGAACATGAAACCACCGACCGCGTCCGCAGCTTGCGTGAAGAAGTGGGGCCTGTGCTCGACTCATCCGGTGATTTATTGGCGATTGGGAGGCCGATTCTGACTCAAAACCCGCTGCCGCCCAAGCTAATTCTCACCTCACCCGTGATTTTTCTGTCGCGTTTGTCACGCGACAGAGCTTCCTCCACAGGGCGCACTTTCCCTTGCCACGGCTCGCGCCTTGTTGATAAAACATCGCGTCTCCCTCCAAATTCCCCGACCCTTGCTCCCGATGCCCGATGATCCCGATGTGCCTGCACCCGATCCGCAGCCGCTGAACCCCGGCCCGACGCCGACGGGTTATCAGCGCACGCAGGGCGGCGGCTTCAAGTGGGTGCCGCCTGGAAGGTAGGGCGCTTGCTCCCGCAAGCGCCGCCCGAACGCTCTCAGCCTCCGATCCAACACGAGACCCAGCGGACGGCTCCCGGGCTTCCGCGGCGGCTGGAGGACCAGCCGCCCTGGCATCTGCCGCCCGAACGCTCTCAGCCTCCGATCCAACACGAGGCCCAGCGGACGGCTCCCGGGCTTCCGCGGCGGCTGGAGGACCAGCCGCCCTACCATCAGCCGCCCGAACGCTCTCAGCCTCCGATCCAACACGAGACCCAGCGGACGGCTCCCGGCCTTCCGCGGCGGCTGGAGGACCAGCCGCCCTGGCATCTGCCGCCCGAACGCTCTCAGCCTCCGATCCAACACGAGACCCAGCGGACGGCTCCCGGCCTTCCGCGGCGGCTGGAGGACCAGCCGCCCTACCATCAGCCGCCCTGGCATCAGCTGCACTGCCTTCTGGCCCATCGCTCGACTACTTTGTCATGGGTTTCGTCGATGGCACCGATGTGCATCAGACGATCCGGAGCCAGGGCCGTCTGCCGCCGGAGCATGCGCTGGCGATCACCGCGCACGTTTGCGATGCGCTGCACTACGCGCACACGCACGGCGTCATCCATCGCGACATCAAGCCGAGCAACGCGCTCATCAACATGGAGGGCCAGGTGAAGGTGGCCGACTTCGGCCTGGCGAAGTTTGATGATCCCTCGCATTCCAGGGCACGGCACCGATCCAAACTACGGTTTCCGCATCGTGTTGGAGATGCAGTAAGCAGCGCGGTCATCAGGCAAATTGGGAAATGGGGTGCCACGCTGGGGCGTCGTTGCCATTTCCGCATCGCGCGGCAGGGCATGGCAGGGATGTGCTGCGTCGCGTTCCAAATTTCGCGGGCCAAGGTGGTGCGGAGCATCCCCCGCGCGAACGAACACCGAGACACTATTCCGCTCCACCCGCCGCCTTCGCCCCGCCACAAACAAGTGGGACCTGACTCAGCAGGTCCCTGCCATTTCGCCGTCACCGCCTTCCGGAAGGCGCGCCCGGATTGTGATGGTGGTGCGGTGAAACACTGGTAGGGGCGCGCTGCGGTACATCCCAAGAATCAGGGGGCGCGGGTGCGAAGAGGAAGCCGGTGGCCTTTGGACTCATCAGCATGCTTGTCATCACGGCAAACCGTGTGCGCGAGTGCGGACAGGACAGAGTTGGCAGGGTCGTTCACGCTTCCCCAAACTATCGGATCGCGACTACTCAGCGCGGCCCCGCCGATCGCGCCCGCACGATAGTTGGGTGCTCCGCGTGCCTGCTCTTGCGGCTGTGCCGGCTTTATCGCTTCGACAACTTTTCCCCGGCCTCGTGAATCCACGCGGAGCCGGGCATTGCGTACGGGCGGAAGGTTTCCATGTGGCCTTCGTGCTCGTTGTAGAAGATGGCGCGGTGGAGGCCGAGGTTGGCGGCTTTGGGGCTCTCGATGAGGCTGGCGGAATCGTTCTGGCTCATCTGGAAGAGGACGCGCATCTCGATCTCGCTGAGCGCCTTGCGGCTCATGAAGCGGCCGACGTTGTTGAAGGTATCGACCACGATGACGAGGTGGATGCCGTGGCTCGCTCCTTCGCAGATCAGGTCGTTGAGCTGCTGGCCGGGATTGCTGCTGTCGCTGTCGCCAAAGCTGAAGTCGTCTTCGTGACGGAGCTTCTTAAACTTCTGGATGCCGTGGATGAAGAAGTAGATGGGCGGTGCATCAGCGGCCGCGGCGCTGTCGGTGCCGCGCGTCTTCAGCTCGGCGGCGAACTCGTTCATCACGTCGGCGATGTCGTGGCCTTTGGAAACCTGCACGCCGTGCGGGATGATGCCGGTGATCTGGTCGAGGAATTTCTCTTCGGCTGACTCCGGATTCGCGGCGTGGAGCAAAACGAACTTTGCGCTGCCGACCGGATATTGCGCGGCGAGCGAGACGAGCGAGGTGCCGATTAGCGTGGTGGCCGCCTCTTCGCGCTGGCCGACGATGAGCAAGTGATTGCCGCTCTGTCGGCGGAACACGGCTTCGGTCGGTCCTTTGATGGAGTTTGGCGCGCCGAGCCAGCAATGCGCGGCGGCGGGTGCTTTCGCGGGCTTCGTGGCGAGCGCGCGGCGCAGCGGATCGTTCTCGTGGATGTCGGCAGGCGCATTGCCTTCGAAGACGATCGGCGTGGGATGCTGGTCGTGCTTCGCGACGGCGAGATCGTGGATCTTGTCGAGCCACACGTCGCGCTCTTCATCGGAGAGCCACACGACCTGGAAGGGGCTGTTCCCCTCGATGGCGCCGGCGGCGTCGTTGTAGATGCCTTCGCCGGGGCGTGAGAGCAGACGCGGCGCGGCATTGTTCTCGTCCATGATGAGGTAGGCGTCGGCTTCATTGCACTGGAGCGCGACGCGGATGACCATCTGGCCGAGCGTAGCACGGGCGAGCGTGTAAGCGCCGCCGAGCGTCTGCGAGCCGAGCAGCACGTGAATGCCGAACGCGCGGCCCTGACGCACGATGCGGTCAAAGAGCAGCGAGGCCGCCTGCGCGATGGCATCGTCATCGACGAAGAACTCCTGGAACTCGTCGATGAGCAAGAGCGAGCGCGGCATCGGCTCGGTGCCACCGGCGCGTTTGTATCCGGCCACGTCCTGTACGCCGAGTTTGCGGAAGATGTCGCCGCGGCGCTTCAATTCCTCATCGACACGCTGCAACACGCTGAGGCCGAACTCGCGGTCCGACTCGATGGCGATCACGCGCGCGTGCGGCAGCTTCTTCGTGGCATAGCACTTGAACTCGACGCCTTTCTTGAAGTCGATGAGGTAGAACTCGACCTGATCCGGACTGCACGAGAGAGCGAGATTCGTGATGATGACATGGAAGAGCGTCGATTTGCCGGAGCCCGTCTTGCCCGCGAAGAGCGCGTGCTGCCGCGTGCCTTTGCCGATGGCGAGGTATTGCAGCTTCGTGGCGCCGGTGCGGCCGACGGCCACGCGCAGCTCGTTGGTCGTTTCGTTTGTCCACATCTCGCCGGGCTTCGGCGCGATGTGCTCGAAGGGCACCTCGACCCGGTTTGAGTCGATGCTGGCCTTGCCGATCTTGTGCACGAGATCGACGGCGAGTTCGTCCGAAGGCGGCGGATCGAAGATGAGCTTCGCGTTCGTCTTGAAGGACTGCTGCCCGATGAAGAACTCCCCTTTGTCCTGCCGCACGAAGACGGAGTTCTGCCTCAGTTCATCGGCCACGAAGCCATCCGGCAGCGGCTGGCGCTGGTCCCAGTGAATGAGCGTGTACACGCCGCAGCGCGGGCCGCTGATGGCGATGCTTTGCAGACGCTTCGCCGCCGTATCGCTGAAGCCGGCGGGAAAATCGGCGACGACGAGGAAGTGGTACTTCTCGGCCACGCTGCCGGCCTGCTCGTTGTACTCGGTGATGGTGGCGTACTCGTTGCGCAGGTACATCTGGATGACCTTCTCGATGTGCTCATTGAGATCGGAGAGGCGCTCCTCGACCTGATCGCGCTGAGTCCAGATGCGGCGGTTGATGATGGCGTCCTCATGGTCGGCGATGTGCATGATGCCGGCGAAGTTCTGGCCGAGGCCGACGGGATCGATGATGGTGAAGGCCACCTTGCCCGGCGGCGTCTTCGCCAGCAGGCGCAGCATGACATTGTTCAGCGTACCGACGACCGTGGCGCTGCCGGAGTCGTGCGTCTCGAACAAGATGGATCCCTCGTGCGGGAATGAGAGCGCGAGCGGCACGGAAAGCTGCGCCGGCCCCGGCAGCGCGAGACGCGCATCTTTCGGCAGGCCCTCGGGGTTCTTCGCCAGGTCGAGGTCCATGTGCCCGTACTTCGTGGCCGATGCGAACGAACGCGGGGCGCTCCAGCCATCGACGAGCGCGCGGCTCCAGGCGGGAAACTCGGGATCGAGCACGCCATTCATCTCGGCGACGGCCTGGTAGATGGGAGCCACGGTGCTCTTCCAGTCAGCCTCCATCTTCTGCCAAGCCGCGGCCTCTTCCTCCGCGAGCTTCGCGAGGTCCGCGTCACGCGCGGAGGTGAACACGCTCTTCTTCGCCTCCGCCTCCTTCGTCTTCCAGTCGGTTTCCTCGGCCCGAACCTCGTCGATGCCCCTGAGCTTCGCGGCGAGGATTTCGTCATTCTTCGCCGTGGCGCGCGGCACGCCGGTCTTGAGTTTCTCTTGCACGGCCTTCTTGAAGTCCGCCTCGACGGTGTCGGCGCTGTCCCACTTCGCGGCCACGTCGGCCAGGACCGCGTCGTGCTTTTCCTTCAGCGAGGTGATCGCGGCATCCCGCATGGCAGTGGCATTGGTCGCGATGCCTTCGAAAATGCGCTTGCCCTCAGCCAGGTGGCCGGCCAGCTCGCGCGCAATGGTCCTGCCTTTCCCCAAGCCCGCCTGATGAATGATGAGCAGGACGAGCCAAAGGATGGCGAAGGCGGCGACGGCGAGCGCCGCGCCGTTGACGGACATGCCGGCCGTCATCGCGATGCCGATGCATGCCGCCGCGATGAGGCAGAGCATCATGCCGAGGGAGAAGCCGCTGAAGAAGCGCGGCACCGGGAGCTGCTCAAACTCCGCAAGTCCCGCCTCGGCGGACTGGACGTGCGCGGCCCCCTGGGCAAAGAGGCCTTCGAGGTCCTCGGCATCACCCGGATCGCTCTTCGCACGGCGCTTGCGCCGCAGCAGGCGCAGCAGGCTGCCGTAGCCGCGAAAGGCTTTTGCCGCGCGCTTCTCGATGTCGCCGAGCTTCGCGCTATGATCACCGGATGCGCGGGCAAAGGCTGCCTCCGCCTGCTGCACTCCCGAGGCGTAGTCACGCTCAGCCGTGAACTTGCGCACCTGCAGCGCGCCGAGAAAACGCTCGCGCGCCACCTGCGCCAGCTTCGGCAGATCACGCCTGCCGGAGTGCTCGAACTTCTTGATCCGTTGCAGCCGCGCATCATGCGTGGCACGCGCCTTGTCCGCCCGCTGGTCGAAGCCGGCATTCACCTGCGCGCACTGGACCTGGAGCCGCTCGTCGATGTGGGCGCAGCCATCGTTGCACTTGCGCTCCGCTGCGAAGCGGCGCCCACGGAGATCCTTCACAGTCTGGTCCTCGCGTCTGGCGAAGTCGGACACGGTTTGCTCCAGGGTGCGGAGCAGCTCGAGGCTGCGGCTGGTTCTCAGGTCGATGCGGCTACTCACAGTCTTGTCTTACCTTTCTTAGCAGTGCGTCCACCTCGCTGATGAGGCTGTTGGCCTTCGTCACGAGGTCGGGCAGGATTTCGAGATACTTCTGGTGGAACTCCTGGGCCTTCTGGTCGCGCCAGTAGGCGCGTGTGTGATCCCACTCCACGAGCAGGTCCTGCACGGCCTGGGAGAGATTCGCGCCGCTGACGTGTCCGCTCATGGTTTCACCTCCGGTTCCGCGGACGGCGCAGCGGGTGTGGATGCAGGCGCGCCCTGCGACGCGGCGGCGGCATCCGTCATCTGCTCCCACGGCGTCTCCGTGTAGCCCTCCAGCGTGCGCTGCGCCTGCACCAGCCACGTCACGCCCTGGGGCATCACATGATCAAAGTGGTGCCGCAGGCTTTCGAGCTTCTTCGCCAGTGGATCGGCACGGCTGTCAAAGTCACGCGACCAGCGCTTCACCGCCGCCAGTTTCCGCTCCGCATCCTCGAGCGCACGGCGCGCCTTGCGCACTTGCATCTGCTGGACGGAAGGCGTGTCGATGAACTCCGAGAAGCGCGCGCTCATCAGCTCCGCCTCGGCCTGCTCCAGGCGCTTGCGGCTCTTCTTCACCTCCGCCTCCCAGCGGACGCGGCCTTCGCCCTCCAGCCAGTTTCGCGTGCGGCGGATCTCATCGGTGACCTCGTCGATCCCGCGACGCGACTTGGAAAGGAACACGATGAGCCGCGCGCGGAAGGACTCCAGCACGTCGAGGGAGGTGACTTTGGCCTGTTCTGGCATGGTCGCGGCGGTGTGTCTGCTGGCGGAGAGACGAGATGCCCGCTAGCGCTGGTTCAGGTAGTCCTCGATGCGCTGTGCCTTGCGCAGGAGGTAGGGCGTGTGCTTCTCGCTCACCTCCATGAATTTCTTCAGGGCCTTCATCGTGGTGATGAATTCCTCGGCAAACTTGTCCGCCTCCTGGTCCTGCCATGTGCTGCCCAGGGAAGCAAAGCGTGACTGAAGCTGCGCCGCCTTGGCCTGCACGTCATCGTTGAAGCGCTTCAGCTCCTTCGCAAAGCGCCGCACCTCCTCCGGTTCCATGATTGCCTGTGCCATAGTGAAGCGAGACTAGCACAGGCAGCCCCGGTGAGGCAATGGCGGTGTTTTGCGGTGGCGGCCGCCACCGACGGCTGCCGCCGCGCGCCGCTGCTTCGTCTATGATGTGGCGGCGGAGGATGGGGGCTCCTCCCCTCCGATTCCGTTGGTGAAACTCAGCGGCAGGGGCGTCACATCGAAGCCGGGCTGGCGGGCGTGATACACATCGATCAGGCAGTCGAACTCGAGGCGCATCCGCATCCGCCTGTCGCCGGCGCCGCGGGCCTCGGCGAATGATTTGCGCTGCGTGAGCATGGTGGCCTCGATGGCGCCGATGGTTTCATCTTCATCGAGCGCGCGGACGATGGCGGGATGGTGGTCTTTGTCATAGACCCACGGTGCCAGGATCCGCTTGGCGCGCGTGGCGCGGGACATGGCGTCGCGCGTGGTGCCCTGCATGGCTGTCTCGGTGCCCTCGATGGCGCTGAAGAGATCGCGCTTCGCACGCGGCTCTCGGCCGTAGCCGACGTAGGCATGGCCGGGGCCGAGCACGACAAAGGTTTCAATGCCGATGTACTCGAGACATGCTGCGAGCAGCAGTGCCAGGTCGATGCAAGTGCCGGCGCGGTCCTTCCTGATGGTGGATGGAAAACGGAGACGCTGCGAGCGGTCGCTGAACGACGGTGGCGGATTGATGTAGGCCAGGTCCCACTGGTCGATGATCGTGGCCCAGAGCGCCTGGACCTGCATGTCCACCCAGCGCCGTTCACCGCGTTGATAGCCGTCGAAGCCCGCGTTGAAATCATCCGCCGCGATGCAAAGGGAACGCCGAGCAAGGCTGACGAGTTCGCCCACGGCCGGATCACGCGGCAGCACGAACGAAGGGAGCCATACATGGCACACGCCGTCGTCACGCCACTCGTCGATGGCCAGCAGCGTGACGGCGTGCGTCTGGATGTGCCACGGGCTGCCGAGGATGGACACGCGCGAAGTCACCGTCGTGCGCATCGACTCGCGCAGGCTGCGCACAAGGGCCGAGGTGAGCGGCACGCGGATGAGCGGCGCGATCTCCTCGGAGGGAGAATTGAGTTCGACGAGCTGCCTCCACGCGCAGTCTTCCGTGCCCGCGTGCAAGGTCACCTCCACATCGGCCACCAGCTTCGCGCCATCGGCCAAGGGGATCATGCGCTTGACGTTGAATTTGGAAAACAAGCGCAGCGGCAGCGAGGTGGCGGGGTCGATGCCTGTCTCATCGCGCAGCTTGTAGTGCTGATTGTGCAGGATGGAGTAATTGAGCTTGTCGTTGACCTCGGCGGTGACGACGAAAGCGCCGGGCGCAAGCGCGACGGATGGTGCCGCGACCGAGGGCGGCGGCGTGGCTTGCGCCCCGATCTGCGCCGAAGTCACCGCCTCAAGCGCCACTGACGCTGGCGGCGCGAGTGCGCCGGACACCGGCTGCGGCGAAGGCGCGGCGGTCGTGGACTTCGGCGCGCGCGATTTCCGCGCCGCAGGTGCGGCCTCCTCCGCCGGCTTGCGCGCCTCGAACAACGAATGCCGGCTCCAGAGAATGACGCCCGCACCTTGGAGGTCGTGCGCCATCTGACGGATGGATTCCTTGAACGCGGCAAGGAGGTTCCACTCGTTGTCCTTCCGCCACTCGTGATAAAAGATGCCGAAGAAGCTCTCGCACACATCATCAGTCACCATGTCCTGGAAGCCGAGGGCCGCGTGCGCGCCGTGCGCCACCGTGAGTGCGGCGAGTCGCGGCCCGGAGTCACAGAAGCTCATGCACACGAGTGCGGGCGCGAACTTGTCGCCGGAAGTGATGCTCTTGGCCGCGTCTTCCAGCTCGCACCACTGGTGCGCCTTGTCTGGCAGGAAGAGATGGGGCCGCGTATCGCGCGGCGGCTTCTCGCGCTCGCGCAGCGTGATCACGCTGAGCAGATGCACCGCCACGCCTTTGCCACCCTTGCAACGCCGGGCGATCTCGGCTCCGAGCCGGTCGCGGTCGGGATCATCGATCGATTCCATCTCGGGCTGCCCGAGATGCGCCTTCACCATCGCGCGCTCGCGTTGGTAAGTCTCGCGCATCGTCTGCCAGCCCGTGCCCGGCGGGCAGACGACCACGCCAATGGCGCTGTCGGGGACTTGCGCGCCTTCGGGTACGCTGCCCTGCGGCTGAACATCGAACAACTGCCTGACGACCACGGGTGAACGCGAAAACGAGGACACGTGCCGCAGCGCACGCACGAGCAAAAACTCCCACGGCAGGATCCGCTCGGCCCAGAATTCAGACTCGTCGTCGGTCCACGGGATGCACACCTGCACGGCTTCCGCCGCGGAAATCACCCGCTGCGCCGCGCGGTCGATGCCGAGATCCGCGAGCAGCTTGCTGCCCTCCTCGCCGGTTTCCTCGTCGTCATCCTTGCTGTCGAGCCACTGCTGCCTGCGTGCTGCGAGGTGACGCCAGCGGAGCGCCTCCTTCTCGATGCGGTCGCCCTTCAGCGGACGCATCGGATACACACGAGGCGGCTTGCCGCCTGCACCTTGCGCTTCGATGCGGACATAAGAAGGGCCGGCAGCCCTGGCCGTCGCCTTGTTCGCAACGTCCGGCGTGCCAGCCTGCCTGACTTTGCTTTTCGCGGCGCGCTTCTTCGCAGCGCGCTTTGCGCCACGTTTGCCTGCGGTGGTCTTTGATGTTCGTGCCCGTGCCATGCCTGCTTATGGTTTCTTCTTTCGCTTCTTGCCGCGTGTGGATTCCTTGAACCACTTGCGCGCGAGGCTGGTGCCCACGGCAAAGTGATCGAACTCCGGCGGCCGCGCCTCCGCGCCTCGTCTCGTGCGACCGGCCGCGGTTGGTTCGGGCCTGCGTCCGGCACGGCGGCGCGTGCCCGCGCCTTCGACTTTTGAAACGATGCCGAAGACTTCTTCGGTGGCCGCTCCGGCCGAGAAAAGATCGGGCGCCATGTCGAAGGCCAGCCGTGCAGCCGCCGCGATGTGCTGCGCGCCGAACTGCCCCTCCGGCGCGATGCCTTTGCAGAAGTTCCGCGCCGCGGCGAGGATGGTCTGGTGAGTTTGCAGAGTGAAGGGCATCACCTCGGCCAGCGTCTTTTTGCCTGCCACCTGCACACCGCCCAGCGCCTTCGCGACGGCGCGAGCCGCTTCGAGTTGCGCTTCTTTCGCAGCCGGCACCGAGTCACGCCACACCTTCCGCATGTCCTCCGTCTCGTCCTTGATGCCGAATTCCTCCAGCGCGGCGAAGCACAGCTCCATGCGCACGTCATGCGGCGGATACGCCTTCGAAGGCGGCTCGTCGATGAAGCGCCGCAGCACGTCGGCAAGAAAGCCCGCATACGCAGGGCCGCAGTGGCGAAGCGCGAAATGGTCGGCGAAAACCTCGGCACGCCACCGCTGCCAGTCGTCGCTTTGATCCGCAGGCACGGCCTTTTTGATCGCCGAGTTCAGCGCATCGGTGAGATTGAAGTCCTTCTCCACCACATGCCCCGTCTCGTGTGCCACGGCCACGAGGCCCGGTGCGTGAAACACTTCGTGCCACGGCATTCCGATGAGCGGCACGGGAAGATGATCGAGCAGTTCCTCCGCATTGCGCCACAGTCCTTCACCACGCACTTCCTCGCCCGTGAAGGGCGTGTCGCGCACCAGCGCGACTGGACTCGCGGCCCCGCTGAGATACACGAGCGCCGGCTCCTTCGGACTCTGCTCGCCGGCTTCTTCAAAGGCCGCCTTCACCGGCTTCCGGCACGCCCACGCGATCTCGTCCGCGGCTGCGAGTCCGGGCCGGAACATGTCTTCCTGCCGCTGCGCGAGCCGGTCGCGAAACGCCTCCCACACCCGCCATGCGGAGAGCACCTGGCGTGTGAGGCTGGCCGTGGCGGGCTTCGCTCCCTCCAGCTTTTTGCGCAGTTCCTGGCGCACGCCGTTGAGCAAATCCGACGCGGCGCGCACCTGCGAGTAGTGCGTCTCGTATGGCGGCCGCTCGGTGCGCTCCTGCCAGATACGGAACTGCTCGTCGAAGCTGTCCAGGCAGCGTTTCAGATCGACCTTCCGGCGCTCGTCCCACGTGCTCATGGCTCAGGTCAGAAATCACGGGTGAAGTGCTCGTTCCCGCGCTCGTCGATGCAGCGCAGCCTTCCCTTCGCGCCGTCGATGTCGAGAACGACGAAGCCCATGCGCGCGAAGTTTTCCTTGGTGAGGAAAAAGCCGTTCGACTCCGTGGCCGTGAGCGTGTGCAGCGTCTCGGGCGGACTCTCGCGCTTCGGACTCGTGGGCACGCCGCCGTGACCGAAGCACGCGCCGAAGGGCAGCACGCCGGTGCTGCCATCGGCAAAGGTGAAGCTGAGCGGTTTGTAGATGGCGCAGCGGTGCTCGTGACCCCAGAACCACGCGGAGGTGAGTCCGTTCTTCAACAGCGGTGCGGCCTGTTCGGCAAGAGCCTTCGCCTTGTCCTGGCTCTCGAATGAGCTGAACGGCTGATGATGCGAGAGCAGCACGCCTTTGGCCTTCGGCTTCTCTTTGAAACGATCCGCGGCCCAGTCCACCTGGCGCGCCGGCAGGTGCCATTCGTCGTACGCCGTGTCGAGGCCGATGAACTGCCAGTCGTCATTGCGCAGCGCGAAGTAGCTGCACTGCTTCTGCTGCGCAAAGCGCACGTCACCGAGCACCACGTCGAAGTAACCGTCGCCGCCGCAGTACATGTCGTGATTTCCGTTGAGGCACCAGCTCGCGATGCCCGGCTCGCCACCGGGCTTCACCGGCCAGTAAGCCAGGAAACGGTCGCGGCATTCCTTCGGCCAGCCGGCGAAATAAATGTCGCCGAGATGAATCACATGGCGCTCCACGCCCGGCGCGGCGTCGATCTCCTTGCGCATCAGATTGGCGATGTCCTGCGCACGGCCGACGCCCGACCCCCAGTCGCCGACGATGACGAGCCGCGCCTTCTTCGCGAGCGGCGCGATGGCGGGCGAGTTTGAAAAGGCATGCCATGCATTGTTCGCCCAGCGCCACGCCACGGCCTTGGCGCCCTCCGTGAAGTAACGCGCGCCTGGTTCGTCCAGCACGCTGTAGAAGAGCTTCTGGCCGGGCGATGGCTGTGCCTCGGCTTTGAGTTCGCGCACCTGCTGGCTCGTATCGCTGCCGGCCAGTCCTTGCCCCTGCGGCCTTGCCAACAGGTTCGCGTCGATGTTCACCATCTCGATGAGCATCTGCAGCGTGCTGAGCGCGGCCTGCGAGGGAATGAAGGCGCCGTCGCTGTCTTCGTCTTCCTCGGGCGCGGGAGCCTTCTTCGCCTTCTCCATTTCGATCTGGAGTTCTTCCGAAGCCTTCGCCACGAGCTTCGCGAGCGCGCCCACATCTTCGCGGCTCCATTTCTTTTCCTTGAAGAAGGTGGCGGCTTCGCTCGTGGCATTGGGATCATCGAGCGCGGCCTGCGCCGACTCGACGAGCGATGACCAGGCTTCAACCTGCTCGCGCAGTTTCTTGAGTTTGATGAGTTCGTGGATCATGGCGTTGTTCGGGATTCGAGGTTCAGGATTCGGTGTCTGAAATTCGCGATTTGAAGGTTGGGGATCTGAGATTTGGGATCGATGGCGGGTCCGGGTGCTGAAATATCAGCGTCGTGGCTTGAGCACAAAGTTTGGCGAGCCGTAGTGCAGATAGTCCGCCCAGTCGCCGGTGGCCGGCTTCAAGGTGGTGAGAGCCTTCCGTGCGTTCGTCATCACGGGGCCAAGCGGCAGACCGTCGAGAATGCCGGCGTAGAAAGTCTCGGCGAAAGTTTTGGCGCACGCATCGCCCACCGGCCAGTAGGTGCCCACGAAACTGGCCACGCCGCCGCGCATGAATGCCTCGGCAAAGCTCACGAGTCCGCGCACGCGGTCGGGATGGTCCGACCGCTTCTTTGTCTTCGTCGCTGGCGGAGGAATCCCGCGCACGCGCGCTGACTCGCACGCATTGAAGAAGACGAGCATGGGAAGCTGGCCGAGACCGGCCAAATCCGCGCCGCTGAGCACGGATGGATTGTTCTCATCCTTCGGCGCGCAGATGATCCCGCTGCGCTCCGGTGCGCTCGGCTCGAAGAATGCGTGGCCGGCGTAATGCACCACGTCAAACTCGCCTGAACGAAACAGCGTCAGCAGACGGTCGCGCGTGGCCTCGTGCTCGCGGACCACGGTCACACGCACGTCGGCGTGCGCGGCGAGCAGCGTCTCGATGCGCGCGCCCTCCTCGGCGGCGCCGGCCAGGTCGCCCGTCGGATTCACAATGAGAAGCACGCGCAGATGCTCATCGCGCCGCCGTGCTTCCATGAACTTCGCCACCGAGAGATTCGACGCCGCGTACTGACGCGTGAGTCCGCCCGCGCACGCGGGCCGCAACGCGCCGTCTTTGCCGAGACGCAGCGTCTCCCACGGAATGCGCGAGGCTTCGTCGTCATGCACGAGGATGAGCGGACTCTCGCGGTTGCCCTCCAGCGCGGCGCGGATGCTGGGATGCAGAAGCAAATCGGTGAGCAGCATTCCCGCCTTGATCACCTCCGCGGCGCTGACCTCATCGTCCCAGCTCGACGGCTTCACGGGCGCGAGCGCCTTGCCCAGGTCCGCCTCGCTCACGCGCATGGACTCGCGATACGTCGCTGCCTTTCCCAGTGTGGAGGCGAACGTGGTCTCGAACACCAGATCACCCGCCTCGCGTGCCGCGCGCACGAAGAGATAGGCGGGATCACGCCCTTCCGTCCCCGATGCCACTGCCGCTGCCGCGCCGATGGTGCGATGCTCGAAGAAATCCGGACGCGGCAGCACGCGCTCGTCGATGCGCACGCGCACGTCGGCGAAAAGCTTCGTGCGCAGCAAATGGTGGATGCTGTCCTTCAGCACGCGGAAGCGCGCCTCGTCGGCCTCGCACAAAATCACGCGACGGAAACGGCGGCGGTCCGCGTCCTTCGCATCGAGCAGCCCGCGCAGGAAGCCCTGGATGAAATGCGCCAGCCCCTCGCGGATGAACTCCGGCCCCGCATCGCTCACATGGCCGAAGAGCAGCGTGGCGAACTCGGTCACACCCGCGCCCATGAGCGTACGCAGCGTGTTCTCCGCCACGAGTTCGAGCGTGTCCCACTGCACCCGGCCCGGTCCGATGATGAAGCCGTCCATCGGTCCCATGCCGGCGAGCGCCACGATGTCCGCACGCAACGGATGGCGGCCCGCAGGCAGCACGAACATCTCACCCACGTTCGCCGCGAACATGCGGCGCTGCAGCACGCTGGCGAGCACGCCATCCATCTTCGCATCCACCGCCTGCGCGGCGCGGCCCATGTCCATGTTTTGAAATTTCGCCAGCACGATCGCATCGGCCTCCACCTGCGCGATGTCGCCAAAGGCCAGCTCAAGCTCGAGATACGGTCGCGTATCGCGCTCCACCATCATGCCGTCGTACGGCTGCACGGCGAGCAGCTCGCGTGATTCCGGTTCTCCGCCGCCGCCCGCAGCATCGGACAGCGGCAGCGTCCCGTCGCCGGTGATCATCGCGCACGGCACGTTCGCCAGCGACATCGCGCGAAGCATGGCATTCATGCCCTCGCGCAGACCCGACGGCTTCGTTTTTCCAGCGCGAGCGGCGCGGCTCACGGGCTTCGGCTTGCCAGCAATCTCCGCATCCGTGATCCAGCCTTGCAGTGCGGGCCGCACCTGCGGCATCTCGGAAGGCAGCGCGGACACTTTCCCGCCGCGAAGCAGTTCCACCACCGCGCGGCAAACGCTTAGATTCATCGGCAGCGTGGTGTGATCGTGCTTCACATAAAATGTGCGCCGCTCCAGGCCGCTGATGCGCGCGGAGGCCAGCGGCACCGTGCCATCGCCCTCGAATGCGCGCTTATAGCGGAAGCCGCCACCGGCAGGATCAGGCTCGCCGCGTTCGATGGTCTCCTGGTCGATGCCGGCGATCAGATGCCAGTCATCACGCGGAGCCGCGAGGAGCGAGTCCATGTCCGCCGCCTGGGCGAGCACGTCCTTGCGCGCGCGCGGGCTCGTGGGCCAGATACCGGCATCACTCCACGCCACGCCGTTCGAGATGGCATCCATTGGCAGCATCTGCGCGAGGCCGGGAAAAGTGGAGAAAATCTTTTCCGTCAGCTCCCGCCCCGAGTGCATCTGGTCGATGCCAGCAACGATCGACGCCAGCTCATGCACGCCGCGCAGCGCGAGCACGGGCGAGTAGGAGCCGCCGTTCGGCGTACCCATCATCACGACGGTGCCGATGTTCCCCGCACCCTGCTTGAGCGCCGCGCGCGCCACCAGTCCGCCCATGCTGTGCGCGGCGAGATGCACTCGGCCTGGTCCCATCGAGTCGAGCTTCTTTTTCAATGCCGCGCCCGACTCCCGCAGGCTGAGCCGCCAGTCGTAGGCGAAGTAATCCGCGTCGAAGCCCGCCGCGATCAACGCCAGCTTCAGCCCGGTGTACACGAGCGGCACGGGATCGAGCGCCACGATCTTCTTCTTCGACGGCAGCGCCAGCTCCGAGAGCCTGCCAAGCGTCACATCCAGCGGATCGAACCACAGCGTGTCATACAGCGGCACGAACGGCACCGGCTTGAACCCCAGCATCGAACCCATGATGCCCGGCAGAATGAGGACCTTCGGCCGAGCGCCGCCTGCCGAGCGCATCACGGCCCTGGCCTTGTGCGCCGTCGTCCGCAAATGCTCGAACTGCGCGCCGAAGTAGCGCTCGAGTTCCGCGTCTGCAGTGCCCGTCACCAGCCTGCGCTCGATCTCCTGCGCCGGAAGACGGAACACGCTAGCGCGCGCCGCACTCTTGTCGGAGGCAAGCTTGCGCGGAGCAGCATGGCTGTTTTTTTTCTTCTTCATCGGATCGCGGGGACGACGGGTTGATCTGCTGCGGGCTGCGCGGGTGCATCGCCGGCGGGTGCGTCGCCCGCTGGCGGTTTCTTCTTCGTGCTTTCATCCTCATCAGCGCCGCCGTTGCCTTCATCTTCTGCATCGCCGCCGTCATCGTCGTCGGACTCGCCATCATCATCCTCTCCGTTTTCGGAATCGTCACCCGCGCCTGGTTGTCCCTTGTTTTTGTTCGGCTTCTTCCCGATCTCCTCATCGAAGCGGCTGAGCATCGTCGGCAGGAATCGCTCGCTCGCACCCGCGAGCAGGGCGAAGGCAAGGACGGCGGCGAAGTTGTGATTCTTCTCCTCGATGAAACCGAGAAACACACCGCCGCGCACGAGCAGCCACATCAAGCCGCCCGCGCCGAGTCCCACGCCCCAGCGCATTAGCGCCTCCAGCCAGTGCAGATGTTTCCCCGCATTGGCATCACACGGCAGCGCATCGTGCGCGGCGACGGCGCGCGAGATGAAGGCCCCCAGCCCGCCCGCGCACGCACACGCGAGCGCGGCCCAGAATGACTCCGCGTGGTTCTGACACTGGAGACTGTAGAGCAGCGCCAGCACCGACACCGCTGCGAGCGTGGCAAAGGCGCAATAAAGCCAGATGAGGCTGGCCTCCCGGCCACGCAGGACGATGAATCTCTCCGCCGTGGCAAACGCCGCCTCCGCCTCCTGCTTGGCCGTAGCGCCGCCTTCGAGTACGGGGATCACGCCCTGCGCGATCATCCGCTTGGCCGAGACGAGGTGCTCCCGCACATCCGACTGAAACTGCCGGAAGAAATGCGTCCGCGCCTCAAGCTCCGTCACCCGCACCAGCATCCAGCCGATGTTTTCAGGACACGGATCACAAGCCCACTGGATGTTCTGCTGCTCGTCGAGATAGACGAGGAACTTGTCCGTGCGAAACAGCACCTCATCCACCGTCACGCCAAGCTTGGGATCACGCTGTCCCTTCTGAAGGTTGCGGAAATACGGATCACCAGCGGCAGCGGCGCGGGCGGGGTGAATGGAAGGTTCTTCAGGCATAAGTGATCGGTTGATGGGTTTGTTGGACTGGAACTCCAGAACTGTCTGGACTCCCGGGCCTTTCGGCGAAACAACGCGGGCAATGTCTCTCCGGCTTTGAAGTTCTTCGGTGGAACAAGCATCCCTCAGAACTCGTAGCATGCCTCCACGGCATCGAGCACATCGTCCACGCTTTTGTCGCCGGCGCCGAGGACTTCACGAAACATGGCAAGGGCGGAGGCGCGAGTGACGCCAGGTTCGTAAGACGCGCCGGCGTTTTCACACGCCGTCACAAGTTCCAGGCAGCGCGCCTTGATCTGCTTTTCATTTTGCGCAGCGCGGCTGGCGAGCACGGTCTGATGCATGCGCAGGCGCAGCACACTGCCGGCCCACGAGGCTCTGCGGGGATCACCGATGCGGTCGCGCACCGCCAGGGGAGTGTGCTCCCAGAAGAACCGCACCACCACGTTGCCAGCTTCCACGGACGGCGCCGCAGCGGACGTGACGACGGCCATCGATGAAGCGCGGCGTCCACCTCCGCTTTCGGCGGCAGCCTTCGGAGGCTTCACTCCGGGGTACATCTCGCCGATCATCTTGATGTCGAGCGCGGAGAGTTCGGTGTTTTCGTGCGTCGCCTTGCCGTTGGTGAAGAGTTCCGAATCGAACTGGTAGAGCATGATCGAGTCGGGATCGAAGATCGTCGCGGACGTTCCCTTGGCGGAGTACTTCTGCAGCACGTTCGAGTCGATCTCCTCCTTGCTCCAGTAGTTCGGCGAGCCGGAGAAGACTTCGTACACCTTCTGCTTGTTCCACTTCAGCGTCTGCTTCGGACTCTGGTGTTCATGAATGCAGCCGAGCGCGTGGCCGAACTCATGGAGCACCACGGCGCGGCTGACGGCATCGGCGGTGTTGTCGAAAATCCAGCCGAAGTTCATCGTCGAGCCGTGCTTCGGAAAGTAGCTCTCGACCAGCGCGTCCCTGCCGATGGCCGACCACGAGCCATCGTCTTTGAAGGCGATGCGCACTTCCGCCGCGCCGGATTTCACGAACTCGATGTTGATGTTCGCGTACTTCATCCACTCCTTTGCGTGGCGAATCACGGCCTCCTGCTGTTTCTTCGATCCCTCGAGGAACCGGCAGCGCAGCGTGGAGCCATTGTCCCACTTGCGGGAATTGATGAGCGCCATGCGCCTGCCGCCAATGGGGCCGGGCGCATCGGGATCGATGTCGGCCAAGACCTCGCGAGCGTTCGGTGCGCCGAGACGCGCGAGATGGATGTCGTGACGACGTGCCAGATGCCGGGCCTCGGGCATCGTCGCCGGAATGATGCGGTCGAAACAAATGCGCATCGGTTTGCCTGATTTGGTTTTCATGATCTTCTCGTGTGACTTTCTCTTGTGATGTTTGGGTTTTGAAATTCAACCGCTGGTGTGAGGTGAGAGAAGGAGGCAGGACGCGGAGGAGGGCTGGCATCACGCATGACACCGCGCAGGCCGTCGATGAACAGCGGGCGGCGGTCTTTCCGGCTACGGGAGCAAGATCGCAGCGGTGCAGTGATCTATGGCCCGGGAAGCTGGCCGGTTCGGTTTCTTGACGACCGGCAGCCGACCGCCATCAAAGGGCGGCTCAAGGTGTGCACGGACAGTGGACTGAATGGTGCGGGAGCATTCATGACTGCATTTTTGGATTTATTGGGCCTGTCGCATTCGGGGATACACAGACGCGATCCAATTGTCTATCCAAAAACTTGGTCGCGATGCAACAAGAACAACAAGGAGGGGCGGGAGAGAACCTGAATGACCAGGAACTGCGAGACGACGGCTGATGAATCCGCAGCGGACCGGATTCCCGTCGTCACTTTAAGAAGCGGAACTCGGGAGTGCTCCAGATGGCCTGGATGAGGCGTGCCCAGGTGTCGCGTTTTTCGTCAGCGGTGGCGTTGCCGGAGATGGAGGCTTCGAGGAAGTCGAGGGAGAGGGCGTGCTCGTTCTCAGTCGGCGGACGGGACAGGGACACGCACCATGCGTGTTCGATGCGTGCGCGATCCGTGGCGAGGTCTTTTGCCGCAAGCAGATGATCGGCGGCGGCACGGGCCTGATCGATGACGAAGCTGTGATTGGTGAGGAAGAGCGCCTGCGGGGCGATGGTGCTGGTGGTGCGCTGGGTGATGGGCTGGTTGACATCAGCGAAGTCGAAGACTTCGAAAAGGGGATGGCGCACGTTTCGGAACGCCGGTGTGTAGAGGCTGCGGCGGGTGTCGGTGTAAACGAAGCTGTATTCGAGATTCTGGGTGGCGGCGGCGTTTGAGTCCACGCTGCCCGAGGTCATGTTTTGCCCGCCGAATTTTGCATCCAGGGTGCCGGCTGCCACGAGGATGGCATCGCGGATGCATTCGGCATCGAGCCGCTTGCGGTTCATGTGCGAGAGGAGGCGGTTGTCGGGGTCAGTGGCGGGGAGTCGATGGTTGACCGCGGATGGTTGATAGCCTGGGTTGGAGCTGCCTTTGAAGTTCTTGCCATCAACCATCAATTTTCCATCATCAGCTCCTCCGCTGCTCATTTGATAAGTTCGCGAACTTACGATCAGCTTCACGAGCTTCTTGGTGCTCCAGCCATCGCGGATAAAGCGGGCGGTGAGGTAGTCGAGGAGTTCAGGATGTGAGGGTGCTTCGCCTGTGGTGCCGAAATTCTCGGAGGTGCGGACGATGCCGCTGCCAATGAGCCACTGCCAGACTCTGTTTACATAGACGCGGGCGGTGAGCGGATTGGCGTCGGACGTGAGCCAGCGTGCGAATTGGAGGCGACCGCTCTGATCCGCAGGCAGGGCAGGGGACTCGCCGGGTTTCAGCGTCACCTGGAGGAAGCCGCGCGGGACGGTGGCGCCGAGATTGCGGATGCTGCCGCGAATGTGGACGGGGCAGTCTTCGGGCCTGGCATCCTCCGCCACGCTCATGGCCTCCGGGCGTTTCGGCGAGGATTTGTCGAGTTCCTTGAACTCCTTTTCGAGCGCGCTTAGCTGCGTTTTGAGAGCGGAGTCCTTGCCGGAGCCGGCTGCCTTCGCGAGGTCGGCGGCGGTGGCCTCGGGGACGAACTGCACGGCATCGACGCTGACGATGCCTTCGGAGCCGCCGTTCGAGATGAGCACGTATCCCTGGCCGCTGTCCTCGAAGCGAAAAGTGCCAAGCGTGGCGATGGCAAGTCCTTCGAGCGTCTCGGTCTTTTCGTTGACGGCGACGAGTTCTTCGCCGTCGGCATGGAAGACGGTGACGGCGACCCGCTCGGACCGTGAGGGGCCGGCATTGTAGGCGAGGCGCACTTCGTAGCGGCCGGTGGCAGGAATTTTCGGTGTGAAGGAGATCGTCATCGTGCCCTTGGGCTGCCCTTCGTCGTGCACATAGCCTTGACCGACGAAGGGCTTCACGCGGGTCGAGTGAACCCAGTCGCCGACTTTCATCGCTTCGGCGTCGTCGATGACGATGCCAGGGAGGTCGGTTACGGCGACGGGTTTCCTGCCGCTTCGCCTTAGATCGCCGCCACTGCTGCGGAGCTGGTCTTTGAGCGTGGATATCTTTTTCTTGAGGACTTCGAGCCGCGCTTCGGCTGCCGCCGTCTTTGCATCGTCGTCACCGTCGAGCGGCAGCGGCGTGTCGATCCAGTGCGCGACGTTGTCGGTGTAGTTCTTCAGCGTGCGCGTGCTGCGCAGGATGCCGGCGAGGGCGTAATAATCACGGGTGGGGATGGGGTCGAACTTGTGATCGTGGCAGCGCGCACAGCCGAGCGTCATGCCGAGGAAGGATTTGCCGATGGTGTCGAGCTGCTCATCGACGATGTCCATGCGCAGCATCTGCTTGTCCTGCTCTTCGTAGTTCGTGGCACCGAGCGTGAGGAAGCCGGTGGCGGTGATGTGCCGGCGAGCCTCGGCTGCGTTTGCATGAGGCAAAAGATCGCCGGCGATCTGCTCGGTGATGAAACGGTTCACAGGCAGATCGTCGCCGATGGATTCGAGGACATAATCGCGGTACCGCCAGGCGTCCTTGAACGGCAACGTGCGCCCGCCCCCTGATGATTCGGCGAAACGCGCAAGGTCGAGCCAATGCGAGGTCCAGCGCTCGGCGAAGGCGGGGGATGAAAGGTGTTTTGAAATGAGCGCGGCCGGGTCGGACGCATCAGCCGCGGATGGAGGAAGGCCCGTGAGATCAAAGGCCAGCCTGCGGCGCAGCACGTCAGGCGCGGCATCGGCCGCGGGCACCAGACCCTTCTCCTCGAGTTTCGCGAGGATGAAGTGGTCAATCTCATTGCGCGGCCAGGCTTTGTTCTTCACCGGTGGCGGCTCGCGGGGCTGGAGCGGTTTGAATGACCAGAACGCGCGGCCCTCCTCGACGCTCAGGCCCTTCTGTCTTGCGCGGACGATTCCACTGCTGGCGGGCGCGTCGCGCGGATCGGGTGCGCCGAGTTTGATCCATCTCTCCAGATCGGCAACCTCCGAGGCGGCGAGCTTTTTCTTCGGCGGCATCTTCAGATCGCGGTCGGAATAGCCGACGGCTTTCATCAAGAGGCTGGCCTCCGGCTTGCCTGCCACGACGGGTGCGCCAGAGTCACCTCCGCGCCGCCATGCCTCGCGCGAGTCCAGGCGCAAGCCACCCTTTTGCTTTTCCGGGCCGTGGCATTGCTGGCAGTGGTCCGCGAACAGCGGACGGATGCGCGATTCGAAGAATGCCGTGCCGTCTTCGGCGGCCGGCACCGGCTGCAGGGTGACGGCGATGAACGCGATGGTGAGTGGAGAAAGGCGGTCCGCCATGAAGTGCCCAGGCAGAACGGGCGGCTTTGCAATCGTCTTTCAGTGCGCGGATCAGGCGCGTGCAGGGTGTCACTGGATGGCAAAGGTGAGCAGCGCTGTCTTGCCATCCATGGTGACGTTCATCGCGTACTTGCCAGCGGCAAGCTTCTGACCGTCGAGCGTCTTGTCCAGAGTGGTCTTGCTGGTGCCTTGAAGCAGAATGACGACGGGCGTGGCACCTTCCTTTGGATTGCCCTTGGCATCTGCGGGAGTGACGTTCACGATGATGATGTCAGCCTTGCCGGCGACGACGAGTTCCGCGTTGTTGGCGACCGGTTTTTCGATGCTGGCAAAGGGCGAGCCGTCTTTGGCGGCCTGACCGCCGAGCGTGACGCCGAAGGGCAGGGCTTCGCTCGCCGCGGCGGTGAGGGTGAGAAGCATGGTGACGGCGAGGGTGAGCAGTGTTGATTTCATCTGGGTGATCGTGGGTTGGTTGGCGACGCGAAAGTGCCCGCGATGGTGGGAAGTGCAACGGTGCGCTTGTCAGGCTTCCGGCGTATGCGACGTGCAGGCGCGATGTGTGGGTTCCTCGAAAAGGTACTGGACCGCGCGCTGTCGGTTCGTGCACTGCTTTTTTGCGGCGTCATTTGCGCGATGATGGAAAAAATTTGATTTCCTTTGTTGCAAAGGATGGCGTGCTTTGTACTATCGGCGCGCCTTGTGAAAAATTTCACAAGCACTTCTCCGAAACCGAAGACTATGGGTAACTTCTTTCCGCGTTGGACCAACTGGCTGCCTCTCAAGCTTGCCATCGCGCTATGCTTCATTCTGGTCGGGGTCACCTTGGGGGTGACCTATTATTTCACGCCCAAATACACGCGGGTGGGTTACGAGCCGACGCAGCCGGTGCCTTTCTCGCACAAAATCCACGCCGGCCAGCTTGGGCTCGACTGCCGGTACTGCCACTCGTTCGTCGAGGCTTCCGGACACTCGAACGTGCCGACCAATCAGACTTGCTTCAATTGCCACGGCGTAGGGAAGGGGAATATCCGTTCGAACAGCCCGAAGCTGGAAAAAGTCATGCAGGCTGAGGCCAGCGGGCAGCCGATACCTTGGGTCAAGGTCCACAAGCTTCCCGATTACGCGTATTTCAATCACTCTGTGCATGTGAACCGTGGTGTGTCCTGCGTCTCGTGCCACGGAAAGATCAACGAGATGGAAGTCGTGCGCCACGATCAGCCGCTGTCCATGGGCTGGTGTCTCGACTGCCACCGGAATCCGGAGCTGAACCTCCGGCCGCTCGAACAGATCACCAACTTGAACTACAACGCCGGGCAGCTCGACCGTGCGGCCTTTTACAAGAGCCTGCTCGACAAGGGCGTGAAGCCGGCGGAGATCGCGGCGGAGATCCCGGGAGGCAGGAGTTTGGATCAGGTGCCGGCGGACGTGAAGGGGCTGGTGGAACTCGCGGAAAAGGCCTACGGCGGGCAGGTGGCACAGAAGGAAGTGGGGCTGCAGCTTAAGAAACACTGGCAGATCCAGCCGCCGGAATCATGCGCGGCCTGTCACCGCTAAACCACGCGAGGAAAGACTTTTTTCATGAAACGCATCTGGCAACATCCGCAGGAACCAAAGACTGGCCGCCGCTACTGGCGTAGCGTGGGCGAGCTTGAGCGCCGCTCGGAGTTCATGAACAAGCTGGGCGTCGAATTCCCGGCCGGCGACACGATGGACGAAGGCGAACGAGAAAACTCGCGCCGCGATTTCCTCAAGATCATGGGCGCAAGCTTCGGCATGATGGGGCTTGCGAGCTGCCGTCGTCCGCTGGTGAACATCCTGCCTTATACGAAGCACGTCGAGTGGGTGATCCCGGGCAAGCCCTTGCTCTACGCGACGGCGATTGCGAAACCGACCGGCGGTGCGCAACCGTTGGTGGTCACCACGCACGAAGGCCGTCCGACCCAACTCGCAGGCAATCCATTGCACCCGACGGCGAACGGCGGCCTGGATGCGTTCACGCAGGCATCCATCCTTGATCTTTATGATCCCGCCCGCTCGCAGCGTCCGCTCAAAGGCGGTCACGGCGCGGGCTGGGGTGGCGTGAACAAGGCGATCGCCGAATTGGCTGCCAAGGCGAAATCGAACGGCGGTCAGGGCTTGGCGCTTGTCACTGGCGCGAATTCTTCACCGACGGCGGCGACGCTGCTCGGGCAGGTGAAGGCGGCGTATCCGCAGGTCCAGGTGGTCACCTATGAGGCGATCAGCCGCGATGCCTTGAGGACAGCCAACGCCCAGTTGTTCGGTGCCGGAGTGCAGCCCGTGGTGAACTTGAGCAAGGCGCTGCGCGTCTTCTCTCTCGACTGCGATTTCCTGGGCATCGATCCAGTCGGCGTGGATTCCGTGAAGGAGTTCATGGCCAATCGCGATGCGGAAAAAGGTGTCGAGGGCATGAATCGTCTCTACGCGCTCGAAAACCGCTACACGGTGACCGGCGGGTTTGCGGATCATCGCAAGCCCCTGGCCGCCAGCATGATTCCGGTTGCGGCGGCGCTTCTCGCATCCGAACTCGGAGGCACGCAGGTGTCGGCGCTCGCGGCCACGGCTCCGACGGATTTGCAGACGTGGGTGAAGCGCGCAGCGGAGGATTTGAAGAAGTTCCAGGGCAAGGCCGTCGTGCTTGGCGGCTCGCGATACGGTGCGGAAGTTCACGCGCTCGTTGCGGCGGCGAACCATGCGCTTGGCGCTTTCGGCACAGTGATCGATTTGGTGAAGACCGATGCGATGCCCGAAGCCGGCACGCTGGCGGAACTCGTCGAGTCGATCAAGGAGGGCAAGATCAACACGGTCATCTCGCTTACGGCCGCCGATCTGTTCTACGACGCTCCGAATGCCGAGGGGTTGAGGGCGCTGCTCGCTGAGAAGAAGGTTTCCGTCATCCACTGGGGCCATCTGCCGAATGCCACCGCGCGGGGCGCGACGCTGCATCTGCCGGCGGCACATCCGCTTGAAGCATGGGGCGACATCCGTACGGCTGACGGCACCTACTCGGTGACCCAGCCGATGATCCAGCCTCTCTACGGCGGCGTGTCAGAGATCGAAGTGCTCCTCGCCCTGCTCGGGAAAAAGAAGCTTGGTCCCGAAGCGCCAAAGAAGGCCGATCCCGCGGCACCCGCCGCTGCCCCGGCTGCTCCGGTGGAAGACGCCGCTTATGCCGCAGTACGTGAGACCTTCGGGAAAATCGCCGGCGGGATCGACGAGACGAAGTGGAACCTCACCCTCCGCGACGGCTTCTTGAAGGGATCGACCTATCAGAAGGGCGGTTCCCTCAATGCAGGTGCCATCGCTGGCATCGTGTCAAAGGCAGCTTCCGCCGCCGCGCCGACGAAGGAATCGCTCGAAGTCGTGCTCGTGCCGGATTCTTCGCTCTGGGATGGCCGTTACATCAGCAATGCGTGGCTGCAGGAAGCGCCCGATCCGGTGACAAAGCTCACATGGGATAATGCCGCGCTCATCGGCTCGGCGACGTTCCGCGGCCTTGGACTCAAGGAAGGCCAGAAGATTTGCATCAAGATCGGCGAGACCAAGCTGGAGATCGCCGCGCTCGAAGCGCCGGGCCATGTGGCAAATTCGATCACCGTGCAGCTCGGTTATGGGCAGAAGAAGCTCGGCTTTGTGGCCTCCGACTCGAACGACGCGGGCCGCGGCTTCAATGGCTACGTCCTTCGCCAGGATGCAAATCAGTACGTGCTGACTGGCGCGAAGGTGGAGAAGCTCGCCGAAGTTTACGAACTCGCGATTACGCAGGAGCACAACACGATGGAAGGCCGCGCCTTCATCCGCGAGGCCACCGCCGAGGAGTTCAAGAAGGAGCCTGGCTTCGCGCAGGTGACGGGCATGGATTCCCACATCCCGCAGAACATCTCGCTCTACAAGGGCCAGGTCGGTCGGAAGACCGCCGAGAATCCCGAGGGCTTCGATTACGACGTCACGCACCAGTGGGGCATGACCATCGACCTCAACAAATGCATCGGCTGCGCCTCCTGCATCGTCGCCTGCCAGTCGGAGAACAACATTCCCGTCGTCGGCAAGGACCAGGTCGCCAAAGGCCGCATCATGCAATGGATCCGCATGGACCGCTATTTTGCCGTGCCAAAGTGGGGCCGGCACGGTGCCGAAACTGAAAGCACGTCGAGTGAAGACAATCCGACGCCCGAGCAGCTTGAGACTGCCGAAATGGTGAACCAGCCGGTGGCCTGCCAGCAGTGCGAGGCCGCGCCCTGCGAAACCGTCTGCCCGGTGAACGCCACCGTTCACACCGAAGAAGGTCTCAATGCGATGGCATACAACCGCTGCATCGGCACGCGCTACTGCGCGAACAACTGCCCATACACCGCGCGCCGCTTCAACTGGTTCGACTACAACAAGCGTCCGCTCGACGAGCTTTACTGGGGACCGCTCTCCACGCCCTCCAAGACCGGCATGAGAGAGAGCCTGCAACTGCAGAAGAATCCGAACGTCACCGTCCGCATGCGCGGTGTGATCGAGAAGTGCACCTACTGCGTGCAGCGTCTCGAGGCCGCGAAAATCAACCAGAAGCGCACGCAGCGTGATTCGAAGAACTTCCGCATCCCGACGGACTCCGTAAAAGTGGCCTGCCAGCAGGCGTGCCCTGCTGAGGCCATTGAGTTCGGTGACATCGCCAACAAAGACAGCCGTGTGGTGAAGCTCAAAGACTCGCCGAGGAACTACGAGCTGCTCAGGTACATCGGCACGCGTCCGCGCACGAGCTATCTGGCGCGCATCCGCAATGTGAACCCTGAAATGCCAAACGCCGCCGATATCGCGGCCTGGAGCGGCAAACAATTCTAAGCTGCAACCATGGAAGCCACCGCCACAGCGCCCGCATCTTCATCCGCACCCGCCACGCCGCGCATCCTTGAGCGTGAGCCGCTGGTGCTGAACCACCGCTCCTACTCCTGGATCACGAACCGCATCTGCGGCATCGTGGAAAACAAGCAGCCCGGCCTCTGGTGGGCGCTTTTCATTCCGTCGGTGATTCTCGCCGGCGTGATGGTTTTCTGTTTCACCTACCTGATCGCCGCCGGCGTCGGCGTATGGGGCCAGAAGCAGCCGGTCGCCTGGGCGTGGGACATCACGAACTTCGTGTTCTGGATCGGTATCGGCCATGCCGGCACGCTGATCTCCGCCATTCTCTTCCTAACCCGTCAGAAGTGGCGTACGTCCGTGAATCGTGCGGCGGAGGCCATGACAATATTCGCCGTGATGTGCGCGGGTGTGTATCCGATGTTCCACGTCGGTCGTGTCTGGATGGTGTGGTTCCTTGCGCCGATCCCGAATGCAAACGCGATCTGGCAGAATTTCAAGTCTCCGCTGCTTTGGGACGTGTTCGCCGTTTCGACCTATTTCTCGGTGTCCGTCGTCTTCTGGTACATCGGCCTCGTGCCGGATCTTGCCACGCTGCGCGACCGCTGCAAGCCGGGCTTGAAGAAGCTGCTCTATGGCATGTTCGCCCTCGGCTGGCGCGGTGCGAACCGCCACTGGAGCCACTATGAGACGGCCTACATGCTGTTGGCCGCCCTTTCCACGCCGCTGGTGCTCTCGGTGCACTCGGTGGTCTCGTTCGACTTCGCCACCTCCGTCGTGCCCGGCTGGCACACCACCATCTTCCCGCCCTATTTCGTGGCCGGCGCCATCTTCGGAGGCTTCGCGATGGTGCTCACGCTGATGATTCCCTGCCGGAAAATTTACGGCCTGCAGGATCTCATCACGCCAAAGCACATCGACAACATGGCGAAGATCATCCTGCTTACCGGCACGATCGTCGGCTATGCCTACTGCATGGAGCTGTTCATGGCCTACTACAGCGCCAGCCCGTATGAAGGTGCGGCGTTCAAGCTGCGCACGCTCGACGGCCCGTCGGTTTGGTATTACTACGCAATGTTCTTCTGCAACGTGATCTCGCCGCAGCTCTTCTGGTTCCGCTGGGCGCGGCACAACATGTGGACCGTGATGGCCGTGTCGATGTGTGTGAACGCCGGCATGTGGTATGAGCGCTACGTCATCATCGTCACCACGCTCGAAGTCCACATGACGCCGGGCGCATGGCGCACCTTCCATGCTACCTGGGTGGACAACTGGACCTTCATCGGCACTTTCGGTTTCTTCATGATGAACTTCCTGCTCTTCCTCCGCTTCCTGCCTGTCATCGCGATTGGCGAAGTGAAGGGCGTGCTGCCCGAGTCAAATCCGCATCACGACCCCCACGGCGAGAAGGGTGTCCAGGAAGAGGACCTGATGGGCTACCCGGACCGCCATGTGCCGAAGGCGGCCAATGCCTGAACGACGAATTCCGAGTGACGAAACGATGAGCACCACACTGAAAAGAGTACACGGATACCTCGCCGAGTTCGAGAGCGTGCATGATCTGTATCATGCCGCCGAGCATGTCCGGGACGCAGGTTATTCGCGCTGGGACTGCCACTCACCCTTTCCCATCCACGGTCTCGATGTCGCGATGGGTGTGAAGCGCTCGAAACTGCCTTGGATCGTGTTTTTCGGCGGTGCTGCCGGCACGACGACGGCATTCCTCCTGCAGTGGATCACGCAGAACATCATCTACCCCACCGTCGTGCAGGCCAAGCCGACTGTCGGCGTCTGGTCTCTGCCGGCGTGGTTCCCTGTGATGTTCGAGCTGACGGTGCTCTTCTCGGCGTTCACCACGCTCTTCGGCCTGCTCGCGCTCATCGGCCTGCCGCGCTTGAATCACCCCATCTTTGCCTCGAAGCGCTTCGCCAAGTTCTCGGACGACACCTTCTTCGTCTGCATTGAGGCGCGCGATCCCAAGTTCTCCCAGGAGGGCACGAAGTCCTTCCTTGAGAAGATCGGTGGCAAGAACGTCGAGCTTGTGGAGGACGACATCTAACCGGCCCATGAAATACTTTTTCCTCAGCATCATCTTCCTGGCGGTCATCGTCGTGAGCGCGGCGGGTTTCCGCGGCGGCAAGTCGGAGCTTCCTCCGCTGGAGATATTCCCTGACATGGACAACCAGGCCAAGATCAAGTTCCAGGCCGCCAGTCCGTTCTTCGCCGATGGCGTGGGTGCGCGCGTTCCCGTGGCACATACGGTGCCGATGGGTTTCGATGTGCCCGCCAAGGCTGCCGTCGATGGCGGGGCACCGCCAAAATTCGGTTTCTCGAACGGCACGGACTACTACAGCACGGGCAAGGTCGGCGATTTTTACGGCGATGGGATGCCGGCTGAGATCGAGGTGAACACAGCGCTCATCGAGCGCGGCCAGCAGCGCTACGACATCTACTGCGCCATCTGCCACGGTGCCTCCGGCAATGGCAAGGGTGTGACTTCAAAGTACGGCATTCTCAATGCCTTCAACTTCCACCAGCCCGGCATCGCCGATCCCACCAACGTCACTGCCTACCGTGCCGACGGGGCGATCTTCGACACCATCACCAACGGCAAGGGCCTGATGGGTTCCTATGGCGGCAACATCCCCGTTCGCGACCGCTGGGCCATCGTGGCCTACATCCGCGCGCTCCAGACGGCGGTGAAGGACAACGGCGTCAAAATCCAGTAAAGGCAGGCATTCACAGGCATGAGTCACCACGTTTCAATCAAAGACCTCCCAGAAGGCGGCGAGAAATTCGACCCGGCGAAGGCTTCTGGCGTTATCACGCCGATGCTTGGTTTCGGGCTTCTCGGCCTCTTCGGTTCGCTCTACTACTTCGCGGCGAAACCCGCCGAGTTCGCCTACAGCTGGCTTTTCGCCTTTTTCTTCTGCTTCACGTTCGTGGTCGGCGGCTGCTTCTGGATATTGCTCCACCATGCGTCTAACTCGAGCTGGAACGTCGTGATCCGCCGCTTGTTCGAGCACCTCGCGAACATGGTGCCGGTGATCTTCATCTTTTCGCTCCCCATTCTGCTGATGCCGTCGGTCAGGAACGCGCTTTATGAATGGATGGTGCATCATCAGGCCGCCGCCGAGCACGCGACGAATGGCGACGTGCGCGAGGGGCTGCATCACATGTCGGAGAGCAACCCGCACATGCACATCCTTTGGGCCAAGTACGGTTACATGAACAAGACGTTCTGGTACATCCGCTTCATTCTCTACTTCCTGGTTCTCGGTCACATCGCCCGCACCTTGCGCGGCAAGTCGCTCAAGCAGGAGCAGGACGGTGACATCAAGCACACGATCAAGTCGCGCTTCTTCGCCTGCCGTTGGCTGCTGTTCTTCGCGCTGACCGCCACCTTTGCCGCCGTGGACTGGCTGATGGGCCTTGATTACACATGGTTCTCCACCATGTGGGGAGTGTATATCTTTGCGGGCTGTGCCTGGTCGTCGATGGCGCTGATGCTGCTGCTGGTCAGCTACCTTCGCAGCCTCGGCTACCTGCGGAAAGTGGTCACCGAGGAGCATTACCATCTGATGGGCAAGCTGCTCTTCGCCTTCACCGTCTTCTGGGCCTACATCGCCTTCAGCCAGTACTTTCTCATCTGGTACGCGAACATCACCGAGGAGACGCGCTTTTACCTGCTGCGCAACACCGAGGGCTGGCGCTGGGTGAGCATCGCGCTCGTCATCGGCCACTTCGTCGTGCCGTTCGTCTTCCTGCTGCAGCAGCAGCTCAAGAAGAAGCCGGCATTCATCTGCTTTTGGGGCGTGTGGGTGCTGTCCATGCATGTGCTCGACATTTACTGGAATGTGATTCCCGAGCGTGGTCCGTCCCTCGGCATCGGTGTGCTGGCCCCCGGTGCGTGGGTCGGTGATGTCGTGGCGCTGGTCACCATCTTCTGCCTCAGCGGCTGGTATTTCCTTCGCTCGCTGAACAAATACAGCCTCTATCCGTGGCGCGACCCGCGTCTGATCGAGTCCGTGAACGTCGTCAACTGATCGTCCTGCCATGTCGTCCTCAACGGAAACCTCAGCCACATCATCGCCCGGAAAGGGCGCGGGATTCACCTTCGTGCTCGGTGCTTTTGCCGCCTTCGCCGTGATCTTCGCCGTCATCCAGTCCTGGCAGGGCGGCCCTGCGGTCGATCCCCGTGCGGGCGAGCGCCTGACAAACACTGCGGAAATCAAGAAGGGGCAGGATGCGCTGCTTACGCAGATGGGCCTGAGCGACAAGGAAAAGACGGCGTCCGTATTTGCCAAAACGGTGGACTCTCTGAAAGCGAAGACGCCCGGTCCCAGCGCCGTGATGATCCCAGGCTCGCCAACGCAGCTCAAGTTCGCGCCTGTTGCCGCGCCTGCTCCGGCTGAGAAGACCCCGCCTGCCTCGCCGGCGAAGAAGTAGTTTTTACCCCGCACAACCCGACACCATCATGGCACAACCCGCCACCAACGACATCGACAGCGACAGCCTTCGCCGCGCGGCCATCGACCGCTCGGTCAAAGGGCCGGTGCTGTTCCTGTTCACCAACGGTGCCTTCTGGCTCATGGCCTCCACCATTCTCGGCCTCCTCGCGGCCGTGAAGCATGTGTTTCCGGATTTCCTCGACCATGACTGGCTGTGGTTCCTCCAATACGGGCGGCTTCAGCCCGCGCATCTGGTCGCGCTCGTTTATGGCTGGGGCATTCAGGCCGGGCTGGGCGTCGCATTCTGGATCATGTCCCGGCGCACCGGCCAGGAGCTGCGCGGGGGCCATGCCACGCTCATCAGCGCCGGGGTATTCTGGAACATAGCCGTCACCCTCGGCATCCTCGGCATCCTGTTTGGCGGCAGCACCTCGATTGAGTGGCTGGAAATGCCGAAGTATCTCTGGCCTGTGTTTCTGATCTGCTTCCTCGCCTATGCGTGGCCGATGGTTTCGATGTTTGCCCGTGCGCGGAATCCGGGCGGCTTCATGATCAGCGCGTGGTACATGCTCGGTGCCTCGCTGTGGTTCCCGTGGATATTCATCACGGCCAATGTGTGCCTGCACTGCCTGCCTGGGCTGGGTGCCATCGGCGCGGGTGTCAGCGCATGGTATGTGCACTCAACCATCCTGCTCTTCTTCGTGCCCGTCGGCATCGGCGCGGCATACTACTTCATTCCGAAGGTGACGGGCAGGCCCATTGCCAGCTACCAGCTGGCCCGCATCGGCTTTTGGGCGCTGGCGGTGCTCGGTGGTTGGTCGGGCATGCAACGGTACATGGGCGGGCCGCTTCCGGCCTGGATGCCCGCCGTTGGTGCTGCCTCGGGTGTGATGATGCTCATGCCCGTCGGGGTCGTGGGTTGGAATCATCACCTCACCACGCTGGGCAAGCACAATCTGGTGCAGACCAGCCCGTCGCTGCGCTTCACCTTCATGGGAGCGCTGTTTTACCCGATCTCCTCGCTGATGTTTGCAGTGCTCTCGGCCTTCTACACAGGCGCATCCTTGCAGTTCACCCACGCGTGGTATGGCTTTCAGATCGTCACCATCTACGGCTTCTTCAGCATGTGCATCTTCGGTGCGATCTATTACATCGTGCCGCGACTGGCCGGCTGTGAGTGGCTCTCGGTGCGCCTTATCCGCAATCACTTCTGGTTCTCCGTATATGGAATCAGTGCCATCGTCGTCACCAGTCTGGTGTGCGGTCTGCAGCAGGGGGGGGACATGAACAACCCGGAGAAGTGGAACCTGGGTTTCTTCGCGGTCGTGGGCGGCATCAAGCCCTACATCATCGCCCGTGCCGTCGCCTGGGGCCTCATCACCTGGTCCAATGTATGGTTCCTCATCCACCTGATGCTCATGGTGGCCGGCCTTGGCCGCCGTAGTTCCTCGCCGACGCTCCTGCCCGGCCACGATATCGAGGACCCCATGCACAATCTTACCCATCCCACCCACGCATGAGCGACTTCCGCAAACTCGTTTTCCGCATCGGCTTCCTCTTTGCCATCCCGTGGTTGCTGCTCATCGTCGTGCCGGTGATCCGTTATCAGCACGTCGGTCCGGTCGCATATGACAAGGACAAGGATGGCATGGACGGCTTCTATCCGCCTGCACCGATTCACCGCCAGGGCCAGCTCGTTTACGCGCGTGAAGGCTGCGTGCAGTGCCACACGCAAATGATCCGTGCCGCTAACCTCGGTCTCGACGCCTGGCGCAAGGGCTGGGGCCAGGACCAGGGCGAGCGTGCCGCCGACCCGGTGCGTTCGAACACGCTGCGCGACTACCTTGGCGAGCCTGTTGCATTTCTCGGCATCCAGCGTGCGGGACCGGACCTCGCCAATGCCGGCTGGCGCTTCGCGGACCGAAACAAGCTTCACCTGATGCTCTACGCACCGCGTGCCCTCACCACATGGTCCACGATGCCCTCGTTCAAGCACCTCTACGTGGTGCAGAAAGCGCAGGGTCAAAAGTCATCCAAGGCGCTGGACCTTCCGGCGAAGTACGCTCCTGCCAAGGGCTTCGAGGTCGTGCCCTCGGCCGAGGCTGAAGCGCTGGTCGATTACATTCTCTCGCTCAAGAAAGACTACCCTGTCCCCGGCCTTGCCGCCGCGAAGAAATAGCGTCTGAGCACCTAAACACTGAGCACTGAGCCTATTCTCGATGAGCAGCCCCTCCGCCTACAACCCCGACACCACCGACCTCGACCGCCTTCATCCGGCGGTGAAGCGCGAGAAGATCGACGTCGCGCCCGGCACCGAACCCTCGCCCATGTGGGTTATCTTCCTCGCGCTGCTCGTCGCCGTGCTCGGCGGCAGCCAGCTCGGCAATGTGGCAAACTTCGCCTTCGAGACGAGCAATCCGCTGGCTGGTGCCAAGCTCCCTGATCCGCGTCCAGGTACTGGCGGCGGCGGTGCCGAACTCGACCCGATGCAGCTTGCGATGAAGAAAGGTGCCGCCACCTATGCGCTGTGCGGCGGCTGCCACCAAGGCAGCGGCCAGGGCGTGCCGGGTGCATTTCCGCCCCTTGCTGGCTCTGACTGGGTGATGGGCGGAACGGAACGCAACATCCGCGTGGTGCTTCACGGACTCAACGGTCCCATCAAGGTCAAAGGTGCGGATTTCACCGCGCCGAGTGCGATGCCACCGCAGGGTGCCGTGCTCTCCGACCAGGACATCGCCAACGTGCTCACCTACGTGCGCAACAGCTTCGGCAACAAAGGTGGCATGGTCACCAAGGAAATGGTGCAGAAGGTGCGTGAGGCCGAGAAGGCCCGCGCCACTCCTTGGACAGGTGCCGAACTCGACAAATATGCCGACAAGGATGCGGCAGCCGACGCCCCGCCCGCCGCCAAATGATTTTCACGGACCGCTAGATTTGAGTCTCAAGTCGAGCGGTCGCCTGTTATCCTGACTTTCACCGACTGCCGCAAACCCAGACGACCATCACCCCATGAGCGCAGCCACTGCCACTCTTGATCACCACGGCGCACACGCCCACGATCACAGCCACGACCACCACGAACTCGGGTTTTGGCGGAAGTACATTTTTTCCACCGACCACAAGGTCATCGGCATTCAGTACGGCCTCAGCGGGATGGTGTTCCTGCTTTTTGGCTTCTTCTTGATGATGGTGATGCGATGGACGATCGCCTATCCGGGCGAGGCCATGCCGGGAATGATGATGCTCACGCATCTTCCGTTGGTAGGAGAATTCTTCACGGGCTGGGTGGAACGTTGGGCTCCGGGCGGCGTCGTCAGCCCCGCTCTGTACAACATGTTCGGTGCCATGCACGGGACCATCATGGTGTTCTTCGGCATCGTGCCGCTTGGCTTTGCTGCGTTTGGGAATTTCGTCATGCCGCTGCAGATCGGCACCGTGGACATGGCCTTCCCGCGTCTGAACATGATGAGCTTCTGGTTCTTCTTCATCAGCGGCGTCATCATGTTCGGCAGCTTCCTGCTGCCCACCGGCGCAGTGCAGACTGGCTGGACGATGTACTCGCCGCTGGCGGACACGGACCAGATGGGCGTGAAGAACGTGTGGATGCACGGTCACACTTGGTGGCTGCTGGCGATGGTGTTTAACATCTCCGCCTCGCTGCTCGGTTCGGTGAACTTCATCACCACGGCGATCAACCTCCGCGCCAAGGGCCTGACTTGGTTTCGCGTGCCCTTCTTCACCTGGGCGATGATGGTCACCAGCTTCCTCCTCCTGCTCGCATTCCCGCCGCTTGAGGTCGCCGCGTTGCTACAGCTCGCCGACCGCGTGTTTGATGCGAGTTTCTATCTGCCCACCGGCCTCGTGGATGGTGGAAAGCACATCGACATCTCCGGCGGCGGCAATCCGCTGCTCTATCAGCATCTCTTCTGGTTCCTGGCGCACCCCGAGGTGTATGTGCTCATCCTGCCCGCCTTCGCCATCATCTCCGACGTGCTGCCGTGCAATGCGCGCCGCCCTCTCTGGGGACACAAGCTCATGATCTACGCCGCGCTCACGCTGGCCTTCCTCAGCTTTATCGTCTGGGCGCATCACATGTATCTCACCGGCATGGGCACGATGATGTCCACCTTCTTCCAGATCACCACCGTGCTCATCTCGGTTCCCTCGGTGATCCTGCTCACCTGCCTGATGATCACTCTCTGGGGCGGCTCCATTCGCTACAACACCCAGATGCTGTTTGCCACCGCGTTCCTGCCCATGTTCGGCATCGGTGGTCTCACGGGGCTGCCGCTGGCTTTCACCTTCCTCGATCTCTTCCTGCACGATACCTACTATGTGATCGGCCACTTCCATTATGTAGTCGCCCCGGGCACCATTTTCGCGCTTTTCGCCGGCGTGTACCACTGGTATCCGAAGATCACGGGCCGCTGCATGAACGACTTCCTCGGCAAGCTTCACTTCTGGCCCTCGCTCCTGTTCATGAACGTCATTTTTGGCCCCATGCTTTACCAGGGCATGATCGGTTTCCATCGCCGCTGGTATGATGGCGGAAAGTATTTCGAACAGGTCACGAGCGGCCACCTCTGGACGAACGAGGTCATCTCCTTCGGTGCATGGGGCCTCGCTCTCTCGCAGGTGCCGTTCATCCTGAATGTGTTCATAAGCATCAAGGGCGGCAAGAAGGTCACGAGTGACAATCCTTGGGGTGCCACCACCATCGAATGGGCAGCGCCGAACATCCCTCCGCACGGCAACTTCGTGACCGAGCCGGTCGCTTACCGCGGACCTTATGAATACAGCGTTCCGGGCGCGAAGAGCGACTTTACGCCGCAGTTCGAGGCCGACGCCGGTACGCCCGCCTCGCAGGCCGCCGTTGCACAGGCGCATCACTAATTTCATCACGACCGCATCACGATCATGGAGATCCCCTACACAAGAACCAACCGGCCTGACACCGGCCTCTTCAATGCCAAGATCGGCATCTGGCTCTTCCTTGCCTCGGAAGTGATGCTCTTCGGCGGCCTGTTCTCGTCCTACATCTTCCTGCGCGTCGGCGCGGACTATCACTGGCCCGTGCATGAGTTGACGCTCTGGCCCGGTTTCGTGAACACCATTGTGCTGATCGTGTCTTCCGTCACCGTCGTCATGGCGTGGGCAAATTTGAAGATGCGCAAGATTGCCCAATACAAGCTGTGCATGTGGGTCACCATCATCTGTGCCGGTGTTTTCATGTGCCTGAAGGCCTACGAGTACAATGGCAAGTTCCACCATATCGGCGTGAAGCTCACTGACGGCACCATCCTGACCGGTCACTTTCCGGAGGAAGGCTACCGCGTGAAGCTCAAGGGCGGCAGCACCGTCACGCTGAATCTTCAAACCGCCGATCCCGCCTATTTCCTCAAGTGGTGCGTCACTCCGAATCCGCAGTTTAAGACTGAGGCGGGTCAGCCCCAGCCGCTCGATCAGCAGGGGGCGCTCATGGCGTTCATCGACGCGCTGGTGCCCGGTGATCATGATTCCAGTTCGCTCGGCCAGTTGCGGCGTGATGCGGCGGCCAAGGACCAGAAGTCGGTGAAACTTACGGCCACCGCGCCGCTGGAGTTTGCCGTGAAGGAGTCCAAGACCTTCTCTCACACCGCCACGTCCATCACCTTCCGTGACGGCACCGTCGTCGAGGGAGCCTCGGTCGAGGACAAGATGACCCTGCAGGTGGACAAGGTGGACGTACGCTCCTCACTCGACGAAGACAAGGCGCTCGCCTGGCACTATCTGGGCGACGAATGGAAGAAGGCGTTCGAGGAACACAGCAAAGAGGAGGCTGAGTCGCACAAGAAATTTGATCCGAGGGACGAGCGCTACCTACGGCATGTGAAGCAGATGGAAATCCATGCGCCCACCGTGGCCGAGCATAATACGCAGCATGGTGGCAAGCACTCGGCCGAAGCTCACGCCCCGGGCGAGGAACATGCTGCCGGTGGGCACGCCGCGCATTACCCTGAGATCGTGATCGACCGCAAGGATGTGGCCTTCTGGTCCAGTTTCACTCCGAAGTGGAACACCTATTACGCCATCTACTTCACTCTCACGGGCCTCCATGGCATGCACGTCGTCGCCGGAGCCCTGGTGCTCTTTTACTTCCTTGTCTTCGATGGACGGCGCTTGAAGGAAGACCCCGAGCATCTTGCCAATCGCGTCGAAGTCGGCGGCCTGTTCTGGCACTTCGTCGATCTCGTCTGGATCTTCCTCTTCCCGCTGCTCTATCTCCTTTGATCAACCCTCCTCGTCCCTCACCCGTCATGGCGCACGACAATCACGACGACCTCAGCAAGCACGTCAAAACCTACATGAAGATTGGCGGATGGCTGATCTTCTTCACTTTCGTCACGGTCGGCCTGTCATTCGTGGAGCTGCCCACGCATGGTGACAATCTCCTCGTTGGCATGGCCTTGGCCGCCTTCAAGGCCACGCTCGTCGGTCTCATTTTCATGCACCTCAACCACGAGCGCAGCCTCATCTACAAGGTGCTCCTTTTCACCTTGGTCTTCGTCGTCGGCCTGTTCGTTCTCATTTACCTCTCCGGTCAGAATCCGCTGCACTTCGGCGGCTTTGAGGGAGTGACTCCCGGCCACTGATCTCCGTCCCCGGTCCATGTCCCTCAAGCACTTCCACATCGTCTTCATCGTCTTCGCGGTCCTCTGCGACGGTGGATTCTTTCTGTGGACGCATCTCGAGCGCGAGCAGGCGGAGCGCATGGGCGCGGCCGGCCTCGGCATGTTCAGCGGGTGGATAGCCATCGGTCTCATCGCCTACGGGCTGTGGTACGTCTTCAAGAAGTGCAAAAGCATCCATGTGACCTGACATGAACACTGTCTCCGCCATTTCAGATGTCCTCGCTTGCGCCACCTGCCGCCCCGATGCCGGCAGCCGGGTATCCCTTGCGCAGGGGAATGCGATCCTCTTCATGCTGATCCTCCTCGCGTTCGTGCTAGGCACTTTCATTTACACCATCATCAGCTTCGCCCGCAAGCAGCAGCGCCTCCTGGCCACCGTCAAAGCCCAAGGTGGCGCCGGCACCCAGTCCGCCTTCGATTCGAGGACTGAATCCTGAATCCCCCCTCCGCACTCACATGGTCTCAAAAATCAACGAATGGTTCGGCATCCCTGCCCTCGCCTCCGAGCACGGCGAGCTTCTCGATCACATGCTTGGCTTCGTGCATTGGTTCATGGTGGTGCTCTTTGTCGGGTGGTCCGCCTACCTCGTGTATGTCCTCTGCCGCTTCCGCGCCAAGAGGAATCCGCAGGCCGACTACCACGGCGTGCGCGGTCATACCACCACGCATCTCGAGATCGGCGTCGTCATTGTCGAGGCCATCCTGTTGTTAGGTTTCGCCTTTCCGCTTTGGGCGCGCCAGGCTGATGAATATCCCACGGGACCCGATGTGCTCAGGATGCGTGCGCTGGGCGAGAAGTTCCTCTGGAACTTCCAGTACTCCGGCAACGACAAGATGCTCGGCGTCAACGATCCGAAATTCTTCAACCCCAATGCCGGCAATCCCGTCGGCATCGACGCTCACGATCCGAACGGCAAGGATGACTTCGTCAGCCCCACCCTGAAGCTGCCCGTGGGCCGCCCAGTCATCATCGACGTCAGCAGCAAGGACGTAATCCACAACCTCGCCCTCGTCCCCATGCGTGCCGCGCAGGACGCCACGCCCGGCGTGCGCGCCCATATGTGGTTCAAGCCCGTGAAGACCGGCACCTGGGACATCATCTGCGGCCAGCTCTGCGGCCCAGGTCATGCCCAGATGAAGGCCGTGCTCGAAGTCGTGGAGCAGAAGGACTTCGACGAATGGTCCAAGGGCCAGTCCGAGGGTGCGAAGAAGCGCTCCTCCGAAGCTGCCGCCGCTGGGAAGGCTCCTGCACACTGAAGCCCGCGCGGCAAGGTGCCTGGTAGGGCGGCTGATCCCTCAGCCGCCGCGTGAGACCGGAAGATGAACGGACTGAACGGTCGCGGGAGATGAACCCGAAAACCAGGAGTGTCCGGAGGCTGCCTGGAACCGCTGTCTCGTGATCTCATGCTCGATGGCCGGTTCCATCGAGAGACCTCGCGGCAGTGGCAGGATGAAATGATCGCGCCCGTCCGCGAAGCCGTGTGCAGCGAAATCACCACGCCCACGATGCATTCTGCTCTGACATCGCCAAGCCGCATGCATCATCGATGGCATCGTGCCCGGGTTGGACGATTCCGCGCGCCTGGTCACCATGCCTGTTCCTGATTGACTTGGTGAAGCCGAACTGGTTGCACAGCTTTTTGAAAACGCAGTGCAAGACGGATGACCTGACGAATTGTCATGCGCTCGGCCTGGTGCGCATCCACGACAAAGCCGCCAACCGCCACCTGTGGGTGCATCCGAGCCATGGCAGCGGGGTGTGATGGGAGCACCGAGGGAGATCGCAAACTTCATCGGTCACCGCCAATTCGCGCGCAGTTTTGTTCCTTTCGTTTTCCTGAACCATGGCTTCACTTCGCGGCCATGACTCGTTTCCAGCGCATCGCTCTCATCGCCTTCGTCACCGTCGAGATTCTCATCTTCGCCGGTGCCATCGTTCGCGCCACGGGGGCCGGACTCGGCTGTCCGGACTGGCCGTTCTGCTACGGCTGCTGGGTGCCGCCGACGAGCGCGGACCAGATCGACTTCAGCAAGCTCGACATCGAGAAATTCCGCGCCAAGGCCGCTCGTCAGGGCAGGGACCCGGCCACCATCACGCCCGAGACCTTGCGTGCGGAATTCAATCCCGTCGCAACGTGGACTGAATACATCAACCGCCTGACCAGCATCCCTGTCGGCATCAGCATGATTGTGCTGCTCGTGGCGTCGTTTTTCCAGCGTCGCACGAGCGTGATCGCCGCCGCCATCGCTTCGTTTGCGCTCGTGATGGTGAATGCGTGGCTCGGGCGCAACGTCGTCTTCAGCGGCCTGAAACCGGGCATCATCACCCTGCACATGGCGCTCGCCATCCTGCTCCAATGCGCGCTGGTCTTCACCGCTTGGCGAGGCACGGACTCGCCGTGGGGGATGAAAATCGCCGGATCGCGGCGCGTGGTATTCCTGGCTGCCGCGCTCTTCGCCCTCGTCGTGCTCGAAGGCATCATGGGCAGCCAGGTGCGTGAGATGACCGATACCCTTGCCCGCACTCACGCCGGCCAGCCTCGCGCCGCCTGGGTTACGGAGCTGGAGCAGAGCTGGGTATATCTCGTGCATCGCAGTTTCTCCTGGTTCGTGCTCGGCTTCGGCCTCTGGTTTTTTCGCGAGGCGTCCGTCGCGCTCGGCCGTGCCGGCTGGCTGGAGAAGGGCATTGCCGCCCTCGTCTTCTGCCAAATGCTGCTCGGCGTGGTGCTCTCGCAGATCGGCATCATCGCCCTCGCGCAGGTTTTTCACATCGGTCTATCCTCCCTGCTCGTGAGCGGCTTGTGTTTGTGGCTCCTGGGTGGTGTGCGCGGGGCTGGTGAACGAGTGTGAATAGGAATTCGGTGTTCAGTATTCAGTTTTCAGAAGTCGAATCCCCAAGGTCTGGCTTGGGACTGAACACTGAAAACTGATTGCCGAACACTTTGGCCTTTCCGATCTAGCCAATCGCGCCCAACTATCCCAGCATGTCCGCCCCCGCCGAGATCACGCCGGCCGCACCGTCCACCCTGAGAGACCTCATGGTGCTGACGAAGTTCCGGCTTAGCGTGCTGGTGATCGTCACCACCTTCGTCGGCTTCTGGCTCGGGCGGAAGGGTGCGCTCGATGTGCGGCTGCTCGTCCACACCATCTTTGGCAGCACGCTGGCCGCTCTCGGCTCCGGCGTGTTCAATCAACTCATGGAGATCGAGCCCGACTCCAAGATGCCACGCACTGCAGACCGCCCGCTGCCGGCCGGCCGCATCTCACCCTCCGCAGCATTCGGCATCGGCTGGCTTCTCAGCGCGCTGGCGCTCATCCACCTTGCCCACATGGTGAACCTGGAGGCAGCGGCCATCACCGCGCTCACGCTGGCAGTTTATCTCTTCATCTACACGCCGCTCAAGCAGCAGTCCGCCGTCAACACGCTCGTCGGCGCCGTGTCCGGTGCGCTGCCGCCGCTCATCGGCTGGGCGGGTGCCGCTGGCATGCCTTCGGAAGATGCGCCGTATTTCCGCTGGCACCTGCTCGTCGAGCCGGGGGCCATCTACCTTTTTGCGCTGCTGTTCCTCTGGCAGCTCCCGCACTTCCTGGCCATCAACTGGATGTATCGCGATCAATACCGTCAGGGCGGCTTCGTCATGCTTGCGAACGAAGACGAGGAAGGCCGCCGCACCAGCCTCCACGCACTGGGCTACGCCATCGCCACGCTGCTGCTCATGTTTTATCCCGTGTGGCAGGGCGTCGCGCACGCATGGTTCCTCGTGCCTGCCGTCATTCTTACCGGCTGGATGTGCTGGCTCGCATGGAAGTTCCGCGTCCATCGCGAGCGCGCTCATGCGCGGAAGCTTTTCTTTTGCACCCTCGTCTATCTCCCTGCCGTTCTAGTCCTGTCCGTGCTCGCCTGGAAGTGAGCGCCGGCAGCCACGCCATCTTTTGCCCGTATGTCCCAGCCAGATACCCAGCCCGATCCCGCGCCGCGGTCCGTCAATCCGTGGACCATATGGATTCCCATCATCATCATCATGCTCGGCGGTGTGGTGTTTTACAATTACCTCTGGCAGCAGAGCATGAAGCGCGACAAGGACCGCCCGCCGTACCTGGGCCGCCTCGAGAACGACCTCGAACTCACCGAGCGCTCCGGCAAGTCCGTGCATCTTGCCGAGTTGCGCGGGAAGGTCATCATCGCCGGTTATGTTTATACCCGCTGCCCGCGCGGCTGCGCGCTCGTGGTGTCGAAGATGAAGAAGCTCTACGAAGAGTTTGGCGCCGATCCCGCCATCCAGTTCATCTCCTTCACCGTCGATCCCGAGGACACTCCGCAGACGCTCGCCGAATTCGCCGGGCGCTTCGGCATCACGCAGGACAACTGGTGGTTCGTCAACGGCCCGAAGGAGCAGGTGCGCGGCTATCTCACCTTCCAGTTCAAGTTCGCCGGCGTGAAGGAAATACCCGAGGCCGAGCGCTTCAATCCCGACGACAAGTACATCCACGACATGAAAGTGGCCCTCGTCGATCACAAGGGCAACGTCCGCGGGCACTACGACATCGCCAACATGGACCCCGAGTACGAAGGCTTCTGGAAGGAGAAGATCCGCCAGGATCTCAAGTGGGTGCTCGCAGAGCAGAAGTCAGGGAAGTGAGGCTGACGGCTGTTCACGATGATTGACTGGGTTGACCGTTGATTTCTCGAAACTCATCCACCGCAACCACCATCAACTGCCTGCCATGACCGTCGCCGATCTCCCCAAGCTCTACACCCTTTTCAATGCCTGCGCGCTCTTCCACATCATCATCGGCCTCGTGATGATCAAGGGCGGGCACAGGAAGCCGCATGTCGTCAGCATGATCATCGCGCTGCTGTTCTCGACCGCGTTCCTCGGCTGCTATCTCTACTATCACTTTCACATCGGGCATGTGCGCTTTGCCGGGCAGGGCATCGCGCGGGCCATCTACATTGCGCTGCTGGCCACGCACATCCCGCTCGCCGGATTGAACCTCCCCATGATCATCCTCACCGTCATCCCCGCCGTGCGTGAGCGGTTTGACAAACACAAGCGCATCGCCAGATGGACCCTGCCCGTGTGGCTCTACGTGTCGGTCACCGGCATCATCATCTACCTCATGTGCTACATCTGGTTCGGCCCTCCCATCCGTTCGTAACCGGCGCTTGCGACTCGGATTTGCCCGCCTCCCGTCCGCCATCGACCATCCACCGCCCTGACATCTCCTCCACCGTCATGAAGACCTTCCTGCGCTCCCTCGCTGTCACCGCCCTCGTCCTCGTCGCCGCACCCATGGCACGCGCCTCCCGTCCGTTCCTATGCTGTGACTACGGCGGCGACAAAGTCTGCATCGTCTCCACCGACGGAAAGATCGCGTGGCAGTACGACTGCAAGCATCCCCAGGACTGCTGGAAGCTGCCGAATGGAAACATCCTCTTCTGTTTCGTCAGCGGTGCGCTCGAAGTCACGCCGACGCAGGAGAAGAAGATCGTCTGGGAATACAAGGCGCCTGACAAAGTGGAGGTGCATGCCTGCCAGCCGCTGACGGACGGGAAGGTGATGATCGTCGAGTGCGGCAGCAGCCGCATCATCGAGGTGGATCGGGCAGGGAAGATCGCCAAAGAGATCAAGCTCGCCACCGCGCCGGAGATCAAGCTGCACAATCAATTCCGCGGTACGCGCAAGCTCGCCAACGGCACCTACCGAGTGTGCTTCAAGGGTGAGGGCAAGATCGTCGATGTCGATGCCGACGGGAAGGTGCTCCGCGCCCTCTCCGTCCCCGGTGATCCGCACGGCGCGATCACGCTGCCCGACGGCCACCTCATCGTCACCTGCGGCGACGGACACAAAGTCATCGAATTCGACGCCGAAGGGAAAAGTGTGTGGGAGCTGAATGAGAACGACCTGCCCGGCAACACCCTCCGCCTCATGGCCGGTTGCCACCGTCTGCCCGGCGGCAACACCGTCTTCTGCAACTACCTTGGCCACGGTCACCTCGGCGAGCAGCCTCAATTCTTCGAACTCACGCCCGGCAAAAAGGTCGTCTGGCAGTTCGACGACCACGCGCACTTCAAGGACATCAACCAGATCATGATCCTCGACGTGCCTGGCGACGTGACCAAGGGTGAGGTATGGCGCTGAGCAGCAGCCCGGCCAGAGGTGCGGGGCGCTGCAAGTGGGGACCGTCGGAATTTGCGCCCGAGCAAAGCCACCCGCAGCAGAGGTCTGTTCTGGCAGGACCTCGGACTTGTTTTGGGCAGCGATTGTACGGCGGCAGTGCCGGATGACGCACAGCGGATCGTGAAAAACGCCAGCGGACGATCCGATGGCCCGCAGGGTGGAGCAGTTTCACGAGCGCTCCGGCAGCCAGCGTGTCTCGCTCATGATGCGCCGCATCACGAAGGATGCGCCCGTGGCGGCGGCGATTTCGACTGCGAGATACAAGGGGAACCAGCCGAAGCGCCACGATGCGCTTGCGAGTCCGCCGACGACGGCAGCAGCCATCATCACGCCGGCCATCATCATGCAGCCGGCGGCCGAGTTCTTCATTTCATCCGACGGCTTCGAGAGCGGCAGCCACGGCTCGACTACGCCGGTCACCTGCGAGAACGCAGGGAGAAGCACCAATGACGGAACCGCGAGAATGAGAGGCGTGAGCGACCGCGCGATCGCGCACAACAGCGACGTCACGAGCACGACAAGCGGAAACGCCAGGAAAGCGAGCGTGGCCTTCCGCGCGCCATCGAAGAAGGGCATCCAGTGCGGGACGGGCGCGGCGTGGAAGAACTCCGACGCACGCCAATGCTCCGAGCAGCGCAGCATCATCATGGCCTGCAGCGGCACGATGGCCAGGAAGCAGGTGACGAATCCCTGTATCATCGCAGCCGTTTCGCCCCCGCCCGTCGCGCCGCTCACACTCATCACCACCGGCATGAAAAGCATCGGTGCCAGGCCCGGATAAAGGCGCAGCTTGATTTCGCGATCGCGCAGGCAATACGCGGTGGTGAGGATGAACGACTGGCGCTCCACCGCATCGCGCAGCCACCAGCTCAGCGGCGGCACTTGCACGAGCCACGCGATCACGCGACCTCGCGGCCTCGTGCTTTCGCGGATGGCGCCGGTGGATTCATTCAGCGACATGAGGCCCTCGCCGTAGGCCGATGCCAGCCGCTCGAAGGCGAGCCAGCTTACGATGGCGGTGACCCCGACGCCGATGAGCGCAGGCAGCCAGAGATCAGCGGCACCAGGCAAATCCGCCGCGAGCCATCCGTCCAGCGCCCCGAACCAAACCGGCGGCAGCGCCAGCATCCAGCCGCCGACATGATCGATCTGCGTGACGGCATCGAAGCCGATGAGCCGCGGCACAATCTGACCGCTGACCATCATCGCCACGCTCAGAATGGTCTGCATGAAGGTCAGCAGATTGTCGAAGCGCTCGCGTCCGAACCACTTCAGGCACGCATTGTAAACCAGCACGATGCTCGCGGCGGAGAACACCATGAGCAGCACCGTCGAAAGCAAGTGCACCGGCACGAAGCGCCAGGTTGCGCCTTTGCAAAACGGGCCCGCAACGAAGCCGCCGATGTTCAGCGCGAAGGCCAGCAGCAGCGAAAAGCCGGCGAGCACGGCGCACTTTGCACGGAGCAGCTCGCGAGGCGTCACAGGCCGGTGCAGCAATATCTCCGCCTCCTCCTTCATGAAGAGCATCGTGCCGGCCGACGAGGCGAGCGTGAGCGAAGCAAACATAAAAGTGAAACCGTGCAGCACGACGGCCAGGGCGAAACAGTTCGCGCGCACCGCCAATATGGCGGGCATCGCGCCGAAAACCGCGTAGATGAACAACGTGAAGGCCAGTCCCATCTGGCGCCGCGTGCGCTGCGCACCCGCCTGCTGCACGGCTCGTCCACGGAAGAGCAGCTTCCAGAAAAGACGGCGCAATACGGCCTCGGGTGATGGCTGCGAGACGGCGGTGCTCATGACAGCACGTTCTTCGCGAACGATTCGGCTCGTGCTTCGAGACCCGAAAGACCGGTCAGGCGCGTGAACAACTGCTCCAGCGTGTCCGCGCCGTGCGCGCGTTGCAGTTCGTCCGGGGTGCCTTCCACGACCAGTTTTCCCCGCGCCATGATCGCCACGCGATCGCACACTCGCTCCACCACGTCGAGCACATGGGAGCTGTACACGATCGTCTTGCCATCGCGCGCGAGGGTTTCCAGCAGCGCCTTGAAGCCGACGGCGGCATTTGCATCGAGTCCGTCGAGCGGCTCGTCGAGCAGCACCACGCGCGGATTGTGCAGCAGTGCGGCGGTGATCACCACCTTGCGTCTCATGCCTTTCGAGTAGGCGCCGAGCAGCTTGGAAGTCAGGGTGACTTCATCCAGCTCGAAGAAGTCCAGAAACTGGCGGATGCGCGGCCGCGCCTCGTCCTCGCCGATGCCGTAGAGCGCGCCGATCATCAGCAGAAACTCCAGCCCGGTGAGCGACTCATAAACCGCGCCCGAGTCGGGTACGAAACCCATCAGCCGCTTCGCCTCCATCGGCTGTGCCACAACGTTTACGCCGCAAATGGTCGCCGAGCCTGCATCTGGCAGCAGCATCCCGGTCAGCATTTTCAGCGTGGTCGTCTTGCCCGCGCCATTCGGACCGAGCAGGCCGACGATCATCCCCGCCGGCACATCCAGGCACAAACCGTCAACCGCCGTCTGCGCACCGAATCGTTTCGTGAGTCTCTGGATCGAGATCATGCGCCCGAACGATCCACCGGGCATTCTGCCTTGCAAGACAAGCCTTCGTCAGGACACGCGATCCGGACGGCCGCCAGCGTTGCGCGGCCTGTCGCCTTCGACTGCGTCGAATCCCAACGGCCGTGTTCGGCCCTCCGGCCCACGCTGCCGCATCGTCCCAGGTGTCACGTTGCCACACATTTCCGCCGGATGGGGATCATCACTGCGGCGATGTGACCATCTTCAAATCCTCGACGCTCAGGTCGAAGTCGCGGATGCCGTGGTAGTCGGTGACGAAGATTTGGACCGTGGTGTTCTTGATCCATTCGTCACGCGTGGTGAGACCGAGGACGAGGCGGAGCCATGGAGCGTGGGGTGTGTGGAGTCCGCAACTGAGGAAGGCGGCGTGCATCCAGCCTGTCGATGAATCGACGCTGCCGACGTCTTCGGCGGCTCGACGAAGAGCACTTCCTTCATCTGCTCGGCGCTCAGTTCGAGATCGATGGTGCCGCGCGCCTCGGCGTGCCAGAGGGTGGCGTTGAGGCGGTTGATCCAGTCTTCGCGTTTGGTGTTGAGAAGGTAGAGCTGCGCGGCGGGTTCCCACATGCGGATTTTGAAACCTTGTTTGTCGTCGGCCTGCCAGGCTTCGTCGATGAAGGCCGATCCCTCGCCCCAGCCGGGCTGCGTGATGTTGAGATCGCGCGCTTCGTTCTCTCGCAGTTCGGGGTCTTCGAGCACGAGGAGAAAGGCATCGCTGAGCACGCGATTGGGAAAACGCATCGGCGCGTGGTTCCCGCGCGGCAGAACGGTGGAGCGCAGACGGTGGAGACGGCCATGCAGCTCCCAGCCGCCGAAGTGCCAGACGTACGGATCGAACTCCACACGCACACCGGGACGGATGAGGAAGGCGTTGCTCTGCGTCCACAGTTGCTTGTAGGGCACGGTGACCACGGGCTTCATCTCATGCACGGCGAGCCGCAGCCGCCAGCGCGTGGGCGGCGCCTTGGGATCGAGTCGCAGCGGGCTGATGCTCTCGCGCAGGGGCTTGCGTCCGTGATAGAGCAGGTCGTTGTTCAAATAGTCATTCCACAGCGTGGCGGGCGGGCTGTGGTTCATGAGCGCCTTCACATGATCGTGATGGAGCCACGCATCGTAGCCGCGCGTGTTCAGCGGCACGTCTGAGTAGCTGCCGAGCGGCGGCCATTCGGCGGACTCGGTGACGGGTGCAAAATCGACGATGCTGGCCACCTCGTCTTTGCCGAGTCCGACGATGCGCAAGGTCGGCCACAGGGCGCGGCCCGGCTTCTTGTCGGCTGGATCGGCTTTGCCGGTTTTCACCGTGAGCTTCTGCGCCGGATAAAGCAGCGGCGGCGCTTTGAGCCAGTTCACCGACCAGCACGCGGTCACGATGGGCGCGGCGATGAGGGATGAAACCAGCACCACACCCGCGATCATACGACGACGCGGCACCGAAGCGATCCACCATGCGGCGATGAGACCGATAAAACACACCGCGACTCCCACGAGATTGGCGCAGGTGTCGAGGTCCACGGTGCGCTCGTCGATGGATCGCGCCACTTTGCCGCCGAGAACGATCACGAAGACCGCACCGAGCAATCCGCAAATGCCGAGTGCGATGACCTGCCGTGTGGTGGCCGCCAGCGCGGTGATCGCCGCCGCGATGCCGAGCACGATGCCCGCGCTGAGCAGCCAGCCGGCGGACAGCGCAGTGTATTGTTTCCAATCATGCCCGAAACCGCGCCATGCCCAGCTCTCGATGATGAGCAGCGGCAGGCAGATGGCGGTGATGAAAAACGCGAGCTTCGCCAGCCAGACGACGCTTTGTCCGATGGGCCGCGTGAGCGAAGCGGTGTCAGTGTTCGACGGTGCATCCGCGCGCACGCACAACCACGCGATGGTGGCTGCGGCGAGGATGGTGATGATGACCACCTCACCGACGTCCGTGGCCGAGATGAGCGCGGGATGGCGGCGCAGCAGCAGCCAGAGCGTCCAGCCGAGAGCGATGAGGCGATGCTGACGCCACTCGTGGCGGAACTGATGAAGGAGTCGCAGATGAAAAGGCAAGGTCATGGCGTGCGGAGCTTCCAGGCGCGTTTCTCGGGCAGGTAATCGAAGTCTTCGACCTTCAGATGGCGGTAGCGCGGCCATTGCAGCGCCTCGTCCATGTCTTCTTTCCAGAACTCGCTCCCGTCGGCATCGAGCAAGTTCGGTCTCGGCCAATAGCGACGGTCGTCAGGCAACTCACCAGCCAGCGCCAGCCATCTCAGCGATGCATCCAGCGCTTCGCGGACTCCGAAATCTGTCGCGATGCCGAGATGCTCGACATCCCAGGCATCATCCGTGCTGATCACGGGCACGATTTTGCCGTATGTCTCGCGCGCGATCACCTCAAGGCGAGGGCGCAGCGCTGGAACCTTGTTCAGCTCCTCCATCGTCGAGTCTCGCGGCCAGCGTCGTTGTTCTTTGAGCAGTCGCTCGTGCGAAGCGTCATCGCCCCAGGCGAGCAGCAGGTCTTCGATGCCGTAGGGCAGTTGCGGCATGGCGAGAATTTGTGGCAGGAGGCGCTTTGCCTGTTCGGCCCAGCCCTTGCGGATCACCGTATCGACCATTCGAGAGTTCGTGAGCGCGAGGTCGATCACCACATCGAGGTGTTCGTCTTTGAGATACTCGTCGAGGATCGTGATCGGTGGTCGGTTGCTCCAGCCCGGCCACAGTTCGGAGGGGAGCTGCAGCAGTTGCGTCAAATGGTGCTCGGCGAGCGGACGGAAGGCATTCGTGATGTCCGAGAACGCAGCCTTCTGGTAACAGGATTGCGTTTTGTGAATGGCCGACAGCACATCGTAAAGGTAGCGGCGCACTTCCGGCTCGGCGCTGCTGGCGGACGGTGGCTTCAGCGTGGCGATGCGCTCGTGATAGGCCTTCACTTCGCGCCCTTTGTAGATGGGTGAGTACGAGAAGTGATACTTGTCTTGTGAGTGCTCGGTGTAGTCGGCAAGCCGGATGTCGGGCGACTTCCAGCTCCACTTGCTGCTGCCGAGGTAACGGCTGCGCAGCAGGATGAGGCGCAGGTTTGCCACCTTCACGCCAGCGTCCTCACCGTCGGCGTAGTTCAACACGTTCTGCCAAATCAGCCGCATGGCACCACGACTCCAGCCGGTGAGTTCACCTCGCAGACCTCTTTCGGAAATCAACGGCATCAGCCACACAAGCCGGCGCTCAGGCGAGTAGAGAATGGGCACGGAGCTGTCGCGGCAGTCCCAGTGCTCGCGGTGATCCCAGCGGATGTCCACGAGCACGCTGCCTTGCTGCGCGCCATCGCGGCCCGTGTGCTCCTGCACGCGCAAGATGCTCCAGGCGTCGCTGTCGCACTCGCCGCGTGTGCCCGCCGTGAGCGGCAGGTCGATGGCGCGATCACGCCGGAACCAGTCCACGCGGTAGTCCGACTCGATGCGCAGCGGTTGATCGGGATCGGGGAACGGCTCCGTGAGCGTTGCCAGGTTTGTTTGCTCGTCATTCCGCCACGTTCCCATCTGGCCTGGGTTCATGAACAGCGAGCCTGCGGGAAAGAGATCGCGCAGCACCCGGTCGCCGCGCGTCACTTCGGACGGCATCGAGTTGATCGTGGATCGCACAGGATATCCGAAGGTGCTCGCATCTGTGCCGAACCGTTTGCCGCTTTGGGTGACGACGAAGTTCTTCTCACGAAGCGTCGCATGGATGTCGGCGTGACCCGTGTCGATGTCGGTGTAGGCATTGATCCACTTGCTGTAATCAGAGTCGAAGCCCTCGAACTGAAACCGCGCCAGATCGAAACTCACCTTCAGGCCCGGCGCGATCTTTTGCACCAGCCGCTCGTCTTGCGGCGCGTTGTTCGGATTCTGAAAAGGCCACCAGCCAGCCACCAGAAGCGCCGCGCAGGCCAGGCCGCAGAGCCACACCAGTTTCCGACGCGGTGCGATGCTCTGCCTTTGCTGACGCCATGCCAGCCACGCCGTGCCCAATCCAAAACAGGCGAGCCCCGCGACGACGCCCGCCGTGGTTTCCGAATGGCTGAATGACGTGTTGAACCATTTTGCCGCGACAACATCGAGCGCCCTTGAAAGCGCCGTCACCACGACAGCGACGCTCACCGTCATCCACCAGCCCTCGCCACGCCGGAGCAAAGCCGACAGCGGGAGCAGACAGCCCGTCAGCCCCAGCACCATCCACCCGCGCTCGAACGCACCGCGCCACACATCGCTCCACGGCCGATGCGACAGCGCGAGGTAAATCACATTTTGCAAAACCAACGGCAGCACCATCAAGCCCAGCCACACGCCAGCGCGCGCAAGCCAGTATGAGCGCAGCGCCAGCGGTCGCGTGCCGATGAAGCTCCGATCATTCCCCGGCCGATCCTCCGGACATCCCGACAGCAACGAGATGCCCGCCAGCATCACCGCGAACGGCATGTGATACAGCCAGAAGCGCGGCGGCGAGTCCGCCCGCAGCGGAAACAGCCATTCCAGATTCACCGCCAGATCGAGCGCGAGCAGCACGAGGAACGCGAACCAGCGCAGCCGCAGGTAGCGGAACTCTTTGCAGAAGTGGTGGAGGGCGAGGTTCATGGAATGACGAATTCAGAATGACGAAACCGCGCGCAGGGAAATGGCGATTGGCAGCCGGACGGATGACCGTTAGAATGGCCGCATGAAAACAGCCTCGGACCAAGTGATGACCACGGATGAACAATATGCTGCCGTCGTGGAGAAGATGAACCGCCTCGGCCTCCATGTTCCCACACGAGGAGCTTGGAAGGAAACCGTGGGACACATGAAAGGCAGCCAGCACTTTGCCGATGCAATCCGGATGGGGGCTGAGTGGCGGGAGGAAATGAATCGACAGTCCATCGAGGAACTGAATGCTCATTCTTGACACCAATCACTATCGGGAGATCGCCGAGGAAAGTGTGATTGGTGCTCGCCTTGTGCAAAGGTTGCGAGATTCTGGCGACGAATGCTTTCTGACTGTCGTGACCGCACAAGAAGTGCTGAAGGGCTGGCTTGCGCAAATTCAGCCTCACCATCAGCGGGATCGCGGTGTCAGCGCCTATCACGATTTTCAAGACAGCCTCGAAGGAATCTCGAAATGGTTTTTGCTGCCGTGGACGGATGATGCGGCGGACATCTTTGACAGCTTGAGGGGCCGGAAGGTGAACATCGGCGCCATGGACCTCCGCATCGCAAGCATCGCGCTCGAATACAATGCCACCGTGCTGACACGGAACTTCGCGGACTTCAAAAAAGTGCCCGGCCTGCGCGTCGAAAACTGGCTGGATTGATCTCATGCCTTGCCCTCCAGACGGTAAGCTCTCGCGAGCGCGACAAAGATTTCCCTCAGGCTCATGGCGCGCGCTTGATGTGACACGGCTTGCGGCAGTGCCGAGTGGATCGTGGCAGCGAGCGCGTCATCTTGCTCGTGGCGCGAGGCGATGAAGCGCAGAGTGCGGCCGGCTTGCTCGAGATGCATCCAGTCGGCGGGCAGCGACGCGGGAGCGGCTGCTCCGTCGGGCAGGACGATCTCGACGGCACGGAAGCGCGCTTGCAGGGACTCGCTCGTCTCATCGAGCGCAAGCCTGCCGCGATTGATGATGGCGACGCGATCGGCGAGACGCTGCACTTCCTCGATGTCGTGCGATGACACAAAAACAGTCCAGCCTTCCTGCTCGGTGAGTTCCAGCAGGCCGCGGATGAACTCGTCGCGCACGAGCGGATCGAGGCCGCTGAACGGCTCATCGAGCACCACGAGCTTCGGCCGATATGCGAGACTGCTCAGCAGCGCGGCTTTCATCCTCGTGCCGCGCGAGAGATCTTTGAGCTTCGTGAGTGGCGGCAAATCGAATTGCGCGAGAAGTTGTTTCTCGAACGCGGCATCCCACTGCGGATAGAGCGGGCGGCAGTAGTCGAGGAATTGCTGCACCGTCATCCACAGCGGCAGCTCCATGTTCTCGCTGACGTAGCCCAGGTTCGCAAACTGCGCGGGACCGAGCCTGCGCGAATCGACGCCGAGCACGGTGGCGCTGCCAGTATCGGGCCGGTGAAGATTGAGCAGGCATTTGATCGTGGTGCTCTTGCCCGCGCCGTTTGGACCGAGGAAGGCGGTGACCTGGCCTTCCGGCACGTCGAGTGAGAGACCGCTGACGGCCTCGACGCTGCGGAAGCGTTTGTGGAGATCGCTGATCGTAATCATGACGGGTTATTTCTTGCTGCGCGTGCTGCGGACGAGATCGAGGCCGGGACCACCCGCGCGTTTGAGCGCCTCGACGACCTGGTTGAAGCTCAAATGCAAATCCGCCGCCTCTTTCAGCAGCTCCCGGCACGCCGGCGCGAGCTGCTCCAGCCGGTCGTCGATGTGCGGCTGCTCCGGTGCCGTCACCACCATGCCGATGCCGGGCCGCGAAGCGAGATAGCCACCGTCCTTCAGGGCAAGCACGACCTTGTGCGCCGTCGTGGGGCTGATGCGCAGCTCCTGGCTGAGCGTGCGCACGCTGGGGAATTCATCGCCCGCCTTGAGCTGCCCCGTCAGCATCGCCTTGCGCACGGCCTGGACGATCTGGTCCGAGACCGGCACACCATCTTGGAGCTGGAGGGAAAATGGCAGCATTGGCTGAGTGCTGTGCCGAGTGTAACAGGACAACTGTTACAGTGTCAAGCGTTTTCATGCCGCGAGTGCGGCTCTCTCTGGAAACGGCGAGACTGCCGGCTGGCTCCAACCTGCACTGGTCCGGCCATGCACCGGGGCCGGAGAAACGCAACGCGACGGATGCGCATGCATGAAACGACGCTATGCTCCGGGCATCATGAAGTCTGGAGTGAAGAAACTGGTTCTTGCCGCGGGCACGCTGGCGGTGCTCGCCATCGCGGGTGGAGCCGGCCTGCGCTGGTGGCTGGAGAAGAAGCTCAGCCGTGAGGCCATCGTGTCGGAGATGGAGAACTCGTGGAATTGCCGGGCGGAGATCGACAACGTGTCGCTTCTGCTCATGGCGAGTCCTGCGCGGCTGGAGGTGACAGGGTGCCGCATCGCGCCGCGTGATGAAGAATCTGCAAAGCCGCTGGCGCTGCGGGCGCCGCTGGATCCAGGGAAGGCGGATGTGTCTTGCAAGCGCTCGGTGCTGGAGGTGCGGTTGCAGGATTTGCTGACTGGCACGCTGAACGTGCGGCAGTTGGTGCTCTCCGACCTGGCGGTGCGCGAGGACGTGTCGAAGGAAGGAGTCAGCTCGCTCGGGGTTTTGTTTTCGAAGCCGGGGAGGGAAACGAAGGAGGAGGCGCCGGTCGTGGTGGCAGCGACGACCAAGTCCGTGACACCGGAACTCGTGAGCAGCGCTTCAGCACCCGCCGCTTCGACGGCCGGGGCAGGGGAGGCGACCTCGCCGGCCTCGGCGGCGGCAACTGCAACCGCTCCAGAGAGGGCACCTGCGGAGAAGAAGAAGCACCAGCGCAGAGGCTTCGAAGCCAAGCAGCTCGGTCTGTCGATTCTGGTCGAGCGTGCCAGCCTTGAGCATGTGGAGTTTCACCGCATCGATCACAAGAGCACCACGAAGACAGATGTCTCCGACTTGAACTTCACCATCGGCGACATCGATGTGAATCCTGACGACCTGGCCGGGCACAACAGCTTCAAGCTGGCGCTTGACGGCCGGCTCAAGCAGCGCGGCCGCATCGGTCCGAAGGAGAATCGGCGCGAGGTAACGATGGCGGAGATCGACTTCGAGGGCGGTGGCACGGTAAATCCATTCGATGCCACGACGGGCCGTTGGCAGCCTGCGTCCGACTTGCGTCTCACGGTGAAGAAGAACTCCGTCTTCGGCGGCTTCATGAAGGTCGGTGAGACGGGGGTGAAGGAACTGGAGAAGATGGCGCAATACGGCATCGACATCAGCGACCTGCCAATGGGCGGTCCCTTGATCGAGAACGCGGACATTCACATCATCCCGCGACAGGACCGCTCCATGTTTGCGGAGCGCGCGCGCTTTGTGCTGGCCGACTTCGAACTGTCGTTGGAGAAGGGAAGCTGGCTGAATCCATCGGACGACGATCACAATTTCCAACTGCGGATCACATGCGGACCGGCGCTCCAGGCGAGATTGAGCACGGCCGTCGTCAACAACGCCGGCAAGGATCTCGGCGAGACATTGCTCAAGGCGCTGAAGGACGAGAAGGGTCGGATCTACTTTGACGCGAAGTCATCCGGCCGGCTCTCGAAGCTGAAGCCGGAATTCGATACCAAGCGCTTTCTCAACCGGCTGCTGGAAGGTGCGCTCGAAGGGGTGATCAAATCGAAGTGACGGGATCCCTGCTCCGTGGCTTCGCGCCTTCGAGGTGGAGGCACGTAGCCTGCTCTCACGCTCCGCGGCGTGTCCTCGCTGGGTCAGACTTCTGCAGGCACCAGGCCTGGCAGTGCATCACACCGTGAAAGCCGGCAGCTTGACGATCTTCCCGCCGGCCAGCGCGGACTCGTGGGCGCAGAGGCCGACGCAGGTCCAGTTCGCGCTTTGCTTTGCGTTCGGGAAGGGATCGCGGTCTTCGACGAGCGCGGTGGCGAATTCGTGCGCGAGATGCGGATGACTGCCACCGTGGCCTGCGCCCTGGGTGAAGCTCAGATGCGTTTTCTTGGCGAGATCGTACACGCCCTTGGTGGTGAAGGGCTGGATCGGCTTTGGCAGCAGCTTCGCATAGTCGGGTGCCTTAACCGTCTTCGGGATCTTCGGTTCGGGGAGCTTTGCGCGGTGCATGATGAGAGGCTCATGCTCGATGAGAGGCCACTCGATGGACGCGCGGTCGCCATAAACGTCGATGCTTTCCCGATACTGCCGCGCGGTGTCGAAGAGGCTGCGGATGATGCGCGCGGAGACGTCGCTGTCCTTGAATTTGATGTGCGCGGTCTCTACGGCAAAGGATGACTTGTAGGCCTTGATCAACTCAGGGCGGATGCGGCCGGAGCCAAAGCAGCTCACGTATTCCGCCGGCTTGCCGACCAACCCCGCCACGGGGCCGACACAATGCGTGGCATACCACATCGGCGGCAGGCCGGGCCAGTAGTTCGGCCAGCCGTCCATGTCCTGCTGGTGGGATGCCTGCACGAACTGCAGGCGCCCAAGGATGCCGCTGCGGAGGCACTCGCGCATGTAGAGGAACTCGCGCGCATACACCACCGTCTCCATCATCATGTACTTCAGGCCGGTCTTCTTCACCAACTCGACGATCTTCTTGCAGTCTTCGATGTTCGTGGCCATCGGCACCGTGCAGGCCACATGCTTGCCGGCCTTCAGCGCCTCAATGCTCATCCATCCGTGGTCGGGGATGGGAGAGTTGATGTGCACGGCGTCGATGTTCGGGTCCTTGAGCAGCTTCTTGAAGTCATCGTAGCGCACCTCCATGCCGAAGGCGTCGCCGATGGCGTCGAGCTTTGCCCTGTCGCGCTGGCAGATGGCGTGGCAAGCGGTGTCCGGATGAAGCTGCCAGATGGGGATGAACTCGGCGCCAAAACCGAGGCCGACGACGGCGATGTTGAGTTTTTTGCTCATGGTGGAAGCTGGATTGCGATGCCCGCCTTTGCGGACGGGAGAGTCTTATAGCAAAGCCCAGCCACGCGGGCCAAGACAAAAATTTGAGGCGGATCAAACAAGCAAGCGAACCACAAGGAAGACGGTGCGCCTCTTGCCGCGCGGTCAGTCCCTGCGGACGCGGAAGCGGGTGCCGATGCCGTCGCCAGCGGCGAGCGCAGGGAGCTGGCCGGGGGCGCGCCCGCTGGCGATGATGCACTCGACGCCGCCGTCCACGGCATCCTGCACGGCGCGGAGCTTGGAAATCATGCCGCCGGTGCCGAGCCGGGTTTTCTCCTCCTCGGCGTGATGGATGACTGCGTCCACGTCATCGACGAGCGGGATGGGTCCCTCCTCGGGCTTCGACGCGTTGCGCAGGAGTCCGGGTGCGCTGGTGAGCAGGATGAGCAAGTCCGCCTTCCACAGCACGGCCACACGGGAGGAAAGCTTGTCATTGTCGCCAAAGCGGAGTTCCTCGATGGCCACGGAGTCGTTCTCATTGATGACGGGAACCACCTGGGGGAACTGCAGCAGCCGCTCCAGCGTGGCCTTCACACGCGGTGCGCGGTCGTCATTGACCAGGTCTTCATGGGTGACGAGCAACTGAGCCACATGCAGGCCGTGATCCCGCAGGAGGGTCTCATACATGTGCATGAGGTGGGTCTGGCCCACGGCTGCCAGCGCCTGGAGCGTGGTCATGTCCGATGGACGCTCGGTGAACGCCAGCGGTTTCAGCCCCGAGGCCACCGCGCCGCTGCTCACCACGACAACGGAGTGTCCCGCCGCCTTCAGCAAGGCGACGGCCTCCACCAGCTTGCGCAACTGGATCGGGTCGGGCTCCGGCGCATCCATCTTGGTAAGGATGCCGGTGCCGAACTTCAGAACGATGCGTTTGCTTTTCAGGCTCATGAACTTGGCGCGCGGCATGAGCCGCCACAGTCACCCGATGACATAGTCCCTCATGGCGTTCACGATCACAGTCACGGACACGGCTCCCGCATCGGGAAACCCGATGCACGCATCGCCGAGCGTCTTGGCGCGACCGAATTTCGCTACGAGCGCCTTGCTCGCCTCCATGCCTGACTCGCTCGCAGTGGCGATGGCAATGATGGCATCAGCGAGACCCATCGCACATACTTCTGCCGCCTTGACCGCGGCGGGTTCCATCGCATCGACCACTGTCTTGTCGCCGACGGCAGCGCCGCCGCGCTGCTTCACACCATCGACGCCCGCGCGGAAAAAGGCGGCGAGACCTGCGGCATCAAGAGCGGCCTTGCCAGCCAGCGCCTTGCCGCCATTGCGAAAAAAAGTGCCGAAGATCGCCCCGCTGGCCCCGCCCATGCTGCTCATCATGGCCATGCCCACGGTGGCAAAGGCTTTTTCAATCGACTCCACATCACCGGCATCGAGTTTCTCCTTGGCAGCCGTCATCCCTCGTTGCATGCCGAGGCCGTGATCGCCGTCCCCGAGATTGCGGTCAGCTTCAGATAGCCGCGGCTCGGCGGCGATCACGCGATCACATACGAGCATGAGCATGGCTTTGACTTCGTCCTTGGAGAGAGAGCTTTTCGGCATGGGCGGCCATTGTTGTGACGGCAGGTGGAAAGTCAAATGCGAAGCCCGAGGACGAGCCATCCCTGGGGCGGGATCTCGTCACACGAGCCGGAGCGTACAGCGGGTGTTGAGTCACATCACCGCGATCTGCGCTGAATCCACGGTCCGCCCTGGCGTGCTCGCCGGAGGCAGCCTGCGCCGAATGGCGGCGTGTTCGGGTTTGAACGGATGGTGAATCTGACCGTGAGTGTCGCGTCTTGGATATACCGATCAGGGTCAGGGGGCTGAAATTATGGAAACATTGATTTTTACACTTGCTATAATTTCAATCAGCAGTACAATCCCCGCGAACTCAGAAACCCAATGAAAAAGCTTATCCTGATCGAAAATGACTACTCGGGCGCGGGAAAGACCACGCTGACCCGCTGCATCACACGCTACCTCCGCCATCACAGAGCCAGGCACCAGACCGTCGTGCTCTCCGAGAACGAGGCCGATGCCGAAGGGGCAGACTCATGGATTGACCCGTCCAGCATGTCGGCGCGCGAGATCGTCGGTGTCCTTGACGCAGCCCCGATCACGATCCTCGAAATCGGAACGGGACTTGGCGATCAGTTCTGCAAGTTCTATCTGGCGCACGAGATGCAGGACCTGCTGCACGAACTTGGCGTCGAACTCACCGCAGTCATCCCCGTGACCAGCGAAACGGACAGCCACGAGTCGGTGATCGAAGCTGCCGAAACCTTTTCCGACGGGGCGCAATACGTCATCGCCCACCTCATCACCAGCAGCTACGAAGACGACGACCAGACGTGGGACAGGAGCTATGCAGCACGGGTGATGGACATGTTTGAAGCCGTCGAGCTGCACATTCCGGAACTCGGCTTTCAGGTGGAGCAGGTGCTGCGGGCCCAGCACAACGACCTCGCCGGCGCCCTGCTGACCGATGATCCCCACGCCACCTACGGCAAGGATTTCACCAAGTGGTACAACCGTGTGGAAGGCCAGATCGACAGTGCGCGCCAGTATCTGTTCGGCGACGATTTCAAACCTGTTTTCACTCCTGCCCCCAAGAGGCGCGGCCGCAAGCCGGCGCTCGCTTGAGCAAGGAATGTTGTTTGTTGTGGTGTCATCGGCGAGCCCCGGGGCTCGGAGTGCCGGCTGAATGTCCGCCTGCCAGGCGGACGTTCAGCCGCGCCTCATTTCCGGGCAAGGCACGAAAGACCTCATGCGAACAACTCGGGATACCGCTCCATCGCGTGCCCGCGGCTCAGTTCAAGAATCTCCGCCGCGGTGGACAGCGCCCTGGCCTGCCGCACCAGGGACTTGCATTCGGCCGCATCAAGCAGACGCACGGCGTGCTTCACGCGGGCCACCTGGCCGGCGGCCACGCTGAGTTCATCGAGGCCGAGTCCTACAAGCAGAGGCGTCAGCGCTACGTCTGCCGCCATCTCCCCGCAAATGCCCACCGGCACGCCTTTCTCGTGCGAGGCATTCATCACATGGGCGATGAGCCGGATGAGCGCGGGATGTGTGGGCTGGTAGAGGTCCGCCACACGCTCGTTCACACGATCCACGGCCAGACTGTACTGGATGAGGTCGTTCGTGCCGATGCTGAAGAAATCCACGTCGCCTGCGATCAAGTCGGCGATCATGGCAGCGCTCGGGATCTCGATCATCGCTCCGACCTCGACCTCGTCGGCCACGGGCACACCCTGCGCGCGCAGCTCCTCGCCGCACTGGAGCAGCAGCTCCCGGGACTGGCGCACCTCCTCGACGCCCGAGACCATCGGAAACATCACCCCCACGCGGCCATGCGCGCCCGCGCGCAGAAGGGCACGGAGCTGCCGCTTGAAGAACTCCCTGCGCCCGAGTGAAACGCGGATGCCACGCCAGCCGAGGAACGGGTTCGGTTCAGGCTCCTCGGCCAGCAGGGGGTCCAGCTTGTCCCCGCCAAGGTCCAGTGTACGAAACACCACCAGGCGCGGCGCGAGGCCCCACACAATCTCGGTGTAGGCTTCCGCTAGCATCTGCTCGGTGGCCTCCGGGTTCTCGAGATACAGAAATTCGGTGCGGAAGAGACCCACCTCCTCCGCGCCGCTGTCCTTGATGATGTCGAGTTCCTCGAGAAATTCACCATTGGCGCCGATGCGGATCGTCTTGCCGTCGCGTGTCGTCGCCGGCTCGTGCCGCCGCGAGAGAAACATGTCCTCCTGCCGTTCTGCTTGCTCCTCACGGATGCGGTAGCGTGCGAGCGTGTCGGCAGTGGGATTGAGAATCATCAGCCCTTCATGCCCGTCGAGCAGCACGGAGTCGCCACTGTGCAGCACATCGCAGATTCCGTGAAGGCGCACGACGGCAGGCAGCCCCAGGGACTTCGCGATGATGGCGGCGTGCGAGTTTGCGCTGCCAGTCTCGATGGCAAAGCCCAGCACCTTGCTGCGGTCGAGCTGTACTGTATCCGACGGCGTCAGGTCATGCGCCACGATGATCACCTCGTGCTCGAAGGTCGTCTCGGCGCGGTGCTCGCCGCGCAGGTGGCGCATCATGCGCTTGCGCACGTCCTTGATGTCGAGATAGCGCTCCCGCAAATACGGATCGCTCAGTCCGCGCAAAGCCACCATGTGCTTGGTCATCAGCCCGTAGTAAGCGGCGTCCACGTTGACCAGTTCCGTCCGCACTCTGCGTTCCACCTGGTTGAGCAGGCTGGCATCCTCAAGGATGAGCAGATGCGTTTCAAAGATTTCGCCGTTGCCTGATCCTTCGCTGCTTTCCTTCTCGATGATCCGCTTGAGCTCCTCGATTTCACACCGTGTGCTCTCGATGGCCGCGCGGAACCGCGCCAGCTCGGTCTCCACCTCCTGCGGGCCGATCGTCGTCTCCTCCGGTTCGTCGAAATGGTCTCTCACCACATGCACGGCGGCGTGGGCCACGCCCGAGGACACAGGCATGCCCTCCCACACGGTTTCTTTTCTTGGATGCTCGGCTCCCTTCACGCGGAAAAACTCCTGGCGGAGCGGAACGTGCCGGGCCGGGCCGCAACGTCAACCTTCCTTGTGCCGCGGCTACTCCACATCGCCAAAGCCGCCGTTGATCAGGCCCTCGATGTCAGCCATGGCTGCTTCCGCGTCGGTGCCTTCGGTCGTGACCTTGATCTTCTCTCCGCGGCCGGCGGCCAGCATCATGAGGCCCATGATGCTCTTGCCGTTCACCGGTTCGTCGTCCTTCTCCACCCACACATCGCAGTTGTACTTGCTGGCACATCTCACGAACTGCGCCGCCGGACGGGCGTGCATGCCCATCTTGTTGCTGATCGTGAATTCCTTCTGAAGTGACATGCGATGGTAACGGCTGCGGCGGGCTAACCTAATTGGTCATTCGCCATTTTTTTCAACAACCTTTGATCGAACTCCACCGCGCTGTTGTAGCCGAAGGCGCGCAGCTTGTAGTTCAGCGCCGCCAGCTCGATCAGCCCCGCCACATCGCGCCCGGGCATCACAGGCAGCTCCACGCGCGCGATTTCGATGCCCATCACCGATTCCGTTTTCGCGCCCGCGCCGACGCGCTCGAGGTCCCTCGTCTCCGCGTCCAGCACCAGGTTCACGATCAAGTCCAGCCGCTTGCTCAACCGCACCGCCCCGACGCCGAAGATCGCCGCCACATTCAGCAGCCCCAGCCCGCGGATCTCGATCATGCTTTGCGTCACCTCGGGAGCCGTGCCCACCACTTCCCGCTCATCGATGAGCCGCAGCCGCACCGCGTCGTCCGCCACCAGGCTCGCACCCTTTTGCAGCAGGCCGATCACGCTCTCACTCTTGCCGCTGCCGCTCTTCCCCTGGATGAGCACGCCGATGCCCTGCACGTCCACCAGACATCCATGCACCATCATTGTCGGAGCAAACTGCAGCTCGAGCCGGATCGTCGCCATGTTGATGAAGCGCATCGTCACCATGCTCGTCTGGAAGACCGACACGCCGCACTCATTGATGAGCTTTATCCACTCCTCCGGCACCTGCCGCCCACGCGCGACAACCACGCAAGGGATGTCCCACGAGCACAATTCACGGATGCGCTGCCGCGCCACTTCGGCGTCGAGCTGCAGCATGAAGGAGATCTCCGAGTTTCCGATGACCTGGATGCGCTTGTACGCGAAGTAGGTGAAGAAACCCGAGAGCGCCAGACCGGGCCGGTTCACCGACGGCTCCCAGATCTTCCGCGCATGGCCCACGTTCGTTCCCAGCAGCTTCAGCTTCAGCGGCGTGCTGTTCGTCTCAAAAAAATCCTCCACCGTCACCGACGACGGACGCTTCAGTTTTTGCGGTGCGCTCATGATCCGGCGGATGCTAGCCGTTCCGCACCTTCTGCGCCAGTCACTTCCTCGCATTGAATCTCGGATGACTCGCGTTCATCATCTCGCACCGCCATGCCGCTCTCCGCCGACGACCAGGCCCGCCTCGATGCGCTCCATGCGCGCTTCACCGCGCTGCGTCCGCTCTCGGTCGGCTATCCGTGCAATCAGCAGTTCGACTATTCGCCGCTGTTCCGCTTCCTCGAGTTCGCCGCGAACAACGTGGGCGATCCGTTTTCCGGCAGCAACTACCGGCTCAATACGCACGAGTTCGAGCGCGAGGTCGTAGCCGCCTTTGCCCGATACACGAAGGCACCCGAGGGTGACTGGTGGGGCTACGTCACCAATGGCGGCACGGAGGGCAACATGTACGGCCTCTATGTTGCGCGCGAGTTGCTGCCGGAGGGCATGGTCTATTTCGGCGAAGATACGCACTACAGCGTCGCCAAGATCCTCCGCCTCCAGCACATGCGGAACATCATGATCAAGAGCCAGCCGAACGGCGAACTCGACTATGAAGACCTGCACGAGACTCTGCGCATCCATCGCGACGTGCCGCCCATCATCTTCGCCAACATCGGCACCACGATGAAGGGATCTCTCGACAACCTGCAAAAAATCCGCGCCATCCTCGACGACCTCGCCATCCCCGAGTCCTACATCCACGCCGACGCAGCCCTCAGCGGCATGATCCTGCCCTTCGTCGGCCAGCCGCCGCCCTGGACCTTCCCCGATGGCGCGGACAGCATTTCCATCAGCGGCCACAAGCTCCTCGGCTGCCCGCTGCCGTGCGGCATCGCCATCGCGCGCAAGCGGAACGTCGATCGTATCGCCCGCAGCGTCGAATACGTCGGCGCGCTGGACACCACCATCTCCGGCTCGCGCAATGCCATCACCCCCCTCATGCTCTGGCACCGCCTCAAGACCCTCGGTGACGACGGCCTCCGCGCGCTCGTCCACCGCAGCCTCGCTCTCGCCTCATACGCCGTCGAAAAACTCCGCGCCACCGGCATCGACGCATGGCGGCATGACGAGAACTCCATCACCGTGGTCTTCCCGCGACCGCCCGATTCCCTCATGAAAAAGTGGGTCATCGCCCCGAAAAAGAAGATCGCCCACATCATCACCCTGCCGCCGATGAATGAAGCGGTGATCGACGAATTTGCCGCCGACTTTGTCGCCGCGCGACTGGCCGGGTGAGGGCACCTCGAAGGCACTCTTTCCGTCAACCTTGTCCGCGCCAGAAAAATCCGGCCAGATCCATCACCGCAAGCCGCCGCCGCCAGCCCCATGAAACAAATCACCGTCCTCACCCGCAAAGATGCCGCTGAACTCACGCGCGTGGCCACCATTCTCGGCGACGCAGGCGTGAACATCGAAGAAGTGGACGCCGAGCACATCGAGCAGACCGGCCTCATCGTCCTCACCGTCGATCGCTACGACGATGCCCTCCGCGCCCTGGCCGGCAGCGGTCTTCGCGCGATCACGCAGGATGCGCTCGTCATCCGCATCGAAGATCGCCCCGGCGCGCTCGCCACCATCGCCAAAAAGCTGCGCGATGCCGCCGTCGATGTCCGCTCCATGCACATCCTGCGCCGCGATGCCGCGACTTCGCTCGCCTCACTCGTAACTACGAATCCAGCCAAGGCGCGGGAGATACTTGCTGAAGTCTTGGTCGCCATAAGAGCGTGAAAATCGTGGTTCGGAAAAATATGTATCGACATTATCGGCTGCATCACATAGAACAGTCGGTAATTCCGAAATTCCTATGAGTGCTCCCTTGCTCATGCTTCCAATCCGAAACATTCGGCATTCGGCATTCGGCATTCGGCATTCGGCATTCGGCATTCGGCATTCGGCATTCGGCATTCGGACGCGGGTAGCCAGCACGGGCGGGGAGGTTTTCAAGGCGCTTTTCCGGATGATGTGGCTGCTCACCGCGGCGGGGAGGCGGGGCGTATGAGCATCGCCGTCCATGCATATTGTGGAAATCTCTCGGCGGATTCCGGAGGGCGGAGCTGCGGTGCGGTCCGGTCATTCGCGCGTGACGTCCGGCCGTTCGTTCGTGCGGTCCGATCATTCCCGCGTGAGGTCCGGCGGTTCCCGCATGAGGTCCGATCATTCCCGCATGAGGTCCGATCATTCCCGCATGAGGTCCGATCATTCCCGCATGAGGTCCGATCATTCCCGCATGAGGTCCGATCATTCCCGCGTGAGGTCCGGCGGTTCCCGCGTGCGGTCCGGCCATTCGCGCATGAGGTAAAATCATTTTGCCTCACGGTGGAATCATTCCACCTCACCGTCCGGGAGCCGCAAGTGCCTCATTTTCAGGGAAATTTCTGGAGCGCGCCTCCGCTTCCGCCCAGCCCAAACGCCAAACCGCGAGCCTGCCGCCATGAAGCCTCTTTTTTGGGATTCCACCGAGATCGATCCCTGGACGGGCCAGGCTTACACCTGGGATTCGCCCAATCCGAACGTCACTTGGGACGGTCTGCTTGAGCCGGGCGATCCCGGTTTTGTGCCCTATCCCAGCACCCTTTTGCCACAGGCCCCCAGCAAGTCCAAATCCAAACGCAAAACGCATATGCCCAAGTCTGATTACATCAAGAGCCGGGACGACGAGTTTGCCGCGCAGCTCGCCACCTTCAAAAACAACATCGGGGATCACACGGCCGCCTTCGGTCTGAGCCCCGCGCAAATCACCGGCCAGGCCGCCGACGCGGACTACCTGGCCTTCGTGCTCGCCAGCCAGGAGGTGTGCTCCAATTGCAGCCAGCAGTGGACCGCCTGGAAGGACATCGTCCGTGATGGCACTGCGCCGCCCGGCACGGCCCAGCCGGTGGATGCGCCGATGCCGGACCCGGTGCCCGCCGTGGCACCCGGCATCGAGGCGCGCTTCCGCGCGCTGGTGAAGATCATCAAGGCCCACCCGGCCTACAATGCGAGCATCGGCGAGTCGCTCGGCATCGAGGGCGCGGCGCACACCGGCCCGGACTTCGCCGTCTTCAAGCCCGAGTTTGACCTCGTGCTCACCGGCGGCCAGGTCCTCGTGCGCTGGACCTGGCAGGGCCAGAGCGCCTTCCTCGACATGATCGAAATCCTTGTCGATCGCGGCGGCGGCGCCGGTTTCGTCTTCCTCGCCCAGGACACCACGCCGGGCTATGTGGACGCCACGCCCCTGCCCGCCACCGCCCAGAAGTGGAGCTACAAGGCCATCTTCCGCGTCGGCGACCAGCGCATCGGCCAGTGGAGCGACGTGGTGAGCATCACCGTCGGCGGCTGATTACTTGCTCGCATCGGGGAGCGGCGCCCCCCGCCAAGGCTCCGCTCCTCGTTGCTCATCCCCCAACATTCCAATTCAATCCTCAACCACTGATTACTTGTCATGAACTCATCCAACCTGGTTTCTATCTCCATACTCATCAGCTTGCTTGCGGTCCTCTGGCCGCCCGCCCGCCTGCGCGCCGACGACATTGCGGCCGACAACATCACCATCCAGCAGGCCGCGCTGTTTGGGATGGTGTACACCGACACGTCCGCCACCACCCTGGCCGAGGGGTTGCGCATCGATGCCAGCCAGGACACCGCGGAGGTCTATCACACCTCCACCACTCCGGGTTATTTTGATGACAACTGGGTGACCATTGAGGAGTTTGGCGAAGTCGAAATCGGCCATTGGGAATACACAACTGAGTATCAAATCGTCGGCTACGACAAGATTCCGGCGACTTATGATGAAGACGGCAACATCATCACGCCCGAGAGTTATGAACCGCGCTGGGACGATGTCGTCACCGGCTCGACCTGGGTCAGCGAGGGCACGACTTGGGGCGTGACCGGCACGCACCAGGAAAACCAGCCCGTCTGGCGGGATGAGCAGACCAACAGTTGGACGGAAACCACGGCCGGCGGCACCCCGCGGGTGCGTTTCAATGCCACGCGCTCGGACACGAACTTCACCTTCCGCGTGCCCTCTCCCGGCACGCCTGATGGCATGAAAGACATCCTCGTCGTCTGGGAGGGCGGCCTCACGCTGCCCAACATAGATACCTCGCGCACCTCCGTCTTCACCTCCGGTTCCTTGCAGCAGAGCTGGTGGCGCAGCGTGAGCAACACCTATCTGGTCAGCACATCCAATGTGCGCGCCGAATCCATCACGCAGAGATCGACCGCCAGCTACAGCGCGGCCGGCGCCGCGCACCTTGACACCAGCGAGAACGAAGCGCGCCCCGAGTACCTCAGGCTGACGCGCACGGAGAACGTCAACGGCACGTCCACCGTGGCCCAGACCCAGATCGCCGCCAAGAGCGCGACGTTTGCCGGCGTGGTAGAGGTCGGCGGAAACTTGAAGGTCCAGGGCGCGCTCCTCGTGCAGCCTCAGGGCGACCTTTTGATGGGGGCGTACACCAACGGCCCGCAGCCGTGAGGGGCAGCCGGTGTGGCAGTGGGTCAGTGGGTCAGTGGGTCAGTGGGTCAGTGATCAGCAGACCAATGAAACGGGAACTATGAACCAAGAACGAAGAACTAGGAAGTAACCATGAAAGCCTTCATCACCTTCAAACCGCTGCTCCTCGTCTGCCTTTGCGGCAGCATCACCGCCTTGCTTTTTGCCGAGCCCGCGTGGTGGGTGCAGCGCGGCGTGCGTGATCCGGCGAAATCGCCCAGTGACTACGCCGCGCTCAATCAAGGACAGCTCAAGAACCTGGCGCGGGCGGCCAGGGATGAGATGGAGGCTCACCTTCCTGGCGGGGCCGGGACTGCGGTGAATACGTTGGTGAATGCCTGGGGTGCAGCCTCCGGGAATACAAAGGACTATGCCGCCGTGAATGGCGGGCAATTGAAGGCCGTGGCAAAGCCGTTCTATGACCGGTTGATGGCGGCAGGCCAGCCCGTGACTTATCCGTGGAGTGCTTCCGCTGCCGACGATGTAGATTTTGCAGCCGTCAACATCGGGCAGGCAAAGCGGGTTTTCTCGTTCGAAGTGATGACTGATACCGACGGGGACGGCATGGATGACCTCTGGGAGACGCAATTTTTCGGCAACCTCTCCCGCACCGGCCTGCTGGATGCGGACGGCGATGGCCTCAGCGACTTGCAGGAATATCAGCGCGGGCTGAACCCGGCCGTGTGGGACACCAATGGCGACCTCGTGGGGGATGCCTTTGCCGCCGCCAGTGCAGCGGAGCTTCAGGTACGCCTGGTCGTGTACACGCCGGTCAGGAACTAATCACGCCACCCAAATCAACCCGAATGTCTGCCATGAAAATTCAATTACAGCGCACAAACTCCATGCCTGCATCAAAAGGCAGCCGACGAACGAGACGTTCGCAAAGGTGGGCGCGTGTGGCGGTCGCCATCGCCGGTCTGCTGCTCGGCCAAGGAACGACAACCACCGTTGGGGCCGGCAAGTCTTGTGGTTGTATAGTTACCGACCAAATTCCCGGCTTGGCATATTGGATTACGGATGACATTGTGGTTTCGAGTTCCGAAAATCCTTACCCGCCCGAGGTACTGGGCGTGAATCTCGGCGGATACATCGTCTATCAATGCACATGGGTCATCGACGATCTCTGGCATGTCTATTACGGCCGCTTTCGGATTGACACTTCTTGGGACACGCAGGTGTGCGGCGATGACGGAACGCGGGACACGGATGAGTCGCCGGCCTGGGACCCCGGTCAGGGCGAGCCTGAGGCCCCCGATCCCGATCAGGAGATAAGGCCCGCCTGTGCCAGTTGCGGCAGCTCGGGATCCAGGCCGCCAATCGAGGACCCATCAACGCTGAAAATGAAAGCCTCAGTGGGTCTCGGACGCGAAGCCGGCGGCACCCCTTACGGTGCGATTCAATTTGCCAGAGCCATCGATGCCGCTGGCGGCATGGGAAATTTCTCGGAGTTAGACTTTCAAGTGGCGGCCTACGCCCCGGGGATTGCAGCCGGGGATTTGCCTCAGGCATCGTTGGATACCGGTGAAGTTCATGTGGCGGTCCAGAGGCAGTACGACGACAGCGGCAATCTGAGTTCGGTCCAATTGACGGCGACTCCAGCGCAGGGGACTGGATTTCCCGCAGTGACTCACACATTCTCGAGCATCGCAGCCCCTACAGACCCAAACGCGCCTGGTTGCGGCTATTCAGGAAAGGGCCTGCAATATGTGCGCCAGAAAAACGGCGAAACGGAAACGTGGACGTACTTTGGTCAAAAGCTCGATTCTAATTCGCAAGGCCCATCCTTCCAGTGGATCGAGATCAAACCGACCGGCGAGGTGGTTGGAATGACTTCCATCGACGGCTATGTGGTGGATCAATACGGGACGGTGACCGGATTTCGGCAAGAAACCGTGACCCATGATTTTTCGAGCATCGCGGGTTCCGCTGATTTCAAGAAGGTCGAGGACCGAACATTTGGGATGACGCCTGATCCCGATTTCAACTATCATGAGCATCTCGAGTCCATCGTGGAGACGTACGGCACCGGAACCGGGACCATTCAACGAACGACGCGATACGGCATCGTGCTCGCCTACCACGTCCCTTTGGACAAGTACTACATTGCCGCAAAGTGGGAGTTGCCCGAAGACGGGAGATGGACCGTAAGGTTCATGAACCCATGGGACGAGGATGAAGCCTTGATCGAGGTGAGGCCCTGGCTTGATGGACCTGACCTCGGGATTGACGTAGTGGCGGGTCCCCAGGACTTCTTCGAAACTCTCTACGACAAGGTGAGAGACGATGACCCGGATGTGCTGGCCGCGTGCATCAAGACAGCGAAGCCGGTCGAGTACCCCTCTCAAATTTCTCTCGATCTGGTGAGCATGGAATCCGTCGGCGGCGTGAGGCTCGGTGCTCGTTACCGCACTTCCTCTGCAGGCGCGGACCGCGACCGGGGGATCGACCTGTACAGCTCCCTGCCGGACGGTCTGCTCGGGACGAGACATCTCCCAGAAGAGACGCCCATCCGGCTGGACCTGCGGGATGGTTCCGGCGAGCATTTCTCCATGACGTCCACTTATCAGCCTCCGGGTGTGCTCGGCAGATCGTCGATCACATACGCCATCGTCGATGGGCGCGGAACTGCCAAGGGCTGGTCCCGGGTGCATGATGAGTTGACAGGGGTGACTGAGATCACCGAACGCAAGGTCACTTTCAGCTACAATCCGGTGACACACACCAGCACGATCCTGGCGGAGCATCCGCTGCGGACGGTCACGCTGGAGGACAACCGCGGGCTGGTGCTGGAGCGCCGGCAGGTGCTCGTCCAGGGCGGGACCACCACCACGGTGAGCACCGAGACCATGACGTATGACGCCGATGGCAAGCTTACCGACCAGGCACAAAATGACCGGACCGTCTTCACGCGCGGGGCGACCACCACTTCGGCGAGCGGTGGAGTGACTTACAAAACGCACACGGAAACCGATGAGACGGGCGTCGTGCGCACGATCAAGGAGCGCGACGACGGACTGCCGGTTGAGGAAACCAAGGCGGAATTCACCGCTGCGGGCGGATACCCCGCCCAGCCGTCGATCAAGACGACCCACGCTTACACAAAGAGCGGGAACACGCTCGTGGACACGGCCACGCTCTTGTCCGGCACGGACACGGTCGGCATCACCACGGCGGTGCGCACGACGGATGCCACCGGCAGGACCATCTCGGCGACGGATGCGGGAGGGCGGACGACGACGACGGCCTACAATGAAGCAGCACGCACGACGACCGAGACGCTGCCGGGCACTCTGGTGCGAACCACGACGACGTACCGCGACGGGCGGGTGAAGACGATCAAGACGACGAGCGGCGGCACGGTGATCGATCAGGAGTACCATGTGTACACCGTGAATGATGGCTCTTACATGGGCGCACCCGAACCCGCAGGCTCCCTCCACGGGCTGCCCCACGGCAGCATCACCGAGACTGTGTACCTCAACGACGACGGCACGGGTGGCGTCCGCTCCCTGCGCTGGCGCAAGACAACGACCAACACCTTCGGCTGGGTGATGCGCGAGGAGCAGCCCGGCCCGGGCAGGGATGGAGCGGGTAATGCGGTGAACATCGTGAAGATCCACACCTACAGCCCCGCCGGCGATCTGCTGCGCACCCAGACCACGGGGATGGCGGACACGCTGTATGCCAATGACCTGCTCGGCCTCTCGCGTGTGACAGCACAGGATTTGAATGGCAATGGAGTGATCGATGCGGGCGAGGCAGTGGAGACGGTGACCACGAGCTATGTGGCGTTTGTTGGCGGGTGGGCGGAGCAGACTTTGATGAACCAGACGGTTCCGGCGGGAAGCGGGCCGCTGGTGCAGGCCACTGCGGTGCGGCGCAAGCTGGGCACCGGCCCGGAGGAGCTGACCGAGACCGATTACAATGACGGGCGCACGGTGCGCACGGCGACGGTCATTGACCGCACGGGAAAAAAAGTGACCCGCACGACCACCACCAAAACGCCCACCCAATCCGGATCATCGACCGTCCAGGTGGCGGTGAACGGCCTTCTCATGAGCGCAACGTTGCCGGGGGTCAACGCTGCGAATGCAGTGATCTACTCGCATGACAAGTACGGCCGGACCAACGGCATGACGGACCCGCGCAGCGGAGCAAGTTCGTGGACCTTGAACGACGAAGGCAAGACTTTGACAAGCACGGACGCGTCCAATGTGACGACAACGTTTGATTATTACGCCGCCTCCACTCCGCAGGCCGGGAGCTTGAAATCGGTGACGGTGGGCACGGGGGCGGGCGCGCCGCAGACGTTTTATTTGTTTGATCCGGTGGCGCGCGTCTCGTACCAGTGGGGAACGGCCACGACACCCGTGAAGTACGTTTATGATGCCTACGGTCAGATGACGGAAATGCACACCTACCCGAACAAGGCTGACTTTGCCTCCGGTCCGGAACCGCCGGTGGTGGCCTTCGCCAGCGCGGGGCGCAAGACGACGTGGAACTACGATCCGGCTTCGGGTGCACTGCTCTCGAAGGTGTATGGCGCGGACACGCTGGGCACGGAGTACGGTTACTATCCTTCGGGCCTGCTGGCCTCGCGACAATGGGTGCGCACCAGCACGGCTGCGGCTGGGCAGCGGGTAAAGACGACTTACACCTACCAGACAAACGGAAGCGGCAGGCTGGCGGGCATCACCTACAATGACGGGAATGACGGGACGACGGGTGTAAGCTACACGGGCTACTCGCCCGAGGGTTATGTGACGGGGATGACGGATGCGGCGGGGACGCATGTGATGAGTGCCGGCATGAGCCCCTTGGGTGAATATTCCGACGCCATCACTGGCGGCCTGCTTGGGGGTGTCCAAGTGAGTCGTGGCACTGACCAGAGCGGTGCCTCCGTGCCGCCACCATCGCGCCTTGTGGCGCGCATGAACAACACGCAATTGACTGCAACGGACACATTCCTTGGAACGAGCTGGGGCAGGATCGAATCGGTTAGACCTGGAACGTTGGCTTACAATGCCATGACGTACCGGCACCTCTTCAGCTACGGCTACCGCGCATCGAGCGGGCAGCTAGAGCTGGTGACCTCCGTGGATTTGCAGAACCAATATGCCTACGCAAATGGAACCCAAAGCCGGGGTACGGGATACCGTTCTCTCAAGCGTGCGTGGGCCTACAATTCGAATACGGCACGCCCCACGAGCCTGCGGTGGTACAAAGAAGAAACGCGCACGGGGGCTGCCTCCACATTGACCACCGCCGTGGGCTGGAACTACCCGGAATACGATGAGCTTGGCCGCAAGAAGCGGGTGGATGCCTATGAGGCGCAGACGCAGGGCCTGCCGGGCTGGTCTTATGAATACGACAAGGCCGGCGAGGTGACCCGCGCCAAGCGCTTCAACATCCTGACCAATGGCACAGACAGCGCCATCGCCAGCCAGCGGCGCGACTACGACTATGACGGCGTGGGCAACCGCGACACCGCCAGCCAGGGCACCGGCGCGGCCTTGCGCACGGTGAGCTACCATGCCAACGAGCACAACCAGTACGCCAACGATGGCAGCACGCCCGCCGTGCTGCACCCGCGCTATGTGGAGATCACCGGTCAGGCGGCCATCGGCGCGGTGGTGCAGGTGAAGGTCAATGGCGAGATCGGCATCCCCATCAGCGGCAGCAACACCGACGGCTGGGGCACGGGCGAGCCGGGCAGCTACCGGCGCGAGGTGCCCGTGGCCGGCACCGATGCCCAATGGCTCGACGTGGAAATCAGCGCCAGCGTGGGCGGCGGCACGCCGGTGGTGAAGCGCGGCTGGATGTATGCACCGCCCTTGAACGAGACGCAGGTGCATGATGAAGACGGCAACCTCAAGGAAGACGCGCGCTGGACGTATGAGTGGGGCGCCGAGAACCAGCTCAGGGCGCAGGAGGAGAAAGCACTGACTTACTACACCGGCCCCGGCGCGGCCAGCCCGCCGGTGCGGAAGCGCCTCGAGTTCGCGCACGACGCGCGGCACCGGCGCATCCAAAAAGTAGTCAAGAGCTTCAGCTCGACCAGCCAGACGTTCGTCACCACGCTCTCCGACACAAGGTTCGTGTACGATCAATGGAACCTCATCGCCGAACTCGACGCGCTAAACGGGATGCGCGCCATCCGCACCTACACCTGGGGACCTGATCTTAGCGGCACCTTGCAAGGCGCGGGCGGAGTGGGCGGTCTGCTGGCCGTGACCCATCAGGGCACCAGCTACCATGTGTGCAGCGATGCGAATGGAAACGTCACCGCCCTCTACGCCACCAGCGGCACCCAGGCCGGCAAAGTGGTGGCCCGCTACGACTACGATCCCTTCGGCAACCGCATCACCGACACCGGGCCGGGGGTGGAGATATGTCCGTTCGCGTTTTCGACGAAGTATCGGGATGAGGAGACGGGGGACTATGATTACATCAACCGGGTTTACGACGCACCGAATGGGCGGTGGAGGTCGAAGGATAGAATTGGCGAGAGAGGCGGACTGAATCTTTATGGGATGTGCCATAATGATACTGTTAACCACGCTGATTACCTGGGGTGGAAAGACTTTCTTGATCCCTGGAGTAACAAACAACAGAATACTGGACAACAATTTGTAGATATCGAGAGATTGATCGCCGTCCTCAAAGATCTCACATCCGTAAAGGGCAAAAAAGACGGGAAGAAGTGCTTTGATGTGGAGATCAACCGCAACGCTGCCACAAATCGTGATTTTCTCGTTGCCTCAAGGTCATGCGACATCTCTTTCTACATTGCACATGGCAGCAACCCCCGAAATCCAAGTGATCCAAAGGATCGCACGATGCATCCTGATGGAACCGACAACACTGGCATTAACCAGAGTGACCTAAATCAACATGCGAGCGCCAATGGAAAGGGCCAACCGCAGTGCTTCGGTTGCAGCAATAAACCATATCCCGACCGCGAGAAAACTCCCAGCAATACTGTCATGAGAGCACTCACGGAGGCAATCAAGGCACTAAAAACTCAACAGTGCTGCCCGAAGGTCAGGAAAGTTTGCCTGACAGTGGGGTTAGACGATTCTGGCGAACTAGCACGCAATGGCGGAGGATCGCCGGAAATTCCTCCGGAGCTTATTCCCGCCACGCCACTATCGAACCGTTAGCATCCTGCCATGACAATGATTCGTCGTCAGGGTTTTCTGAGGTATATCTTGTTAGCGCTTGCGCTATTCGCAGTGTCTTGCTTGGGCTGGAGGTTGTTTTGGTCACAACGTTTTACTGTGATAATTACGGCCACATATCCAACAGGTGGTTCGGTGGAATTGAATGGTATTTCCTTCTTTACAAGTTCAGAAGAAGGCAGGGCCGCTCTCATGGGAGCGATTCAGTATCGATTAGGTTCACCGCCACCACATCCAGAGAGTGTGCGCTGCATATTAGAAATTGATCCAGATGTGACCACGGAAAACATTGAAAACGTGTTTCTTGCGACCACAAGGGTCGGGTGCGAGGTGCTTGAAGTTGTTAATCGAGCAACTCAAAGCCGTGTGAGCTTGTTGGCCCAGGGTGGATCAATGTTGGGCGACTACAAGCCAGTATTCGCAGCCGATGCGCCTGCCGTCGTCACCTTCCACGAGGAGACATGGAAAAGCCCAAATTCGGCGCAGCCCTTCATGTGGGTTGCCCTCACCAAAGACGCGACGATAGCGCTTGATGAGCGAAATGTGGATATCAGCTCTCCCTTGTGGCAAGAGCGGATACGCGATCACCGGCTTATTATCCTGGTGGATCGATCTGCGAGTGCTGGTCAACTCGTATCCTTTGTTTCCGCATATCAACGCCACAATTCAAGAGGACCTTTGGTGTTATGGACTCCCCCGCGTCAATGACAGCAGTCGATGAAAAAGCAATGGAGCTATGACGTGCAGACGGCGCGCCCGGCCTCGCTGCGCTGGGTGAGCGAGGTGAAGACCGGCACGGCCGCGCCGGTGCTCACGACGCTCACGGGCTGGAAGTACCCCGCCTTGAGTTACGACCCGCAAGGGCGCAAGACACGCATCGAAGCCTACGAGGCCACCACGCAAAACCTGCCGGGCTGGTCTTATGAATACGACAAGGCCGGCGAGGTGACCCGCGCCAAGCGCCTCAACATCCTGACCAATGGCACAGACAGCGCCATCGCCAGCCAGCGGCGCGACTACGACTATGACGGCGTGGGCAACCGCGACACCGCCAGCCAGGGCACCGGCGCGGCCTTGCGCACGGTGAGCTACCATGCCAACGAGCACAACCAGTACGCCAACGATGGCAGCACACCGGCCATCGCGCACCCGCGCTATGTGGAGATCGCCGGCCAAGCGGCCATCGGCGCGGTGGTGACGGTGAAGGTGAACGGGGTGACCGCGCCGAACGACACCTGGGGCACCGGCGAGCCAGGGAGCTACCGGCGCGAGGTGGCTGTGAGCGGGAACGCCGCCCAATGGCTGGACGTGGAGGTGAGCGCATCGGTAGGCGGCGGAACGCCGGTGGTGAAGCGAGGCTGGATGTATGCACCGCCCTCTAACGAGACGCAGGTGCATGATGAAGACGGGAATCTCAAGGAAGACGCCCGCTGGACGTATGAGTGGGACGCCGAGAACCAGCTCAAGGCGCAGGAGGAGAAAGCGCTGACTTACTACACCGGCACCGGCGCAGCCAGCCCGCCTGTTAGAAAGCGCCTCGAGTTCGCCCACGACGCGCGGCATCGGCGCATCCAGAAAGTAGTCAAGAGCTTCAGCTCGACCACGCAGACCTTCGCCACCACCATTTCCGACACAAGGTTCGTGTACGATCAATGGAACCTAATCGCGGAACTGGACGCGCTAAACGGGATGCGCGCCATCCGCACCTACACCTGGGGACCCGATCTGAGCGGCACCTTGCAAGGCGCGGGCGGCGTGGGCGGCCTGCTGGCCCTGACCCACCAAGGCACCAGCTACCATGTGTGTAGCGACGCGAATGGCAACGTCACCGCCCTCTACGCCACCAGCGGCCCGCAGCAGGGCAAGGTGGTGGCCCGCTACGACTACGACCCCTTCGGCAACCGCATCACGGACACGGGGCCGGGGGTGGAGATTTGCCCGTTTGCGTTCAGCACCAAGTACCGGGACGAGGAGACGGGAGACTATGATTACATCAACCGTGTTTACGGGCCGGGGGATGGGAGGTGGAGATCGAAGGATCCAATTGGGGAGCGAGGCGGCATCAATCTTTATTGTGCCGTTGAAAACGATGCTGTTAACTATGTGGACATTTTTGGCCTGACGAAAGGTCTCTGTAGATTTGTGGTGAAAGCAGGGCATCTCGACACGGTTGAACAAGCAATGGATGACTTTGACAAAAACAAGCATCGCCCTTGCGATCAAATGTTTGGGGCTGCCTGTGGCAATAACCCTTCTGGGGCATATGTTTGGCCGAGCAAAGAAGATCGGGATAGATCAATTAAAGATCCAAACGCTAAATATCATGACGTTGCCCGACCTGACGATCCATTAATGAGCGATGAGATTGCAATAAAAATTCAAGAAGCCGAGCAAAGCGTAGGAAAAGCTTGCGCTGACCCTCGCGAATGTTGCACTCGCATTACAATTACCGTTGACTGCAGTGATAACTCTCGGTCAATGCAAGCTGCTCGCAAAGGAACTGACAAAGATAGGCTGGCAAAGGCCTGTGGATATTCGAATGTGTATCATTGCGGGACGAAATCGTTCGAGAAACCTCTGTTTAGATTTTAGTTATGAAGCACGCGATATTTCTCGCACTTATTGGTGCCATTTTTGACGGGTGGGTTGCCGCTGAGATTGATGTGTGGAGTTTGGACAGCAAGGTCGCGCAAGTATCTATCGAAACGATCATGACTCAGATCGATTCGGAAAAGCAATACGCATCTGTTGTCTTCTATAAGCACAAATCGCGGATTGGCACAGTGAAACTTAAAGGGAAAGTGATCTTGCAATTGATTTCAGATGCAAAAGCTTCAAATGAAGAGCCTCCATTTTCAGGTCCAGGAAAGTGGTATGGTCTTCATGATACGGCAGACGATAAATGGTACGGCCTGTTTTTACAAAATGACCGGAAACTAATAAGGCTCTGCTTGATGAACATTATTTTTGATTCCGTCCTCGTTCGTTCGGACGGAGCCGAAACCATTTCAAAAGCCAATTCAGCCTCTGAAATCATTAAACTTCTCCCGCCTTAATTGTTTTTTCGCGACACCCGTGAAGTACGTTTATGATGCCTACGGTCAGATGACGGAAATGCACACCTACCCGAACAAGGCTGACTTTGCCTCCGGTCCGGCGCTGCCTGCGGCGTTTGGCGCGGCGGGGAGGAAGACGACGTGGGCCTACGATCCGGGGTCCGGCGCGCTGACGGGCAAGAAGTACGGCGCGGATGCGCTGGGCACGGAGTACGGTTATCATCCTTCGGGCCTGCTGGCCTCGCGACAATGGGTGCGCACCAGCACGGCTGCGGCTGGGCAGCGGGTAAAGACGACTTACACCTACCAGACAAACGGAAGCGGCAGGCTGGCGGGCATCACCTACAATGACGGGAATGACGGGACGACGGGTGTAAGCTACACGGGCTACTCGCCCGAGGGTTATGTGACGGGGATGACGGATGCGGCGGGGACGCATGTGATGAGTGCCGGCATGAGCCCCTTGGGTGAATATTCCGACGCCATCACTGGCGGCCTGCTTGGGGGTGTCCAAGTGAGTCGTGGCACTGACCAGAGCGGTGCCTCCGTGCCGCCACCATCGCGCCTTGTGGCGCGCATGAACAACACGCAATTGACTGCAACGGACACATTCCTTGGAACGAGCTGGGGCAGGATCGAATCGGTTAGACCTGGAACGTTGGCTTACAATGCCATGACGTACCGGCACCTCTTCAGCTACGGCTACCGCGCATCGAGCGGGCAGCTAGAGCTGGTGACCTCCGTGGATTTGCAGAACCAATATGCCTACGCAAATGGAACCCAAAGCCGGGGTACGGGATACCGTTCTCTCAAGCGTGCGTGGGCCTACAATTCGAATACGGCACGCCCCACGAGCCTGCGGTGGTACAAAGAAGAAACGCGCACGGGGGCTGCCTCCACATTGACCACCGCCGTGGGCTGGAACTACCCGGAATACGATGAGCTTGGCCGCAAGAAGCGGGTGGACGCTTATGAGGCGAAGACGCAAGGGTTGCCGGGCTGGTCTTATGAATACGACAAGGCCGGGGAGGTGACCGGTGCCACGCGCTTCAACGTGCTGACCAGCGGTGCGGACAGCGCCATCGCCAGCCAGCGGCGCGACTACGACTATGACGGCGTGGGCAACCGCAACACCGCCAGCCAGGGCACCGGCGCGGCCTTGCGCACGGTGAGTTATCAGTCGAACGAGCACAACCAGTACGCCAACGATGGCAGCACGCCCGCCGTGCTGCACCCGCGCTATGTGGAGATCACCGGCCAGGCCGCCATCGGCGCGGTGGTGCAGGTGAAGGTCAATGGCGAGATCGGCATCCCCATCAGCGGCAGCAACACCGACGGCTGGGGCACGGGCGAGCCGGGCAGCTACCGGCGCGAGGTGCCCGTGGCCGGCACCGATGCCCAATGGCTCGACGTGGAAATCAGTGCCAGCGTGGGCGGCGGCACGCCGGTGGTGAAGCGCGGCTGGCTGTACGCGCCGCCCTTGAACGAGACGCAGGTGCATGACGCCGACGGCAACCTCATTGAAGACGCCCGCTGGACCTACGAGTGGGACGCCGAGAATCAGCTCAAGGCACAGGAGGAGAAAGCGCTGACTTATTACACCGGTGCTGGCGCGGCCAGCCCGCCGGTGAGGAAGCGCCTGGAGTTCACGCACGACGCGCGGCACCGCCGCATCCAGAAAGTAGTCAAGAGCTTCAGCTCGGCCACCCAGACCTTCGCCACCATCTCCGACACGCGCTTCGTGTGGGACGGCTGGAACATGATTGCCGAACTCGACGCGCTCAACTCCATGCGCGCCATCCGCACCTACATCTGGGGTCCCGACCTCAGCGGCACGCTGCAAGGCGCGGGCGGGGTCGGCGGCCTGCTGGCCCTGACCCACCAAGGCACCACCTACCAAGTGTGCAGCGACGCCAACGGCAACGTGAGTGCTCTCTGCCAGATAAGCAGCGGCAAAGTAGTGGCCCGCTACGACTACGACCCCTTCGGCAACCGCATCACCGACACCGGCCCCGGCGTGGAGATATGCCCGTTCGCGTTCAGCACCAAGTACCGGGACGAGGAGACGGGACATGTCTACTTTGGACGGCGGCATCTAAGGACCATTGATGGCAGATGGTTGAATCTGGATCCTATAGCCGAGCGGGGTGGATTAAACTTGTACGGCATGGTTCACAATGATCCAGTGAATCGTTGGGATATGCTGGGCTTGAAATGTTGCCTGGCGAATGGCCCAAAGTACAAAATGGATAGCGGGTTCGATCTCGACACCAAAGGAAACGTTACGGGACATTCAAATTCTGTGGGGTTCTCATTCACGGCGTCCTTCAAAGATGGTGGAGGATGCAAATGCTGCGACTGTGAGGTCCGGCAATACATCAAATGGACCAGCACGGCGGATCCAGGTGACTATGGCTTCCCATCTTGGCCAGCGAGTGAAAACCTCCCAGCAGACACTTGGCAAGAGGATCGCATCGGCGGAAATCAATCAAACTATGGCCACCGCGACAATTTCGACAAAACAAGCGACCCATTGAACACCGACGCAAACAGATATTATCAACCTGGGGAAATCACGTCGGATAAGAACGGCTGTGCGTACTACGGGCACGATCGCCCGACTGTTCCGTCTGGACTAAAGGGCACTTGGACATTCCTTGTCAAAGTCATCGACACTAAGAGCAAAGCCACAGTCGGTAGCGACACCATTCGCATCACTTGGAAGTGAATTATGAACCTTTTGTTTCGACTGTCGTTACTCATCGGTGTTACTGCCTGCTGTGCCGCTAGCGATCAAGCGGCGTTATCCATAACACCCCGCTTAAAGGTTGAAATCTTGACGGCTAATTGGGGAGATGTCACTGTTCATGTGACAAACGAATCCAGCACGGATGTTGTTCTATGGGAGGATTGGAACTCATGGGGTTTTTATAATTTTCAGTTTGAAGTGATCTCGTCAAGTTCGCTGACGCCGTTTGCGATTCGTCGAAAGGAGACTGGCTGGACCGGAAATTTCCCGTCGTTCAAAAAACTCGAGGCCCACGCCGTCAAAGAGTTTAGGGCAGATTTTGCGAATGGTCAGTGGGACGTTCCGGCGTCGCTTTTGACGATTGGCGGCAAGTGGAAAGTCTCTGCGATTTATCTTATCCGGGAAACTGGCGAAGCCAAGAAATATGGCGTTCCAATAGGTATTTGGATGTCGAGCGCCGTCGAGATGCCATCCCCAGACGCATCGGCGGTGGAGGCGTTTATTCATCCTCAGTCCGTCACGTCAAAGCCCAAAAAGCGAAAAACTGGGAAGAAATGACCCTGTGAAGTTACGCGATCGACAGCGCACAGGCACAGGGAACGGGGTCAGGGGAACGTGTGAAAGGGGTCAGGTGTTTCATATTGCGGAATTCCAGAAATTCGACACGTTGAACGATGCCTAGACAGGTCCGCATCCAGTATCCAGGCGCGGGAAACGGGGTCAGGCTGCAACAGCTTGACAAAAAGCCCTCTGCACAACCGCCATCAAAGCCATGAGCCGAAGCAACGCACAGAGCCTTTACCCTGCAACGCTGTTGCCCACCCCGCCGCGTGGCTGAGCTGAGCATTATGCGGCGAGCGCTTTGGCCTTTGATGTTCTGTTGCTTCGGTGAAGCGTTGAGGCCTTCGAGAGCGAGTCATGGTCAGGCCGCATAATGGGGCGCTGCAGCCAACACGGCCCGCCGCCTCCGGCTCTATGTCGTCCATCGTGCTGGCGGGTGTCTGGGGTTCGCCTCCGCAAGTATGCGCTTCGCGGTCAAGCCAACCCGCCTGCCCACCGGCGTCGTGTGCCAGGCAAGGGCCGCCTCCCCGGCCTCATGCTCCGCATGACCTGGCACACCACGCCGCCCGCCCGCCAACCCTTTGAAGCTCCGCACCGCAGCGGCACCAGGCGCAAGCGCCCCGTGCCGCTTCTCCCACCGCCTCCGCGCCACGCCAACCCCGCCGCGCATGGGAAACGGGGTCAGTGTGCAACTGATTGACAAAGGCGCGGCTCTCGCTGAAAACGGGGCATGGCACGCAGCATTCGCATTCAATCCGCCGGGGCCTATTACCACGTCATGGCCCGCGGCAACAGGCGCGAGGACATTTTCCATGCTGATGACGACCGGCGCTTCTTCCTGCACACGCTGGGCCAGGCCTGTGAGATGACGGGCTGGCGGGTGCAGGCGTGGGTGCTGATGAGCAACCACTATCATCTCTTTCTCCAGACGCCGGAGCCGAATCTGGTGGCGGGGATGTCCTGGCTGCAAAACACCCTCACCCGCCGCTACAACGTGCGGCACCGCAAATGGGGGCGGCTTTTTGGCGACCGCTACAAGGCGGTGGTGGTGGAGGGAGAGGATCGTTACCACTACCAGACATTAATGGATTACATCCATCTCAACCCGGTGCGCGCGCGGATGATCCGTCCGAAAGCAGGGCAAAGCGTGCTGGATTACCCATGGAGCAGTGTGGCGGGTGGTTACGCTTTGCCTGCGGCGAAGCGGGCGAAGTGGCTGGACGCGGGGGCAGGCTTGAAGGCATTCAACCTGGCGGACACGACGGCGGGCCGCAGAGGGATGGTGGAGCGGCTGGACAAGCGGGCGGTGAGCGAGGAGATCAAGAGCTGCGGGGTGCCGCCGCAATCCGAGGAGGTGGATGCGCGGGCGAGCCACCTGAGGCGCGGATGGTATTGGGGCACGCAGGGCTTTGGCGAGGCGATGCGCAAGCTGGGGCGGAAGCTCCTCAAGCAGGCCGCGCCTGTGTCGCGGGCCTATCAGAAGCATGAGCTGATGCGGGAGCACGGGGAGCGGCAGGCGCTGGAATGGCTGGCACGGGGACTTAAGGCGGGAGGCATGAAATCGTCCGCGCTCTCCAAGGTGAAAGGTTCCGATCCGCGGAAGGTGCTGCTGGCGGATCTGCTATGGCGGCGGACGGTGGTGTCGCAGGAATGGCTGGCGGAGAAACTGGAGATGAAATCAGCGGCGAATGTGAGCCAGCAGCTTCGCCGGCTTGACGTGAAGGAGGCGCTCAAGAAGGTGCCTGAGGAGTTGAAAACCTTTCTTGCCGAAGCCGATGCCACCAGACAATGAGCGCCAATATTTTGTCAGCCAGTTGCAGCCTGACCCCGTTTCCGTTTCCACGATCACTGCTACTACGCCGGGACGACGCATACGCTGTCGCACAATGCGACGGGGTGTGATGGGGTCAGTGAGAGCAGCGTTCATGGCAATAGCAATTCAAGTGCGAAACCACAACACGGGTACGAGATATTTGAGTATGATGCACAGGCCAACCCTGGTAATGTGGTGAAAACTGGCATCAGTGGCCAAGACCTAAACCAAAACGGAACCTCGCCACGCGCGAACTCTCAAGTCAACAAATGGAACGATGAGGCGGGTTACGAAAAGTATGGATCGAGAGTTTATACACCGGACGAAGTTGGCGCATCAAACCGATCTGAGGCCAAGCAATGGGAACAGCAAAACACAGATCGTTTAGATTCTGAAAACCACACGCTGGAAAAGCAAAGTTTGCCAAAGCCGAGCTCACAAGATAGCGACAATTAAATACAATGTTGAGTCATGCCACTACTTCGTGAAATAGGCATTGGATCAGATATCGGAAATGACAGAGATGCGGCATTTCGCCTTCAAACTCGATATATTCTTGCACTCATTCAGCGATTGCTTGTTCCTTCACGTCACAGCACCGCGCGGAAGATATTAATCAAGTGCCGCTCGCATGGTCTGTGCCAGCCGCACAAGGTAATTGGCGGTGTTCTTGACATTGATGTCGTCGCGGACGCGAGATTATTTTTTGATCTATCGCCAGATAAAAAAAATGAGTTCGTTGTTGATATTCTCTGCCGAGGACTTGAGTTTGCCCGTGCAATTCATAATATTGACGTTTCGCCGTTTATCGATGCCATCAAGAAGGCCGGTGCCCTAGGATATGTGAATAAATTCATCAGCCCAAAGCATGCCAAACTCTCACCAAATCGAAGGTTACAAGCGGAGTTACAATGCATGCATGATAGCTATAAGTTTAGCGCAACACTTGTTGTTTCGGATCGGAAGAAAACTGAATTAAGCAGAATAACTGCGTTTGAAACTAGACCGTCTGAATGGAGTTTTGTCCCGAAACTAGAAACTCTAAAATGGTTGGATAACGACAGATTAATTGTCGATGGCAAGGTTTTTCTATTGCACAATAAATCCGTGGAACAGATTCAACCCTAGCGGGGGGTAATAGTGGCAACTCATTGCTATCACCGTGCCAGTGCCAACTTCCAGAAAAACAGAGCACCGAATCCAGCTTCTCGTGCGCAGAGGCATTGTCTGCTTGCGATCTTACCCTCCGAACGTTGCAACACACGGCCCCGCCTCGATCCAGCATGAAGGGGTCAGGGGGCGATAGTTGACAGATGCGATTTGTCTGGCACGATCGGGGTCATGCCGAGGCAGCTACGCATTCAATATCCCGGCGCGCTTTACCACGTCACCGCGCGGGGTGACCGGCGGGAGGACATCGTGCATGATGATCAGGATCGGGAGATGCTGCTAGCGACGCTGGCCGAGGTGTGTCAGAAAACCGGTTGCGGGGAAACGGCGGGGACGGGGTCAGTGTGCAACTGCTTGACAGAACCCCCGTTTGTCAGGGAGATGCACACTGACCCCCATCCCTCGCAGGGCTTTGGCGAGGCGATGCGCAAGCTGGGGCAGAAGCTCCTCAAGCAGGCCGCGCCTGTGTCGCGGGCCTATCAGAAGCATGAGCTGGTGCGGGAGCACGGGGAGCGGCAGGCGCGGGAATGGCTGGCACGGGGACTTCAGGCGGGAGGCATGAAATCGTCCGCGCTCTCCAAGGTGAAAGGTTCCGATCCGCGGAAGGTGCTGCTGGCGGATCTGCTATGGCGGCGGACGGTGGTGTCGCAGGAATGGCTGGCGGAGAAACTGGAGATGAAATCAGCGGCGAATGTGAGCCAGCAGCTTCGCCGGCTTGACGTGAAGGAGGCGCTCAAGAAGGTGCCTGAGGAGTTGAAAACCTTTCTTGCCGAAGCCGATGCCACCAGACAATGAGCGCCAATAGTTTGTCAGCCAGTTGCAGCCTGACCCCGTTTCCCCCCAATCAGATTGAACCGAGTCTACTCACATACCCTTCCAGGGCCCTGTGGTGGCAATGGAATGGATTGACTAAATAAGACTGGAATTGAATCAAACAATGAAAAAATGGCGTCTTGGCTGTTTACTGTTTTTGATTCTGCTGATCTCGGGAGGGTGCGTTTTGTTCTTTGGGTCGATACTTCGCGACGTACTAGTTGCTGACTCGCGAGTCAGCAAAGCGCGCGCTCAATTAGCAGTAAGAGCCGATTTCTCAGAAATTGCAAACGAGTTAACGATTCTTCATGGCACCCACAATCACAACCGATCAGGCCCTTACTCTGAGAGTATCAAAATCCGCGAATTGGGGCCAGCTTGCCATAACATCAAACCTCAAATTGTTAGTATTAGTGATACCGGCATCTCTCTCACTTTTGGGGGAGGATTTACAGATGGCCTTCTGCTAGATTACCAAGTAATCAAGAATGAAGACGGCTCGCTAAGTAGGAGCCTATACATACGAAGCAGCGATGGAGAAGAAATGGTTTGGAGGAATGGCATGAACTTGCGAAGAACCGGGGCACCGAAATGACCGGGCGACATGGGAACGGGGTCATTGCGCCAAGATAAACACAGATAAGGGAAATCCGACAAACAGTAAAATGAGAGTTACGGAAACGCGGAAACGGGGTTAGTGTGAGTGAACGGGGTCAGTGAGTGAACGGCAGTGAACGGGGTCAGGAACGGCAGTGAACGGGGTCAGGAACGGCAGTGAACGGGGTCAGTGTGCAACTGTTTGACAAATGCGCGGCTCTCGCTGAAAACGGGGCATGGCACGCAGCATTCGCATTCAATCCGCCGGGGCTTATTACCACGTCATGGCCCGCGGCAACAGGCGCGAGGACATTTTCCATGCTGATGACGACCGGCGCTTCTTCCTGCACACGCTGGGCCAGGCCTGTGAGATGACGGGCTGGCGGGTGCAGGCGTGGGTGCTGATGAGCAACCACTATCATCTCTTTCTCCAGACGCCGGAGCCGAATCTGGTGGCGGGGATGTCCTGGCTGCAAAACACCCTCACCCGCCGCTACAACGTGCGGCACCGCAAATGGGGGCGGTTGTTTGGCGACCGCTACAAGGCGGTGGTGGTGGAGGGAGAGGATCGATACCACTACCAGACGCTGATGGATTACATCCATCTCAACCCGGTGCGCGCGCGGATGATCCGTCCGAAAGCAGGGCAAAGCGTGCTGGATTACCCATGGAGCAGTGTGGCGGGTGGTTACGCTTTGCCTGCGGCAAAGCGGGCGAAGTGGCTGGACGCGGGGGCAGGCTTGAAGGCATTCAACCTGGCGGACACGGCGGCGGGCCGCAGAGGGATGGTGGAGCGGCTGGACAAGCGGGCGGCGGGCGAGGAGACGAAGAGCTGCGGGGTACCGCCGCAATCCGAGGAGGTGGATGCGCGGGCGAGCCACCTGAGGCGCGGATGGTATTGGGGTACGCAGGCCTTTGGCGAGAAAATGCGGGAGCCGGCCGCCGCCATGCTGCGCGGCGACCGGCGGCCGAAGTCGCGCGCCTACAAGCACACACCGCAAGCCCGGGCTCACGGCATGGCCGAGGCCGAGCGCTACTTGAAGGAGGGGCTGGCTGCGGCTGGACTGAGCGCGGCGGAACTCGCGCAGACCAAGGGATCAGACCCGCGCAAAGTCGTGCTGGCCCGGTTGCTATGGAGCAGGACCGTCGCCTCGCAAGAATGGATCGCCCGCGCGCTGAAAATGCGCAGCGCGGCCAATGTGAGCCAGCAGTTGAGAAGGCTGGCAAAGCGCAGGAGCGGGCCGAAACTGCCGGGCGAACTCGAAGCCGATCTGCGGACCCATGAGGCTGCATGAAACAGCATGCTCACTGGAGGGGCGGTCAGTTGTCGTCTGACTCGAATGGCGCTGACCGAGGCCTATCTCTGGAGCCATGCGCAATCCATCCGCCGGATCGGAGGAAGACTGCCCAGACATGAAAAAGCCGGCCGCACGATGATGCGGCCGGCCTTTGAAAATCCGCGCTGCGGTGCCGCGACTACTTCTTGTTCGCGTCGAGAATCTTGTTCCACTCGGCGATGCGATCCTTCATCTTCTCGAAGAGCGTATCGGTGGAGTCCTTGATCTCGATGGACTCGATCTTGTCGCCGCCTTTGATCGCGTTCACCACGTCCTGCCCCTTTGTGACCTTGCCAAAGATGGCGTGCTTGCCATCGAGCCACGGAGTCGGCACATGGGTGATGAAGAACTGACTGCCGTTCGTACCGGGGCCGGCGTTGGCCATCGAGAAAACGCCGGGGCCGTCGTGCCGGAGGCCGGGTGCGAACTCGTCTTCGAACTTGTAGCCCGGCCCGCCGCGGCCAGTCCCTGTGGGGTCGCCGCCTTGAATCATGAAATCCGGGATCACGCGATGGAAGGCGATGCCATTGTAGTAGCCGCGCTTGGCGAGGTTCAGATAGTTGGCGGCGGTCAGCGGTGCCTTCGACGCGTAGATCACGCCTTCGATGCTGCCTTTGTTGGTCTTGATGACGATGTTGATGTCGCTCACGGTTTTTTTCTCCTGGGCTTGGTTTGAACCGGTCAGGCCGGCGAACGCCAGGGCGAGAGCGGCAAGAGTCGGAATGGTGATTTTCATATGGTTTTGAGTTGGGGCCGCGAATGAGCCATGCGGAATTCAAATTGCAAACGGGGAGTGGAGCGTGGTGTCGGGCGGTTACCGTTCACGCCCGGTGTGACCCGCTCACAACGAGCGGCCAAGCTTCGCGCAAGCCGGGGTGAATGCTCAGGTCCGCATGCGATCCTGCCGTTGAGCCGCCTGGTTGATGTGGTAGGCTCGGAAGCATGACAACCCTCACTCTCGACCATCCCGGCAAGGAGGCAGCCGAACTGCTGCACACCTGTGATCAGGAGGGCGGCATCCGCATCGTCACCGCCGGCAGACAATATGTCCTGCGCAGCAGCGGAGGCGACCGGGGACGGATCGGCGTGGCGCCTGATTTTGAATCAAGATTGTCATCCGTGTTTCCGCAGACCATCCCGCCGACGCAAACGGCCGAAGCCGACCGACTCCTGTCCGGCGAATGAAGCCGTATGCTGACACCAATCTGCTGACGCGCCTGTATCTCCGCCTGCCGGAAACCCCGGCCGCCTCCGCGCTGATTCATCAGGCCGCCAATGCCGGCGACGCCCGGCCTCCAATCACACGGTCGCATCGCGTGGAGTTTGCAAATGCGCTCGAGATTCACGTCTTTCTGGGAAGGCAAGGTGGGCATGTCAGGGTGACACCAGAGCAATCATCAGCCGCTCACGCCTGGTTTTCCGGTGACCTGGCGGAACAAGATCTGTTCATTCCCGTCGCGCTCGACCCCGACGACGTGGTGTGCGAGGCACAGAACCTCTCCTTGCGCCACACTGCAAAGCACGGATTTCGCACCTACGATGTCATGCATGTGGCCGCCGCCTTGATGCTCGGCTGCGACGTCTTCTGGACCTTCGACGCGAAGGCCCGACAACTTGCGGCGCTCGAAGGTAAGGGCGTGAACTGACGGACGGTTGCAAATCGCGGACGCCCGGCGAAGATCGCGCACCATCATGGCCTGCAAGATCGACCCCAACCTGCACAAGGAGAAAAAGCCCGACTGGATACGGGTGAAGCTGCCGCGTGATCCGGTGTTCTGGAGCACGAAGGGTCTGGTGGCCGATCTCAAGTTGCACACGGTCTGCGAAGAAGCGCAGTGCCCGAACCGCTGGGAGTGCTGGAGCCAGGGTACGGCCACCTTCATGATCGCCGGCGATCGCTGCACGCGGGCCTGCGGCTTCTGCGCGGTGAAAACGGCCAAGCCGTTCGCGCTCGAAGCTGATGAACCGCAGCGCGTGGCCGATGCCACGAAGCGGCTCGGCCTCAAACACATCGTCATCACCGCCGTCGCTCGCGATGATGTGGCCGACGGTGGCGCCGGTCATTTTGCGCAGACCATCGAAGCCGTGCGCGCCGCGGTGCCGGGGATCGTGATCGAGATTCTCGTGCCCGACTTCAACGCGAAGGACGAAGCCATCGAGGTCATCATGCGTGCCCGTCCACACATCTTCAATCACAACCTTGAAACCGTGGAGCGCCTCACGCCGCTGGTCCGCTCACGCGCGCAATACCACCGCTCCCTGCATGTGCTGCGTCGTGCGAAGGAGATCGCCGCCGAACTCGGTTTCAAGACCGCCACGAAGAGCGGCCTCATGCTCGGCCTCGGCGAGACGGAGCCGGAGCTTTTTCAGGCGATGGACGATCTCCTTGAGCACGGCGTCACCGTCCTCACGCTCGGCCAGTACCTGCGCCCCTCGCCGAGTCATCTGCCCGTGATCGACTACATCCATCCGGACACCTTCGAGAACTACAAGCAGATCGCCCGCAACAAAGGCTTCCGCCACGTCGCCAGCGCCCCGCTCGTGCGCAGCTCCTATCACGCCGCGGATTTCAAGCCGGAGCTGGATGTGATTTGAGCGTCCACTCGTCGTGGTTGCCGCGCGATTTGATTCTTGCCAAAGAATGGCCGGGGTGCTGTGATGGCGTCATGAAGCTCGCGTTTGTCGCATCGCTTTTCCTGGTGGGCACCGGACTGCCGTCGTTGGCGGATGAGGCACCGGATGTTTTGGTGGCACCCGGTTTGGAAATGGATCTGCCGCCAGACAAGACCGTCGTCTGGACTGCCGCCTTCCCGGCATGTTGGTGGAAGCTTGCGGAGTTCTTCAAAATCTCCGCCATCGACCTCAACCCGCCGTCGGTATGGGGAAAGCGATTGAATGCGCTCCAACTCGACTACAACGCAGTGCTGCCCGCCGACGCCGCGTACGTTGGCGCGGGCCTCGCATCGAAGGAACTTCAGGAGTCCATTCAGAGCGAGATGATGAAGCGCATGGGCGGACGGATGCCGGGACTGGACCTGGACTGGGGCAACTTGATTCCAGGATCGGTGGTGGCGTGCTGCTGGCTCAAACAGCGGTTCGATTTCGATCCCAAGTTTTATCGCGCCCAATCGGCTCCACTGGCATTTACAACGGCGAGCGGCAAAAAACTGAACGTGCAGTATTTCGGCACGACGGAGGACCTGGCCTCGCGGTACTCACAGGTGGTGAAGATTCTCGAGGACGATAATGAGGGAACAGTCTTGCAGTTCCAATCAGCGCGCACGGGCGAGCGGCTGTTGTTCGGGAAGAGGCTTCGGAAATCGGACGGGCGGCCCGTCGCCCTTTTGAGCGAGGCCGTGTCCCGGTTTCGCACACAACTGGATGCCTACGCGAAAGCGATTGCCGCTGATGAAGAGACCAAGCTGGGTGCTTTTGGCCACGGGGATGTGTTGAAGATACCCGTCGTATCGTTCGAGGGGTCGGCAAACTATACCAAGATTCTGGCAGGAACGTTTTCGGCACCAGGCTACAAGCGGCCGATGCGATTCGTTCACGCCTGGCAGATGGTGAAGTTTGACCTCGATGAAACTGGAGCAGCTATCGAATCACGAGCGTTAGCCGTCGCCTCTCCGGCAGGTGGTGCGCCACTGAAGCCGCCTCAGCCACGCATTTTCATCTTCGACGAACCGTTCTTCATCGCCGCGTGGCGGGACAAGGCTCCGCTTCCGTATTTCATGGGTCGCATTGATGGTGCCTCGGTGCTTCGCGCGTGGAGCGCGAGGGACAAGCCTTGAAGCCGGTCAAGCCTTCCGCCCTTCATCCACCTCGTAGAAATCAAAGATCGTCTGGATGTCGTCGCGATTTGCGATCCCGGCGTCGGCTTTGAATTTCTCCAGCCGCTGCGTCGCGCCGATGTCTTCGTCACGCCAGCCGAGCTTGGCGGAGAACTTGGAATAGATGAGCCGGTCCTCATCAGAAAGGCGGCGGCCGTTTTCGAAACACCACTCGAGGATTTCCTCGTCCGTGCCGCCGGCCAGCGTGCGAGCGCGCAGCTTGTCGTAGTCGATGCGGAGGAAGCGGCAAAGCCGGGCGTCCGCGCCCTGGCCGAGGTTTGCGTGGAAGTCTGGCGGCAGTTCACCGGCGGCGTGGAGGCGGATCTTGTCGAGCGTGCGAGGGAAGAAGGCGAGTCCCTGCGCCTGGTCGTAAGCACTGCGTGGCGGGCGTGGCATGGTGGCGGACATTGCATTCCACGGCCCGGCAGCGCAAGCACTTCGTCCTCACAGCCGCGGCTTGTCCGGCTTGATCGTCGCCTCGGCGCTGCGCACGCCTTTGACGGTGGTCTTGCGTTTGAAGACCTTGTCGGCGTTGCACGCGAACAGTTCGTCAAAGTTTGCGCCGCCGAAGACGCAATTGGCCAGCCACTTGCGCTGCGGTCTGGCGATGATGCCGTTCACGCGTCCGGCTTGATCGCAGAACTGGATGCCGAGGTGCGTGCAGATGTAGAGGCGGCCCTTCGTGTCGAGCGTCATGCCATCGGCGCCGCTCTCCATCATGCCATCGGGGAGGCGCAGGTGATGATACGGCTGCTTCGCACTCAGAGTGCCGTCGGCGTTGATGTGCCAGCTCCAGACGAACTGGCCTTTCATGTCGGCGACGAGCAGCAAACTCTGGTCGGGCGTGAGGCGGACGCCGTTTGGAAACGCGAGGCCCTTGTCCACGATCCGCTTCGAGCCATCCGGCTTGATCAGCCACACCTGTTTGTTCGGCGGATCAGTGACGTAGAGATTGCCGTTCAAGCCGACGCACAAGTCGTTCGATTCGATGTCGCTCGCGATCACCGTCTTCTTCGCGCTCTCGTCGTAGGCGACGATCTGCTTGTCGCCATTCGCGCAGGCGAAGAGCCGTCCGTCGGGTCCAAACATGAGGCCGTTCGCCTTGCCCGTGTTTTCGGCGAAGACGCTGACCTTGCCGTCGAGCGCGATTTTGTGGATGCGGCTGTTTGGGATGTCGGTGAAGAAGACTTCACCCTTAGCATTCGTCGCCGGTCCTTCGGTAAAGCCGTGGCCCTCGCTCACGAGCTGCCACTGGCTGCCTTCGCCGAGCACTTCCATCACCGGTGCCTTCGATCCCACGCCCTTCGTCACGGGCTTCGGCCAGTCCTTCCACAACCAGCGCATCGCATCGGGGAAGACGAGCGTCGCGTGCTTGCCATTGTGGCCGCCATCGCCCCAGATGTGGTTCACCTCGTAGCCGGAGAACTCCAGCGCGCTGAGCATCTCCTGGTTCGCGAGGAACCAGCTCCCGCCCGTGCCGTTCGCGTCGTTGCTGCCGTCCTGCAAAAAGACACGCAATGCCTTCGGCTCGTGCTTGCGGATCATCGCCGGGTAGTGGTTGCCACCGCGCTGATCGACGAAGGTGCCGATGCTGCTGAACACGCGGCTGAACGCCTCGGGCCGCTCCCACGCCGCCGTGAACGCACAAATCGCGCCGCTGCTGCTGCCGCCGATGCTGCGGTCGTTGCCGTCGTGCGAGAGATGGATCGGCCGTCCGTCGCCCGTCTTTTGTTTCTCCACTTCCGGCAGCAACTCTTCGAGAATGAACCGCGCGTAGTTGTCGCCGAGGCCGTCGTACTCGTAGCTGCGGTTGTAGCGGTCGAGTTGCGTCTTCGGATCATCCGCCGGCACACGGCCATGCATGACGAAGACGCCGATGAGCACCGGGATTTCCTTCTTCGCGATCAGGTTGTCGAAAACGACCGGCGCCTGAAACTGCACGCCATCCTGATTCACATGCACGCACGCGGGCTTGTCCGGCGTGTATTGCGCCGGCACATAGACCCAGTATTCGCGCACCGTGCCGGGAAAAATCTTGCTGCCCTTGAACTCAAATTTCAGCACCTCGCCTTTCGGCACGCCTTCCTGCGGTTTGGAGTCCGGGCCTGGCACGTAGTCGTCGGCGGCGAAGAGCGGCGATGCGAACAAGAACAGAGAAAGGAATGCGGAGAGTCTCATGGCGGGTTGATGTAGGATGAATTGGAGATTCAGGCGGAAAGCAAAAACGTTCCGGACGGCAAATCCTCGCTGGAAGACTCGTTCGGCACGCGGCGGGCCTGACCTGACCACGGGGCGGCTGAGTTCACGAGATCACGGTCAAAGAACACTCGCGAGCATCGTGAATCTGAAGTCGTATATGCCGTCATGACATCACGCCTTGCCCTTTTCTCCGCTGCTTTCACGCTCGTCTCACTCCATGGCGAGGACGTCACCTGGCTGGTGCGCTTCGATGGCAAGACCCTGCCTGACACCGCATGGAGCGCCGTTGGCGCGCCGAAGGCGAAACTCGACACCGATGGACTGCACATCGAAGATGATGGCGACGGCACCGGTCACTACCGTGCCGCATGGAAGGCCGCGGGCGAAGATGAGGAGATCGTCGTCGAAGCCGAGGTGAAGGCCGAGGCGATGACCGGCTCGCAGAAGAAAAAGCCGTCCACCTCGCTCTGGCCCTGGAAAGACGGCGCACCGGTGGTGGTGCAGGTGAGCGATGGCCGGCATCAGGAGGGCCTTGTGCTCTTCCCGGCCCAGGCGACGAACTTCACCGACCGCTTCATCCCGATGGACACGACGAACCGCTTCCACACCTACCGGCTCGTCATTCGCGCCACGGACATGCAGATGTTTGTGGATGGGGAGCGCAAGGTGGCGGGGCAGGGGGCTTTTTGGAAGCCTGCGGAATCGAAGGAACCGTTCATCCTGTTCGGCTCCACCTCCGCGAAGGCCACCGGCAGCGCGATCTGGAAATCAGTGCGTCTGGGCACGCGCAAAGCGACTGCACCTGTGCCCAGGCCGCAGATCAGGGTCACCGTCAGCGAGCCGTGGATGGTGGCGGAGCGCAAGGGCGTGCCGGAGACGCGGCCATATCTGTATGACATGGGCAAGGGCTTGCTCTTGATGAGCGTCGCGCAGGGACCGGACGCCTTCTATGAGCCGTATGGCCTGCTCAGATCGACCGATGCTGGCAAATCGTGGTCGCCCATCGCAGGTCTCGACCAAAAAGCCGAGACGCCGCTGCCCTGCCTGCGCCGGCCGGATGGCAGCATTGCCGCCATGTCACGTTGGACGTGGTTGCATCCGGACGGTGCGGTCGTTGGCAAGACGATCAGACTCAACACCGATGCGACCGCCTTCACGATGGAGGACAACCGCATCAACCTGCCGTCCGAGTTTGCCAACGAGACTGCCAAGGATCAGACGATCTGCGAGCGTCACCTCTGGAACGATGCCGATGGCGGCATGACGATGGTCGTGTGGACCCGGAAGAATACGAAGCGTCCGGATGGCCGCAGCGCCACGGGGAGATTCTCGCATCTCATGCGCAGCGCGGACGGCGGCAAGACATGGAACCATTTCTCCGTCATCGGTCCCGGCGGCGAGCCTGCGGTGTGCAGGCTCAGCGACACCGAGCAAGTCGCCGTCATTCGCGGCGAGGCGAACTTCTGCATGAAGCAGATGTTCTCCCATGATGCCGGCAAGACATGGACCGAACCGGTGCAAATGGAAGAAGGCCGCGTGCTGCCAGACCTTGTGCTCATGAGCAATGGCGTGCTCGCGTGCAGCTACGGTCGGCCCGCGAGCTGCCTCATGTTCAGCCTCGACCACGGCAAGACATGGACCAGCCACCATGTGATCTCAGACCGCGTGCGCTTCAATTACACCTCGATCCGTGAGATAAGCCCGGGCCGCCTGCTGTACATCCACGACGCGCCGAAGATGACCTGCGTCTATGTCGATGTGGAAGTCGTGAAGTGAGCGCCTGACCTCGCCACCCCGGGCAGGGCAGGCCGGCTTTTCCATCGTAAAATAAGCGGGGCGGCTCTGGGTGCCTTTCGGTCCGTGCCGCCCCGCTTGGAGAGTACATGTGGTGTTGTCTGCCCGAAGGTCCCCTTGGGAGCTGCTCATGAGAGACGGCCAAGGAGCCGGTGCGAACTGACAATTCGGATTTCACCAAAAACACCCCCGGATGACAAGATGAATTTTCCGCCGGCTGAAATTTTTTCCAGGGTCCGGCGCTTCATTGGCATGATCACCGCCAATATCCGCACAGCCTCGATCAATCGGTCCCTTGTGCCCTTCCTGTCCCTTCTGTCCTTCCTCACCGTCAGCGCCGCCGAGGCGCAGCCAGCGCCCTCCCCCCAGCTCAGCGCGCTGAACGCCTACTTTGAGCAGCAAGTCGCAGCCATGGAAGGCCAGCTCGAGCGCGAGATCAAAACCAAAGAAGACTGGCTCGCCAAGAAAGACGAATACCGCCGCCAGCTTCGCGAGATGCTCGGGATCGATCCGCTGCCGCCGCGCACCGATTTGAAGGCGACGAAGACCGGCGAGTTCGAGCACGAAGGCGTAATCGTGGAGAACATGCACTTCCAGTCGAAGCCTGGCCTTTACGTCACGGCGAATCTTTACCGGCCAAAAGTCATCGAGAAACCGCTGCCTACCATCCTCTACGTCTGCGGTCACGCCGTGAAGGACAAAGACGGCGTGCGCTATGGCAACAAGGCCGGCTACGAGCATCACGGCATGTGGTATGCGAAGCACGGCTTCGTGTGTCTCGTCATCGACACCGTGCAGCTCGGCGAGATCGTCGGCGAGCACCACGGCACCTACAGCAAGGATCGCCTATGGTGGTGGTCGCGCGGCTACACGCCGGCGGGAGTCGAGGCATGGGCCGGCATTCGCGCGCTCGACTATCTCGAAACGCGACCCGAGGTGGACAAGACACGCTTCGGCGTCACCGGCCGCAGCGGCGGCGGCGCGTATTCGTGGTGGATCGCCGCGCTCGATGAGCGCATCAAGGCGGCCGCCCCCACCGCCGGCATCACCACACTGCGCAATCACGTCGTCGATGGCTGCGTCGAAGGCCACTGCGACTGCATGTTCATGGTGAACACCTACCGCTGGGACTACGACAAGGTCGCCGCGCTTGTCGCCCCGCGTGCGCTTTGCATCGTGAACACCGACAAGGACAACATCTTCCCCATCGATGGCGTCTTCAAAATTTATCAAAGCACCCGCCGCATCTACAAACTGCTCGGTGCCGAGAAAAACATCGGCCTCCAAGTCGCCGAAGGCCCGCACGCCGACACGCAGCCGCTGAATACCGGCGAGTTCCACTGGATGACGCGCTTCCTCCAAGGCGCCGAACTCATGAGCACGCTCGACTCACCCGCCTTTCATTCCATCCCGATGGAGAATCTCCGCGTCTTCCCCGTGAACACCGGCACTCTCGCGCCGAACACCAAACCCACGCCAGATCAACTCGGCTGGCCGGCGGATCAGAAGAACACGAGGATTGATGAGAGTTTTGTGGCGCGGGGAAAAAACTCCGACGTGCCAAACATCGGCCTTGAGTGGAAGGGAGACAGCAAGCTCATGATGCAGGGGCTTAAAGAGAAAGTCTTCTCGGGATGGGAGCCGGGCGCCATCACTCCGCTGTTCGTCAAAGATGCCGGCTTGGACAATCTTCGACGAGCCCCATTCGCTGGGTGTGTCATCCGCGGCGATAAGGCGATGCCACACGTGGTTCGATATGCTCTGGGAGGCGAGGCTGACGCAGCCGGGGTTCAAGCAAAGCAATTCAGCCTCTTTACTAGCGAACTAGACCACTCGCTCGAACTCAATCTCTACGTAGTCTCCAGGAGCGAAACAAAGCTTCAAGACCTCGAACTCATCGTGCTGAACGTTCTGGACGAGGAGGGCTGGCAGAACTTCGCGAACACCTACGCCCAAAAGTTTCCGAAGCTCTTCCCCGAGGCCACGAAGGCGACGCCAGACGACAAAGCGTTCGAGCAAGAGAAGAAGATGTTCGCCAACTTCAAATGGGGCATGGCCTATGTTTGTCCGCGCGGCATCGGGCCGACGAATTGGGATGCCGAAGGGAGCGCGGGCACTCCTGCCCGCATGAACTCTTCAGGCGGCGAAGCCGCGAAGACAAAAGAGTCGGACAAAAGTGTCCGCGCTCCTCTCGACTCGAAAACCGCTGCCGCCGCCGAGAAAGCGCGCGTCCAGCGCCTGCGCCGCTTTTACCTGCTCGGCCAGACACTCGAAGGTCAGCAAGTCTGGGACGTGCGCTGCGCGATCCGCGCCTTGCGCTCGATCGAGGGCCTGAAGGACACGAAGCTCTGGCTGCAAGCCTCGCGCACGCAGGCGGTGAATTCGCTGCTGGCGTCTCTCTTTGAAGACAACATCTCGCGCCTCGATCTGCACGACGTGCCACACTCGCTCATGCCGACTTCCAACGGTGACGCCTCGCCTGTTTCAGCCGGCTTGCCTGCTTACTTGAACATCCTCAAATACGCCGACGTGCCGCAGCTCGCCGCTCTCGCAGCCGAGCGCACGCGCTTGGTGATCTACGATGACGACAAAGCCGCGTGGTCGTATCCGCAGCAGGTCAGCGACAAGCTCGGCTGGGCGAAGGACAAAAAAGCCGGGCTGCAACTCCGAGACGTGCCGAAGCCGGAGTGAAGGGCAAGGGTTGGAGTCCCGCCTTCGGGCGGTCACGCCGAGCAGTCGTCCGGTTTCGTTTCGAAACAAAACTGCCGGTCAAATCCACACGCGGCAGCCGCGGTGGATGTTCAGCGGGTCCGTTCCGTCTGAAGGCGGGACTCCAACGGATGCCGCAGCCCAGAATGGGCGGCGGACTGAAGACGGAGCGCATTCCAGTCAAACTGCCCCCGTTTCCTCGGCGAACTGATCCGGCACCGGCGCGTTCACTTCGATCCATCGCAGCGCATCCTCACGCGTGTGGAGCGCGCCTTCGAGCTGGAGGTTCTGAATGGCGGTGAGCACACTGCCGAGCGCGGGGCCGGCTTTCCAGCCGAGCTGGATCAAATCAGCACCGGTCAACAGGCGCGGCGGGATGAGCGGCTCGCTGGCGAATTCATGCTGCTTGCGGCGGACGAACTCATAGGTGCTCAGGTCGCCGGCTGAACCGAGGCAGTCGGCGCGGTGCAGCTCCATCTCGTCCTCGAAGCCCGGGCGCGCCATGAAGCGCTTCAGGCGCGCGGTGCGCATCTTCGGCACGTTGATGAACGCCATGTGATTGGCCACGGCTTCGACGACCGGGGCGACGACGTGGTTCGGAAATTTCAGCCGCCGCAGGATGTCTCCCGTCATTTCAGCGCCCAGCTTGTCGTGGCCGTTGAATCGGATGCGGCCTGTTTCATCGACGGTGAAGGTTGGGGGCTTGGCGATGTCGTGAAACAGGACTGCCAGGATCAATGGGAGTGATGCATCGGCGGGCAGCAGCCCGAGCATCAGCCGCGTGTGGACGAAGACATCGCCCTCGGGATGAAATTGCGGCGGCTGCTCGCAGCCTTGCAGCGCCATGATCTCAGGCAGGATCACTCCCATGAGGCCGCTGCCCACGAGCAGATCGAAGCCTGCCACCCTGCGCGGATGCTCCAGCGTCTTGATGAATTCATCACGCACCCGCTCGGCGCTCACCGAGGCGATGCATGGCGCCAGCTCGCGCATGGCCGACCACGTCGTCGGCTCGATCTCGAAGTCGAGCACGGTGGCGAAACGCACCGCACGCAGCAGCCGGAGATGATCCTCGGCAAAGCGCCGGCGCGGATCGCCAATGGCACGGATGACTTTGCGCCGCAGATCGTCGCGACCGCCGACGAAGTCGATGACCTCGTCTTTGAGCGGATCGTAGAAGAGGCCGTTCACCGTGAAGTCGCGGCGCTGTGCATCCTCCTCGGCAGTGGTGAAGGCCACGGAGTCGGGCCGCCTGCCGTCGGAATACACACCGTCGCGACGGAAGGTCGCCACTTCGATGGTCTCGTCCGCCTGGCGCACGATCACCACGCCGAAGTGTGCGCCCACGGTTTTCGCGCCGCGGAAAATGCGCACCACCTCTTCGGGCCTTGCGCTGGTGGCCACATCGTAATCCTTGGCCGCCTTGCCGAGCAGGTGGTCGCGCACGCAGCCGCCCGCCAGCAGCGCCTGGTGTCCGGCTTCCGCCAGCTTCTTGATCACATCGACGGCGGCTGTTTTCATTCCGGGCGCGAGACATGGATGCCCACTGCGCTGCCGAAGACAACGGGCGGCGGACTGAGGTAATGGCCGGCATCATCGAAGTGCCACCATTCGGTGTCGAGAAGTTGAAAGCCGGCGTCAAACATCGCGCCCTGCAGCAGGTGAAGATTCCGGCGCACCTTCGCGCTGTGGCCGGTGTATTGATACGAGGCTGCGGGTCCGCCCTCGTCGTGATAGGTGGGCATCTCCTGCTCCACACCACGGCTGTCGATGAGAGTCACGTCCACCGCGGCACCGGAGCAATGGCGTGACCACGATGACTTCGGATCCATGAAAAGCCCCGTGTTCCCTTCCTCCGCCACGAGGATGAGCTGCACCTCCGGCGGCCGCCACGCATCCCAGATGCGCAGACCGCAGCCCTTCGCGCGCAGGAGTGCCTGGGCCTTCTTCAATTTCACCGCCGTGCCCGTGCGCAGCAGGCAGGGCATGTCCGGCGGATACAGAGGGCGGCGCGCCACATTGAACGGAGTGGCGTAGCGCAGATCGACGGCGATGTCCGGCGCAAAGGTGCGCACGTCGATGAGACCGTGCGCCGCCGCCATCTCCGCGGCGCGGCTGGGCACCAGGGCCGTGCGCAGCTCGATCTGCCGGCTGGAGCATGAGCACGCCGCGAGCGCTGCCACGGCCGACGCTGCCGCGAGCCATCGAGAGTTCGTCATCGGCGGATTTTTCGCTTCCTTTCGCCGCGCCCGCAAGGCAAGTTTCCTCACACCCATGCTGCGCTACCAGATTCTCAACTCGCTTCTGCACTTCCTCGTCTTCTTCCTGGGCGCGGGGATCGGCTCCTTCCTGAACGTGGTGATCTACCGCCTGCCGCTGGGCGTCTCGGTGAACAACCCGCGCCGCTCGTTTTGTCCGTCGTGCAAGAAGCAGATTCCGATGTGGCAGAACATCCCCGTGCTGAGCTGGCTGCTGCTGCGCGGCAAGTGCGCCGCCTGCGGCTCGCGCATCGCTCCGCGCTACATCCTCGTGGAGGTTCTCACCGGCCTGCTGTTTTACGCCGTGTTCCGCAACTTCGGCGGCGACTGGGGCCGCACTGCCGAGTGGGGGCCGACCGTGCTCGCGCTTTGCATCTTCCTAAGCCTGCTGGTGGCCGGCACCTTCATCGACATCGATCACTTCATCCTGCCGCACGAGATCACCATCGGCGGTACCTTCGCCGGGCTGCTCCTCGCTTATTGGGCGCCGGGCATCGTGGGCGAGGAGGAACATGGGCGCGGCATGGTGATCTCTTTTCTCAGCGCGATGATCGGACTGGGACTGATCTGGACGGTGATCCTGCTGGGCAAGCTGGCCTTTGGCCGCAAGCGCCACGTTTTCGACACACCCGAAGCGTGGTCCGTCACGCAGCCGGACGAGGAGAAGTCTCCGGTGGTCACATTGCAAGGCGACACTTATGAGTGGGAAGACCTTTTCACGCGACCCACCGATCGCCTCATCCTGCACAGCCCCGACGTCAAAGTGAACGACCGCGCCTATCAGAACGTGCGCGTCGAGATCAAGACGGAGACGCTCAAGGTCTGCCTTTCGAACAAGAACGAGGAGAGCTTTGATCTCGAAAAAGTCACACTGCTGAGCGGAACGTGCACCGAAGTCGTCATCCCGCGCGAGGCGATGGGATACGGCGACATGTACTTCATGATGATGATCGGAGCCTTCCTCGGTTGGAAGGCCGTGCTCTTCACCATCCTGGCCGCGTCGGTGATCGGCACCGTCTTCGCGTTGGTGCCGCGTATTTTCGGGAAGGCGGAATGGAGCGCGCGCATTCCGTTCGGCCCGTATCTGGCGGCGGGTGCCGCGCTGTGGGTGTTCTACGGCACGCCGATTCTCGATTGGTATCTCAACCGCACGATGTGGCGGCCCCATGGCTAGTGGTGCGTGCCAGCAAGGTTGATGGGCCGCAAGCATGGGGCGCGGCCGTCTCGGCTGCGCGAACAGGCGGGACGCCTGTTCCCCATGCCCATCAACCGTGCTGGAATGACCCTCTAGGAGGCTTCGTTTGTCCTTTGTGGCCTTGGCAGGATGAGACGGACGGAAGGGACCTGTGGGACGGAAAGTGCGGGGGTGATTCAGAGCCGGCGGCCGTAGCCGTCGCAGCGGTTGTGCCAGCCGGCGAGCCAGCGGGCTTCGCCGCGCTCTTTTGGAGAGTTCTGCACGCGGCGGGAGAGCACGCGCTTTGCGGCCGCGCCGAAGTCGGCCGCTCCGCCGCCGGGCCGCATCTCGGAGAGCACCTGAAGCAGGCCCCAGCCCTCGCCTTTGTAGCGTTCGGTCGTGCTCGTTCCTTCGCCTTTGAAGTTCACATAGTCGATCATCGCGTAGGAGCCTTCGGGCGTGGTGAGAAGACCGTGGAAGTTCGCCTCGACTTGCCCGAGCTTCGCACGCGGTGCCTGCGCCAGCATCTTTGGCAGCGCGTTTTGCAGCCGCAGGATGATGAACTCGGTCTGCTCGCGCACCGTGGCGGCGAGCAGCCTCCGCAGGTCGCCCTGCCGCGCGCCACCGGCTTCGCGCGTGAAGGCGGCGCGGTCCGGCCACGGGCAGTCCGCTGTGCGTGGGAGCCACGCCGGCAGGGAGATGCGGCGGCTTTGCAGGTACCTTACCAGCGGCGGGAAGCTCTCCTCGAACGGCCCCTGCTTGCCCGGCGGATACCAGATGAAATGGCCGATGCCCAGCGAGGCGAAGTCTTCGCCCTTGTTCCAGCTCGTAAGGCCAGCGACGGTGCCGCCACACTCATTCTCCCAGATGCGCCGGCCGATGCGCGAGACTTGATCGGGCGTGAGCCGCAGTGCGGGCGGTTCGGCGAGGGATGCCGCAGTCGTCGTGAACAAGGCTGCGGTGGCTGCGAGAAGTTGGCGGAAGGCGGGTCTCATGACGGTGCAGTGTGAGCCGGACTGCTGCCAGTGCAAGGAGGTGGAGCATCCTGCCCGGTGCCGAGCAGATGCAGCACGGCCAGCACGTTCATCGCTGCCTTTGGCACGAAGGAATCCGGCTCGACGAACTCGGGCACTTTTCCTTCGGCCGGCGAGTGCTCCGAGCAATGCGCGTTTGCCCCTGATGGGCCGAGGCCGTCGAGAGTTGGGCCGAGATCGGCGAGGTAGTTCGCATCGCTCAAGCCGCCACGCCTGATGGGCACGGTGCGCAGGCCGAGATCGTGTGCGGCGGCTTCCCAGTGACGGAACAAACCCATCGTGCGCTCGTCCGCAGGCCACGCCGACGTGAAGCCGAGACGGTCGAGCGAGAGCACTGCCGGGCCGGCATTCTCCGCGATGAGACGCCGCATGATGGCCTCCGAATGCGTCAGCAGCGCCGGCTCGAATGCGCGCACCTCGAGCGCCAGCTCGGCCTCGTGCGGCACGCGGTTCAACACGGTGCCGCCGCGGATCGTCGCCACGTTCACCGTGAGATCGCGCCCGTAGTCAGTGATGGCGGCCACCGATGGCGTGATGTGCGCGAGGGCGACCACGGCGTTCACACCCTCGGCATGGCTGCTCCCGGCATGTGCGCCGCGTCCGCGCGCCGTGATGCGAAATTCGGCCCGGCCCTTCCGCGCGGTTACGATCTGCCATCCGCCGTCCAGCCGCGGCCCCCCTTCGAAAACGAGCGCGGCGCGCGCGCCTGCCGGGCACCGGTCCTTTGTCCGCTGCGCAAAGTCCGCTGCGATCACTTCTTCGGAGGCGTTTGCTGCCACGAGCCAGTTCGTCCGCTCGAATTCATCAGGCGCGATCTCGCGCAAGGCGTGCAGAACCATCCAGATAAGTACGGTGCCGCCTTTGATATCGACCGTGCCTGGGCCGTAGATGCGGCCTTCGGCAGGCGCTTCCATCCAGCGGAAATCATTCCGCGCTTCTTCTTCTGGTGGAAACACGGTGTCCGAGTGCGTCACGAGCACCACGGGCCTGCCGCTGCTCGTGCCGGGCCGCGTGAGGAAGAGGTGATGGCCGTATCCGGCGTGCTCGGAGGCGACGCGCTCGGCCTTGAAGCCGAGTTCCTCAAACATCTCGGCCGTGACCTCGACCACACGATCCACGCCGAGCGGATTTGCCGTGAAGCTGTTCAAGTCCACCAGTCGTTTGAGCCAGTGCAGCGCGGTGGAAAGCCGGGCCTCTAAACAGGAGGTAAGCGATTCGACAGACATAGGGTGTTGCTGAGAGGCGATGGGGCCGGGCGGGTGACAAACATGAGTGGAGGCCGGGACTTGGCAGCCGTCCGAAACGGACAAGGACCGGTGTCGATGCTATCCGGCGCGGGACTTGAAAAAGCCGCGCTGCTTTTCGCTGATGGGCAGTCCGGCCTCGTCCATGGCCATCAGCATGTCCTCCCAAGACTGGCGTTTGGCCTGGAGGCCCGCGCCTTCCTGTTCCTGTCGCAGCAGGTAGGATGGGTGCCAGGTGACGACGACGGGGACGCCGCCCACGACATGGAAGCGTCCTCGATTTCGACCGACGGGCCCCGGGATGCCGAGTCCTTCCGCCGCTGTGCCGCCGAGCGCGACGATGACCTTCGGCCGGATGATGTCGATTTCCGTGAGGATGAAAGGCAGGCAAGCAGCCATCTCCTGCGCGGAGGGCTTGCGGTTGCCGTTGCCCTGGTTCTCCATCGCGGGTCGGAATTTGCAGATGTTGCTGATGTACACATCCGCGCGCTTCAAACCCATGGCGGTGATGATCTTCGTCAGCAACTGGCCTGCGGGTCCGACGAATGGCTCGTGCTGTCTTTCCTCCTCGGCACCCGGTGCCTCGCCGATGAACATCACTCCGGCATTGGGATTCCCGACGGCGAACACCATGGTGCCTCGCAGGGTGCCAAGAGCGCGGGGGGCCGGTGCCTCTTCTGCCATCTGCGCGAGGCGGGCGAGCTTTTCCTCCCGCGTGGCACCTGCCACCTCGAGGACGAGGCTAGGCACAGCGGATGCTGACCCGGGGTCCGGGCTGGGCGGCGCTGCGGCTGGCGGCTGGCTGGACGGCCCCGGAGCAGTCCGCGACAGTCGGGCGGCGTCTGATTCGGCCTGCCGGCGCGAGGCAAGCCTTGGGAGCAGCTCTCGCGCTTCGGGCCGGACAGGCACATGTGTCTGTCCGTCATCGGCCTGCTGACGAAGATATTGGCGGAGCAGGGGAAGGGCATCAGCGAGCATGAGTCGATTCAAGATCAGGCATTGCGGCCTGTCCAGATCAAGCTGTGGTATGTCGAGTTGAGCGAACGACATCGGATTGCAGCTGCGCTCCTTGTTGTTGAGCAGTCATAAAATGAGACATGGAAATTTCACTCAATTCACTCAAATCACTCCGAATAAACATAGGTGGGTCGAGGCAAAAATGACATGATTTCAATGATTGATTTGTCAGTCGTCATCCCGCACAATCCAGCCTCATAAATTCGGAAATTCAAAAAACCCCAACCTCCGTCTTAATGCGATTACTCACCCTCTCCGCCCTCGTACTTGCCTCTGTCGCCTTGGTATCATGCGACAGTCCGTCAAAGAAACCCGTGGCTGGCCGAAGTGGCAGTATTCAATCCAGCGCCACGCGCATCAACTCGGTGCGTACCACGGCGTACACTCATTCCGAGGCCGACCATGTTCGCTATGGCACGGCTTCGGCCGCGGGCGATCATTTGAAGTATGGCCGGGTGAGGAGTGCGGCGACCGACTGGTCGGTCTATCCGGTAGGCACGGTGTTCCAAATCGACGGAGATCCGTATGTGTATGAAGTCGATGACTATGGATCGGCACTCGTAGGCACGAACACCATCGATCTCTACAAGCCCGACAAGCAGGAGATGCGAAACTGGGGTGTGCGCAGCGTAAACATCCGGGTGCTGCGCTGGGGATCTTTCTCGAAGAGCCTTGCCATCATGCGTGAGCGCACGCGCAATGATCATGTGCGGAAGATGGTGCAGCGCATCGAGCGCAGTTCGTAGCCTGTCCTTTTCATCGACGTGACGAGGCACGAGCGCGCAGGGTATGTCGCGAAGCGGCTGGGAGAACTGTATCCCGATCCGCCGATCCCACTGGACCATCGCGATGCTTACACTCTGCTGGTGGCGGTGCTGCTCTCCGCCCAATGCACCGACGTGCGAGTAAATCAGGTCACACCACGGCTCTTTGCCTTGGCCGCCACGCCTGAGCGCATGGCGCTGCGTCAGGTCAGCGAGATCGAGGCGATCGTGAAACCCTGTGGCCTCGGCCCGCAGAAGGCCCGGGCCATCAAGAACCTGTCCGCGCTGATTGTCCAACGACACGGCGGTGCGGTGCCGCAGAAGCTGGAGGAACTTGAGTCGTTGCCTGGCGTGGGCCACAAGACAGCGCAAGTCGTGATGGCGCAGGCATTTGGCGTGCCCTCATTCCCTGTGGACACCCACATTCATCGGCTCGCGCAGCGCTGGCAGCTTACGAACGGCAGATCGGTGGCACAGACCGAGCGTGATTTGAAGAAGCTTTTTCCGCGGGATATCTGGAACCGGTTGCACCTGCAGCTCATCCACTATGGTCGCGAGTACTGCTCAGCCAGGGGGTGCGATGGCACCTTGTGCGAGATTTGTCGTCACCTCTTTCCCGAGCGCAGGCGAGGCGTGAGGACGAAGCGGGCGTGATTGGCCCGACGTGGTGTGCGGGAAGCCTGAAGGTTGCAAGAAGAAAGGCGCTCCGGCTTGCACCAGAGCGCCTTTCCCCTGCGCCACACACACGCACGATCTGCATTGAACACACAACAACAAGTTTACCAACGGACGCGCAAGCCGGCCTTCCAGGCCGTGCTCTCGTCGCCGATGTCCGCACCCACTTTCAAGTCCAGTGCTGAAAACATCTTCCAATATGCTGCCACGTCGAAAATGATTGAGTCGTAGCTGTCAGCGCTTGTGAACATCAGCCCTCCCTGGAGTTCGAGTGATTGCGTGGCGGCGATCCTGACACCTGGATGCACGTAGATGGCACCGTCGCTGAAACTCACCGATTCCTTGTCAGCATCGAGTTTGTAATACGCGCCGCCTACGTCACACATCAGGTGAAAGCGCGGGCTGACCGGGATGTAGGCCCCGGCACCGATGGACACCGAACTGAAATCGAATCCCTGCTTTTCCTGCGAGCCGCCGTTGCTGGACGCCCAGTTGAATCCCGCCTTGATGAAAAACGGATTGAAAAGCTGGGCGCTCAGCGCAAGCCCGAGGCCGTTGGCAGGGTCGAGCGAGGAATCCTTGAAGTCCGTGTACTGGTAGAAACCCTCAAGGTAACCGTAGCTCAACAAGCTCGCTCCGATGCCAGGAGCCATCGCACCGGGTCCCGGTGCCGACGGCGGAGCGTAGCCACTGGCCCCATACGAGGCGGATCCATACGTCGGTGCTGGCGTGGTGCCATAGCCATAGCCGACATCCATTCCGGCTCCGGCAGGAGGTACTCCACCTGATGATGGATACGCCGGATAGGTGCTCTGTGGCGGCGTGGGCATCGTCGGTGGCGTCGGAGGCACTGGCGGCGTGTACCCGTATTGCGCCGAGGCGGTCACGCTCCAGCACGCCCCAAGGACCACGATCAGATGAAGGAAGGATTTCATGGCGAGTCTGGGATGTCTTAAATATTTGGATAAGTTAAATAATCACACGAACCTGCATCTGAGCAATCTTTTTTTGAAGTTTCTGTCGCTCTGGGTTTTCAAGATCACTCCCGCGGAGCCTCGGACTCGATGCGAGGCGATGGCGTTGTTCTTCCTGCGTCCAGTGGTGATCGGCGTTGGCCCGTGCTTTCGCTTGCCGCGAGAAAAGGAGGTTTGCGCACTGGCGCGGTGTTTGTAGAATCCGCGCCCATGTCACTCGAAGCCAACCTGCAAGCCGCCGTCGAAGCTGGTCAACTCCTGCCCGAAGCCCGTGAAAACATTCAGTCGCTCCTCGCCGCGAGCACCAATCCGCTCTATCGCGCGAGCGTGAACGAACTGGCGAAGGCTGGACAGTGGGCGGAGCTGAACGACCGCTTCTTCCAGAAGTTGAAGTTCGGCACCGGCGGCCTGCGAGGACGTACCGTGGGCAAAGTCGTGACGAAGGCCGAGCGCGGCAAGGCGAAGAAGGACTTGCGGCCCGATTTCCCCTGCGTGGGCACGAACGCGATGAACTTCTACAACGTGAGCCGGGCCACCCGGGGGCTGGTGGCCTACATCCTCAAATGGCGCGCGAAGAAAAAGCTCGCGGGCCGTCCGAGCATCGTCTTCGCGCATGACACCCGCCATTTCTCACCGGAGTTCGCGAAGTTCTGCGCGAAGATCGCGGTGGAGCAAGGTGTCGATGTTCACCTGTTCGACGGCCCGCGCGCCACACCGGAGATGTCGTATGCGCTGCGAACGCTCCGCGCCGATGCGGGTGTGATGCTCACCGCCTCGCACAATCCCGCGCATGACAATGGCTTCAAGGTCAATTTCTCCGATGGTGCGGGAATTGTGGAGCCGCACGCCAGCGGCATCATCGCCGAGGTGAACGCGATCAAGGGCGAGGACGCCACGCCGCTGCCAAAGTCGAAGCAGGGCAGGCTCAAGAAGCTGGGCAAGGAGATGGACAAGCTCTATCTCGCGCGCCTGCAGCCGCTCATGCTGCAGCCTGAACTGCTCCAGGATCTGCATGCGAAGAAGCTCAAGATCGTGTACACCGCGTTGCACGGTGCTGGCGGTGTGCTCGTTCCGGTGATCCTGAAGAAGCTCGGTTTCAATTTCTTCACCGTGCCGAAGCAGGATGTGTTCGACGGACGCTTCCCGACCGTGGAATCGCCAAATCCGGAGAACGCTCCTGCGCTGGCGATGGCCGTTGATCTCGCGAACGAAAAGAAGGCCGACATCGTCATCGGCACCGATCCCGACTGCGACCGCATGGGCGTGGGCGTGCGCGACGACAAGGGCAAGATGATCCTTCTCACCGGCAATCAGACCGGCTCGCTCATGGCGTGGTACCGCATCAAGACCATGTTCGAACTCGGCATCCTCACCGAGAAGAACAAGCACAACGCCGTGCTGCTCAAGACCTTCGTCACATCGCCGATGCAGGATGTGATCGCACGGCACTTCGGCATCAATGTCGTGAACACGCTCACCGGCTTCAAATGGATCAGCGCCAAGCTCCAAAAGTACGAAGACGCGCTCCCGAAGCCCATCCGCGCGAAGTATCGTGACATGGACGATGAGCAAACCCGCGCCGCCCGATTGAAGCACAGTCGCTTCATGGTGCTGGGCGATGAAGAAAGCTACGGCTACATGGGTTCCGACTTCAGCCGTGACAAGGACGGCAATGCCGCCGTGGTCATGTTTGCCGAGCTGGCGGCCTATGCCGCCTCGCGTGCGATGACCGTGTATCAATTGCTCGACGAAGTGTATTCCGAGATCGGCTACTTCCTGGAAGTGAACAAGAGCAAGGTCTTCGAGGGAGCGGAGGGAGCGGCGAAGATCGCCAAGCTGGCCGATTCCTACGCGGCGAACCCGCCGAAGGAGGTCGATGGCTCCGCCGTCGTTCGCGTGCGCGACTTCCGCAAGGACGAGATCCGCGACGAGGAAGGGGAGATTGTCGCGAAGGAGAAGATGCTGATCATCGATCTCGCCGACGGCCGCAGCTTCGCCGTCCGTCCGTCAGGCACCGAGCCGAAGATCAAGTACTACATGTTCGCCCGCTGCTTGCCCGAGGCCGGGAAGAAATTCTCCGCCAAAGAATTGCGCGACGCGAAGACGAAGGTCATCGGCAGCCTGCAATACATGTGGGGCTGGATCGACCGCGATGTTGAGAAGCGGTTGAAATGATCCGCCTCGCCTCATGACTCTCGAAGCCATCGAAGATCGAGTCAGCCCACTGAGCCGGTGCGGGCAAGGCGCCCGCACCGCGGATGCGACGGCGCTTCCGTTTCCGCCGCCGCCGGACCGCGATCCAGCGCCTGATCCTGAGGCCATCGTTTCCCCGGTGGACAGCGGTAAAATAAAGAATGTGGACGGCCCCGAATTCTTCGCGCGCCAGCGTGAAGGAGCCACGGCATGATCTACCGCCCGATCAGAAGCGTCCTGGCAGCCGCCTTCAGCGGTGCCATTCTCGTCTTCGCGTTTCCGAACTGGAACATCGAACTGGCCGTCTGGCTCTGGCTCATGCCCTTGCTTGCCGTTCTCTGGGGGCCTGCCATTACCCACACCCCACCATCCGGGCCGCGCCCTTTCCTCCTGGGCTGGCTATCGGGCACCGCCTTTTTCATCCCAAACCTCTGGTGGCTCCGGCACTCGTCGCGCGTCATCGCAGGCGCGGTGGATCACTCATGGATCGGCTGGGGGCCGGAGTTGATGGGGGCCGGTGCGGTTGCCGGACTTGGCGGCTATTGCGCACTGTACTTCGGACTCTGGTCATGGTTCGCGGCGCGGATCGCACGTCCACGCGACGACTCATCGCGCGAGTCGTTGCGCAGTGCGTTGCTCTGCGCATGCGCATGGCCGGCGTGCGAGTGGCTGCGCGGGATCGTCTTCACCGGCTTCGGCTGGGACGGACTCGGCGTGGCGCTTCATCGAAATCTGGCGCTCATCCAGATCGCGGATGTTGTCGGCGTGTGTGGCACGTCGTTCGTCCCGGTGTTTGTCGCTTGCGTCGTGTTCAATGCCACGCGCCGGCTGATTCGCGACTTCCGCGAAGGCCGCCGCTTCAATGGACGCGTCGAACTGGTCGCCATCGCGATCGTGGTCTTCGTCGTCGCCGGCTATGGCGTGATGCGTCTGCGGGAGAAGGCTGGCGATTCTATTCCGCTCAAGACCGTGCTTGTGCAGCAGAACGTGGCGCAGGCGGTGAAGTGGAGTGGCGAGAAAACGCCGGAGCTTTACCAGCAGCTCGCCGATCTCACCCGCCTCCATGTGGAGAAGCGCGAAGGAATGCCGGGTGTCGATCTCGTCATCTGGCCGGAGAGTGCGGTGCCTGTGCCCATCCTCGCGCATCCCGATCACCCGCGGTTTTTCAATGAGCTGCTTTCGCTCGGCAGCTTCTCGCTGCTCACCGGCGGCGAGGTGCAGTATCCGGGCGAGCCGATGTACACCAGCGCCGTCCTCATGCGCGGCAGCTTCGAGAACATGCAGCACTACGACAAGGTTCACCTCGTGCCCTTCGGCGAGTTTCTGCCTTTCCGCGACACCTTCCCGTTCAGCCTGCTGCGCGGCGTGCTGCCGGGCGATTTCGTTCCCGGCACGAAAACGGATCCGCTCAAGCTCGAGACGCCGCCCGTCAGCATCATCCCGCTGATTTGTTTTGAGGATACCGACGGACGCCTCTCCCGTCGTTTTGTGCGCGACGAGCCTCAGCTCATCGTGAACCTCACCAACGACGGCTGGTTCCTCCAGAGCGCCGAGACTGAAATCCACACCGCCAACTCCATCTTTCGTGCAATCGAGATTCGCCGCCCGATGGCGCGCGCCTCGAACACGGGCATCACCTGCGTCATCGACGACAAAGGCCGGGTGCTCCAGCGCCTGCAGGATACAAAGACTGGCGACACTTTCATCGAGGGCGTGCTCCGGTCCGAGATCCAGGTGCCGAAGTCGCCACCGCGCACGATCTACGCGCGATTTGGCGACTGGTTTTCGATCCTGATGCTCATCATCTGCGCCACGCACGCTGCCGCCAGGAAATGGTTCCGTGCAAAAGCAAACGTCGCGAGCTGATGCGCGAAGCCGCCTGCGGCATTCAACCGGGGCGTGCGGCCGCGACTGACGTCAACTTTGCAGCCAGATCAGCAACCGGGTGCTTGCCCAGGTCCGACACCGGCATCTCCTCCAGTTCCCGCGCGGTAAGGACGCGTTCAAACGGGCGCGAGGCCGAGTTGTAGGACTCGACGAGTTTTGCACGCGCTTCGGGCACCGACTTGCCGCGCTCAAACACCATGATCAGCACGGTTTCGCGGCGAGAATCGGGGACGGGCACCAGCACGGCTTTCTCAGTGAAGTTCATTTCTCGGGCGAGAGCGTCGAGCCGCTGTTGCAAGGCATCGCGGTTCACGAGTTCCCCGCAGATCTTGATGAAGGCCGACTCCCGGCCGATGAATTGCAAATAGCGCCGCGTGCCGTGTTGCCAGAGCCGCACACGGTCCCGCGTGCGCAGCCCCGCGCTTTCGTCGATGGCCTGCCAGCTCCACGCACCGCGGCCATCGCGGACGGCGAAGCCTTTCGCCAGTGCGGGGCCGCGGATGACCAGCACTTCATCCGCGCCGGAGCTAGTCTCCCAATGTGGCAGCACCTCCATCGCCTCGGGTGCGGCGTGGGCGTAGCCGTCGGTCGATTGCGTGGCGATCTGCGAGGCAGCCTCGGTCATGCCGTAGCTGGCGCATACGGGCCAGCCGAATTCCAGCGCGCGCGTACGCAAATCAGGCGACAGCGAGCCGCCGCCGACGATGACTGCGCGTACGCTCGATGGCGCGGTGATCCTGTCGCGCACGAGGTCGAAGAGCTGCGTGGGCACGAGCGAGGCCAGCGTGATGCTTCCGTCCGCGCACGCTTCCGCAAAAGCCCTCGCCTCCCACTTGCCGCTCATTGTTGCATGACCTGCGCCGGAGACGAAACAGCGGGCGTGAATGGCAAATCCGCCGACGTGATGCAGCGGCAGCGCGACGAGCCAGCGATCCGCCGGCGTGGTGTCGAAAAAAGTGTTCACAGCGCGCGCGGAGATGAGGAATGCCTCCTTCGTCAGCCCCACCCACTTCGGGCTGCCTTCCGAGCCGGATGTCTGGAAGAAGCACCAACCCCGCGCCGCGAGTTTCGTTTGTGCAAAGCCGGCGAGACCGTCCGCATCGCTCGCGCGCTGCGGATTGACGGCGATGTGGTTTTCATCGCCCTCCCAGAAACGGGAGGTGCTCAGGTCAGCCGTTTCCATGGCAATCGGGCGAGCGTGTGGTCAAATCCGAGGCCGGTGCCGGCATGGTGGAGCGCCAGCCGGCCGCCTGGCGAAGAGATTTGCTCGAAGAACTCGTCGCGCTCAAACAAATGCTGCGTGGCCAGGCCGCACCAGCTCACACGCTCCGGCATCTCCGCCCGTGCGAGCGCTGCTTCGTAGGCGGCGTACATCTGGCCGAGGCCGTGATCCATAGCGGAGGTGAGCACGAGCGGCTGCCGGGGAAATTTTTCCGCGACGATCCGCCAGTCGCGACGCGCCGGTTTCACCACCACGGCATCGAATGCATCCGTCGCCGTCCTCCATCCTTTGTCGAGCGCGAGGCGCACACCCCAGCGGTCGCGGAACTGCCGCCACGACCCGGCGTCATAAGGCACCGGGTCTTCCACGAGATCGAGGTGGCGGAAGACGCGCAACGGCAGCAGTTCGCAGAATTGGTCAAAGTCCCGTCGTTCGAGGCAGCCGTTGAAATCCACGCGCAGCTTCAGCCCGCTGCTCTCGCCTGCCTTGGCGATGCAGTCCAGGAAGCGGAGCGTCTCGCCCCAGTTGGCGAAGCCCTTCGCCTTGATCGCCGGCCACTGCTCGGAGAGCACCCGGTCGAGTTGCGGATGTGTGTCCTGGCCGAAGCTCCATGAGTAATGGCTCGCCGGAATGTGCAGCCCGTCGAACAAGCTCGCACCGGCACGCCGTGCCTCGCCGTCGATGCGCGCGCAGCGCAGCGCCATTTCGGTGAGCGGGGTGGTCGTGCCGCCCGCCAGCAGATCGAGCTGCTCGTCGATGTCTGCATCGCCGAACTCGGGCCACGGGTGGATGCAGCCGTGGCCATCCCCCGTCTTGATGAGCGCGCCGTGGAACTCGCGCCGAGCCGATGCCGAGTTGAGCGCCGTGCCGCTGCGTATTTTGTAGCGGTGTACGTACACGGGTTCGATGGGCAGCAGCTCGTTCATGCGTGAGCGAGGCCGAAGCAGAGCAGAAGCGCGAACGCCAGAAGCTGAATGCCTGCCAGCGCAAGGAAGCGGTTGTAGAGCGGTCCCGGTTCTGTTTTGCCAATCCACTGGATCAAGCCGAATGCGATGCCGAGGCAGGGCAGGGGCCACGCAAAGGCCGGCTTGCGATCCTGCATCAGCCACCAGATGCCGAGCAGGTGAGGCAGCACCAGGAGCGTGTAGATCTCGATGCGTGCGAACTTGGCGCCGAGGCGCACGGCGAGCGTGCGCTTCCCTGTCAGCCTGTCTTCGTGCATGTCGCGGAGATTGTTCACGGCGATGAGCACGGTGGAGAGGCAGCCTACCTGCAGGCCGCCGACCAGTGCGTCCGCGAGCCAGCGCCCGCTCTGCACAAAGGCCGAGCCGGTCACGGCGACCAAGCCGAAGAACAGGATCACGAACAGCTCGCCGAGCCCGCGATACGCCAGCGGCATCGGCCCGCCGGTGTATCCGTAGCAAAAGTAGAGCGATGGAATCCCGATCGCCAGGATGGGCCACCCCCGCGCGAGACAGAGTGGTATGGACAAGGCCGTGGCGACCGCGAGCATCAGCAGTGCTGCCGTCAGCACTGCGCGCACGGTCACCACACCCGATGCAGTGATGCGCCGTGGTCCCACTCGCGCCGCGGTATCCGCGCCCTTCACGAAATCGAGCGCGTCATTGAACCAGTTGGTGGCCACTTGCAGCGCCACACAACTGCCGAGCGTGGCGAGCGCGAGACCGCCGTGAAACACGCCGTCCGCCTTCCATCCGATCACCGTGCCCACTGCCACCGGCGCAACCGCGGCCCCGAGCGTCTTCGGTCGTGCGGCATGAATCCAGTGTGCGAGTGAGGTCATGACAGTGTTCGAGATCCGGCTCCAGCCGGTGCATTCGTCGGAGTCCCGGCATTAGCCGGTCCGGACGCCCTGTGCAATCCCGGAAGCTCTGGCGCGAGCGTCCAAATATTCTCCGCGCCGGCTTGCCGCGATTGCATTTCACCCGAACCGCGACAAACAAAACACAGTGCCTGCGGACCGGCTGATGCCGGATCTCCAGCACTGTTCACCGCACCCGCCATGTCCTTCCGTCTCGAAATGCTCCAAGTCGCGCGCGTGGCTCCGAAAGCGCTCGGTGAGTCCGCCGCATTGGTGGCGGAGTTCTTCTGGTCGCAGCTCTCGGCGGCCGGCGGTTTTATCGACCGCAACGGAAAGCCCGATCTGTATTACACGGTCTTCGGCATCGAAGGCATGATCGCTTTGCACCTGGAACTGCCCCGGCTGCGCATCGAGGAATGGCTGGCTTCGTTCGGCGATGGCGAGGGGCTGGACTTCGTGCATCTCTGTTGCCTCGCACGGTGCTGGTGCGGAGTGGACGCAGCGAATTTCTCGCCGAGTGCCCGGCAGAATCTCGCCGCACGCATTGAACGCTACCGCACGCCCGACGGCGGCTACCATCAGTCGCCCGGCAAGAGCAGCGGCAGCGCCTACGGCGCGCTGCTCGCGGGCAGCGCGTATGAAGATCTCGGATTGAGCGTGCCGCATCCTGAGCAGCTCGCGCTTTCGATGCTGGGCCTGCAAACGGCCGACGGTGCGTTTTCAAACGAGCGCGGCCAGCCCGTCGGCTCCACCACTGCCACTGCCGCGGCGGCGGCGTTTTACCGTCACGCCGGTATTCCCGTGCCGGATGCACTGAAGCGGTGGCTTTTGAGCCAGTGCCTGCCCGGAGGTGGATTCCTAGCTTTTCCGAAGGCACCGATGCCTGATCTGCTCTCCACCGCCGTGGCGCTTCACGCCCTGGGCGGAATGCAGGCCGACGTCAGCCCCATCCGCGAGCCGTGCCTCGATTTTGTGGACAGTCTCTGGTCTGCCGCAGGAGGCTTTCACGGTCATTGGGCCGACGACATGCTCGACTGCGAGTACACCTGCTACGGCCTGCTGGCTCTTGGGCACCTGACGCTGTGAGCATCACGCCCGACCGAAACATTGGGCCGGTCTGTCTCCGGCGGCACGCGCGGGGCACGCTCGCGTTCAGCCGCCCATGAGCAGGCGGACATGGCGTGCGCTGCCTTGTTGATCGACGGTGCTGGCGTCCTCCCGCGCGCCGGCTTCGGCACGGTCGGAAAAGTAGCGCAGCGGCGCGTCCTCGCGGCCCTCGATGCGGGACTGGTTGAAGCTTTCGAGCGCGGCCTTGTAGTCGGCTTTGCGCAGATGCACCACGCCCTGCCAGAAAGCATCGCGTGCCTTGGCCTCGTCTTCGGTGAGCGCGCCTTTGCCGGAGAGGAGTTCATACACCTCGCTCACGGCGTGAATCTTTGGTGCGAAGACCATTTCCATCGGCCGCACCTCGATGGCGCCCTCGGCGAGGTGGAAGGTGCGGTTGCTCAGCAGCACATGGCTGCCGTAGATGGCATTGATCGCGCAGAGGCGCTGGGAGAATTCCAGCGACTCACCCACAGCGCCGTAGAATTGAAACTCGCTGAAGCCGAACAGGCCGCACGTCATGTCGCCGGAAGCGAGCGCGACGCCGAGCGCGGGCCGCTTGTGCCAGCGGTTTTCCATTTCCTGCGCGAGATTCACCAGCCGCACGCGCAGCTCCAGCGCCACGCGGCACGCGGTGGCGGCGTGCTGCTCGTCGGCCAGCGGGAAGCCGAAGAGCACGCGCACGCCGTCCTCGTTGCACGAGTCGAGATACGCGCCTTTTGAAACCAGGAACTCGGCCACGGCCTTGAGGAAACCGGAACTGAGCTTCTCCATCTCCTCTGCCTCCAGCTCGGTGCCCAGTTCCGCGTAGTTCAGCACTCGGCAGGAGAGCACCGTCAGCTCGCGGCGGCCGGTGAGCTTCGGCAGCTCCTTGGCGCCGACAAGCTGCACGAACGCGCCTTCCGAGATACGCCCGATGAAAAACCGCCGCAGAAAGTGCGCGCGCTGCCCCCGCTCGGTGCCGCTGATGAGGATGCCTAGAAAGCCGGCGCCGATGACGGCTGCCGCGCCGGAGAGCGGCTCGAAAAGCACGCCATTGAAGGCGAGCGCCGGCGAGAGAATGAGGGTGAGAAACACCGCGCCGAAGATGAAGCCGAACTTCCGCGACTGCCGCGGCATCTCCGCGCACACCCACGCACTGAAGAAGGCCATGAAGGTGTAGTACGCGTACTGCAGCGGCACGACGCGCGCGAGATGCTCCTCGCGCAACACAAACACCTGCCGGTACGTGCGCTCCAACCAGCCGGCCAGATCACCGAAGAGTCCGCGATGGTACAGCGCGAGCAGCGGAACGCACACGACGACTCCGATGATGAGAATGGCGGCTCGCTTGGTGGACATGAGCGGAGATCAAGTGTCAGGAGTTAGATGTCAGCATGCGGCCAGGCGTCCATTGCGTTCCTTCCGTCCTTTCGGTTCCCGCATTCACTCGTGTGCGGCCGCTGCCCTGTAGGACCGCGAGACCAAATCGCTCAGATGCTTGTCCGCCTCCTCCACGGCTTCGCGCCCGAGGTGGAAGACGGTCTGCGAGTTGTTTCGCGCCACGAGCTGGAGGCCGAACGGGTAGTCCTTGAACAGTTTGCGGCAGAGCGCGTCGATGCCGCTGCCTTCGCGTCCGGCCCGCTCGACGAGCGCCTGCACGGCGCCCGGCTCGAAGTGAATCTCAATGCCGTGCTCGCGACGAAATGCTTCGGCGAACTCGTTGACTTCGCGCGCCCGCACGTCGGACTGCCACACTTCCGCCTGCGCGCGGCATCGAGCGAGCGCGGCGGCGGGATCGCGCACAAGGGCCTCGCCGACGGCCAGCTCCGGGAGGCCGAGGCTGGGAAGCTCAAACTTGAACTCGCGCAGCACCTTCTCCCACACCGTCACCAGTCCGCGCGCGCCGGTCTTCTCCTCGGCTGCCAGCGCGGCCACATGGCGCAGCGCGTCGTCCTCGAAAGCGGCGCGCACTCCGTAGGCGGCAAACTCGCGCTCAAACTGCCGGATGAGGCTGCCTTCCGAGCATTTCATGATCTGGAAGAGATCGTCCGCGCCCAGCGGATCACACACCACGCGTACAGGCAGTCGGCCGATGAACTCGGCCTCGAACCCGTAGTCGATGAAGTCCTTCGTGCGCGACTCGCGCAGCAGGCTCTCTCCGCCCGGCCGCTCCACGCTCGCCGCGCCGAAGCCGATGCTCGCGCGGGCCTGGCGCTTCTCGATGATCTTCTCGAGGCCCGAGAAGGCGCCGCTGACGATGAAGAGAATGTTGCGCGTGTTGATGATCTCGCGGCCCGTGCGGCCCTTGCGCGTGTCGAACATCATCTGCATCTGCGCGCGCATGTCGTTCGGCGCGTAGAGCGGCACCTCGGTCTCCTCCATGAGCTTCAGCAGCGTGGTCTGCACGCCGCGCCCGCTTACATCGCGTCCGCCGCGGTCGCTGGGCGTGGCCAGCTTGTCGATCTCGTCGAGGTAAATGATCCCGTGCTCGGCCAGCTCGATGTCACCGCCGGACTTCGTCACGAGATCGCGCACCAGGTCGTCCACGTCGCCGCCGACGTAGCCCGTTTCGCTGAACTTGGTGGCATCCGCCTTCACGAACGGCACGCCGATCAGCTCGGCGATGTGCTTGACGAGGTACGTCTTGCCCACGCCGGTCGGGCCGACGATGAGCACGTTCTGCTTCGTGAACTCGACGCTCTGGCCTCCGCCCTTACGCATCTCGCGGATCATCCGGGCGTGGTTGTAATGATCGCACACGGCGGTGGCGAGCACCTTCTTCGCCTCGTCCTGCCGGATCACAAAGCGGTCGAGGTACGCCTTGATGTCCGCCGGCTTGTAATGAAACTCAAACTCCGCTTCGCTCGGCGGCCCGGCTTCGTCCGCGTCATCGCCAGTCGGGGCCTCGCCCTTCGGCCGCATGCCGGGGCCTTCGATTTTCGTAAACAGCACCTGTCCGCCCAGGCTGTTCTTGATGAAGTCCTCCAGCTTCCGCGTGATCTCATCCGGCGTGACCGGCGGTTCCGATTTCTCGTCGCTCATGGGCGAAACTTTTCGCGATGCGCGGATGAATGACAAGCGGCTTCTCGCCAAGCCGCCATCGGGATGCAGCCCGTCATGGTCGCTTGCGGACCGTGCGGCTCACGCCTTCGCCAGATAGACCGCCCCGAGAGGCGGCAGCGTGACCACGATGCTCCACGGCTGGCCGTGCCACGGTGCTTCCTGCGTTTGGAGGCCGGTGCCACTGCCGATGTTCGTGCCGGAATAGATCGACGAGTCCGTGTTCAGCAGCTCGCGATACACGCCAGGCTCGGCGACGCCAATGCGGTAGCCTTCGCGCACGACGGGCGTGGCATTCACGATGACGTAAACTTTTTCACCGGCGGAGCTGCTGCGCACGAAGGGGAAGATGCTGTTTTCGCCGTCGTTCGGATCGAGCCACTGAAAGCCTCCGGCTTCGTGGCACTTCTCGTGCAGCGCGGGATGCTTCGCGTAGAGCGCATTGAGATCGCGGATGAGTTTTTGCAGGCCGGCGTGCTCCTCGCCCAGGAAGAGATGCCAGTCGAGGCTGCGCTCGTGGCTCCACTCGTCCCACTGGCCGAACTCGCCGCCCATGAAGAGCAGCTTCTTGCCGGGATGCGCCCACATCCATGCGTAAAAGAGGCGCAGATTCGCGAACTGCTGCCAGCGGTCGCCGGGCATCTTGTTGATGAGGCTGCCTTTGCCATGGACGACCTCGTCGTGGCTGAGCACGAGGATGAAGTTCTCGTCGAAGGCATAGATCATCGAGAACGTGGCCTCACCGTGATGATACTTCCGGTGCACCGGCTCGTGCGCCATGTAGTGCAGGCTGTCATTCATCCAGCCCATGTTCCATTTGAAGCCGAAGCCGAGGCCGCCGGCACTGATGGGGCGCGACACGCCGGCAAACGCGGTGCTTTCCTCCGCGATCATCATGATGCCCGGATGGCGCGCGTAGCAGGTGCCATTCAGGTCGCGGAGAAACTCGATGGCTTCCAGGTTCTCGCGGCCGCCTTCGCGATTGGGCACCCACTGGCCCGGCTGGCGCGAGTAGTCGAGATAGAGCATCGACGCCACGGCATCCACGCGCAGGCCGTCGATGTGGTACTGCTCGATCCAGAAGAGCGCGTTGGACACGAGGAAGTTCCGCACCTCGCTGCGGCCGTAATTGAAAATGAGCGTGCCCCAGTCCTGGTGCTCGCCCTGGCGTGGATCGGCGTGCTCGTACAAAGCGGTGCCGTCGAAGCGCGCGAGACCGTGCTCGTCCTTCGGGAAATGGCCGGGCACCCAGTCGATGATCACGCCGAGGCCGGCCTGATGCGCGCGGTCGATGAACTCGCGAAACTCGTCCGGATTCCCGTGGCGGCTCGTCGGAGCAAAGTAGCCGGTGACCTGATAGCCCCACGAGCCGTCGAACGGATGCTCCGCTATGCCCATCAACTCCAAGTGTGTGAAGCCGAGGTCTTTCGCATACGGGATGAGCTGGTCCGCCAGCTCGCGATACGAGAGCGGTCGTCCGCCTTCCTCCGGCACGCGCTTCCACGAGCCGAGATGCACCTCGTAGATGCTCATCGGCTTGTGATAAGTGTCCTGCTGCTCACGCCGCCGCACCCACTCGCCATCACCCCAGCGATAGCGTTCCATGTTCCAGACGAGCGATGCCGTCTCCGTTCCGTGCTGGCCGAAGAACGCATAAGGATCGCTCTTCGTGCGAAGGCAGCCGTTCGCATCCACCAGCTCGAACTTGTAATGCATCGACTCCGCCACGCCGGGGATGAAAATTTCCCAGATGCCGGCCTCGACGCGCAGGCGCATCGGATGCACGCGGCCGTCCCATAGATTCAAGTCGCCCACGACGCTTACTCGGCGTGCATTCGGCGCCCACACGGCGAACTGCACACCGGTCACGCCGCCGATCGTCTTCACATGCGCGCCAAGATGCTGATGAAGCTGCTGGTGCTTTCCTTCGCGGAGGTAGTGCATGTCCTGCTCGCCGAGCAGCGTGCCAAAAGAATACGCGTCGGCCACACGCACGATGCTGTCGTCGTGGCCCGTGATCTCGAGGTCGTAGTCGTTCGTGTAGTCCGCCACCGGAAGCTGCGCCTCGAAGAGGCCATGTTCATGCACCTTGAGCGCCTGGAACACTTTTGACGAATCGTCGCGCAAGATGATGCGCACACTGCGGGCTTGCGGCTGGAAGGTGCGAACGACGGCGTTGCTCGTGTCGCCGATGCGGTGCGGGCCGAAGAAGCCGAAGGGGTTCGGATGCCGTGCGCCGAGCACGGCGTCGATGTCAGCATCGCTGGAGAAATGAAGAGTAGTCATGGGGGTGGCGGAGCACCATTGAGCAGCGGCTCGATGTATGCCACGCAAATTCTGGGCCAGTCCAGCCAGCCCGCGAGCGTCATGCGCCGCACGTAGCGCGACTCGACGACGGGATGAGTCGTGATGCCGTGCGCGATGAGAGCCGGGTCGTCGTCAAGATCGAAGTAGCTCGCGATGCACTGCCCCACCTCGCGATGTGCCGGAATGTCGGAGCAGAAAACCGGCACGCCATGCAGCCCGGCCTCGACGACCGGCAGTCCAAAGCCCTCCGCCTTGCTCGGAAACAGCAGTGCGTCAGCGACCGCATAGAGGCTGCGCACGTCTTCATTCGTCAGCGTCAACGTATCGCCGAGAAACACCGCGCTGTCTTCAAGCGAGAGTTCCTGAATGAGCGCCAGCAACTCCGCCCCGTAGGCCGCGCCTTCTGCCTGATGCGCATCCGGAGCGCCAGTCACGAGATAGGCCACGTCGAGACCAAGGTCCATCAGCGCACGCACGACGCGCAGGCCGAGTTCGATGTTCTTCCTCCGCAAAACCCGCGCCGGATGCAGCAGGACGTAATCGCGATCCCAAAGGCGCAGGTTTGCCACGAGGGCATTCACGCGATCCGTCAGCGCCAGAATGCCCGCGACATCCACGCCATTCGGGATGATGCGGCATTGATCTTCGGCGAGCCGCGTGAGCGCGAGATACTCAAAGCGCCGCACCTCCGAGACTGCCACATGCAGAGCGCGCGGCGGGTTTTTGAGCAACGCCATGTCCTGCGCGTCCCACGACAGATGAGAGTAGTTCGGATTCACCGCCGCAATGTCGTGGACCCAGTTGATGAATCGGACCCCGGCCTGCGACTCCGCCATCTCGCGCAACGCCGCCGTGAGCTTCAAGTCGAAGGGCATCGTGAAGACGTTGTGGACGATCACCGCCTCATATCCCGCTGCCGCGTCCTGCAATCGCGGCATCACCTCGTCACACCGGCCGCAAACCACATCCACCTGATGTCCGCGCGCCGAGAGCGCCCGCGCCTGCTCCCCCACGATGCGCTCCACGCCGCCGATCACTGGCGGTGCGGTGTAGTGGACGATGGCGATGCGCATGGGCTGCGACTTTGGAGCGCGCGCGAAGAGTTCGCAATGCGATCCTCGCCAACGAGCGGAAGCACGCTCAATTCGCCACCACGTTCACGAGTTTGCCGGGGACGACGATCACTTTGCGAACGGTGAGGCCCTTGATGAACTCGCCGACCTTCGGGCTGGCGAGCGGGAGTTTTTCAAGGTCTTCCTTGCTCGCGGCGACTGGGGCCATGACGCGGTCGCGCAGCTTGCCGTTCACTTGCAGCACGATCTCGACCTCGTCCTCGACGAGCGCGGCGGGATCAAATTTCGGCCAGGTGCAGTCGGCGACGAAGCCGGCCGGCGCGTGCTGTGGGAACTTCGAGCGGATCAGCGCGTAAAGCTCCTCGGCCAGATGCGGAGCGAAGGGGCAGAGCACCTTCAGGAATGTGGCGAGCGCGCCGACGGGTCGCACCTCGCTTTGCGTGAAGGCATTCGTGAGCACCATCATCTGAGCGATCGATGTGTTGAAGCTCAGTTTCTCGATGTCCTCGCCGCATTTCTTGATGGTCTCGTGCAGCACCTTGTTCAGTTTCTTACCAGCGGGCACGTCTTGAAGCGCATCCGACATCACCCAGTCGCCTTCCTGGTTCATCTCCATGACGAGACGCCACACACGGGCGAGGAAGCGATACACGCCCTCGACGCCCTTCATGCTCCACGGCTTCACCTGCTCCAGCGGGCCCATGAACATCTCATACAGCCGCAGCGAGTCCGCGCCATACTCCTCCGTCACCGCGTAAGTGGTGACGACGTTGCCGCGCGACTTCGACATTTTCTGATTGTCCTCGCCGAGCACCATGCCCTGGTTCACCAAGCGTTGGAATGGCTCCGGCGTGCTGACGTAGCCGAGATCAAAGAGCACCTTGTGCCAGAAACGCGCGTAAAGCAGGTGCAGTACCGCGTGCTCGGTGCCGCCGACGTAGAGATCGACGCCGCCGGGCTTGCCGCCGCCCATCCAATACTTCTCCGCGGCCTCGCCGACGAAGCGCTCGCTGTTCCGCGCATCGCAATAGCGCAGGTAATACCAGCACGAACCCGCCCACTGCGGCATCGTGTTGAGTTCGCGCTTCGCGGTGGCGGAGTATTGGACCCAGTCGGTGGCTTTGGAGAGCGGCGGCTCGGGCGTGCCGGTCGGTTTGAAGTCTTCGAGATCTGGCGGCAGCAGCGGCAGCTCGCCTTCTGGAATCGCGCGATGATGACCGTCTTCCCAAACGATCGGAAACGGCTCGCCCCAATAGCGCTGACGACTGAAGAGCCAGTCGCGCAGTTTGAAGTTGGTGGTGCCTTTGCCGAGGCCTTTTTCTTCGAGCCAGGCGGCGATCTTCTTCTTCGCTTCGGGCGTGGGCAGGCCGTCGAGGAAGTCCGAGTTCACAGCCAGACCTTCGCCGCAGTACGCGGCAGCGAGCGCGAGCGGCTGTGCAGCATGGGGAACAGGCGTCTCGCCTGTTCTCTCGAACAATACGAACTCACCATCTCCCAAGCCCGCTTTGCGAGGATTCTTCAAAATGTAGTCCCTCACGTACAACTCGTGCTCTCGTCCGCGGATCAAACGATCAAAAGTCTCGTCCTGCCAGACGACTCCGGTTGTCCCCAGGGCCTTGTTGATCTCCTTGGCAGTGAAGCTCTTCCATGAGTGCAGCACGTTGGACAAATCCTCATCAGGCATCAGAGACACCAGCACATGCACATGATTCGGCATGATGGCGTACGCATTCAGCGTGTAGCGGCTGCCATCAAAATGCTCCAGTGCAGAACTTACGATGCGCGCGCATTCCGGTTTCCGCAGCACGCACGAGCCGTGGCCTGCGTCCAGCCACGCGCCGATAGTTTCAAAACGTTCGGCGTCGAGGTTTTGTGCCTTAACCTCGGAAGCCAAGGAAGCGGAGTCCTGGCGCATCTTTTCGAGTTCTCGCAGCTTCTCGACCGGGAGACTGTCAGCAAGCCTCCATGTCAGAAAGTACTGTTTCCCGTCCTGCTTCCAGTGAGGGAGGTTGCGACGCTTCTTCTCGATCTCGACGTGGTCGCTGAGGTACCTGCTGGTTCGAGTCTGAGGCACAGGCCTCTCGGCTTCGCTTTCGAGAACAGGCGAGACGCCTGTTCCCCATGCCGCGCCATCTGCATCCTGCGGCGACCGAACCACTTGTTTGATCGGCAGTTCAAACTTCTTCGCGAACTCAAAGTCACGCTCGTCATGAGCGGGCACGGCCATGATCGCGCCGGTGCCGTAGCCCATGAGGACATAGTCGGCGATCCAGATCGGGATGCGCTCGTTGTTCACCGGATTGATGGCGTAAGCGCCAGTGAAGACGCCGGATTTCTCCTTCGCCAGCTCGGTGCGCTCCAGATCGCTCTTCCGTGCGGTCTTTTCGCGATACTCCTCGACGGCGGGGAGCTGTTCCTCGCTCGTGATTTCATCCACGAGGCGATGCTCAGGCGCGAGGACCATGTAGGTGGCTCCAAACAGCGTGTCGGGCCGAGTGGTGAAGACGGTGATGGTTTCGTCGATGCCATCGACCTTGAAGGTGACATGCGCCCCCTCGCTGCGGCCGATCCAGTTGCGCTGGAGCAGCTTGATGCTTTCCGGCCAGTCGAGGCCGTCGAGTTCGTCGATGAGGCGCTGGGCATACGCCGTGATGCGCAGCATCCACTGGCGCATGGGGCGGCGCTCGACGGGGAATCCGCCGACTTCGCTTTTGCCGTCCACGACTTCTTCATTCGCGAGCACGGTGCCGAGCTGCGGGCACCAGTTCACCGGCGCTTCGCTGACGTAGGCGAGGCGGCGATGGTCGATCTCCTCACGCGAAAGGCCTCGGGCTTCGAGTTCGCTGATCGGATGCGCCTTGCCGTCGTCACCGACGTAGGAGTTGTAGAGCTTCAGGAAGATCCACTGCGTCCATTTGAAGTAGCCGGGGTCGGTGGTGTTCACCTCGCGGTCCCAGTCGTAGGCAAAGCCGAGCGATTTGAGCTGCTTGGTGAAATTGGCGACGTTCGCCTCGGTGGTGACGCGGGGATGCGTGCCGGTTTTGATCGCATACTGCTCCGCAGGCAGGCCGAAGGCGTCCCAGCCCATCGGGTGCAGCACGTTGAAGCCGTTCATGCGCTTGTAGCGGCCGATGATGTCCGTCGCCGTGTAGCCCTCGGGATGACCAACGTGCAAACCCTGGCCGCTGGGATACGGGAACATGTCGAGCACGTAGTACTTCGGCTTCGTGGCGTCGAAGTCCGCGTCGCCTGGGTTCGGCGTGCGAAAAGCCTTCGCGGACTCCCATGCGGCCTGCCACCGGGGTTCGAATTCGTCGAAGGGGAATTGCTTGCGTCGCTCTGTGCTCATGTCTGTCCTTGTTTGCTGCGAAAAAAGGGCGGCAAAGAAGGCGCGGTGGACGTGAAAGGCAACGGGAAAGCCTGGGAGTGAATACACGTTGCGATTCCTGTCATCGGGACGGTAGATTCCCGGACATCAAGAAAACGCACCGGCATCACCGCTCCCATGCAGCCTTCCTCCAAATCGACACCAGCCTTCGTTTCCGTCATCGACCGAAAGTGCGCGAGGCAGCGCTGCGAGTTCACCGGTTGCATCCGGCTCCGGGAAATGGAGGATTTTGTGACGGACATGGCGCGGCAGGGCACCACCACTTTCAGCAAGCTGCTCGATGCGCGCGCCGCGACGACGGACATCTCGGCGCACGACGTGCAGCAGATCGTGGGCATCCTGGAGCGGATGGCGAAAGGCGAAAAGCTGGGCCGGGCGGCGATCGTGGTGGCGGACAATGTCAGCTACGGGATGGCGCGGATGATGTCGGCACTGATCGAGGGCACCGTGTCGATCCATGCCTTCCGCGAGATCAAGGAGGCCGAGGAATGGCTCGGCTGGGACGGCGAGGCATCGTCGGCGGCCGGCAGCCCGGCCATGTGAGGATGCGCGGGCCGCGGGCGTCACGCTGCGCGCGGCCACGTTCAGGAGCGGGGCGTTACGGCCTGCTTCACCCTCGTCAGGAACATCGCCTCCTGCGGAAACATTTTCGCGCTGGGCGGGATGGATTTGAGCACGGTATTGGCCTCGTCATTGAATCCGCCGGCGTGGGCGAACCAGGCGAAAACCGCCTGCTGGCCGACGGTGCACTTGTTCAGGTCCACATGCTGCATGTGGTTGGTGACCATGTCGATGTCGCCGAACCAGTAGTAACCGACCGCGGCGGCGAGCTTGACGCTGGAGTCGTCAGGGCGTTTGGCGAGGAGGGCCAGGGTGCGCTCCAGTGAAAGCTCGACGTCGTTGCCGGCGATGAGGTTGCCGTAGAGATGACGCTCGAGGAGATTCTCATCGTCGGGCCAGCGGCGCACGGCCTCGCGGCTGGCTTCGAGGAAATCTGAAAGCTTGCCTGAGAACTGGCAGAGGCGCATGAGGCCGTCAAAACCTTCGCGCTCGACGCGGCGGCTGAGGGACGCGGCGCGGAACGAGTCCTCGGCCACGTCCATGATGCCGCGCTTTTCGGCGTAGGTGGCAATGGTCAGCAGCATGTCGCCCCGGCCCTCGTCCTGCGCGGAGAGCTTGGCTGTGAGGAGCTTCTCGCGCACTTCATCCTTCGGCTTCCCGGTGACGAAGGCGAGATGGGCGCGGTAGAACGCGCGCACGGTCTTGTTCAGTATCTCCACCACCTTGATGTCCTCCACCAGCTTCGCGAGGTCGTCGAAGCGGCCGAGCATGGTGAGGGCGGTGAGGTAGTTCTCGAGCAGGTCGCGGTTCTGCTTTGCATCGATCTCATCGACGAGCGCCACGACCTGGAGGAACTCCCGCTCAAGCACCAGCCACCGGACAAAAGGCACGCGGTCTTCCCGCCTGGCCTGCTGGTACTTCAGCACCGCTTCCTGCACGATCTGAGCCCGGCGCGTGGGCGACATGGCGATGCGCCTCTTCAAGGCCGCCACCTCGTGCCAAGGAGTGGCCCGCGGATGGCTCGTGAGCAGCCCGACGAGACGCTTCGATTCCTCCGGCGAGAGGCCCTTCATGGCATCGAGCACCTCGATGGCCCGAATGCCCATGTCGCCGGGATTGTCCGCCAGCTTCCAGAGGCTTTCCATGCCGGAGGCGAACTCCTTGGATGACGGTGCGGCGACCTGGAATTTTGCGAGGCGCAGCAGGCTCTCATTATCCGTGGGGTGCTTGGCGCAGTATTCCTTCAGCACGGTGAGCACGACTTCGCTCTGCTTGGTGCCGCCCCACACGTCCTCGGCCAGTTTGAAGATGGAGTCCGTCGGCGGCGAATTGCGCATGAGTTTGTTGAGGGTGTCGGAGGCCTCCTTCGTTCGGTTCAGATTCATGAGGGCGCGCACCTTTGTCTGCACGTCCTGAGCGGTGGCCTTGCCCTGCTTGTCGAGCAGATCGCTGAAATACACGGCCTCCTGCCGCCGCATCTTGGTGAGGAATTCGGCGTTCTGCCGGATGGCCTCCGTGTTCTCCGGCGCGATGCTGTACGCCTCCTGGGCCTTGAGCACGGCATTGAGGAAGTTGCCTGAGTCCGCCAGCTCGCGCGCCTGCTTCACGAGGCTGTTGGATCTCCAGGTCTTGTAGTAGTCGCGCAGGTCGCGGCCCCAGAATAGACCCGTGCCGACGATGGCGAGCGCAGCGCCGATCACGACGGCCGAGCGCACGGCCACTGCCGTGCGGCTCTGCCGGTCCATGTGCGCCTGGGATGGCGGCACCATCCAGTGCCAGATGGCAAGAAACGGACGCACAAGGACGTGCGGCTTCTTCTGCTGATTGGGATCAATGACTTGATCAGTGAGCATGACGGTGGGCGAACTGGCGGCGTTATGGTAGATGCATTGATCCCACCGTCACGTTCAATTTTTCGAGGCGCGCGCAGCCGGAGCGCGCAGCGCCAGCCGGGCATCAAGACCACCGTCAACGCTTGGTCGCGGTCATGCCTCCCGTCCGCCGTCGGTTCTTACTTCGGCAGGTCCACCTGGCCGTTGCTCATCAGGTAGGCGATCAAATTGCGCGCCTGCTCTTCGCCGAGCGCGGTGAGCTGGCCTTCGGGCATGAGGCTGATGGCGAGCTGGGTTTGCTCGGCGAGCTTGTCGCGCTCGAGGGTCACTCGCTCGACCTGGCTCTGCACGGTGATGCTGCGCTCGTTCTGCTCGGGGATCACGCCGGTGAGCACGCGGCCGTCCTTCAGCTTGATCACGCTCACGCGGTAGTCGGCGGGCACCACGGCGCTGGGGTCGATGAGGTTTTCGAGCAGGTAGGCGAGCTGATGGCGGTTGCCGCCGGTGAGATCGGGGCCGATGGCACCGCCCTGGCCGTAGAGCTTGTGGCACGCGCCGCAGACTCCGGCGAAAACGGTGCGGCCCTTGGCCGGATCAGCCTTCGCGATGGATTCCGGCGTGAGGATCTTCGTCCACTTGGCGAGTTCTTCCTTCTTCGCGGCAGGTGTGTCGCGCAGTTCGCCCCAGACTTTGGTGAGCTGCTGGCTCAGGGCGTCATCGCCGAGATTGCGAATCTGCCGTGCGGTCGATGGCGTGATGTCTTCGCGCACCTGCGGATGCTTTTCGGTGTAATCGAGCAGCGCCTTCGCCCACATGGCGCGAGAAACGAGCGTGCTGACGTTCGCCGTGCGCCACTCAATGCTGCGGTCCGGCCAGTTGTTGAGCAGCGCTTTCGGAACATCGGCATTGGCGAACTTCACGAGACCGAGCCGAGCGGCGGTGCCGAGGACCTTGTCATTGATGAGGCCGCGCACGGTGTCGAACAGCTCCGGCTTCGGCGCGCGCAAAAGCGAGTCCATCGCGCTGATGCGGGCGTTCGCGTCGCCGTCGGCGTCTTTGACGATGGCGATGAGTTCGTCAATCGCGCGGCCGCTGCCGAAGACGACGGAGAGGTCGGTAAGTAGCGCGTTGGCGGACGAGTCCGACCGGTCAGACGGTTTGGTCTTCGCCACGCTCACCAGTTCATCCCAGCCCTTCGGCTTCGGAGCCTGGCTCACGCCTTTCAAAGCAGCGCTCATGCCGCGAAGGATGTCATCTCGCGCGGATTCGGTCGTCGTCGCGAGCGCCACGAGCGCATCGACCGCCGCGCTGTTCTTCTCGAAATCCTCCGTGATGCGACGAACCACGAGCCGACGGACGGTCGGAATCTTCGCTGCTGCGATCAACTCCACACCTTTCGCTGGATCAGCCGCCACCGCCGGCTCGATGCCATACCAGATCATGAGCGGCTGCTGCCGGTCGTTCGCATCTTCCTCGTGCTTCGCCAGCGCCGCCGCGATCGGCCAGCGCGCTTCGAGGGGCAGACGCTGCAACGCGGAGGCGAGGTGGAGGCGGACTAGGCCGCGTGTGTCTGTTGAGTTAGCGAGCGTTAAAAAAGTCTCCAGTGCCCAGTTCTTGAAACCTTCCTGGTTCAAAAAGCCCATGTCCTCTTCGATGAGTTTGATCCAACGAGCAGATTGAGAAGCTTCCAGCCCATTCTCATCAAGCCCCGCTGTTAGTGCTTTCACGTCTTCCGGCTTTGACGTAGCCGTGTTCATCATTCGCGCAGCCGCCACAGCCCGACCGAATCGCAAATTAATCCCAGCCAGCTCTGTGATCTTATCTCTTTCTGAAGTGTTTTTTGTGACCAGCACGGTGGCCTGCGCATAGGCGCTTAGTTCGGTATTAACGTTTTGTCGTTCGCTCAAGACGTGGCCTGCGCCCCGCACCCGCCAACTGTTTTTTCCGTCCAACAACTTCACCAACTCCTCATCCTTCATTTTCGCCAGATTCACTGGCTCCATCTTCTTCGGCTCCCCATAACTGATCTTGTAAATCCTCCCGCTCGTCCGATGAATGCCGTCGCTGTCGTGGCACTCGCCGGTGTCGCTCCAGTCGGAGACGACGATGTTGCCGTCGGGGCAGGTGAGGAGGTCGATGCCGCGGAACCATTTGTCCTTGGTTTTCATGAAATCGGGCGCGTGCTTCGCCACGTAGCCGCAGCCTTCGCGTTCGAGGCGATCCATGTTGATGCGATTGCCGTGCAGATTGCAGGCGAGCACCGCGCCATCGTATTCCTTCGGCCACGCGCCGCCTTGATAGATGAGCAGACCGACGTGGGCGTGACCTCCGCCCAGCGCATCGGTCGCACTCGTCACGCCGAGCTTGCGGATGTCGCTCCATTTCTCATTGCCGATGTCGAAGTGATAGTGATCGGCCACCATCTTGATCGTCTCATACACGTGCGGATTCAGGTGCGAGCCGAACATGCGGTCGTAGTAGGCGCCGGGGATGCCGTGCCAGAGATGGCCGATGACGGTGTTGATCCAGAAGAGCTCGCCGTCGGCATTCCAATCGTGCCCCCACGAATTCGTGCCGCCGTGGCAGACCACTTCGACCACTTTGCGCGTGGGATGATACCGCCAGATGGCGCAGTTCATCTTCACTCGCTTCTCCTCCGGCGTGCCCGGTGCGCCGACCGATGATGTGTCCGTGATGCCGTGGCGGCCATAGAGCCAGCCGTCGGGTCCCCAGCGCAGGCCGTTCACGATGTTGTGGCCGATGGTCTTCACATTGAAGCCGTCGAGCAGCACCTCAGGCTCGCCATCGGGAATGTCGTCGCCGTTTTTGTCGGCGATGAATTCGAGCTTCCCGTCATTCAAAATCCATACGCCGCCGTAGCCGACCTCGACGCTGGTGAGGTAGCTGCCTTTGTCCCAGAAAACCTTCCGGCCGTCGTGTTTGCCGTCGTTGTCCTTGTCTTCGAGGATGATGATGCGATCGCGCAGCGTCGTATCCCAGCGCTTCGGATTCTCGGCATACGTGTAGTTCTCCGCCACCCACAGCCGGCCCTTTGCGTCCCAATTCATCGCGATCGGCTGCTGCACATCCGGCTCCGCAGCGAAGACCGTGGCGTGGAATCCCTTCGGCAATTCCATCGTGCGCGCGACTTCTTCCGCAGGCATCGGCCCCCGCGGATCGAGTTTCTCGGTGTTGAATGGCGCGGGAAAATCGTCGGCGGCAATCGCGATCGACGAAGTGCAAACGAGAACGAGCGGGATGAAACGGCAGGTCATGGGACAAGCGAAACGGAGGAATGGAGTGGAGTCTGGCATGGATCGCTCGCGGGTGACGTCTGCATTCGTTGGAGTCTCTTGTTGGAGTCCCATCTTCAGGCGGCTCGGACGCTCTCGACGCACGTTTCCTATCGTCTCGCGCATCGGGCGACTGCGGGCCGGCTAAAGCCGGGACTCCAACGGCTGCGTCACTTTCACGACGCGACGAGCCTGGCAAGCGCGTCGGGCAGCGGGGACTCGAATTGCACGGGCTTGCCAGTGACCGGATGTGGGATGCGCAGGAAGCAAGCGTGCAGCCCGAGGCGCTTCGCGGGATTGGAGCGTGCGTTGTACTTTTCGTCACCGATGATCGGGCAGCGGATGTCGGAGAGCTGGACGCGGATTTGATGACGGCGGCCGGTTTCGAGCGTGAGTTCAACGAGCGAGTGCTTGTCGCCGCGCTTGAGCACGCGGAAGCGGGTGCGCGCTTCCCGGGTGGTCTCGCTCTTTGGAGTGCTGAAAACCTTGCCGGGATGGCTTTCGTCGAGATGCGAGACGAGCAGACCTTCCTGCTCGTCGGGCGCGCGCTCGACGATGGCGAGGTAGCGCTTCTCGGCGGCGTCCCATTTGGTTTGCAGTGCGTGCTTCGCTTCCTCGGTGCGGGCGAAGACCATGAGGCCGGATGTCTCGCGGTCGAGCCGGTGGACGATGAAGACGCGTTCGCGGCCACGCGGATTTCCTTTCCTGACGTAGTCGGTGAGGCGCGCATACGCCGTGTTCCGGCTCTCGGCTTCGGTGGCGATGGAGAGCAGGCCGGCGGGCTTGTCGATGACAATGACGGCGGCGTCCTCAAATACGATCTTCAGCGCCTTCGGCAGCGCGGCGCTGCTCTTGGATTCACCCTGGCTCTGGATGATGACTTCGTCACCGGGCGCGAGCGGATGGTCATGCCGTGTCTGCCTCCGTCCATTCACCAGCACCGCGCCGTGCTTGAGCCATTGCTTCACCTTCGTCTTCTTCACTTCAGGGAGTGAGGCGAAGAGAAAAGGCTGCAACTCGACGGTTTCTCGGACGGTGAGTGACTTCGGCATGGATCAACGGTGCTTGTGGACCAGCCAGTCCACGATCTGTACATAGGCGGGCACGACCGGCAGCAGGGCGAGGACGCCCGTCCAGTGAAAGCGTGCCGGCGGCAACGGACGCGGATAGTCCGGTGTGATGCCGGCGGCGATCATGCGGTCGTAGAGGTTCGGGTGAATCTGGCGGCCCCGCAGCACGGCGGGGATGCGGTTGGCTTCGTAGAGTTTCTCCAGCGCGCGGGCGTAAACCGGACCTTCGGTTCCGCCGGCGACCGACATCTTGTCCGCCCGTTCTTCCATTTTCCGGGCGACGCTGCGCGGGATGCGCATCGAGAGGAAAAAGGCCGGGAAAAGCAGCGCCAGCCCCGTCAGGCCGAAGCGATGGAAGACCGGATGGACGAAGGCGAAAGCAAACAGCGGCAGCAGGCCGACCAGCCGCATGACGCGGACGGCGGCGGACTCGGTCAGGTGCGCGAGTTCATGACGTACGATGGCGCGCAGCTCGTCGTCATCGAGCACCTCCATCCCGCGCGACGTGACCACCACGCTGTGGATGTAGAAGACCGCCACGGCATTCGCCATGAAGCTCTCCTCCACCCACGCGCGCACGGAGGGCACACCCGCCTTGGCCGCTTCATCGGCGACGATGGGGGCGAGCCGTGCGTTCATCGGATGCGTGGTGCGTCCCGGCATCAGCAGCAGCCAGCAGCCTGTCTGGAACAGGCAGAAGATCGCGATGGCCGCACCCAGCCTGATCCAGTCGGCCGGCTCCAGATTTTCCGATGTCGAGAAAATCACCCAGAGCACCGGGGCGATGACGGCTATGAGGATGCCCGTCGTCTTCAACTGCGACCGCAGGTACACTGGCAGTGTCAGCCGCGGCTCGTGAATGCGGCCGATCCAGAATGCCGAAAAGATCACCGCGCCGAAAACGCAGAAAAACACCGCCCATCCGGAGATCGGTCCGCCGGCAGCACAGCCCGAGAAGGTGAAGGCGGTGACAATAGAACTGAACAAGCAGAGCGCCGCCGTCTTGCGGAACTGGAAAAACCGCCGGGCGCGTGCGGTCCAGTGCTCGCCGGCGGAAGCCAGCCACGGGCGCAGCGCCAGCCTGCACGCGGCCTGATGCAGCAGCGCCGTGCCGGTGAAGCACAGGACGAGGTATTCGGCTGGTGAAGGCGCTGGCATCGCGGGGGACGCCGCTGACGTAGGCGAAAGCGCCGCAGCGTGCAACCGGCGTGCGCTGCGTCAGCCCGGGGGGTGCGGTGCACGCCGCTCCCGCACGGCGAAGCTTTCAGCTCAACACCTCGAACGCGTAGTCCGTCTTCTTCGCGAAGGCGTGCAGTTGTCTGCCGTTCGGATCGATGTGGCGCGTGATGATGCGCTCGCGCCCGATTTGCATGTGCGTGAAGCCGTACACATCCTTTGCGTAGGGGCCGCGCGGCAGGTCCTTGGTCGGACGGATGCGTGCGCCGCCGCCGCCGGAGACGACGAACGAGGTCTTCTGTCCTTCGAGTTCCAAATGCTGCATGTCGTGGTCGTGACCGCACAGGAACATGTGCACGCCGTGCTGCTGGAGGAGCGGCGCGAGGTCTCTCACCAGCGCCTTCGTGTCACCATGCGCGCCACCGTTCGAGTACACGGGGTGGTGCCCGACGACGATGGTCCATGGCGCGCGCGGTCCGGCCAGTGCGCCTTTGAGCCACGCCATCTGTTCCTTTTCCTCCTGCTCGGTCATCGAAGCCTTCGGCAGTCCGGTTTTCTCATCCTTCGTCGCGCTGATCGAGCGCCAGTTCGTATCGATGCAGAGGAAGGTCACCAGCGGATTTGCCTTCGGAAACTCGATGCGATGCCACTTGGCCGGCATGGTCCAGCGCGTGCCGCCTTGTTTTGAATAGGCGATCTGCACCAGTTCACCGCCCTTGTTGTCGTGGTAGTCATGGTTTCCGAGCACGGCGGGGCAGGGGCCGGGGAACGTGCTCGCGGGATACATGTCCTCAAATCCCGTCTTCCACCGCGGCGCCTTCACGCCGCCGGGCATCGCCTTGTAGAAATTGTCGCCGAGGAGCAGCAGCGCCTCGGGTCTGAGCTGCAGGCCTGCCACGTATTTCTTCATGCCATTGGCCACCGCTTCCTGCGCCGGCTCCATGCTGCCGAAGTCGCCGATGGCGAAGAAATGCAGGTCGTCCGTGCCGGCGACGTCGGCGGCGCGAACGACGCCCGCGCCGACGTTCAGGGCCAGCCCTGCACTGGAGCAGAAGGCGGTACGGAGCAGACGGCGGCGGGACCAATTTGGAGCGGACGGGTTTTTCATGACGGTGCAACGAACGAGATCGGGCGGCCCCGACTTGCAGCGCTTTGGCGGGCGCGGATAGCAGGCGGCCTGAGAGAAGTCGCCTAAAAGACGGCCGCCGGTGTGTGCGTTGACCTCCCGCCGCCACTTGCAGGCTCCTGGCTTGCACGCGCACCGCTGTTTCTCGATTCATCGCCGCCCCTGCATTCCATGTCCGCCCGCTTCCTCGCCGCCATGCTCGTCGCCCTCGGTTTTTCGTGCGCCGCCGGGGCCGCCGTGGTTGAGACGGATGTGGCGGTGTTCGGCGGCACTTCCGGCGGCGTGGCGGCCGCCGTGCAGGCGGCGCGGATGGGCAGGAGTGTGGTGCTGGCAGAGCCGGGCCGGCATCTCGGCGGCATGACCGGCGGCGGACTCAGCGCCGTGGACATCGGCGATCCCCGCAGCGTCGGCGGCATCGCGCGCGAGTACTTTACGAGGCTCGTCGCCGCCTACGGAAAAAAGCTGGAGTGGGACAAGCCGTTCAAAAGCGATGGCGGGCCCGCCACCGGTGGCGCGTATGCCATCGAGCCGCACGTTGCGGAGAAGGTCTTCGACGACATGGCGCGCGAGGCCGGGGTGAGGGTGATGTTCAGCGCACGGCTGGCAGGCGTTGGAAAAGACGGCGTGCGCATCTCGGAGATCACGATGGAAAACGGCGACGTGATCCGCGCGAAGATGTTCATCGACACGACCTATGAAGGCGACTTGATGGCGAAGGCCGGCGTGAGCTTTACGCTCATGCGCGAGGGAAACGCAAAGTACGGCGAGTCGCTCAACGGCATCCAATACAGCGGGCGCTTCCAGCCGCGCAGCGAGTTTGCGCAGCCGGGAGCAAACGGCCGGCTCAAGGACGGCCTCGGCGTGTGGGATCGCGATTTCCCGCTCGATCCGTACGTGAAGATCGGCTGCCCCGAGAGCGGTGTGCTGCCCCTCGTGGAACTCGACGATGTGGGCCGGCCCGGCGATCCCGCGCCCGGCGTGCAGGCGTATTGCTACCGCCTTTGTCTCACGACGAACACGGCGAACATGATCCCCATCGCTCCGCCGCCGGGCTACGATCCGCAGCGCTACGAGCTCGTCGCGCGCTTCATCGAGGCGTGCCGGCAGAACGGCGATGACATGGACCTGCGCTGGTTTTCCAAGCACGACCCGCTGCCGAATGACAAGTGGGACTTCAATACCGCCACCTTCGGCGGCAATCTTCCCGGCGCTTCCCATGCCTGGCCCGGGGCCACTTACGCACAGCGCGAGAAGATCGCCCGCGATCATGAGCACTACCACCGCGGCCTGCTCCACTTTCTCGCCACTGACAAACGCGTGCCCGAAAAGGTGCGGACCGAGATGCGGCGCTTCGGACTGCCCAAAGACGAATTCCCCGATGCCGGCGGCTGGCCGCATCAGCTCTACGTCCGCGAGGCGCGCCGCATGACGGGCGCTCTGGTGATGACCGAACACCACACCTTCGGACGGCAGATCGCGCCCAAGTCCGTGGGTCTCGGCAGCTACGGCACGGATGTGCATGAAATCCGCCGCATCGTGAAGGATGGAGTGGTCACGCGCGAGGGGAAGCTCGCCGGTTCGCGTGACGGCGCGCCGCCGTATCCCATCGGCTACGACGCCATCGTGCCGAAACGCGCTGAGTGCGGGAATCTCTTCGTCACCTTTGCGCTCAGCGCCAGCCACACCGCCTTTGCCAGCATCCGCATGGAGCCGGTGCTGATGATCACCAGCCAGTCTGCCGCCGTCGCCGCGTGCATAGCCATTGACCAGGGCGCCGCTGTGCAGGACGTGGAGTACGAAGAGCTGCGCGCCCGCCTCGTGCGGGATGGTCAGGTGCTCGACTGGCCCGGCGTGCGGTGATTGTCGTCGCCCGGCCCGTCCGCCGTCGGACTGAGCGCCGGAGCCAGGGCCATCGGTCGCGCGTGATCGAGATGCTCGGCGCAGATGGCGAAGAAGCCGTCGCATGTGGTGGCGCGCCGGATGGCGTGCAGGAAGGTCCCGCCGTTCTCCAGACCCGCGCCGATGAAGTTCATGTAGCGCTTCATCTTCGTCACATTCGAGAACTCGCGCACTTCGGGATCACATGCCGAGTCGTAAAGAGTGCGGATGTACCCGAGCACATCCCGCCCTGAAGGACTCGTGATCTCGTCGCCGCGCAGATGCGCGCGGATTTGCCCGAAGAGCCATGGATTGCGGATCGCGCCGCGCCCGATCATCACGCCGCGCACGCCGGTCTGCTCCAGCACCGCCCGCGCATCCGCCGGCGTGGAGATGTTTCCATTGGCAAGCACCGGACATTTCAACTCAGCCGCGGCCTGCGCGATCAAATCGTAGCGCACGCCATCCCGGTACATCTGCAGCACCGTGCGGCCGTGCACCGTGAGCAGATCGAGCGAGTGCCTCGCAAAGACCGGCAGCAGCGCATCGAAGGTGCGCTCGTCGTCGAATCCGATCCGCGTCTTCACCGTGAAGCGGCCCGGAATCGCCTCGCGCAGCGCACCGAGGATGGCATCGACCAGCGGCAGGTCGCGCAGCAAGCCGCCGCCAGCGCACTTGCGGTACACCACCGGCGCGGGGCAGCCGAGATTCAGATCGATCCCGGCCACAGGGTGGTGGAGCAGCTCCTTCGCCGTGCGCACCAGCGACGGGATGTGATTTCCGATCATCTGCGCGATGACCGGCCTCCCCGTCGGATTCCGCGTGATCGAAGACAGAATCGTCTTGTTCAAGCACGAGTCCGGATGCACGCGGAAGTACTCCGTGAAGTACAAGTCCGGTCCGCCATAGCGGGCCATGATCCGCATGAAAGGCAGGTCCGTCACATCCTGCATCGGCGCGAGCGCAAGGATCGGCCGCGGCTGCGTGAGCAGGGCATCGAACAACGCACCACCGCCAGACGGCGGATCGGCCGGCGCGTTCGCGATCGTCTGGCGGGCGGTCTGCCCGCGGCGGGTGCTCATCGGTCCGTCTGACATGAAACTCACGCCAGCACCTCGCGGATCACCTTGCCCTCCACATTAGTAAGGCGTCGCTGGATGCCGTTGTGCTCGAAGCTGAGGCGCTGAAAATCGAGGCCGAGCAGGTGAAGGATGGTGGCGTTGAAGTGATACAGCGGATGAACGTCCTCGACGGCCTTCCGGCCGAATTCGTCCGTGCGGCCGTGGCTGACGCCGGGCTTCACGCCGGCGCCGGTGAGCCAGCAGGTGAAGCCGTCGGGGTTGTGATCGCGGCCTTGCGCGCCTTTTTGGAAGAAGGGCATGCGGCCGAACTCGGTGCACCACACCACGAGGGTGTCCTCCAGCATGCCGCGCTGCCGCAGATCGCGGATCAGCGCGGCGGCGGGTTGGTCGAGGATGCGGGCGTGGGTGTCGTACTGCTCCTTGAGCTTGCTGTGGCCGTCCCAATTCAACGCGCCGCCGCTGGCGTACGCGCCGTTGAAAAGCTGCACGAAGCGCACGCCACGCTCGACGAGCCGCCGCGCGAGGATGCAGTTCCTGGCGAACGCCGATTTGTTCGCGTCCAGCGTGTCGTCGGCGCCATACATTTGCAAAATGTGCGCCGGTTCGGTGCTCAGATCGGTGATACGCGGCACACTGAGCTGCATGGCCGCGGCCAGTTCGTAGCTGGCGATGCGGGCGGCGAGCTTGCTGTCGCCGGGATTCGCCGCGAGATGTCGTGCGTTCAGCTTTTGCAAAAGAGAGCGTGCCGCGTGGTCGGCGCTGCTGCTCACGCCCGGTGCACCGAGATGCCGCACGGGTTCTTTTGAGGACATCGTCGTTCCCTGAAATGCCGCGGGCAGGAATCCCGGCCCCCAGTTGTTCGCGCCGTTTTGCGGCACGCCACGCGGATCAGGGATGGCGACATACGAGGGCAGCTCCTGGCTCTCGCTGCCGAGCGCGTACGTCACCCACGCACCGAGGGAAGGGAAGCCATCCAGCACCGAGCCGGTGGAGAGGAAGTTCTCCGCCGGGCCGTGCGTGTTCGACTTGCTGGTGAGCGAGTGGATGAATGCGATGTCGTCCGTCAGCTCCGCGAGATGCGGGATCATCTCGCTGACCCACTTCCCCGTCTGCCCGCGCTGCCGGAAGGCATACTGCGGCTTTGCGAGATTGCCCGCCGGGCCCTGGAACGTCACGCTTGGTCCTCCCGGCAACGGCTTGTCGTCCCACTTGATGAGTTCCGGTTTGTAATCCCAGGTCTCAAGCTGGCTGACCGCGCCCGCGCAGAAGATGACGATCACGTTCTTCGCCCTCGCCGGAAAGTGCGTGCCACGCGGCGCATACGGACGCGCGGGATCGATGATGACCTGATCCTCCGCCAGCAGGCTCGACAGGGCGATGCTCCCCAGCGCCGTGGCGCTCTGAGTGAGAAACCGCCGGCGGTCCAGCAGCAGGCGGCCCGCAGTGGAGAGGTGTTCGGGGTTCATGGCAGGAACAAGAACTCGTTGCTGTTGAAAATGGCGCGGCAGAGCACGCCGAGGCCGTGCTCGGCGACGACGGGCGCGGCGTCGTGAAGTTCCCCGGCAGTTGGGTTGCGATTCAACGCAAGCTGGAAGGTGCGTTGGATCTGGCTGTCGCGATCATCGCCGGCCTCTTTTTTCACCCGCGTGGCAAAGATCTCGGCATGGTCGAGGGTGAAGCGGCTGTTGAAGAGGTTCAGGGCTTGGACGGGGGTGGTGGAGGCGCGGCGCAGGGCGGTGCTCTGACCGGCATCAGGACAGTCGAAAGCTCCAAATACAGCCTCGGGCTCGCGGCGGACTTTGTGCGCGTAGATCATGCGGCGCTGGTTCGCGGGCGTGAATGCTTCCACGGGCTTGAAGCCGCTGAGGCCGCCGCGTTTGTCGAAGAGGTCGTATCCCCGGCCGAACATTTGCAGGTTCAATGCACCGCTGACTGCGAGGATGGAATCATGGATGACCTCGGCCTCCATGCGCCGGCCGGGGAAGCGCCAGAGCAGGCGGTCGTCCGCGTCCAGGGCGGCGGCGGCATCTGCCGCATCACTCCTGCTCATGCCAAGACCGCTCTGCCGATACGTCCCGCTCAACACGATGAGCCGGTGCATGTGTTTGACGCTCCAGCCGCTGCGGATGAATTCGGCGGCAAGCCAGTCGAGCAGTTCGGGATGCGAGGGCTTCATGCCCATGCGGCCGAAGTCACTCGGTGTGGCGACGATGCCGGTGCCGAAGTGCCCTTGCCAGATGCGGTTCACCATCACGCGGGCGGTGAGCGGATTCCGCGGGCTGGCGATCCACCCTGCCAGCGCGGTGCGCCGCTGCTGGTCGGTCGCGGACTTTGGCAGGCTCAGCTTGCCCAGCGCGGCAGGCACGGCAGGTGTGATTTCTTCTTTTCGTTGCTCGGGGTCGCCGCGATTGAGCAGATGTATCTCATCGGGCGCGCGGAAGGTGCCGGCAAAGACGAGCAGCGAGGCTCCGAGGCGTTTCATCTCGGCTTCCAAGGGTTTGCGCCGGTCACTGAGGCGTTTTGCTTCCGCGGCCTCGGTTTTGGTCAGACCTTGCACGGAAAACTCAGGTCCGGTTTTGTCATCGGCGGCGTAGGGCACGCGGTCGCTGGAATCAGCCACGAGCTTCCACGGGCCTGCGCCATCGGCGACTTCGATGCTGTAGCTGGTGGCGAGGCGGTCTTTGAACTTTCCCTGTCGATCCCGGCCCCACACCACGCGGTCAATTTCCTGCCCCTGGGCAAACTCGATCTCCACCCAGCCTTTGCCGACCTCGCCCGACATCCAGCTTCGCGAGTTGCCGTAGTTTCCGTCGTTCACGAATCGCTGCTCGTGGCGGTCGGCGGTCACTCGTTCGCCTGAAACGCTGATTTCCGCCCGCAGCGCCACATTCTCCCCGGCGAGGTTGTAAATCTCCAGTTCGTCGATGCACGGCTCCAGGCTGTTCGTGCTGCGGATGGTAAAGCGTACTCGTCCGGCCTTCACCGGCTGAAAACGGTCGCGGTTCTCGCGGGCGTTGATCATCGGACGTTTCGCGCCGGAGTTTGCCAGCGGCACGAAGCTCTCGAGGCGCTTGTCGATGGTGTTGATCTCTGATTTCAGTCCGGCGACGCGCCCGCGTGCTGCGCTGGCCTCCGGCGTGCGCAGCTCCCGCTCGCCATACTCCACTCCGGACACGAATGCCTGCATGCCGTAGTAGTCCTTCGCACTGATCGGATCGAACTTGTGATCGTGACAGCGTGCGCACCCGATGCTGAGACCGAGGAAGGTCTGCCCGATGTTCGTCACGATCTCATCGATGGAATCCTGCCGCGCGAGCCGCTTCGAGGGATCGTCTTTGCCGATCTGGCCCGGCAGCAGCACGGAGGCGGTGACGAGAAAGCCGGTGGCTGCATCCGCTGCGGCGTCCAGCGCGTCGCCGGCGATCTGCTGGCGGATGAATTCGTCGTAGGGCAGGTCGTCATTCAAAGCCCGGATGACATAATCGCGGTAGGGCCAGGCGTTTGGCCGCTCGGTGTTCACCTCGAAGCCATGCGTGTCCGCGTAGCGCACCACGTCCAGCCAGTGCTGCGCCCACCGCTCGCCGTAGCGCGGACTCCGCAGAAGCCGGTCCACCACTGCGGCGTACGCATCGGTCTTGCCGGAACGGCCTGACAGGGCCGACTGAAACGCGGCCGCCTCCTCGGGAGTCGGCGGCAGGCCGGTGAGATCGAGCGTGACACGGCGCAACCAGTCGGCAGCATCAGCCGGCGGAGAGCGGCGCAGGCCGGCAGCGGTGAGCCTGGCATCCACAAAGGCATCGATGGAAGCCGGGCTCGGCGGCGCTGTCTGATTCGAGACGGCGGCTGGCGGAATGGACGGCCCGTCGCCAGCGAAGCCCGCTGCAGCGGCCAGGGCCTGTGCGGTAACGAGCAGGATGCTGATCAAGCCGATGGAGCGCATGAGGAAGGAGTGGATCGCCGCTGCTGTGACGACCTCCGCACGGGCGGCCGCGCAACTGCATGCAGAGGCCGATGGGATCATGCGAAGCTGGCGACGGTTCATTGAGCGGACTGGCAGGGCCGGAATCGAGGTGCGGAGTCAACGCTCTCAGCCGGCGCGTCTTGTCATACCTCATCCAACGTCCTCTTCGCATCGACGCAGGTCTTCGGGCGCACGTTCATCTTCTCCATCATCGCGACGCCGCGCAGGAAGGTCCGAGGGAAGCGGTGATGCGAGTTCATGCGATGAGGCCGTTCACCACCTTGCCGCCCTGCAATCCCGTGAGTCGAATCCGACGACCACCGCTGACGACCGCGAGATTGTCGTGATCGAGACCGAGGAGGTGCAGGATCGTCGCGTGCAGATCGCGGAAGTGAACGCCGCCGTCAGCGACCACACTGCCGTCTTCATTCGTGCTGCCATGAACATGACCAGCCTTCACGCCGCCGCCGGCGAGCCAGAAGGTGAAGGCGCGATGCTGGTGACCGGTTTGATCTTTGTCTTCGCCGGGTTTCAGGCCCGGGCGACCAAACTCGCCGCCCCACACCACGAGCGTGTCTTCGAGCAGGCCGCGTTCGTCGAGATCATCGAGCAAGGCGGCGATCGGCGCATCGGTGCTGGCGCAGTTCGCGGTCAGATCGCGACGATGATCGGTGTGCTGATCCCAGCTTCCGTGATTGAGTTCGATGAAGCGCACGCCCGCCTCGCAGAAGCGACGCGCGAGCAGGCACTGGCGGCCGAAGTCGCTCGGCTTGCAGGTGCCGACGTCGAAACTCTTGCCGACGTGATAGCGCTCCAGCGTGCTTTTCGATTCGCCGCTGAGATCGAGCAAGCCGGGAGCTTCGGCTTGCATGCGGAAGCCGAGTTCCATCGTCTCGATCACGCCTTCGAGCTGCGCGTCATCATTGCGCGCGGCGAGGTGATCCCGGTTCATCGCTTGAATCAGATCGAGCTGGCGACGCTTTACGCCAAGCGGCAAATGATCGCTGGCGATGTTGCTGATCGTTGCCCGGCTCATGTTCTCGCCGTTCACTCCGATGGGCGTTCCGCCGAAGACTGAAGGCAATTGCGCGGCGGCGTATTCGGCAGGCTTCGCCGTGTTGAAGCTGATGAAGCCCGGCAGGTTCTGATTCTCGGTGCCCAGGCCATACGCCACCCACGCGCCCATGCTCGGGCACGGACGCAGGCGGTCGCCGGTGTGCAGTTGCAGCATCGACTGCGCGTGGATGCTGGTGTCGGCGGTCATCGAGTTGATCACGCACAGTTTGTCGGCATGACGCGCGATGTTCGGCAGCATGTCCGACACCCACACGCCGCTCTGTCCGCGCCGCGCGAACTTCGCGATCGAACCCGCATGAGGCTTCTGCCCGACCTGAGGCTTGTAATCAAACATGTCCAACTGCGCGGGGCCGCCCGACATGTTCAGGAAGATCACGCGCTGCGCCTTCGCACGCAGCCGCGCGGGCCTCGCATCAAGTCCCGCGCTCGCGGCATTCGCGAGATGCGACATCGCCAAATACCCGAAGCCGCACGAGGCGGAGCGGAGCATCTGGCGACGGGACATTGTTTTCATGAGGTCGGACATACGCAAAACTCAATCCACATATCGCAACTCGTTGCTGGCCAGCAGGGCCTGGCAAAGGGCTGCCCATGCATCGCTTTGGTGCTTCGCGCCGGCGTTCTGCGAGGAGACGAACGTGAGGTCGGCCTCGCGGAGGAAATCCTGAACGCGTCGCAGCTCGGAATCGCTTGGATCACGTCCGAGTGCGCGATGGTAAGCCGTGCGGATGCGCTGAGCCGGATCACTGATCACCGCGAGCTTCATGGCGAAGCGCTTCGATTGCTCGATGACGAAGGCGTTGTTCAGCAGGTAGAGCGATTGCGTGGCGAGCGCGGAGGTGTCTCGCTTGTCGGTGACGGTGGTGGCGTCGGGTAGATTGAAGGGCGTCAGCTCGGGAGGCATGGAGTTGCGCAGCATGAGCAGATACACACTGCGATGCGTGCTGGGCTGATGCAGCGGCGGCAGTTCGTTGATCAAGACATCACGACGTTGGATGACGGAGCCGGCTGCGGGCTGAGGATCAAGTTCACCCGTCGCGGCAAGCATCGTATCTCGCAGCTCTTCGGCATCGAGACGACGCACACGATGCTGACCGAACAAGGAAAGGCGGTTTTCAACCGCCTCCGGCGACTGCAAATCGCCGCTCCTTGAACTGAGCTGATACGTGCTGCTCAGCACGATGCTGCGAATCAGCCTCTTCATCGACCAGCCCTCGCGCATGAAGCGAGCCGCTAGATGATCGAGCAATTCAGGATTCGATGGCCGCTCGCCATAAGTTCCGAAGTCATTCGGCGTGGTGACCAAGCCTTCGCCAAAGAGATGCTGCCACACGCGGTTCACCATCACGCGCGCCGTGAGCGGATGCTGCGGGCTCGTGAGCCAGCGCGCGAGTTGCAGGCGTCCGCTTTGCTTTACGTCGGGCAACATCGCTGGATCGATCGCACCACACGCGGAAATGAAGCCGCGCGGCACGGCGGGGCCGAGCTTCTTCGCGTCGCCGTCGATGTTGAGCTTGCAGTCGGCGATGGTCTTGCCTTCACGCGCGCCCATCGCGAGCGGCGCATCGTCGGCATACTTGAAGGCAGGCTTTGCGGGCGGACGATGCGGTGGATTCGCTTTCAGGATCGGATCGATCTCGGTGCGTGGTGTGACCTTGAGCGAGACTTGCAACTCATGCAGCGGCGTCTCCGGCGCGGTGAGACCTTGGCGCGCCGCTGCGCCCCACATGGTCTCGGTGCTTTTGAAGATGCCAGCGAGCGCGTAGTAGTCGCGAGCGCTGATGGGGTCGGTCTTATGATCGTGGCAGCGCGCGCACCCGACCGTGAGACCCATGATGCCGCCACCGATGACGTTGATTTGGTCGGCGATGACATCCATCTCGAAGTTGTCGTTCATCGCCTTCGCAGGCTTTGCGCCGAGTGCGAGTAGGCCCGTAGCAATGAGCTGCCGGTCGCGCTGCGCAGACGAATCAAACGGCAGCAGATCACCCGCGAGCTGCTCGGTGAGGAAGCGATCGTAGGGCGTGTCGTCGTTGAACGCGCGGATCACGTAATCGCGGTAGCGCCACGCGTGAGGAAAGCTGGCGTTGCGCGAGAGGCCGTCGTTTCCATTCGACTCCGCGTAGCGCGCGACATCGAGCCAGTGACGGCCCCATTTTTCGCCGAAGTTTGGTGAGGCGAGCAGGGAATCGACGAGCGATTCCAGTGACGAATGACGAATGGCGAATGACGAATCGGAAAGGGCGGCATTGAGCGCCTCGGCTGGAGGAGGAAGGCCGGTGAGATCGAAGTAGAGGCGGCGAACGAGTGTGCGCGCATCGGCATCGGCGGCGGGCTTGAGTGACTTTGCTTCGAGCTTCGTCAGCACGAAGGCGTCGATCGGATCGCGAGGCCAGTCACGATGCTTCACGCCCGGTGGTTTGGGATTGCTCACCGGCTTCAGCGACCACAGCGGCTCCTTTGGGGTGGCGGGCTTGCTTGCTTTCGTGACTTCCACGCGCGGATCAGGCGCGCCCATCTTCACCCACTCGACGAAGTCATTCACCACCTGCTCCGGCAGCCGTTGCTTGGGCGGCATCTCGGGATCTTCGTAGCGCACGGCCTTGATGATGAGGCTCTCGTCCGGCTTGCCCGGAATCAACGCCGGCCCTGACTCGCCGCCCGCGATCATCTCCGATGGTGCATCCAGCAACAGCTTGCCGCCGAGCTTCTTCGCGCCTTGCGAATGGCATTCGTAGCACTGCTTCACCAGCACCGGGCGAATCTTCGTCTCGAAGAAGCTGCGCTGCGCGGGCGACATGTCGGCAGCCGACAGCGCTGTGCTGAGGGCACAGGCGATGAAGGTGGCGGCGAAAAGACGGGCAAACACAGCGCACCACTACGTCTGAGAGCGGCGAGCACTATCGTGCAGCCGTCACGGAGCGAGCGCGCGGAGGATGACTTCGGTCCAGGTGGAGAGATCGGTGCTGGATTCGAGGCGCGGGAGGTGGAGTCAAAACATGCCGCAGCACGATCTCCCCGGTGAAGGCCGGCTCGCGCAGAGTGAACACGCCCGGATTATGCACGAGATACATCCCTGCAGCCAGCGCATTGAGCGACGGTGTGCTGCTGCCGAAGGTCAGCGTGACCTGGGTCCCGGTCTCCGTGGCGCCCAGGAAGCCGGTGTCCATCGCCGCGTCCGCCGCATGAATGGGCGCGTCGAAGCGATACAAATCCCACGCCGTGAGATGCAGGTGCTAGAGCGCCAGGATGGCCGTCTTCGCCGCCTCCGCGTCCGCAGCCGCGATGAGGAAGGTCAGTGGCGTGGTCGTCGTCGCCACGCCCGGAGCCAGGCTCGTGCCCGGCGGCAGCGCCGCCGCCAGCGCCGCCGGAGTCACCATCTCCACCGTCCACGGCAGGTCATCGCCCGCATTCAGAAAGACACCCGGCTCCTCGAAGTAACCGCCGGAGATGTTGATCAGCGTGAGCTGGAAGGACAGCCGCTTGCGCCATCCATCTCCGCGGTCTCGGACAGCAGCGTGGCCGCCGTGATGTGTGGCTCGAACAGCAGCGACGACAGCAGAATTGCTATGCACGCCATAGTGCGTGGTGGCATCGAAATCTCCGGGCGCGGCGAGCACCGGTGACAGCAGCATGGCAAGGACGGGGACGAGAATGAATCGCATGGCAATGAGTGGTTCAGCCGCCCTCAGAACTTACCCCGACGCGACCTTGCAGAGATGCAAAAAAACTTTTCGCATCTGCAAGCCCCACGGCCGGCATCAAGTCACCAGCCGCATGACGAACCTCGCGTGACTCACGCTGCTTCGCTCAGGCGATATGGAAGCGATCGCAGGATGCGGCGGACTTGATGAAGTGAGCCAGCAGATCAAAACAGCTTCATCATCTCTTTCATCGCCTCATGCTGCGCGTGTTCGTCAAAGATGGCGGCGACAGGTATCTCGAACCCCTCGATCACCTTCGAGCGGACGCGCGCCGACTCTTCGTGCTTGGAGGGAGCATCATAACGGCGTGCTTCGGTATTGAGCAGGTATTGCTCCACGATCCGCAGCTTGCAGTCCACCATCCAATACTCGGACACACCGTGGCTGGCGTAGTCCTTCATCTTGATGCCACGATCATAGTGCTCCGTGCTGGGCGAAATCACCTCGACCACAAAGTCCGGCGCGGGAAACTCCATCAACGTCGGCGACACGCTCTGCGCCGTGAACCCTTTGAAAAACGCGATGTCCGGCTCGTAGTCGTTGCGGGTCAGACACACGAGCGCCTTTTCCATGGTCACCAATCCCAGCCTGTGCTCGGCTACCCAGGTCTGAAGCAGAATGCACAAATGCTTCGTGGCCAGAATGTGACGTGCCATCGCGGGCGAATGCATGATGACCTGCCCTTCGATGAACTCCGCCTTCATCTCGGGCGTGAGTTCCTCGCGGAAGATGCGACGGCGCTGCTGCTCCTCTTTCCAGGCGGTGTTGAGTTCATCCAGCATCACCGGAAAATCAGGGTCCAGGTAGATCAGTTCGGCCTTGGTCGTCATGCGCCATTTTGCTTTCGCAGGTCGCATCCGTCAAACGCGGTGTCGGAGCGCGTGGAGGTAGGCACGTTTCATCCGGCGTGTCTAGAATTCATCATCATGCCATCCTTCTCGTATGTGCGTCCGGCCTTGCCGAACGAATGCGTGGTGAACATCGGCTTCCGCATGGTGCTGGAGTTGCCGTGACAGCGCTGCGAGGCAGCACCGATGCATGTCTTACTTCCCGGGCGCCGGGCTGATGGCGACCCTGATGTCGTCAAAGTAGATCGGCATCTCGGAGAAGGGTGTGCCCCAGATGGCGCACTTGCCCTGGCCTTTGAGCGTGGCGTCAGTGTGCTCGATGGCGGCTTCCTTCGGCTCTGCCTCCGCGGCCGGCCAGACTTTGCCGGTGATGGTCCACTGCGTCTCGCCGGTCTTCGTCACGTCGAGTTTGAGCTTGGTCCAAGTGTCCGTCATCCAGGGGAAGGGAGCGCTCTTGACCACCTGCTCGTCCTTCACGAGTTCGAGCTGTTTTCTCGATGCATTGACGATGAGGCGGAAGCCCTTCATGCCATGCACGCTGACGCCGAAGCGCGGCTGGCTGCGGCCTTTCTTGGACGCAAAGACGCGAGCCTCGATGCTCGCAGAGCCACTCGAGGAGTCGCCGAGTTGCGCGCTGGCGTCGGTGATTGGCGAGGGGTCGATCATGACGGCCTTGTTGCCATCTTTCGCGGCGATCTTGATGGTGCCATCGACGACGAAGACCTCCTTCGGGACATCACCCTCGGCCCAGTCGTCGGCAGTGAAGGAAAAGGTCTTCATCTCTCCGGCGCGAGTCCAGCCGGCGGCGAGAAAAACGAGCGGCAGCAAGGCACAAAAGCGTCTGTTCATAGTCATCCCCAACAACGATCCAAAATCTCTCATCTACCATCCACCAGATCAACGCACCGGCTCCTTGAGCAGCGCCAGCGCTTCCAGAGCGGACACGTCCTCATGGACGATGGCGGCGAGGCTGCGGGCGATGGCGGCTGGATTCTTGTGCTGCCAGACGTTGCGGCCGATTGCCACGCCCGCAGCACCGGCGGTCATGGCATCCTCCACCATTTTGAGCAGGCCGGCATCGTCATTCATCGCCGCGCCGCCGAGCACGATGACGGGCACGAAGCACTGGGCGACGATTCTTTTGAAATCATCCGCAGTGCCATCGACAGGATACACCGTCTTGACGACGTCGGCGCCGAGTTCGGCGGCGAGGCGGACGGCGAATTTCACGTTTTCGACCGTGTACTTGTCCGTCTGGCCGAGACCGAAGGGCAGCGCTTCAAGGATCACGGGGATGTCTGAGTCCAGACTCATCGTAATAAGATCCGCGCAGTCGCGGAAGACCTCCTTCTCATTCACGGAGCCAGGGTAGATCATGTTCATCACTGCGTTGGCTCCCACCATCTCGGCCTGGTCGATGCTGTAGGCTGCGATGCTGCCGGCACCTTCGCCGGTCATGCGCGTGTTGTAGATGTCGGTGCGCAGGCAGATGCCCTTGCCGGCGAGGGAATCGGCGGCGCGGAGCGCCACGCCGAGATTCATGACGTACCCGTCCACGAAGGGGTTCACGCGCTCCATGAGGGCGAAGGGATCCTCCAGTCCGGGCACGGGAATGGCGACCGCGTGGTCGATGGGAAGAATGACGGTTTTGCCGGCGCGGAAAAAGACTTCGAGGTTCTCCTGTCTGGTGCTCATGGATGGGGCCGGACAGATGGAAGCTGCGCGGTGTGATGTAAAGGGGAAGCTACGATCTGAGCAGGCCGGCGAAGCCGCGCGGCAGATGCACGCCGGCAATGGCCAGACCGATGAGAGCGAGGGAGACGCCGGGCCGGTAGGCAAGGTAGCGGCCCTGCCACTCGGGCCGGTACTTCTTCTTGAAATTGAACAGGCTCTTGTAGCCGTAGAAGCGGTCGAAGTTTTCGAAGAGGAATTTCACCGCCCGCTCCTGGCGCGTAGGATCCCGCGCGCCGGTTTCCGCGTCGATGTTTGCCAGAGGGGCGTTGCCGAGGCTGATCTCGACGACTCCGCGCGCCTTGAACCAGTCGATGGCCTCGACGATGAGGAAGTCCATCACATCGCGGGCCTCCTCGCGCGCCCGCATCATGTCGAGGCAGCGGCCCTTGCCCTGCGCATAGGGGCACCATGTTGCGAATGCCTCCATGTGCCCGTCGAGATTCCGCGCGATGGACACGCCGTGCTCGCGGATGGCCGCGATGTCGAAGCATCCGAGATCGAAGGTCATCTCGCCTCCGTGTTTTCTTTTGAGCCACTGGTCGGAAAGGTGCCGGAGTTCCGCCTCCAGACCGTGGTCGGGCTGCGGCAGGGCATCGTACCACTGGAAGCTCAGGCCGTTCTTCTGCGCCTTGTTCCGGGCGGTGCGCAGGTTTTGGAATCGGCCGCCGGCGAGCTTGAATTCGCCCGCATCGAGCCGGGCGTCCTCTCCCACCTTCAGCGTGGCAAGACCCTGGCTCTCATACTGTGCCCGATGATCGACATGCGAGCAGTAGAACACCGGCTCCCAGTCCTGGCGGACGCAGAACTGGATGAAACTGGCGATCAGTTCCTGATGCCTGCCATCGGCGCAGATGGGATCGGCCAGGGCTACGGCAAAGTTTCGCCACAGGGCGTAGGCGATCACGCCCTCGCCGTCGTCACTGAAGAAATATCGTTTGTCCGGCAGGAGCGCAAAGCAGTCCATGGGATCGGTACCATGGGCCGCGATGAGCCGGCGGGCGCGCTGGCGCTCGCCGCCGGTGGCCGCGTCTTCGTGATCTACGACGCGGCGCAGGAGCATCGCCAGCACGATGAGGCCCGTGCACAGCCCGCCGATGCGCAGGGTGCGCAGGAAGTTCCGTGCCTCGCGGCTGCCCTGGTGATCCACGCCGGACTTTTGCGCGAAGACACCGGCCACGGCCGCCTGCGCACACTCCCCCCATGTGAGGCCATCACCGCCGTAGGCGCCGCGCACGCTGAATTCATGGAGGCTGACGGTGCCGTAGATGAAGAGCGCCGCGAGGAGCACCACGCCCGTCTTCCACGCCACGCTGATGGACGGCCGGTCGGAGCGTGCCACGAACTCCTTGCGCCACCGCACGAGCGGCACCAGCAGCACCAGCGCGGCCAGAGCGTGGTGCCAGTCGAACGCGCGTGAGAGATGCAGCACGACGGACGCGCTGAGCAGCACGACGGTGAGGAACCATCCCATGCGCTTCCGCCGACGCAGTGCGCGGGCGAGCACCAACTGGCTCACACCGGAGATGAGCAGCAGGATGCGGCTCTTCTCGCTCACGCCAATGGGAATCCACTGCTCCATCCACGCGATGACGCCCGGCGGCTTCAGCACCACGGCCTCGAGCAGGTCCACGCAGCCCATCACGATCACTGCCCAGGTCAGCACGCGCAGCGAGTGCCGGCGGCTGAAGATGAAAAAAAGCGTGAGCGACACGGCCACCACCGCCACAGGCCACAAAGGCGAGAGGCCGAAAGGAAGCCCGACATCCTCGGGAGGTGCCGCGGCATCGTCGTCGCCGAGCACCCAGTCGAGTCCGCGAAGCAGATAGTCCTGGAAGTCCTCCACAGGGCCGTCGAAGCCGTGGTTCGCCCCCGGCACTTCATAGAGTGCGTGCGGCGATTTCAGCGAGCGTATCCACGTCGTGCTCGCCATGAAGTCCGTGGTGCCGTGAAACTGCGCGACGCGGAGATCGGTCATCTGCCTGCTGAACTCGCCCAGCGCGAAGGTCCCCGTTCCGGTGGGCGTGATGCCGAGTTCGTCGCTCGGCTTCAAGCCATAGCGCCCGCGGCTGTCCGCTGCCATGAGCAGCAGCCCCGCAAGATTTCCCGGCCGACCCTGCCAAGCCGCCGCCGCCACGGCATCCACCGCGCCGGTGCTCCAGCCGCCGTAGAGCACGGGCACGGCGGGATTCTTCGCCTCCTTCACGCCCTCGGCGGCCAGCAGGGCGGCATCGCGGCCGAGCATCTCGAAGGTGAAGTCCGTTTTGCAGTACTGCCGCAGATCAAAGGCGACGACGATCACACCTGCGTCGTTCAGCCAGCCCGTCACCACCTCCTCCCACTCGCTCCAACCGCCATCGCCGGAGCCGAAGACGAACACCGCGCGCGGCTCCTCCAGGCGCGAGGGATGAATGCGGAAGCTGAAGTCTCCGCGCGCAAGGCGCACCTGCCGCTCGATGACGCCCTCCTCGGGCTGGTCCTGCGCGCCCGCCAGTCCGCACGGCAGAAGGATCAATGCCAGCCGCAGCACCATGGGAATGAAGATCAGCCGGGTGATGGGGCGGGCAGGGGACATGGAGGAGGCTGCGGTCACACTTGCGTGTGGTTTCGACGTCCTTCAACGGCGAAACTCGGCGCGGCGGTACACGACGGCCAGAAAACCGGACTTCCGTCTTGAATCCGCCTGCCGTTCGGCAACATGGGGAAATGTCAGTGCATGATCCTCATCACGGTCGATGGAAGCTGGCCGTGCTGTTTTTCCTGCACGGCGGCACGCTGGGGATGTGGGGTGTGAGCCTGGCCTCCGTTCTGCGGGCGCACGGGTTTGAACTGATCGTGCCCTATGCATTCGCCGCTACTTCGGTGGCGGCGCTCGTCTCGCCGCTGGCCGTCGGTGCGCTGGCGGACCAGCGGTGTTCCTCCGAGCGTCTGCTGCGGTGGCTGGGGCTGGGGTCGATGCTCTTTCTCGCCTTGCTGTTCTGGGGCATCCACCGGCGCTGGCATCCGTGGTGCGTGCTGGCCCTGGCTCAAGTCCATGCTTTCTGGTCCACGCCGACTTTCGGCCTGACCACCAGTCTCGTGCTCGGGCGGCTGAGTGATGCGCGTGGTCAGTTTGGCCTCCTGCGGCTCTGGGCCACGCTGGGCTGGATGGGTGCCGGCGCATTCGTCAGTTGGGTGCTTGAGGCCGACAGCTCGCCCGTGAGCGGCTGGGCAGGATGTGCCGGCTGGGCGCTGACAGTGCTTTTCACCTTCGCCCTGCCGCCCGTGCCGCCACCCGCGCCGAAGCCGCACCGCTCCTGGCGTGAAGTGCTCGGCCTCGATGCGCTGCACCTTCTGCGCCACCACGACCACCGTGTGGTCTTCGTGAGCGCCGCGCTCGTGAATGTGCCGCTGGCCGCCTTCTACCCTTTCACCGTGCTGCATCTCATGGACCTGCGCGTAGAGCACCTGCTCGGCACCATGTCACTGGGGCAGATCACCGAGGCGGTCACGATGATTTCCCTCGCGTCCCTGCTAGCACGCGTGCGGCTGAAGCGGGTGTTTCTCGCCGGCATAGCCTTTGGCGTGGCGCGCTACGCGATCTTCGCCCTGGACACGCGGTCCGCGCTTTACGCGGGCATTTTTCTCCACGGTCTTTGCTACACCCTTTTCGTCATCACCGCGCAGATTTACCTCGAGCAGCGCATCCCGCAGGAGCTGCGCGCACGTGCCCAGGCATTGCTCACGCTGATGATGTCGGGCATCGGCAGCCTCGCGGGCACGCTGGGCTGCGGCTGGTGGTGGCTGGCTTGCAAGGGACCCGCGGGCGTGCGCTGGCCCTTGTTCTGGTCCGTGCTGGCGGTGGCCATGGCCCTGGTGTTTGTGTTCTTCCACGCGAGCTATCGCGGACGCGCTGCGGATGACCCGTCCGCAAACTGCGGCGGCCAGTCGTGACCGGACCGGGAAAAAAGTGAGATTCTTTCTTGCCAAGAAGCCCGGTGATTTGCTAACAATGGAGCACCGCATGAAAAAAATCATCGCCATCACTCTCGCCGTCGTGTTTGCCGCAGGCACCTTCGCCCTCGCGGACATCCAGTCGCCTCCAGGTCATCAGTTTAGCTGGAGCCGCAAGCTCAGCCGCGCGCTGGCAAATCTTGCCTATGGCGGCACCGAAATCCTGACGGTCTGGCAGAAGAGCAACCGCACCAATGGCAACATCGCCGCCTCGACGGATGCGGTGGTCGAAGGCTCAAAGCGCACCGCTTACCGCGCCGGCTACGGCCTCTATGAACTCATCACCTTCCCGGTGCCGAGCTGGAAGTGCACCTACCGCCCGCCCTACCATGTCAAAGGCCACATCGACAACTGGCATGGCTACGACGAATTCCCCCCGCAGGTGGGCATCATCTCCGAGGCCACCTACAGCCGCACTCAGCACTGGTAGGCCGCGCCATGCGCCGCAGCTCTTAACGCATGAAAACGCAGGTCTCACAGCCTGCGTTTTTTTGTGGGTGCGCATCAATCTCCGCGCATGGATTGCCTGAAACTTGCGCTTCCTTTTGCCCGGCATCTGGGCCAGTTTCCGCCACGTAGCCATGAATACATCCCGTCTCACCCGTTTGTTCCTCATGCTTGCCGCCGGAGCGGCGGCCTTGCTTGCTGCCTGCGACAAGAAGGCAGGCAAGCCCGTGGACTTTGTCACCGAGGTCCGGCCGCTGCTTGAGGCGCGCTGCATCGAGTGCCACAACGCCGGTTTGCTCCTCGGCGAGTTGAATCTCGAAAACCGTGAGCTGGCCTTCAAGCAGCGGGCCAAAGGACCGGTGATCACGCCGGGCAATCCGGACAAGAGCCCGCTCTTCCTCGTCCTGAGTCTGCCAGAGGGTGACAAGAAAGCCATGCCGCCGACCGGCCACCGCATCGCCGCCGAAGAGATGGCTTTGATTCAGCGATGGATCAGACAGGGCGCGAAGTGGCCGACCGGGCCTGACGGAGTGGTGCGGGCCGTGGGAACGCGTAGTCCGAAGGGCGCTTGACGCTGCCTGCCTGATGCGCGGATGCGCGCCTGTCTGGGAGCACAGTTCGCTTGTGTCGCATCGTCGTCTGCGTCACACTTTCCATCCGACGATGCAATACATCTCCACACGCGGCCAGACACGACCGCACACCTTCTCCGAAGCCGTCGAAGCCGGACTGGCACCTGACGGCGGCTTGTTCCTGCCCGAACACATGCCTGACATCTCCGGCAGACTCGGTGACTGGGCCTCTCTCTCGTATGCCAGACTCGCCGCAGAGTTCCTCAGCCTCTTCGCTCCCGAAATCGCGCCGGATGAATGGCACGCTCTGACCGCGAGGGCGTATTCCAAGTTCGACTCCCCCGAAGTAGCGCCGTTGCGGAAGATCACCGGCAAGACCTATGTGCTCGAGCTCTGGCACGGACCGACGCTCGCCTTCAAAGACTTCGCCTTGCAATTGCTCGGTCTTCTCTACAAGCGGCAGGTCGAGCGCTCCGGAAAACGGCTCGCGGTGCTCGGTGCCACATCTGGAGACACCGGCAGCGCGGCCATTCACGGCTGCATCGGGCAGGAGGGCATCCACATCTTCATCCTCTATCCGCATGGGCGTGTGGCGCCGCTGCAGGAGCGGCAGATGGCCTGCACGGGCGCGGACAATGTCTTCGCCATTCCCGTTCCGGGTACTTTCGACGACGCGCAGAGCGTGGTGAAGGAATGCTTTGGCGACGCGGCCTTCACTGCGGCGCACAATCTCTCTGCCGTGAATTCCATCAACATCGCACGCGTCCTCGCCCAGTGCGTCTATTACATCTGGGCCTGGCTGCGGCTGCGCGACCTGGCGGGGCAGGGGACCGATGCCGCAGGCGGGGTGGAGTTCGTGGTGCCCACGGGGAACTTCGGCAACGTCCTGGCCGGCTGGATGGCCCGGCAGATGGGCCTGCCTGTCAGGTCTTTCCGCGTGGCTACGAACCAGAACGACATCCTTCACCGGTACTTCACCAGCGGCGACTATCGCCAGGGCGACGTGCGTCCGAGCCATGCCCCGAGCATGGACATCCAGGCCGCGTCGAACTTCGAGCGTTACCTGTATTTCCTCCTCGAAAGCGACCCCGCGAAAGTGCGCGAAGTCATGGCCAGGTTGAAGAATGCGGATGCGGTGAACCTCCCGGCGGCGGACCCGGCCTTCCGGTCCACTTCCATGAAGGACGACCAGATCATCCGTGTGATCGCGCAGATGTGGAAGGACTGGCGCTATGTGATCGATCCCCACACTGCGTGTGCATTCACCGGTATGGCAACCGACTGCACCAGCATCGTGCTCTCCACCGCGCATCCGGCGAAGTTTCCAGACGTGGTAAAACAGGCCACCGGCATGGAGCCGGTGCATCCCACGCTGGAAGCACTGAAGAGCCTGCCGCTCGTTACTCATCGCCTGCCTGCCTCGGCGGCGGAGGTGAAGTCGTTCATCGCCCGGCACTCGTAACCCCGGGGTCAGTCTCTCCCGTGGTCGCGTCCCCGTTTGTGAGGCGCCGCATCTGTTGCGCACTGCACTCCATCCCATTCACCAGGTTTACGGCCGCCCAAGACTTGCGAGATACGCGATGAGATTGCGCAACTCCTCGCGCGTCATGTTCATGATCAGCCCCTCGGGCATCAGTGACCCTGCGTCCTGCCGCTCTTTGATTTCGCCGGTTGCAAAACGTGAAACAGTGCCGCTGAGGAAGTCGCGCAATTGCAGTTCGCCGTTTGCATCGCTGATCTTGTAGCCTTGCATGCGGCGACCGTCCTTCGTCAGCAACGTCGTGGCGATGTAGCCCTCTTTGATCTGGCGGTTTGGCCATACCACGGCTTCGATGAGCAGTTCAAGCGGCACACCGCGTCCTACCGCGTCCAGCTCCGGTCCGATGGTGCCGCCTTGCTTGCCGATGCTGTGGCACGCGGTGCAGTTCACGAGCGGCGAGGTGAAAACGGCGCGTCCTTTCGCTGGGGCACCCTTCGCTTTCACTTCGGCGGCAAGCGCACTCACCCATGTGGGATCATAGGAGGGCACGGAGTTCGACACGCCGATGATGCCGCCGAGCACCGCGCTGAGTTCCGGCTCGCTTCGACCCGTGGCGGCGAGCACGCGGATCGCGAGCTTCGCCGCGTCGGCGGTGCAGGGTTTTGCTTTCAATGCGGAAGCGAGTGATTTCACCGCCGCATCACGCGGCAGCAAGGGCGCGAGCCACTGCCGCATCGTGTCCGCTTCGACAATGCTGCTGAAAGCCTCCACTGCCGACGAGCCTGCATCCGCTGGACGAGTTTCCGCCAAAGCACCCAGCGCTGCGATCCGCACGGGCCAAGACTCTCTGGCGTTCACGATCATCGGCTGGATCCATGTCGCATCAGCGCCAAGCTTGCCGAGCGCCGCGATGGCCGCCACGCGAATGTTCGCGGCTACGGCTTGGGAGGAAGAAGCGTCGGCCAGCGCTTCGACGCTCCGCTTCAAATCCTTCACGCCCCAAGCTGCCGCCAGTCGGCAGAGCGCTACGCGCTGGCCGTCCGTGCCCGATTCCAAGAGGGCTCGCATCAATGGCAAGGAACCTGCGGGTGCCTTGAATCCACGCTGAGCCGCCGCCTCGGCCAAGTCGTCGAGGATGCCCTGATCCTTTTGCCCGAGCTTGAGCGCGCGCAGCATGTCACCGGGCCCGCCTTTTCTCACGAGCGCGGCACTGAGCGCTCGCTTCACGGCATCATTGAGCGTGCCGCCCTCCTGCTCCAACAAGGTCCTGGCCACTCCAAGAATTTCAGCGCTGCCTTCCTTCTCCACGAGATAGGCTAGATGCTTCGGCGGAAGCGAGTCGAACAGTGAAGGTGATTTGCCATTCGTCACCAGCAACGGCTTCCACTGCGGAGCCGTCGCATGAATCGCAAGCCACAGCGCACGATCCAGGAACGAGTCCATCGGCTTGTCGAGCGCCTTGAGCGCCACGCGAATCGCATCCGGCGATTTCACCTTCGCCGCCGCGACGATGGCTTCGAGCCGGACGCGCGGGGATTCGTCGGTGATTGCGATTCCGAGTGACGACAACGCTCCGGATAATTCGCCCGCCCATTCGCCAATAGCATGAACGGCCGAAGTTCTGACTCTCGGATCGTCGCTCGACAACGCATTTGTTGTGCGAGATGAAAGAGGGACCTCGCAAGATTCGCGAGACTGGATTTTGAAGACTTCGAACCTCGGATACACCGGATGCTTGAATCCCATCCATTTCCACTGGTCGGCGACGTCGTCGATTGCGTGCGAAACTTGCTCCCAGCTTGCCGATGACAACAATCTACGAGCTTGATAGTCCGACCAGCGTCCCCCAAAAGAGGCTGCGCTCATCACAAGCTTTGACACCGACTGAGAACCGGCTGGTGAGTGCACCTTGATTCTTTGCTCCTTCGCTTTCGAATCGACTCGCTGTCCGACCGAGTACTGACCACTGAACACTGACTCACTCGCCAGCCTCCTCCCCCTTGCCACCACGCGCCAAATTCGCCCATGCGTCTTGTCGCGGTTCGGATGACGGAAGCTCGCCTGGTAATGGCCGATGATGGGATTGAACCAGTCGGCGATGTAAAGCGCGCCTTCGGGGCCGAAGCGGACATCGACGGGACGGAAGGCGACGTTGTCGCTGGTGATGAGCGGCGGTTGCTCGATGGCCTCGTAGCCGCTGGGGTTGTCTTTGTCGTCGATGATCTTGTAGCGGAAGACGGCGTTCTCGAAGAAGCCGCCGCTGATCACCTCGTCCTGCATCGCGTCGGGCCAGTGTGAATTGCCCACGATGTCCACGCCGCAGAATTTGCGCAGGCCCTCGGTCTTGATGATCTGGCCGCTCGATGGCAGCATGAAGCGCGTGAGTCGGAAAGTATCGCGCTCGCCCGTCTGCGGGTCTTCAACCTCGGGCACGCTGATCTCCATCGGCCGCGCCCAATACATGCCCGCCGCGCCGGCGACCATGATGGGTTGGCCCCATTTGTCGAACGCCGTGCCCCATGCATTCTGCGGCATGCCGGTGGGATACGGCTCGAGCCTCCGGCTGCGCGGCCAGAAGTGCCAGAAGCCCGCGCCGTAGAGCTGCTTCACGCCGTGCGCGGTGGCCACGCGCGAGTAGCAGTGCAGGCCCTGATGCATCACCAGCGCGCCGTCTGGCGACCACACGAAGCTGTTCAGATTCTGATGCGCATCGCCGGTGCCGAAGCCGCTGAACACGATTTCCTTCTCATCCACACGGTCGTCGCCGTTCGTGTCTTTGAAGAGCCAGAGCTTCTCACCCTCGCCGACGTAAAGCTCGCCCGGCACGCCGAGTTCCATGCCCATCGGCATCCGCAGGCCGTCGGCGAAGACGGTGGTCTTGTCCGCGCGGCCGTCGTGATCGGTGTCTTCGAGGATCACTATTTTGTCATCGACGATCTCGCCCGGCGCAGGCTGCGGATACGAAGACGTTTGCAGGCACCACAAGCGTCCGCGCTCGTCCCAGCGGATTACGAGCGCGTTCGGGATACCGTCTTTTTCGCTGGCGAAAAGATTCACCGAGAAGCCGTCGAGCACTTTGAAGGACGCGAGTTCTGCTTCGGGCGAGAGGTCGGCGGGCGGCTCGCCAACGGAGATGCCTTTCTTTTTGGCGGCGGGTTCCTGAGCGGGGAGAAGGACGGAAAGGACACAAAGGACAGCAAGGACGCTGTGGAGGCGCGTTGGTTGGAGTCCCGCCTTCAGGCGGTCTGGGATGTGCGAACGGTTCATGTGTTGTTGAGCACACGGGGACTGCGCCCCGGCCAATGCTGGACTCCAACGGACTGCGGCCGGCGGGACTGCATGTCACGGCTTCCACCATGCGTTGAGCTTCTCGCTCATCGACTTCACCCTGCCAGAATTCGCTGCAGCGAGGTTTTTCTCCTCCGTCGGATCCACGCTCAGGTCGTAGAGTTCCACTACGTCATCCGGCTGGTTGGCCTTGTCCGGCACGATCAGCTTCATGTTGCCTTCGATCATCCATCGCCAGCGCAGGCTCGCGGCGGGCTTGTTCAGATCTTTCGAGTTGTGCGTGAAGCACTCCCCAAAAATCACGTCACGCTTTGCCAGAGCCGCGTCGTCGAGCAAATCGATGCCCGGCAAGTCCGCAGGCACAGTCACCCCCGCCGCCTTCAGCAGAGTGGGCGCGAAGTCGATCGACTGCGCAAGCTCGCTTCTTCTCTCCGGCTTCACATGCCCCGGCCAGCGCACCATCAGCGGCGTGCGCAGGCCGCCGTCATACTGGCTCTGCTTCGATTTTTCGGCGTAGCCGCCTTTCGCCGGGTTCGTGATCCAGCCGTTGTCGGAGAGATAGACAAAGATCGTGTTCTCCTTCAGTCCGGCATCGTCGATGTGCTTGATCAATTCGCCGCACGTTTCATCGAACCACTCCACCATCGCCCAATACTTCGCCACCGGCAGGCTCGGCGTCTTGTCCTTGTACTTGTCGAGCAATCGCTGCGGCGGCGTGTGCGGATCGTGCGGCATCATCGGCGCATACCACACGAGGAACGGTTTCTGCTGCTTCCGCGCATCGGCGATGAAATCATAAATCGGCTGCATGGTCTTGCGACCGATGTCGAGGCCCTTGTCACCGTGACGACCACCTTCCGTCATCCCGCTCGTGAAACCGCCGCTGCTCCAGTGATTCTGCCACCACTTGCCGGTCTGCAGGCTCAGGTAGCCCTTCTCCTTGAGCATCGCCGGGAGCGTGCCTGCCGCCTTCAAATGATTGCTCATGATCTCGCGCTGCTGCTGGAAGAGAGGGCTCGTCTGGAACTGGCGGTTCGTCATCCCGGCGGGAATCGCGGGATCATTGCTCGTCACCAGATGCATGTGCGGATACTTGCCGGTCACCATCGAAGCGAGGCTCGGACAGCAAAGACTCGACGTGACGTAACCACGCGTGAACAAGCGACTCTCGCCCGCCAACCGGTCGAGGTTCGGCGTCTGCACCACCTTGTGCCCCATGAAACCGTAGTCGCTCCACAACTGATCATCCGAGATGATCATGACGATGTTTGGTGGCGGCGCGGCGTGGGCGATCCCTGCAAGCATCAACGACAGCGAGGCAAAAATAGCGGAGAATAGTTTCATGGCGGTCAGAACGGATCTTAGTGTGTGATCTTCGGATGAGATGCGCTGCTATTCCTTTTCCTGGCGATACCGCTCCCACTTCTCGCGCATCTCCTTCAGCAGCGCCGCATTCGCCGAATCCGCGACGACGTTCTTCTCCTCCAGCGGGTCGCTTTGCAGATCATAGAGTTCTTCCACCACTGGCTCGGCTTTGATCCAGCGGATGTACTTCCAACGCTCGGTACGGACCGCTTCGACGGGTGGGATGCGGTTGGGGACGGCGTGGTGCTCGTAGAAAAACTCGGTGCGCCAGTCGGCTGGCTTTTGACCGGCGAGCACGGGCTTGAGGCTGCGGCCCTGCATTACGGATGGCACCGGCAAGCCGGCGAGGTCGAGCAACGTGGGCGCGATGTCCACATTCAGCGCCATGGCCTTCTCCCGAACTCCTCGGCGTGACTCGGGCAGACGAGGATCAACGATGATGAGCGGCACGCGCATGTCTTCTTCGTAGGCGAACCATTTGTCGGCGAGGCCGCGGTCGGCGAGCGCGTAGCCGTTGTCGGAGGCGAAGACGAGGACGGTATTGTCGGCGACGCCTTTTTTCTCGAGTGCTTCGACGATGCGGCCAATTTCGCGATCTACTCCGTAAATCAGGCTGTAGTAATCGTGCAGGATGCCCTGCGCCTTCTGCGGCTCGTCGAAGCGCCACAGCCAGCGCGTGCGGCCTTCGCTCTTTTGCACGAACTCGGGCAGGCGCTTGAATGCCTCCTCGGTCGCCAGCTTCGGCAGCGGGATGTTGATGCCGTCAAACATGCCGTCATCGCGCGTGTCGGGCGTATATTCGCGCGGCTCGTGATCGCGCGCGTGCACTGCGTTGAAACTGATGCTCAGGCAAAAAGGCTGGCCGGTCTTGCAGCCATCGAGAAACTCCAGCGCCTGATCACCGAAGAGCGCGGTTTTGTGCTGATGCTTGGGATCGTCGGGTTCGATGAAAAGCTTGCCTCCTTGTCCGGGCAGGCCTTTCCAGTAGTCGAAGGCAGTCTCCATCTCCTTCATCTGCTTGTTTCCGCCCACGCCGAACTTGCCGATGAAGCCGGTGCGGAATCCTGCCGCGCGAAACTGCGCGGGATAAGTCTGCGCCCATGCGCCGACGTGCATTTCCTTGCCGTCATTCAGGCCCACGCCATGCCGCCGCATCCACTGGCCGGTGAACATCGTGGCGCGGCTGCTCCAGCAGATGGAGGTGGTGACGAACATGTTCTCAAACAGCACGCCGCGGGCCGCGAGCCGGTCGATGTTTGGCGATTTCACGATCTTGTCGCCCATGCAGCCGAGCGCATTCCAGCGCAGGTCATCGACGAGGAAGAAGATGACGTTGGGCCGCGCGGGTGCGGCGGATGCCGGATGAAGAATGCCGAACGACGAAAGGATGAGTGCGAGGAGGATGCGGAGCATGGCGGTGTGAACGACGGGTGGAAGGGCATCTTGCCCCCGGAGTGCGTGCCGCGCGCCAGGGCTTACGCATGAGTTGCTTCTGAGTGAACTCCCACGGATTCAGGACGACCACGGATTGGGCTTCTTCTGAATACATCTGCGGAACCGCTGCGGGGCGAATCATAGATTTGAGGTTTTCGCTTTCGGTTCATGCGTAAGCCCTGGCCGCGCGCAACGAGAGGCCGGTCAGCGCTCGAAGAACAGCGTGAACTCGTGGCGGTTGCAGGTGAGGTGCGTTTGGGCGACGAGCCGCAGGCCTCCGCGGCGGGCCGCTGCCAGCATTTCATCCCGCAGCGCGAGCGGCGCGCTGACGGACTCGACACGCGGGAGCTTCAGGGTGAAGACGACGATGCTGCCAGGCACCAGGGAGCGTGACAGGCGAATGACGTGGGCGAGGGACTCCCGGGGCGGACCGTTCATGTCGCAGAGCAGAGCGTCGTATCGTTCGCGCTCGCCGGGCTGCCAGTCCGCGACATTCGCGCGCACGAAGGCGAGGCCGGGGTGCTGGTGCAGGCGTGGGTCGAGCGCAGCCAGGTCGATGGCGGTGACGCGAAAGCCGCGATGGAGAAGCTCGGAGGTCATGCCGCCCGGGCATGCGCCCAACTCCAGCCAGCGCGCGCCGTCTCCCGGAGGAGGACGATGCAGTCTGAGATAGTGCAGTGCCTCGGCAATCTTCGCTCCGGCGCGGCTGACAGTGTCCGGTCCACTGGTGGGCATGAACTTGCTGCCGCCTGGGAAGAAACCGTTGCATTCGCGCGGGCCGGCCATGCCACAATAGAGACCTTCCTTGCCGACGAGACCGAAGAGCGTCTCGCGCAGCGGATCCTGCTCCTCGACACTGCGGACAGGCAACGACGGGAAGATGCGCAGCGCGCGATCTTGCAGATTCGCGGCGAGATGTTTGAAGTAGCGGTCAGGTGATCCGGGATTCAGGACGCCGATGAGGACGGCCTGCGGATTCCGCGGCGCGAACTTTTGCAGCAGCGAGCGGGCGGCCTTGTCGAGAAAGCCGTCGGTTTTCGAAGGATTGCACGGCCATGTGTGATGGAGCGGCAGGTTCCAGCGCACGAACACGGCGGCATCGGACTGGCGCACGGCATCGGGTGTGGGTGTTTTTATCCAGAAGTACTCCGTGCCCAGCGGTTTGCACGACATGGCGCCGAACCGCTGGATCACGTCCTGCGCCACGGGCGCGAATGCCTCGGAGATGCGGACCAGCCAGGAGATGGATGCGACATCGCCGTGCGAAGGGTGCGGGAGCGATGCGGTGGATTTTTTCGCGGGCATGGATCGCGGCTTGCAAGAACCTGTGCTCATGCCATCGGATGCCGTCATGCTCAAGCTCTACGCATACAAAGGCTGCTCCACCTGCCGTGATGCCATCAAGTGGCTGCGGGGGCACGCCATTTCCTTCGAAGAAATCGCCGTTCGGGAGACTCCGCCGTCGGCGGCCGAACTCCGTGCCATGCTCGATGCGCACGGGGGTGATTTGCGCCGGCTGTTCAACACATCGGGCCTTGAGTATCGCTCCCTGGGCATCAAGGAAAGGCTGCCAGGCATGACGGTCGATGACGCGCTGAAGCTGCTCGCCGGGAATGGAAACCTCGTGAAGCGACCCTTCGCCGTCGATGTGGGCAGGCGAGTCTTCCTGGTTGGCTTCAAGGAGCCGGAGTGGCGATCGGCGCTGCAATGAGCAAGCCTGCTTCACGCAGGGCTGCCACCCGCGCGACCCGTGCGTGACTGCGCGCGGGCCGTCCACCAGTCACGGATGAGGCCGGGTGCATTGATCCAGAATGCGAAGACGAGCCACTGGTTCAGCGGGAAGAAGAGCTTCATCGAAACGCCGATGGCGAAGTGCATGGCCTCGATGCAGATGCCGAGCACCAGAGCCCACCGCCGTCCGGCCAGCGCGAGGAAAGCCAGTGCTTCCAGCACCAGCGCGCCACCGAGTCCGACACGCGTGAGATGAGGATGACGGGCCACCCACTGGATGAAAGGCTCCAACTGGCCCTTGGCCGCGGGATCGAGGTGATCGTAGTACGTCTCTTCCTGCGTGCGCGCCATGTGGGTGGCCACCTGCGGTGCATCCCTGATCCAGGTGAGACCCTCCTTGTGAAGTTTGGTGACGCCGGCGATCACGTACGCGGCCGCGAGCACGACGATGGCCATGTAGCTGATCCATGCTTCCCACGAGAGACGTTCGTCTTTCGGCCGCCGCTGGCCGCGGAGACCTTTGATCAGTACGCCGAGATGACACAGGGCCACGACTAGCACCGTCTGCGACATGGCCAGATAACCATGATGCGTGGCGCCGATCGAATTCCGGTTCGTCTGCACTAGGATCTGACAGAAGACGGCCACGAGCAATGAGAGCGGGCTGAGCCAGTCCAGCGGACGATCTTCTGCGGAGCGGCGCCGCAGGCACCACTGCCAGACGCCGGCGAGCGCATAGACGACGATGCTCACGCGCACGCACCACAGCACGGCCTGCACCTTTGACACCTCGGCCATCCATGTGAGATCGAAGAAGCGGGCCAGTCCGGTGGGCAGCGGCTGCTCCGCGTAGCCAGCGAAGGTCGTGGAAGGGCACCACTCCCAGAGCACATACACGACGATCAGCCGCATGAAGAGGAACTCCGTGACGCTGACCGGCCACGGATGGAAACGCGCGAGAAAACCGCGCAGGCTAGAAACGAGCGACTTCATGATGCGTGCGCCGGATGCTTCCATCATTCTGCAATGCCACATGCACCCAGTGCAGCGTGACCGGCTGGCCGATGGGCTTGCGACGGCGGCCGTCCGGGGAAAAGAACCCGCCCTTCATGCGATGGACGCGTTCCAACACGGCGCGGGCAGCCTGCTGGTGGACCTCAAGAGGCAGCAGGGAGATGTCCTCCCCTTTGCCGTGTGGCTTGAGTTCCTTGTCGATCATCTTCTTGAACTTCGTGCTCGTGAGCTTCGTCACTTCAGCGGTTGGCAGCGGCTGCCCGGCGGCGTCCGTCAGGTAATAGTAGTCGGTCGTGGACTTCTGTTCGCCATACATCGGGAAGTTGGAGAAAGGATAGTTCTCCTTCACCACTTCGCCGAAAATCACGAGCGCGAAGCACCACGCCAGCGGATGACGCACCACGGTCCGCCAGAGCGGAACGGACTGAGCCGGGCAGGGGGACACGGATGCGGAGGCTTGGGACACGACGGGATTTACGCTGCGGGCAGGCTTGTCTTTGAAGAAATCGAGCGGTTTTTCAAGCGCGACCGGTTTGCCAATCTTGTGGCTTGAGCGGCGGATGCTGTCCGTAATGACCGTCCGGATTTCCCGGCCAATTCCGCTCTGACAATCTTCTTACAAACCACACAATCATCTTACAACTGACCGTTTGTCCGCACAATTGGCGGCCCGTTAATTTCCGGCGCGATGAATCATCAACTGGCACCGGGACAAAATATCTTGAGCGAAACATGGTCCTCAGGACTTCCGGCTGTGCCGCGAGTGCTCGGGGAGAGAGGAGCAGGCTGGAAGCTGCTGGTGACGCTCTTTTTTGTGCTGGTGCTGATGCCGTGCGGGGCCTCGGCGCTGTCTGTGGCGTTCTCTTCGGCATCGGACGTGCCGATCACTGCCGCTGGCTTCACGGCGGCAGGGCAGCCCCTGGATGTGACGCTGAACTTCGCGCCGGTGCAGGGCACGACTCTCACGGTGGTGAAGAACACCGCGAGCAGCGCGATCTCGGGCACTTTCACGAATGTGAGCCAGGGGGACGGTGTGGCGCTGACTTACTCCGGCCACACCTATCAGTTTGTCCTCAGCTACTTCGGCGGGACGGGCAATGACATCGTCCTGCTGTGGCCTGGCACCACCGCGTACGCATGGGGCTCGAATTTCTCCGGCCAGCTCGGAGATGGCACGACGGATGATGCGGCGCTGCCAGTGGCCGTGCTGCGCACCGGCGTGTTTGCTGAGAGCACGCTCACCGGGTTGACGGGCGCGGGCTTTCACACGCTGGCACTGGCCCACGACGGCAAGATTTACGGTTGGGGCTATAACGGCGACGGCGAACTGGGCGACGGGTCCGTGGGCGACAAGCTCCTGGCAGCACCCACTTACATGGATGCATTCGCCGGCAAGACGGTGATCGCCGTGGCCCACGGCGGCCTGCACAGCCTCGCTCTCACGTCCGACGGGAGCGCCTACGCATGGGGCTACAACGGGACAGGCCAGCTCGGCGACGGCACCGCCAATGATCACAGCATTCCCACCGCGGTGGACTCATCCGGTGTGCTGACGGGGAAGGTGCTCGTGGCTGTCTCAGGAGCGGATGATCACAGCATCGCGCTCGCGGATGATGGCACCGTCTATTCCTGGGGGCGGAATGATTTCGGCCAGCTCGGCGATGGGACGAACACCCAGCGGCTCTCTCCGGTGGCAGTGGGCGGCGTGCTTGCAGGCAAGACGGTGGTGGCCATCAGCGGCGGGCATGCTCACTCGCTTGCGCTTACCTCGAACGGAGATGTGTATGCGTGGGGCTACAACCAGAACGGCCAGCTCGGCAATGGCAGCACTGCTCCCAGCAACGTGCCCGTGCCGGTGACGATGACGGGCGTGCTCGCCGGCAAGACAGTCATCGCCATCGCGGCCGGCGGCGATCACAATGTGGTGCTCGCCTCCGACGGCCATGTGTATGCCTGGGGCCGGGACGATTACGGCCAGCTCGGCGATGACTCCACGGCGCAGAGCAACGTGCCTGTGGCGGTGGACACCACCGGACCGCTCGGCGGCAAGACGATCGTGGCCGTCGCGGCCGGACACAGCCACTCGCTGGCGCTCGCCTCGAACGGCGCGCTCTACGCCTGGGGTAACAACTCGCAGGGGCAACTGGGCGACGGCACCACCTCGAACCGTCCTTCACCCGTGGCCGTTGACATGACGGGCGCGCTTTCCGGCAAGACTGTCACCTCCATCACCTGCGGCGGCAGCCACACGCTCGTGCTCGCGGCGGCCACGCAGGCTCCCGACATCTCGGTGGACCAGCCGCCCGGCAACAGTCTCGTCGATGCGGTGAGCGCGGTGGACTTTGGCTCCGCTCCGGCGGGATCATCGGTCACGCGCACATTCACGATCCGGAATACGGGCAGCGCCGATCTCACCGGCCTCGCCATCACGAAGACGGGCGCTGACAGCGGCGACTTCACCATCACTCCGCCATCGGTGACCGCTCTCGCGGCAAACGCCTCCACCAATTTCACAATCGTTTTCTCCTCCGGGGGCTTCGGGGCACGCGCTGCGGCGATCCACATTTCCAGCAATGATCCTGATGAGTCTCCCTTCGACATCGATCTCACCGGCAGCGGCCTCTCAGAGAGCGAGCTGTGGCGCCAGTCGTGGTTCGGCACGCCGTTCAATGCGGGCACTGCCGCCGACAACGCGGATCCCGATCACGACGGCATCATCAATTTCATCGAATTCGCCACCAGCCGGAATCCCACTTCGATGAGCGCACCAGTCGGCAGTCTCGCGCGCAGCGGCGAGAATCTGCAGTACACCTACACCTGCAACAAGAGCGCCATCAGCGACGGCGTTCTCTTCGCCGTCGAGTGGGCGGACAGCCTGCCCGCCGGCCCATGGAGCACGGCGGGCGTCACCACCACGGTGATCGACCACACAACGACGCAGACCGTCATCGCCACGCTTCCTTCCGGATCCTCAGGTTACCGTTTCGTGCGTTTGAGGATCCAGCGTCCGTGAGCGGCGCATCTTCAGCGCAGCAGCACGGGCGGCGCGCTTCACTCGGGCAGATCCTCGCCGCGCGTCTCTGGCAGGAAGGCCAGGAACACGAGACCGAGGAGAAAGAGCATGCCGAGCCAGGTGATGGCGAGCCGCAGGTCCATCGCGCGCTTCATTTCACCTGAGATCCAGATAAGCACCGGCGCGGCGAGGATGCGGCCCGTGTTGAAGCAGAATCCCGCGCCCGTGGCACGCAGATGCGTGGGGAACAGCTCGGGAAAGTACACCGCGTAGCCGGCATGGATGCCCTGCGCGAAGAAGCCGAACACAGGCAGCAGGCAGAGCAGCAGCGCATAGCTGCCGGCCTGCGACGGCACCCAGCACATCACCGGGGTGAGAACAAGCGCGCAGACGTGCATGACGGCGAAGGTGCGCCGCCGGCCCCAGCGCGCGCTGAGCGGGCCGAAGGCCAGCATGCCGATGCCCGCACCGGTGGTCTGGATGTAGCCGAAGGCCACCTTGGCCTTCTCGCCCGCCTTCGGATCGCCGAGGCGCTTGAGCAGGTCCGCCGCAATGTCCTGCCCGGCCACCACCACTCCCCAGAACGTGGCGAGACCCACCATCGCAAGCAGCGCGCCGAAGATCGCACGCGAGCGCCAGCGTGGATCCCCGAGAAGCTCGGAAAAACTGCCCATCCGGTCGGCCTTCGTCTGCTTTGCCTGTTCCCATGACTCCGGCTCCTTCACGCTCACGCGCACCCAAAGCACCAGCAGCGCGGGCACGATGCCGGCCAGGTATGCGTGGCGCCATTGGCTGCCGACGGCCAGTCCAGCCGCCGCGGCCAGCCACAGGCCGGCCACGCTGGTGGCATGGAAGATGCCGCTCGCGCGCTCGCGCGCGTGTTTGGGAAACACCTCGGCCACGAGTGCCGCGCCCACGGCCCACTCGCCGCCCACACCCATCGCCACGAGGAAGCGCAGCGCGCCGACGTGCCATACCTCAGTCGCCGCCGCGGTGAGGCCGGAGAAGACCGAGTAGCACAAGATGGTGAGCGCCATCACCGGCTTGCGCCCCATGCGGTCCGCCATCGAACTGAAAATCCAGCCCCCGAGCGTGCCGCCGATGAGGAAGATGCCGAGGAAACGCTCGCCCCACAATTTCACCATCGGATCATCCGCCGCCACATGCAGCAGATCCGGCAGCATGTCGGCGCGCGTGATGTTGTACAGCTGGCCCTCGAACGCATCGAACACCCAGCCGAGTGATGCCACCACGAGCACCAGCCACTGGTAGCGTGTGACGCCGTCAGTCCAGTGAAGCGGCGGTGAGGAGTCCGGTGGAGATGAAGTCATGATGTGCGGGCGGCGACTATTCAAGAACGCACGGCGATTGTCCACCTTCTCGACGGCGAGGCGCGCCTATCTCCGGGGCTTACGCATGAATTGCTTCTGAGTGAATTCCCACGGATTCAGGACGACCACGGATTGGACTTCTTCTGAACCCATCTGTGGAATGCTGAATCGGGGCAAATCATCGATTTGAGGTTTTCGCTTTCGGTTCATGCGCAAGCCCTGGCCCTGTCCCTCACTCCCACGCTCAAGGCACGACGGGTTCGAGCGCTCCCGGTTCACCGGGCCGTGGTTCATTCACCTGCGGCGCGCGAGTCTGCGGCGCGTCCGGTCACCTGCCGGAAGCGCGCCTCGTAGTCGCGGTGGTTCGTGCCCATGAGGCGGTCCCAATAATTGAAGTACAGGCCGTAGTTCCCCAGGAATTTCTCGTGATGCTGCACATGATTGGTCGGCGTGTTGATGAACTTGCCCAGCCATGAATCCATCAGCCAGCGCGGATGATACTCGTAGCCGGTGTGGCCGACGACGTTGAAGGTGATCTGCCAGAGCATGAAGACCATGAAGGCCAGCGGATGCACCGGCATGATGGATGCCACCAGCGGGAAGATGGCCGCCTGCATCACCGCCTCCAGCGGGGCGAACGAATACGCCGCCCACGGACTCGGATTCGTGCTCTCATGGTGCACGCGGTGAAACCAGCGGAAAAGCCGCGGATGGTGCATGAGCCGGTGGGACCAGTAGAAGTAGGTGTCATGCACGAAGATGATGACCGGAACGCTGAGCCAGAACCAAGTCCACCCGTAGGCGTCGATCTTCCGGTAGATGTGCATGAAGCCCAGCTTGTTCAGCCAGATCGTGGCCGCGCCCACGAGGCCGTAGATCACCGCCGTCACCATGGACCATCCGATCTCCCGCCGCACATCCGCCGCCGCCGGATCGCGCTGGATGATCTTGCGCGGCCACCAGCGCCGCTTGAAAAAGACATACGCCAGCAGCCACGCGATGCCCGCCACCACGGCGTAGCGCACCCAGTTCTCGATCGCGATGGCCGTGCATATTTTCCCGAACGACGGCAGCATCTTCCACTCTTCGGCGGCGGCTCTCATGTGGCGGCGTTCTCGTTTTGCATTCGCACGATGCGCCACGCGTGAAGGCGGTAGAGGTCTTCCCAACGCCGCGCCTCCTCGTCGGTGTAGCTGTAAAAGCCGCGTCCGTTGATGGTGCCGCGCGCATTTGCATCCGCCAGCTCTTGCAGCGGGGCAGGCACCGCGTCGGCCTTGCTGAGCGTTGGCAGCACACGGGACATGGCCTTCGCGTAAAGTTCAGGGCCGCCCGAGATGTCGATCCAGCGCAGCGGTCCGCACAGCGAGGCCCACAGGCCCAGGCCGTTGCGCACGGCCGCATCGATGGTCTCGGCGTCCGCCATGCCGGACTCGAGCAGATTCAGCGCCTCGCGGTACATCGCATACGCGATGCGGTTCACGATGAAGCCAGGCATGTCCCGCTGGCACGGGCACGGATCCTTGCCCAGCCGCCGCGCCATTTCCGCCGTGGCCGCCACCGCCTCATCAGTCGTCTGCTCGCCGCGGATGATCTCCATGAACCGCGTGGCATGAGCCGGCGAGGCCCAGTGCATGCCCACGAAGCGGCCTGGATGCTTGCGGCCCCGCTGCAACAGACTGATCGGAATGGCCGACGTGTTGCTGGCGATGACCACCTGCTCGCCTGCCACGGACTCGATGGCGTCCATCACCTGGTTCTTGACGGCGGCGTCCTCGGTCACGCTCTCGACGATGAACACGCTCTCGCGCAGGGCCGCGAAATCCGTGGTCCCCGTGTAGCGCCCGTGCCACTCGTCGCGCAGCCCGGCATCAGCGCCGCCTAGATCCACCAGCTCGTCCATCATCGTCTGAATCTCCGCCCGCGCTTTGGCGAGCTGATCTGCACCTGTCTCCACGCCCACCACATGGAGTCCGCGGCCCAGAAGGCAGGCCGCGATGCCGCGTCCCAGCAATCCGAGGCCCACGACGGCGACCTGCTCTGGCTTTTCGTTCTTGCTCATTCGTTCCATGATTCGTTTGTTGAGAGGCTGCCCGGTCACGCCGCCACTGCGGGCTGGCGGTGCGCCAGGTATTCCGCGGCGATGTCTTCGAGTTCCATCAGGCTGGCGATGTGCGCGAAGCGGATGCGCAGCAATCTGCCGGCTGGCAGGCACTTTGTGTAATTCATCAGCCGCGAGCGCATCGAGCGCATCGTCTGGAGTTCATCGCCGTTCCGGCGTGATTCGACGAGCAGCCGGCAGTGCCGCACCATGAAGCCGAGGCGGTCCTCGATGCTCGCCGGCGCGGGCTGCACGCCATGGGTGAGGTAGTGCTTCGCTTCCTGAAACACCCAGGGGTTTGCCATCGCCGCGCGGCCGATCATCACTCCGCGCACATTCGTCTGCGCACGGCGCAGCTCCACATCCGCGCCGGTGGCGATGTCACCGTTGCCGATGATCGGAATCCTCACGGCATCAGCCACCGCACCGATCACATCCCAGTCAGCCAGGCCCGAGTACCCTTGCGCGCGGGTGCGACCGTGCACCGCGATGGCCTGCACGCCGCTGTCTTCCAGCCTCCGGGCCACGTCGGTGGCATTGATGTTTTTCGCGTCCCAACCGACGCGCATCTTCGCGGTCACGGGAATCGGCACGGCCTTCACGATTTCCCTCGCCACGCTCTCCAGCAGCGGGCAGTCCTTGAGCAGGGAGGAGCCGCCGTTCTTCGCCACCACCTTGTTCACCGGGCAGCCGAAGTTGATGTCGATGAAGTCGGGCTGCTTCCAGTCGATGATCTTGCGCGCCGCCTCGCCCATCCGCACACCGTCTGCCCCAAAGAGCTGCACGCCCACGGGCCGCTGGGCGTCGTCGAATTCCGTGTACTTCCTCGTGCGCCCGTCCGCCTGCATGATGCCCTCCGCTGAGACGAACTCGGTCACCATCACATCAGCCCCCAGTTCCTTGCACAGGCCGCGAAAAATCGCATCCGTCACGCCCGCCATCGGCGCGAGGTAGAGCGGAAATCGGTCATGGGCGAACCACGGAAGCATCAGGCGCGCAGAGTAGCGCCTCGCCGGAGGACGGGCAACTCATTGAAACCAAGACCGGGACTGGTTCACCACAAAAGGTTCGCCACAAAAGGCACGCAGGGCGCTGAACTGGCCTGCCAGCCTGTCTGCTGCCAGCAGCTCGCAAAACCGATTTCACCGCTCACCGGGCCTCCGTCCTCCCGGGCGTGACGATCCGCGGTGCCTTGCGCCTCACGCCGATGAATACCGGCGAGCGCTGCCGCTCCAGCCACGCGTGCTTGAAATTGAGCGTCGTGTTGAAGGCATGGAAGTGCCGTGCGCCGCTCTCCGTGCGGATCGAGTATTGCAGGGCACGCCCGCCGTCGAGCAGCGTGGCGTGCTGCACGTCGAGCTTCCTGGCGATGTCCGTCACCTCGCCCACGCTCATCACGCTGCCGTCGCCCGAGAGCACAAAGACGATCGTGCCATCGCGCTTCATGCCGGCCAGCGCACGGTAGGTAAGCTTCGAGCCGTCGAAAAACTTGTTCGGCGCGAGATCCACATACGGGAACACCGTGTGGTCCTTCATCACCGAGGGATAGCCCTGCGTGCCCTCCTCGATCGGTCCCGGCACCGAGTCGAGCAACGACTTCGGGCCGAAGAACGGCTTCCCCCCCTTCACAAAGAAACAACCCTTCCACGCCGGAAACGGCCCGTGAACCTCCCGGCCCTCGTGGTACACCCAGCCCAGCGGCTTGCCGTCCGGATCGCGGAAGTTTGCCGTGATCGCGAACCACAACTCCTCCGCCGCCATGCGCTCCGCCGCCGTCGTCACGGCAAACTTCGGCAGAAAGGTCGTCTGGAAGTCAAACTTGTCCGGCGCGATGGAGATCACATTCACCTCCGCTCCGAAGAGGCCCTGTGAGAACCGTTGCAGGAACCCGTCCGGCTGCCGCCGCACCGCGAGGCTGCTCCAGCGCAGGCCGTCCTCCTTGTGCCGCTCCACCAGCGCCGCCTGCAGCTCGGCCGCGCTGGCATCCGGCAGCTTCTTCCAGCCGCCCTTTTTCGTGCGCAGCTCAAACGGCGTCTTCGAGTCCTTCACCGTCACCGCCACGAAGTTGCTGCTCAGATTGAAGACCGATTCACCCGCCACGTACGCACCCACGCCCGCGATCAGCGCGAGCATCAGGAACCACTTGATGAGACGAAACGAGGGCAGGGCCATGCGATGGGAGCGATGCAGGCCACAAGAGAGCACATCGGACGCAAATGAGAACCGGATTGTGGCGGCCAGGAATCAGGGCTTACGCATGAAGACATTTGGAGTGGATTACCACAAGATTCAGGACTTCACAGATTCAATTCCAGCTTCATTCCATCTGCGGAACCCTGAATCTTGGGGGACAACTCAGAAGCACCAGACTCACAGAGGCATTTCATGCGTAACCCCTGGCCAGGAATCTGTCTGCCGGCAAAACCGCCAATAGCGCGTGATGCCGACGACTCGAAAAACCTGCTCGAGTGAGCCTGTCGATCGACCCCGACGGCTGCCAGAGTCCTGACCGTGCCGGCGCAACGCAACGGCACCATCATCGAATTCGCCTGCACCCGCAGCGCCGCCCCACTGAACGGCGGCGTGACCTCTGGCGTGGAGTGGACCGGCACACCGCCAGGCACCGGTTGTTGTCCTCCCATGGCAAAACCCATTCTCCTGTCATCATGGTTTGGAATGACGCGAGAATGGGGGCAGGAGAATGAATTCAACAGATCGGACTTTCAAACTCCGAGGTTTTGCAACTGGCTCAAATACCCTCGGAATTCCGCTCTCTTGCGCCTTCCTGATCTCTCGCGGTGGGGCTTTGTTCATTGGTTCCTTGGTCACATGGAGACTCGGTTCGGCCGCTTTTTCTCCTTGTCTCCCAGCCCCCTTCGTCACCGCTTCGGCATGGATCACACCACCATGATTTCCGCCGGATCGCTCCAGGCGCCCATCACGCCGTTGAGGCCGACGGTGCGCACGCGCACCCACACGCAGGCACCGGGGGTCAGCCCGTTGAGCACGGCCTTGCCGCTTTGGAAGATGCCCTTCGTGTGCCAGCCGGGTTCGCTGTTGGGGTCGCCGGTGTTGACCTGCACCTCGTTGGTGCTCGGCCTGCGGTCCGGTTTGTAGCGGGCACTTAGCTGACCGCTCAGGCCGCCCGTGCTCAGGCGCAGGTTGGTCGGCGCGGCGGGCGGACCGGCGGTGGGCGTGTGCGCCGTGTCATACGAGGGGATGCCGCTTTTCTCGATGATGACGGGGTCGCCCTTGGCCACCCACCGTGTTCACATACCCGCCGAGGTCCGCCAGTGTTTCCTCCAGGCCCTCGCGCGCCACCCGGGCGGCGAGCACGTCCGCCTTGGCCCGGCTGGCCTTGGCCGCCTGCTTGGTGAGGTAGTCGGTGATGAGCGTCTGCAGGGCGGTCATGGCAATGGGCGGGTCGGTGAAGGTTGCGGCATCGAGCAGCATCTTGTCATGGATGTCTTGGCCTACGGTCCCCAGCTCGGGGGCCGAGTAGTCGGTGAAATCAATGATGGCTTTGGAAGCAGCGCAGCCCCTCCCGCACCTGCTCGAGCTGCCAGTCCTGCGGCGGCGGCACAATGCTCTTCAAATAGCGCCCATAGCCCTCCATCGCCGGGCGCAAATCCGTCCCCTCCGGCAGGCTTTTGCAGAACTTCAAAAACCGCGCCATCTCCACCCCCCACCAGCCCAGTCGCCGCTCCCCATCCGCGTTGGCGGGCAGGACCACCCCCGCCGCCTCGACCACGCGGCGCACCCAAGGCTTGACCTCCGGCGCCCTTTTCGCTTCCATCGGCTTATTCATAACCAAATCCCACCCAATTGAACCCCTGTTCTACCACCACCCGACCCTGGATAGCCACAAAAAACTGTGGACGAATCTGATTCGCCCACAATTTATTGTGGCTAAACAACGTTCGCCCAACTAACGGAGCCACCCGTGCAGATCGATATCGCTCAGATTTCAGGACTGGACATTGTCCCTTACAGCTCGGAGGACTATCGTTCGAGAGTCCTGAAGTTTCCGTGGAGAGATTTTCAGTCGGCCTACAACGATGTCGGACAGCAGTCTTTCGTGGGCGACAACCTTATTAGACTTCTCGATCCGAGCACTGCCGTGAGGGAGAAAGCCGCAGATTGGCTAGATAACTGTGCACTAGTTCATCAGCATGTTGCAGTTTACCCGGCTATCATTCCTGCCATGCCATTCGTCGGTTACATCCTTCACACTGACCCCACTGCCAATGTTCAGGAGTCCCTTTGGGGTATGATAGCAGAAGCTTGTGAGTTGATGCCCACCGATGATGTGAGTTGGGCGCCAGCATTTTGGGGAGCTCTCCGGCGGACTAGTTTCATCTGGTGTAGTCCACCATTTCCGGAGACTGCCAATGTTTCACGATGTATCATGGAGATACGCACGCACCTTCAGCGACATGTCCTCCAGTAGCTCGCCGAAACATTCCACCGAAGTCTATCCACGACCAACCAAGGGCGAACAAAACGGATGCAGGCAACGGCTCGAAGGCTATCTGTCGTGTATTCAAAGTCCACCCCTCGCCGTCGCCTGATCCGAGACGTTCGTCCTCAGAGCAGGCAGCAACGAAGTTCAACTGACGCTCCAACCAAGGATTGGGTCCCCAGGATTTCCTTGTCCCGCACCCACCCACGCCGCCCGACTGCGGAGCACCTTTGTCCCTGAACCAAAGATCGAGTCTGGCCTGCCGAGCACCGCACCCATCGACGAAACCTCATCAGCATCATGAGTTAGAGCTTGCCAGCGCCGCTGCGAACCTGATTCAATCACCCTTATCCATGAACGAAGCAAACCCGGACGAACCACAGCGCCGCAGCCAAGCGGCGACCGCGCACTGTCGCATCACGGAGTTCCCTTCCGCCGCTGGCTGGGCTTGAACGTTCGCCTAACCTCAAAGCGCCACCACGTTCGACATGGACTGGAAGACACATCTAGCGATTCACCATCCGAATCTGGAAACCCATCCAGCGGTAGCCCGTGAGCGAGTGGAGACGGCTTCATCGAAGTTGGGAGCAGCCTTTCCCGACGAGCTTGTTTCGCTACTGACTACCAGTGACGGCCTTTCAGGTGACTATGGACTTGGGTTGATCTGGCCACTGGATGAGATCGTGAGCCGGAATGAGCACTTTAGGACGTTCTCCGAGTTCCGATCACTTTACATGCCTTTCGATGCCCTGCTTTTCTTCGGAGACGCTGGGAACGGAGATCAGTTTGGATACAGTCTGTGTGGGGGTGAGATCACGAGGACGGACATCTTCTGTTGGAGTCACGAGGATGACAGCCGCACATGGGTAGCACCGTGTCTTCCGACTTATCTCGATTGGTGGTTATCAGGGAAGATCAAGATATGAACGCCAATCACAGCCAACCAAAGGCGAACAAAACGGATGCAGGCAACGGCTCGAATGGCATCTGTCGTGTCATCGACGCTTCCCGCTCGCCGTCGCCTGATCCGGGTCGTTCGCCCTGAGTCGTGAGCCTGCCCCCCAACATCATCGCCAAGTGGGATGCCTACCTCGCCGAGGAACGGACTGGTGTTCGGTCAGTAGCACTCACACAGCTTGAGTCCTTCATCACTGAACTCCTTCTGCGGCCAGTAGCCGAGTGGCACCCTTGGGCTATAGAGATCGCCACCGAAGTCGTTGATAACGGTATTGATTTGCCGGTTAGAATGCCCCTTTTTCGTTCAGTTCTGTTTCCAGCTCTCCACACTGAAGTGGTTGCTGGCAGTGCGTCGGCCGCTCGATGGCTGGCGGGATTCAGCCAGTTGCTTTATCATTCTCAGAACTGTCGTGACCAACTGGCACCAGAGCTTCAGAGCGAACATGGCCTCATTTTGGAGGCTGTCAGACGTGATCCGACGGACAGTCGGGCGAAGCACAGACTCAGAGCGATCCTCCAATCTCGTTTTGACTATTCATTGCACGAGTTGCCGACTGGAGTTCTCTATGGTCACAACGGAGCTACGGTAGAGCAATGCGCCGAGATGATCGAGGAACTGGCGGACTATGCCAAACTCTGTGATGACATCGGTGCCACCGAAACCGATGCTGAACTCATTGAAGAAGCATCCTTTCACCTATCGGCTTACCGGAGGTATCTTCTCCAGCGTGATTCGTATGCGAACTACCCTGACTACCTTACCCAACACCAACGATAACGGGGCGAACAAAACGGATGCAGGCAACGGCTCGAAGGCTATCTGTCGTGTCAGCAACGTCTTGCGCTCGCCGTCGCCTGATCCGAGACGTTCTGCTGACAAATGAGCGACCGTATTTCATGCAACATCTGCGGTGCCAAAATCCTCGTAGCCACTGCCCTGCGGACAGATGGAAGGTGTATGCCATGCAGCCGCGATCCGGGACGCATCGCGCGAATGCAAGCGTATGAAAAGTCTCTTCGAGAGAAAAAGCGCCTTACCAGAGATCTTGAAAGCCCCCCACATACCGATCCATTGACGCGGCTGCAGGAGTTCGAGAGCCTCATTTTCGGTGACGGCTTCGATCAGGCTTACCCAGATGAGGTCGTGGGTGTTCTCGATGCGCTAAAGCAAGTGAACGCGCCGAGTTGTGTTGCGATTTTGAACGAGTTTCTCGACTTCGTCGAGGCAGGATGCTCCCCCGAAGGCTACTACGATCCCTCCCTTGTTGGTGGGTTCCTGGTCAAAAACATGGGAGATCGGCTCGGGGATTTTTGGACGCGCTACACCAAAGCAAGCGAATCAGAGAATCCTGCGAACCAACTCGAGGATCTGTTCACCAAAGATCTCGAATAATGCACCAAGCAGAACAAAACGGATGCAGGCAACGGCTCGAAGGCTATCTGTCGTGTCAGCAACGTCTTGCGCTCGCCGTCGCCTGATCCGGGTCGTTCGGCCAAGAAACAGAGCGCACCATGAAGCACCTGAAGAAAACGATCTGGGTCGTGCTCGCCATCGCGCTTGTCATTGTCCTTGGGCGGCCTGTTTGGACTATGCTTTCGTGGCGAGAGGATTATGGAGAGGCTGAACCGCTCGTTCAGACGATTTGGCCGATGGCCCAGTCCATGAAGGCATATGAAGAGAAGTTTGGTCGCGGCCCAGCTAGTCTGGAGGACCTCGCGTCATTCGACCCAGAACTGAGGGTTTCTGCCCTCACGCCATACGACGTGACTTTGAGTCCCGAGGGGCGACAGCGCCTATTCGTTCGGGTGAATCGGAGATTTGCTTTCGAGATCGATGACAGATTTCAACCTTCATGGGCAGAGTATACCGGGGTGGTGCAATCTCCCAAACAACCATGACAATCTCTTACCCGACATCGAAATGATCCGACGCCACCAACACCAAAATGCTGGTGGCAACGGCTCGTAGCAGTCTGTCGCATAAGCGGAGTCTTGCGCTCGCCGTCGCCACAGCTCCGGCGATGAGGTGCCACCGAGATCTGCTTACTTCGGAACGATGGTGTAGCTGTCTTTGCTGTCTTTGATGAGCCAGCCGGCGGCTTCGAGTTCTTTGCGGAGGGTGTCGGAGGCGGCCCAGTCTTTGGCTTGCTTGGCTTGCCAGCGTTTCTCGGCGAGGGCCTGGATGTCGGCGGGGACATCGACAGTCTCACTGCCGGCGGGCGGCGGGAGGGTGAGGCCGAGGGCGTCGAGGATGAACCAGAGGGAGAGCCAGGCGTCGCGGGTGGCGGGGATGTCTTTGATTTTGGAAAACACGCAGCCGAGCGCGCCGGGGACATTCAGGTCGTTGAGCAGGTTCTCCCAGGCGTCGGCGAACAGGCCGGGGGTGCCGTGGGTGATGAGTTCGCCATGCGAGGGCGGCTGGGAGGCGCCGATCTTTTCCCGCAGGGCGGCTTCGTGTTTGGCAAGAGTTTGCAAACCGGAGCGCGCGGCGGTGAGGGAGTCGAAGGTGAAGTTCAGCGGCTTGTGGTAGTGACCGGAGATGAGGACGTAGCGGACTTCGTTCGCGGTGTAGCCGCGCTGCTCGAGGTCGGCGAGGGTGTAGAGGTTGCCGAGGCTCTTGCTCATCTTTCCGCCATCGACCATGAGGTGGGCGGAGTGCATCCAGTGATGCGCAAACTTCCCGTGCGTGGCGCAGCAGCTCTGCGCGATTTCATTCTCATGATGCGGGAAGATGAGATCGACGCCGCCGCCGTGCAGATCGAAATCGTCGCCGAGATACTCCTGGATCATGGCGCTGCATTCGAGGTGCCAGCCGGGGCGGCCTTCGCCCCAGGGGCTGGGCCAGAAGTTGTCGCCGTCCTCGGGCTTGCGCGCCTTCCAGAGGACGAAGTCGGCGAGGGAATCCTTCGAGTACTCGTCGCTGTCCTGCGCGGAGGCGGCCTCGGAAGCGCCGAGGCGCAGCTCGCGGTCCTCGAGGTGCGAGAGGCGGCCGTAGTCCTTGAAGGAGGCGATGCGGAAATAGACGGAGCCGTCCGAGCCGGCGTAGGCGTGACCTCTCGCGACGAGTGTCTCGATCATCCGCACCTGATGCGGGATATGCGCGACGGCGGAGGGCTCGACGTGAGGCGGGAGGAGATTGAGCGCCTGGCAATCGGCGTGAAATTTCGCGGTCCAGCCGCGGGTGAAGTCGGCGAGCGTCTGGCCGGCCTTGATGGAGTCGCGGATCGTTTTGTCATCGACGTCGGTGATGTTCCGCACATGGAGCGTGGGTGTGCCGCTGAGCTCGACGACGCGGCGCATGACATCCTGCCCGACGAAGGTGCGGAAGTTCCCGATGTGAGCGGGACCATAGACCGTGGGGCCGCAGCAGTAGAAGCGGAGCGTTTTGCCATCGAGCGGGCGGAGTTCGCGTTCGGAGCGGGTGAGGGTGTCGTGGAGCTTGAGCATGGTGGGCGCGGCAGTGGCCGGGCGGGGAGGGGACGGGAGTGGTCGGCGTTCAGTGGTCGGTTGGTCAATCTCGTGTCACCTCCACCTGGCCGCCGCCGACATGTTTGTAGGAAAACGATCCCGGGATGTGTCGCGCAAGGCGATCGGCGACGGTGGCTTCCTTGCACCACTCGTCGGCGGTGGCGTCGTCTTTGATCGCGCCTTCGCTGCTGTGCCACTTGCCGGCCTTCTTGTCGTAGGTCATGAAGACTGACTTGTGTTTGCTCAGGAAGCTCGTCTGCATCGAGCCGGGAACGCCATTGACCTCCGGGCGGCTGTCGGGCGGTGGGGGAATGGGCAGCGAGGACGGACTGGGAACCTGAAACGAATCCGGCGGGCCGCCCGCTGGTGCCGTCGCATGAACGGGATCGAGCACGGCCGTGCGGCGGGCTGACGGCATGGGAGAGGCGTCGGCACCGCGCGCCTGAGCGAGGGACGGCGTGTCATCGACGATGGCCGCGCGTCGGACGGGAATCGAGTCCGCATTTGGAAACGACGGTGGAGGAGACGCAGGCTCAGTCGCGGCGGCGGGAGCCGGTGCCGGCGGGGGCGGGACCGACGGCAGCGGCTTCGATGCGGGCGGCGGTGCAGCAGGGCGGGCGGTGGCGAGCTGATCGAGCGGACGGTCGCAGACGACGAATTGTCCCGTCGTGCTCACCTGGAAGCGGTAGCCCTTTGGAATCTTCCCGAGCGAGAGGGCGCTCCGCGTATAGACATCGCAGACTTCCTTGGTGCTGCCGTTGCCGATGAAGGCCCCCGGCTTGCTCACCCAGTAACCCTGCGGGTTCCACGTCATGCGCACGGAGTTGTGCGAGGTGACAAAGTCCTTCTGCTGCGCCCGCGGCACTTCCGCGGAGAGAGACGAAGCTCCGAGCAGCAGCGGGGCTAGAGAGCTAAGGACGCGGAAAGGGTGAGAGCGATGGTTCATGACGGGCAGGGTGTACAGGTGGGAAGCAGCGCGGGGCTGGTGCGGTGTGAGTCTTATAAAGAAACACGCACGGGCTGGCAAAGCGCATTTTGAACTATTGTCGGCCTGAAACTGGCAGCCGCGGGCCGCGTTCTAGCCTCGGTCATTCCTCCGCATCATGCACGGCACACACCGCATCCTTTCTCTGGTCTTCAAGCTGCTGCCCTGCATCGTCGCCACGGGAGCAGCCGCGCAGCAGCTCGATGTGGCGAAGATTTTCGACGAGAGGAATCTGCTGCCCGTCGCCAGCATGGTGGAGGCAGGTGAGTACGATCTGGGTGCGCGCATCTGCGATGCCGCGATCAAGCGCGACCAGCCCTCGGTGGTGTGGCGGCTGCTGCGCATGCGCGCGCTGGCCGCGACGGGGCAGACGGGCGAGGCGCTGACGGAGAGCGCGGAATTCATCAAGAAATTTCCGGAGGATCTGCCGCTGCTCATGCTGAGGCACGATCTCGCCGCCGGCGTTGGGAAGAAGGACATCGCGAAGGATGCGCTCGCGAAGTTCAACGATGCAGCCAAGAAGAAGCCGGTCAAAGATCGCACGGCGGCGGAACTCGTCGCGCTGGGGCAGGGGGCTCTCGCGCTGGGTGCGGATGCGAAGAAGGTGCTGGCGAACTACTTCGACGCTGCGAAGAAGAAGGACGCGAAAGCCGAGGAACCTTACGTGGCGGCCGGGGAGCTGGCCTTGCAGAAGGAGGACTTCGCGCGCGCCGCCGACGAATTCCGCAAGGGGCTCAAAGAGCACGGCGAGACAACCGCGCTGCGCTTCGGTCTGGCGCGCGCTTTTGAATCCAGCGACCGCGAGAAGGCCGACGAGAACCTCAAGCGCGTGCTGGAGATCAATCAGAAGCACGAGGGCGCGCTGCTCGTGCGCGCGGAGCAGCTCATGGGCGCGGAAAAGTTTGTCGAGGCCGAGGCGGCGATCCAATCAGTGATCGATGTGAACGAGCACTCGGCCAGGGCGTGGGCGCTGCGCTCGGCGATCGCGTCCATCCTCGTCGATGGCGAAAAAGCCAGAGCCTCGCGCGATAGCGCGCTGGCCCTCTGGCCGCAGAATCCCCTCGTCGATCAAGTCATCGGCCGCTGCCTCTCGCGCGCGTATCGCTTTGCCGAGGCGGCGGAGCATCTGCGCGCCTCGCTGGCATTCGACGCCACGCATCTGCCGGCCAAGGTGCAGCTCTGCCACGTGCTGATGCGCCTCGGCAAGGAAGACGAGGCATGGAAGCTGGCGGACGAGATTCGCAGCGCCGACGGCTACAACCTCCAGGCGCACAACATCGGCCTGCTGGAGAAGGAAGTGGCGAAGTTCTCGATCAAGCAGTTCGACGACTTCGTCATCAAGCTGCCCGAGCGCGACTGGAATGTGTACGGCAGCCGCGCGCTCACGTTGCTCCGCGAGGCGCGCACGGTTTTGTGCGAGCGTTACGGCCTCACGCTCGACCACCCGGTGCTCGTGGAGTTTTTCCCCTCGCAGCAGGATTTCGCCATCCGCACCTTCGGCAATCTCGGCGGGCAGGGGATTCTCGGCGCGTGCTTCGGCTCCGTGGTGACCATGAACCAGCCCGGCGGCCTCGCGCACGGTCGGAACAATTGGGAATCGACCCTGTGGCATGAGTTCTGCCACGTCGTCACGCTCACAGTTACGAAGAACCGAATGCCGCGCTGGCTGAGCGAGGGCATTTCGGTTTACGAAGAGGCGCAGCGCGATCCGGCCTGGGGCATGAACATGAATGCGAAGTATCGCAAAATGATCACCGATGAAGAGGCGCTCACGGCCATGAGCCAGATGAGCGGCGCGTTCCTGCATCCGAAGAGCGAGGACCACCTCATGTTCGCCTACTACGAGGCCAGCCAGGCCGTGAAGTTCCTGCTCGACAAGTTCGGCAAGGAAAAGTTCCAGGGCATCCTGCGCGACCTCGCCGCCGGGAAGCGCATCAACGACGCCATCACCGCAAACACGCAGCCCGTGGAGAAGATCGAGAAGGAATTCGCCGCGCTCATGGAGCAGAAGGCCGCGGACTTTGGCGGCAAGCTCGACTGGAAGCAGCCCACGCCCGAGGAGGTGAACCCGCTCGACGAGGAGTCCTTCGCCGCGTTTTTGAAAAAGAACCCGACCAATCGCTGGGCGTTGATGAAGAGTGCGGACGATTTGCTGGAGTCGAAAGAATGGAAAAAGGCGGCGGAGATCGGCCAGAAGCTCATCGATCTCGTTCCCGACGACATCTCCACAGAAAGTGGTTACTTCATCAAGGCGAAGGCGCTTAGGCAGATGAACCAACGCGACCAGGAGGCGGAACTCCTGCGGTACTTCGCGTCGCGTGCGTCCGATGCGATGCCGATCTTCCTCCGCCTTCTCGAACTCGACACCGCAGCCAAACGCTGGCCCGAAGTGCTCGCGAATGCGAACCGCGCCACCGCTTTGAATCCGTTCCTCAAGTCACCGCAGCAATCCATCGCCGAGGCCCTCGACGCCACCGGTCAGGCCGACGCCGCCATCGAAGCCTGGCGCCGCCTTCTCATCCTCGAGCCCGACAATCCAGCCGACACCAACTATCGCCTCGCCAAGTTGCTGCACGGCAAAGACGACGCCGCAGCCCGCCGCCATCTCATCGACGCCCTCGTCCTCGCCCCGCGCTTCCGCGATGCTCACCGGCTCCTGCTGGAGATGGCGAAGTGATCAGTCCGCGCTCTCCCGTCCGGAATTCGTCATCCAGGCATCGCCGAGTGCGTCCCTGAGCGGATCTATCTCCGCAGCGCTGAAGCCGAGATGGAGATGGCGGCGCCAGCCTTCGGCAAATTCGAACCGGCCGGAGAGCCCGCCCACGCGGCGGGACGCATCGTCCATGCTCACGAGGTAGGAATCCATGCCCTGGCTCACGTCCAGCCAGTGCTTCTGGCTCTCATGCGCGGCGAGCGAGCGGCGCTTGATCTCATGCACCGAGGTCGTGTTCACGAATGCGTCCGCCTTCACTGGCACGCGCAACGGCGTGCAGAGTCCGTGCGGCATCGCGTGATACACGGTCACGTCGTGGAAGAACGCCTCGCGCGGCGGATCGGTGGCAAAATTTGGGATGCCATGTGCGAAGGCGGCGCTCACGGCGAGGCGGCATGCCTCCATATGATCCTCCATGTAGTCGCTCGGCGCATGGGTGAGCACCACCTCCGCCTTCGCTTCGCGCACCACGGCGGCCACCTTGCGCAGAAGCTGCGGGGTGTAGGCCAGCTCCATGTCATCGCACACCGGCGGATAAAATGCCGCGCCAAGAATCCGTGCCGCTTCTTGAGCCTCAGCCAGCCGCTTTCGCGCCGTGGTCTCCGCATCCATCTGCACACTGCCGCAATTGCCGCTGCACAGGTTCATGTAGTGGATGTCCCACCCGCGCTCCTTGAGCAGCAGCAAAGTGCCGGCGGCGACGAACTCGATGTCGTCAGGATGGGCGAAAATGGCGAGGGCGGAGGGCATGGCGGATCAGGTGTTGTCGTAGGCTTGAAGAAAATCTTCCCGGCTCACACCGGTTTGAGTGAGAATCATCCGGAGAGTGGAGCTTTTCAGGGTGCGATGACTAGGCAGAGTAAGTGGTGTCTTCTTGCCGTCCGGCTCGTCTCGTGACATGGCGATGTGATTGCCGGGGCGGACCACTGCAAACCCAAGCGATTCAAACGCCCTGATGACACGAGCCAGAGGAGCATCCACCGGAAACTTGGGCATAACGTCAGACTCGCACTAGTCGGCCAGGACCGTTTCCGCGACGAATGCCTCAAGCACGGGTGAGTCATCCTTGAGAACGGACTCCCCAAACGTCTCGATGTGAAAGGAGATCGCCGACTTCGCGTCCGCAAGCGCCTCCTCATAGGTGTCGCCCTGGCCGACGACACCGCCTGTCACACCGAGTGGGTAGGCGATGTAGCCATCCGGGTGCTTCTCGACGACGATCTTGATGGGCTGCCTGCTCATGCCGGACTATTGCGCCGTGCATGTTGAAAGCAAGGCCGCAGAGGTTCCGGCGGCGACGAACTCGATGTCGTCAGGACGGGCGAAGATGGCGAGGGCGGAGGGCATGGCGGATCACAGCATGGGCCTGCGGCAGGTGCAAGCATCGTTGAGGTCCATTCCTCCGTGCTCCTCGTGACCGCGAGGCATCCGGTTGAGCGCTGATCTCGGTGTGCCGACTCCGTTCACGGACGCAACTGTCTGCGTCTCCTCCCCAAAACAGAGATGGCAAATCCTGCCAGCAGCAGGATGGTGCGTGAAGGCTCGGGGGTGGCGGTAATGCTAAACACGCCGGTGCTATTGTTGAAACTGCCAGTGAGGCCGGGGCCGAGATTGAGGGAGGTGTAATTCAATCCCAGCGCGCCCGTGATGCTCGCGCCGCCTTGCAGGTCCACGAGCAGCCATTCGTCACCGGCGGCAAATCCGGTGAGCGCGGCGGGATTGCCGAGCACGAATGTGCCGCCGAGCGTGGCATCGAGCGTGCCGAACAGGCGGAGCCGGTCGGCAGCAGCGGCGTTGGCAGTGAGATTGCCGCCACGCGCGAAGATGTCAAAGCTCAGTGTGCTCGATGAACCGAGCACGGTGCTGCCGGTGCCGCTGATCTCCAGGTCAGAGACGAAGGGCGAGCCTAGCGTGGTGTCGCCGACGACGAGCGCGCCGCCCAGGGACACGAGGCCCGCGCCATTGTCGATGCTGCCGGTGCCGCTGAGCGTGCTGTTGCTCGTGACGGTGACCTGCGTGGTGGTCACGGTGGCATTGGCGACGAGCGTGCCACTGTTCTGCACCGTGGTGGGGCCGTTGTAGTTGCTGTTGGCGTTCACCACCAGCGTGGTGCCATCCACGACGAGGTCGCTGTTCGCGCTCGCGCCGCTGATGCCGGTGGTGTTCACGATGACGCTGCCGCCGCCCGCGATGGTGAGCGTGGTGCCGTTCTTCACGAGGCCGCCGGTGACGGTGAGTGTGCCGCCGCCGGCGTTGATGGTGGAATTCGTCGCGGCAGTGATCTGGCCCGCGTAGCTGCTCGTGCCTGCATTCACCAACGCGCCGCCACCACTGACGCCGGTGCCATTGATCGCGAGAGCCTCAGCGGTGGTGTAGCTCACGCCATTGAGCCGCAACGTCGCGCCGCTGGCGACGGTGGTGCCCGCAGCGTTGGTGCCGAGCGCGTTGTTGGCGCTGACTTCGAGCGTACCGCCGCTGATCGTCGCCGCGCCGGTGTAGGTGTTGCCGTTGGTGAGTAAAAGTGTGTTGTCGCCGAGCTTGGTGAGGCCACGAGCACCGCCGGATGCACCCGTGGTGTCTGCGATGACATCGGCGACAGTGAAGCTGCCGCCCGCCGCGTTGCTGGTGTCAAAGCCGAGGAATGATCCCGCGTTCATGCCATTGGTGGCGCTGGTGCTGGCGGCGAGGTTGGTGAGCAGCGTGGTGACATTGCCCGTGGTGAACTCGCCCGTGCCGCCGACGTTGAAGGCGAGCGTCGCGCCGCTCTTTACATTGAGATTGGCCGCCGTCCAGCTCGCGGGCGTGTTGTTGTAAAGCGCGGTCTGTTTGGCGAAGTGCAGCGTGCCCGCAGTGGCGGTGGTGCTGCCCGTGTAGCTGTTCGTGCCACTGAGCACGAGAGTCCCGATTCCGTCCTGACGCACCTTGCCCGCGCCGCTTAGCGAGTTCTCAAAATGAGTGCCCTGCAAGACGGTGTCGCTGCGATTGAAGGCCAGCGTTGCGCCGGAGGAGATGGAGGTGTTGCTGCTGGTCGAGAGCGATCCACTGGTTCCGCCGTTGCCGATCTGGAGAATGCCTTGGGAAACCGTGGTGGCTCCGGTGTAAGTGTTCGCGCCGCTGAGCACCCAGGTTCCGGTGCCGGTTTTCGAAACGCTGGTCTTGTTCGTGACGCTGTTGTCCGGTATTGCGCCCGCGAGTTCGCCTGTGGCACCGGTGACGGCGTTGAGTTCAAAATTCTTGGAGCCGCTGCCGGTGGCGGTGAGATTGCTGGTGAATTTCAGCAGACCGCTGCCCGCGTGGCTCAGCGTCACCTGATCGGTCTGCGAGCTGAGATTGAGCACCCTGTCCGAGGTGTGGCCGGTGCCATTGTAAATCAGGCTCACGCTTTTGCTGGTGGCGAAATTCGTGGTGCCGAGGTCAATGGTGCCGTTGCCCACGGTGGTGGGAGCACCGAGGGCGCTGGGGCCGCCGCCGACATTCGCGATGGAGTTGAAGGTGATGGAGGGGCTGTTGCCAAGGCCCGATCCAGGCAGGATGGAAGTCTTGCCCGAGTAGGTGTTGCTGGCATTGAGGGTGACCGCGCCATAGTTGACGTTCACGTCACCCGTGCCGGAGATCGCCCCGAAGTGAGTGCCCTGCGTGGCCGTCTGCCGCGCCATGCGCAACGTGGCATTGTTTACGATGCTGCTGGAAGGACTCAGCGCGCCGTCGACGTAAGTGATGACCTCCGTTCCGCCATCCACGCTCGGATTGCCGAGGCTCAGCGTCCCTGCTGAGATGGTCGTGGTGCCGGTGTAGCTTTTCGTGCCGGTGATGAAAAGAGTGTTCGCCGCCAGTTTCGTCACCGAGCCGCCACCGCTCATGCCATTGGAGAGCGTGTAGTTGGCGGTGCGGTTGAAGATCACCTCGCCGTTGTTGACCACGGAGCCGCTGCCGAGGGAGCCGTTGGCTCCGCCAGTGCCGAGGCGCAGCGTAGTCCCGGCGGCGACGTTGGTGCTGCCGCCGTAGGTGTTGTTCGCCGCCAGCGTCACCGTGCCCGCGCCGGCGGCCGCCAGGCTGCCACTGCCGCTGATGATGCCGTTGATGCGCAAGGTGTTGCCGTTGCTGTCGAAAGTCGCCGTCGCCCCGCTGGCAATGCTCACATTGCGGTTGGCGTTCAGCGTGATCGTCGCGTCACTACGCAGGGTTCCGCTGCCGGTGAATTGCAGGTTGGTGCTCGCAGAGCCGGGCACGGCACCGAGGCTGCCATCGGTGTTGATTGCGAGAGTGCCCGCAGCGATGGATGTGGCTCCGGTGTGGATGTTCGCACCCGAAAGCTTAAGCACACCCGTGCCATCTTTCGTGATCCCCCCGGCGCCGCTGATGACCGCGCTGACGGTGAGTTCCTCGGTCGCGTTGGTGCTGTCCACGATGTTAAAGGTGCGTGTCGAGGAACCAAGGGCGAGCTTGCCGGTCAGCGACGCGGCGAGGGAGTTGAACGCGGCGTTGAAGGTCACGTTGCCATTGAGAGTGAGCGTGCCAGCTCCCGTCTGCACCACAGAGGCACCATAGCCGCCGAAGGTCAGGCCAGAGACGGCATCGTCAAAGCCATTGAGATCGAGCGTGGCAGTCTTCCCGGCGCTGGCAGCCACCACCGTGGTGCTGTTGTCGGACAGGACGTTGCTGGCGCCGTTTCGCAGCGTGCCCTCATAGACGATGGTGAAGCCGGCGTGATCCGACAGCGTGTTGGTGAGTGTCAGAGTCCCGCTCCCGGCCTTGAACAAATCAAGGTTGCCGGCACCAGAGGCACCGTTCCTGAACCGGCCTGCAAAGGTTGAGTCGGTGGTGTTTCTGACAGTGAGGCTGCCGGTGGGCGAGCCGCCGAGGTATCCGCTGGTGATCAATGTCGAGGACGATGCGCCGCTCAGTCCCGAAACCTCCACGCCCACGCCGAAAATCGTCAGTCCGGCGCTGTCGCCACCGGTGTTGGTGAAGGTGAGCGCGTTCGGCGTGGTGGAGTTCAGCGCGCCAGCGCTGTAGGCGTAAATGTTGCCCTTCTGGATGTTCACCCCGCCGGTGAAGGTGTTGGCATTGTTCAAGGTCAGGGCTCCGTTCATGTTCACCACGATCCCCTGCGAGCCGCCAGTCTCCGAGATCACGCCATTGATCACGATGCCTGTTCCAGGGTTCACGCTGCTAAAGGTGCGTGTGCCGTTGAGCATCAGGTTGAGATTGAAGGTCTGGTCGCTGTCGTCGTTGTTCACCACGTTGCCGCCCAGCGTGATGCGGTTGCCGCCCAATACGAAAGATCCGGCGCCGCTGTTGAAGGTGATGCCATTGAAGAGCGTGTCCGCGACGAAGGCGTTCGTGTTCGTGAGCCGCGTCGTGCCGCCGAATTGCAGGCTGGCGCCCGCCACCGGCGCGGTGCCGCCCCAGTTCGCCCCCGTCGTCCAGTTGTTGTCAGCGCCAGCACCGTCCCAGATGCTCTGTCCGCGCAGTGTCGCGACCTGGCACAAGCCGAGCATGAGCAGGCAGTCTGCCATGCGGGAAAATAATGTGCGCGCTCTAATACGGCGCAGATCTGGAGTGCTGGCGGTAGTCGTCATGGTGCGCTGGAGGCGGGAATTACGCGGCGAGTGTGGCAAAAGGCGGGTTGTTTGGCGAGCGGAAAACCACCACAATCCACGGCGGATTGGCGAAAGGCGCTCATCCGGCCATCCGGCCCTCTGCATCAGAGCAGCGTGAGGGTGCCGGCGGTTTTTCACCGATGCCGGCCAGCCGTTGCCAAGTGGCGGAGGGCATCGGTCGCTACTCCAGTTCCTCGATCCTCACTGGCCGTCCGCCTTCCGCGGCGCTCTTGTCGGCGGCGAAGATGACTTCGAAGCTCTTGAAGGATTCCTTGAGACTGGTGAGCGGCATGTCCTTGCCGGCGTCGAGCGCGTCGAAGAAGGCTTGGAACTGAGACTGGTAGGGATGATCGCTCACGTCGCCGGAATCGAGCATTTTCATGGAGAGCTTGCTCCAGTGATGCTTGTCGGTGTGGAGCTTCATCGAGTGGAAGCGGTCGTCGAGCAGGCTGCCCTGGCTGCCGACGAGGTGGGTGTGGAAGTAGTAGGGCTGGAGGCAGTCCACCACGGCCGCGCACTTGCCGACCTTGCCGCCTTTGAAGTGGATGATGGTCACGCTGGTGGTGTCGTACTCGTAGGGCTTGAAAATACTGCTCTTCGATTTCGCCGAGAAGCTGCTGACGGCCTCGACCTCGGTGCCCATGAACATGAGAAGGGAGTCCAGTGCATGGCAGCCGGCGGTGAGCAGCGCGGAGCCGCCGTCCTTCTTGCCGGTGTTCCAGCGGAACTGGCCGTACCAGGGGCCGATGCCGTGGTAGTAATCGACCTCGGCGTAGTGCAGGTCGCCGAGAAGACCTTCCTTGATGACGGAATTGGTGACGGTGAACTGGTTCGACCAGCGGCACTCAAAGCACACGCAGCCCCTGACCTTGTTCTTCTCCGCGGCGGCGACGATGTCGCGGCACTCCTGGAGCGTGTTGGCCATCGGCTTCTCGAGGATGATGTGCTTCTTCGCATTCGCGGCAGCCACGGCCTGGGCGCTGTGCTGGCTGGGATAGCTGGTGATGTCCACCACATGGAGGTCCTTGTCGGCCAGCATCTTGTCGAGGTCGGTGTAAGTCTTGATCGCCATGCCGTGCTTCTTGCTCACCTCCGCGTCATCGAGTTTGCGCGAAGAGTAGATGGCCGTGACCTGTGCCTTGTCCGTGGCGTTGATGGCGTCGATGTGCGCGCCAGCCGCCCAGCCGTATCCGATGATTCCGACGTTGTATTTTTTCATGGTGTGGAGTGAGAGCAGAACAAAACGCGCGCGCAGTGTCAATTCTTCAACGCAGCCTGCCGCTACGCCGCGGCCTTGCGTGCGGTGGTCACGAGCTGCATGAAGGCATCCCGCTGGGCGCCGAGGACGGCTGCGGGATCGCCGTCGGGGCGTTTGCCACCGGCTTCGAGGAGCACCCAGCCTTCCCAGTCGGCGTCCACCAGCAGCTTCGCGAGCTTGTCCCATGGATAGCCCTCCACGGTCGCGCCGCGGATGTGCAGGGTGTGGCCGAGATAGTCGCGCACTTTGGCGAAGTTCGCCTCGATGCCCTCGCCTTCGATGTCCTTCTGATTCGAGTTCCAGCACACGCGCACGTTGTCGCGCGCGGCGGTCTTCATGATCGTGGCGATATCGCCGAGGTCGGTGACGCCGCCATGCACTTCGAGGCGGATTTCCTGGCCGAAGCCCAACGCGTGGTCGCCGAGCTGCTGCAACGCCCTGGCGATCTGCTCCAGTGTTTTTTCCTTCTCCACTTCTTTCGGCAGCGCGTTCGGTTTCACCTTCACGCCGGAGGCGCCGATGTCGTGGCTGAGTTTGATGTGCTCCATCGCCCCCTCGATGTTTTTCCGCAGTTCTTCGGGCTTCGGCGAGTGGAATTCAAAGTTGGTGCCCATGCCGACGCAGTCCACCGGCGAGTCGCCGAAGCGTTTTCGCACCTCGGCGCGCTCCTTCGGAGTGAGCTTGGGGCTTACGCCGTGCGCGTGATCGACGCGCAGTTCGACACCGAGAATCTTCGCCTTCTCGAGCGCGGAGATGAGTGCGGGCAGATCAAGATCGGCACCCCACATGTAGGTGACGAGGCCGAACTGGATGTTCTCGCCTTTGTAGCTGAGCTTGTCCTCCGCGGCAGCCAGCGATGCCGCGCCGGCTCCGAGGAGGGTGGTGATGAACTTACGGCGGTGGAGGATGGGGGACATGGCTGGTGGACGGGGAATGGGGTGGTTGAATGGAGAACGCGATGAAAGAACAGGGCTGATCAGTTGATCGATGGGATGGGAACGTCGGGATTGGTGTCTGCTGCGTAGTCCACGCCATCAAGACCGAAGCCGAAGAGCCGCAGGAAGCTGCTCTGGTAGCCCGCGAAGTCGGCGAGCTGCGCAAGATTCTCGGTGTTCACATCCTTCCATCGCTGCGCCACGAGGTTCTGCACGGCGGGAGCCATCTCCCAGTCGTCCACGCGGATGCGGCCCGCCTCGTCGGGCTGCGGATCGCCGCCATGGAGCCGGTCGCGGAACAGGCGGTCCATCTGCTCGATGCAGTCCTCGTGGCTTCCGGCGTCCTTCATCACTTTGTAGAGCAGGGAGATGTAAAGCGGCACCACGGGGATGGCGGAGCTGGCCTGGGTCACCAGGGCCTTGTTCACCGACACCCATGCCTTGCCCTTGAGCGGCGCGAGCGTGGCATCGAGCACCTTCTGCACGCGCTCCAGATCTTCTTTGGCGCGGCCGATGGTGCCGTTCTTGTAAATCGGCCACGTGACCGCCGGGCCGATGTAGGAGTAGGAGACGGTCTGCACGCCGGGCGCGAGCACATCGGCGGCGAGCAGCGCATCGATCCACATCTGCCAGTCCTCGCCGCCCATGACGGCCACTGTCTGAGCGATGTCGTCGCCCTGCGCGGGCTCGATGGTGACCTCGTTCACCACACCGGTGCCCGTGTTCAGATTCTTGTTCGTGTAGGTCTCGCCGATCGGCTTGAGCACCGACTTGAAGACCTCTCCCGTTTTCGGATGGGTCCGGCGCGGAGAAGCGAGGCTGTAAACCACGCAGTCCACCTGGCCGAGGTCGGCCTTGATCGCCGAGATCACCTCGGCTTTCATCGCATCGGAATACGCGTCGCCATTGAACGAGCGTGCGTAGAGGCCCGCCGCCGCCGCTTCCTTCTCAAAGGCGGCGGAATTGTACCAGCCGGCCGTTGCGGTGCGGTCAGCCTCTCCCGGCCGCTCAAAGAACACACCGATGGTGGCCGCGCCCGAACCGAACGCCGCGGCGATGCGCGAGGCCAGTCCGTAGCCCGTGGATGCGCCGATGACGAGCACCTTCTTCGGTCCGCCCGTGATGGGCCCGCGCTGTTTCACGACGGCGACTTGCTGCGCCACATGCCGTGCGCAGCCTTCAGGGTGGGCGGTGGTGCAGATGAATCCGCGGATTTTTGGAGCGATGATCATGACGCTTATGCGGTACTGCGCCCCGGCCCGGTGACAACTGATTTGTGTGTCCGGCTGAATGCCGGCGTGCACCGCAAAGAACGGTGCAATTCAGCTTGTCCCAGGCTGAACGTTTGCGCCCCGGGCCGCCGTTCTACTGTCCCCCCAAATTCGATGCGACTGATTCTTGCCCCCTGCATTCTGTGTCTAAGCACCGCCGGATTCTCCTCCGGCCTGGACTCCGCCGCCGCGGCCCGTGGCGAGGCCGAGTTCAAAAACAAGGTCGAACCGCTGCTGGAGAAATACTGCTTCGACTGCCACTCGGACGGCGTGGAGAAGGGCGATTTCGCCTTCGACGAGCACAAGACCTTTGCCGACCTGCGCGCGGACATGGTGCTCTGGGATCACGCTCGGCACATGCTGGCCACACATGTGATGCCGCCGGAGAAAAAGCCCAGGCCCACTCTCGCCGAGCGCGACGCGATCCTGGCGTGGATCGACGACGCCGTGTTCTGGTTCGACCCTGCGAAGATCGATCCCGGGCACGTCACCGCCCGCCGTCTGAACCGCACGGAGTACAACAACACCATCCGCGACTGCCTGCTCGTCGATCTCCGGCCCGCCGACGAATTTCCGCCCGACGACACGGGCTACGGCTTCGACAACATCGGCGATGTGCTCACGCTCTCGCCCATGCTTATGGAAAAGTACATGCGCGCCGCACGGCAGGTGGCGGACGCCGCCATCACCGTAAAGCCGCCGGAGCACGCGCATCTGCTGCTCGGGCCGGCGAAGTTCTGGAATCAGAAAGGCAAGACCAGCGAGTGGTCTGGCTCGCGCTGGTTCAACAACAACGCCGAGATTGCCGCCAAGGTCACCGTGCCCGCCGAGGGCACCTACAAGATCACCCTGCGTGTGGCGGCCACCCAGGCCGGTAGCGAACCCGCGAAATTGCAGGCGCACCTCGGCAACGAAGACCTCGGCACGCACGAAGTGACCACCGTTTACCGCGGCGACAAGGGGCCGTGGCAGTCCATCACCCGCGAGGTGAAGCTGCCAAAGGGCGACTCGAAGCTGACCGTCGCCTTCATCAATGACTTCGCCGATGACAAGAACCCCGATCCGAACAAACGCGACCGCAACCTCGCGCTCGATGAAGTCGCCGTCGATGGCCCCTTCGGTCTCAGCACACCGCGCCCCAGCCGCTTTCTCGGCTGGCTGCTCGACGGCCGGCCGGTAGGCGCGCCGGGACTCGATCTGACTGGCGAGGATTTTGAAAAGGGCGAGGGCGTCTCCCAGATCGATACGGGCACCATCACGCTGGCCACGAGCGGCTACGTGCGCCATGCGCTCGAACTCGCCGCTCCCGGCCAGTTCGGCTTCCGGATGAAGGTCGGCTCCATCCAGGCGGGAAATGAGCCGGCGAAATTCGAGCTGCGCATCGGCGGCAAGACCATCGGCGCATTCAGCGTGACAGCGAAGGACCAGGCACCGCAGTGGTTCGAGTGCAAGGCAGCGTTGCCCGCCGGCAGGCATGAAATGCAGATCTGGTTCCTCAACGACTTCTACGACCCGAAGACCAAGGCCGACAGGAACCTCTGGGTGCATGAACTGCATGTGCGTCAGGGCGATGCCAAGGACGCGCTCAGCGCCGCCGAGATGCCCGCGCTCATCGAGCGCATGACGGCGCGACTTTTCCGCCGGCCCGCGACCGCGGAGGAGAAGACCCGGTGGTCCGCGCTCGCCGCCGCGGCTCTCAAAGAGGATGCCGGTCCGCTTGAGACGCTGGAGATCGTTCTCGAAGGGATGCTCGTCTCGCCGTCGTTTCTTTTCCGCGGTGAGCCTCGCACAGCCGGCGCCGCCAGCAACGGCTCCGCTCTGATCGACGAGTACAGCCTCGCCTCGCGGCTGTCATATTTTCTCTGGGCCGCTCCGCCGGACGACCGCCTCCTGCAACTCGCCGCGAAGAACGAGCTGCGCAAAAACCTCGTCGCCGAGGTGAGGCGCATGATCGGCGACTGGCGCGCCTACTCGATGGCGGAGAACTTCGCCGGGCAGTGGCTGCAATTGCGCGACATGGACGTGGTCACGCCGAGTGAGAAACGCTTCCCCGACTTCAAGAGCGGCGTCGCCTACTCGATGAAAAAGGAGACACAGAACTTCTTCGACTACATCCTGCACGAGAACCGCTCCGTGATCGAGTTCCTGAATGCCGACTACACCTTTCTGAACTCCACCCTCGCCCGTTACTACGGCCTTGATGGCCCGAAGGGTGGCGACAGGAGCAAGTTCGAGAAAGTCTCGCTCAAAGGCACGCCGCGCGGCGGAGTGATGACGCAAGGCAGCATCCTCACGCTCACCTCGAATCCCACGCGCACCTCGCCGGTGAAGCGCGGCAAGTTCATGCTAGAGAACATCCTCGGCACACCTCCGCCGCCAGCGCCCGGAGGCGTGCCGCCGCTCGATGACCGGAAAATCGACTTCGGCCGCCTCACGCTGCGCCAGCAGATGGAGGAGCACCGCACGAATGCTTCGTGTGCCGGCTGCCATGCCTTCCTCGATCCCATGGGCCTCGCCTTCGAGAACTACGACGCCGTCGGCCGCTGGCGCGACACGGACAAAGGCAATCCCATCGACGCCGGCGGCGAGCTGGTGCGCGGTCAGAAGTTCGGCAACTTCGTCGAGCTTCGTGAACTGCTCGTGCGCGAGATGTCCGGCGACTTCGAGCGCAATCTCGCCGAGAGCCTGCTCACCTACGCGCTCGGCCGCGGGCTCGAGCACTTCGACAAGCCTGCGGTGCGTGAGATCGTGTCACGCACCAAGGTCGCGCAGCACCGCTTCCAGGACATGATCATCGCCGTTTGTGAGAGCGTGCCGTTTCAGAAGATGCGGGCGGCCGCGGTGAAGTGAGGCGCGCGGGAAGTGCGCTCATTGCGGCCCGTTGGAGTTCCGGCTTAAGCGCGGTCATGCGCGCGGTGTCTGCATTCGTTCGCTCGCTCACTCTCGCATGGTGCTCACGGCGCGTCCGGGCCGCCTGGCGGGAGGGACTACGGCAAACGGCCCGGCTGCCAGGCCAAAATTCCATGACAACCGAAACAATATTTCCCCGCTGGCACGAAAAATAGTCTCGCGGTGCCCGCACCGTCCGTTAGAATCCCGCCTGTGTTTCTCGCGAAATTCATCCCCCTCCTCGCGGTGGCCTCGGTTGCGCTGCCGCTTTGTGCCGCGCCACCGGTGACCGTCCGGCTGAAAAATGGTGCGGAGATTCGAGGTGAGGTATTGAAGGAGTCGGAGCAGTCGCTCGCCGTCGATCTCGGCTTCTCCGTGCTCAGCGTGCCGCGCACGGACGTGCTGGAAGTCGTGCGCGATGCCCCCGCCGGCAAGGCAGGCGCGAAGCAGCAGATTGCGGAGGATTTGTTCTTCATCGAGCCGGGCCGGCAGGCGATGACGGTGGAGTCGAACGTGCGCCGGGTTTCCGAGGGCGTGGTGCAGATTCAGACGGCCAGCGGCCTCGGCTCGGGATTCATCATCAATTCGCTCGGTCATGTGGTGACAAACCAGCACGTCATCGCCGGTGAGCAGCAGCTTCGCGTGATCTTCTATCACCAGGGCGCGAGCGGGCTGGAGAAGCAGACCTTCGACAAGGTGAAGATCGTCGCCATGAACGGCTTCCTCGACCTTGCCCTGCTGCAGATCGAAGATGAAAAAGCCGTGGCAAAGCTGCCGCATGTCGTCTTCGGCGACTCGGATGCGATCGCGCAGGGCGAGCACGTCTTCGCCATCGGCAGCCCGCTCGGCCTGGAGCGCAGCGTCTCGCAGGGCATCGTGAGCGTGCGCGCGCGTGAGAACAGCGGACGGTGGTTCATCCAGACCACGGCGCAGATCAATCCGGGTAATTCCGGCGGCCCGCTCTTCAATGGCCGCGGTGAGGTGGTGGGCGTCACGAACATGAAGCTGGCGGGTGTGGGCCTCGAAGGCGTGGGCTTTGCGATCCCGGCAAGTCTCCTCGAGTTGTTTCTGAAGAATCGCGACGCCTTCGCCTTCGATGCGGCCAATCCGAACAACGGCTTCCGCTACCTGCCGCCGCCGGATGCGGCCAAGCCGTCGGCACCGCCGCCTGCCGCAAAGGCCAAACCGGCGGCACCAGCTCCTTCGACACCGTCTGCATCTGCGGCGGTATCACCCGCACCCGCCCCCGCCAAACCCGCCGCCACACCATGAAATCACGCCTGCCGTTTTCACTTTTCTCCGCGCTGCTCGGCGCTGCTTCCGCTTTTGCGCCCGCGGCGCGCGGCGCAGAGCGCATCGAGGAGCTGGCGAAGATGCTGCCGCAATCCGCGAGCCTGATCTTCTGCGTCAAAAGCAACCCCGAGCTGATCAAGGACTGGGATGCCAGCGGCATCGGCCGCTTCATGGAGTGCGATGAGGCGAAGAAGTGGATGGCGCCGATGTACGACAAGGACGGCGAGTCGAAGTGGAACCGGTCGGCGAAGGAAGAATCCGGCATGAGCTTCCGCGAGAGCATCAGCGTGAATCCCGGGGCGACGGCGGTCGGCTTTGACTTCACGCCGATGATCGCCGGCGATTCGAAGGAACCCGTCGTCGTGGAGATCAGCGACATGGCGGGCAAGGAAAAGGAGGTGGACGACGCCTTCGCCCGCAAGCTCGAGGCGAAGAAGAAAAAGCAGTATCCGAACGCCGTGCTCAAGACCATCGACATCGCCGGCGTGAAAACCACCGTCCTCGCGGCCGACGAGGGGGAGAAGGCGAAGTGGCTCGTCGCATCCGCCATCGTGGACGGCGTGCAGATCGAATCGCGCGACCGCGATGCCATCGAGCGAGCCATCGCCTCCGTGAAGTCCGGCGGTGATGCCGCCAAGAAGGCGGAGCAGCTCGCGCGTGTGGCCGAAATCAACGGCGGCACATCGGATGTGACGGTGCTGGCCGATCTTGAATCCCTCATCGCGGTGATGCAGAAGAAGATGACGGAGAGCCAGGGCAAGAGCGCGGGGCCTCTGGGTGCTCCCGAACAAATGATTCTGTCAGTCCTCGGCCTCGAAGAGTTGAAGGGACTCGCATTGACGCTCGATCTGACCGATGAACGCAGCAGCGGGAACTTCATCCTGCTCCACACCGAGAAGCCGCAGGGCATCATCCCGATGATGATGCGCGGCACGAGCACGGAGGTGCCGCAACCGGAGTTCCTTCCCGGCGGGGCGGATCAGGCCAGTTGCTCGCGCCAGAGCTTTGCCAACATTTACGACGCGCTCATGGCCGCCGTGCAGAAGCTCGGACCGATGTCCGCCATGGTCACCATGCAGCTAGACCAGATGGAGCAGAAGGTGGGGTTGAGCCTGCGGAAGGATTTGTTCGGCAGCATGGATGACGTGATGGCGCAGGCGCAGACGCTGAAGTCCGGCGCGAACGGTCTGCCCGAAGTAAGCCAGGTCACCGCCATCAAGCTCAAGGATCACGCGCGCTTCCAGGCCGCGCTCAATGCCGTGCTCGCCATCGCGGGCAACGGCTTCGGCGTCTTCGAGGAGACGGAGATCGAGGGGCAAAAGGTGCACACGCTCAAGCCCTCCCTCGCGGGAGGAGCCGATGCGCCCGGTGCATCGCCAAACGCCAACCAGATCGCATATGCGGTGACGGACGACTACCTGCTCTTTTCACAGGGATCGACGGACATGCTGCAAAAAGTGCTGGCACGCCTGAAGTCGAAGGCCGCGGACGGCAGCATCTGGGAGGCACCCGCTTCACAGGCCGCCATCGCCGCGCTGCCGAAGGGTTACACCGGCATGGCGGTGAGCAATGGTGCGACGCTGCTGAAGACTATGGCCACGATGTTCGGCCAGTTGCAAAACATGGCAGGCGGTGCCGTTGGCCCCAAGGCCGCCACGCCGCGCAAGGGTCCGAAGGGAGCGAAACCTGGTGAAAAACCCGCGGGCGGCGCCGCCGCAAAGCCCGCTGCAAGCGGACCAACCTTCGATCCTAAAGCCGTCCCTGGCGACGACGTCTTCGCCCGCTACTTCGGAGTAAGCGCCTCGGGAAACTATTCCGAACCCGATGCCACGGTGGTGAAGTTCATCGCCCTGCCCGTCGGGGCGAAGTGAGCCGGGTGATGGGTCATGAGTTATGAGTGACGCGGGAGGCGGGAGAAGACGGAGACCTTCCATCCTGCGTGCGTGTCGCTGCCGTGTATTTCTTAGATTCGCTGTCCAGCCATGAAATTCCCCACTTCCACTTCTTCGCCGTCGATGCAGCGCGCGCGGAGCACACTCGCCCAGATGTCGCGCCTGGCGGCACCGCTGCTCGCGGCTTGCGTCCAGTTTGCGGGTGCCGAGGCGCCGCCGCTCGCGCATTTCGGCGAGCCGGAGGTCTTGAAGCTCGGGTGGAACACACGCTCGCCGCGCTGCGCGGATTTCAATGGCGACGGCCGCGCTGACATCGTGCTCATCAATCAGGATCGGGCGCGCATTGAGTTCCTGCTGCAAGGCGCGGACGGTGTGAAGCCCGGCAAGCCCGAGGCCACCTCACGGCGCGACTTGTGGAATCCCCTGCTCGAAATATCGCGTTTTGAGAAGCAGCCGCTCGTTGTCGGCGGGAATCTTTACTCGCTGGCCGTCGGCGATTTCAATGGCGACGGCCGCAGCGACATCGCGTACACCACGGAGGACAAGTCGCTCGTGCTGCGCTTTCACGGCAGGACGCAGACGGACTGGAGCCAGAAGCGCGAGTTCATGCTCGACACCGTTGTGAACGACGGCGACTCGCTTCTGGCCGCTGACTTGAATGGCGACAAGCGCGCCGATCTCGCGTTGCTCACGCAGACGCGGCTCATGGTCATCACGCAGCGCGCCGGTGGAGAGTGGGACGAGCCGCGCACCTATGCGCTCACCGATGCCGGATGCACCGGCCTTCAGGCCGCGGATCTCGACGGCGACGGACGCACCGACCTCTTCACCACCAGCTCCGGAGGTGATGCGGTGCTCGCGCGCTTTCAGTCGGCGGACGGTGCGTTCAGCAAGGAATGGCGCATCGGCATCCAGACGGCGCAGTCGCTCGTGCGGCCCGTCGTGCAGAGCAGCGGCGTGGCCTTGGCGTGGCTGCAAAAAGGCACCGGCATGGTCGAGCTGGCGCGTTTGAAGAAGACCGACACTCCTGATGCCACGCAGCCGGCGACACTGCGCCAGGCCATCCCGCCTTCCGACACAAAGACCGGCGCGACTGCGTATGGCGACCTCACCGGCGACAAAGTGCCCGATGTGATCATCGCCGAACCGAAGCGTGCACGCGTGTGGGTTTTCATCGGCCGCGCGGACGGCAGCTTCGAGGAGGGCAGGGAATATCCCGCGCTCAGCGGCATCGAGTCGATGTCCGTGGCCGATGTCGACGATGACAGGAAACCCGAGCTGGTGATGCTCAGTCCGTCGGAGAAGATCATCGCCGTCTCGCACTGGGAGGGTGCGCGCCTTGCTTATCCCGAGACCATTTTGCAGTCCGGCGGCACGCTCACAGCGATGACGACCGGCCAGCCTGGCGCGAAGACGTCATACGACGCGATCCTCTGCGTGAAGGACGAGAAGCAGAAGACCGCGCTGCTTACCCTGCGCTGGAGCGCGGCGGAGAAGAAGTTTGCCACCACCACGGCTGAACTCGCCAACCCGCCGTCGAAGGTGACAGGCCTGCGCGTCGTCGATGCCAATCAGGACGGCCAGGGCGACGTCGCACTCTTTTCCACGCTTGCGCCCATGCAGATACTCCTCTCCCGCGAGGACGCGAAGCAGCCGCTGCTCAAGGTCGATGGTCTGCCCGATTCACTCACCACGAAGCTCGCGCCCGGCGCCCTCACCGAGGCGGACATCGACGGCGACGGCAAGCCCGAACTCATCGCCGCGCGCGATCAGCTCGCCCGCGCCTTCAAGGTCGATGCGCAGGGGAAGGCGAAGATCGTGGAGCAGTTCAATGCGCCCGAAGGCAATGCGCAGCTCGCCGCCGCCATCGTGCCTCCCACATCCGGCAAGGAGAAGTCCCGAACCGTGCTTCTCATCGACGCCGCCGCGCACAATCTCCACGAGCTGCGCGCAGGAGCCGACGGCGTGCATCGGGTGAGTCGCACGCGCAAGCTCAGCGACCTCGCCGCCGACGACATCCGCCTCACCACGCACGGCGCGGACACCGCGCTGCTCATGCTCGGCAGACAGAGCTTCGAGATCGTGCCGCTCACCGGCCGCACGATGAATCTTGAGCGTGCCGCCACCTTCGCCACCGAGCTGCGCGACACCCAGGCCGGCGACATCCTGCCCGCGCCTTTCACCGGCCGCGCCGCCGACGATCTCATGCTGGTCGATTCCAGGAAAAGCCGCGTGCTCGAGTTCTTCCGCAGTGCCGAGGGTGATGCCCATGACTGGCAGAGCTTCCTCTATTTCCGCGTCTTCCAGATCGATCCGCACTACCGTGGCAAGACCGGGTTCGACAACGAACCGCACGACTACGCCGCCATGGACATCAACGCCGATGGCAAGCCCGACCTCTGCCTGCTCGCGCATGACCGTCTGCTGCTCTACGTGCAGCGATGATGCTCGTTTGCAGTTCCCGCACGCCCGCTGAATCAGGCCCGCCTGGAACAGGGCGGGGGCTTCCCTCAGACAAGACAACATGCCTCGCGCCAGTCCGACCGTCCGTCAGTGCCATGATTACAACCGCCCGACTACTCCCCCCCAACCCCTGACTCGCTCCCATGCCGCTCGACATCCCTGATGATCTCCAAAAGGCCGCCGCGGCAAAGTCCATCAACGACCAGATCAACCAGTACATCGTGGTGATGGACACGAAGGCGAGCGCCTTCCTCGCCGGGAACGTGGCCGTGGCGTCGTTCTACCTTGGCGCCATGCCGTCGAGCGACGGCGGGCGGGCGGCCTTTTACCTGGCTCTGGCGCTCTTTGGTGCTGCCATCCTCGCGGCGGGAGGGGTGATCTTCCCGCGGCTGCCAAAGTCCGGGAACAGCATCATCTTCTGGGGCGACATCGCAGCCTCGCCGGACTTCAAATCCTATCAGGAACGCTTCCAGCGGGTGCTCAACGAGGGTTTTCTCGACGAGCAATACTGCGTGCAGAATTTTTTCGCTGCCCGGGTGCTGAGGAAAAAGTACCGCTGGCTGCGCTGCTCAATCATGCTGTCAGTCGCCGCCCTGATGGTCGCGTTTGTTGCCTACCTGAAGGCGCACGGCTGAGTGCGGAGGAGGCTCCCACGACGCTCCTCCGCGCAGCAGGCTGCACGTTGCCGTGAATCATCGGCTGTGGCGCGCCGCGCAAAAAAACAGCCCGCTGCACGCCGGAAGGCGCGCAGCGGGCCGGAAAGTGCCCATGGAGTGCCGCCTACTTGACGTGGTTCGACACGAGCTTCGTCATTTCAAACATGCTGACCTGGCTCTTGCCACCGAAGATGGCCTTGAGGGCATCGTCGGCATTGATCATGCGCTTGTTCGCCTGATCCTGGAGGCCGTGCTTCTTGATGTGGTCCCAGATCTTCTTGGTCAGTTCGCCGCGGGGCAGGGGGGTGGAACCGACGACGGCCGCGAGGACATCGTCCGGCTGCACGGGTTTCATGAGCGCGGGATTTGGCTTCCTCTTCTTCGGTGCTTCAGGAGTGGACATGGTTTTGGAGTGGAGTTGGGTGGTTCAGAGGCCAGCCCCATCAGAGCCGCCTCCCGTGTTCCCATTGCCTAGCAACTGATTTCCCCGGTGACAACCCCGGTTTTGAGTTTTTCAGCAGGCGTGCCGGGCCGGCAGCCGGCCTTTTTCGGAACGCCATGGGCAGCTTGCACGAGCGGTGGACCGGGGAGAAGGCCATCGACGGAGGGGGAACCGGGCTGGCGGACGAGGCGATCGAGCCGGGGGCGTGGGCTGGGGATGGCCTCGATAAATGGGCCTATAGGGACTGTTCGAAGTGCAGCCGGGCTATGTCTGTGCGCCTCTGGCGGCCGTCGAAGGAGATTTTTTCAGCGTTGGCGTAGGCCGCCTCGCGTGCGGCGTCCCGTGATGCGGCCTGCGCGACGATGGCCAGCACGCGACCGCCGTTGGTTTCAAACCGGCCGGCGGCGTTCTTGCGGGTGCCGCAGTGGTACACGCGTGCGCCGCACACTAGATCGAGGCCGCAGATGACATCGCCGCTGTGTGACGAGGCCGGATAACCGGCACTCGCGAGGATGACGCACACGCTCCAGCCGTCGGCGAAGTGAATGAGGTCGGGCGCGAGCTTCCCGGTGGCACCGGCGAGGCAGTATTGCGCGAAATCGCCTCGAACCATCGGCAGCACGGCCTCGGCCTCGGGATCGCCGAAGCGGCAGTTGTACTCGATCATCCGCGGTCCGTCCGGCGTGAGCATGATGCCGAAGTAGAGGAAGCCGCGGTAGGGAAGGCCGTCTTTCGTGAGGCCGGCCACGGTAGGCTCGATGATCTCGGTCTCGATGCGCTGCATCAGGGCAGGGGTGGCCAGCTCGCGGGAGGCCACCGCGCCCATGCCGCCGGTGTTCGGCCCCTGGTCGTTGTCGCGTATCCGCTTGTAGTCGCGCGCGGGCATCAGTACATGGTGGCGGCCCTCGCAAACGCTCACGAAGATGGAAATCTCAGGCCCGGTCAGACACTGCTCGACGATGAGGCGGCCTTCGCCAAAGACGCGCTTCACAAACACGTCGTCGAGAAATGCGCCGGCCTCAGTGGCGTCAGGGCAGACGGCAACGCCTTTGCCGGCGGCGAGTCCGTCGTATTTGAGCACGATCGGGTAGCTGGTGATCGCGGCGAGCGCCTGTTCCTTGGTGTCGCACACGACAAAATCCGCCGTCGGGATGCCGTGGCGCCTGAAGAAGTGTTTGGCGAAAACCTTGCTCGCCTCAAGCTGTGCCGACTCCTTGCGCGGTCCCCAGCAGGGGATGCCGGCTTCCGCGCACATGTTGGCCAGACCGCGCTCCTTCACGAGCCACGCCTCTTCTCCCGCCACGCAGAGGTCGATGCCCTCGCGCTGCATGAAGGCGACCAACTCGCCGAGATCGGCCGCCTTCACGCAAGCGGCCAGGGGCGAGATCGCGTCGCTGCCCGGCCAGGCGAAAAGCTGCGGCTTCGAGGGCGATTCGCTCAAAGCGGTGAGAATGGCGTGCTCGCGGCCGCCTTTGCCGGTGACGAGAATTTTCATGGATGCGCTGGATGAGGAGGTGATGGTGCGAGTCCGACAGCTAGCAGGAGATCACCCGGGCGCAACGCTGCGCTCCGTGGTGTTCCCGCCGGGAGGACGCGCTTGACCGGACCCGGGACATTCTTCTCCCCGGGACGTTTCTCGCGAGAGGGACACAGAAGGCCTCCTGCGGGACAGCACGGAATGTCCCTCGTTCCTGGGATCATGCGGGTTTCGCGCCGTTGCGGTGCGTGAGCTTCTTGCAGCCTTGGACGATCCACCACTGCGGGCTGACGAACAGGATGAGGAGCAGCAGCTTGTTGAAGATGAAGGCGAGGTGCGTGAGCAGCGACACGGTCTCGTGGAATCCGATGAGGCCGAGCCCGAAGAGCAGCGCGATGCGGCGGTTGTAGAGACCGAGGAAGGCGAGGAGTTCCAGCGGAAGAGCCAGGCCGAAGAAGAAAATGCACAGCCCAGGGTGGTCCATAAGCACCTGCGGCAGCCAGTCCATCTTCAAGGCCGCGGCGTTCAGCGTGTCGTAGAATTCCATGTCATTGTTCTTCGCCATGTGCAGCGGGAAGAAGCGTGCATCGGAAAGCCAGTTGCCATCGGAATTCACGATCTTCGTGACTGCCGAGGTGACGTAGGCCGCCATGAGGCCCTGGCGCGCCCAGTCGAGTTCGAGCTGCGCCGGTGTGAATTCCCACGGCAGCGGCCTGCCGCGCGATTTGCACCACCACGACCACAAGCCCGCCAGCCACATGCACAGCAGCACGAGCTGCAGGCCCTGTGCGTTGTGCGCGATGGCTCCCTGGGAATTGATCACTGTGGTGACGCCGATGCCGAACAGCGCGGGGATGGCGAGAGTGAAGGCCGCAGGCACGCCCAGCACGAAAAGCACGAGCGACGCAGCAGTGGCCATGCGCAAAGGCTGCTCCACGGCATCATTCGCGAGGAAAGACAGATCGACGAATGAGGCAAAGCCGTTCGGATGCGGCAGGCTCTGGTACTTGAGATCCGTCCCGGATGAAGGCGAGACCATTTGCATCACGGCCCGTGACGGCTCGCGCCACAGGGGCACCCACGACGCGTGGATGTCCCAGAACAGCAGCGCGAGCACGAAACGCAGCATCACGATCTCCCATCGCGCATGGCGTACGGGCTCGTGAGCGAGCCAGAAATCCACGGCGCGCTTCCAGAGCGGGGGGCTTTGCGGGGCGGTGTTCATGATCCTGGCAGCTTGATCTCGCCCACCTGGCGTCCGGCTTTGCTTACCCGTCCCTCGCGGTACATCACATTCACTTCGTAGAGGCGAAGTCCGGCGTGGGAATTGAGTGATCGCTTGTCAGGTGCGTTCTCGGCCAGCCAGTGCAGCACTTCATCGGCGGCCACACGCTTGGTTTCCAGCGGCATGTCGATCTTCTTGTCCTTGGTGCCGCTCTCCTTTTTCAGGTTGGTGAGCTTGCGGTCGTAGGCCTTCTTCACGTTCGAGATCGCCGTCCCAAACGTCGCTCCGACCGGGACCGGTTTGTCCTGCAGGTCGGTCACGTAAACGTAGTAGGTGTCCGGCGCGAAGCGGGAGTACATCGGGAAATTCGAGAAGGGATAAAACTCGCCCGGCTTCTCGGTATGTCGCGTGAGGATCGGAATGATCACGGCCATCAGCAGCACCAGCGCCCAATGAAAGCGAAACGGCTGTCTGCGCAGCCATTCACATGCGGTCTGGAATCGAGACGGATCGGTCACACGTTGATCCATACGGAGAATCCGCTGGTCGCCAGTCAAATCATGCGTCCCTGCTTGCTAAATTCAGCGTCAATGCAGCTCGCGAACCGTCCTCACGCCTCGCTTTTCCGAGGACCGGGGGAGTGTCTTGAGCGCGTTCGCGCATCACTTGCGGCTCGTGAGAAGGGCGGCGTAGGCTCCGTCGCTGCCTGCTTCGGGAGGGAAGGCGAAACGCTCTGCGTCCAAGGCAAGGAAGGGGTGCTCCGCGAGCGCGGCTTCGACCACGGCGCGGTTTTCCGCGGCATCGACGCTGCATGTGCTGTACACAAGACTGCCGCCCGGCTTCAAGAGCGGGACGGCCGCTTGCAGGAGACGGCGCTGCACGGCGGCAAGAATCTCGAAGTCGTCCTCGTGCAGCCGCCAGCGCACATCCACGCGCCGGCGCATGACGCCCGTGTTCGAGCACGGCGCGTCGAGCAGGATGCGGTCGAACTTTTGGTCACCCCAGGGAGCGGCGCGGCGAGATGTGAGGTCGTGTTCGAACACCACCGCATTGGCGACACGGAGACGCCTGAGATTGTCGCGCAGCCGGGGCAGCCGCGCTGACGACGAGTCGGCGGCAATGATGCGCCCGGTGTTTTGCATGGCGGCGGCGAGGATGGCCGTCTTGCCGCCGGGGGCGGCGCAGGCATCCAGCACCAGCTCTCCAGGGCGCGCGCCGAGCATGAGCGGCGCAATGGCCGTGGAAGGATCTTGTGCGTAGCACTGGCCGGCGGCCAGGGCATCGCGGGGCAGGGTGGCGCACCGGTGAAAGCCACCGCCCAGGTCTTCACTCTCCGCCATGCGGCCGACGCATCCGGCCGCGTCGGGATGAAGCGGGTTCAAGCGCACGTAATTCGCCGCAGGCTGCTGGTTCCACTCGCACAATGCGCGGGTCCTCGGCCCGCCGAACGCCTCCTGCCAGCGCGCGACGAGAAATGCCGGATGTGATGTGCGTATCTCCAGCGGCCACGCGTCCGCCGCGGCGAGCCACTGCTCCCGCTCGCGCACTGCGCGCCTGAGCACGGCATTGACCAGGCCGCGCGCGCGTCCGGCGATGTTGACGGACTCATTGACCGCGGCGTGTGGCGGGAGGTCGAGCACCAACACCTGCACGAGGCCGATGCGCAACACCCAACGGGAGCGGTGGTCGAGATGCCGGTGAGAGCACAGTTCGTCCGTCCAATGGTCGAGCAATGAGAGGTGGCGGACGACTCCGAGGACGATGAGGTGCAGCAGCGCCGCATCCGGCCCTGAGAGCGAATGCCGCCGACAGGCGGTGTCCAGCAGGTCCTGCGCGTACTGGCGCTGATGGGACCACTCGCCGAGCACGTCCAGCGCAATCTCGCGCACGGACACGCCGCGCGCGCCTGCGCCGTCGCGCGTGCCACGGCGTGTCCGGGCCGGCTCCTGGCGGGGAGCGTGCTTCACGGTGTGCGTGCGGTCACGACGCCCCGGCCGATGCCGCGATACTGAAATCCGAAGCTGGCTGCCACTCCGGGATCAAAGATATTCCGCCCGTCGAAGATGAGCGGCGTGCGCATCTTTTCGCGGAGTTCGGAGAGATCGACGGCGGAAAACTCGGGCCACTCGGTGGCTATGACCAGCGCCTCGGCACCGGAGGCCGCCTCCATGGCACTGGGGGCAAGTTCGATCTTGCCCGCCAGCGGCAGCTCGCGGGCCTTGTCCATGGCCTTCGGATCGTAGGCCACGACGTGCGCGCCTTCGGCCACGAGGCGCTCGACGAGGCTGACGGCGACGGACGAGCGCACGTCGTCCGTGTTCGGTTTGAAACTCAGGCCCCAGACGGCGAGGCGCTTGTCTTTGAGCAGCCAGAGCGCCTCGCGGATGCCGTCGATGAAACGCTGGATCTGCCGTGCGTTGATGCGCTCCACTTCCTTGAGCAGGTTGAAGGGAGTGCCGAGCTGCTCGCTGATGGCGATGAAGGCGGCGATGTCCTTTGGGAAACACGAGCCGCCATAGCCGAGGCCCGCGTTGAGGAATTCGCGGCCGATGCGTTTGTCGGCGCCGATGCCGTCAGCCACCTTGAGCACGTCCGCACCGGCGGCCTCGCAGATTTCCGAGATGGCGTTGATGTAGCTGATCTTGAGGGCAAGGAAGCTGTTGGCGGCGTGCTTGATCAGCTCGGAACTGTTGATGTCGGTGACGAGCACGGGCGCCATGAAGGGCTCGTACACTTTCTGCATGATGGCCAGCGCACGGTCGCTGTTGCCGCCGATCACGATACGGTCCGGCTTCATGAGGTCCTCCACGGCGCTGCCTTCGCGGAGGAACTCTGGATTGCTCACTACATCGAACTCGACGCCAGGCCGTGCGTAGCGACGGATGGTCTGGGCCACGCGCTCGCCGGTCTTCACCGGCACGGTGCTCTTGTCCACCACGACGCGGTAGCTGTCGAGGTACTGGGCGATCTCTCTCGCCACTTTCTCCATGAAGCTGAGATCGACGCTGCCATCCGGCTGCGGCGGCGTGGGCACGGCGATGAAGAGCACCTCGCCGTGATCGACGCCCTCTTCAGTGCTGGTGGTGAAGCGCAGGCGCTTCGAGGCCACGTTCTTGCGCACGAGCTGCTCTAGGCCGGGCTCGTAGATCGGAATCTTGCCCTCGTGCAGCGTCTTGACTTTCCGCTCGTCGTTGTCCACGCAGACGACATGATGACCCACGTCGGCAAAACAAGCGCCCGTGGTCAGTCCTACGTATCCAGATCCGATGATGGTGAGTTTCATGACTGCAAAGGTGACGGTGTAGGCGATGTGCGCTCGGACCAAGGCCGGCTCCCGCCTTGTCTTGAACCCGCCGGCATCTTGGTGCCATCCTCCGGCATACCGCTCCGACACGACGGCCGCCGCGGCACGCGGGTCGAATCAGAAGCCGCCATGACTGCCGTGATTGTTCACGACGTTCTGCGCGCCATCGACGGGAAGCGAGACCTGCGGGAAGTCCTTCAAGGTGAATGAGAGCAGGACGGCCATGTCGCCCTTGCCGCCCTTGCTGTCGAGCATGCGCAGTCCCAGGGTCATGATCCAACTGCTGAGGTCTCGATGCAGCGCATAACTCTGATACTGCAGCGTGCCGTCGTCGATCTCATAGACATGGTTCATCGACAGGCCCCAGTTTTCAGACATGCGGGCATAGATCGTCGAGGAGACGCGGCTGCTGTCCTCCAGGAAAGGATGATCGGCGATGAACTGGTGCTGCAGAGTGATGGAGAGCCTGTCATTCGGCAACCAGGTGATGCCGTGGTTCAACTCGGTGAAATTGAAGTCGCTGCTGCCGATGGGGAGCTGGGTATCCGAGAAGAACGTGATCCAAGGCAGCGGCCTCCAGAAGACTTCGTTGTAGAGGTTCGAGAGGCTCCTGTCATACTCCGGATCCTCCGCAAAGAGGTCCACATACGTGTTCACGCCCGCCCAGTTGTAGGTCTGGGTCGATGCGGCATTCGCCGCGCGGAATTTTGACTGCGAGGCATCGAAGGACTGGTAGTCGCGCCGGGTCTGGAAGAGCTGCTGCACGCCGACGCGGGCGATGTTCCAGGAGCGCAGGTCGTCGATGGCCGTGAAGAGCGGCACGTCAATGGTGCGCGCGCGCGTGGTGGGGGAAAGCCTGTCGATTGATGGCAGACCTTCGGGATCGTTCGCGTTGAGGTAGGAGTAGTTCAGATAGGGGCGGATGACATGACGCAGACCGTCGAGGCCCATGGTCTCGTTCTGCACGTCGTCCCAAGTCTTGGTGGCCTTGAAGGACACGTCGAGACCAGCGTGGAAGATGCCCTTGAGTTCATCTCCCTGGCCGTCTTTGCCGCCCTGCACGTCACCGTAATATGTGAGGCCGCCGCCGATGCGCGGCACCACGTTCAGCCAGCCGCCGAACGTTTTCGGGTAGAGAAACTCGTGGTAGCTGTGGAAGCGCGTGAAGCCAGGCTCGTCCACGCTGGCCTTGAGGTTGTCGAGGGATGACTTGAATTTCGCCTCCTCCTCCGTGGAGTACTTCTCGCGCAGGATGCCCGCCGAGGTGGTGCCCTGGTAGAAGAAGTTCGAGTTTCCGAGCTGGTGGCGGATGAAGTCCACGGAGAGTTCAGGGAGTCGTGTCTCGGTGCGGTAGAAATCGTTGATCTGGAATTTGCCCATCAGGGTGGCCACGTACTTCGGGTCCGTGTGGATGAGGGAAATCTGGTTGTCCGGCTCGCGGTTCCGGCGGAATTCATCGAGGAAGTAATCCTCGTAGAAATGGATGTCGCTCATCTTGTTGAGGTCAAAATCCATGAACCAAGTGCTCTCTTCGGGGCCGGGCAGGTAGATGCGATGCTGGAAGTTCACACGGTAGCGGGTGCTGTCCACCACGGTGGAGCGTGATCCGGCGCCCGTGGTGGCCTGACCGTCGCTGTCACTGGCCACGTACCATTGGAGCGTGCCGAAGTTCTCTTCGTTGTCCTTGTGCCGGAGGGAGATGTACTCCGCGCCGCCCGCCACGCCACGGGCACTGCGGAGGTCAAAGTGGTACTTGGCCAGAGTGTGGTCGCCGTGGATCACGCCCCACTGGTTCAAGAGGAAGGCTCCCCAGAGATCGCTGTAGCCCGGCGTGAAACGATACCCCAGCTCGTCATCGAGAGGCTGGACGAGGTACGGGAACCAGAACACCGGGGTGTTGTTCACGTACATCGTGATGTTGCGCATCACGATGCGGTCGTCCGGGTAGATGGTCATCTGCTTGCACTTGATGCGGAAGTTCGGATTTTCGTAATCGTGGGTGGTCAGGAACGTCAGTCCGCCGTCGATGCGGTCGATGAACTTTGTCTCCGTCTCGAACTTCTCGGTGTTGTAAAAAACGGTGCCCTGGCCGTGGCCCATTCCGCTTCGGATGAGATTGCCCGTCAACTCGTTGGTCTTGATGTTGTACATCAAGTTCTCACCCTTGTACGTGATGCCCTGCTTCCACACCGTCACCTCGCCGCGGGCCATGATGTCGCCCGTGTTTGAGTTGTAGTCTGCGTGGCTGGCGGTGATCTCGGTGCCGGAGAACTTGATGTGCACATTGCCGTTCGCCGTGGCGATCCCGGTGTCGGGGTCGAAGGTCGTCTCCAGCCCTTCGATGTTGATGTTGCTCGACACCGTGTCGAGCACGCTCTGCGCGCCGAGCTTCGGGGCGGATGCCACCATGATGGCCAGCGCAAGAAGAGGGAGGCGGGTCAATGTCATAGGTCTGAGAGCGGTGAGTGGGGCGGCCTGTCCGGGCAGAATGGGGATCGAAAGGCAGTCGGCCTATGAAATAGTCGAGGCGTCTGGCAGTGACAAGAAAAAGGAGCAGTTTTTTCCTCGGCCGTCCGAGGGGCTTCTCGACGATCGAAAAGGGGGCTGTTCCGCAAGGATGGGAGCGGATCAGCCTGCGCCGAGGCCCGACCAAGAGGCCGTTGCGCCGATAGCTCGGGCTTCGGATGTGCGTTCTTCGGTGGCACCGAGCACCCCCTTGTCTTCTTTTCCATGGTTACCCCGCCGCATGCCCTCGAATCAACCCGTCGCACCTTGCTCAAAGGCATCGGCGGAGTGGCGCTGGCGTCGCTGATCAATCCGAAGCTCTTCGCTTCCGCGCAGTCACCGCACTTTGCGCCGAAAGCGAAGCGCATCATCTGGCTGACGCAGGCGGGTGCGCCGTCGCAGCTCGATCTCTTCGATTACAAGCCGGGGCTCGCCTCGCAGTTCGACAAGGACTTGCCGAACTCGGTGCGCGGCGAACAACGGCTCACGGGCATGACGGCGGGGCAGAAGCGGTTTCCGATCGCGCCGTCCGTGTTCAAGTTTCAGCAGCACGGCCAGAGCGGCATGTGGCTGAGCGAGCTGATGCCGCACACCTCGAAGTTCGCGGATGAGATCTGCTTGATCCGCACGCTGCACACGGAGGCGATCAATCACGATCCTGCGATGACGCTGCTGCAAACGGGCCATCAAATTGGCGGTCGGCCTGCGTTCGGTGCCTGGGTGTCGTATGGCCTCGGCTCGGAGAACTCGGATCTGCCGGCCTTCGTCGCACTCATCTCGCGACCGAGCGGACCGACGAACGCACAGCCGTTGCACGAACGCATGTGGGGCGCGGGTTTCCTGCCGTCGAAGTATCAGGGCGTGCGCTTCAGCTCGGGCAAGGACCCCGTGTTGTTCCTCTCGAATCCGCCGGGCATCACCACCGAGCGCCGCCGTGCGATGCTCGACGATGTGGTTGCCTTGAACCGCATGAAGCTCGAGTCGCATCACGATCCCGAGACGCTGGCGCGCATTGATCAATACGAGATGGCGTTCCGCATGCAGTCGGCGGTGCCTGAACTGGCCGACCTGTCGAAGGAACGCGCGGACATCTACGATCGCTACGGTCCCGAGTCGAAGAAGCCCGGCACGTATGCGGCGAACTGCATCCTCGCGCGCCGGCTCGCCGAGCGCGGTGTGCGTTTCATCCAGCTCTATCATCGTGGCTGGGACCAGCACAACAACCTGCCCAGCGGCATCAAGAGCCAGTGCCACGATACCGACCAACCCACGGCTGCGCTGATGGCTGAACTCAAGGAGCGCGGCATGATGGACGACACGCTCATTATCTGGGGCGGCGAGTTTGGCCGCACCGTGTATTCGCAGGGCGTGCTGACGAAGGACAACTACGGCCGCGATCATCACCCGCGCTGCTACAGCCTCTGGATGGCCGGTGCAGGCGTCCGCAAAGGCCACGTTCACGGCGAGACCGACGACTTCAGCTACAACATCGTGAAGGACCCCGTGCATATCCACGATCTCAACGCGACGGCTTTGCACCTGATGGGCATCGATCACATGCGACTGACCTATCGCTTCCAAGGCCGCGACTACCGCCTCACCGACATCCACGGCGAGATCGTGAAGGGCGTGCTGGCGTGACGGCTTGGCATCGCGTCAGCCTTTGATGTCGAGCGTGATCGAAAGGTCCGTAACCTTGGGCTTGATGCCGACCTTCTTCCACGCGCCCTTCGCCGCCTTGTCCGGATTGCACTCTGGAGGGTTGCGGTCGTCCATCTGGAGCACGCGGTTGCTGGTCTGCTTTTTCAGGTGCTCGAACAAGTGTTCCGCAGGCATTTTCCAACCGTCGTCCTTTTTGATGTTGGGGTCCGATTTGTCCACCGGGATGAGTGCGACGAGGTCGGGATGGTTCATCTTGTCGAAAACTTCGGGCAGCGTGGCGTTGTGGCTGGCGTGATGGCCTGCTTTGTAGAAGACGGTGCGCTCGATGAGGCTGTCGGTGGTGACCTTCGGATCATCCCATTTCACATTCTTCCAACTCAGCCAGTTGCCCGTCTGTGCATCGGCTGCGAAAAGCAGCACCTTCCTGCTGGCGACCAGTTCGATGGCGAGGGCGAGGCTGGAGTTGTTCGTGTACGTGTCGAGATAAAGCGCGAGCGCGCCAGCCTGGTCCATCCAGTCTTCGTCGATGGTGCGCCATGATTCCCCCGTGTGGCGATAGCGTTTCATCACCCGCGCCAGCGCCGAGCCGCTTGCGGGCCGGGTGCGTTTGAATTCGGCGTTGAAGGGGTAGTTGTCCTCCTGGCGTGAGGAGCCGTCGCTTTTGCCTGCGACGGCGGAGAGGAATCTGTCTGCGTGCAGGCTGGCGGCCGCGAGTTCGCGGTCGTAGCTCTCGCCTTCGCGCGGATCCTTGCGGTAGAGAAGCTCGGTCTCGCGAGGCGGTCCGAGGACATGGATGCGCACCGTGCCGGCTGGCAACCCGGGCATGTCGAGGCTGCGTCCAGGCTTCAAATACTCCGGCTTCACCGTGCCGATCTTCTTCAGCACTCCGATGCCTTTGGCCGGCACTTCAGGCGGGCCGTCCGCGTTCTTCTGCGCGCCAAAGAAACCGAGCAGGCCGTCCAAGAGCTGGAAAGCCTCCGTGCCGCGCGTGGCAGCGTTCCTGGCGCCGCGCAGCTTCTTGTGCAGCCCGTCCCGAATCTGAACGATCTGCTTCCTGAGATTGTGAAACTTGTCTCCCACCTCCTGCGCCCGCCTGTCCTCGGGATTGTCCAGCCACGAGAGAAACGTCTGCTTCACGCCGATGTCGCGAAACTCCTTCTCCGCATGGAAGAAGCCGTTCACATGATCATTGTGCTGATGCGTCCCGGCCACCACGTCGAGCGGCGCGCCATCGAGCGTGGTCTTGATGTCCGCGACGACGGTCTTGATGCGCGCGATGGAACTGCCGCTGTTGCGGAAGCAGCCGCAGTCGATCAACATCCGGCTGACGTCGCGGCCGGCGGTGAAGGTGAGCAGGAAGCAGTCTCCTAGCTCCTGCATGCGGTACATGGTGATGCGGGCTTTCACATGAGCAGGCATGGTGTGCGGGGATGGAGGGTGAGGGTCAGTGACGATGCAGGCGGCGAAAGTCCATTTCACGTCCGTGCGCCGGGCGGATGTAGGTGGAGGTCGCGGCGGCGGACGGCTCTGCACCGCCGCCACTCATGTAGGCCGCCTGCTGGCGGAAGCGGCGGTAGCTCTTGATGTTCTTCACCACGACGTGCTCCACTGTGTTCAGACTGCCGAAGCTGAGAATGAGCGAGCAGCCGCCGCGGAAGATCATGCGTTTCTGCTCACCATCCTTGCCGAGGTCCACGGTCACGCGCTGCGTGAGCGTGACGATGACCTGCTCGATCTGCCGGCCCTCGCGCCCGGCGCGGAAGGCCGGGCGCACCGTGTGGACTTCAATGGCCGGTGTGTAGTTGTTGAACGGCTTGCCGTGGAGTAGGAAGCGGACCTTCTTCGAGTTCTTGCCGAAGAGCTGCGACACGGGCAGGGACGTCATGCCCAGCTTGTTGAGGAAACTCTCCCACTGAGCCGGTCCGAGAAGCACCTGCTGCTTTCCCATCAGCAGCGCGTGAAGTTTTGCCTGTGCCTTGAGGGAGCGCTTGTAGAGTTCTTCGCGGTCCGGAGTCTCCACCAGTGCGCGAATGTCATTTTTCATCTGATCGGCGATCCAGTCGATGGCATCGCGCTCCTTTTTGGTGAACGATACGGAACTCCAGCGCAGGCTCTCCACGGAGAGCGTGTTCACCCGCGCGGGGAAGATGCCGCGGGCGCGCATGGCCTCGATGAGTGCGATGCGGTAGCCGTTTTCATCCTCGGGCGCAATGTCGAGGTCAGCGGTGATCAGCGCGCGGAAGTAACTGCCGAAGGTGATGTCATTCGGCGGGCAGTAGTCCAGCGCGCGGATGCAGATGTGCAGCAGGTGCTCCGCGATCTCGCCCGCCTCGCCGGCGAGCCGGTGCACCAGGTCGCGGCTCACACTGCCCTCGGGCAGCACACCGGTGCCGCTCGTGGCGATGCGCAGCAGGTCGCGCGTCTTGAAGGTGTAGATGCGCTGGAAGGCATCGAAGATCGTGGCCACGAGCACCGCGCCGCGGTCGTGGCACTCGAGGTTTTTCACATAGTCGTGCGGGCTGGGCTTGAGCGGCTCCCATTCGTTCTTCTCATTCCAGCGGCCGATCATGCCGCGCAGCGCGCCGCGGTTTCCCTCCAGCGCCTCGCCGAACTGCGTGGCCAGCTCGCCGAGCACCGTGTAGCGGTCCATGCGGCCGCCGCTGGCGTAGAGCTGATGCTCGACGAGTTCATTGAAAGTGAAACGCTGCAGCAGCGCGACGATGTCCGCGAAGCCCTCGTGAAAGGCGGCCACGTCCGGATTGGTCTCCTCCAGATAGCGGTGGTGGATGGAGTCGAGAATCGCGTGCGTCATCTCGTGCGCGACAATGTCGGGGCTCAGGCAGGTGAAGACCAGTCCGCCGGGATAGTTGGCGCCCTGGAACTGGTTCGCTGCATCGAAGTAGCCGAACAGAACCGCCTTCTTCTCCGGATCGTAGTAGGCGTTGGGTTCCCGGATCGCGTGCGGGTGGATGCGGAGGCGGTGGACGTACTTGCGAGGCCAGCGCACGTCCTTGACGTCGTCGCCTGGTTTCCGGCTCCACATCACACGCGGATACCAGATGATCTTTCGTCCCAGCGCGCGCTCGAAGTGGCGGATGGTCTTCATCGCCACCGCATAGACGAACTGCTGGTGAAACTGCGGATTCCCCTCGCTCGGCGCGAGTCCGCCCTGCGAGGCGATGCGCTCGTCCGAGAGATCCACAGGATCATACCAGCAGCCGCTTGCGGGATCGAAGTCGATCACCTCCACGTACTCGCCCGCCGGTCCGGGGTCGAGTTTTTCAAAGGGGATGCGGTAGGTGACTTCATTGATCGAAGCCGTGTCGAGCCGCGTGGAGAATCCGGGATCGAGCGCGTAGCCTCGGAGATAGCGATACGCGGGAAGACCTGAGCGTGCGGGAGCATTCATGATCGGGAGATGGAGTGGTGGCGGTGCTTTCTCACGACGCGGGCCGCGCGTCAGCGAAAAAGTTCGCTGGAATTTTCTGCTGAATTTCGGCTGATGCTACCGCGCTCCGTGAACCCGTGTCAATGCCTCTGACGATGCACGACTCAAGGTCGATCGAACGTATGAGCCTGCCATGAATCACCTCCGCAGCACTGTCCGTTCCCTCATGCTTCTTCCGCTGTGTTTGCAGCCCGGCGGGCGGGCGTGTGCGGAGGAGCAAAAGCCGAGGCCGGAATTCCAATACAAGACCGAAGGCATCCAGGTGAGCATTCCGACAGCGGACGAGCCGCGCGTGAAGGCGTTCGGCGCGGAGAGCATCAAGGCCGCGGCGAAGTACCTCGACGACGGCGCGCTTTGCTGGGTGCGTGAGAAGTCGTGTGTGAACTGCCACACCACCGGCCCCTACATGAGCGAGCGGCCCGCGCTCTTGATGCTGCCAGGCGCGCCCAAGGAGGAGATTCGTGAGAATTTCGTCAAGTCGCTGCCTGCCAAGCTCTCGGGCAAGGAGACGGATAAGGACGGTCTGAAGTACTACCCCGGCTCATGGACGTCGGTGTGGCGTTCGCTCGGGCTCGCTGAGTGGGACAAACATGTGCGTGGCGGCAAGATATCGCCGGAGACGGAGCAGTCGCTCCAGGAGATGTTCATGCGGCAGTCCGACAATGGCTCTTTTGTCAGCTACGGCGAGGTGGAGATCCCGCACATCACCACGGACTTCGAGCTGACGCTGCAGGCTGCCCGCGCCATCACCGCCGCACCCGGCTGGCTGGCCGGTCTGAAGGACAAGGATGCAGCCTTGGATGCGCGTGTGGAGAAAATGAAGTCGTGGCTGCGTGGGGCGACGCCGAAGAACGACTTCGACCGGGTGCTGCGCCTCCAGCTCGCGAGCTACCTGCCTGGCGTCGTCACAAGCGAACAACGTGCGGAGGCGCTCGACCTGCTCACGCGCAGGCAGCATGCCGATGGAGGCTGGTCGCTGCGGGACATGTCCGCCTTGAGTGACTGGCACTTCAAGATGAGCGAGACGGTGGTGAAGCTCATCACCAGCCAGCCCGATGCCGCAAGGCCGGAGAGTGATGCCTACATGACCGCACTGGCCGTAATCCTCATGCGGCAGGACGGTGTGCCCGCGGGTGATGAGCGCGTGCGCCGCGGCATCGCGTGGCTGAAGCGCGAGCAGCGCGTGAGCGGGCGCTGGTGGATGCAGTCGCTGTATCGTGGGAACTACCAGTTCATCACGTACATCGCCACCTGTCAGGCGCTCAAGGCCCTGGCGCTGTGTGATGAGCTGGGGAGACGCTGATCTGCCCGCCGGACGCGGTCAAAGTGGCACTTGGCGGCAAAGAGGCGTCGTTGATCCCGGCGGTTTGCTCTCAGCGTTCGTCCGCGTCCTCATCCTGCTCGTCCGCGCCAGCTTTCGCCACGGGCGAGATGTTCCGGTGGATCCAGACGCTTTGCACGAGGCCCATCATGAACATGCAGACGACCAGGAAAGTGCCGCCGTAACTCACAAAGGGGAATTGCAGGCCGGTGATGGGGGTGAGCAGAATATTCATCCCGGCGTTCTCAAACGAGTGGATGAATAGCATGGCCACGATGCCTACGACGATGAGCCGCCCGAGCTGGTCCCGCGAACAGAAGGCCACGAAGATGCTTTGCAAGAGAAGCAGAGCCATGGCCGAGAGCAGCAGGATGGCACCGCGGAAGCCAAACTCCTCGGCGACGACGGAGAAGATGAAGTCGTTGATGGACTCGTTCGGGAAAAAGGTGCGGTGGATGGACGCACGGTCCTCGACTTTCTGGGAGAGCGGGCCTTTGCCCTCCATGCCGGCCGATCCCACTGCGGTGAGCAGGAAGTTCGGCACCCAGCCCTCGTCCTTCAGGTCCACCTTGTGCTCCTGGTTGGTGAGCAGGAACATCCATGTGTCGATGCGCTTCTGTTGATAGGGTTTCAGCGCGAAGAAGTAACCGATGGGCACGACGCAGAGCACGATGAGCGTGAGCGTGATGAGGTAGCGGAAAGGGATGCTGCCCACGAGGAGCATGCCACAGAACACGGGACCCCACACGGTGGCCGAACCGAAATCCACCTTCAGCACCATGGCACCCGGGATGCCTGCGACGATGCCTGCGGCGATCATGCGCAGCGACGGATAGCGGAAGACGGGTATCCAACGTTGCAAGTCGCCAAAGACGACGGACAAGCAGAGGATGCCGCCCATGATGGCGATCTGCGGCGGATTCACCTCGCCGAGGCCTCCCACGCGCAAACGTTTCTGGCCCAGCACTTCGACGCCGTACTTTTGCAGCACGATCAGGCTGACGATGCCGAGGAGATAGATCGGCCAGGCACCCCAGCGCACCCACTTGTAGTCGATCAATGCCGCCGCGAAGAAGACGGGGATGCCGATGAGAGCCCAGCGGATTTGCTGGTTCCAGACCGTGGAGAGCGCGCCTTCACGATAGGAGGATGCGTTGTAGATGGCATACACGCCGAAGACAATGATGGCCGCCATGTTGACGACGAGCAGCCAGTTTGTGCCGAGAAATTTTCTGAAAAGAGGCGTCATGCGGCGGGGATGCGATCAGTCCAGTCTGGGCACCGCGGAGAGCAGCTTGCGGGTGTAGTCATGCTGCGGGTTCTCACACACGGCATCGGCCTGGCCATGCTCGACGATCTTGCCGCGGTACATCACGATGATCTCGTCGCTCATGTGCCGGACAACGGCGAGATCGTGGGCGATAAAGAGGCTGGTGAGTTGGAATTCGTCCTGAATGTCCTTCAGGAGATTCAGGATCTGCGCCTGCACGCTCACGTCGAGGGCGCTCACCGGCTCGTCGCAGATGAGGAACTTCGGCCGCACGGCCAGCGCTCGTGCGATGCCGATGCGCTGGCGCTGCCCGCCACTGAACTCGTGCGGATAGCGGTCGAGCGACTCAGCGGCAAGGCCCACGCGCTCGAGCAGCGCGGCAGCGGCGTCCGCACGGTCACGCCTGCTCATGTCCTTGAAGTGGATGCCCAAGGGCTCACCGATGATCTGCTCAATGGTCATGCGGGGATTGAGCGAGCCGAACGGATCCTGAAACACCATCTGCAGGTCTTTGCGCAGGGGGCGGAATTGGCCTTCCGGCAGCGAGAGAATCTCCTGGTCCCGATAACGCACCTCACCGGCGGTATGCTTGATGAGCTTGAGCAACGCGCGTGCAACGGTGGATTTGCCACTGCCGCTCTCGCCGACGAGACCGAGCGTCCGTCCTTCCTCCACGTCGAAGCTCACATCGTCCACCGCCTTCACCGAGTCCGTTTCACGACGCCACCAGCCCGAGTAAACCGGGAAGTGGACTTTGAGACCGGAGACGCTGACGAGGGCCATGGCGGGTGGGGAGGCGGAGGTTATCACAGGCGTCCCGATGTGCTAACGATTCCGTGGCGGAATTTGCCGGTGCTCCTCGTGCAGAAGATCCCTTCACCGTGCGCCGACCGTCGGCTGCCTGCATTTGAGTTGGTGCTGAAGGTCGCAGCATGGCGGCACACTCCATACTGTCACGGGCCATGAGCGTGTGGAAGGAGATATTGTTCGGTCGGACGTGAGCGTCGGCACTTCCGCGAATTCCTCGCCGGACGAACTGGAGACCGCTGGCTTTCACAATCGCGGCCTCCTGGTACGCAAAATGTTGCGAACCAAACAAGGCCGGCACCAGCCCTCCGCCGAACTTCGCCAGATGCGCGTAGATCGACAGCATCTCTGGCACGATAGGTAGGTGAAAGTACAACGAGAGCTGCTGATCCACGGTTTGAAATTCGCGCGGCTCCGGCGTTACGGACAGCACACTACTGAACTGCCCGTGCGCCAAGGTCCGATATGCAAGGGGCGCAGTTTCACTTCCAGGACCTGAACTCCCGCGCTGACTCGGTAGTGTGACTAAGAGTAGCCAGACTTGGAGATGGAAGCCTCCTAGGACGAGAACGAGTTCGCTGGTGACTGGCAATTTGATCCCAATCCCGGGCCGGATAGTGGAAGGCGATGCCAGTGCTGATGCAGGAATTGGTCATTCGGCATTGACCCGCTTGCACCGAATTCATCACCCGTCAAAACCCGCCGAGAACCAAAAAGTGACCCCGGTTTCCGCTTCGAACTCGTTTCTCGGCGTATGTTTCTCTGCCGAGGATCCATGTGTTGCAAAGTGAGAGCAGAAGAATTGTTGCCCGAACAGTAATGTGGGCGTTGGCGGGGGCGCGATCGAAATCGTCACGGACTCATCCCAGGTGAGGTTTGAGGCAGTCGCAAGGCCGATGCTCGTCTGGCAGCATTTCGCGTGAAGATTATCTGGGTGAGGTGAATCAGGTGGGGCGTTGATTTGCGATTGAGCAACACCCGGCTGCCGCGATCATCTGGAATGAAAACGTTTTGGCGTGTTTGCGGTCGGGACATCGACACTTCGGCGCGGGGACTTGTGATGGGAATCGTGAACGTGACGCCTGACTCGTTCTCGGATGGTGGACGCTATCTTGACGCCGGCAAGGCGATCGAACTCGGCATCCGGCTCGCTATGGAAGGCGCTGACATCCTTGACATAGGAGGTGAGTCCACCCGGCCAGGAGCAGAGCCGGTCGCCTGCGATGAGGAAATGCGCCGCGTACTGCCCGTGATACGTGCTTTGCGGGAAAAGACCGGGGTGTTGCTTTCCATTGATACGATGAAGGCTTCGGTCGCTCGAGCCGCGGTCGAGGCCGGCGCCCATGTCATCAATGACGTCTCGGGCATGACCGGTGATTCCGGCATGGTGGAGGTGGCTGCTGCTTGTGACGCAGGCATTGTGGTGATGCACATGAAAGGCACGCCGCGCACCATGCAGCAGCAGCCCGCGTATGGCGACGTTGCGGCGGAGGTGAGAGCCTTTCTTGCATCGCGGCTGTCGGCTCTGCAGGAAGCGGGGATCGATATCACTCGCGTGGTGCTTGACCCAGGTTTCGGCTTCGGCAAGTCACTGGCGCACAACCTTGCCCTCATGAGGAGCCTGCCTTCGATACGGGTCGAGGGCCGGCCGTTCCTTGTTGGTGTCTCACGCAAATCTATGATTGGTCGTGTCATCGGTAGCGACGACATGGATGATCGTTTCTGGCCCACGGTGGCCCTCACTGCTTTCGCCCGGGAGCACGGAGCCGCGGTTGTCCGGGTACATGATGTGCGTCCAAACATGGAGGCCATGCGCATGGCCGAGGCGATTCTTGCCAGAAGATGAGGATCAAGGGGAATCAGAGAGTTGTTAATCCAGGCACCAGACATCGTCTTCTTGAGTGCTCCGGTGCAGTTCACGGGATCTATCATGCTCTTCGCGGGTGACTCGTCGTCGCTCGAGGATGCTACACCTCAGGACATTTTGCCCACGGGATTGCTGAATCGTTGGCAATCTCGGTTGTGGAGGACGGTGATCCTTGCGCTGGAGATCCGACGTGGAGGGGGAGGTAACAACCAGTTATGTGAGTGGTCCCCTGAAACCAGCAAGGCGTCGCCATCTTCCGGCCTGCGCAGGGTTTGCCGGCAGGCGGGAGTGCTGGGACCATACCAACTCGCTACCACTCGTTGCCAGGACGGCGAATGGTGTGCAAAAGCAGTAATAGCGGGGCACCCCTTGATTTCTTGCAAAAAGAAAAGCCGTGCCGGCTGTGTCCGGACACGGCTTCTTGAAAAACATCACTCAGTCCAATCACGGACTTCCTGAAGGAGTCCCGTTGGCATTGCCATTGGCGTTGCCGTTAGCATTGCCATTGGCGTTGCCTGTGGTATTGCCATTAGCATTGCCGGTGGTGTTACCACTATCGGTTGGCAGACTTCCCCCGCCCCCTGCATATCCCCCAGTTCCATAGCCGAATGGGCTGCCGCCACCCGAGCCGCCACCCTGAGCGCCATAGGCACCACCGGTTTGATCGCCGCCCTGCTGGTTGTTCTGTCCCTGATTTCCACCACCGCTATTACCGCCGCCGCCGCCTACATACTGAGGCGGAGAAAAGCCTTCACCAGCCACCTCGACGCCGCCCACGGAGAAGGCAGGTGGGTTGAAATCCGGTTCCCAGCGCAGTGCGACATAACGGGCACGAACGGGCTTCTGAGTCCTGATTTTGATGTAACCCAAGCCCTGAGGATCCTCCTTGGACGCCACCGGTTTTGTGGAATCAAATGCTTTCGGGTCAAACGACATACGACCTCTCCAGTCTTCTTTCTCGGGAAGCTGATCAAAGGTGAACACCTCAAATCTCACGGGGCGCGGAGAGTGAACCGAGCCAAATTCGGACAGCATACGGGGGGTGCCCAGGTCGTAGATTATGGTCCTATATTTTTCGTCAGACTCGGGGAAGTCGAATTTGCTCTGTGCCCGCCCGATTTCAGTAACGTCCGAATCCTTCGCCGGCGATGGGTGAACGTAGATAACCCGCGAACCGCCCATGCCGTTGGCTAGATTCATTTTCATCCCACCGGTGCCAGAGGCATTCTGCTCCACCTTGTAGTCCTTGTCCGTGTCACCTCCGATCAACTGAAAATTGCGTATCGTGCCTCCCTTCGAGAGTTCGAATTGGACGCGCACGTACTTCACCTGCGACCCGGCAAACGACAAACCGACATAACGGTCAGCGGGCGTGAAAACTGCCTGCCCAAGCAACGTCCAGTTTTTCAGATCACTGCTTCCCGAAGCTGCGAGCTTGCCTTCGGAGTTGTCATTCGTGAACATGACATTCTCCACGAGCCGGGGCGTTCCAGTATTGATCGTCGCTTCACTCGCACCTGTGGGAAGCGTCGAAGCGAGCGTAGGGTCATCGGACAGCAGTGAGTCGGCCTGACCGACGTTTTTTGAGGAAACAAGCTTGGCCCCGGTGATCACTTTCGTGGCGATCTCCACGGGCCTCTTGTCGACCTTTGGAGCTTGCTGCCACGCAGCTTGCACTACAGGCAGATAGGCGAATGCAACGAAAAACAATACCGCAGAAGAAGGCTTCATGTTGTTGATGGAGTCGTGGTGGTTGTCTTGATCTGACATCATTTGTAGCGGCGATGCACGAAATAAATGTCAAATATTTGGACCTTATCATTTCAACCATATGCGGTTGGCAATGTAAACACTTTTTTCCAGGTGGGATTATCGTTTTGGTTGCTTTTGGTTTTATTTACCATATTATCCATAAAAATGAAATGTCCTCGCTGCGACTCACTGTTGCCCACCGCTACTCTAGACCATTGCTCCGAGTGTGGATTCAATTCACGTGCGTCTTGCTCAAAGCATGGGGACCATTGGGTCAGGCTCGACCGGTTGACGGATGCTGCTCACTGCCTGCGTTTGAGCGAACGCCAGAGTCTTGAGGCACAACTTGACGATTTTGAGCGTCGGTTCCCACAGGTGTTTTTTGCGGTCTATTTCGGCGTTCTGCCACAGGGGATAAAGGTTGCCGAGGTTGGCTTCTGGTTGCTAAATCATGCGGCCTTTGGGACGCATGACATCGCGAAGCGGAACGAGTTTGGAATCGTGCTCGTGATTGATCCGGCAGCGGGGACGGCATGCTTCACTTTGGGGTATGTGATGGAGGGACTGGCTGATCGGATCGGCATCAAGGCAGTCCTTGATGGAATCGGCGCGAGCCTTGCCCGCAGTCAGTATGGCGAGGCGGTCAAACATGCGATCGCAAATTTGGATCGACGACTTCGGCGCGCTGGCAAGGCGCAGATGGTCGATGGCCGGGTCTCGGTGGCTCACACCGTGGCACCCGATCTCGGCTTGGTGCCTCTGCGCTCGCCCGTGCGGACAAACGGATCGCCGCGGGATGTTCTTTGTTATTCTGCCGACTGAATCATGAAATCGAGCCTTCGAGTTTTGCCTCCGTGCCGGGCATCCGGCGGTATTCTGGTGCTCGTGGCCTCATTCAATCTGTACGCTGCGGGCATTGATGATGTCCTGCCGCTTCCGCAGTGGCCGCAGGACAGGTCACAAAACTCGCCTCGACTGGGGGGTGATCTGTTTCCAGAAGGCTTTGAGGATGGTGTCCCGACGGTGTCGGCCCTGCCTGCGGAACGGGAGTCGCCTCCTGGACTCGATCCCGGTTCGCCACAACCTAGGGCTGATCTCTCTTTGTTTCTTCCTGACGCCCTGCTTGGTAGAGCCGTCCGTCCGGACCAGCCGGGAGGCGCTTCCCGCGACATGCCGCGCCGCTGCGTCGATGGCGACTTCTTGGCTGCGTGTCTTGAAACTTCAGGCAGCGATCACCTTATCGATCCAGACAGCCACCTGCCTGAGACCCAACGAGAAGACCTGCTTCGCTTCCTGGCGTTCCACGCGCGTGACGCCCGGATCGCAGCTTATGTCGTTGTCATGGACGGTGACCAGTGCGTGCCGTCGGGCGTTGATCTGTCCGGCGTTGCGTCTGGAGCGCTGAAGGACCGCGACTCTTGTCTCGTCGCTTTTCCGCTCGGTGATCCGTGGCGTGCCAGGCTGTTTGTGAGCAATTCACTCCAAAGAATCGCCTCGTCAGATCGCCTTGCGGAAATGGTGAAAGACTGCGCGAAGGACGCATCGCAAGTGTCCGACGCATTGGAGCAACTTCACCGATTCACGGTCCGTCTTTCGATACGTCTATTCTGGCTTGAGCGGATGATTGGCGAGCCGCCCCCTGTGCTCGATCGTTCGAGCGTTGCTGAAGTGCCAGGTGAGGTGGTCGCCAAACGCGAGGCTGCGCTAGCCTCGGCGCTCCTGGACGCCGACGTGAATGGGCGCCGTTCTCCGCTCGCGTGGGACTCTGTGGTTCTCGGCGTGCTGCTCAGTCTGGTTGGCAGCGGGCTGGCTTACGCGGCACTCTGCCATCGGCGGAAGCGACTGCTTCGCTACGTCTGGGTGCTTCCTGAAATTGAGATGCCGCCGCGGCTCGGCGGCGTCTTCTCGGGTGGTGGCGGGTGCTCTATCCGCTACCGCTGAACAAAGGGAGTCTCGGCTGGCCGGCATCCGCAAGGAAGACCTCCGAAGCAGCGGATTGACCGAATCTTGGCGGCACAACGTCTTGCTCTTACATCGCCGCCTCGACCGTCTCCCGTTCGACTTCATCCATGACCGCCTCAGCATCCAAAACGAGCGCTTCTTGCTTCGCGGGCGGCTCCTCTTCTTTGGTCATGCGGACGCCGATCGGCTTGCTTACGCCGAACTCCTGCATCGTCACGCCGTAAATCACATCCGCGCGGCTCATCGTGCGCTTGTTGTGCGTCACGATGATGAACTGGCTTTGTGCGATGAAGCGGTCCAGCATGTTCAGGAATCGGCCGATGTTCGACTCGTCGAGCGGAGCGTCCAGCTCGTCCAAGATGCAGAACGGCGAGGGCTTCACCATGTAGATCGAGAAGAGCAGCGCCACCGCCGTCATCGAGCGCTCGCCACCAGAGAGCAGCGAGATGGTTTGCAGCTTCTTGCCCGGCGGCTTCGCAATGATCTCGATGCCGCTCTCCAGCGGATCGGCTTCATCGACGAGCAGCAAATCAGCCTTCGCCTGCGGGCCGAAGAGTTCGCGGAAGTTGTCGTGAAAGTGCTGCCTCACCTGTGCAAAGGTGTCGGCGAACATCGCCTTCGTGGTGTCATTGATCTTCTGGATCACCTGCAGCAGCTCCTCCTTCGATTTCACGAGATCATTGTGCTGCGTCTCGAGGAAATTGTGACGCTCTTCGAGTTCCGCGAATTCCTGGATCGCATCCAGATTCACCGGACCGATGCTTTCCAGTTTCTGCCGCAGCTCGGTCACCGCCTCGGCCACGAAATCCCAGTCAGGCTCGCCTTCCGTGAGTTCCGCCGGCAGTTCAATCTTGTCGCCGACATCTTCAGCGACCGCCACTTCAGTCACCTCGGACGCTGCTTCCTGAGTTTCGGCTTCCGCACTTTCGGGCGGCTGATCGCTGGCTTCCATCGCATCCCTGCGTTTGCCTCCGCGGGCACGCGCTTTCTTCTGCGAGTTGATCGCGAGGAGCAGCTCATGCGGGTCAGGCTCAAAGGCGTCGAGCTGCATCTGGTACCGCTCGGTGATCTGGTTGTTCAGGTTCTCCAGGCGCAAATCCACACGCGTGAGCTGCACTTCGGCGCGGCTGCGTGATTCGTTCAGCTCGCTGGTCTGGTGACGCAATGCGGTGAGCTGGTTCTCCAGCGCGGTGACTTTTTCAAACGCCGCCGCGCGATCACTCGACCGCATTTGCAGCTCTTCTTCGATGCGCCCGACCGCCGAGCGCTGCTCCTCGATCTGCTCGCCGAGGCGCGCGTTCTCCGCAGTCCCGGTCTCGACGCGCTGCTGCCACGACACGACTTCCTGCTCGTAGCGGTTGATCGCGTTTTGCAGTTCGCTGATGCGCATCGCGAGTGGTGCCTTCTGGCGCTCGACGGATTGCAGCGAACTCTGCGCCAGCGCCAGCGCCGTGCGCAATTCGTTCAACCGCTCCTGTGATTCGAGTTCGCGGCGCGTCACGTTTTCGATCTCGATCTCCAGCTCACTTTCGCGCACGCGGGCAGCTTCAAGTTGCTGCTGCGCCGCGGCGATCGTCTCGCGATGCGCGGCGATCTGCGCCTCGGCATCCGCCATGCGGCCGCCGATTTGCTCCTGCTCCCAGTCAAAACTCTCCAGCTTCGCCGTCGCCTGCTGCAGCGCACGCTGCACCACGCTCACCTGGCCCTGCATCTGCGAGAATTCCTCGCGCGCACGCTGGCTCTGCTCGCGCAGCGCGATCTCCTCGTGCTGCTGCTCCTCGGTCCGCGCGCGGATGGCCAGCACCTGTTCCTCCTTCTCGTGAAGCTGAAGCTCCAGCGCCTCCACCTCGCCGCGCAATCCGCGCACCTCGGCTTCGCGGCGCAGCGTCGATGCCGCCTCTTCCTTGCCCGCGCCGCCGAAGATCACGCCTTCCGTCGATACGAGCGAACCGTTGATCGTCGCGATCGCGAGATCGGGATGCGATTTCTTCAGGCGAATGGCCGCGTTCAGATCCTCGGCGATCAAAACATTGCACAGCAGATGATCGACCAGCGATTGCGATCCGTTCACCGCCTTCACCTTGTCCACCGCCCACGCAATCGCGCCGTCTGGCAGAAGCTGGCGATCCGGCGCGGCGCGCAGTGAAACGAAGTCCTGCGGCACGATCGCCGCCTTGCCGAGCTGCTGGCTCGTGAGGCGATCGACGATCTGCGAAGCGAGTTCTGAATCCGCCAGCAGCACCGCCTGCAAATTGTCGCGCAACGCGGCTTCGATTGCGGAAATGAACTGCGGATCGACTTCGATCGACGACGCCAGCAGGCCGCGCACGCCGGTCATGTATACCTCCGGATTGTCCAGACCGCGCAGCACATGCTGCGTGCCCTGCTCAAGGCCCTCGCCTTTTTGCAAAAGCTGCTCCAGCGCTTCGAGACGCGAGCGGCGTTGCGTGGCTGCACGCTGGATTTCGCTGAGTTCGTCGGCCAGCGCATCGCGCTGCTTGCGCTTCTCCACGATCTCGCGGGCGCATTGCTTGAGCTTCTCTTCCAGTTCGTTCCGCTGCGCCTCCGCCTCGTGAATCATGCGCTGCAGCTCGTCAAACTCCACCTGGCTCGTCTCGCGCGCCTGCGCCGCGGCCTGCCGGTCTTTTTGCAGCGATTCGTGCCGCTGGCGGTCCGCCGAGATTTGATTCGTGAGGCTCTGCATCTTCGCCTCCGCCGCGGCGATCTGGCCTTCCGTCACACGAATCTGCTCGCGCATCGCGCGACGGTTCGACTCGATGCCCGTGCGCTCCGGCACGATGGACTGATGCACCGCGTGATGCTCGTTCAGCGAGAGCTGGCGACTTTCGATGTTCGCGAAGAGCGCGCGGATCTGCTCGTCCGCGCTCGCCACCTCGCGCTGCTGATCATCGAGCAGCGCGCGGCTCTTGTCCGTGTCCTCGCGATTCTGCTGGATGCGCATTTGCAGCTCCTCCGCACGTTCGCGATTGAAGCCGATGCGGCCCTCCGCGCTCTGCACTTGCGAGCGGAGTTCCTGCGCCTGGCCGCGCAGTTGATTGATCGTGCTCTCCACCGCGTGGTAGGCCTCGCGAGTCTCGCTCGTCTCGCTTTCCGTCGCCGCCAGCCTGCGCTGGAGCTGGTCGAGCTGCAGCGACAGCGTGCGAATCTGCGTCTCCGACTCCGATTTCTCCGCGTTCAGATCCAGCCAGTGCTTGTGCGCCAGATGCGTGTCCAGCATCCGCAGATCAGCGAGGAAGTTTTGATAACGCCGCGCCTTGGCCGCCTGCCTTTGCAGCGATCCCATCTGGCGCTTCACCTCCGCGATGATGTCCGCCACGCGCAGCAGGTTCGCCTCCGTGAACTCCAGCTTCCGCAGCGCCTCCTTCTTCTGCGACTTGAACTTCGTGATGCCCGCCGCCTCCTCGAACACCGAGCGCCGGTCCTCCGGCTTCGAGCTGAGCAGCATGTCGATCTGCCCCTGTGCCATGATCGAGTACGCCGTGCGGCCGATGCCCGTGCCGGCAAACAAATCCTGGAAATCCTTCAGCCGGCACACCGTCCCGTTCAGACGGTACTCCGAGCGACCATCGCGGAAAACGCGGCGACAGATGGCCACCTCGTTGTAGTCCACGCCGAGCGCCTGCTCGCAATCGCCAAACGTGAGCTGCACCTCCGCCATGCCCACCGGCTTGCGCTTGTCCGTGCCGTTGAAAATCACGTCCGCCATTTCGTCGCCACGCAGCGCCTTCGCGGAGGTCTCACCCAGCACCCAGCGCACCGCGTCCACCACGTTCGATTTCCCGCAGCCGTTCGGCCCCACGATGCCGGTCACTCCGGGGTGGAATTCAAAGTGCGTCTTGTCCGCGAAGGACTTGAAGCCGTGGATGGTCAGCGTCTTGAGATACATGGTCGGGGAAAGGGGGGAAGGAGAGTGCTGGGTTGGTGTCGGAGCCGGACTCGGAAACGGGATGCGCCACCGATTTTCGGAAGGTCGCGAGTTAAACACGCCGCCCCTCAAACCGCCAAGCAAAAAAACACGAAACCGCAAAATATTGGGCGTTCCTTCGAGGGCTGAAACAAGATGTTGTGGTTCTCCCGCCGTCACGCCGCCCGATTTCTGTGAACAAGTTGCGAACAACCCGGCCCCTGTGGTGAACAACGACCCCGGTCACCTCCGAACCCACCATTCACCCCACTCCCAGCGCCCGCTTCGCATCCGCCAGTTCCTCGTCGCGGCGGTGGTAGCCGCACTGCTTGATCAACCTCTCCGCCTCCGCCAAATCCGCCTCCGCCGACTCCCAGGGATACTTCTGCCCATCCGCCGCTGACTTCTGATCCCTGACCTCTGTCCTCTGAACTCCAAACAACCTCGCCCGCGTCAGCAGCACGTCCGCCATGTGCAGCCGCATCGGCCCGCGCTCGGCGATTTCCCAGGCTTCGTCCAGGTCCGCCTGTGCGCTGTCTGGGCCGGTGCGTGCGCCGGTGAGAAACCGCAGCCAGGCGCGGGTGAGGAGGCCGAGGGGAATGTGGTGCGTCGTGCCGGCGCGGCGGAGGCCGGAGACGGCGGCGTCCAGTTCGCGGCGGGCGGTGTCCAGGTAGGGCGCGTCGCTCCGCGCGCGCCGCTGGGTGTCCGGACGTGGCGGAGAGTCGGGTGGCGCGAGGGCGGTGTCCAGGTAGGGCGCGTCGCTCCGCGCGCGCCGCTGGGCGTCCGGACGTGGCGGAGCGTCGGGTGGCGCGAGGGCGTCCGCGGCGGGCAGAGGACTGCCCGCCCCACCTTGCAGAATCGCCGCGTAGAGCGCGGCGCGGCCCAGCGTGAGGTGGTCGAGGGCGATGGAGAGCAGGCCGAAGTTGAAGACGTTCACCGACCAATCGAGCGTCTGCGCCGCGCGCTGGGAGACGGCGCGGCAGCGCCCAAGGTAGCCATCTCGCTCCGCGAGATGAGCCTCAGCTTCCGCATGAGGATCATGTTTGGATGAATCGACAGCGTTCCCCGTCACGGCAGTCCCCCGCTCATCACGCGGAGCGTGATGGCTACTTTGCCACGCGGCGCGCTCGGGGGCGGCGAGGAGCAGGTCGCAATACTGGAAGCCTTGCAGCGAGTAGAGCAGCGGGTAGGCGGGCTGCCTCTCCTTCTGCATTTGCTCGGCCTCGCGGAAGCGCGTCTCCGCCCCGGCCCGGCGGCCCGCCTGGTGCAGGGCGTCGGCGTGGGCCGTGCGCGTGCCCATCCTCCAAAACGCATCGCCGCTGCGGTCGGCGTAGGTCACGGACTGCTCGGCGTCCCCCACCGCCCCGGCCACCTCGCCCAGCGTCAGCTCCAGCTCGCTCAGGTTGCTGGCGCGAATAGCAGACCGTTTCCAATCGTTCTCATGCACGCCAATTTCGAGGCAAGTTCGCATTGGTTCGAGAGCTTCTCTCAATCGCCCCAAAGCGCGCAGCCAAGTGCCAGACTGAGAAAAAACCAATGCCTGCTTTTCCTTCTCCAAGGCAGGGCTGATTCGCTTCCAAGGCTCGTCAAAGAAACAAGCGATCGCTCCCAAATCAGCACCGAACGCGCCGAGCTTCCTCACGCTATAGTATTCGTTCTGCCTTCTGATCCGCTCAAAATACACCTTCTCATACGCCTCCTGCTGCAACCCCGCCTGGCAGCCGTGGGCCACGGCTTGGTAGAGCGGCTGGAGGTCTTCGATCGTTGGTTGGTCGCCTTCCTTCGTGCTCGCGCAGAGGTGTTCGTAGAGCCGCCGGTGGGCCGCGCGCCAGGCGTCGGGTTGTTGCGTGCGCAGTTGCCGGGCGAAGTATTCGCGCAGGTGCGGATGCGCATCGAGCGAGTCGAGCGCGCCGGCCGCGTCGCGGTTCACCGTGAGCAGCTTCGCGGCTTCCAATCGCTTGAGTGCACTGTTGCGGTGGCTCTCGTTCAATTCGACGAGCGGTTCAGTAAGTCCGGGAATGGCGGGCTTCTTCCAAAGCGCCTCAAGACAGTCTGCGGTCGCCGGGCGGTCGAACAGGCCCATGAGTCGCAGGAGAGCGAGCATCCGTTGGGCGCGCTCCCCCTCTCCCGGCCTGCGGCCACCCTCTCCCCCATCTCGTGATGGGGGAGAGGGCCGGGGAGAGGAGGCGTCCTCGAACTCCTTCACATACGCGTCCAAGACGTTGAACACATGATGCGGGTGGTCTTGCAGGACTTCGATTTCCTCGTCCGCAACCTCCAGCTTCACGAGGTCGCGTTTGCGGATGTCGCCGGTGTGGAATTCGGTCAGGTAGCTCCCCAGCAGGGTCAGCGTGAGGGCGTGGCCTTTCACGTCTTCGACCAGCGCCGCGAATTCCTGCGCCGTGCCGCGCACGCCGAGGGTTTTGAGCAGATGCACGCCGGCGTCGCGGGAGAGGCGCAGCAGTTTCACCTCCGGCGCGGTGGACTGCCAGAAGGCCCGCAGGTCCGGCAGCGAATACCGGGTGGTGACGACGCACAGGCCGTGGCTGGCGGCGGCCAGGCCTTTGAGCAGTGCGGCGAGGCCCTGGTCCTTGAGTTCGCCCGGCGTGGGCGCGGTGGGCGCGTATTGCAGCGGCTCAAGGCCGTCGAGGATGAGGAGGCTGCGCCGCTGGCCGACGAGGTGGGCGAGGCGCTGGCCTTTCTCGAACGCGCCGGCGCTGCTCTCCGCAAACTCGCGGTCCTTGTCGTCGAGGGCGAAGAAGTTCAGCGCTTCCTTCAAGAACAAATCCGACGACGCAGCCATCTGCTCGCGCGTGCCCTGGCTGTAGAAGCTCCACGCAAACGCCGCGTCGCAGCCGGGCCAGTCCTGCGCGGCAAGTTCGGCGGCCCACTTGGCGACGAGGGAGGTTTTCCCCTCGCCTCCGAGCGCGACGAAGGTGAGGATGTGGGGGCGTGGTGTGGTGGCATGGCGCACTTTTTCCCATGCGACGGACAGGACGGATAGGTCTGACTCGCGGCCGATGAGTTCGGCGGGGGCGTAGCGGAGGATGCGGGAGATGTCGGCGGGAACCGTGTGCGGCATAGCAACCGCTGATTCAGCTTTCGGTGCCGGAGCTTTGTGAGGAGGAATGAATCGCTCAACCAGCATCTTGATGTCCGACTCAAATCCAGCGTGCTGGACGGTGGCAATCTGATAATCGAAGAGCGCCTTCACGCACTCCGGGCAGCAGGTGTTGAGTTCGTCCAAGTTCACCGACTCTTCGCGAACGGGAACGATGTTCCGTCCGGAATGGATCGCAGCAAGCAACTCCTTCCGGACCCAATCGTCCTCCTGCGCGCAGCGGTCCAAAGAGCCCGGTGTGAGGAGCAACAGGAAATGGGACCGGAGCGGCACTTGAGTCAGGATTTGGGCGGCCCACTTTCCCGCGTCGAGGCGATCGACATCGAGAAACACATCGTATCCAAAATGGGTGAGAGCTTCCTTGATCGACCGACCAAAGAGCTTGCCCGTCGAGTCGCGTCGGTAGCTGATGAAGACAGTCTTTGTGCTCATGCCGCCCTCCTTCGGTCAAGAATCGCGAACTGGTGTGACACGCCGCTGAGGAAGAGTGTGGGCCGGGATTTCATCGGGGAGTGATGGTGCCGTTGAGAGTAGTCGTGCCGGGGATTGGTGGGCAAGAGCAAATGCTGTGGAGCGAAGCGTCCGAGGCGGCGGACGTGGCGGGCTTCCTTTCCGGCGGCCGGTCACTCCGGTGCTTCGCATTCGTCTCACGCGGCTTCATGGCCGGAAGTGCGGGGCGGGCGTTGCGGCGGCGCACTGACGTTTTCGGGAATGCGGGACTGCCGTGCCGGGCTCCGCGAGCAGACAAAATCGCCGGTCCGCTCAAAGAGAATGCTTGCGGCATTTCGCGTTTGTCCCGAACTTTCCCGCTGCCATTCCCTCATGCAGACCGCCCATGCCATCTCTCCCGGTCCCGCTCACGCGACGCCGAGCTATCCTCCGCCGGAGGAACTCACGCGCCTGACACCGGGCGGGTATGTGTTTGAGCGGCTGATCGCCTCCGGCGGCATGGGGGCGGTGTATCTGGGGCGGCAATTGACGCTGGGCCGGCAGGTGGCGATCAAGATCCTGCACCGCAGCCATGGACAGGACTACCGCTACGCCGAGCGCTTCCGGCTCGAGGCGCAGGCCATGGCGCAGCTCAATCACCCGAACATTGTGAGCGTGCATGATTTCGGCCTCATCGGCGCAGACTATCTGTTTCTGGTGATGGAGTTCGTCGAGGGCACGGACCTGCACCAGGTGATGAGCGCGGGGCAGATGACGCCGGACCTGGCGATGCGCGTCATCGCGCCTGTCTGTGATGCCTTGGAATTCGCGCACAGCCGCGGCATCGTGCATCGCGACATCAAGCCGGCAAACATCATGCTCTCGAACGACGGGCGCGTGAAGCTCACGGACTTCGGGCTGGCGAAGCGGCTGGACCAGCCGGACGCCTTTGTCACGCACACCAACATGGCGCTCGGCACGCCGGACTACGCCGCGCCGGAGCAGCACGATGCGCTGCCGGACATCGACCACCGCGCGGACATCTACGCGCTCGGCGTGCTGCTTTACCAGATGCTCACCGGCACCATGCCGCGCGGCGCATGGCAGTCGCCCTCGGCACACGCGGGCACCGATCCGCGCCTCGACGGCGTCGTCGTGCGCGCGCTCATGCAGGACCGCGCGCAGCGCTATCAGAGCGTGGCGGACTTCAAGCGGGCGATCTTCGAGATCGTAACGAAGCCGCCCGGCACCCGGGCCGCACCGGTGGCTGATGCGCCGCCGCAGCCTGCCGCGCCGCAGCCGCCCGCGCCGTCCTTCCACCGCGTGCTCATCCTTGAGGACGATCTGCTGCTGCGCGGAATGATCGTGCGCATCCTGCGCTCGAAGGGTTTCGAGGTCATCGAGAGTTCCGAAGGCGGCGAGGCCGTGCTGCGCTACCGCGAGGCCATGAGCGCGGGCAAGACCATCGACCTCGCCATCATTGATCTCACCATCCCCAGCGGCATGGGCGGGCTGCGCGCGATGGAACTGCTCCGCCAGGCGGACCCGGGGATCGTCGCCATCGTCTCCAGCGGCAACACTTCTGATCCCGCGATGCTCGATCCCGGCGGGTTTGGCTTCAAACTTGCGCTGCCAAAACCCTACGAAGCACCCGATCTGATGCGCGTGGTGGGTGAGGCACTGGCCGTGCGGCGCGGGGCAGGGCAGTGAGCCGGCCGGCCCGCAGCGCTGCGTTGCGCTTTGCGTGGCCGCCAGTTCGTGACAGGGGAGGCGGATCGTTTTTCGAACCGTCGTCTCGTGCACGAGGCCGTGAGGCCCGGCTTCGCGCGCAGACATTCTTGTTGTTGAAGACCAGCGCGCGCGGCTTACTTGCCGCATGCCGTCCACCGCCGAACTTGAATTTTCCACCGCCGAGCTGCAGCGCTACGCGCGTCATCTCGCGATCCCCGAGTTTGGCATCGAGGCGCAGAGGAAATTGAAGGCGGGCAGCGTGCTGTGCATCGGCGCGGGTGGGCTGGGGTCGCCGGTGACGATGTATCTCGCGGCGGCGGGCGTGGGGCGCATCGGCATCGTCGATGCGGATACGGTCGATGCGTCGAATCTGCAGCGGCAGATTTTGTACAGCACCGCCGACATCGGCCGGAAGAAGCTGGATGCCGCGAAGGATCGGCTGCTCGGCATCAATCCGCACATCGTCATCGAGCCGCACGTCGCGCTCTTCACTTCCGCAAATGCACGCGAACTCGTCGCGAACTACGATGTAGTGCTCGATGGCACGGACAATTTCCCCACGCGCTACCTCAGCAACGACGTCTGCGTGTGGCAGCGCAAAGCGAACATCTACGGCTCGATCCTACGCTTTGAGGGACAGGTCAGCGTCTTTGCGCCGCATCTCGGCGGGCCATGCTACCGCTGCATGGTGCCGCAGCCTCCGCCGCCCGGACTCGTGCCGACGTGCGCGGAAGGCGGCGTGCTCGGTGTGCTGCCGGGCATCGTCGGCTCGATGCAGGCGCTGGAGGCGATCAAGATCATCGCCGGCATCGGCGCGCCATTGCTCGCCAAGCTGCTGCACCTCGACACGCTTGCCATGCGCTTCCGCACCGTGCAGCTTCGGCGTGATCCAGAGTGCCCCGTCTGCGGCATCAACCCCACCATCACTGAACCAATCGACTACCAAGGCTTCTGCGGCATGAGCAATTCGAACACACCCGACATCCCAACCGTGACCGTCCAAGATCTTCACGAAGCGCGCCAAACAAAAGCGCCCCACTTCCTTCTCGACGTGCGCGAGCCGACCGAATACGCCGTCGGCTGCATCGAAGGCTCGAAGCTCATCCCGCTCGGGGAACTCGAATCCCGCCTCGGCGAGCTGCCGCGCGATCAGAAGATTCTCGTCCACTGCAAAGCCGGCGGCCGCAGCGCGAAAGCCGTCGGCATCCTTCGTCAAAACGGCTTCACCGACGTCCACAATGTCGCCGGTGGCATCACTGCGTGGTCGAGAGAGATTGATCCGAGCGTGGCGGTGGGGTGAAAGCTTCAATTGGCGCGCACGATGCGGACACCGGGTGACCAACAAGACGCAAATCCGCACATTTTTCGTTGGGGCATCTACATTCTCTTGCTTACGAAGCTGATAATTCTAGCGCCGAACTGCCCGCCAAAACTGGCCTACGACTTTGCGGGAGAGACCTTGCTGTGGGCTTTTTTCAACGCGCTTTTGAACGGCTCTTCCTTATTCTATTTTCTTGGACTCATGCTCGCTCAAGTGTCCGTTCGCGCATGGAATGCGTGCGATTCTCATCGGGGCATCATTGGTTTTGGGGTCATGCTTGGTCTCGGAATGGCTGGAATCACACTGATCCAAACCGCATCATCGCTCATCCAGCTCAAAGAACAGTATCGTCGTTCGGCCAATCCTTGACCATGCCCGACCTCACCTGGCTCGAATCCACCCTCCCGCTCCTCCGCTGCCCAGCAACGAAGCAACCGCTGCGCTTTGCCACGGCTGAGGAAAAGCTCGCGGCGTCCTTGCCTGAAGCTGAGCCGGCTCTCGCATCCGAAGACGGCGCACACGTTTATGCGATCGAAGACGGGATTCCCATTTTGCTGCGTCCCGAACCGGGCGTGGCGGCCGAATGATACCGGAACCGCTCGTGGCAGAGCGCAATCCCCCGCTCCCACTGCCTGGACTTGATCACGGATCCAAATCCGACGCAGCGAGTTCCTTGAACAGCAGGCGAAGCCGGTTGGTGACCGGCCCGGGTGCAGCGGGCGGCGTGACGGAGTCGATGCGCGCGACGGCCTGAACCTCGCGGGTGGTGGAGGAGAGGAAGATTTCGTCGAAGGACGCCAGCTCGCCCATCGGGACGGCGCGCTCGGTGACGGGGATGGCGTTGCGGCGGCAGAGCTCGATGACGAGCGCGCGGCTCACACCGGCGAGGCAGCCGGACGAAAGCGGAGGCGTGATCACCGCGGAGTTGCCGACGAAGAAGATGTTGCTGCCGGTGCCTTCGCACGCCTCGCTGCGTGTGTTGGCAAAGAGCGCTTCGCCGCCGCCGCTCTGCTTTGCAAAGGCAAGGGCGCGGACATTTTCAGCATAGGAGATGGTTTTCACGCCTGCGAGCGCGCCGCGTTCGTTGCGTGGCCAGGGTACGGTGACGAGCGTTTCAGTCTCCGGCCATGGCTTCAAAGTGCCGCATGCGATGGTGACGGTGGGCGGGTGGTCGCCCTTGTCAGAGCCGAGCGGGCCCTCGCCACTGGTGACGGTGATGCGCAGGCGCGCATCGGGCATCTGGTTGGCTGTCATGACGTCGAGCATGCCCTGGTAGAGTACCCTGGCATCCGGCGTGGCGATGCCGAGACTTTCGCACGAGTGGCGCAGCCTCTCCCAGTGCCGCCGTTGCGCGAACGGGACGCCGGCGTACGAGATGAGCGTCTCAAACGCGCCGTCGCCGACGAGGAATCCGTGATCGAAGGGAGAGATGCGCACATCCCCGGCGGGAATGATGCTTCCGTTGAACCAGACGAATGCGGGAACTGCCGATGCCATGATGTGGCGCGGAGTAACGCACGGACCGGCGCCGCTCGCACCAGAAAGTTCGTTGCCCGGGTGCTTCGTGCGTGGCAATGGCTGCGCCCTGTCTTTTCCAAAGCCGCAATCGATGCCCGCCGCCGTCCTGACCGCCTTCTTTTTCGCGTGCTCGGGCATGTGCGGCCAGCGCAGTGCCAGTGCGCTCGGACCGCTGCGTGCAAACATGATCCGGCTCGGCATTGCGATGACCCTGCTCGGCGTGATGGCCTGGCTGATCTCGCCGGTGCCGCTGGCTTCACCGGCGATCCCGTGGCTGGTGGTGAGCGGTGCCATCGGCTTCGGGGCAGGGGATATCGCGCTTTTTCTAGCCTATCCGCACCTCGGCGCGCGGCTCACACTGTTGATCAATCTGTGCGCGGCGCCGGTCTTCGGCACCGTTGGCGAATGGTGCCTGACCGGCGGCAGGCCCGGCGTGCTCCAGAGTTTCTATTGCGCGCTTATCATCGCCGGTGTGGTCATCGCTCTGAGCCGGCAGGTGCATATGCCGCGTGCGGCTGGCGGGCGTCCGCTCGTCGGGATCATCGCCGCAATCGGGGCGGGCGCAGGCCAGGGACTCGGGGCGACGTTCACGCGCGTTGCGAAGGCGAAGGCGCTGGCCGCGGGCGATCACTTTACGGGCATCAGCGAGGCGTGCGTGCGGGTGGTGCCTGGCTTTGTGCTTTCAGTGTTCGTGTGGTGGCTGGCATCGGCGGTAGGCCGCCGTTTGGTCGTTGCTGACAGCGTCCGCCGTGGTTGGTCGTGGTGGGTGGTGGGCGCGGCGGTATTCGGGCCGGTGCTCGGTGTGAGCTGCTTCCAGTGGGCGTTGGGCCAGACCTCGAGTACGGTCGTGCTGTCCATCACGGCGACGACCCCGATCTTGGTGATCCCGATGGCGGCCTATATGGACGGCGACAGGCCCGGCGGCATCACCTTGGCAGGCTCGCTCATCGCGGTGATCGGCGTGGTCCTGGTGCTGACGGCGGGCTGAGAGCCGAGGCGGCGCTGGATGTCGTTGAACATCTGGCGCACATGCGGGTAATGAGTCCGGCCATGAAGCAGGCGCTGGCTGCGCTCATAGGATCCCCACTGAATGACTTCGATATCCACATTGCGCACACCCCAGTCGTTCATCTTTGCCTGCGTCGGGCGGTAAAGGTCGATGGTTCCCGTGCCAACCAGGGCGCTGCCGTAGTCGTCCACCTCATACACGACGCCTGGCTCGCTGGCGATGCGGAACCGGGTGCCCACCGGGTAGCGCGACCAGTCCGCTGCCGCGCTGCGCAACGCACCGTATTTGAGAAACGTGCCCACCGCGTTGAGGTGTCCGTAGGCCAGATGGTCGGACTCGTCGTGACAGTAGGCGGTCGTGCGGACGTTGGCGAGTTGGTCCACGCCGGCTGGCAGCCGCAAAGGCGGCCGCACTTCCGGACGAATGGCGGCGAGGAGCGGAGGCTGTGTCGCCTCAACGACAAAGAAGTAACTCGTCATTTGGTAAGGCCGGAAGGCGTCTCCGGCAGCCACGGCTTGACGCACTTCGTAGCGGGTGCCGGGTTCGAGTTTTTGGGACTTGGATGCCAGGGGGGACTGGAGCGCGCAGGATGGCGCGAAGGCTACGCCGAGCAGCAACAGGAAACGGATCAAGCAATCATGTTTCATAGCAGTCGATTATGAATTTTGATAATTGTAGCAAAAATAGCGACGAACTCAATCCCAATTATATATTAACCATGCAATCTATATTATGTGGAGGTCAGGCAAGCCGAACAAAACCAAGCTGCGCCATTCAGTTGCCAACTCTCCCGTTCGTCGGACTCAAGACTGGCCGTCTGCTTTGGCCGCCCGTTCCCGCCACTGTTCCAGTCGCTCCCTGATCCGGGCTTCGAGACCGTTTGTGCCCGGCTCGTAATAGATGCGGCCTTCCGGCAGGTACGCCTGGGGGATAAAGCCGTCGTCCGCGTCGTGGGAGTATTTGTAGTCCAGTTCGGCGGCTGAGGTGCCGGAACTGGCGGCTAGTTTTTTGCGGGACTTCGTCCGTAAATGCGGCGGGACGGCGAGGGTGCGGCCATGCCGCACATCTTCGAGCGCCTTGTCGATGGCGAGGTAGGCGCGGTTGCTCTTTGGCGCAGTGGCCACGTAGATCGTGGCATGAGCCAGCGGGATTCGCGCCTCAGGCATGCCGATGAACTCCACCGCCTGCTGTGCGGCCACGGCCACCCGGAGCGCGTTCGAGTCGGCCATGCCCACGTCTTCGCTGGCACAGATCACGATGCGGCGTGCGATGAAGCGGATGTCCTCCCCGGCATGCAGCATCTTCGCCAGCCAGTAGATCGCCGCGTCGGGATCGGACCCGCGCATGGACTTGATGAAGGCGCTGATGGTGTCGTAGTGCGCGTCGCCGTCGCCATCATAGACAATGGTCTTCTGCTGGGCGGACTCCTCGGCGGTGGCGAGGTCGATGAGGGTCCCGCCGTCCGCGCTCATCGGCGTGCTCAAGGCTGCCAGTTCGAGGGCATTGAGGCACTTGCGCGCGTCGCCGTCGGCGATGGCGGCCAGATGGCGGCGCGCTTCGGGTGTGATGCGCACATGGAGCCTGCCGAGGCCACGTTCCTCATCTGCGACTGCGGCCTCGATCAGCGCTTCCAAATCCTCCGCTCCCAAAGGCTCAAGCGTGAAGACCTGCGAGCGGCTCACGAGCGGACTGTTTACGTAAAAGTAGGGATTGTGCGTCGTCGCGCCGATGAAGCGCAGCGTGCCGCGCTCAAGATGCGGCAGCAGCACGTCCTGCTGCGCCTTGTTGAAGCGGTGGATCTCGTCCACAAAGAGGATCGTCGTCTGTCCGTTCAGCCGCAGGTGCTGCGCGGCCACATCCGCCTCGCGGCGGATGTCGGCCACATTGCTCTCCACGCCGCTGTGCGTGACGAAGCGCGACTTCGTCTCCCGCGAGATGATCGTCGCCAGCGTCGTCTTTCCCACGCCCGGCGGGCCGTAGAAAATGAGCGACGAAAAACGGTCCGACTCGATGGCGCGGCGGAGCAGTTTCCCCTCGGCGAGGATGTGCTTCTGGCCGATGTACTCCGCGAGACGGCGCGGCCTCATGCGCGCGGCCAGCGGGGCGCTGGCGCTCGTCACCTCGCCCGGCCCCGCGTCGTTCATTGCACTCGATCCAAACAAATCGTCGCTCATCCGCTGTGGCGAGAATCCCCAGATTCGCCGCCGGAGTCAATGACCAGTCGCGCCGCTCCTCGGCATCAATCCTCGGCGAAGGCGCCGCGCACAGGGCTTATGCATGAACCGAAAGCGCGAGCCTCAAATCCATGATTTGCCCCGCAAGATTCAGGATTCCACAGATGGGTTCAGAAGAAGCTCAATCCGTGGTCGCCCTGAATCCGTGGGAATTCACTCAGGAGCAATTCATTCGCAAGCCCTGCGCCGCGCACTGTTCGCGTGCATTCACCGTTGACCGTGCCCGCACGGCTGCGGACTGTGCGCCCACCGCCATGAGAATCTCCCGGAAAGCCGAGCATGCCCTCCGCGCCCTCGCGGCGATGGCGCGCTCGCCCATGGGAACGACCTTCCTCAATCACGAACTCTCCGCGGCCGAGCGCATCCCGATCAAGATGCTCGAGCAGGTGCTCGTAGTGCTCAAAAACAATGGCCTCCTGCGCAGCAAGCGCGGTGCGGGCGGCGGTTACCAGCTTGCCGTGCCGCCCGCGCAGATCAGCCTCGGGCAGGTGGTTTTCCCCTTCGACGGTGCGTTCGATCCCGTAGCCTGTACCATCGCGCTCGACAAATCCGGCGCGCGCTGCGAGTGCGGCCTCCCCGGTGGATGCCCGCTCGCCCGCACGTTTTCCTCCCTGCGTGATTCCGTGCGCGGCTGGTTCAATGCCACCACCATCGCCGACATCATCGCCAACGATCCGCCGCAGGAGGCCGTCACTTTTGAGATCTAGCGGAGTCTCGCTCGCCTGTATCCCCGGCTCTCAAACCAGCCGCGTGTAGCGCTTGCCAGGCAGCGGGCGGACGAGCCGCTTCATCTCCAGCCGCATCAGCGTCGAGGAAACTGTGGCTGGCGTCAGCCCTGACCGTTCGATCAAGTCGTTGATGTGGACTTCATCGACGCCGAGCGCCCGATGGAGAATCTCTTCGTCGAGCGTGAGTTCCACCGCCGGTTTCGGTTCTTCCACCTTCGGAGCCAGGGGCGCGGTGGGAAACAAGGTCATCAAGTCATCGAGAATGTCTCCGCCATCCATCACGAGCTTCGCGCCCTGCTGGATCAGGCGGTTGCAGCCCATCGAGGTGGGCCGGTCGATGTTTCCTGGCACGGCATACACCGTGCGCCCTTGCTCCACCGCCTGCTGCGCGGTGATCAGCGATCCGCTCCGCGCGGGTGCTTCCGTCACGAGCAGGCCGCAGCTCCATCCCGCCACGATGCGGTTGCGATACGGAAACGTCTGCTTGTCCGCGATGCGGTCCACCGGATACTCGCTCACGACCGCGCCGCAGTGCGTCATGCGCTCGCCGAGGGCCTTGTTTTCCGGCGGATAAAACTGCCCGATGCCGCAGCCCAGCACCCCCACCGTCCTGCCCTTCGCGGCCAGCGCCGCTTCGTGCGCCGTCGTGTCGATGCCGCGTGCCAGTCCACTGATCACCGTGTAGCCGGCGTAGGCGATCTGAAACGACAGCTTCTTCGTCATCGCCATGCCATAAGCCGTCGCGCCGCGCGAACCGACGACTCCAATGGCGTTGTGGTCGCGCTTCGTAAGCTCGCCCCATACGTAGAGCACCACGGGCGGATCGTGAATCTGCTTCAGCAGCGGTGGATAAACTTCGTCTTCACGCGTCACGATCTTCAAACCAAGCTCCGCGATCCTCGCCAGCTCCTTCTGCAAGTCGATGTGCTCCTCCCAATGCGCCACCGTCCCTGCCAGCTCGGTGCTGAAGCCCTCCACGAGCGTGATCTCGCCTGTCTGCGCCCCCAGCGCCCGTTCCGGCGTGCCGAATTTCTCCAGCAGCCGCCGCACACGCACCGGCCCGATTTTCGGCAGCAAATTCAGCGCGATGTATGCCTCCGTCCTCGTCATGTCGCGGCGCTCTCACCGGCGCAGTTCCTCGATCTCCTCCTTGATCTGGTCCAGCGTGATCTGCTGGCTCACGAACGCGTCGCCGAGATCGCGCAGCAGCACGAAGCGAATCTTGCCGGCGTCGAACTTCTTGTCGTGCATCAGATGCTTCACGATCTCCGCCGTGCGCAGCCATTTCGGCAGCCTCACCGGCAGATCGAAACGCGCGAGCATGTCGCGGATGCGTTCCGCGCCCGCCGCTTCGAGTCCCGAGTTCCGCACCGACAAACGCGCCGCCGCCACGAGGCCGAGGCTGATCGCCTCACCGTGCAGCAGCTTGCCGTAGCCCGCCGCCGCCTCGATGCCGTGGCCGATCGTGTGGCCGAAATTCAGCAGCGCACGCAGGCCGCTCGTCTCGTGCTCGTCCGCCTCCACCACGCTCGCCTTGATCGCCACATTGCGCGCGATGAGCGCCGCGAGATCGCCTTTGCGCTTCGCCACCTTCTCGATCTCCTCAAACATCTTCGCATCCCGGATCGCCGCGTGCTTGATGATCTCGGCGAAGCCCGAGTTCCACTCCCGCTTCGGCAGCGTCCGCAGCGTCTTCGAGTCCGCGATCACCAGCCGCGGCTGGTGAAACGCCCCGATGATGTTCTTCGCCTCCGGGATCAGGTTCACGCCCGTCTTGCCGCCCACCGAGCTGTCCACCATCGACAGCACCGTCGTCGGCAGTTGCACAAACGGCACGCCGCGCTGGTAGATCGCCGCCACGAAACCCGCCGCATCGCCGATCACCCCGCCGCCGAGCGCCACCACCGTCGTCTTGCGGTCAAAGCCCGCCTTCACCATGTCGCGGCACGCCTTCTCCGCCGCCTTCATGCTCTTGCCCGCTTTCTCCGTGGCCGGCATTTCAAAAGCCACCGCCTTCAGGCCCGCCGCCGCCAGGCTCTTCATCACCGGCTTCAGATGCTTCGCGCCCACCTCCTTGTTCGTGAAGACCGCCACGCGTTGGGGCAGACCGCGTGTCACCATCTGTTGTCCCAAGTTTTGCAGCACGCCATCACCCACCAGCACGTCGTAGCTCCGGCTGCCGAGATTGACGTGGACGGTGTGATGCGCGGGCTGGCTCATGGCTTCAGATCGGGAAACAGCTCCAGAATCATCTGGGTGGTCGAGTCTGCCGTCGTTTCCGGTGCGAGGCAAATCGTTTGCAGCCACGTCTCCCTTCGGAACCACGTCATCTGGCGCTTGGCGTAGCGCCGCGTGGCCTGCTGCATCGCGTCGATGGCTGCTTCGAGCGTGCACTGGCCGGAGAGAAACGCGCGCACCTCGCGGATGCCGATGGCCTTCTCCGAAGTGTCGGACAGGTCTGACTCGTGCGACAATCGGCGCACCTCCTCCACCAAGCCCGCTTCGATCATGCTGCGCACGCGCTGATTGATGCGCTCATAGAGCTGCGTGCGGTCCCACGCTAAAAACACACCGCGTGCATCCGGCTGCGCGGTGCCAAAGGTCTGCCGCAGCTCCGATTGCGGCAGACCTGTGAGCAGGCATACCTCCAGCGCGCGCTCGACGTAGCGCGGATTGCGCAGGTTCACGTTCATGCCGGCGTTTGGGTCGAGTTGCAGCAGCCACGTCGTCTTCTCCTCCAGGGTCATGCCGTCGAATTGCGCGCGCAGAGATTCGTCGCCTCTCGGCAGCTCGGCCAATCCGTGTGTGAGCGCTTTCAAATACAGGCCCGAGCCGCCGACGACAATCGGCACGCGGCCTCCCGCGCCAATCTCCGCGACCAGCGGCATCGCCATCTCCCGATACCGCTGCGCATCGCAATTCTCCGATGGATCGAGCACGTCGTAGAGATGATGCGGTACGCGCGCCCGCTCCTGCGCCGTCGGTTTCGCCGTCACGATGTCGAGCTTTCGATAAAGCTGGAACGCATCCGCATTCACGATCTCGCCGCCGATGCGCTCCGCCAGCGCAAGCGCCACCGCCGACTTCCCCGAAGCCGTGGGGCCGACGATGTAGAGTGGTGAAGGCATGGTGCGACCATTCACCGGACCTGGGCACTGCTCAACTCGACCGTCGTCCGGCAGCGTGGCGCATGTGCGGCAATGGTTTTGCCGGTCGCTCAGACGCGGCCGATGCGCTGGCGCATGGCTTCGTACATCACGATGCCGACGGCGGTGGCCAGATTCAGGCTGCGCGTGCCTTCCATGGGAATGCGGAGCGTCCTCGCGGCTTCGCGCGCGAGAAGTGTGGCGGGCAGGCCGCGTGTCTCGGGACCGAAGACGAGATAGCACTCCTCAGCGGTGAGTGCTGCGTTCCAGTAAGACCGGTCCGTCTTTGTGGTGAGAAAGAAAAACTCCGCGCCTGGCGCGGCGGTGCAGCGAAGTGCTTCGAGCGAGTCCCAGACATGGACATCGACTTCGTGCCAGTAGTCGAGACCCGCGCGCCTGAGATGGCGGTCTTCAAGGCTGAAACCGAGAGGCTTGATGAGGTGCAGACGTGCCGCCGTGGCCAGACACAGGCGGCCGACCGCTCCGGTGTTGTGCGGGATCTCGGGTTCGTGGAGGACGATGTGCAGCACACGGCATCCATTGGCGACGCCGGTCGTGGGTGCAAGAAGCCCGCGCGCGGGCTTGTGCGTTTTTCCTTTGAGACTAGGTTGGCCGCACTATGCGATTCGACTCTGCCCTGTGCCGTTGGGTGCTCGCCGCTGCCGCCGTTATGTCCCTGGTGGCTTGCGCTTCGCACGAATCACCGCCTCCTCCACGCCCGTTGCCGCCTCAGCGCTACAATGGCGGGCCGCCACCTCGGGATCCCGCCGTCGCCGAGGGCAGGCGTCCGCCGCCGCCGAATGGTCAGCGCCCTCCGCCGAACGGCCAGCGGCCGGATGCCGGAGGCCAGCGCCCGCCGCCGCCGAAGCCGACGATGTCCGCCGAGGAGGCGATGGCGCGAGTCGATGCCGATCACGATGGTGTCATCACGCTCAAGGAGCATATGGATTTTGCCCTCCATGAGGCCGATGCGCGCTTCTCGCGCATGGACCGTGATTACGACGGGAAGCTCACGAAAAAGGAACTCGACGGCGCGGCGAAGCACCGTCAGTCGATGCGGTCCGACGGTGCGGCGCAGGGAAATGGCAACGGCGGCGGTGGCCCGCCGCCGCCGGACGGCGAGGTGCTCCTGACGCGTGGTGATGCAAACCACGATGGAATGCTGGACATCAACGAGAACCGCGCGCTGGCCCAGCATCAGGCGGAGATGCGCTTCAAAGCCGCCGACAAGAACGGTGACAAAAGGATCGAGCGTGACGAGATGCAGGCGAAGCCGCCCGGACCTCCTCCGCAACAGAGGCAGCAGCCGGCCCAGTAGGCGGCTGTGTCTGTCCGCGACAGACACGGTGCGGAAACCCCTGCGCTACAGGCTCCTGACCGGCACTCCATGGCCGGCGAGGTATTTCTTCACGTCGCCGACCGAGTATTCGCCGAAGTGGAAGATGCTCGCCGCCAGTACGGCGTCAGCTTTGCCATCGCGCAGCACTTCGGCCATGTGATCGAGGCTGCCCGCTCCGCCGCTGGCGATGACCGGAATGCTCACGGCTTCACTGACCGCCCGCGTGAGCGCGATGTCATAGCCGGCCTTTGTGCCGTCGGCGTCCATGCTGGTGAGCAGGATCTCTCCCGCGCCGCGTTTGCAGACTTCGGCGGCCCATTGCACGGCATCAAGTTCGGTGGGATTGCGCCCGCCGTGGGTGAATACGGTCCACGAGCCGCGGTCGTTCCGCTTCGCGTCGATGGCCACGACGAGGCACTGGCAGCCGAATGCCTCTGCGGCCGCGTCGATCACCCCCGGTGTCTTCACGGCGGCGGTGTTCACGCCCACCTTGTCCGCGCCTGCCAGAAGCATCTCGCGCATGTCCTCCACGGTGCGGATTCCGCCGCCAACCGTCAGCGGCATGAAGCAACTGGCCGCCGTGCGCTCGACCACGTCCACCATGGTCTTGCGTTCGTCCGACGAGGCCGTGATGTCGAGAAACACCAGCTCGTCCGCACCCTGGTCGTTGTAGGCCTTGGCGCACTCGACGGGATCGCCGGCGTCCCGGAGATTGAGGAACTTGGTGCCTTTGACCACGCGGCCCGCGTGTACGTCGAGGCAGGGGATGATGCGTTTGGTGAGCATGTTGACTGAGCGCAGGAATCGGGACGCATGAACCGCGAGTCAAGCGGGGATTCCACAGCCGCCGTCATGCCGATCCACCGTATCGCAATCCCTTTACCAGCCCAGCTCGCTCATCGCGATCTCCACGTCCGGAAACTGCGCGAGACGAAAAGTGTCGCCGCTCTTGAAAGCGGCGCTTTGTTGGTAGCCGGTGGGCGTGGGCTGGGTGAAGACGGTGAGCGTCTGGTCGACCACATCGACGAGCCAGGTCTCGGGAATGTCGCACGCGGCATGGAGCGGAATTTTTCCTTCGCGGTCGAGGCGCAGGCTGCTGTCGGCGACTGCGATGAGGATGAAAATGTCGGCAGGCTCGGGGTGGCGGTCTTGGTAGGGCTCGAATGCACGGAAGAAAAAACGACAGCCCGTCTCCGGGCTGCCGTTCTCGTGAGTGCTTGTGAGCTTGCCTTACTGTGCCGCCGGAGCTTCGCCGCGTGCTTTCGCGTCGGCTTCCTTCATGGCGACCTTGCGGCTCATCTTCACGCGGCCTTTGTCATCGATGCCGATGCACTTGGCGGTGACCATGTCGCCGACCTTGACGACGTCTTCGGTCTTGTTGACACGGAAGTCGGCGAGTTCGGAGATGTGGATGAGGCCGTCCTTGTTGCCGAAGAGGCGCATGAAGGCGCCGAAGTTTGTGGTGCTGACAACCTTGCCTGTGTAGGTCTTGCCCACTTCCGGCTCGGCGCTGACGCCGCTGACGAGTTCGACGGCGCGCTCCATGCCTTCCTTGCGGGTGGCGTAGATGTACACGGTGCCGTCGTCCTCGATGCTGATCTCGGCGCCGGACTCGGCCTGGATCGCTTTGATGTTCTTGCCGCCGGGCCCGATGAGTTCGCCGATCTTTTCGGGGTTGATCTTGAGAATCTCGATGCGCGGGGCGTGCGGGCTGAGCGGTTTGACTTCGCTGATGGCGGCTGACATGGCGCGCAGCACTTCGCCGCGGCCGGTCTTGGCCTTGGCGATGGCTTCTTCGAGGATCGCCAGTGGGATGCCCGGGAGCTTCAAGTCGAGCTGGTAGCCAGTGACGCCGGCGTCGGTGCCGCAGAGCTTGAAGTCCATGTCGCCGAAGTGGTCCTCGCTGCCGATGATGTCGAGCAGGGTGAGGTAGCGCTTCATGTTGTCACCATCGTATTCAGTCACAAGGCCGACGCTGATCCCGCCGACGGGGCTCTTGAGCGGCACGCCTGCATCCATGAGCGCCATGACGCCGGAGCAAACGGAGGCCATCGAGGTGGAGCCGTTCGATTCCATGACCTCGCTGCTGACGCGGATGGCATAGGGGAATTTTTCCTTCGGCGGGATGACCGGCTCGATGGAGCGCTCGGCGAGAGCACCGTGACCGATCTCGCGGCGGTTCTGTCCGCCGAAGCGGCCGGTCTCGCCGACGGAGAAGGGCGGGAAGTTGTAATGCAGGATGAAGCGCTTCGAGTCGGGGCCGCCGGCGTAGGTGTCCATTTCCTGGGCTTCGTCTGCGGGAGCGAGCGTGGCGATGGCGAGCGCCTGGGTTTCGCCGCGGGCAAACAAGGCGGAGCCGTGCGTGCGTGGCAGCACGTTGGCCTCGCCGGAGAGCTGACGAATCTGGTCGATGCCACGACCATCGCAGCGATGCTTCTTGTCGAGGATGGAGACACGGAAGGCTTTCTTCTGCAGGTAGTCGAACGCCTGGCTGATTTCGAAGTTCGTGGCTTCGGGGAACTTCGCCTTGATGGCTGCCTCGACTTCATCCTTGAGCGCGCCGACGGCCTTGCCGCGCGCGACTTTCGAGGGCGTGTAGAGAGCGCCTTCAATGCGATCACCCGCGACCTGGTAGGCCACTTCGAGCAGTTCGTCCTTCACCAGCATGAGCGGCACTTCGCGCTTCGGCTTGCCGGCCAGACGGGTGAGTTCTTCCTGCGCGGCGACGAGTTTGACCACTTCGCTTTGCGCGACGTGCAGGGCACGGATGAACTCGTCCTCGGGCAGTTCGTTGGCTGCTCCTTCGATCATGATGACGTCGGTCTTGTTGCCGACATAGACGAGGTCGAGGTCGCTTTCGAGACGCTGGCTTTGCGTCGGATTGATGATGAACTGGCCGCCGATGCGACCCACACGAACCGCGCCGACAGGGCCGGCAAAGGGAATGTCAGACACGCACAGCGCGGCGGATGCACCGTTCATCGCGCAAATGTCGGGATCGTTTTCACCGTCCGCGCTGAGCAGGATGGCGACGATCTGTGTGTCGTAATAGTAACCTTTCGGGAAGAGCGGACGCAGCGGGCGGTCCGTCATGCGGCAGGTGAGGATTTCCTTTTCGGTGGGCCGTCCTTCGCGCTTGAAGTAGCCGCCAGGGAAGCGGCCCGCCGCCGATGCCTTCTCCTTGTACTCGACTGAGAGCGGGAAGAAATCCTGGCCTTCCTTGACCTTGGTGGCGGAGACGGCTGTGACGATGACGATGGTTTCACCGAGGCGCACGGTGACGGCGCCGTCCGCGAGTTTCGCGAGCTTGCCGGTTTGAATCTCAATCGGCGTCGAGCCGACGACTGGGGTTACGGTATGGATGGACATGATGTCTTGGTTTCTTTCTTCTTTGTTTGTTGTGTTAGGAAATTGGGGGCAGCGGGCTGCGCGATGAAGGTGGCTGATTAGGTTGACCTCAGCAGGGGTCGTCGCATTGCGATGGAGTGCTGGAATCCTGGAGTTGGAGTCCCGGCTTCAGCCGGTCAGGAAAACTGGCGGATCAGGCATGATCCCCGATGGATTTGCCGGCGAATGCGGTCGCTCAAGACGACTGCCGCCAGCGGGTCAGCCATTTCCAGCTTATCCTCCGCAAACACAAAGGGCGACGCGCTTGAAACGCATCGCCCTTGGTGGAGGGAAAAACTAGCGGCGGAGGCCGAGGGACTTGAGGAGCTTCGTGTAGCGTTCCTCGGCGGTGAGCTTGAGGTAGTCGAGAAGCTTCCGGCGGCGCGCAACCATCTTCAGAAGCCCGCGCCGGGTGGAGTGGTCCTTCACATGCGTCGAAAGGTGCTGCGTGAGATGGTTGATGCGTTCCGTAAGCAGGGCGACCTGCACATCGGCGCTGCCGGTGTCCTTGTCGTGCAATTGGAACGTCTTGGTGTCTGCTGTTGCTGCGCTCATGTAGGTTGTGTCTGACTCCTTGTCAGGCGTTGATTGGTTTTTGTCTGGTTTTGGAGGCGGCGAAGGAACCACAAAGCCCCGGGTTGGCAACCAAAAGTTTCCCGACTTTCTGGTCGGCCTCACACGACATGATGCCAATCGTCCAGATCGGGAAACCGACTCTGTTTCGGCCTCGCGTCCGCAACGACTCGCGGTCGCCGCGATTCAAGGAAAAGTCCCCGGGCCAGCCCATGACGACCGCCCGACGGACGCTCATCAACCATGAATTACATCATCGCATTTCTCGCTCTCCCGGCGCTGCTTTCGAGCGCCGCATCGTATGATCCGCTGAAACTGCCCGAGGCAGTGATCAACGGTCCGACGGACTTCGTGGTGCGCGATGCGAAGCGGAATCGCGAGCTGCCCGTCCGCGTGTATCTGCCTGCGACGGCCAAAGCCGCGCCGGTCGTGCTTTTCAGCCACGGACTCGGCGGCTCGTGCCAGAACAACCCGTATCTCGGCAAGCACTGGTCCGCACGCGGCTATGCCGTCGTCTTTGTGCAGCATCCCGGCAGCGATGAATCAGTGTTGCGCGGCCAACGCCCCGCACAGATCCCGATGGCGATGAAGCAGGCCGCGAGCTTGGAAAACTTCATGCTGCGCGTGGCCGACATCCCGGCGGTGCTCGATCAACTCACGCGCTGGAATGCGGAAGAGGCGCATGCCTTGCGCGGCAGGCTCGATCTCACTCGCGTGGGCATGTCCGGCCACTCCTTCGGCGCAGTGACGACGCAAGCCGTCAGCGGACAAAGCCTGCCCGTCGGCCGCGCTCGCTTCACCGATCCTCGAATCAAGGCTGCGATCATGATGAGCCCCAGCGTGCCCGCTGCAGGCAGCGCCGAGCGTGCGTTTGGCAGCGTCACACTGCCATGGCTGCTCATGACCGGCACGAATGACATCGCCCGCATCGGTGCGATGACCATCGGCGGCGATCTCGACTCGCGTCTCGGCGTCTATCCCGCGCTGCCGCCCGGCGACAAATACGAACTCGTCCTCCACGAAGCCGAGCACGGTGCCTTCAGCGAACGCACCCTGCCCGGCGAAGGCGCGAATCGCAATCCCAATCACCATCGCGTCATCCTCGCCCTCAGCACCGCCTTCTGGGACGCCTTCCTCAAAGGCGACGCCGAGGCCAAAGCGTGGCTGAATGGCGAAGGTCCGTGCTCGGTGATGGAGAAAGACGACAAGTGGCAGCGGAAGTGAGCGTTCACCCTCTCTCGCATGCGCCCCATTCTCATTCTCCTAGCCCTCAGTTCGTTGCTCTCCGCCGAAACGGTCACGAACTCCATCGGCATGAAGCTGGTGCCGCTTTCTCCGGGAAGTTTCATCATGGGGCAGGATGGACCGGCAGCGGACTTCAACGTGAAAGAGCACGCGGGAAAGTTTGATGATGCGGACTGGGATGAGAAGCCAGCGCATCGCGTGACGATCACGCAGGCGTTTCATTTGAGCGCCACGGAGGTCACGGTGGGGCAGTATCGGCAGTTTGATCCGAAGCATCGCGGTCAAAACGACGACGATGCGGTCACGGAGGTGAGTTGGAACGATGCGGTGGCGTTTTGCGGGTGGTTGTCGGAGAAGGAGAACAGAATCTATCGCCTGCCGACGGAGGCGGAGTGGGAGTTTGCTTGCCGTGCGGGCACCAAGACGCTGTTTCACACCGGCGATGCGCTTCCGGCCGCTTTTCACTCGTGGCCGAACGACACGGGCGTGCGAGATCGCTTTTTTCCGGACGAAAAGCTGCCACCGGAGTTTCAGCCGAAGGCCACGAAGCTCTCGCTGAAGGTCGGACGCACTCCGGCGAATGGGTGGGGCCTTTTCGACATGCATGGCAACGTCGCCGAGTGGTGCGCGGACTGGTATGGGCCGTATGAGGCTGCGGATCAGACCGATCCGCTCGGTCGCGTCGATGGGGATTTTCGTGTCATTCGTGGAGGCAGTCATTCGGTGCAGACGCGGCTGCTGCGCTCCGCAAACCGTACTTCCTGGGTGCCCGAGGCAGTGAACGACAAAATCGGCTTCCGAGTTGTGCTCGGCGAGTGGCCGAAGAACGAGAAACTACCGTTGCCAAAGCCTGCCTTGCATGCGCAGAACGTTTCGCAGAGCACGCCGAAGATCGAGCTGCCGCCGCAGGACGTGCCCTTCTTTGAAGGACCGAAGCCCTTCGTCAAAGTGGAGCCGAATTCCTTTGGTCCAACGTTCTCCCGGCACAATCACAGTCCCGCCATCGCCGAATGCCCGAACGGCGATCTGCTCGCGGTGTGGTATTCCTGCGTCGATGAGGCCGGCACGGAGCTGAACAACCTCGCCAGCCGTCTGCGGCTCGGTGCGAACGAGTGGGAGCCTGCATCGCTCTTCTGGGATGGCGCGGACGTGAATGATCACGCACCGAAGCTCTGGTGGGATGGCGACAAAACACTCTTCCACCTGGCCCGAGGCTTGCGCGAGAACATCGTGCGCCACAGCACCGACAACGGTGTCACATGGAGCAAGCCGCAGATCATCCAACCGTGGAGTGAAATCGGAAACCAACTCATGCGCAGCCGCGATGGCACGATCTGGATGACGCAGGACGTCACCACCACCAGCCTCACCAAGAGCAACGATGGCGGCAAGACATGGACCTCGGAACCCATCACCGACAAGAAACTCGCGCATCGCAACGGCAGCTCCGCCCGTCACGCAGGCATTCACGCGCCCATCGTCGAGCTCAATGATGGTCGCTTGATGAGTTTCGGCCGCCTCAACAGCGAATCCGAGCAAAAAGCCTTCAACTTCAAAACCCCCGTCAGCTTCTCCAGCGACGGCGGCAAGACCTGGACCCATCAGCCAACCGAGTTCCCCGCCATCAGCAGCGTGCAGCGCCAGGTGCTCATCCGCCTGCGCGAAGGCCCGCTGCTCTTTTGCTCATTCACCGATCTCTCTGCCAATGCCCGCAAACCGAACGGCCTGATTTTCCAAAGCCAAAATGGCGACTTCAACGGCGCAGGCCTCTTCGCCGCGATTTCCTTCGACGACGGCAAAACGTGGCCGCACAAGCGTCTCGTCACTCCCGGCGGCAAAGAGCGCACAGTGAACGGCATCGACCGCAACATGTTCCCGCTCAGCGACACCCGCGCCGAGCACAACGGCTACCTCGCCGCCATCCAGACCCGCGACGGCCGCATCCAGCTCATCAGCAGCCGCAATCACTACGTCTTCAACCTCGCGTGGCTCAAAGCGCTGCCGACTGGGCCGTGAACTCGGCGCGCCGGAATCTGCGCCCAAAATGCCGATTGCAATGCACGGCGCCCGGCGTTTCTGAACAGAACCTATCGACCCTTTCCATGAACATTCGCACTCTGCTCGCTTCCATCCTTCTTGCGGCGCCGGCGTTCGCCGAATTGCAACTGCCTCCGAACGCGCGCGTCGCCATCATCGGTGACTCGATCACGGAGCAGAAGCTCTACTCGCGATTCATCGAAACGTATCTGCTCGCCTGCACCGGACGGAAGGACATCAAGTGCTTCCAGTTCGGATGGGGCGGCGAGACGGCGATCGCATTCAGCAATCGGCTGGAGAATGACCTGAGCGTCTTCAATCCGACGGTGGCGACGACGTGCTACGGCATGAACGATGGTCATTACGTGCCGTATGCACCGGCGATCGGCGCGGATTACGAGAAGTGGATGCGCGTTGTCTTGACCGGTCTGAAGAAAGTCGGTGTGACGAACATCGTGGCGGGCTCGCCGGGTGCGGTGGACACGAAGTATTTCGTGAAGCCGGGCGCGACAGCGGATCAATACAACGACAACCTCGCGCACCTGCGTGACATCGACAAAAAGCTGGCCGCTGAGTTTCACACGGCCTTCGCCGATGTGCATGATGAGATGATCAGGGCGATGGCCGCTGCGAAGGCGAAGCTCGGCGCGGACTACGATGTGTGCGGTCGCGATGGCGTGCATCCGGGGCCGAATGGTCATCTGCTCATGGCTGCGGCGTTTCTGAAGGGTCTCGGCCTCGACGGCAACATCGGCACCATCACGGTGGATATGAAGGGCGCGAGCACAGGCAGCGATGGTCACGCCGTCACAGGCAGCAACGGCGTGGCCGAGATCACGAGCTCGAAGTGGCCGTTCTTCCTGGAGCCCGAGATGCGGAAGATCACTGCCTTCTGCAAGTTCGACGAAGAGCTGAACCGATACACGCTGCGCGTGAAGAACCTCGACGGCGCGAAGGCAATGGTTACCTGGGGCATGGAAGCGAAGGAGTTCACGAAAGAGCAACTCAGCGCGGGCATCAACCTCGCTGCTGAGTTCGACAAGTCGCCGCTCGATGCGCCTTTCATCGCGCTCGTAGTCGCCGTGAACAACAAGCAGGCCTACGAGACGCCGATGATCAAAGGAATGGTCACCAATTTCCGCAACTTCGCTGCCGACGCGAAGGCCGATCCTGAGTTCGCCGCCGCGATGAACACGCTGAAGCAGAAGATGATGGCGAAGCAGGAGAAGCTCGACGCCGAAGCCCACGCAAAGCTGGTGCCGGTGAAGCATGTGATCAAAGTCGAGACGGCGAGGTGATCCGCAGCCCGGGATGCGGTGGAATCCGAAGCGCCTCGATCAAGTGCGAACGACCTGATGAATCTCTTGCGTGGCAAACCATGGCTGCGGTTGCGGCGTCTTTTCATCGGTGGCGCGTTGCTGTCGGCGTTTGTTTACAGCACCACACGGACCCGTGCGCCGGTTCTGCCTGCCGGCGTGCGCAAGGAACATCTGCACTTGGTGCTCGCCGGACAAGACGTGTCCGTGACCATGTATTACCCGCCGCGGGTCACGGAAGCGCCGCTCGTGGTGGTGGCGCACGGATTCACGCGCACGAAGCGGTACATGGCCGGCTGGGGCGCGCTGCTGGCCGGGCACGGGTTCATTGTGGCAGTGCCCACCCAGCCGGCGCTCGCGGATCATGCCTTGAATGCACGGGTGTTGGCGGCGCTGCCCGACGAATTGCGCAGCGGCCGGTTGGCACTCCTGGCGAGGCCGTCGCAGCGCGCGGCGCTGGCGGGCTTTTCGATGGGGGGGCTGACCACGTTTCTCGCGATGGCTCAACGTCCGGTGGACGCGTGGGTCGGCCTTGATCCCGTCGGCATGGACGAGTCATGGCTGCGTGTGGCGGGCGCAGTGAACGCTCCATGCGCCATCCTGCGCGGCGAGCCACAGGCGTGGAACATGAGCGGCAATTCGCGCCGGCTCGCACTGGCGCTGCACGGGCCGAAGTTCGTTGCAAAAGTACGCGGCGCCACCCACCTCGATCCGGAGTCGCCCACGGACATTCTTGGTCAGATCGCCTGCGGCCGGAGCGATGCGAAGCGGCGCGCGATCTTCGAGAGCTACACCGTAGCGTTTTTGAAGGCGGTGCTCAGTGACGACGTGGAATCGCGCAAAATCCTCGCCGGAGCGGCGGGCGATGGCGCGCTGGCCGAAGTGGAGAATTCCTTGCGGTTCGAGTGATCGTGCGTCGCGATGTTTGACGGGCCGTGGCCCCGTGTGCAACTCTGGGCCAATGAAATGCGCCGCCTGTCTGTTGTTGTTGTTCTTCATGGTCGGGCCTGCGGACCGGGCCGGTGCCGCCGGCCAGCGTCCGAACATCGTCATGGTGCTCATCGACGACATGGGCTGGGGCGATCTGTCGTGCTTCGGCAATGAGGATGCCAGGACGCCGAACATCGATCGCATCGCTTCCGAGGGCATCCGCTTCACCCAGTTCTACGTGAACTCACCCATCTGCTCCGCCTCACGCTGCGCGCTGACCACCGGGCAGTATCCGCAGCGCTGGCGCATCACATCGTATCTCGACGGTCGCGCGACGAATGCGCGGCGCGGCGTGGCCGACTGGCTCGATGTGAAGGCGCCGACGACCGCGCGCATCCTGCATGATGCCGGCTATGCGACGGGTCACTTCGGCAAGTGGCACCTCGGCGGCCAGCGCGACGTGGACGACGCGCCGCCCATCAGTGCGTATGGATTTGATGCGTCGCTCACCAACTTCGAGGGCATGGGAGCGAAGCTGCTGCCGCTGACTTTGAAGCCCGGCGATGAAAAGCCCGGCAAAATATGGCAGGATGCCGAGCGTCTCGGCCAGCCGGTGACGTGGATGCTGCGCTCACGGATCACAACCGGATTCGTCGATGCTGCGCTCGCATTCATCGACAAGGCGCGAATTGAAAAGAAGCCCTTCTTCATCAATCTCTGGCCCGACGACGTGCACAGCCCCTGGTGGCCGCCCGTCGAGAAGTGGGGGCACTCGAAGCACGAGATGTACCGCGCCGTGCTCGAAGAGATGGACCGGCAGCTTGGCAAGTTTTTTGAGCGGCTGCGGAGTGACGCAGCACTGCGCGACAACACCCTGCTGCTCTTTTGCTCCGACAACGGCCCCGAGCCCAGCGGCGGCAGTCACGGTCCGTTCCGCGGCTGGAAGACCACCATCTACGAAGGCGGCACGCGCTCCCCGCTTATCGCGTGGGCGCCTGGATTGATGGAGAAGGGCAGGGCAGGCACGCGCAACGAGACGTCCGTCTTCGCCGCCTTTGATCTCGTTCCGTCGATGCTCACTATCGCCGGCGTGAAGAAGCCGTCGGGCGTCAGCTTTGATGGAGAAGATCTCGCTCCTGTCTTGCTGGGCCGTGGCACCGCGTCGCGGCAGGCGCCGGTCTTCTGGCGTCGCCCGCCGGATCGGAAGAACTGGCTGCCGCACATCGCCGAGTCACAGCCGGACCTGAGCGTGCGTGAAGGCCGCTGGAAGCTGCTGTGCGAGTATGACGGCCTGAATGCATCGCTTTACGACATGGAGGCGGACCGCGGGGAGAGGCACGACTGCGCGAGCGACCACCCCGAGGTCGTCGCACGGCTCAAGCAGGCTGCCATGAGCTGGCATCAGTCCATGCCGCCGGACAAGGGTCCGCAACTGCCCGCGGAAAAACCATCGCCAGTGAGCAGGAGGTGAATCTGCTCCCCGAAGGCCGGGACCCGCGCAATGTGCGGGAGATGGCCTGGTGTGGCTCGACGGCAGTGTTTCGTCCCCCATTCGTGTGGCGACAGCGGCGCCTCGCAAAAACCCCGCCCTGATGGTCGGTTCCATTTGTTGACAATACCTCGAAAACGTCCTTCTTAGCCGCCCATTTTAACCCTGACCTACCCACAGCATCTCCATGGATTTTATCGCAAAAAACGTCGCCGAAGTGGCGCCCTCGATGACCCTCTCGATCACCAGCCAGGCGAAGGCTCTCAAGAAGCAGGGTGTGGACGTGCTTAGCTTCGGCGCCGGCGAGCCTGACTTCAACACGCCCAACCACATCGTGCAGGCCGCGATCAAGGCGCTCAATGACGGCCAGACCCGCTACACCGAGAGCGCCGGTCTCGTGGAACTGCGCGAGGCCATCGCAGCCAAGCTGATGGTGGACAACAACCTGCAGTACGAAGCCGGCCAGATCAGCGTGAACTGCGGCGCGAAGCACTCGTGCTACAACGCCATCCTCGCCACCGTGAATCCGGGCGACGAAGTCATCATTCCCGCGCCGTATTGGACCAGCTATCCCGAAATGGTCCGCCTCGTCGGCGGTGTGCCGGTGATCGTGGACACGAAGCAGGAGAACGGCTGGAAGATCACGCCCGAGGAGTTCGAGGACGCCATGTCCCCGCTGACGAAGATGATCATCATCAACTCTCCCGGCAATCCGACCGGCTCCGTTTACAGCGAGGACGAGCTTCGCAAGCTCGGCGAGATCGCTGTGGGCGAAGGCATCGTGATCCTTTCCGACGAGATCTACGAAAAGCTCGTCTATGGCGGGAACAAGCACGTCAGCCTCGCTTCGCTCAGCAAGGATATTTACGAGCACACGATCACCATCAACGGCTTCTCCAAGGCCTACGCCATGACCGGCTGGCGCCTTGGCTACACCGCGGCGCCGAAAAAGATCGCCGACGCCATCGACACGCTGCAAAGCCACACGACATCGAATCCCACGACCTTTGCGCAATTCGGCGCCATCGCGGCGCTCCAGGGTGATCAGCAGATCGTGGCCGACATGCGCGACGAGTTCGACGTGCGCCGCCAGTACATGCTGAACCGCCTGCAGGGCATCAAGAACGTGCGCGTCGTCGAGCCGCTCGGCGCATTCTATTTCCTCGTGAACATCGAGCCCATCGGCATCAAGAGCGTGAACTTCTGCGAGAAGCTGCTCAGCAAGGCCAAGGTTGCCGCCGTTCCCGGCGTGGCCTTCGGAGCCGAGCACACCGTCCGCTTCAGCTACGCCACCGGTCTCGACGTCATCAACGGCGGCATGGACCGCTTCGAGGAATTCTGTGCGCAACACTAACCAGGAATAGAATGCCGGCCACCATTGCCGGCGAAGGAGAAAAAGACTCGGGAAGAAGGGCGGACAATGTTCCGCCCTTCTTTGTGTCCTTACATTTCGATGCACGCCACTGCCATCGCCGCGATGCCTTCGCCGCGGCCGACGAAGCCGAGCTTCTCGTTGGTCGTGGCCTTGAGGCCCACCTGGCCGGGAGTGATGCCCAGTGCGGTGCTGATGTGCGCTTTCATCGCTGAAGCGTGAGGCAGGACCTTCGGCGCTTCGGCGATGAGCGATGCGTCGATGTTCCCGATGCGCGCACCCTTCTCCGCCGCGAGGGCCGCGCATTTCTCGAGAATCTTCAGGCTGCTGATGCCCTTGATCGCCGGATCGCCCGGCGGAAAAAAATGGCCGATGTCCGGCTCGCCGAGCGCGCCGAGCACGGCGTCGGCGATGGCGTGGCAGAGCACGTCGGCATCCGAGTGGCCCTTCAGCCCGCGCGGGTGCGGGATCGTGACGCCGCCGAGCACAAGCGGCCGGCCGTCTTCAAACGGATGCACGTCATAGCCGATGCCTGTGCGAGTCATGGCTGCACGGTCGGGTCACGAGTCGAGGAACGAGCAGATGTACTCGCATATCCCGCCGGCCACCGAGATGTCGAAGCCGCTGTTTGCCGGCACGTCGAAGAACTGGCCGCCGGTGTAGCCCGTCTTGGTGTCGCTGCCGTCGAGTTTTACCACGCAGTCGCCCGCCACGACTTCCATGCGTTCCGCCTTGGCGGTGCCGAAGTGAAAGTCACCCGGATAAATCAGGCCGAGCGTCTTCTTGCTGCCGTCCGGGCAGAGAATGGTGTGGCTGACGACCTTGCCGTCGAAATACACGTTGGCTTTCGCGACGGCGGTGACTCCGGGGAACTCGGTGGGGATGGCAGGCATAGGGCGCGAGCGATAGACGATGAACCCGCGCGCGGCAAGCCCGGTCCGCATCACCTTCGCACGTCCTTCCGCTTCGCCTGCTCGTCGTATCGCCCCGCCGAGATGTTCGCCACCACCGACAGCATCAACTGCTCCGAGATCATGCAGCCCGCCATGGTGGAGACTTTTGTCTTGTCCTTCTCAAATCGCTTCACCTGCGTGCCGAACGCCGTCGGATCGAGCAACCGCAAACCGACCAGCGCATAGCACTTCGCCTGCGGATTCCCCGAATCCAGCAGCGCCAGAAAGTCCGCCGCCGCCGTCTTGCGCTCCATCACTTCGCGAAACGCGACCTCACCCTTCGAGGTGATCCCCGTGAACCCGACACCCCCGAAGGCGAAATCATGGATGGACGCCAGTTTCGTCAGCGGGTCAGCGGCATGGAGGTTTGATGAAACGGCGAGGACCGCGACCGCGAACGCAAGGCATCGAGATGTTTTCATGATCGCGAAAATACTACCAATTGAGCCAAGAGCGACGACTGCCACGCTTCTTTTTGTCAAACTCAGTCCGAAGCGTTTTGGCCGTCTCGACGAGCTTCTCGCGTTCGAGCTGCCCAAGGATTTCCTCGATCCGGCGTGCATGCGCATCAAGCAGCATCTCGTGGGCGTTCAGCAGGCATCGTACGAGCCGCGGGCCATGCGTGCCCAGAGGCTGCCCCAGCGCAAGCAGCTCTTCAAACGCCATTGCGGCCGTCTCCCAGTGTTCCCGCGCGAATCGCTCCTCGGCTGTTTTGCGCAGTTCGGCCAGCCTTGCCTGATTCGCTGTCTCCAGCAGCCCGTTCCTGATCTGGATCGTGAAGGCGTGCTTGGGGTCGATCGCAAGCGCCCGGTCCAGGTCCGCCATGGCGCCGGCCAAGTCTCCCAGATTCCTGCGGGCGACTCCGCGAAAGCAATAGTAGACGGCGTCCTTTCCGCCCAGCTCAATCGCCTTCTCATGGTCGGCCAGCGCCTCGACATGCTTGCCGAGGAATGACAGCGTCCTCCCCCGATGATGATAATTGACGGCGGATGGTCGCGCGGAGCCGATCACCTTGTTGAAGTCCGCCAATGCCTCCGCGTATTTCGCCAGCGTGAAGGCCGTCACGATTCCGCGTTGATTGTAGAAGCTGGTGTTTTCCGGCTCCAGCGCGATGGCGGTCGAAAGGTCGGCAACTGCATCGTCCGGCTTGCCCAGTTTGCACCAGACGGCGGCCCGCTCCGCGTAGTGAGACGCCTTGCCGGATTCAACTTGGATGGCCTGGGAGAACTGCTCCTGTGCCTTTGCATAGTCGCCGGTCGCATAGCTCTGCCTTGCCTGCGCACAGGCGGCGGCTGCACCCGGTGGGTTCTTAATCGCCGACAGCGGCGAGATGGAGGCTGTGGAACGAGGGCCAGCCGACGGCGCTGACAGCGGCAGGGAATGTCGCGCTGCCGTGATCCTCTGCGCGCACCGCTCACAGCGCCCCTGTTTGCCGGCCAACTGCCCGGGCACGGCCACCATGATCCCGCACACGCTGCACTGGAAGTGGATCCAGTCCGTCGGTTCCTTTCCCGTGGCCGAAGAGAAAACGGGAAGCTGAGGCCGGCTGGGCGAGGCCGGCGGTGCTGCCGCTGCCGGCTGTCCGGCCACGATGGCTGCATCTTGACGGGTTGTCCCGACGGTGGTGGCGGCGGCTCGCATGGTCGGCCCGTCATCCGCCGCCGTCGCGAGGGCATCGTGATTCTGGCGCTGGCCTGTTTCGGTCTCCGCGGCTTTGAGTGCATCGTTGCGTTTGGCAGCCATGATCTCCGCCTCGGCATTTTCATAAACCGCCTTTGTCCATGCGGCTTTGGCTTCCTCGGCCTGCCGGGCCTTCTCTTGCTTTCTCCTTCTCGCGGCTTCCGCGCGCTCCACACGACGGGCGGCGTCCGGCGTCTGCTTCCGTGCAGCCGCTGGCCGCTCGCGTTCCTCGTCCTTGATGACATCGCCGTGCTTCCGTCGGGACGGCACGGCCCGCCGGACTGAAACAGACACCGGCCGCTCCGTGTCACTTTCGGCTCTGGCAGGTTCGACTTTGGAGCTGATGATCCGCTGGACAATGATCGTGGCATCGCCCGCCTCGATCTTGTCGCCCTCCGCCAGCGCAACTCTCTCCGTGACAACGTTTCCGTTTACTCGCGTGCCGGCTTTGGCGCCGGTGGTGATAAGCCAGAGCTTTCCCTCGCGCGCCTCGTGTTCGATGAATGCATGAAAGCGCGAGACGCACGGGGAATTGATCAGCAGGTCGCAGTTTGGCGCACGGCCGATGCGCACCAGATCGCGCACATGCACGAGTACGGTGCGGGCTGGCGCCGCCGGTTCGTCGCGGCACATGAACTCGACGGCCAGCGAGCGCTGCTCCTCAAGCGACCAGACGGCGAGCAGCTTGCGGATCGCGGCGGCGGTGTCGCCGCGGAAGTCGATGTGCTGGTAGCGGATGAGCTGGAGATGCAAATCGGAAGGCGTGCAGGTCTCGAGGATGGTGGAGACAAAGCGGCCTTTGCGGTTGTCGAGCGCCCAGTGTACCTCGGCCTGCACCCAGTCGGATTTGATCGCGTCAGGTGACAGGGCGACGAGGAACCAGTCGCATTCGTTGAGCGCCGCGCGAATCGTCTTCTCCCAGTCGGCCCGGCTCGGGATGTCGTGCGGAGAAAACCATGTGCGCACGCCATGCTCGCGCAGCGGCGGCAGCAGCACCCGTTCGATGAATTGGCGGTCCTTTGACGAGTGACTGATGAATACGTGCGGCACAGACATAGCCGGATGAGGTGGATGCTAGGCAGCGGGCCGCCCGTTGAAAAGTGGAAACCTCAAGCGGTGCCCGGCAAGGCGCACGGGGGGCTTGGCATTCAGCTCGTGATCTCCTCGCCGCCGACAAATGTCCGCCGCACCTCCAGCCGCCGCCCCAGCAACAGCAAATCCGCGCGTTTGCCTTTTTCGAGGCTCCCCGTTTGTTTCGCGATACCCGTGCGCTCCGCGGGCGTGAGGCTGGCCATGCGGATGACATCATGCAGCGGTGCGCTCGTGGCTTTGGCAAAGTGCCGCACCATGTGGTCCATGCCTACGATGCTGCTGGCGAGGCTGCCATTCGGCGCCCAGCCGACTTTGCCATCGCTTTGGAACCACGAGCCGTCGTCCTTCGTGCCGAAGCGATACTTGCCGGGCGGGAGGTCGAGCGCTCGATTGGAATCCGTCACCAGCATCAGCCGTGACGCGCCTTTCATCCGCCACGCGAACTCCAGCAACTCGGGCGCAAGGTGGCAGCCGTCGGCGATGACCTCGGTGCTCATGTCCGCATTCGCGAGCACGAACTCCGCCATGCTGGCCTGCATCGGCACATTGAACCGCTGCCGCATCGACGGCACGGAACTCATCGCGCACCAGAAATGATCGACATGCCTCATGCCTGCCTTGAACGCGCGCTGCATCTCGCCCCAGCTCGCATTCGAGTGGCCGCATGTGATCAGGCAGCGGTGCTTTCTGGCCGCACGATAAAACGCCTCCGCTCCCGGCAGCTCCGCCGCGCAGGTGGCGATCTTGATCATGCCGCTGGCAAAGTAGCGCGCGTATTCCTCCGCCTCGGGCGACCGGCGGCCCTTCAATGAATGACAGCCGACCTTGTCTGGTGCGAAGTAGGGACCGTAGAGATGCACGCCTTCGATCCGCGCGCCGTCCGCGGCAGACCACGTCAATTTCACCGCGGCGCAGCTTTCGATCATCGCCGTCAATTGCTCCACCGAGCCGGTCGTCGTCGTGGGGAAGATCGTCGTCGTGCCATGCCGCGCGTGGGCGCGACAAGCGGCGCGCACCGCATCCGGCGTGCCGTCCATGAAATCCGCGCCTTCGCCGCCGTGCACATGGATGTCGATGAAGCCGGGAGAGATGTATCCGCCGCGTGCATCGACCACCGTCGCGTCCTTTGGAATGCGTTTTGATTTTGTGCCGACGGATTCGATGCATCCGTCGCGACAAACAACAGTCGCATCGGGCAGCAGGCGGTCGGGCAGGATGGCGGTGCCGTTGATGAGGACGAGCGGGTTCATGCGTCTCATGGTGGCTCAATGCCGGTGCTTTCGCGAGGGGAGTGATTTGGAAATGTGCCGGCGCGTCTTGCGATTGAGGGAGAGCTTGCAACACTTTCCGCCCCTCACCCGTAAAGCCCGCCCTTTATGCTCGACCGCATTCTTGTCCTCGCCCTCGCATCGACCGCCGCGTTTGCCGCGCCGAAGCCGTTGTTTCAAAGCAAGCTCCTCAATACCCAGACGCCGGGCCACTCGGTGGACATCGACGTCGAGTTGAAGGGCGCGAAGGAGCTGTTCCTCGTCGTCACTGATGGCGGCAATGGCTTCACCGCTGACTGGGCAGACTGGGCCGAGCCGCGTCTGATCATGTCCGACTCGTCCGAAAAGAAGCTCACGGACGTCGAGTGGAAGTCTGCGAAGTCCGGCTGGGGCAAAGTGCGTGTGAACGCGAATGCGAGCGGCGGTGAGCTGCGCAGCGCAGGCAAGGCCATCGAGTATGGCATCGGCACGCATGCCAACAGCGTGATCGCCTTCAACCTGCCAGATGGTGCGCAACGATTCAAAGCACGCGGCGCGCTCGATGAAGGTGGCAGCAAGCAAGGCAGCGACAGCGTCGTGTTCGCGGTTTACACGGAGAACCCTGGTGAGATCAAGTCCAGTGACGAAGCCACGCACGACCCCGCCGATGCCATCGCGAGCCTGGACGTGCATCCCGAGTGCGTCGTGCAGCTCTTTGCCAGCGAGCCGATGATGGCCAGCCCGAGCAGCATCGACATCGACGCACGCGGTCGCGTGTGGGTGTGCGAGGTCGTGAACTACCGCAAGCACCTCGGCGAGCGCAAGGAGGGCGACCGCATCCTCATCCTCGAAGACACCGACCACGACGGCAAAGCCGACAAGTCCACCGTCTTCTACCAGGGCCACGATGTGGACAGCGCGCACGGCATCTGCGTGCTCGGCAACAAGGCGCTCATCTCCTGCGGCGATGACGTGTTCTGGCTCATCGACGACAACAACGACGACAAGGCCGACCGCAAAGAATTGATGTTTACCAAGATCGGCGGCGCACAGCACGACCACGGCATCCACGCCTTCCACTTCGGCCCCGATGGCCGCCTTTACTTCAACTTTGGCAACGCCGGCAAGCAGCTCTGCGACAAGGACGGCAACCTCATCACCGACATCCACGGCGTGAAGTGCACCAATCAAAACAACCGCCCCTATCAGCAGGGCATGGTCTTCCGCTGCGAACTCGACGGCAGCAACGTCGAGGTGCTCGCCTGGAACTTCCGCAACAACTGGGAGGTCGCCGTGGATTCGTTCGGCACGATGTGGCAGTCCGACAACGACGACGACGGCAACAAAGGCGTGCGCATCAACTACGTCATGGAGTTCGGCAACTACGGCTACTCCGACGAGATGACCGGCGCCGGCTGGCAGACACCGCGCATCGGTTGGGAGGACGAGATCCCGAAACGCCACTGGCATCAAAACGATCCCGGCGTGATTCCGAACCTCCTTCAAACCGGCGCAGGCTCACCCACCGGCATGCAAGTCTATGAAGGCGATCTGCTGCCATCGATTTTCAAGGGGATGCCGATTCACTGCGATGCTGGTCCCAACGTCGTGCGTGCCTATGTCACCCAGCCCGAAGGCGCAGGCTACAAGGCAGAGATCGTGAACATCCTCGATGGTGCTGCGCGTGATCGCTGGTTCAGGCCGAGCGATGTGGCGGTGGCACCGGATGGTTCGCTCATCGTCGCCGACTGGTATGATCCGGGCGTCGGCGGCCACGGCATGGGGGATGTGACGCGTGGACGGTTGTTCCGCGTGACGACGAAGGCGGCGGAAAGGTATGACCCTGTGCAAAGAATCACTCGCGGAGACCAGTGGACGCCAGCGTTTTTAGATTTGAAATCTCCCAATGAATCGGCGCGCTATGGAGGCTGGCATGCCCTCAGCAAACCGGACGCACCGGTCGAGCGCATCCGTGCATTGTTCGAAGACAAGAAAGCCGAGCCGCAGCACCGAGCGCGGGCGTTGTGGCTGCTGGCATCGCTGGAGAGAAGTATTCCCGGCCTTCAGGCCGCCCAACCGCAGCAGGCTGGAGCGCCATCGAATGCGAAGCCAGCTCTGCAAACCAAGCCAGACGGGCTAAAGCCCGGGAATACACTCGCCACCGCGCTCAGCGACAGCGACGAAAACATCCGCATCACCGCGATCCGTGCGGCGCGGCAGTTGTATCGCGAGCAGCCAGAGAAGCTGCGCGAGGTCGTGGCGAAGGTCGTGAAGGACTCGTCCGCCGCCGTGCGCCGCGAGGCGGCGATTGCGCTGCGGTTCGATCCATCGTCCGCTGCCAGTGAACTCTGGGCAGACATCGCAGACCAAATTGGAAGCTCGGATCGGTGGACGGTCGAAGCCCTTGGCATTGCTGGAGATTTGGCGTGGCAATCGCGAGCCGACACTTTATTTGCCAATTCGCTAAAGAAGTCCGGGCAAGCGTCGAACCAATCTGGTCAGTTGGGTCAGTTGGAGATCTCACTTCGAGTCCGCAGCAGTTCTGTGACTCAGTCCCTCGCCACTGGCCTGACAGCAAATCTCACCGGAGATGTCCAAGCATGGATCAAAGCGAATTCTCTTCGCCTCCTCCGCTCCCTCCAACTCCTTCAATACAACCACCCCGCCGAAGTTGCCAAAGCCGCGCTCGAAATCTTCCTCAAAGCCGACAGCGAAACCGCACTTGCGTCCGTCGCCTTGCTCTCGCGGGATCAACTCTCGAAGGACCCGGCGGCTCAAGCACGGCTCGACTCGCTGTTGAAACCGGTGATCGGCAAGCCGGAGTTTGTCTCACTCGTCGAGCGACTGAACCTCACGGGCTTCGAGAAGGAACTGCTCGATTACATCCTCGCGAACCCGAACGCGCCGGAGTCGATCACCGCCGCGAAGATGCTGGCGGCGAATCGCGATGGCACGACGGCCTTGCTAGAGAAGTCTGATCCGAAGAGCGCCACCGCGCTGGTGAACGTGCTGGGCCGCGTAGGTGATCGCGCGAGCGTCGCCGTCTTGAACCAGGCGTTCTGGAAGCTCAAGGACAACGGCGTGCGCAACACGGCCATCGAAGCCCTCGCTCTCACCAGCGAAGGCGCGCGCAACATCCTGCGCTGGCACAGCGAGAAGAAATTGCCCGAAGCCCAGCTCACCACCGCCGCGCTCGCCCTCAGTCGCAGCACCGATGCCGGAGTGCGCAGCGAGGCCGCGAGCGCCCTGCCTTTGCCCGCCGCGCAAGGCTTGCAGAACTTCCCCACCATCCCCGAACTCATGAAGCTCAAAGGCGACGCAGGCAAGGGACAGCAGATGTTCATGCAGGCGGGCTGCGTGGCCTGCCATCGTGTGAAAGGCCAGTTCATCGACTTCGGCCCCGACCTCTCGCAGATCGGCAACAAGCTCAGCAAAGACGGGCTCTTCACCGCCGTGCTGTATCCGAGCGCCGCCATCGAGCACAGCTTCCATGGTGAGACGATCATGACAAAGGAAGGCCAAACCATCGTCGGCTACATCGTGAGCGAGACGGACAGCGAGTTGACTCTGAAGGTCGCGGGTGGTGCAGCGATTGCGGTCAAGAAGTCAAGCATCGCCAAGAAGGCGGAGATGAAGGACTCACTCATGCCACCCGGACTCGCTGCGACAATCGGCGCGCAAGGTTTGGCCGATCTTGTGGCGTGGCTGCAGACGCTGAAGTGATGCCGCCGGCCGCTCCAGGCGTTGCATTCTGGACATTCCGTTTCATGGATGGGCGCCATGATCCGGTTCACCAGGCTCCTGCTCGTTTCATCATTCGCTTTCTCGCTTGCGGCATACGCCGCCACGGGTCCCGTACGCGTCCTGTTCGTCGGTCATGACACTCCCGAGCGCACCAGCGGCAAGCGTTGCCATGTGCTGATGCGTGATCTCGGTCGTGATGCGATCTGGTTCGACTTCGAAGCCGTGTCCAACGCAACAGATGCTGTTGACCGATTAGGCCAATTTGATCCGGCTGTCTTCGATGTGGTCATCTCCGATGGCATCGACATCAGCAGCGGCAAGCCGTTGTCGATCCCGGTCGTGAAGCCCGCGTTCCCGGAGAAGGACAAGGAAGATGACGCAGCCTTCGTGGCGAAGGCGAAGGAGCAAATCCTCGCCGCATTGAGCAGCGAGCGTCGCGCGGATTACGAGGCCTTTTTGAAGCAGCGCGAGCCGGAGAAGCGCGAGAAGCGTGACACCGTGGCGAACTACGAGAAGCGCAAGGAGCCGGTGACCTTCCAGTTCCCGATGAGCACGAAGGGAAGCATGGAGCGCACGCAAGTGCCGGCGGATTGCGAATTAAAACTCTTCGCGAGCGAGCCCGACATCACGAAGCCGATCGCCATGGCCTGGGATGAGCGCGGTCGCTGCTGGATCGCCGAGACGCGCGACTACCCGCATGGTGTCATCGAGAACGGCGAAGGCCACGACGACATCAAGATCTGCGAGGACACCGACGGCGACGGCAAAGCGGACAAGTTCACGGTCTTCGCCGACAAGCTGAACATCCCGACCGGTCTCGTGCTCGTGAATGGCGGCGTCATCGTCAGCCAGCCGCCGCGTTTTCTTTTTCTGAAGGACACGAACGGCGACGACAAGGCCGATGTGCGGAAGGAAATCATGACCGGCTGGGGCATCCGCGACACGCACGCGCAGGCGAGCAATCTGCACTACGGCTTCGACAACTGGATCTACGGCTGCGTGGGCTACAGCGGCTTTGACGGACAGATCGGCGGCGAGACGAAGCAGTTCTCGATGGGCACGTATCGCTTCAAGCCCGACGGCAGTGCGTTGGAGTTTCTGCATCAGTTCACGAACAACTCGTGGGGCCACAGCACGAACGACGCGGGCGATCAGTTCGGCGGCACAGCGAATGGCGCGCCGCTGTTCTTCGGCGGCATTCCGGCGACGGCGTTTCCGAAAGGCGTGAACGGCATGAGCGCGAAGAAGATCAATGAGGTCGATCAATGCCACACGATCACGCCAAACTTCCGTCAGGTGGACGTCTTTGGCGGCTACACGGCGGCGGCAGGATCGAACTTTATTGAGTCACCCGCACTGCCCGCGCGATTCCAAGGCTGCGCGATGGTTTGCGAGCCGACGATGAAGGTGGTGTCGCTCATGAAAGTGGCGCCGCAGGGCGCGGGCTACACCGCGAAGGATGCCTTCAATCTCTTCGCCAGCAGCGATGAGTGGACCTCGCCCGTCCATGCCGAAGTCGGTCCCGACGGTGCCGTGTGGATCGCCGACTGGCAGAATTTCATCATCCAGCACAACCCCACGCCGAGCAAAGAACGCGGCGGCTTCGAGGCGAAGACCGGCGGCGGCGGTGCGCATGAGAACCCGCTGCGAGATCATGAGCGCGGGCGGATTTACCGTGTCTTCGCCAAGGGGGCGAAGGTCGAAACAAAAGCGTTTCCTAGAGAGATGGCACAGCAGGCGGATTGGGAGCCACGCATTAAAAGTCCGCTCCAATTCTGGCGATTGACGGCGCAGCGCATGATGCTGCAGAACCCACCCCGATCTTTTGTAGCGGAGATCGTGCCGGCCAAGAACTCCAGCGAAGGAAATGTGATAGACGGAATTGCGGGTCTCAAAAAGCTGGGGCGTAGCGATGTCGCGATGTTCAACGAGATGATCGCATCAAATGGCAGCCATATTGGTGCCATCCACGCTCTCTGGACCGTCCACGGCCTCGGCAAACTCGACGAAGCCACGCATCGCGCCGCTTTGCTCTCAAAAGACGCCAAGCTCCGCCGAAATGCCATCCGAGCTCTCGGCACAGACAAGAAATCGCAGGACCTCTTCTTCGGCGCAGGTGTCATCAGTGATCCCGATTTGAACACGCGACTCGCCGCATTCGTGAAGCTGGCCGAGTTCGAGACCACTCCGGAGATCAAGCATCTCGTCACGAAACTCGCCGGTGATCCGGTCGTGATCGGCGACGAATGGCTCAGTGAAGCCGCGCGGGTGCTCACGAAGAAACATCAGGCACAAGGCTTCAAGGAAGGCCCGAACCTGCTCGTGAACGGCGACCTCGAGAAGATCGGCAAAGACGGTTTCCCGGAAGGCTGGAAGCGCCGTGACTACGGCGGCGAGCCAAAGAAGGAAGGCAATGCGAAGGCTGAATGGAAGGTCGTCACTGGCGAAGGGAACACGCACAGCGGGAAGAGCGCCATTCGTTGCATCACACGCGCTGATGCTGACACCAGCTTCTATCAAGATGTGCCGCTCAAGCCGAATACGAAGTATCGCCTCAGCGGCTGGGTAAAAACGCACGCACTGAAGGGCAAGGTCAGCTTCAACGATCACATCGGCCGCGCCGAGACGAACAAGATCACGAAAAGGGACACCGATTGGAACGAGGTCGAAGTCATCTTCACGAACAAGGACAAGGCAACGGCCAGCATCAACATCCTGCATGTGGCCAAAGGCGATGGCTACTTCGACGAGGTGAAGCTGTGCGAGATCGTGCCGGTGGAAAATGAAGACGAGAACGCGCTGGCTGGCAATCCGAAGCGCGGCGAGAACATCTTTTGGAACCACCCCGTAGCTGCCTGCAAAAACTGCCACATGCTCAAAGGGCAGGGCAGTGCCGTCGGTCCTGCGCTCGACGGCATCGCCGGCCGCAAGGACGAAGCCTACATCACCGAGTCGCTTGTGAATCCGAACGCCAAGCTCGCCGAAGGCTACACCGCCACGCCCATCAGCCCCATGCCGCCGATGAAGCTCATCCTGAAGCCGCAGGAGTTCGCCGATGTGAAAGCCTTTATCCTGAGCTTGAAGTAAGGGATACTGCCCCAATGCGGCTCCGCTTTATCAAATTCTGCCTGGCTCTACTCACCATCTCGTCGCGAGCGGCGGAGCCAGCTTTGAAAGAGGTGTTCCGTGATGATTTCCTGATCGGCACGGCATTGAATGACTGGCAGGTCCGAGGTGAAATCAGTCCGCATGGCGGAAGTCGTGCGGAAGCGGAGATCATTCGGCGCCATTTCAATTCCATCACGCCGGAGAACGCCTTGAAATGGGGTGTGGTGCACCGGGAGACGGATCGCTATGACTTCCGGGAAGCCGATCGGTTCGTGAGCTTTGGAGAGGCGCATGGCATGGCTGTGATCGGCCACACCCTCGTCTGGCATTCGCAGATGCCTGGCTGGGTCTTTCGCGAGTCCGACGGGAAACCAGTGGCAAAAGAAAAACTGCTTCAGCGAATGAGGGAGCACATTCACGCGATCGTGGGACGCTACAAAGGCAGAGTCCGCGGCTGGGATGTCGTCAACGAGGCCCTCAACGATGATGGCACGCTGCGGAAGTCTCCGTGGCTCGACATTCTCGGCGAAGATTACATCGCGAAGGCTTTCCAGTTCGCGCACGAAGCTGATCCTGACGTCGGACTCTACTACAATGACTACTCGCTGGAACTGGATGCCAAGCGCAATGCAGCCGTGGAGATGCTGCGCAAGCTGCTGGCGGCCGGCGTGACCGTCACAGGCGTCGGGCTGCAGGGGCACTACGGACTCACGCGCCCGTCGGCGTCGAAGATCGAGGAAACCATCGAAGCCTTCGCCGCGCTGGGATTGAAAGTGATGATCACCGAACTGGATGTGAATGTGCTGCCCACTCCGGGCGACGGCGGGGCCGATGTGTCGCAACAATTCGCCGCCGATCCCAAAATGGATCCTTACACCGCCGGGTTGCCCGAGGAAATGCAGCAACGCCTCGCGCATCGCTATTCCGACCTTTTCACCCTCTTCCTCAAACACCGCCGCACACTTGAGCGCGTGACATTCTGGGGCGTGAGCGACGCCAGCTCCTGGCTGAATCACTTTCCGATCCGTGGACGAACGAGCCACCCGCTGCTCTTTGACCGTCAAGGCACGCCGAAGCCATGCTTCGACGCCGTCATCAAAGCGCGCAACGAAGCCGAGCAGGTGAAGCGCTGAATCTTGGCCGAGCACGCTCCGACAACCTCGGTGGCGGTGCGAATCGCGTCATCGGCTCGACGGGATAGCCAGCCACCCCGATCATCCTGATGCATTCGATGAATCTCATCTTGAAGCCGCAGGAGTTCGCCGAGGTGAAGGCGTTCATCTTGTCGCTCAAAGAGCAGCCGAAAAAGCAGAGCCGAGCTTCAGCGTGCACGGATTGACGCCAAGGCGGCTGTCCCGTCGGGCTCCGTGTGGGATATGAAGCCGCAGGTGGTTTGCGTTTGTGATGCAGCGGACCTTTCAGGTGCTTGCTGGAGCAAGTGCGCGGGCGGCCTTCAGCCACTGCCAACAGGCTCCGCTCGCGGCCAACAATCGCCAACTACTCATTCGCAAAATGCGGCAGGCGCGCATTCACGGACGTGCGTTTAGTCGGGCATGATCAACCTAACGCGCCTTTACTGTGACGAATCACAGCCGATGGACTCGCTCCGCTACGGACGCGGCCACGGCTCGCCAAACTCAGCCGCCGAGCGAAAACCCATCGTGGTCTGGAACATCACCCGCCGCTGCAATCTCAAGTGCATCCACTGCTACTCCGACTCCGATGCGAAGGAATACCCCGGCGAGTTGAACTGGGACCAGTGCGTTTCCGTCATCGACGATCTCGCACAGTTTCAAATCCCCGCGCTGTTGCTCTCAGGCGGCGAACCGACGATTCATCCGCGCTTCTTCGATCTCGCGGCCTATGCACGCTCGAAGGGCCTGCGCCTCACGCTTTCGACAAACGGCACGCTGATCGACGAAGAAAAGGCCGCGCGCATCAAGGAGCTTGGCTTTTCGTATGTGGGCATCTCGCTCGATGGCATCGGTGCCACGCATGATCATTTCCGCGGCAAGCAGGGTGCCTTCGACAAGGCGGTGGGGGCGTTCCGCAACTGCAAGAAGGTCGGGCAAAAAGTCGGCCTGCGATTGACGCTTTCCCGCCACAACATCGACGACCTCGATCAGATCCTCGACTTCATAGAGCGTGAGGACATCGAGCGCGTCTGCTTTTACCATCTCGTGCCCAGCGGCCGTGGCTCCGGTCTCGTAGCGGTGCCGCACGAGGACACGCGCGATGCCGTGAACCGCATCCTCGACCGCACGGCGAAGTGGGTGGCCGATGGCCGTCCGCGCGAGGTGCTCACGGTCGATCAGCCGGTCGATGGCGCTTACTTGTATCTGCGCCTGCTCAAGGAGAATCCCGAACGGGCGCAGCAGGTGATTGATCTTCTGCGCTGGAACGGCGGCGGCAACAACAGCTCCGGCACCGGAATCGGCAACATCGACACTCAGGGCAATGTGCACCCCGACCAGTTCTGGCAGAGCCTCAATCTTGGCAACGTGAAGGAACGCCCGTTCAGCGAAATCTGGCGCGGTAAGAAAGACGACGCGCTCGATGCGTTGCGGAATCGAAAGCTACATCTCAAGGGCCGCTGCCACGACTGCCGCTTCCTCGACATCTGCGGCGGCGGCTTCCGCGTGCGTGCCCTGAACTCCACCGGCGACATGTGGGCGCCCGACCCCGCGTGCTACTTGAGCGATGCAGAGATCGCTCCGGTCCTTGCGCAGGCGGCGTGAGGTGCGAATGCAGGACCGGTTTGTCCGGCGGACGAAGTATCCGACATCAGCCAAGAACTCACCACGCCGGACAACCGGTCACCCAGTGCGTTCACATTCGGTGAAGTGCGCCTCACAGCCGCCCGCACACACAGCGAGGCGGGAAGATCTGCTGGTTGAATGGAGAGCGTGCCGGCCGTGGTTTGGCGCAGACCATTCCCACCCTACGGAGCTGCGGTCACCTTCACGCGCACGAAGCGGCGACTGGGTGCGGTGGCCGGGAGGTTGTCGCGCACCTTGAGGGTCGTGCCATCATTGACGAGCACGGTGGTGCTCGTGGGGCTGAATGAATCCGGCTGCCCGGCTTCCAAGGTGCCGGCGCTTTGCACTTCGTAGCTCACACCTGGCTGTTTGGTGACCGTCATCGTTAGATAGCCGCCTTCTCGGACGATCGACGGATGGCCGCCAGCATTCGAAACGAGGGGATCCAGTCCAAGCGCTTCCTCGAGCAGATTGTTGTAACCGTCGTGGTCATTGTCGTCGCTCGGTCCGTGTGCATCGCGGAAAGCAAAGTGAGCGATCTCCCATTGGTCCAGCAATCCATCGCCATCGCTGTCAAGGCTGCCGCCGGTCAGATTGGCGCGGGCGACGAAGGGTGAGAAAGTGCCGCCAACGGTGAAAAAGTCGCCGCCAACATAGAGATCACTGCCGCGCAATGCCATTGCCGAGACAGTGCCATTGGCGCGGCCAAGATACGACCAGGCGCTCCCATCCCAATTGGCGACTCCACCGAAATCCAGGCCGCCATCGGAACTGAACCATCCGCCAGCGTAGAGATTATTGCCGTTCGCAGCCAAGGCGCTGACGTTGCTGATCATCCCTGATCCGAGTGCCGACCATGTGCTGCCGTTCCATTTTGCAATCCCGCCGACGTTCACGCCACCGGCCAAACTAAACCATCCGCCAGCGTAAAGATCGCTCCCGCTGACTGCCAGCGCGGAGACCCGGGGATTTGACCCCGAACTTGATCCGCTCATTCCCGAACCAAGAGGGAACCAGGAACTACCGTCCCATCTGGCGATGCAATTGGCAGCCAGACCTCCTGCCGTGGCGAAGGTTCCCCCGGCGTAGAGGTTGCCGCTGCCGGTGACGGCCAGTGAAGAGACCCATGCGTCCACGCCCGAGCCGAGCGCGGACCAGGCGCTGCCGTTCCATCTGGCGATGTTATTCACGGTTACTCCACCAGCAGCCGTGAATTCGCCGCCGGCATACAAGTCACCGTCTTTCACGGCCAATGCATCGACGTGCGTGTTGTATGGACTTCCGCTCAATCCCGACCCCAGCGGCGACCAAGCGGTGCCATTCCATCTCGCCACATAGTTCGCGCTCTCGCCGCCCGCCGTGGTGAACCATCCGCCCGCATAAAGATCGGGTCCGTTCGCCGCCAGCGCATTGACAATGAAATTCACGCCTGAGCCGAGGGGCGACCACTTGCTGCCATTCCATTTGGCGACGTGGCTGGCATTCACTCCACCCACTGTGGTGAAAGTTCCGCCGACGTACAGATCGACGCCGTTCATAACAAGTGCGGAAACGCTGGGATAGAGGCCTACTGCGCGATGTCCGATCCCGGCCACGAGCGCCGACCATGTGCTGCCATCCCATTTTGCGACATTATTGGCACCTACGTCACCCGCTGTGCCGAAGGATCCCCCGGCGTAGAGTTCACCATCTCGGACTGCCAGCGCATAAACAGGAAATGAAATGCTGAAGCCACCACCCATTCCCGAGCCGAGGGACTGCCAGGCAACGCCATTCCATTTGGCGATGGAATTGGCATCCGCGTTCTCATTGGGTGTGAAGCGCCCGCCGGCGTACAGCTCACCGTCTTTCAGCGCGAGAGCGTACACAACTCCCGCGAAATCGTTTTCGCCGAATGGCAGGTTCGACCATGTGGCCCCATCCCACTTTTGGACTCCGTAACCTCCGGCATAGAGCGTCGCGCCGTCGATGACGAAAGCATGAACTTCACTCGGGCCGGCACCGAGGGCCGACCAGCCGTTGCCGTCCCACTTTGCTGCGTGGCCAGTGTTCACACCTCCGGCGATGCCGAATTCGCCGCCGGCATAGATGGAGCCTCCGCTTGCGGCCAGCGCGTAAACCCATGCATTCATTCCTGTGCCGAGGGCGGACCATGAGGTGCCGTTCCATTTTGCGATGTATTGGGCAGGCGCTCCGCCAGCGGCAGTAAATGATCCTCCCGCATACAAATCGCTGCCGTTCACGGCCAGCGCATACACTCCTCCATCGGTTCCCGTGCCGAGCGGGGACCAGGCGGTACCGTCCCATCGGGCTACAAAGTTCGTGCTGACTCCCCCTGCAGTTTTGAAAAAGCCGCCTGCATAGAGATAACCGCCGCCGACGGCCAATGTGCGCACGCCGTAACCGAAATTGCTTTCGATTCCTGCGCCTAGCGTGGACCATCGACTGCCGTCCCACTTCGCGATGCAACTGGCTGCCGTCGTCCCGATGAAATTGAAGTCGCCGCCGAAGTAGAGATTCCCTCCAGCATCGGCGACGATGGCGTAAACCTCGTCGTCAGCTCCGGACAATCCGGGATTCACCACGATCCAATCCGCATCACTGAACGTCGGATCGATGCGCACGGGATAGGTGGCGGCGGTGTCGTCCACCCTCACGCGAAGACGATCGGCAGAAGGGGCTTCCATCGCGGCGTGCAATTCCATGCCGGTGGCGTCGGTGACTTTGAGGCGTGCGTAGCTCAGTTCGCGACCGGTGGCGGTGATGATGAGCTTGGCTCCGTAGCTGGCGGTTTCGGCACGCGCACCTGTGACGGCTAGTTCGATGCTGAGCCGGTCGCCCGCGCCAGGCGGGCGTTGTGTGATGATGAAGTCCTGGCGCACACCGTCGGTGCTCACGCTGTATTGCTCGATCATGTCGGGACGAACGTAAACGGCGGCATCCTTGGTCGCACGCACGATGCCCGTGGCTGCAAATGGGTAGAGTAACGCGGCCCCTCCCGTCAGATGTGAATCTTTTTGATGAGAGTGGGAAGGAGCGTCAGCAGTACTTTCACGCGCAAGCCCCACGGCTTTGACGCGAAATCGATTGGCTTTTCCGAGATCTTCATCGGCGGTGGATGTGAGCCACAATCCTCCGGGCGTGGCCTCGCCTTCGAGACGCTGCATGACTGCCTTCAACGTCGCGCCGTTCTTCGTCGGGTTGATGGCAATGCGGCCGCTCGAGAGTTGCGAGAGTTGCGTGCCCTCCTCAGGTCTGATTTGGTGGAACTTGGGCGGGCGGGTTCCTGCATACGGTTGTTGTGCGGAGGCTGGCAGGCAGGCCGCCGCCAGCAAAATGCATTCAAACCTGGAAAATAGTCGCCGCATGGTCGCTGTTGCCTTTTGTCTCTCGTTCTTCTGTCTGGAGCGTGCCTCATGCGGCGCGGCCTGACCTGCGCGCGGGGCCGCTGGCTCGCTAGATCCGCAACATGTCGCCCACGGGCAGCGGCTTTTGCCGGCGGATGCTCTCCTCGGCCACGAGACACAGGCCGGCGGACCAAAGGCCATCGCGTCCCGTGGCGATGGGTTTCCGGCCGGTGCGGACCATCTCGACACACTGCGCGATTTCCTCGCGCAACTCGAAGACCTCGCCGCTGTGCTTTTCGATCTTTACGTTCTCGAGTTTCTCGCCGTCGAAGACCTTGAGGAAGTACTCGGGCTCCAGCGTGCGGTCGAGCGCGCCGCTCCATCCGGCCCATAGTGCGCCCTTGGTGCCGCTGACTTTCACGGTCTGGTGGTGCTCGAATGCGGCGAGGGTTTGGGAGACGACGGCGTAGCTGCCGTTGGCGTACCGGAACATGGCGCTGAAGTTGTCGTAGAGCGTGGGGCGCCGGGGGTCGCGCGAGTTTCCGTAGGCGTAGAGTTCCACGGGATCGCCGCTGCCTTCGAGGTACCAGCGGGCCAGATCGAAGAAATGAATCGGCTCCTCGAGCACCCAGCTTCCGACGCGGTTCTGATCGTAGCGCCAGCCGCTTGCGCCAAGGCGGTAGGGCTTGCGGAGCAGCTCGACCAGAACGTACTGCGGCTCGCCGATGGTGCCGCGCTCGATGACTTGTTTGATCTCGCCCCATTGGGATGAGAGACGGAGTTCGTGACCGACGGCGAGGTGAACGGCGTGCTTCTGCGCGGCGGCGACGATGGCCTTGCAATCCTCGAGGGTGATGGCCATGGGCTTCTCGAGCAGGACGTGTTTTCCTTTTTCCATCGCTGCGGTGGCGATCTCGCGATGCGTGTGGCTCGGCGTGGCGATGTCGATGATGTCGAAGTCCGTCTGCGCGATCATCTCCCTGGCGTCGGCGAAGATGCGCGCATCGGGATGCGCCTTCCGTGCCTCGGCACGCGACGCTTCGGATGGCGCGGCTATTGCGGCCAGGCGTGCCTCGGGATTTCCGGCGATGGACTGGGCGTGAAGTTTTCCCCAGGCGCCAAAGCCTGCGAGCGCGAATCGGACGGGGTTCATGGTGGTGGAGGTTGGTGGATGGTGAATCGTGGGTGGACGGTGCGACGACGGCTGGCGTGCGCGGAGCACACGGTGCCGATGCTGGTCCGTGAATGTTCAATTCTCAACCTGGAACATCGCGCCGGGCGTTTTCGAGTGATTGCGCATCGGTGCTGCCGCCGAGCGTGTGGCCGTGGCAGATGCGGCGGGTTCGGCGCGGCCCGTGCTCCTTGGTCTGGTGGTGCCGGATGTTTGCCGAGATCATCGAGCACGCACGGCAGGAGGTCCAGTGTTGGCTTGGTCAACCTCAACTCCCTCCACCTCCAGCCGCATCACCTCGGCTCACCTTGTCTGCATCAGCGGGCGGGTGACGCGTTTCCAGAAGAAGTCGAGTTCGCGCGCGAGCACGCTCATGACCTGCGCGGGCTCTGCCTTGATGGCGCCGGACTGCGCCTCCTTGATCATGCGCTGCATGGCGTAGAGGGCGGCGATGCTGCGGACGTCGAGATGCAAGGGATCGATGTGATCCCGCAGCACGGGCGGGAAGACGCCGCTCGCTGTGAGCTGGCTCCACGCGGCGCTGTCACGATCACTTTTGAATGCGATGATCTTGAATTGAGGTGCCGGCTCGCCTGCGCACTCGGCGGCTTCGACGAGCGCCGCCTGCCTGCCTACGGCGAACGAGGCGAGCGTCTGCCAGTAACGCCGGTCGGAGAAATCGCACAGTCCGAAGACGATCTCGCTGCCTTTGAGCATCCAGCGTGCGGCGGAGGAGCCGGTGAGACCGGGCAGCTCGACCTCATCGAAGTGCACGAGGGGGAAACGTTTGCCTGCCAGCCGCACGAGGTCGGCGAGCTTGGAAAGATCAAGCTGACGGGACTCCGCCTCGGCAGCCATTTGAAGTCGCAGGGCTTCGAAGCGGCCAAGCACGGCGTCACGGCCCAGTGTGGCATCGTAGCTGGCGGGAGCGGTGGTTGCAGCCGCGTGGGTGCCATTCGAGGCGGTGGCTGTGCGCGCGTCGGCGGCGCGGAGCTTGTCGAGCATGTCGCGCAGTTTCTCGAAAGCGCCGGCGCTGCGCGCGGAAGCAGCGGCACCGAGGGTGGGAATGGAGGCCACGGCGGCGTCGGCGGCGGCCTTTGGGGCGGGGTGGCCGCTGCTTTCCGGCGCGGCGGGCGGGATCGTGAGCGGCAGCGCCTGAGCCGGAGCCTGCGGTGGTTCATTCTGCGGGAGCGCGGCAACCGGTTCAGACAGGCTCTCCGCCACGCGCTTCATGTAGTCGCCAGTCGGTGCGTCGAAAACGGCCACGTCACTCGTGTGCGCGGGTCGGGCGGCATTTTCCTGGATGACCGGCAGCAGTGATTCGTCGTCGGCAGATTCATCTAGGTCTGCGGCGCCGCTATCCACGGAATGCTGGAAGGCGATCCATTGCTGCGCCGCGTGGCGCAAGAACACGCGCGCCGAGACGGAGCCGAGCGGCCTGCCCAGGAAGTGGCGCTTCACATCGATGAACTTCAAGAACTTCGCTGCTTCATCACCGGGCACCCGGGCCTGATCGAGGCGCATCGAGATGAGCGTCTCCGCATCATCCGCCCCGAGGCCGCGCAGCAGCACTTGGGAGGCGGTGAGGCGGTCCTCAAGGGCGCTGGGCAGGTGGTGGCCGAAGGTGGCCTGCCATACGTCCTGATTGAGGCTGAGCACAACATGCACGCCATCGAGTTCCGTGAGATCCAGCAGCAGCATCGCGATGCGAAGGCCCGCCTGCTCGTTGCGATAAAAGCCGTCGAGATGGTCCACCAGCACCACCACGGACCTCCACGAGGCCAGCAGACGCAGCCACATCTCGCAGCCCTCGCCCGCTCCACCCGTGGCGAGCGTGCGGAGTGCATCCACGCTGCGGGAGTCTCCGTCACTGGCGACGGCGAGCAGGGCTTGCACCCACTTTTCCAGATCGGCGACGTTGGCGTGACCGAGAAGTTCCAGTGCGGTGTCCGCCAGCGGTTTGCGAAGCTGGGCGATGTGCTTGCGCAGCCAGTCGCCGATGAGCCGCGCGCTTCCCTGGGCGGCAAAGATCTCGCCGGGATCGGTTGAAAGCACGCGTACGGCCTGGTCGGGGTTTGCGCATGGCAGCCGTCCGTCCTTGATCAAACGAAGCAGCAGCGTGGCGCACACGCCGGCACACACCTCACGCAGACGGCTCCATCCGGCGCGCATGCCGGCAGCACGGTTCAGTGCTTCGATGCCTCGCAATGCCACGGCTGCGCGGCCGATTTCGTCCTCCAGGCGAAACGCGAGCGGCACGAGGGTGACCTGCCCTCCGGTGGCAGCCGCCACACGGCCAAGCAAATGCGTCTTGCCATAACCAGCCCGCGGCGCGGTTAGCAGCATCAGCGGGCTGCCCGCAGCCCGCCCAGTCAGATGTTGGCGCTCGTCGATGGCCGTTGCGATCTGGCTGACCACGTCACGGTTCATCCCCGCGACGGAACGTGTCTCATCCACATCCAGCGGGTCGGCGCATACGTCGGCGGCGAAGGGATTCGGGCGGTTGCGCGCCTGTGCGGCGGCGGGGTCGGGCGGCGACGGAGAATCCGCCGGCGAGGTGGTTGCGGAAGTAGAGGGATGTCCGGTGTCAGCCACGAGCAGGAAAGGGGAAAGCGGAGAAGGTGATTATCTCAGGAATAGTCGTTCGGGTATTTATATCAACTCGCCCGCACACGAAAGTCCATTTTGCATTCAGCCAAGATTCTTCTCGAAATTGCAATGCGGCTTTGACAAAAAAGACGCCTGATCACGATCAAGAGGCCGTGGTGGCATGGCTGCGCTACAACAAAAATCGAAGACACTCCGCGCGAGGTGGTTTATCGTCGCCGCCCATGTCCGACATCACCCAGAACCTCTCGAACCCCGTCCATACCTTCGTCTATGGCATCCTGTTTGGCGGCATCTTCCTTGTTATGTCCCTGTGGAACCACTGGAAGACAAAGCGTGAGTTTCAACGCTACAAGACGCACCTCTCGGACAAGCTCGAACTCGATGCGCGAACCACGCAGGAAGTGACCAAGGAGCGCGCGCGGCTGGCGCAGGAAAACGAGAATTTGAGGATGCAGGTGGCGCGGCTGAATGAAAAGCCGGACAACAAACTCCACCGTGAACTCGAGGTGCTCGCACGGGCCGAGAAGCACATGATGATCAATGCTCCTGGCTTCGCGCCCGCATGGGAGATGGCAAAATCCCAGGCGGCTGCATCGCTCCAATCCGAAGAGACCGGTCAGTCCTTCCCCCAGCGAATGTTCCGCAGGCTCCTCGGCTCGTCTGCGACGGGCGCGGGCGGTGGATCGAATGCTGCGGACGCTGCCGACGCGCCCAAAGCCGGCGGAGCCGGCGTGACCGCGGCGTAGTGGAATTCGCCAGGATTTCCGACGGGGGTGCGGAGCGGCTGTGAGGGTGGGGACGGACGAGACGGCTGAGCAGCGCACTCCGGATCATGCCGGACATCTGCTTCACAGTGAGGGCACATCAAGCCACTGCCGCTGCTCCCACGATTTCAATCCGAGTTCCGCGAGTTGCACACCCTTTGCGCCTTCGCGCAACGTCCACGGGAACGGCGTGTCGAGTGCGACGTGTTTGAGGAACTCCTCCCACTGAATCTTGAACGCGTTGTCATACGTCGTGCAGTCGGGCACTTCCTGCCAGCCACCGAAGAAGTCGATCGGCTGGTCGATGTCGGGATTCCAAATCGGACGCGGCGTGGAGCCGAGGCTCTGCACCCAGCACTTGCGCAGGCCGACAATCGCCGAGCCATGCGTGCCATCGACCTGCATCGTGAAGAGGTCATCGCGGCGCACGCGCACCGTCCATGAACTGTTGAACTGGCAGACGACACCGGTCTCCGTTTCGATAGTTGCGTAGCAGGCGTCGTCCGAGGTGCAGTCGTAGGTTTTGCCCTTTTCATCCACGCGCTTCGGCAGATGCGTCGCGCCGAGGCACGAGACGGACTTCACGGGGCCGAACAGGTTGTCGATCACGTAGCGCCAGTGGCACAGCATATCGACGATGATGCCGCCGCCGTCTTCCTTGCGGTAGTTCCAAGACGGACGCTGGATCGGCTGGTCGGCATGCTCGCCGGTGAAAACCCAGTAACCGAACTCGCCGCGCACGCTGAGAATGCGGCCGAAGAAACCTTGATCGCGCAGCAGCTTGAATTTGCGGATGCCCGTGAGCCAGAGCTTGTCCTGCACCACGCCGTTCTTCACGCCGGCGTCTTCGCAGAGTTTGGCCAGGCGCAGCGCTTCGCTCGTCTCCACTGCCGTAGGTTTCTCGCAATAGATGGCCTTCTTCGCCTTCACGGCGCGCTCGATGAAGCCTGCGCGCTGCAGCGTGCCGCTCGCATCGAAAAAGATCTCATAGTCTGGCGATGCCAGGGCGCTGTCGAGATCGGTTGTGAATTTGGAAACTCCCGTGCGCGCAGCGAGTGCCGCGAGCTTGTCATGACTACGTCCCGTGAGAATCGGGTCCGGCATCAACGTGAGATCGTCCGAAACCTTCAGCCCCCCCTGGTCGCTGATCGCCTTGATCGAGCGGATGAGGTGCTGATTTGTGCCCATGCGTCCCGTGACGCCGTTCATGATGATTCCAATTCTGCGTGTTTCCATGTGGGTGGGTTGGTATCGGGGCGTGATGAATCGCGGTGTCGCGACACCAGTCAAGAGGAAGTGCCTCCGATGGAATCGCCGTCGGGACGAGCGAAAATGCGCCTCGCGCTTATCTCCGGGAGTGCCTTTGGCCGCTCGATGCGCAGGCGGAAGAATTTCTTCGCGAGCCAGGCCAGCACGGTGGCGCGCATGGTTTCGATTCTGCCGGCGGTGCTGACGCGGGTGGAGGTTTGCAGGGTCCAGTTGACGAGGTCGTCGGACGATTCGCAGATGTAGATCAGATCGGCATTGGTGCAGTCGCGCTGTCTAGTGAACTCGACGTTCGCGCCGTTGCGCGCGAGGGCGGGCAGGGCGGTGGAGGCGTCGGAGGTCTTGGGCTGCGTGCCGAGGGCGTATTCGAGCAGGTTGCTGCGGCTGTCTTTGTCGGGATCGGCCGGCTCAGGGACTGGAGTTGGTGTCTGTGGAACTGCCAAGGTCAGGCTGCCGCGATGCTTTGGAAAACTAAGGGCAATGCGGTCGCAGTGCGCCTTGTGTCAGGCGGATCGCCTCCTATAGCTGCTCTACGCCGCAGCCACTCAGCATAGCTGCAGCATCCGCGTAGCTGCTGAGGCAATCACTTCGTCGTCATGACCAAAACGTCGCGAACATGCGCAGCCGGAACACGCTCGTGCTCGCGCTCAGCAAATCGGGCCGTTCGAGTTCGACCGCCAGTTTCGACTGCTCGACAAGCCATCGCCACCCGTGCGCATGCCGCCCGCCGGAGCCAAGCGCTCCCATTGGGGTTACCCCAGCACCATCGAGCACGACGGCTTGCTCCGCATCGTTTACACCGCCGCCACCAACGGCCTCCGCGGCTGCGACATGACGAGCGTGCCGGTGATGTCGTTTTCAAATCCGTAACTCTCTTGAAGCTCGCTCTCATGAATCTCCGCCATCTCCTCATCGCCGCTATTTGGTCCCTCGCTCATGCTCACGCACAAGAGGAAGCGACGCGTTCGCTCACGCTCGATGCGCGGTTGCTGAATCTGCCGGTGTGCAAAGACGCGCCGAATCAGCTCGTGAAGCTGGAGGTCGGCGGGAAGAAGGTGCGGGAGTTTGAGATCGAGTTCACGAGCGAGAAGAAGCCGGACTTTTATGTCTTTCTCGATGTCACGGCTTGGAAGGGCCAGGCGGCGATTTTGCGTGGACCGGCGGCGGTGATCGCGGCCATCGAGAGTGGTGATGCGATCAAGACGAGCGTGCCGATGTATGCGGAGCCGTGGCGGCCACAGTTTCACTTCACGTCGATGCGCGGGCGGTTGAATGATCCGAACGGCCTGCTGCACTACGACGGCGAGCATCACCTGTTTTACCAATTGCATCCCTACGGCGTGAAGAGCGGCAGCAAGAGCTGGGGACATGCGGTGAGCCGCGATTTCCTGCATTGGGAGGAGCTGCCCATCGCGATTCATGCGGAGGACGAGGGCATGATGTTCTCCGGCTCGGGCGTGGTGGATTGGAAGAACACGTCCGGCTTTCAGACGGGCAAAGAACCGCCGCTCGTGCTCATCTACACCGCCACGGGACCACCGCGCGATCAACGGCTCGCCTTCAGCAATGATCGCGGTCGCACGTGGACGAAGTATGCGGGCAATCCGGTGCTGCCGGAGGTGGCGCACAACAATCGCGACCCCAAAGTCTTCTGGCACGAGCCCACGCAGCGCTGGGTCATGATCCTGCATTGCACGGAGAAGGGCAAAAAGCTCCCGCCCATCGATCCGAAGGACCCGACGCGCAAATCGGGCGAGTTCGTCTTCTTCACGTCGCCTGATTTGAAGCAGTGGAAACGCGAAGGCAGCGTCATCGGTTTCGCGGAGTGCCCGGATCTTTTTCCGATGAAGATCGAAGGCACCGAAAAGACGAAGTGGATCGTCCACGGCGGCCTTGGCGAGTATTTCGTGGGCGACTTCGACGGGCGGAACTTCACGCGCACCAGCGATCTGCTGCACGGGCCGTATGGCAGCGCCTACTACGCCGGTCAAAACTACAGCGACATGCGCGATGGCCGCGTCGTGCAGCAAGGCTGGGCCAAGATGGGTGACAACTTTTTCCCCGGCATGCCCTTCACGCAGATGATGAACATCCCGCTCGAAATCACGCTGCGAAACACCGGTCGCGGCCCGCGCCTCGTCTGGCAGCCCGTGCGCGAGATCGAAACGCTCCGCGCGAAGCATCACGCCATCACCGCCAGTGTGCTTGATGCGCAAAGCGATCCGCTCCGCGATGTGCAGACGCCTTTCTTCGATCTCCACGCCGTCATCGACGTCGGCACCGCCACCGAGATCACCCTCGACCTGCGCGGCACGCCCTTCGTCATCGACGTGAAGAAGCAAAAACTCACCAGCGGCAAAGCCAGCATGCCGATGCCCATCCGCGAAGGCCGCCTAGAGTTCCGTCTCCTCAGCGACCACTGCCTCATCGAGATCTTCACCGACAAGGGCTTCAAGTTCGGTGCCTTCCAGCACATGCCCAACGCCCAAGCCCGCCTCGCGCCCAACCTCACGGCGTCCGGCGGTGAAGCGAAGCTCGTGTCACTTGATGTGCACGAGCTGAAGTCGGTGTGGGCGAACGCGACGCGATAGCACGACTCAGCATGAACTCGTTCATTAATGGTCTCATCGTCCCAATTGTTCTCGCGACAACGTGCATGCTCGAAGGTGCCGAGCCTCATTTGCCGCCGGGCACGAAGGCGCTGCCATCCGCCGCGCCGAAGGGTCCCGGGCCGCTCGCGCTGGTGAATTTGAATCATCATGTGCTCGGCCATGCGCATGTGTTTGGCGGGAAGCAGCCGGACCTTTTTGTCGCGGGGTTCGGCGGGCCGCAGGCGGTGCATTTGTTCAAGTGGGTGGACACGGCGGCGGATGGTGCGCCGGTGTTTGCGCAGCCCGTGGAGGTGAAGTGCGCGTTCAAGGACCAGGGCTGCATCGTCGAGCGCGGCGACGGCAGCATCGTCGGATTGTGGACGGACAAGAGCGAGCTTGTGACGTTGCAGTTCGAACGCGACGCGATGGAGTTCCGCGAGGTGAAGCGCGAGAAATTGCCCGCGTCGGTGAAGTCGCCCGGAAGCCTCGGCCTGCTTGCGAATGGTGAGGGCTTTGACATCGCGTTCGAGATGTCGAACGGCGGCAAAGGCACGGAGGGCAGCCCGAACACGGAGGAGTGGCGGCCGTTCAATTCATCAGGCATCGCGGTGGGCGAACTGCGCTATCGTTACCTCATCGGCTGGCCGTCGAAGGGTGAGGCGAAGCCAATCACCGCGACGAAAAACGAGGTCTTCTTTTCGATGCACGGCATCACGGGCATCAATCTCGGCCCGGGCCACGAGCGCGACCTCATCACGGGCTCGCGACAGGGCAATCTCATCTTCTACCGCAACCAAGCCGCGCGCGGATTCGACCTCGAAGCGAAGCGGCTCGTCGCGGGCGAAGACGGCAACGCGCTGCGTCATCCGAGCATCAATCCGAGCGTGGCCGCGTATCCCGGCGGACTCATCGCGTGCGGCGAAGGCTCGCTGTATTTCTATCGCTTCACCGGCCAGTGGGCGAAGACCGGCGCGCCGGTGTTTGCGCAGCCGGTGTCCGTTTTGCAGGAGCACGCCGACCTCTACGCAGGCACGCTGCCCTCACCGACGACGGTGGATTGGAATGGCGACGGCAAACTCGACATCCTCGCGGGCAACTCCGAGGGCTTCGTGCTCTTCTTTGAAAACATCGGCAGCAATGACGAGCCGCGCTTTCTCCCGGCGACGCGCGTGCAGGCCGCCGGTCGCGACATCCAGGTGCAGGCTGGTTACTCCGGCAGCTTGCAGGGATTGCCCGAAGCGCGCTGGGGTTATCTCTCGCCGAATGCGATTGATTGGAATGGCGACGGCACGCTCGACCTCGTCACCGGCGACATCACGGGCGACTACCACATCTATCTCAATCGCGGCACCAAGACGCAGCCGCAGCTCGACGCCGCGCATCCGCTTTACTGCGACGGCATCGACCTGCACGGCATGTGGCGTTGTCGGCCCGCGCTCGCGAAAATCGGCGACCGCATCGCGCTCGTCATCGTCGATGGCGACGACCACTTTCATCTCTACTGGCGCATCGACGACTACAACGTCGCCGACGGCGGCGCGCTCACGCTCGACGACGGCAAACCCATCGGCACCAGCGGCGGCCCCGGCGGCATGAGCGGACGCTGCAAACTCGACCTCATCGACTGGAACGGCGACGGCGCGCTCGACTTCGTCATCGGCACCGGCCGCGTCGTCTCCATCCCCGACCGCGACACTGGCCTGCCCATGCCCACCATCGGCAAGAAAACGCTCGGCACGCCGCTGCTCATGCTCAACACCGGCAGCAACGAGCGCATGAAGTTCGCCAGACCCGTGCCCTTCCGCGATGCCGAGAATCGAATCATCCAACCCGGCGGCGCACACGAAACCGGAGCCGTCGGCACGATGCTCGGCAAAGACGGCCCGAACCTGCTCATCTGCAATGAAGCGGGGCGGATGTTTTTGATTCCGGGCAAATCACTCCGCATCGCACCATGAGTTACGAGATCCTTCCCGTCTTCCATTCGCTTCCTCCTGGCCCGATCAAGTGAGTCCATGCGGTCACTCACACCGCATGACCGTCTGCAGATTGTGCCGATGTGAAAACGGGGCGGCACTGTCATGACAGCCTGCCAGGCGGACCTATTCGTTCCTTGCCTTCGGCTTCACCACGAACACCTGCCTGACCGGCATGGAGCGGAGGTCGGCGGATTTGAGTTCGATCTTGAGCGTGTCGTTGTTCACGTCGTGATCGAAGTCGAAATGCGCGAGCCGCAGGATTCGGAACTGGTCCGGTACGGGCATGGCTTTGTCCGGCGTGAGCGCGAGTTCGTTCCGTTTGCCGCCGACGGAGGTGATGATGCTCGCCGCGCCGGTGAAGGCTGGCAGGGAATAGAGCGCGACGACGTCGTAGCTGCCTTCGTCGAGGTGCTCGACCGGCCACTCGGCAGCGCCGAGCGCGATGGCTCCTGGCAGCAATCCTGAAAGAGGAGTGACCCGGGCAGCGGAGGGTTTCAGCACGAGCACAGTTCCCGGCGGGTTGCGCGGAGCGGGCATGGACTTCGGCGGCTCTGGCTGCGGAGCGGCGGCGGCGGCGAGATCGATCACTCCGCCGTCGGTGATGAGCTTTTGAATGCGCGCGATCTCGGCCTGTATGGCAGCCTGATCGGCAGCGGGTGAGCTGGCCAGCAGTTGCTGCAGCTCGGAAAAGTAGCCGGCGAGCAGCGGCGCCTGAATCTTGCGCAAGCCCTGCTGGTAGGTGGCTTCGAAATCACGGAGCCGCTGCGCGCCTGGCGTCATGTCGCCAGCCGGTCTGTCGGGCGGCGGTTTTCCGGGCGCAGTCTTCTCCGCCGCCGGCTGCGCGCTCGCTGCACACGCTGCGGCCAGCAGGATGCCAAGGAGAAAATGTGCGTGACGGTGTTTCATGCTCATCGGTCCTCCTCGTTGCGGAATGACCACGCGCCCGGTGCGGGGCTGCGCTTCATGGCCTGCTGCTCGTGCTCGCCGAGCATGCGCAGCATTGCGCCTTCGAGCAGCGGCTTGCGGTCGCTGCCTTCAGGCGGTGCGAGTCCGGCGAACCCATGATCGACGAGCACCGTTTGAAAGAGGCCGAGATCTTCAAGGAATACGAGAGCGGGCGCGGCATCGTCCTTTTTTTCTTCACGGTCTTTCTTGCCGCGCACGAGGAGGCGCAGCGGACGATCCTCAAGATACCCGCGGGCGAATTCCTGGGCCACGCGGCCGATGCTGAGCGCGTCTTCCTCGGAGATCTTGAAATGCCGTGTGGCGGCGTGGATGGCATCCTTGTCTTTCTCGGAGGCGGGCAGGCAGTGGACCCACGCGAGCTTCACCCAGAATTCGCGGCCGTCATGGGTGACCTTGAAGCGGCCGGTTGTATTGGCCGAATCTGGCGCGAGCCGGACGCCGGACAGATCCTCCCAGCCGTCGAGACCTGCGGCGCCTGCGGCTCCGACCGGAGGGCCGCCGCGCTTCCTGCCCGATGCACCAGCCGTGGAGGCGGGGCCTGCGGAGACGCGCTTTTTCTCCGACTCGATGTCTTCGAGCAAATCCTTGTCGTGCAGGACGGAAGGCTGGGCGGCGAGAGTCTTGAGCCGCGACAGATAGTCGGTGACGAGCGGCGTGCGCGCCGCGGCCAGTTGTTTGAGAAACACCTGGCGCAGGGCTTCCAGGTCGCCGGTGCCATCGCCGGTGGGCGTGATGGTGGCGAGCGCGCCTGATGGTTTGTCCTCCACCGGTACCAGCCGCACGTCCTTGATGCGGATCGTGTTGGCAGGGTAGCCCTGCATGGCCTCAAGCCGGAGCGTGATCGAGGCGTGCGAGATGCTCAGCGGCTCGACGGAGACCGTGGCGTAGGTGAGTGCGTCCGCGGTGCGGTTCAATTCGATGAGGCGCGTGTTCAGCGCGGCGGAGGCGAGGAGCGATACCTCGGTGAGCTTGAACTTTGCAACATCGACGGCCGAGTAACGCGAGGCCAGCGAGGACTCGCCGTTCGTCGTGGCGGAGACGCCGGTGAGAACGTATGAGAACTGCACGGCGTAGCGGCCGGGAGTGAGTTTCTGCATGGCCCATTCCGCGTAGCTGCCACTGGTGCGCCAGCCGGTGAGCAGTTCACCATCGATCATCGATGAGCTGCTCGTCTTCGCCGCGCTGGTCGTCATCGGAATGCCGGGCGGACCGGTTTCAGCCGGGGCCTTTGAGAGGATGGCGTCGATCTCCCTGCGGCGTTTCTGGACCTGCATGGCGTCTTCGTAGTCGCCCGACAGCGCCAGTTCATCTTCGAGCTTCACCAGCGCATTGCTGAACTGCGCGGTGAGCTGTTGCGATCCGGCCAGGACGTCGTTCAAGAAGCTCTGCCGCAGTTCCTTCAAAGGCGCGGGATCCGGCGGTGGTGCAGGCGACGTGGCCGGTCCGCCCGGCTTGGGCACCGGCCGCTGGGCGCACACCTGCGACCAGCCGCCGCAGATGAGTGCGACGGCTAGCAGTGAGATGGCAGATGACGATCTGAGGTGCATCTCAGCGGTTTGCGGGCAGAAGTTTGACAAAGTACAGATGCATCAGATTCGACTTGAGCACGGACCGCGCGCTGATGGTCAGCTTGCCCGCGCCATTCGTGATCTTGAGCGTGCCGAAGTTTTTTTCGGCCGGCCCCTTGAGCGTGGTATCGGCGGTGCCGGAGAGGGAAAACGTCTGCTCGGCAATCAGCAGCGTGCCGCCCTCGAGTGCGTCGCTCGAATAGCGCACGAGCACTTCGTAGCCGCCGGGCGGCAGGTCGGGCAGCTTCCAGGTGGCGGACGCGCCGGAGCGTTTCCAGCCGGTGAGCGCGCCGGTGCCCGGCTCGCGCTCCACACCGGAGAGCACGGCCTGCTCCGGCATGAGCACGATTTCATCCGGCAGCAATGCGGAGCGCAGGCTTTGCTCCCGCGTCTTGAGAAGCAATCCCTCCTTCTCGATGCGGGCGATCTCTTTTTCGATGGTCTGGCGTTCGTTGCGTGCGGCGATGGCTCCGGGGTAGTCGCGGTTCTTTGCGCAGCGTTTCTCGAGAGCCGTCAGTTCCGTGGCATACTGCCGGAGGGCGGGTGCGCCGGCCCGGAGCACCGACATCTCGTGAGTCGTACGCAGCATGGCGAGTTCCATCCTCGGAGGCACGCTGCCTGTCCCCGCAGCCTGCGCCGTCCACGCCGAGGCCAGCACGGCGAGCAGCAAATGCAGCTTCGTGATGCTGACGGCGGATTGGAATGCAGGATTCACGGGCGGGAAGTCGATGACGGACGGCCGGCTGGCCGTGCGTGGTCTTGCGGCGCATCATATCGACCCGGAGGAGCCTCACAAGCAGGACCATCCGCGCCGGATGGCGCATGGCTTGCTCCGGGTGGCGGCGTGGCGTGCATCGGTGTCATGCACGGGGCAACGGTGCCCGGATGGCGGCTTCAATCTCCAGGTCCAGCTCCCTGCGGCAGATGTCCGCCTGCACGAATGACACCCGGCTCTCGTCGAGGCCGGTGTGTTCGAAAAAGAACTCCTGCATGACGCAGAGTGATTCAGGGTGCCGCAGGTAGCATTTGAAGCCGCCGTCGAGCACGTCGCCCCGCCGCCACGCGTCGCCGTGCAGCGCCTCGGGCACGCCCATGCGTCCGAGCATCGTCTCGATATTGTGCAGCGTGGTGCGGAATTGCAGGTCCCAGTCGCCCTCGCCCACGCTGCGGTGTCCCTCGATGCTGGCCGTGCCGGAAAGGAAGACGGTGCGCGCATCGGCCTCCTCGATGACCACGCCGCGCGCGAAGCCCGGCGGACGCGGCCCGTAGTCAGGCGGATAGTGGTAGGCCGGCACCTGGGAAGGGTTTTCGAAAAAAAGCGGCCTGCGTTTTCCCGCCGAGAACATCAGGGCCAGATGGTCGCCTTTGATGCCGACTGCGGAGGCTGCTGGAAGGAATGCACGCAAATCGCGCCCGTAGCGCTCCTCGAAGGCCACCCAGCGTCCGATGTTGAACTGCTGGTAGCGTTCCAGTCCGGCCTGCATGTCATTGATGCGAGGCACATAGTTCCAGATGCGGTGAAGATGGAACTCTCCACACGTCGCCAGCAGTTCCCGGTAGATGCCCTCTGCGGCGGCTTCGAGTCCGTCGGATGCGGGCACGATGGCCGCGCCCGTCATCTGGTCACCGTGTTCCGCGACCATGAACGGCCCTCTCCGGAGCACCATGCCTGCCGGCCCGCCGAGATGCTCCGCAAAGGCTCCGGCAAGCCACGGCATTGCCAGCCGCAATTCCGCCTCCCGCCCGAGGCTGGTCAGTTCCGTGCGCCGCGCATCATAGGAAACTTTGAATACCGAGTCTGCCGTTTGGATCGCCATTGTGGAAAAGTCGCGGTTGTTTCAGGAAACGTCGAGCCGACCGGCAACCGCGGAGCAGATCAACAAGAGTCGCGAGGCACGGCACACTTCCTGCGTTCATCGCACCCCTGTGGTCGCTGCACGGTTCGGGCGTCTTCTTAGCCGAAGCGGATGTGAGGTGTCAATGAAATCGTCGGGCACTGCCTTCGTTCGTCCCGCATCGGCCGGATCACGTCGTCTGTTCGGACATCGGACGGGCCTGCATCTGCCCGGCGGGGGGCGCGGCGCCGCTGCCGGCTTTCGCACCGGCGCCGTCATCCGAGGCGGCGGCCGGCTCACTGCGTTTCTTCCAGCTCTGGCGGAGCATCTTGAAGTGGGCGCGCAGAGCGGCGTCGCCTCGAAGCGCGTTGATGAGTTTCTCCGCCGCATCCTGGCAGCCGCTGTCCAGTCCCTGCGTCGTCGTCATGCCGTCGCCTGTCAGGACTTGCGGCGCGCAGTAACCGAGCGCGCCGAAAGCCACGAGCAGGTCCGGCGCAATGCTGGTGGCACCAGATGAATCATCACCCATATCCCGGCTCATCATCTCGTAAAAGCGCACCTTGTTCACGAAACCCTTCAGCGAGCGCGGCGTGGTGAGGAAGGGTAACAGCGGCGTGCTCCATGCCTTGAGAGCCTCGCGCATCGCGGGCGAGTCATCCACGACCGGATGCAGCCGGGAGCGGATGAAGCGCCAGGCGAAATAGTTCAAAGCATACACTCCGGGCGCTGCAAACAGCAGCCACCAGGGAAAGGAGCGCTTTGGCAGATCCATGCTGAGGTCAGGCGGCCTGGTTTCCCCAACCGACTGCTTGTGGAGATCGCCGGCTGAACCTCTGCCGGCTTTTGTTTCACTGGTGGCATCGGCGGCCTGAGAGTCTGCGGTACTAGACGGGCCGGACGTTGTATTCCCGGCGGGCTTCACGGATTTGCTGCCCGTGGTTGGCGTGCCATCCTTCGGACCAGTGGGATCGTCGCTCTTGGTGCCGGAGGACTGCGCGACCAATTGGCCGACGACTTGGTAGTCGCCCGAGGCGGCCGCAGGTTTCACGACGGCACCCGTGAACGAAAAGACGGAAGGTTTCTCCGGGAGTTTTGGCAACTTCGGAAGCTGAACCATCACCACCACGCTGGCGGCGATGGCGCACACCATCGCAGCGAGCTTCATGATGGCGGCGCGGTGGTCGAGGACCCAGTCGCTGATCATGGTCGGTGCAGAATGGCCGGGTCTTCGCCGCAGCGTTTTCTGTGAGGCTGAAGCCGCCTGCATGAGATCGGCGGCGTTCTCTGCGGTGACCAGCGGCACGGCCACGCTGACCTGCACCATCTTCTCCAGCCACAGGGAGGCAAACTCGCGGCGCTTCTCGCCGCTGAGTTCCTTGCCACCGTCTTGCAATTCGATGCGCCATTCGAGCTGCTTCACCAGGCAGTCCTTGATGGCGTCGTCGTCCATTCCCAGGACCACGACACAATCGCCCGACGTGGTGAGGAAGTTGATGTTCTCCAGCACGGTCATCATCTGCTCCGGGCGGCAGCGGTCGAGGTCGTCGACAAATATGACGAGCCGCATCTCCGGCTCCATCGCCTGGGTGACCTCATGGAACTCGTGCGCGAACTGGTAGCGCAGGCTGGTCTGGCCTTTGAGATCTCGGATGCGCGCGGTCTTTGAAGCGGCGGTGAGGAGTTCCGCGGGATCGGCGCCGAAAGCGCCGAGAGCCTGGCGCGCCCGCCAGAGTGTGGTGAGCAGGGCGCTCGCACCAGCGAGTCCGCCGAGTCCTCCGAGCCAGTCCTCGGCAAGTTTGAAGTTGCGGAAGACATCGATGTTCACCGTCACCAGCGTCACGCCCGCCGCGGCGGCGGCCAGATAAAGCGCTGCGGAAAACCAACGGCTCTTCAATCGAGACCACGCGAGGCGCGTTCGGAACATCATGCCATCCGGATGCCACACCGGCGGCACGGCCTGCTGCTGGATGCTGTCGAGCATCGCGGCGAGGAGATGCTCCTCGTTTTGATGATGCCAGGCGTTGAACCACACGGGACGCATGCCGTTCGTGAGCAGCGACTCGCGCAGCAGATTCATCACCGAGCTTTTCCCGCTGCCCCACGCGCCCGTGACGGCGATGGTCAGCGGCAGGCCGGTGCTGCGATTGCGGATGTAGTTCGAGAGGCCCAGCGCGAGCCGCTGCGCGCCGAGCGCATCCGGCTGGCCGGGCGCGAGCGGCTTGTCGGAGATGTAATGATTCGCGATCGCTTCCTCCACCGTCGGATTCTCGTCTTCGCGCGTCTTGCCCGAGACGCGCCAGCCGATGAGGCCGATCAGCGCGAGCAACGGGTAGTAGAAGGGTGCAGGGAGCTTGGCGTAGGGCGCGGCGAACGAACTTGCCGCTGCTTCCACGCTGTCTTCCAGTCCTTCGACGCCGATGTTGTTGCGAGTCACGCAACGCCACTCACCCAGCGGCCCGTCCGCTTTGGCGAGCGTAGCCAGCTCGCCGAGCATCCAGGCGGAGCCATCTGTGCTGACGATGATCTTCGATGCCTTCATCGAAAGCTTGTTCTGGCTCGTCCAGTTCACGCCTGCATCGGCGGTGGCGAGCAGTTCGAATGGATCGGTCTCGGGGGGATCATCCCCATGTGGTGATTCGAGACAGTAGGCACGTCCGAATGTGAGCGTGTCATCGGTATTTGGATACATTCGCAGCTTCGGCACTTCTACACGTTGCCAAGTTTCGGCACTGTCGTGCGTGACATAAAACGCGCCGTCTTCTGAGCCCACGATGAAGGCGCTCCTGCCGTCACTCCCGGCGATGATTCGCTCGGTGTGGCGAAAATCCGTGCGTTCCAGCGCGCGGATCATCGGCGGCGTATCGCTGCTGTCGATGATCCACTGGCCGCCCGGTCCGGCTTCACCGGCCGTGCCCACTATCCACCCGATGGTTCCGTCGGCGGTGAAGGACATGACCGCCCCCGTGACCGTCGAGGTCTTCTCCGGTTCTTTTTCCGAAACCCGCACTGGAAAATCGAACCATTCATCAGTCCTGCCATGAATCGCACGAACTGGAAGCCCTCTCGCGTTCAGCCAGCCCGCGCCGTCTTTGCCTGCGAAGATTTGGCCCGGAGGCTCTTCTGGCAACACCTCGGCCGGCACGCCGATGAAATCGCTGACATGCCAGTGCGACCCGCCATCAGTCGTTTTCAAGATGGCAAGCAACTGCGAGTAGCGCGGTGTGTTCGACGGCAAATCGACGAGGGTGGGTTCGAAGATGGCAAGAGTGTATCCAGTTCTGCCATCGGGCGTGAAGGAGACGGAATGGAAGGTGGCTTTGTCAGTCGTCAAGATCGCCGCGGTGAGAGGGAGATTCGGCAGAGCAGGCATGCCTGCCGGCGTAGGAGTGATGTTGCTGGGAGGAGCGACAATTTCGGGATTCGACGGCGGAGTTGCAATTGCAGAAGTGCTGGCCGGCGTCGTGGTCTGTTGCGGCGACGGCGTTGGTTTGGGTGAGGAATCGGGTTTGCCTGACGAGGAATCAATCGGCGCGGTTTTCGGATCGGGATTGCTCGACGAAGGGTCGATTGGCACAACACCTTGAGGGATGACACTCTTCCTGGCACTGATGTCCGCCGCTAGAAACCGGCTCTCGTCCACACGCGCGCCGCCGATTTCGCGGACTTTCGTCACTGGCGCTTTGAAGGATGCTTTCGGACCCGGAGGGGCGGCGGCCGGTTTGTTCGCAGGAGGCTCGGGCTGCGTGGATTGGGGGGGAGGCGACTCTGATTTTTTGTTTTCAGTTTTAGTTTTTGGCGGCGGACTGTCGATGCTGTTGCCAACGTTCGCGGGAATGGTCCAATTGATGTTGTTTTTGTCGCCCTGCCGCTCCCACGTCACACCGCCATCCTTGCTGTGGATGATCATGCCATGCTCGCCGACGAGCCAGAGCTTTTGGCCGTCGGGCGTGACGGCCATGTCGTTGAATTTCACTTTCGGCAGCAGCGGCAGACGGTTCGGGGCGTTGATCTCCAGCGGATAGACCCAGCGTTGCCAGGAGCGCCATGAGGGAGGGTTGTGGGCATCGGGCCAGGGGTCTTCGAAGATCACGAAGGTGGTGGCCACCATGAAGGTGACGACGCATGTGGCGAGAATCCACCGGCGTGCACGGCGGCTCAGCGGCCGGCGTGGAGCGGGAGAAGATGAAGGCGATTTGGACATCGGGATTGCGCGTTCGCCATTCATCCTGCGATACGACGGCGGTCTCTGGCAAGACCGAAAAACAGCGGGTGGATTTGTCTTGGCATTTTGTGCATTTGCCGGTTGAATTGGCGCGCTGGCGGCCAGCCGGCGTTCAAACCAAAACAAATCCAGGCAATATGAAGAGTTCCCGGCTCGGTATCATGGTGCAGTTGGTCGTTGCGGTCGGAATCATCGGATGGGTGGTTCTCCGTTTCGGCAGTGAACAAAGTCAGTCTGCTTTCTCTCCGTCAGGGTCGGAGGCAGTGGTCAAAAGCGAGGTGTCTTCCGCGGCTGAAGCGAAGCCGCAGGCTGGGCGAGGACCGAGCCGCGCGGAGAAGGCGCTCGTGGTGCAGACGAAGGCCGGGCAGTCCGTTGCTCCGCTGGATACGGATCAAGCGAACGCGCCGCGTGACATCCGTCCGCTGGTGCTGGCACCGAAGAATCCGTCGTCGCGCGAGGTGCCGGCGGATTTCATCGACAATCTGGTGAAGGCGGGCGGGAAGAAGGCGGAGTTCACTCTGGCGGACGGCCGCATGGCGAGCGGAAGCATCGATGCGATGAAGCGCGATGGCCTCGGCGTGCAGTGGGTGCGTGGCAAACTCGCGACACCGGAGAACGGGTGGTTTTATTTCCAGCGTCAGACGGTGGCCGGCAAGGCTGGCTGGCTGGTGGGTCATGCGGTGCTGAATGCGAGCGGAGCGGCGTTTGAATTGGTGCGGGGCGGGCAGGGCAGGGGTGCGCTGATGCGCGAGACGGTGATGGAGCATGTGGTGTGCGCGGCTGCGCAGCCGGACTATCAAGCCGCGCCGGAGACGCATCCGACGAACATTCCGAATCCGGTGTACCAGACTGTGACGCCTCTGCAAAGTCTGCCGGGCGCGACGGCGGTGATCTATCTGGACTTCGATGGTGAGACGGGACCGTTCGCTTACTGGGGTGATTTTGATGCGGCGGCATCGGGTCTCTCGAACGCGCAGATCTTCGATGTGTGGAAGCTGGTGGCCGAGGACTTCGTGCCGATGAACATCAATGTGACGACGGACCGCCTCGTGTATGACAAGGCGCCGGAGGGCAGCCGCGTTCACATGATCATCACGCCGACGATGGTGGCGACGCCGTATTCGGGTACGTCGGGCGGTTCGATCGTCGGTTCGTTCAACTGGTCGGGCGATCCGGTCTGCTGGGCGTATTTGATTGGTGGCAAGAATTGCGCGGAGGTCATTTCACACGAAGTGGGCCACACGCTGGGCCTCTATCATCACGGTCTGCTGCCGAATCAAGAATACTACGCGGGCCACGGTGGCACGGGAGCGACGAGCTGGGCGCCGATCATGGGCAGCGCTTACAGCCGCGCGGTGACTCAGTGGTCGCACGGCGAGTATCCGAATGCGAGCAATCCCACGCAGGATGACCTCGGCATCATCACGACGGTGAACAACAACGTGGCGTATCGCGCGGATGATTCCGGCGACACTCTGGCGACGGCGCGCCAGCTCGAAATCATGAGCGACAACTCGGTGTCGAACGAAGGCATCATCGAGACGCGCGACGACGTCGATGCGTATCGCTTTGTAACCTCCGGCGGAGCGGTCACGCTGAACGTGAGCCCGGCCTCGACGTATCCGAACATCGACCTGCTCGCGGAACTCGTGGATGCGGGCACGGGCACTGTGATCGCATCTGACAATCCCGATCTGGCGCTGAATGCGACGGTCTCCACCACGCTCGCTGCGGGCGAGTATCTGCTGCGAGTGAGCGGCGTGGGCCGCGGTGATCTGGCGACGGGCTACTCCGACTATGCGAGCCTCGGCAGCTATTACATCACGGGCACGGTCGCGGGCGGGCAGCAGTCGCAGCGGTTCAGCGTGGTGGAGAATTCACCGGCGGGAACGGTGGTGGGCACGGTGACGCCGACCACCAGCCACGGTGGAGCCTCTCCGGCCTACGCCATCACGAGCGGGAATGCGAACGGTGCATTCGCCATCGATGCTGACACGGGCCAGTTGACGGTGGCAAACGTGGCTGCCATCGACTTCGAGGCGCTGTCGCTCCGCTGGGACGATCCTGCCGCGTTTGAGTTGTTCGTGTCACTCACCTACGGGAACTCCGCATGGAATGAAACCGTGCGCACGGTGGTGACTGTGACGAATGTGAACGAGGCGCCGACGGTGCAACCGGCATCGGTGACGATCATGGAGCACACGCGCGCGGGCACGAAGCTGCTGCGAGTGAACGGCGCGGACCAGGATCACTTTGATTTTCCGACCTACAGCATCACTGGCGGCAATTCAGCCGGCGTGTTTTCCATCGAGCCGGGCACGGGCTGGCTGACGATGGCCTCGGACATTGAGATCACCAGCGACACGGTCTTCAATCTCACGATTGCCGTGGCGGATACCGCGACGCCCGCTCTCACCGCATCGGCAAGCGTGACCGTGACGATGATCAACGCCGCCGACGGCTACGAGCCTGGCCGCGTGGTGCGCACTTATTTTGACAACATCACTGGCACGGCAGTCTCCGATCTCACGGGGAATGCGGCCTTCCCGAACTCGCCGACGAAGGAGGAATTCCTCCCCACGCTGCACGGTGGCACGCATGGCACGGACTACGGCGATACGATGCGCGTGCATTTGCTGCCGCCGGTGACGGGCAGCTACACGTTCTGGATCGCTTCGTCGGATGCGAGCGAGCTGTGGCTCGGCACGAACGACACGCAGGCCAGCGCGAGCGTGGTCGCATCCGTCGCGACCTCGACGGCGCTGTATGGCTGGGATGAGTCGCCCTCGCAGCAGAGTGCGACGGTGGCGCTGACGGCCGGCCAGCCGTATTGGCTCGAAGTCCGGCACAAAAAGGGCGCGGGCGCGATTGCTAGCGATCACGTCTCGGTGGCGTGGCAGGGACCTGGCATCTCGCGCCAAATCGTGAGCGGCCTCTATTTGTCGCCAGTGTATCAAAACTATGCGCCGACGGTGCATTCCGCGACGTTCGCCGTGCGCGAGGATGCCGTGCATGGCCAGACGGCAGGCACGGTGACGACGAGTGACGTGAACCGCCAGGACACCTTTGGCAGCTACGCAATCACGGCGGGGAACACGGGCGGTGTCTTTGGCATCGATGCATCCACGGGCCGCCTGTTTGTCGCGACACCGGGCGTGCTGAATGCGGGCACCACGCCGGTTTACACGCTGACGGTTGCCGCGTCTGACAATGGCGCGCCGCCGCTCGGCGGCACCGCAACGGTGACCGTGAACGTGCTCGCCGCCACGGGAGTGAATGCCGCCGGCATCATCCAGCAGCGCTGGTCCGCGATCATCGCAAACGTGGCGGCTCTGCTCGCGCTGCCCTCTTATCCGTATCAACCGACGAGCACGGTGACATACGCGTCGTTCTCCACCGCGTCGCAGTCGGCGATCAATTACGGCTCCCGCATTCAGGCGCTGCTCACGCCGACGGTGTCGGGCACTTACACCTTCTACATGTCATCGAATGACGATGCCGAGCTGTGGTTCTCCACGAACGCGAGCGGCGCGGGTGCCACGCGCATCATCAACAACGTGAACAACACGCCCTACGACAACTTCGCCTACCTGCCCGCGCAGCAGACCTCCGCGCCGGTGGCGCTGACTGCAGGGCAGACTTATTATTTGCAGACGCTGCACCATCAGGGCGGCGGCACGGATCATGTGCAGGTGGCGTGGACGGGCCCGGGCATCAGCACTCCGACCATCATACCCGGCTCGGTGCTCACCGCGTTTGATTTGAATGCCACGCCGTCGTTCGCGAGCGGCAGCTACTCGTGGAGCGTCGCCTCCAACACAACGAACGGCACCGTCGTCGGCTCCGTGTCCGCGACTGACCCTGAACTTGAAACGCCAGTGTACGCGATCTTGAGCGGCAACACGGCGGGCACCTTCGCCATCGATCCGCTAAGCGGAGCGATCAGCGTTGCGAACGCAGCGGGACTCGTGCAGGGCACGGTCTTCAATTTGCAAGTGGCCGCGCAAGACCGTGGCATCGGCTGGGTGTATCCGCTCCGCTCCGGCCTCGCGATGGTCACGATCACCGTGCCGCTGCCGAACATGCCGCCAACGGGTCCCGCTTCGATCACGAAGCCGGACGCGACGCGCGGCGTTGCTTACTCGTCATCGCTCGCAGGTGATTTCACCGATCCGAATCCAGGCGACGTGCTTACGTTTACAAAGCAGAGCGGCCCCGCGTGGCTCGGCGTGTCCACCTCCGGCGCACTCTCCGGCACACCGGGCGTGGGCGATGTCGGTGCGAATCAGTGGACCATCCGAGTGACGGACAGCGGCGGCCTCTTCATCGACACGGTGCTGCACATCACCGTGCAGACGGTGAACAATCCGCCGGTGTGGACGCTGCATTCGTTTACGAAGCCGAACGGCACCATCGGCTCCGCTTATTCGAGCAGTGTGGCAAGTGACGCGACCGATCCCGACGCTGGAGACACGCTCACCTTTTCGAAGACCAGCGGCCCCGCGTGGCTCAGTGTCGCCGGAAACGGTGCTCTCAGCGGCACTCCCGCGATCACCGACGTGGGCGTGAATTCATGGAGCGTGCGCGTCACCGATGCCGGCGGTCTTTTTGACACGGCGACGCTGCAGATCACCGTGACCGCGCCGCCACTCGGCGCGCCATGGTCCACGGCGGACATTGGTACCACCGGCCGCACCGGCGCCACCGTCACTGGTGGCGGCGTGTTCAATCAGGCCGGTGCTGGCGTCGGAGTGAATGGTACGGCGGATGCGTTCCAGTTCGCCAGCCAGCCGCTCACCGCCGACGGTGAATTCCGCGCCCGGCTCACCGCGCTAGGCGGCCCGGCGAATGCAAATGCCGGCGTGATGTTGCGTGACGGCACGGCCACTGGAGCGAAGGTCGCGTGGATGTCCGTGAAGGCGGGCAACTTCACCTTCTCATCGCGCGCGACGACCGGCGGCAGCGCCACGGCGGCGAGTGTGGCCGCGGCAAACGCGATGCCGAACAACTGGCTGCGTCTCACGCGCAGCGGCGGCGTGATCACGGCCTACCGCTCAGCCGATGGCACGACGTGGACGAACTCCGGCAGCCTCACGCTCAGCGGCGTGACCACCATGCTCGCGGGACTCGCGACGTCATCGGGCGACACCTCGAACCTCGCCACCTCGACGTTCGACAACGTGCAGATCACGCCGTTCCCGAGCCAGTGGATCACGCAGCAGCTCGGCACCGTCACCGCCACGGGCCGCGCGGAGTATTTTGCCAGCGCCTACACGCTCAATGGCGCGGGTGTGATCGGCGGTACGGGAGACGCCGGTCTGCTGTGCCAGCAGACGATGAGCGGAGATGGTGAGATCAGCGCGCGCATCACTTCGATGCAGAACACCGGCACCAGCGCACGCGCCGGCATCATGATCCGCGACACGACGGCGACGGGCGCGAAGTCGGTCTTCATGGGCATCTCGCCCGATGGAACGTACCGCTACCAATATCGTACCAAGGCGAGCAGCGCGGACACGACCGTGACCGGTGGCACCGGCACGCTGCCGAACGTGTGGGTGAAGCTCACGCGTTCCGGCAACACGATCAACGGCTACAAGTCCAGTGATGGCGTGAACTGGACACTGGTGTCCAGCAAGAGTGTCGCCTTGGGATCGGGTGTGGTTTGCGGCATCATCGTCGGCAGCGGGAGCACGACCACGCTGTGTGGCACTGTGTTCGACAACGTGGTCTTCACGCCGTAACCGCCCGGCGGCTTTGGCACGGATGAGAACTTGCAACCATTCGTCTTCACGGACTGCCCGCGGCATCGCGGCGGCGGCGGTGGTGTTGCTGGCACTGGGCGCGGGACTGCTCGGCTGGCGGGCAGTCGGTGAGCCGGGTGGTGACTCCGCAGCGGCTCTTGCGCTTCCGATCTGGCAGCGAAGCAGCGGCGATTCCCCGACGCCCGACCTACCCGCCGCTCTGACACCGGAGGTGGAGTGCCGCGCCTTGTTCGCTGAGGCGGATGCGTCCTTGCTCGTGGACCGGCTCCAGCGCTGGATCGACTCGCCCTCGCATCCTGCGGCGGAAGTCGTCTCGTGGCTGCAGCGGCTGCCCGGAGGTGTCCTGCGTGATGAGGTCGTGGCGGCGCTCGCACCCGAATTCCCGCTTTCCGACCGCCTCACGCTCGCACTGGCGATGACCGGTCCGCAGCAACGTCGTGACCTGCTCTCTGCCGCCGTCGGACAATGGGCTTTGGACGATCCGCAGGCCGCCATGGACTGGCTTGCAAGGCATCGCGATGATTCCGCGTTTGCCGCCGCGCAGGGCGCGCTGGTGGTCGCGATGGCGGCTGATCATCCGGTCGAGGCCGCCACCTACGCCGCCACGGAAATGACCGGTGGCATCGAGCAGGAGCGTGCGGTGATCGGCGTCGTGCAGCGGTGGACTCAGCGCGATCCAGAGGCGGCAGCGGCGTGGATCGGGCAATTGGCAGACGGACCGCTGCCGCTGAACGCAATGGAGGAAATGGTTCGAATCTGGGCAGGAAGCGATCCTGCGGCGGTGGCGGCCTGGCTTGGTCATTTGACTAAGAATCAGCTTCGCGATGCAGCCCTTGCGTCATTTGCGCGCGAACTCGCTCCGACAGCGCCGGACGATGCCAGATTCTGGGCCTCCGAGATCACGGACAGCACGCTGCGCGAATCGTGCCGTGGATCGCTGTTTTCCCTCGTGTCGGAGTAGTTTTTCGAGTGTTGTTCGAGCGCCATTCTGCAGCAGCGCGGCGATGCGGACTGGCCTCGGTGAAAAACATGTTCGATTATTTTTGAACATTGGATAATCCGGCGTGTTTTTGAATCGGGAAACACGAATCAAAAAAGAGTTGGGTGGCTAGATAAATCACCCAATATACCGGCGGTTTTCGCGGCCGTCCCTGCTTGTTCCCGGAGGCATGCCTGTTTGCGGAAACCGCACGACGAACACACAACACATCCAACAACACACACAAACAGCAATACAATGATACCAACGACAAAAACCTTGTTCCGGGGAATTCGTGGCGGGATATGTTCCGCTCTGATCACCGGTTTCACTGCATTCTCAGCCTCTCATGCACTGGCTGAGTTCACTACACCGCCGGTGGCGAACGCAGGTCCTGATCAGACCGTCACAGCCTCGGCTTCGGGTACTGCTCCCATCACGCTCGACGGTCGTGATTCCTACGATGTCGATCCCGGCGACGTGCTCGATTTCCTGTGGCAGAACAGCGTTACGGCCTACGGTGAACAGCCGACCGTGAATGTCGGAGTCGGCACGCACGTCTTCACCCTCACGGTCACCGATCTGGCTGGCAACATCGCCACCGATACGGTCACCATCACGGTGAATCCGCCCGCCGGCGGCTGCCCGACCATTACCACCCCCGCTCAGGACCTGACGGTGGAGTGTGATGGTCTCGGCGACAACGGTCCGCTCCTCGCGTGGCTGAACAACCACGGCGGCGCCGTGGCAACCGCGCCGAGCGGCACCATCGTGTGGACGAACAACTACAATCCGGCCAACTTCGTCTATGAGGAAACGAACGGTGACTGCGCCGAAGGACATGTGACGGTGATCTTCACCGCCACGGTGAACGACTGCAGCGTGAGTACCTCAGCCACGTTCACGGTCGTGGATACCACGCCTCCCACGCTCGCGTGGGTCGTTGGCGGGAATGCGGTCAATGACTCGGGCACCTACTGCTTCAGCTCGAAGGACCTGCCGCTTGTCGTGACGGTTACGCCGAGCGACATCTGCGGCGGTGCCACGCTGACGAAGCATGTGGCCCTCACCATTGCCGGCAGCGCCACCACCACGTTCACCGGCAATTCGTTCACGATCACTTCTGCCCAGGTTAACACCAGCATCAAGCTGATCGCCAAGGCCACGGACGACTGCGGCAACGTCAGCCCCGAGGAGTGGGTGATCGTGAACATCGTGGCCCCCGGCAAAGCAGACTGCTTTGCGAAGGGCAACGAAGGCCTCGGCAACGGTGTCGATCCGAACACCCCCGGCCACATTCACAACGGTGGCAACGATGATCCCGCCTACCACCCCGGCAATCCGGGTGCGCGCAACAAGCACCTGTAGTCTCAACCGCCGCGCCCGGCGCTTCGGTGCCGGGTGTGGTGTTTGGGGTGCAGGATTTCGCGATTGACGAATCGTGTCGGAAACCCGGAGGGGGAAACCCTTCCGGGTTTTTCTTGCACCACTACACGAGTTTCAAGCGTGTGATGTCCTGGGTGTCCACCATGCCGACTGGATGGCCGTCATCATCAATGACGACGATGTCATCGACGCGGGAGTGCTCGAGGGTGGCGAGGACTTCGGCGGCCAGCTTGCCGGCGAGGATCGTCACCGGGCGCGGCGTCATGTAGTCCTGCACCGGCTTCTCCGCGATGGCGGCATCCTTTTGGAATGCGCGCACGAAATCGCCATGCGTGAAGACGCCTGCGAGGCGGCCTTCCGGGGAGCGCACGATGGCGGCGCCGCTGCGCGCGCGGGTCATCGCCTCGAGTGCCTCCCGGACGGAAGTTTGCGGCGTGACGACCGCCACCTGGTCGCCGCTGCGCATCACGTCGCTCACTTTCGTCAGCAAGGCGCGGCCGAGGGAGCCGCCGGGATGCAGCCGCGCGAAGTCATCGGCCTGAAATCCGCGCGCTTCGAGCAGCACCATCGCCAGGGCGTCGCACAGCACGAGCATCGTGGTGGTGCTGGAAGTAGGCGCCAGATTCAGCGGGCATGCCTCCTGGCTCACGGCCACGTCGAGCACCACATCTGCGTGACGCGCGAGGGTGGAAGACGCGCCTCCCGTGACGGCGAGGATGGAGACGCTCAGGCGCTTCAGATGGGGCAGCAGGTCGATGATCTCGTTCGTCTCGCCGCTGTAGCTGAGCATGATGACGAGGTCGCCCTCGTCGATCACGCCGAGGTCGCCGTGGAGCGCATCCCCCACGTTCAGGTTCACCGCGGTGGCACCGGTACTGTTCAGGGTGGCGGCCAGCTTGCGGCCGATGTTGCCGCTTTTGCCAACGCCGCAGACCACCAACTTCCGCCGTGCGGCAAGGCAGCCGAGCAGCAGATCGATGGCGCTTCCGAAGCTTGCCCCCACCCGCTCGCGCAGCCGCGTCAGTTCATGGATCTCCAGATCGATGACGCGGCGGGCTTTTTCGGGATAATTCATGTGACACGGAGGACGAAGCCTTCAAAATAGCCGCCCCGGAACAGCCGCCCGGAGCGGGCGCGCACCCTAGCCAGCCATCTCCAGCCGATCAATGCCGAAAAACCCTGTCGTCGCCTGCTACATCGCGGACTTCCTGAAGAAGGAGCAGTTGCATGTGTACAGGCAGATCACGGGACTGAAGGAAGTGACGCCGCAGGTCTTCACCCACAGGCGCGAGAATCCTCTCTACTTTCCCTTCCACATCCGGCGTCTCACCGTGCTGCCAAAGCCGCGCACGCGCTGGCTGCGCCGCTTCATCCACCGGCAGATTCTCGGGGAACCATGGCAAATCTACCGCTGGGAGCTGCGGCGCTGGATTTTGGAACTCACCCGGGTGGAGGCGAAGGTGCTGCACATCTACTTCGGCCACGTAGCTCCGCAGTTCATCCCTCTCATGAAGGCGTGGCCGCACCCCGTGGTGGTGTCGTTTCACGGCGCGGATGCCGGCATCGATGCGACGAAGCCACGGCACGCGGCGCGGATGCGTGAAGTCTTCGCGCTGGCCGCCCGCATCCTGTGCCGGTCCGAGAGCTTGGCGACGGATGTAGTCCGGCTGGGTTGTCTGCCTGAGAAGGTGTGCGTACAGCGCACGGCCATCCCGCTCGACGACTGGCCGTTTCAGGGACGCGCGGCTCCGGCGGACGGCGCATGGACCATCGTGCAAAGCTGCCGCTTTATCGACAAGAAGGGCCTCGATCTCACCATCGCCGCCTTCGCCGACGTGCTGAGGCGCTTTCCGAACGCCAGCCTTACCCTCATCGGCGACGGACCGATGAAGCCTGCACTCGAAGCGCAGATCGCCTCGCTCGGCATCGGTGCGCGAGTGCGCTTCACCGGCTTCATCTATGAAGACGCCGTGAAGCGCGAAATGGCCGCCGCGCATCTCTTTGTGCATCCCAGCCGCACCACGGAGGAAGGCGACCGCGAAGGCGTGCCCAATGCAATGCTGGAGGCCATGGCCACAGGCCTGCCCGTCGTGGCCACGCGCCACGGCGGCATCCCCGAGGCGGTGACCGATGGTGCGAGTGGACTGCTCGTGCCGGAAAACGATGCGCCCGGACTGGCTGCGGCCATCGCACGCGTGCTGGGGGACGAAGAACTCCGGCACCGCCTGGCCGGAGGAGCGCGGCGCAGCATCGAGGATGGATTCGACCGCGCGGCGCAAATTCGCCGGCTCGAGGCCCTCTACAAAAGCTTGATGCCCGCTTCATCTGCCGCAATATAGGCGGTCCTGATGCCAGCCAGCCAATCCATGCATTCGCCATCGCTCTATCCCCACCGGGCGTTGATGATTCTCATGTTTCTGACGGCCGGTGCTGTGGCGCTCGGACTGGTGATAGGCTGGTCTTGGTTCTTCGATCACAGCAGACGACGGGAGGTCATCACCCAACTTGCGGCGAAACGGGAAGCCGAGGCCAAGAAACGTGCCGAGGCGGATGCCGCCGCGGAAGTCCAGCCGTATGTGTCCACGCCGTCCAGCTCGCCCGAGGGTCCGCGTGTCTCGCTCGGCGACATGGCGAAGGAAGGTCGTGCCGGTGCCAGCGACACCGACGTGCCGAAGGAACCCGTGACCATCCCGCTGCCGCTGGAGCCAAACGCACCCGACGTGCAGCAGGCGGATGAGCTGCTGAAGAAATATACGAAGGCGACGAAGTGGGAGGAAAAAGTGGCCTATGTCTATCAGCCGGAGCGCACCCGGGTACTCATGCAGCAGTTCTACGAGGTGCAGCGCGGAGGTGATCCGGTGTTCGGCGCGCTCCTCAACCGCGGCCACTACCGGCTCGACGGCACTGAAATCCTCCACTTCACCTATTCGTGCAACCGTCCCGGCGATGTGCTCGAACTTGCAATGCGCCGTAGCAGCGACGGGCGCTTCGTGATCGACTGGACCTCGTACGTCGGCTTCAGCGAAGTGGCGTGGGCCGACTTCAAGAAGGAGCGTCCTTCCACCGCTTCGCTCTTCCGCGGCTTCGCCACCGTGAGCGACTACTACAACTACGAGTTCACCGACCGGCAGAGGTATCTGTCCGTCAGCCTGCTCTCGCCAGACGGTCTCGTGTCGCTCCATGGGTATTGCGTGCGTGAGACACCCATGGGCACCGCCTTGGCCAGTGTCCTGGGATCATCGACCAGCATGAGGGGCGTCGTTCTGCGCCTCGCCTTTCCCGAGCGTGCCGAGTCGGATCACTGCGTCTAGATACGCCAGTTCGTTTCCGACCGCTGGTTGATGCTGCCGTGAGCGCATGCCGCGCGCAGGACGGTGAGGGAAGGCACGGGGGTCCGAGGATTCCATTTGCATCTCCCGGGCTTCCGCGCCAAGTGCGCAAAACCCGGTCGTCACTCCGTTGCCATCCACTCCCTCGTTCCGCTCACTCGTAGCCATACCTGCCCGCTGGGGATCGACCCGGTTCCCGGGAAAGCCGCTCCACCTCATCGCTGGGAAGCCGCTCGTGCAGCACGTCTGGGAGCGCTGCCAGCAGTGCAGGGAGATCGACGAGGTGATCATCGCCACCGATGATGGGCGCATCGTCGAGGCGGCGGCTTCCTTCGGTGCCAAGGCCGTGTACACCTCGCCCGATCATCCCAGCGGCACGGACCGCATTGCCGAGGCGGCAGAGGCATATCCCGATCATGACATCGTGATCAATGTGCAAGGTGACGAGCCGCTGATCTCCCCGTGGCTGATCGACGAGCTGGCGCGCGCGCTGCGCCGTGACGCCTCGATCCGCATGATCACCGCCGCATCTCAGATTGATGACGCGGCCATGGTGGCCGATCCCAATGTCGTGAAGGTCGTCTTCGACCATGCCGGTGACTCGCTCTACTTCTCGCGCTCGCCACTGCCCTTCGTGCGAAACACCGGCTCCGGCGCACGATTCTACCGCCACCTCGGCATCTACGGTTTTCAACGCGAGTTTCTGTTTCAATTCGTCGCATGGCCGCCGTCGCTGCTGGAGAAAGCCGAGTCGCTCGAACAGCTCCGGGCCCTGGAGAACGGCGCGCGCATCCGCGTCGTGCTCACCCAGGAGGTTTCTCCCGGCGTTGACACACCCGAACAGGCGCGCGAAGTCGAAGCCAGACTGATCGAACCTTGAAATTTCCCGCACCGCGCATCGCACACAATCCGTCACTCTCAACTCACCACCTCCTGCGCACATGAAATACATCTTTGTCACCGGCGGCGTTGTCAGTTCACTCGGCAAAGGCCTCGCCGCGGCTTCGCTTGGCACGCTGCTGGAGCGCCGGGGGCTGAAGGTCATCCTCCAGAAATTCGATCCGTATTTGAACATCGACCCCGGCACGATGAGTCCTTTCCAGCATGGCGAGGTCTATGTGCTGGACGACGGCGCGGAGACGGACCTCGACCTCGGCCACTACGAGCGCTTCACGAGCACGAATCTCTCGAAGCTCAACAACCTCACCAGCGGCCAGGTGTACATGAGCGTGCTGACGAAGGAGCGTCAGGGCAAGTACCTCGGCAACACGGTGCAGGTCATCCCGCACGTCACCAACGAGATCAAACAGCGCATCCATGACGTGGCCGCGAAGATGGGCGGCGACATCATCATCACCGAGATCGGCGGCACTGTCGGCGACATCGAGGGCCTGCCCTTTCTCGAGGCCATCCGCCAGTTCGGCCACGAGGCCGGGCCGGGCAATGTCGTGTACATCCACGCCACGCTCGTGCCCTTTATCAAGGCCGCGGGCGAACTCAAGACCAAGCCCACGCAGCAGAGCGTCTCGAAGCTGCGCGAGATCGGCATCAGCCCGCACATCATCTTCTGCCGCACCGAGATGCCTCTGGAGCCGGATGTGCGTGAGAAAATCTCGCTCTTCTGCAATGTGCCCATCGAAGCCGTCATCGAAGGGCGCGACGTGAAGCACAGCGTCTATGAAGTGCCTCTCAAGCTCCACGAAGAGCGGCTCGACGACCTCGTGTGCAAACTTCTGCACCTCGACAACGCGCCGCAGCCCGACCTCGCGAGCTGGCGCAGATTCGTACAGCGCGTGATCAATCCCACGCATCATGTGCGCATCGGCGTCGTCGGAAAGTACATCGAGCTGCAGGACGCCTACAAGAGCATCTACGAGGCGCTCACCCACGCCGGTGCGTCGAATGATGCGAAGGTCGAAGTCATCAAGGTCGATGCCGAGGCCATCGAGAAGGCCGGGCCCGATCTTTATCTCAACGGCCTGCAAGGCATCCTCATCCCCGGGGGCTTCGGTGACCGCGGAACCGAGGGCAAGATCACGTCCGCGCGTTACGCCCGCGAAAACAAGATTCCGTATTTCGGCATCTGCCTCGGCATGCAGATCGCCGTCATCGAATTCGCCAGGAACGTCTGCGGCCTTGGCGGAGCCAACAGCACCGAGTTTGAAAAAGCCACGCCGCATCCCGTGATCAGCCTGCTCGAAGAGCAGAAGCGCGTGACCAGCAAGGGCGGCACCATGCGCCTAGGCACCTGGGACACCGACCTCGTCGCCGGCACGAAGGCGCGCGACGTCTATGGCAAGGAGCGCATCGTCGAGCGCCACCGCCACCGCTACGAGTTCAATTCCGACTACAAGGACGTGGTCGAAGGGAACGGCATGTTGATCTCCGGGACCTCACCCGACGGCAATCTTGCCGAACTCGTCGAGCTGAAGGACCATCCCTACTTCCTCGCGTGCCAGTTCCACCCTGAGTTCCTCTCCAAGCCGAACAAGCCGCATCCGCTCTTTGACGGGTTCATCAAGGCCGCGCTCGAGCACAAGGTGCAGCTCGAGCCGGCGTGCTGAGCCGTAGGACCGGTTTGTCCGGCGGCGGCAGATCTTCGAAATCATCCAGGCACACTCCCGCCGGACAACCGGGCACCCTGTGCGCCCGATGTCCGCAAGCTTGCACGTAATGCTCGTTCGCGCGCGCAACGGGACGGGAAGGTCTGCGGGTGGATTGGAGAGCATGGTGCCTGCGTATTGGCGCAGACCACTCCCACCCGACGTACGCCTCCCGAGCACCCGCGCTGCTACCGCACTTCCGCCGCCCAGCCGACCTCGGCAATGATGGGCCGGTGGTCGGAACCCACATCCGGACCAATCTCACGCCGGAGCACCACCAGCGGCGCGGTTGCGAGGGCGTGATCGATGGGAATGGCGAGCGGCGTATCCGCCATCCATGATGGCTGCCAGGTGAACCTCGCCGACGGCAACAGTAATCCGCTCCCGCCCGTGAGCGCCCGCATTCCCGCGGACCATGGCGTCGCGTTCAGATCGCCCAAGAGCAGGACGGGTTCCGCGCTCCGCCGCGCGATCGTCGCCAGCTTCGACAACTCGTCATCACGCCAACGGCTGTTTCGTCCGCCAATCGGAGGCAGCGGATGCGCGCCGACGAGGCGCACGGTTCTGCCTTGATGCGGCATCAAGGCGACGAGCACGGGGACTCCGATGCTGAATTCGTCGGCGGGATTGGCAAACATCAACACTTCAGTGTGCGCCGCAGACTTTGAAAAGAAGGCGATTCCAAAATTGTCGCTCCGCGGCTCGACGATTGAAAAGGGATAGCTGTCCTTCAAGGGACTCAGCGCCTCCTCCCATTTCCTGTCGATCTCAAGGAGCAAGACCGCATCCGCATCCTCCTGGCGAATGAAGTCGATGACTTTGCCGTGAGCGCGGTTGGACGTGTGCACATTGATGCTGAGCACGCGAAGCTGAAAGCCGGGGGAAACGGAGGCCGGCGTCCGCGCATGGGCGCTGAAGACTCCCGAGAGCAGCGCGGCATTCACCACCATGGTTATCAGGGCGAACGCGGCGCTGGTCCGCAGACCGCGCCACAGAAACCACGCCAATCCCACGATGCTGAAGGCGAGGAGCTGAAACCGAAAGTGCGAGAACAGATCGAGAAACCAGACCAGCCCACCCGCCAGGCCGAACCACGTCGCGCACAGGCCCGCTGCGACCGCCACGTCCGCCAGTCCCACGAGCGACACGGCCCGGATCACGCGCTTTTCGTCGGAGTCCATGCCGAACTTTGGCGGCGTGCGGCACTGCACGGGGCGATCACTCCTTCAGCGCCTTCTCCACCATCTCTTCGAGGCGGCCACGCACGTCGTTGCTGACCAGCATGCCCTTCTTGTTCACCAGCCACATGGCCGGGATGGACTGGATGCCGAAGCGGCTTGAGATTTCGTTCTGCCAGCCTTTGCCATCGAAGTACTGCGCCCACTTCATGCCTTTCTCCTTCACGAAGCTCTCCAGCTTCTCCTTGTCCTGGTCGAGGGAGATGCCCACGATCTCAAAGCCCTTGCCGTGCAGCTTCTCGTAGGCGGCCACCACGTTCGGAATCTCGCCCACGCACGGGCCGCACCACGTCGCCCAGAAGTCGATGAGCACCACCTTGCCGCGCAGCTTCGCGAGATCGATCTCCCTGCCATCGACGGCGGTGAACTTGAGATCGACCGGCTTTGCCTTGAGGTCGGCCATCTGCTTCTGCGTATCCATCTGCCGCTGGATGGCCTGGTTGAGGCGCGAGTCGGGATAGGCCTTCAGATGCGCCTCGGCCTGCTTCGTCCAGTCCGCTCCTTTCAGAGTCCCTTCTTCGATTTCGCGTTCTGACTCCAGCACGAGGATGGCGCTCGCCTCGCCCTTCGTGTCCTTGTCGGCTTCAGCCGAGGCCACGATCTCCTTCAGTCCTTTCATCAATTCCCCCTTTGCCGGCAGCCCCACCTTTTCACGCACACCTGCCGTGGTGGCGGCGAACAAGCGGGCCTTCCACAAGCGTACGTCCTTTGGATTCTTCGCTTCGAGCTTTGCCACTGCGGCGTCGAAGTCCTCCAGTCCCTTCTTGAACATCGCCATAGCTTCCTCACGGGATTTCGGGCGTTCCTTGGGATTCTTCATCCCGTTCATCACCTCCTCGACCTTCTGCCAAAGGGCATCGGCTGCCGGTGCGGCGGACTTGGTTTCAGCGAGGGAAATGCCCGCGGCAAGGCAGAGGGCGACGACGAGGGAACGGGAGGCAGTGGATTTCATGCTGGGCGCGATGATACAGGCGGGACGGGTCGCGGGGCAAAACAAATCGCTGACGATTTTCTCCGCCGGGGCGCTACACTCGCCGCGCATGAAACGCTCCAGCGCCTGCATCACCGCCCTCGTTTTCCTGTCCGGCATCGCTTCTTCCGGAGAAAACCGGGACCGTGCGATGAAACTGCCGGAGTTGATTCGCGACAAGGTTTCCCGCGCACAGATCAGCGCCGAGTGGAGCAGGGACGGGAAATCACTCAGCTATCGCGTGCGCACGGGGCAGGGGAATTTTGAATCGGTGCACATCGATCTTGAATCCGGCGCCCGCACCGTCGCGACGACGGCTCCGCCGACCGCGGTGCATCTCACCTGGGGCGGGCCGCATCGCTCGAAGAACGGCGATGACACGAGCTTCGTAATCGAGAACCGCCTGGCGAAGCGTGTCGAGATGAACTGGATCGACAGCGGCGGCGCCAAAAAGAGCTTCGGCTTCGTGCAGCCTGGGGAATCGCGGTCGATGCACACGTTTGTGGGTCACGCGTGGTGGTTCGTCGAATCGACGGGAAGGGAACTCGGCTGGTTTTACGGGGCGAACTCGCCGGCGCAAATCGTGATCGAGGAGTCGTTGCTGCCGCCGAAGCCTGACCACCGCGATGAAAAGCCGGACGAAGCCGTGAAGCCGAAGTTCTTCATCCGTGATCACAACGTCTTCACTCGCGATGCCGGCGGCGTGGAGACAGCGCTCACCAGGGACGGCACGGTCGGAAGGGAATACCGCGCACCATTCCATGTCTCGCCGGACAACAAGCGGCTGCTCGTGATGCAGATCGAGCCGGAGCAGGAGCATCTCGTGTACTTCATTGAATCGACGCCGAAGGATCAGACGCAGCCCAAGCTGCACCGGCATCAATATCTCAAGCCTGGCGACCGCATCGCACATCCGCATCCCCGCCTTGTCGATCTCGCCACGCGAAAGGCGATTCCTATTGCCGAGGATTTGTTTCCGAATCCATGGAGCCTCGACGGAGTGCATTGGTCGCCCGACAGCTCGCAGGTGTACTTCCTCTACAACCAGCGCGGCCATCAGCTCATGCGTTTGATTGCCGTTGATGCCGGCACGGGGGCGGTGCGTGTCGTGATCGAAGAGACGGGCAGGTCGTTCATCGACTACTCGCAAAAGACTTTCCTCCGCTGGCTCGACAAGACCGGCGAGGTGCTCTGGATGAGCGAGCGCGATGGCTGGAATCATCTTTGGCTATACGATACGGCGAAGGGCGCGGTAAAGAACCAGATCACGAAAGGCGGATGGCTCGTGCGGAAGGTGGAGCGTGTCGATGAAGCGGCGCGGCAGATTTGGTTCCTTGCCGGTGGCGTGGTGGCCGGGCAGGATCCGTATCAAGAGCATTTCTGCCGGGTGAACTTCGACGGCAGCGGCTTTGCGGTGCTCACTGATGGCGACGGCACGCACGGGATCGAGTTCTCGCCGGATCAGCGCTTCTTCATCGACCAATGGTCGCGGGTTGACGCGCCGCCCGTGCACGATTTGCGCCGCAGCGATGACGGAAAGCTGGTCGCACGGCTGGAGAAAGCGGTTGAATCAGATCTCCTCGCCACGGGCTGGACGGTTCCGGAGCGATTCTCTGCCAAAGGACGAGACGGTAAGACGGACATCTTCGGCGTGATCTACAAGCCCTCGAACTTCGACGCGGCGAAGCAATATCCAGTGGTCGAGGAAATTTACGCCGGGCCGCACGGCGCGTTTGTGCCGAAGTCGTGGGGGCTGCAACAGCGGCAGCATCAGATGGCCGAGCTGGGCTTCATCGTCGTGCAGATCGACGGCATGGGCACGAACTGGCGCAATCGGGCCTTCCACGACGTGTGCTGGAAGAACCTCAAGGATGCCGGCCTGCCTGATCGCATCGCGTGGATCAAGGCGGCGGCCAAGACGCGCCCGTGGATGGACCTCTCGCGCGTCGGCATCTACGGCGGCAGCGCGGGCGGGCAGAATGTCGGCGCTGCCTTGCTGCATCACGGCGACTTCTACAAAGTCGGCGTGGCCGACTGCGGATGTCACGACAATCGAATGGACAAAATCTGGTGGAACGAAGCCTGGATGGGCTGGCCCGTCGGTCCCGAGTATGCCGACAACTCCAACGTGACCCACGCGCAGAAGCTCACGGGCAGGCTCATGCTCATCGTCGGGGAGATGGACACGAACGTCGATCCCGCGAGCACGATGCAGCTCGCCGCGGCGCTGACGAAAGCCAAGAGGGACTACGAACTGGTCATCGTGCCCGGGACTGGTCACGGCGCGGCCGAGACGCCGTTCGGTTTTCAAAAGCGCATGGACTTCCTTGAGCGGTGGTTGTTGAGCGGGAGTGCGGGGGTGAAGTGACAAAATCGACGGACGACACGGAATCACAGGACGGGTGCAACCGGCGCAGCGGATGAACTTGGCGCAACAGACGGCCTTCGCGGGATCACGCGTCTTCTCACACGAACGACTCCGCGACAACACAGCAAACTGCCGCGACCCTCAGGGCGCGGGCTTGATTTGAGACAAATCATTTGGTTAATCCGATGGCAGCCGCAAAAGCCGATGAACCTCTACTACCTCGACTCCAGCAACCGGCCCGTCGGGCCGATCACCGAGGCGGACATTCCGGACCTGTATGCCCGGCAGGTTATCGGCGACGAAACATTGATGGCCGCCGATGGCGGTGACGGGTGGTTTCCGTTGCGGACCATTCTGGCAGATGACGAAGCCCCGCCGGCCGCTTCCCGGCGTGAGGCCGCGCCGGTGAAGGCGAAGCCAAAGCCGATGATGGTATCCTGGACGCAGTCGCCGGCCCCCTCGAAGCAGCCGCCGTCCACGCCGCCGCGCTCCGCCGCTCCCGCTGCCCGCCGCGCGTCACCTCCGGCAGTTGTGCCCCGTCCGGTGTTCGACCCGCCGCCGTCGTTGCCGCGGTCTATGCCGGCGCACATGCCGGGCATCGGCCGCATTGCGTTTTTCGCGCTCAGCGCCGGCTGGCTGCTGCTGTCGGTCTTGATCACCTTCATGCTGCTCGGCGGCATGGTGGCCGTCGCCCTTTCCAAGCAGACCGACGCGACCGCCGTCGTGCGGCAGTTCAGTGCGCTAAATGTCCTCATCAGCGGCGTGATGTGGCTGGCCTTCAGCGGCTTGTGTGTGCTGCGCGCGCGGAACATCGGCTGGTCCGCTACGCTGGTGGGCATCTTCACCTTTGTCCTTGTGCCGCTCGCTCCATTGATCTGGCTGGCGCTTCAGGTGCTGCCGCCAGGCTTTCGCCACACTCGACGGCTCGATGTGCCCGGCGTGGTATGGGGAGGCGTGCTGGTGGTGTTGTTTCTGGCGCTGGGCCTTTCCTTCATGTCCGCCTTTCTGAAGCGTGTCGCGCAAGCCGAGTCGACCATCGTGTGGGATCAACGCAGGACGCATGTGACGCACCTCATCCGCAAGGGTCCCTCGCCCCAGACCGCTGAAAATGATGAACCGCCCGAGGGCGTGGTGGAGGTGAAGTATCCTTCCGGCGATTTGAGCCTGAAGGCGTGGTATGCGAAGCCCAAGCTCACGGGACGCCAGCCGGCGCTCGTCTATTTTCACGGCGGCTATGCCTTCGGCGAGGATGATTTCGACGACGTGCGCGATTTCCTCGACGCGGGTTTCGCCGTGATGACACCGATGCTTCGCGGCGAGAACGGCAACCCGGGTATTCACGAGCACCACTACGGTGAGCTGGACGACGCCGAAGCCGCCATCCGCTGGATCAAGCAACAGCCCGAGGTGGATCCCGCGCGTGTGTTCACCTTCGGCCATAGCGCGGGCGGCGTGCTCTCCGTGATGGTCAGCTTCAACGACAAGAACGCCGTCCTGCTCACCGGCAGCGCCGGTGGCATGTATGACGCCACCATCTTCCGGTCGGGAGATGCGAGGCTGCCTTTCGACGCAAACGATCCGCTCGAGTGCAACCTGCGCGCACCCGCGCCAAATGCCGGCTTCATCGTGCTGCCGCACATCGCCTATGTCGGCAGCGACGACGCGCTGGTGGTGCAAGGGGCGAATCTGGCCAGAGTCCGCGCTTCGAAAACCCGCGCACCGCTCACGATCAAGAACGTTCCAGGTGATCATGGCGGGATGCTGGAGCCGGCGATGAAGGATTTCCTTCAGCAGGCGAAGTTGAAGGCCGGATTTTGAATCACTGAGTGGTGCTTGTCGTAATGCCAGGAACCAGAATGGCAGGATCAATCGAGTGAACCCGGTGCGGCGTCTTTCCGCGAGCAGCCCTGCCCCAACGGAGCGAAAAAACAAAGCTCAGTGCAGATTCGCGCAGCAAATGCAGCCCTGGGGCTTGCGGGTGAGATCAGCCTGATCCTCTGCAAGCCCGGAAAGCGCGGGACAATCGGTCAACGCGCATGGGTCCTGCTCGTTCACGGCTTCAAAACGCGGGATGGGGAGAGATACGGCTCGCCGCGATTGAGAGCACCCTTTGATGCGAGCGCATGGTTCACCGCGGCCCGTGTTTGCGATCCGCAAAGCACCGTTGTCTGGCGGCATCGGCAATCGGGCGCGCAAACATTCGTCCGAGCAATTCATCGTTGCCCGGACTCACACTTTCTGATACAAACCGAGCGATTATGTTTCATCGGGTTCTCCATCTGATGGTTTGCCTTGTGCTTGGCACCGCGGCCGCGTGTGCCGACGAGACCATTACGATCTCGCTGCCGGCATCGCTTGCAGAGGGTGCGAGCGGGCAGGGGACGCTGACGTTGAGCACCGCGCCCGTCGGCTTCGCGCTCGCGATCAGCCTGAGCACGATCGATCCGCGCATCGCCATCCCTTTCACCGTCACGGTCCAGCCCGGGCAGACCACGGCGAACTTCACGGTGTCATATCCGGAGAATCCGTTCATCGAGGACAGCTCGGCACCCGCCACGGTCACTGTCCACGGCTCGCCGGGATGGACCGGCAGCACGGCGCAGGTTTCGCTCACCGACAATGAAGTGCACAATCTTCTCATTCTCGCCGCGCCGCTCACGCTGACGGAAGGCGATCCCGGCGGTGCCAGCTTCAAGGTCTATTCGTCGGCACCGGTGCGCTCGGACCTCACGGTGACGATTCAGACGACCAACTCCGGCGAGGTCAACGTGACCGGCGCCATGCTCTCGATCCCCGCCGGTCAGTCGGAGAGCTATGCGAGCTGCACCTTGGTGGCCGTGGATGACACGGCGAGAGATGGCGCGCAAAACGTGACGATCACCGCGAGCGCCGCCGCCATGACCTCGGCGACGCTGCAGGCCACGGTGAAGGATAATGATCCTGCCTCGATTTCATGGCCGGCCATTGCGAGTCCCGTCACGGCGCGAGCGACGCTGCCCGTCGAGCTGCGCGCGCTTACCATTGATGGCGATCCTGTCGCGCTCGCCGGCCCGATCGCCGTCACCGCGACGACCAATGGCCAGCCGAGCGCGGTGTTGCCCTCGTCGCTCGCGTCCATCGGCGTGACGGGCGCGACGAATTTCTCGCTGCTCAAGGCGGGTGCCACCGTGCTCATCGCGACGGCGGGAGACATCACGGCCTCGAGCGCGCCCTTCACCGTGCAGGCCGCGGCGCTCAGCGCGTTCGAGTTTTCGCCGGTCGCGACGCCGATGCAGCCTGGCGTGGCGCGCACGCTCTCGCTGAGGGCGACGGATGCGTTCGGCAACACGGCCACCAGTTTCAACGGCACCGCCGATCTCCTCGCGCTCGCGCAGACACGCACGGATCAAATCGGCACGGGGCTGTATTATGAAAGCCCGGTGCTCAGTCAGGCGACCAAGCGCATGAGAAGCCAGATGCTCATCCGCGCCTCGTCGCTCGCCGGAGCGGGCCGCATCTACAGTCTCTCGCTCGAACTTCTCGGCGCGCCGACGCGGCCGTATGACGAGCTGACCATCCGCTTGAAGCACACGTCGCAGTTCTTCGCGCCCGGTTCGTGGGACGGCGATGGCTGGACCGTCGTGCGGCAAGGCGCGTGGATGCCATCGGGCGCGGGCTGGGTGACGATTCCGTTTCAAGTACCCTTCGACTACAACGGCAGTTCCAATTTGTATGTCGATGTCAGCTTCGTGAACGACGCGCCGGGCGGCGCGGTGTTCTGCCAAGGCACGGGCGTGTCGGGCTTCTTCGCCTATTGGTATGGCACGAACGATCCGTCGTTCGGCTTGCCGACGACTTGGTCCGGCAATGCCGTGCCCGCGAATCTGGACTTCCGGCCAAACATGAGGCTCGGCTTTGGCTCGGTGCTCGCGGTCAATCCAACGACGACGACTGCGTTCGTGAACGGCGTGTGGACCGGCGACGTCACGCTCACTGGCTCCGCGCCGCAGCATGTCGTGCTCCGAGCATCGAGCGGCGCTGCGCTGGGGCAGAGCGATGTGATCGATCTCGGCTACTTCCCGCCCGCAGCGCCGGTGATGAATGCGGAGCCGACTTTCACGCAGGGCACGAGCAACACCGTTTCCTGGGGTGCCGTGGCGAATGCAGGCAGCTACTACGTCGAGGCATCGACCGCGTTTGATTTCTCATGGAACGTCTCGTCGAGCGGCTGGATCCCCGGCACGTCGTTTGCGTTCACAGGATTGAGCGAGGGGACCTGCTACTTCCGTGTGAAAGCACGCCGCGCTGATGACACAGCGGTGGAGAGCGCATGGAGCGACGCGATCTATTCCGTGCAAGACGCCACGGGTCCTGTGGTCACCGTTTCCGGACTTGCCGACGGCGCAGGCGGCCCGCTTTTCACTTCGCGGAATGCCGTCACCATCGGCGGCTACGATAGCGACAGCTGCGGCGTCGTCTCCCTCGATGTGAACGGTCAGGCGGCGACCATCGGTGGGTTTGGCGCGTGGTCGGCCAATGTCACGATGCCCCCGGCCGGCGACCTCCCCGTCTCCATCGTCGCCGTGGACTCCGTCGGCAATCAAAGCACGCGCACGATCACCATCACACGCGCTGCCGACGCGGATGGAGACGGACTGCCTGATGCCTGGCAGCTCGCCAAGGGCCTGCGCGGCCCCGGGTTGACTGCCACCGATGCCGGACCGAATGGCGATCCCGATCACGACGGCATCCCGAACCTGATGGAATTCGCGCGCGGGCTGAATCCGCTCGTGTCCGATCCAGCGACGCTTTTGATTTCGCGTCGCACCGGCTTCGGCCCCTTTGCCGCGATGGGCACGCAGATCGAGTACGACCGGCAGGTCGCATCGCTCGATTTCACTTATCTGATCGAGGAGAGCACCGACCTCCAAACGTGGGAACTCCTTTTGAACGGCAATGAATCCACATCGCCCAATGCCGGCGGCGCGACCGAGCACGTCACGGTTTTTCAGTCCGATCCGGTGATCATCATCTTCCCGGGCAGTCCTCCGCCCGCTCCCGTGCAGCGGAAATTTGTCCGCTTGGTGGTGGCACCGAGGCCATGAGGGAGACGTCGGCGAGTGGCCGGGGCATCAGTCGCCGGAAGTGGTGTCATTGGGCACCAGCTCCGAGGGTGCGGCTGCTTGAGTGTCCTTGAGCAGTTCATCACGGTTCGCGCGCACGCAGCTCTCTTGCAGGACGGCTTGAACGTCGTTGAAGAAGGCGATGATCGCGCTGGCGAGTCGCCGGCCGGCGAGTTCGGCCTTCATCACGCCCAGGCAAGCCTCCAACTGATGCCATTTTACGAACGGCTCGAGCCCGTAACCGATCATGCACGCCGCGCCCTTCGATGCGCCGCCTTCGGTCGCATCGATGAGGAGCAGCACGAGGTGATTGTCCGCTCCGCGCTCAACGGGGCTGGAGATGCCCGAGCGGTTGAAAACCCAAAAGGTATAGACAGCCATCGCAACATCTTCCGGCACATGGTCGATCACCGCTGCCAGATGCACCTGCGGGAACCTTTTCTCGATGGCTGCAGTCAGCGCCGCGATGCGTCGCACGTCGGACGCGGGCAGGTGCATGAAGCGGTCCGCCACCGGCGCGGACAATTGCGGCGGAATGCCCAGACGCCGGTCCAGCTCCGCGAGCGAGAAGCCGCACGCGATGCACACATCCCGGCCCTCGGCCGCAGGATTCTGGCAAGATGGACAGGTAAAAGCCATTTTGACGGAGTGCATCGTAGCCGGCTGGCCTCCGCAGGCAACCACACAGCGCCGCTGTCCGACGATCCCGTCGAAGCGTATTTCAAGATGCCGCTCCGCCATTCATGGGCATCATGGTCATTCCACCACCATTCAACCATCCCGCCAAGCTGCACCTCGTATCCCGCATCCCGTCCATGCTCCGCCTCGCTCTCAAAATGCTCTTCGGTGACACCGGCAAGTATCTCATGCTGGTGGCGGGGCTGGTGTTTGCCACGTTTCTCATGGCGCAGCAGGCAGCCGTGTTTTGCGGACTGATGAGCTGGACGACGGCTACATTGAAAAACGTACCCGCGCCGATCTGGGTGGTCGAGAAGAAGGTCGAGCAGGTGAACGAGACGAACCCGTTGCTCGACACCGACGTGGCGCGCGTGCGCTCGGTGCCGAGTGTGGCGTGGGCCTCGCCGATCTACTCGGGCATCCAGCGCGTGAAGCTCTCGAACGGCAGCTTCAAGATGATCCAGCTCATCGGCATCGACGCCACCACGCTCGCGGGCGCGCCGTCGAATTTACTCGCGGGCCGGCTCGCCGATCTGCGGCTGCCGCACGCGGTGGTGATTGACGATCTCGGCGTGAAGCGTCTGGCGAACGTGAAGGGTGGCGAGGTGAAGGTGAACGACGTTTTTGAACTGAACGACCAGGAGGCGCGTGTCGTCGGCATCGCCGATGCGATGATGTCCTTCACCGGCGGTCCGTATGTGTGGACGACTTACGAGCGCGCGCTGCAATACACGCCGCCGCAAAGAAAAATGCTCTCCGCTGTGATCGCCGCCCCAGAGCCCGGTTTCACCGATGAGCAGGTCGTCGCCGACATCGAACGCATCACGGGCTTGAAGGCGTTTCTGAATCACGGCTTCAACGACTCGGACAAGGATTTCAACACGAGCACCATATGGTGGTATGTGCGGAACACGGGCATCCCGATTTCATTCGGCATCACGGTCGTGGTCGGCTTCGTGGTCGGCATGGCCATCTCGTGCCAGACGTTTTACAGCTTCGTGCTCGATCACATGAAGCACCTCGGTGCGCTGAAGGCGATGGGCGCTTCAAACTTCACGCTGTGCGCGATGCTCGTCACGCAGGCATTCACGGTTGGCTTCATCGGCTATGGCATCGGTCTGTTCTTCACGTCGATGTTCGCCCGCGTCGCGCTCGCGAAGGAGCAGCCGCCCTTTTACATGCCGGAGATCGTGCCGCCCGCCGTTCTCGGCGTGATCCTGCTGATCTGCACCATCTCCGCGTTCATCGGCATCTGGCGCGTCGCGCGGCTGGAGCCGGCGATGGTGTTTCGCGGCTAGTTTTCAACCTCGTGCCCGACGCTCCTCCATCGTCCACCCCCGCCATCGCCGCACGCCTTCGCGGCGTGACGCGGAGCTTTGGCGATGGCGACTCGAAGCTGCTCGTGCTCAAGGGCATCGACCTCGACGTGCGCTGTGGTGACATCACGATGCTTGTCGGGCCGTCTGGCTGCGGAAAAACGACGCTCATCAGCATCATCGCCGGCACGCTGGCGGCGGACGCGGGCGAACTGGTCGTGTTCGACAATGACCTGCGCAAGATGCGCAAGTCGGCGCTCACCCGGTTTCGCGCGCAAAACATCGGCTTCATCTTCCAGCAGTTTCATCTGATTCCCACGCTGACGTGCATCGAGAACGCAAGCGTGCCACTGCTGATCCAGGGCGGTTCGACGCGTCAAGCCGAGAAAAAAGCGCGTGCCATGCTGGAGCGCGTCGGGCTTGGCGATCACATGAAAAAACGTCCGGCTCAACTCTCCGGCGGCCAGCAGCAGCGCGTGGCCATCGCGCGCGCGCTCGTGCATGAGCCGCGTCTCGTAATCTGCGACGAGCCGACCGCCGCGCTCGATGCGAAGAACGGGCGCGTGGTGATGGAGCTTTTCGAGCACGTCGCCAAAAGCCCCGAGCGCGCCGTGATCATCGTCACGCACGACAACCGCATCTTCCAGCACGCCAATCGCATCGCATCGATGGATGACGGCGCTGTCTTCGACGTTCACGATGTCGACGGCTCGAAACCGCTGCCAGAGCATCTCACCCACATCGCCCACGCATGAGATTCATCCACCTCGTCATCCGCTACATCACTTTCGTTCTCGCCATTGCAGGCGTGATCGCAATGGTGCTCATCATGCAGCAAATCCACGGGCAGGACAGTGCGCAAATTCCGCCGCCGCCCGTGCCGCCACCTGTGAAGCCCTACGAGGGCGGCGTCGCGGCCACCGGCATTCTCGAAGCGCTGAGCGAGAATGTGTCCATCGGCGTGCCAGCGCCCGGACTCGTCACCGACGTGAAAGTCAAAGTGTGGGACAAAGTGAAGAAAGACGCCCCGCTGCTCATCCTCGACGATCGCGAGCTGCGCGCGTCTCTTTTGAAACAGCAGGCCGCGATCACAGTGAGCCAGGCAAAGCTCGACGTGAGCCGCGCGCAGCTTTCGAAAATGCAGGACATGCTCGACCGCTTGAAATCCGTCACCGACCAGCGCGCGATCAGCCAGGATGATTTGAAAAACCGCACCAACGACGTGGCTGTCGCCAAAGCCGAAGTCAGTGCCGCCGAAGCCCAACTCGAAGCCGCGAAGGCCGACGTGAAGCAGACCGAGCTGCTCATCGAGCGCCTCACCGTGCGCGCACCGAAGGAAGGCACCATCTTGCAGGTCAACATTCGCGGCGGCGAATACGCGTCGATCCAGAACAAGCTCGCGCCATTGATCCTGGGTGATGTGGACACGTTCCAGGTGCGAGTCGATGTCGATGAACAGAACGCTCTCGCTGTTCGCGAAGGGCAGGCCGCCACCGCCTTTCTCAAGGGCGACTCGAAGACGCCCTACCCGCTGATCTTCGTGCGCATCGAGCCATTCGTGATCCCGAAGGTGTCTCTCACTGGCGCCAGCACCGAGCGCGTGGACACCCGCGTGCTGCAGGTGATCTATCGTTTGCAGAAGCCCGCGAACACGCCTCTTTATGTGGGCCAGCAGGTGGATGTGTTCATCGCTGGAAAATGACGAATGCAGAATGACGAATGACGACCATTGAAACCGCCATGCCACCGAGTCTTCAGCCAGCCTCATTCGTTCGTCATTCGACAATCGTCATTTGTCATTTCCTCCTGCTCTCCGCCTGCACCGTCGGCCCCGACTTCAAGCTGCCGGACATCCACATGCCGCGGAAGTACAAGGAGGCCGCCTCCACCGCAGACATTCCCGCACCGGGCGAGTGGTGGACACTCTTCCACTCCGCACAGCTCACGAAGCTCGTGACGCAGGCGCTCGAAAACAACCAGGATCTCCGCGGCGCGCAGGCGAAGGTGGAAACGGCGCGCGCGCTCATCGGCGTGAAGCGCTCCGAGTGGTTCCCGCAGCTCAGCCTCACGCACGCGATGAAGGAGGAGCACGTCTCCGAGTCCTCGTTCGGAGCGAATCTTCCCGCCGGCATTCCCACGCCCGACCCGGTTCGTGACAGCTACCACACCGCGTTTGATCTGAGCTTTGAAGCCGACGTTTGGGGGCGCGTGCGCCGGTCCGTCGAGTCCGCAAAGGCCACCGAGCAGGCCGCGATGGATACGCTCTCCGCTCAGCGCTTCAGCATCGCCGCCGAGGTGGCGCGAAATTTTTTCCTCCTGCGCTCGTTCGACTCGCAGGAGCAGATCGTCATAGACACGATCAAGCTGAGGCAGGAGGCGCTCGACCTGCAGGACTCGCGATTCAAAGGCGGCCTCTCGAATGAAATGGACGTCGCCCGCTCGCGCACGGAACTCGAGCTGGCGCGTAACGACCTCGCCGCGCTCACGCGCCAGCGCGGCGCCGCCGAGCACGCGCTCGCCGTGTTGTGCGGACGCGCGCCGTCCGGATTCCGCGTCGCGTCCGACAAATCACTGCCCGCGCCGCCAAACGTGCCCGCCGGCCTGCCATCGCAGCTTCTCCAGCGCCGGCCCGACATCCGCGCGGCGGAGCAAAGCCTCCGCTCGGCAAACGCCGAGATCGGCGTCGCGCAGGCGTCGTTTTACCCGACGTTCAAACTCACCGGCGCGGGCGGCTTCGAGACGGTTGGCACCGATTTGTTTTTCGACTGGCGGAATCGCGTGCTCTCCATCGGCCCGTCCGTCAGCGTTCCGCTCTTCACCGGCGGCAAATTGAAGTCAAACCTCGCCGCCACGAAGTCGAGATACGAAGAAACGCTCGCCAGCTACAAGCAGACCATCCTCCTCGCGCTGCGCGATGTCGAAGACGCGCTGCTCGACCTGCGCGCCTATTCAAACCAGCGCGCCGCCGTGCAAGCCGCGCTGAACGCCGCGAACGACACCTCCCGCCTCGCTCGCCTGCGCTACGACAAAGGCCTCGCCAGCTACTTCGAAGTCGTCGAAGCCGACCGCACCGTCCTCTCCACCCGCCTCGCCCTCGCGCAGATCGACGGCCAGCGGCTCGTCTCCACCGTGATTTTGCTCAAAGCGCTCGGCGGCGGATGGAAGTGAACCGGCAGGCGGCGGAAACTCAGAACTTGTCGGGCCGGAGCACGCGCACGTCGGATTCGTACGCGATCATGGCGAACTGCGGAAAGAAATCGCTTTGCAGGCGCAGCATGATCTTCTCCGCCAGTTCACCCGGAACGATGACGTCGATCTGCACATTCGCGGATTCGTGAATATCGGCGGCGAGATCGGGAGCGGCCTGCAGTTCCCTCGCTGCCACGCAGACGCTCTCCGTAGCTCAGCGGTTGCCTTTGAACTTCTGCTGATACGCAGCCTCAAGCGTGGCAAACCGCTGCTTTAGGATGTCCACCGGTAGCGTCGCAAGCTCTGCGGTGTCGCTCGCCGCACGTCCCATCAATTCCTCCAGCAGTGTCACTTTGCCGATCCAGAGGCCCTTCTCACTGCCCTCCTGAATGCCTTCGCGACGGCCCTCTTGGAGGCCTTGTTCGCGGCCTTGGGTGCGGAGGTATTGGGCGGTGGTCATGGCGGCTTCGTTGAGTTCGGGTTGGTGCATAAGATGCCGGGAGACGGCTTCGACGTCAAGACTCGTGTCGGCATTCCATGCATAGACCATGCAGAAGCGCAGCAGTCCGGCGTCCATCTTCAGCGCGATGGCCGCGTCGGATTTGCCCAGCCACTCGAAGAATTCCATCATCCGCTGGGCGCGCGCGGCCTTCATCAGGTTCAGGATCACGCGCATCAGCATGTGGTGCTCCCCGCCGTCCGGGTCGTGGGAGGAGAGATCGAGCAGGTCGTGCCGGAACTTCGGCAAATAGGGCAGCAGCAGCTCGTTCAGGTGCAGCGGCAGTTCAAACAGGTGCTCGAACTGCGGCGAGATCGTCCAGCGCTCCGGTCCCTGGTGAAGCACGAAGGGGATGACGGGCGGAAGCGGCGGGCCATGTTCCTTGGCGTGCTTGACGAGCACTTTGGTCACATAGTCGAGCAGGCGGAGCGGCATGAGGGGATCGACGCTCGTCTGGTGCTCGAAGAGCAGGTAGAGGAAGATGTCGTGGTCCGCGCAGCGCACGGTGTAGAGCAGATCCGAGTGGGACTGCTGGAGATCCTGGCGGACGAACGATGCTGGCATGGCCGCGATCGTGGTCCAGTCAATGGCGGCGGCGAGCGCGGGCGACACATGACTTTGGAAAAAGACGGCGGCGTGCGCGGGATTGGAGAAGACACCCTTGAAGAAGGCGTCATTAGGCTGGCTGGCAAAAAGGTCGTCCTCGATCTCGTCACTCATGGTCGAAGCGTGGCGGGTGTGCCATCTTCATGCAAGCACTCCGCGACGAGCCTGCGGCTGCCGAGCGCAGTCTCGAGGCCGTGCGGCAGGAGTGCGGAATGTCGTGCTCTCGAGCAATGGGCAGCCGAGGGGGCAAGTGCCGCGTTCTGTCCGGCAGACACATGATCAGATCACTTTTCTTTTTTCTGTTACGGTGCGTGGCTTCCCGGCCGCACTCAGTCGCGCAGCATCACGCGCGCCTTGCTGGTGAGCAGAGATACCGCAGGGTGTTCAATGCGGCGCTCGGCCGTGATGGCATTGAAGTGGATGCGGCACTTGTCCGCTTTGCCGATCACTTGGTAGCCGTAGCGCGCGACGGCTTCCCCGGCGGCGATGGCCGGCACAGCGATGAATCCGCGGCCTTCTGCGGCCATCACTTTCATGAGCGCTAGATCGTCGAACTCAGCGACGACGCGCGGCTCGATTCCTTGCGCGCGGAACCAAGTGTCGAGCGTGCGGCGCAACGTCGTATTCTCGGCCGGCAGCAAAGCCGGGGCGTCTTGGAGGGATTTCGGAAAACTCTTCTTCAGTTTTGCACCGAGCTTCTTTTCCGCGCAGAAGACCGTTCCCGTATCACCGAGCGGGTGGTTGAACGTCTTGAAGTTCGTGCTGCTGGACGCCGGCTCGTCAGAAAGCACGATGTCGAGACGATGGGCCGCGAGCTGCGCGAGCAGGTCTTCCATTTTGCCTTCGCGCACGATGACGTGGACGGTCTGCGGCATCGTGAAGACAGGCGCGAGGATGTCATTGGTCACGAGCTTTGGAAACGAGTCCGTCACCCCGACGTAAAGGCGCAGAGTTCTTGCGCCGGGCCGCTGCTTCACGGCGTTCATCATCTCGCGGCCGAGCGCGAAGATTTCCTCGGCGTATCCAAAGACAATCTGGCCCGCGTCGGTAAGCACGTTGCTGCGGCCTTCGCGGCGGAAGAGCTTTTCGCCGATCGCATTCTCCAGCTCTCGAATCTGCTCGGAGATCGACGGCTGCGAGACGTGCAGCTTCGCGGCGGCGCGTGCGAGACCGCCTTCCTTTGCGGCCGTCCAGAAGTAGCGCAGGTGGTGGTAGTTCAGCCATTCCATCGTGAGGGCAGACTATTCGGCTGAACCTATGAGTCCATTCGGAACTGCATATTGGTCGTGCGTCGGCTGATGAGGAACTCTCTGCGCGTCCGCAACGCCGGTCTGCTTCCCTCGAGTGAGGAGCGTGACGGCGTGAAGACGAACAAACCCTCAATCAAACGACCACCATGACATTCTGGATCATCTTCATCGGCACCATGGCTCTATCTGCCTGGGCGGCCTTGCGCGTCAAATCCATCTACCACCGTTACAATCAAGGAATCGTCCGTTCAGGACTCACCGGAGGCGAGGCCGCGCACCGGCTGCTGGCGCGCGCGGGCATCAACGACGTCGAGATCGTGCATGAAGAAGGCATGCTCGGCGACCACTACGATCCCGCGCACAAGCGGCTCGTGCTTTCCGAGGCGAACTACTTCGGCAGCACGCCCGCCGCACTCGGTGTGGCGGCGCACGAGTGCGGTCACGCGCTCCAGCACGCGCAGGCTTACGCGCCGCTGCACTGGCGCATGGCTGCGGTGAACGTCACCACCTTTGCAAATCAGATCGTGATGTGGCTGCCTCTCATCGGCATGTTCACCGGCCAGATCGAACCTCTCACCGGTGCCGTGCTCATGGCTGGCGCGTGGGGCATCATCATGCTCTTCAATCTGGTCACGCTGCCGGTCGAGTTCGACGCCTCACGCCGCGCGAAGGCCGTGCTCGCCGAGACGGGATTCATCGCCCCCGGCGAAGAAGCCGATGGCGTGAAGAAGGTGCTCGATGCCGCCGCGTGGACCTACGTGGCCGCCTTCATCACCTCTCTGGCCTATTTCCTCTGGCATCTGCTGCCGCTGATGACCGGCGGCCGCTCACGCGATTAACGAACCACCCTTACGTCTCCACAACTCATAACCCATAGCCCCAGATTCCAATTCACCATGAAACTCACCGTCAAACATCACAACGTCCGCTCCACCAACGCGCTCGACTCCTGGGTCGAGGAGCAGATCATCTCGCTCCAGCCCGCGCTGCAGATCGATGAAGCAAACATCATCCTCGCGCACAACGACGAGGCAAGCCCGGCATATCAAGTGAACGTGCATCTCACCACTCCTGGGCCCGATGTCTTCGCGGACGGCTGCGACCATACGCTGCGGGCCGCCTTCGAAAAAACGATGACCGCGCTGCGCAGCAAGATCGGCAGCCGCTTCACGCGAAGGCAGAAGCGGAAGCGCACGCGGAGTCACGCTCCGCTGTTGAAAGCGTGCTGATTGTGAATGCGGGCGTGCCGCGCTGAGGGGCGGAAGTGTTCAGTGTGCAGTATTCAGTTTTCAGATGAATCGCGTCACACGCCACTCTCAAACCTCGGCGCCATGCTCTCCGCCTTTTGCGCTTCTCTCTCATCTCAATGGCACCGGCTAAAGCCGGGACTCCAACACTGAACACAGAATACTGAACACCCCGCCCCCACTCCGATCATGCCCGCAAACCTCTGGCTCTGGATCTCATTCAACGTCTTCGTCCTCTTCATGCTCGCGCTCGATCTGGGCGTGTTTCATCGGAAGGCGCATGTCGTCAGTTTCAAGGAGTCCTTGGCGTGGACTGTCGTTTGGGTGGCGCTTGCGTTGCTCTTCAATCTCGGCGTGTGGCACTACGGGGGATCGGAGAAGGCCGTGGAGTTTCTCACGGGCTACGTCATTGAGAAGTCGCTCAGCGTGGACAATGTCTTCGTCTTCGTGCTGCTCTTCAGCTACTTCGCCGTGCCGCCCGTGTATCAGCATAAGGTGCTCTTCTGGGGAATCATCGGCGCGCTGGTAATGCGTGCGATCATGATCGCAGTGGGTGCCGCGCTGATCACGAAGTTCACCTGGATCATCTACCTCTTCGGCGGCTTCCTGATTCTCACGGGTGTGAAGATGATCTTCAAAAAGGAGGAGGCGATTCATCCCGAGAGCAATCCGCTCGTGCTCGCCTTCAAGAAACTCATGCCCGTCACCTCCGGTTATCGCGACGGAAAGTTCTTCGTCACCGACAACGGCGTCCGTCATGCCACGCCACTCTTCGTCGTGCTGCTGCTCGTGGAATTCTCCGATCTCATCTTCGCCGTCGATTCCATCCCTGCGATTTTCGCGGTGACGAAGGACCCGTTCATCGTCTACACCTCGAACGTCTTCGCCATCCTCGGTCTGCGCTCGCTCTACTTCGCGCTGGCGGGTGTGATCGACAAATTCCACCACCTCAAGACCGGCCTCGGCGTCGTGCTCGCCTTCGTCGGCGTGAAGATGCTGCTGGGCCATACGGAGTGGAAGATCGACACGCATCTTTCACTTGGCGTGATCGTCTCCATCCTCGCCGCGTCGGTTATCGCCTCGCTCTTGTGGCCGAAGAAGACCGTGATGCCGGTGCTGGCGGACAACAACCCGGTTTCGTGACGCCATGTTCTCCTCCACGGCCAGAATCATCCACGCAGCCTGGTTTCATCGCGTGATCTTCGCGACGATCCTCCTCGCCGGTGTGCTTGCCGGGCTCGAAACCAGTGCGTCCATCGTGGCGGAGCACGGCGTGCTCTTGCGCGTACTTGATGCACTCGTGCTCGCCGTGTTTGTCGTCGAGGCCGCGTTGAAAATCTTCGCGCTGCGCGGTCGATACTTTGTCGACGGCTGGAACATCTTCGATTTTCTCATCGTGGTCATCTGCTGCCTTCCGCTGGAGGCGCAGTTCGCCGCCGTGCTGCGTCTCGTGCGGGCCGTGCGGCTGCTGCGTCTGGTGAGCGCGCTGCCGAAGCTGCAGATGCTCGTCGGCGCGTTGCTCAAGAGTCTCGGAGCGATGGGATATGTCGGGCTGCTGCTCGGTCTCATGTTTTACATCTATGCCGTAGCTGGCATCCATCTCTTCGGCGTCCATGATCCCGCGCACTTCGGCTCGTTCCGCCCGGCATTGCTCACTCTCTTCCAGATGATCACGCTCGACGACTGGGGGAACATCTACGCCGATGCGCGCGGCGCCTCGCCCGTGGTTGCCGGCGTGTATTTCGTGAGCTTCATCATGCTCGGCACCATGATCATGCTGAACCTCTTCATCGGCGTCATCACCAGCAGCATGACCGAGATGCATGAGGAGTTGGAGAAGCAGGGCGCGCAATCCACGGGACTCAGTCCGCGAGAGCAGATCGCCGTCATCGAAGGTGCGCTGCGGACGCTGCGCGCTTCACTCGAAGACCGATGCCCCGGCGATGCCTCCGAGGGCCACGCGGCCAGCCGCGCAAGGCCGGAAACTTTTCTGCATCACTCCACCCAGACCAGCACAACGACATGAACAAACACAAACTCATTCTTCTCAGCCTCGCGGCACTCGCCGCGTCCGGGGTTGTCAGTTGCACGACCGTCACCAAGGACACGGCCACGATGACGAAGCAATCGCAGTCCGCCACCACGCCGGCGCAGGCGCTGCAAAAGCTCAAGGACGGCAACGCCCGCTTCGTGGCAGGCAGGCCCTCGCACCGCGATCACATCAGGCAGGTGCATGACACGGCCGCGGGGCAGCACCCATTCGCCAGCGTCGTCAGTTGCATCGACTCGCGCACGGGCACCGAACTGATCTTCGACCAGGGAATCGGCGACGTTTTCACCGCGCGTGTCGCTGGCAACATCGTGAACCGTGACATCATCGGCAGCCTCGAGTTCGCATCGAAGGTCGCGGGTTCAAAGGTCATCGCCGTCATCGGCCACACGAAGTGCGGCGCGGTGAAGGGCGCGTGTGATCATGTGAAGCTCGGCAATCTCACCGGTCTGCTGGAAAAGATCGAGCCGGCGGTGGACTCCACGCCTTCGGCCAAAGGCGAGGATCGCTCGTCGAAGAACGGCGCCTTTGTCGATCGCGTGGCGGAGCAAAACGTCCGGCGCACCATCGCCGCCATCCGCTCGCAGAGCCATGTCTTGCGCGACATGGAGAAGCGCGGCGAGATCAATATCACCGGTGGCATGTACGATGTCGCCACGGGCAGGGCCGCCTTTTTCGAGTGACGGCACGCAGCCGCAGGTCGTTGCGATTTCATCAGGGGCCGTTTCACCAGCCACAAGCAAAGCCACAACCATGCCACACTTCAAAGTCCAACCAGACCCCGCCGTGCTTCCGCGTCACAAATCATCTTCCACGAAAAGACGCAAACGTCCCGCTCTCGGCATCATCGGCGGCGGGCAGCTCGCGCGCATGATGGCGCAGAGCGGCGTTTCCCTCGGCTGCGATGTCATCGTGCTTGATCCCGATCCAAACGCGCCCGCCGCCGCCGCTGCCACGCGCAGCATTCACAAGGCCATCCGCGATCTCGACGCGCTCGACGAGCTGGCGCGGTCCGTGGACGTCGTGGCGCTGGAGAATGAGTTCATCGACGCGACGATTCTCTCCGAACTCGAAGTTCGCGGTCATTGCGTGCTGCCGGGATCCGAGACCATGCGCAGGGTGCAGGACAAGCTCTTCCAGAAAAACACCATTGAGCGCGCCGGCCTGCCGTTGCCACCGTTCGCATCGGTCAGCAGCCGTGCCGACGTCATCGCCGCCGGCTGGCGCTTTGGCTGGCCCATTGTGCTCAAGCAGCGGCGCGACGGTTATGATGGAAGGGGAAACGCCACCATCCGCAGCGCGGCGGAAGTCGATGCAGCGTGGGCGCGGCTCGACGGCGCGCGGCATCCGCTCTACGTCGAAGCTTTCTGCCCGTTCGTGCGCGAGCTCGCCGTCGCCATCACCATCGCGCATGACGGCAGCGTCGCGCGCTACCCGCTGGTGGAGACCGTGCAGCAGGATCACATCTGCCACAGCGTCGTCGCGCCCGCGGAAGTGCCTGAAGACGTCGCGCGGCGCGCCGGCGACGTTGCCTTGCGTGCCGTGCAGGCTGTCGGCGCCGCGGGCACCTTCGCCGTCGAGCTGTTTTTGTGCGAGGGCGGCGAGGTGATGGTGAATGAGATCGCCCCGCGTGTTCACAATTCCGGCCACTACACCATCGACGCGTGCGAGTGCTCGCAGTTCGAGAACCACATCCGGGCGCTCATGGGCTGGCCGCTCGGCAGCACGGCGATGCGCGCGCCCGCCGCGGCGATGGTGAATCTCCTCGGGCGCGGCGAAGGCTCCGGCGCTCCGCTCGGCGTGGCCGCGTGCCTTGCCGTACCCGAGGCACGGCTGCACCTCTACGGCAAGAGCCGCACCGCGCGCGGCCGTAAGATGGGCCACGTCACCGCCACCGGCGCCACGCCCGAGGAAGCGCTGCGCGCCGCCTCGCTGGCCGCTTCGTTCATCCAATTCGGAGATCCGTCATGAGCCACCCTTCAAAACGCAAGCAAGACCACGCAAAGAGCCGGCCGCTCGTCGGCATCATCATGGGCAGCGATTCGGACTGGCCCGTGATGATGCGCGCCGCCGAAGCCTGCACCGAGTTTGGCATCACCATTGAAGCCAAGGTCGTCTCCGCTCATCGCACGCCCGATGACATGGCGCGCTATGGCCGCACGGCGCACCGGCGCGGCTTGCGTGTCATCATCGCCGGTGCCGGTGGTGCGGCGCATCTGCCCGGCATGATCGCCAGCCACACTCCGCTGCCCGTGATCGGCGTGCCGGTGGCGGGCCGATCGCTCGGCGGACTCGACTCGCTGCTTTCCATCGTGCAGATGCCCGCCGGAGTCCCCGTCGCCACCGTGGCGATCGACAACGCCTTCAACGCCGGCCTGCTCGCCGTGCAAATCCTTGGCAGCCACGATGAGGCGCTGCAAAAGCGAGTGCTCGCCTTCAAAGCGCGCAAAGCCCGCGAGTCGCGCGCGAAAAAGCTGAAGCTGGCGGACCGGCGGCACGGTGGCATGGCGGGTGAATGACGGCCTCGCCGGTCGGTGCATGGATTCTGCTCGTCAAATCCGCGGCGATGCGTTTGAATCCAGGCACTCCCCATGAGCGTGAGCGCCACACGAGCCATCTTCCTTTCCGCCGTCAGCCAGGAATTCCACCGGTGCCCGCCGGAGAATCCCCGCGCCTTCGAGTCCTACCGCTTCGTGCTCAAGGCGGCTTTTGAAAAACTCGCGCCGCACTATGAAGTCATCATCCAGGAAGACCTGGCGCAGGGCACCACCGACCTGCTCAAGACCCTCGATGACGAGATCGCCCGCAGCACCCTCGTGGTGCATCTCGTCGGCGATCTCGCCGGATGGAAGCCCGAGGCGGCGTGCCTCCGCCGGCTGCGCGAGCGCCACGGCGATCGATTCCTCTCCGCCGAGCCCGAGTTGAAAGCCGCCCTTGGTGACGAATCCACCATCAGCTACACGCAATGGGAGGCCTACCTCGCCTTCCATCATCAGCGGCCGCGCGTGCTCGTCTTCACCGCCACTGCGGAGACACGCCGCTCGCCTTTGTTTGAGCCCGATCCGACCCAGCGCGATTCGCAGGAGCGCCATCGGCAGCGGCTTGGCATCACCGGCGCGCATCGCGCCGACTTCACCGATCAGCGTCATGTGGCCTATCGTGCCCTGCGTTCCTTCCTGCATGACCGGCTCGATCCCGGCGTGGATCCCGTCGAGCCTGCGGACGATGCGCTTGGTGAGGCATGGGCGCATCAGCGCGACATCGTCGATCAGCTCGCCGCCGCCATCCGCAAGCCCGACCCCCGGCTCATCCTCGAGAACGACCCCGCGCGCGTCGTCACCTTCGTCGCCGCACTGCGGCAGTGTGCCGGGCACTGGCAGGTGAACCTGCGCACCATCCTCGACATCGCCGCCCGGCACGAGGCTGCCCTGGAAGCCGCCGCCGCCAGCGATCCGAGTACGGAGACGCTGCACGATCTCGCCTTCGCGGCCTTTGCGCTCGGCGACTATGGGAAGGCGCAAAGCATCGCCCAGAGCGCCGCCGAGTTTGCCCTGCAGCTCGCCGCCGACCAGCCCGCCGATGCCGCCGAGCATCGGAGGGCAGCGGTCAATGCCCATCTGCTTCAGCACCAGGCCGCCCAGACCGCGCATGACATCCCCGCTGCCATCCGTGCGCTCCAGAGTGCTGGAGCACTTGTGGACAAAGCCGCCGATCCCTTGCTATGGGCCGAGGTGCACGAGCCGCTCGCCAGGTTCCTGCTGGACCATGCTCACTACGATGAGGCGGATGACCTTATCAGCGATCTCGTGGACATCCGGGAAGAGTTCCAGGGTGAGCATCATCCCGATCTGGCTGGCACGCTCCTGCTCTGGGGCGGGCTGCTCGATGCTCAAGGCAAATATGAGGGCGTGATCAGCGTCACCGCACGAGCGGAGCGCATTTTCGCCGCGCAACTGCCGCCCCAGCTCACGGGCGTTGCCGCCGCGATTAACAACCGGGCACAGGCATTGAAGGCCACGAACCGCCTGGCCGAGGCCGAGCCGCTCATGCGCCGCGCCCTTGCCATCGACGAGGCCAGCTTCGGCAAGGATCATCCCAACGTCGCCATCGGCCTCAACAACCTCGCTCAGTTGCTCCAGGCCACGAACCGCCTGGCCGAGGCCGAGCCGCTGATGCGCCGTGCCCTGGCGATCGACGAGGCCAGCTTCGGCATGGACCATCCCAACGTCGCCACCAGCCTCAACAACCTCGCTGGGTTGCTCCAGGACACGGACCGTCTGGCCGAGGCCGAGCCGCTGATGCGCCGCGCCCTGGCGATCGACGAGGCCAGCTTCGGCAAGGACCATCCCGATGTGGCCCGCGACCTCAACAACCTCGCGCAGTTGCTCAAGGACACGAACCGCCTGGCCGAGGCCGAGCCGCTGATGCGTCGCGCCCTGGCCATCGACGAGGCCAGCTTCGGCATGGATCATCCCAATGTCGCCATCCGCCTCAACAACCTCGCGCAGTTGCTCCAGGCCACGAACCGCCTGGCCGAGGCCGAGCCGCTGATGCGCCGCGTGGTGCTGATCGTCTTGCGCTTCACCCGGACTACCGGCCATCCGCACCCGCATCTGCGCACCGTGCTGAACAACTACGCCATCATGTTGCAGGAGTGGAAAGGCAACGATGCCGTGCGAGACTGCATCTTCTCCCTCGGCCCCGAATCGGGGCTGGACGAGGCGGACTTTCTGGCGCTCTTGCAGCAGGTCTTCGGCGGATGATGGCGTGTCGAGCACGTAGCGGACAAAGCAGTGCCGGGCTTCAGCCCGCACCGGCCACGCCTCACACATGATTGAGCCCTGATCATGCAGTCGGAGACGGCGCGCAACCGTAGGCTCGTTCGCCAGAACGAGGCGTTGACCCCAACGCGCTCTGGCGAGCGCGCCTACACCCGCGCGCTCGCGCCTTGCCTTCGTGGATGCGTCCGACTGCATGGTTGCGGCTGAGTGAATTCCCACGGATTCAGGACGACCACGGATTGGACTTCTGCTGAAATCATCCGTGGAATCGTGAATCGGGGGCAAATCATAGGTTTTGGGCTTTCGCTTTTGGTTGATGCGCAAGCCCTGCGGCGAGGCCGTGCGGGACGTCATCCTCTCCCTCGGCTCCAAAGCGGGGATGGCCGAGGCGGACTTCCGGGCGCTCTTGCAGCAGGTCTTCGGCGGATGATGGCGTGTCGAGCACGCAGCGGACAAAGTATTGCCGGGCTTCAAGTCCGCACCGGCCACACCTTGCCCGAGATTGAGTCAATCATCCCGGCACACGGTCACGCGCTGAGCGGATGACTGCTTTCTTGCGCCGCGCGCGCCAATCACCATTGCCCCGTGAGGAGGCGGGGTGGTCAGTGACGCCAGAGCCACTTCAAGGCTTCGGGGAGGTGCGCGCTCATGCCTTTGCTGCCGTGGAAGCACTCCGTCCAGTCGATGCGGAAGTCGTACTTCATGTAGTCGAGTGCGGCTGCCATCTGACGGTTCGCCAGGGGCCAGTTGCCGTAGGGATTGTCGAGGTCGTTGGTGCCGTCGAGCAAATAGACGCGCAGGGGCTTGCGCTCGGTGATGCGGACAAGGTAGGGATAGACGTGACCGCCGCGAAGGTTTACGAAGCTGCCCACCCATGAGAGGACTTTGCCGAACTGGTCGGGCCGCTCCCACGCGGCGGTGAAGGCGCAGATGCCGCCGGAGGAGCCGCCGCCGATGGCGCGGGAGGCTGGATCGGTCTTGAATCTGACGCCGAAGCGCTGCTGGACCTGGGGCAATATCTCGCCGAGCAGGAAGCGCACGTAGGCATCGCCGAGGGAGTCGTACTCGAAGCCGCGGTTGGCGGCCTTGTCGTCCGGCTTCTGCTTGAGGCCGCGGCCGGGATCGACGAAGACGCCGATGGTGACGGGCATGGCGTGCTGGTGGATGAGGTTGTCGAAGACGACGGGTGCGCGCATCTGGCCGGCGGGGTCGGCGTGACGCGTGCCGTCCTGCCAGACCATGAGGCAGGCTTCATCGCCGGATTTGTACGCAGCGGGGATGTACACGGTGACGTTGCGGACGGTGTTCGGGAATATCTTGCTCTCGCGCCACTCGAATTTTTCGAGCCGGCCTTTCGGCACGTCGGCGTGCGGCAGGCTGTCGGGCGGATAGTCAAACTGCTCGATGCGGATGCTGCCGGCCATGCGCGTCATGCCGCCGGCTTCGATGCGGTAGTTGAAGTCGCTGAAATTCGGCAGGTCGAGCGCGAGCACCTGGAGGCCGTCGGTGCCGACGGGGAGCATGGTGCCGATGAGGGCGCCGTCTTCCTTGACGACGCGGGCCTGGGTTTTGTCGATGATGGCCCAGGCGGCGGTGGTGCCATCCACGCGGACGCCGGCCTTGCCTTGGAGGAGATTGTTTCTGCCGAAGAGCCGGCAGGCATCTTGTGTCAGGGCATCGATCCGGGTGAGATCGACGCCGCGCGACAGGGCATCGCGAAGGACCTTCGGAGAAATCTTCGGCTGCGCGGCGGGCTGCGGCGGCCGTCCGGCATCCGACTGGGCGTGCGCGGAAGCGAGGGCGAGCAAGATGGAAAGGGCGATGACGTGTGGCTTCATGGAGGAAGAGATGACGGGCGGCCATGCCGCGAGCCGGCGTGAAAACGGACGCTGCCCGGTGAGCTTGCATCAAAGAAGAACGCGGGCTGCCGGCGGCGGGAAGATGCGATCACGACCGCGAGAAGAAGCACACCTCGCGCCGGTGCGCCTGCAACTGCACGGCACGCGCCGGGCCGGGCGCGAAGCGGGCGAAGCTGGAGAGGTATTCTGGCAGCCGCGACTCCATGACGCGGTCATTGAGCTTGATGGTGACGATCAGAATCCGGGCGCGGACGCGACGCTGCGCGGCCTCCACGTATTTGAGGACGGCGGGCGGCGCCAGGTTCATGTCGGAGACGAGGATGGCGGTTTGTTTTGGCAGCGGATGGTCGCCCAGCGCGCCTGCCGGCACGGGCAGATGTGTGAAGCGCGCGCCTCCGGGGCCGGTGAAGGCGGCCAGCAGTGGCGACATGGCACCCGTATCGACGCCGGTGACGCTCACTCCGCGCCGCAGCAGGGCATACGTGCCGCCGCCCGGGGCGCAGCCCAGCTCAAGCGCATGCAGGCCGGCGAGCGCGCCCTCGGCATCGAGATTCTGCCAGGCGAGGGCCTGCTCGATCTTCAAGAACGCGCGCGATGGCGACTCGGGCGGCAGCGCGATGCGCGGCAGCGCGCCTGCCAGCGGATGACGTGCGGCCTGGTGACGATGCACACCGGCGAGGCAGTGCCCGGTGTCCGGCTCGACGATGGCATCGAGAACCCATTCGCCAGCACCAGGCCGGCGCGGCTCGTGGAGATGAAGCCCCGCCTGGATCATCTCTGCTGAAATCCTGTCCCGTGACGAATCAATGCGGGACCAGGTCTCGTCGCCCACGCCTTCTTCGGGAACATCGCGCGGGAAGGCGTGGAGATGAAATGACCGCGCGCCGAATGCACCTGCCGCCAGTCCGACGAGGTGATCGGTGCTCTTGCTTATGCCGAGAGACAGGCCGGAGACCCGGGCGAATGTGCTTCCCAGATCGAAGGCGGCATCGAGCGGCTCACGGCTTTTCCATGTGATGAGGCCGGGCCGCATGAAGGCGGGCGTGAGCAGCGGGCCATGCGCCCGGGCGACCTCGGCCTTCACGGCTGACTCCGAGCCGGCATTGCAGGTGGCGAAGACAAATGACGAGGCGACAGGCATGAAATCCGCTCCAGTATGCATGAGTGCGTGTGTTCGCGCGGTGTATTTTCGTTTTTCCTTCTTCATGTGTGACCGCCGGGCAGAATGGCAGCGCGCAGCACCCGCACCGGCATGCGGCGGGCGGGTATGGCGCATGCAAAGAGGCGGCGGAAGGGAAGGGGGCCGACAAAGCTCCGGCCCCGCGCAAAGCGGCTCGTCGCGCACGGCGGCAGTGGCGGCGATGGTGATGTTGCTCGTGGGATTCGTGCCTCACGCCGGTGCGGACGAGGTGCGATTCATCCCTGACGGTGAGGCGGCGTGGCACACGCGCGTGGAGATGATCCGCTCGGCGCGGAAGTCGATCGATGTGGCGGTCTTCATCTGGCGTGACGACCGGACCGGTATGGAGATGGCCGGCCTGCTGCATGAGGCCACGCGCCGGGGCGTGCGTGTGCGCGTGATCGCGGACGGGCTGGCGCGGTCGCTGCCGGTGCAGGTGACTGCGGCGCTCGCCGGTGTGGAGTTCCTGCATCTGCACGATTATCACCCGCTGCTGCTGCACCGTCCTGAATGGATGAACCGGCGGCTGCACGACAAGCTCATCATCGCGGACGGCAGGCGCATGCTCATTGGCGGGCGCAACTTTACCGACCGCTACTACGACCGGCGCGAGGACTGGAACTACATCGACCTCGACCTGCTCCTGACCGGCAAAGCGTGCACGGAGGCGCAGGCATACTTTGAGGCCCTCTGGGCGGGTGATGATGCGAGGGATGTGAATTTCGGTCCTCTGATCCGGCCGCTCAACAACGGGCGCTTCATCGCGCGGACGGATCGTGATTTTCGTGACGATCGACTGGCCGGCGTGCGGCGGATCGAGGAAGCATTGCGCACCGTGAACGGCGGACGCGAGCCTGCCAGCTCAGGCGGCAGGCCGGTGTCAGTTTCTGGCAAGCGGATGGAATTCGTCCACGAGGAAGTGCCGCGCACTCCGCGGCAGTCAGTCTGCGTCACGCGCATCGAGGAACTGATGCGCGGAGCGCGGCATGAGGTGTGGATCAGCACGCCGTGGCTGGTGACCACCCGGCGCACCGGGGAGCTGCTGGCATCGTGCCTCGAGCGCGGTGTCGAGCTGCACATCGTGACAAACAGCCTCAATGCCTGCCGGGACTACCTCGTCTTCGCCGCCCATGCGCGCACCTGCACCAGCCTGGCGGCGAAGGGCGCCTTCATTCATCTGCTGCCCGGGCCCGACAGCATGCATTCGAAGACGATCATCATCGACCGGCGCATCGCCATCGCCGGCACTCTCAACTTCGATCCACGCTCCGAGTTCTGGAACACCGAGAGCCTCGCCCTCATCCAGGATGCGGCGGCGGCGCGTGAGCTGCACGCGGTCGTCACCGCGCAGGCGGGCGCTTCATATCTGCTCGATCCGGCGAAACCCGATCTCATCGGCACGGCCCGGCCTTCCGTCGGCCTGCGTTTGAAGAAGGCCGCACTGCCCGTGCTGCGGCTTTTTTCACCGCTGATCCGCTCGCTGCTCTGAGCAGGCGCGCAAGTAGCGCCGCCTCAGAGCGTATGTTTGAAGCCCCGCCGCATGAGGACGTCCCCGCTGTATTCTCCACTGTATTCCCGCCGCCAGATGCTGACCCGCTCGGCGGGAGGGTTTGGCATGATGGCGCTCTCCGCCATGCTTGCGGAGGAGCAGTCACGCGCGGCCGTGGCCAATCCGCTCGCTGCGAAGAAACCTCACTTTCCCGCGAGGGCGAAGCGCGTGCTCTTTCTCTTCATGAAGGGCGGTCCGTCGCATGTGGACACCTTCGATCCGAAGCCGCTGCTGCAGCGTGACGACGGGAAGAAATACCCGTATGAAGAGCCGCGGGTGAAGTTTGCAGAGACCGGGCTGCTGCTGCGCTCGCCGTGGAAATTCAAGCAATACGGCCAGAGCGGCCTGCCGGTGAGCGAGCTGTTCCCGCATGTGGCGCAGTGCGTGGACGAGCTGTGCATCCTGCGCTCCCTCCACGGCTCGAATCCCGCGCATGGCGGAGCCTTGCTGAAAATCCACACCGGCAGCGACACGCAGGTGCGTCCGAGCATGGGGTCGTGGGTGACGTACGGACTCGGCACGGAAAACAGCGACCTTCCCGGCTTCATCACCATCTGCCCGACGCTGGCGCATGGCGGCGTGAACAATTGGGGATCCGCCTTCCTGCCCGCATGGTGCCAGGGCACGCCCATCGGCAATGCTGCGATACCCGCGCGCCAGGCGATGGTGCGGCACATTCACAACGACCGCATCGGCGCCGCCACGCAGCGCGCGCAGCTTGACCTGCTGGCGGAGGTAAACCGCGAGCATCTCGCTCTCGCCGGTGCTGAGCAGGCGCTGGAGGGCCGCATCAATTCCTTCGAGCTGGCCTTCCGCATGCAGAGCACCATGCCGGAGGCGCAGAACATCGACTCTGAAAGCGAGGCGACGAAGAAACTCTACGGCCTGGGCAATCCGGTGACGGACAACTTTGGCCGCCAGTGCCTCATGGCGCGGCGCTTTCTCGAGCGCGGCGTGCGCTTCGTGCAGGTGACGCACAGCGACAGCGAGGTGCAGTGGGATCAGCACGGCAACTTGTACAAAGGCCACTCCAAGAATGCGCTGGAGGTGGACCTGCCCATCGCCGGCCTGCTCAGGGACCTGCGCTCCCACGGCCTGCTGGACGACACCCTCGTGCTCTGGGGAGGCGAGTTTGGCCGCACGCCAGTGGCGCAGGGGCGCGACGGGCGCGATCACAATCCCCACGGGTTCACCATGTGGATGGCAGGTGGCGGCGTGAAGCGCGGCTTTGCGTATGGGGCGACCGACGAATACGGCTACTACGCGCAGGAGGACAAAATGCACGTCAACGACCTGCACGCCACGTTGCTCCACCTGCTGGGCATTGACCATGAGCGCCTCACCTACCGCTACGCCGGACGTGACTACAAGCTCACCGACCTCGCCGGCCATGTGGCGCACGATGTGCTCGCCTGACGTTTGCTGACTGCCTGCGCACGCGCATTAGACGCGGCGTCTGCGCGGCCAAGCTTCGCACACTCAACGCCAACATCGGCTAAAACACCGGGGGGCTGCCAATCGTCGTTGTGCATGACCGATGGGATTGCCTGCCGCCCACCGGTGCTGTGGGGCCGGTCAGACGCGCGATCTCCCCGCAGGAAATCCAGGCAGTCTGCCTACCCAACGAACAGCCAACCCTTAAACAGACCAACACCATGATCAATCCTGCCCTGAAAATGAGTTCCGAGTCGCGTCGCCAGTTCATCGCGGACTGCGCCAAGGCCACGCTCGGCGTCAGTGTCTTTTCGCATGCGAACAAGCTCATGGGCGCGGCCCAGCCCGCGCCTGCCGGCGTCGGCGGCAAGGCCAAGTCCGTCATTTATCTCTACATGGCCGGCGGCATGAGCCACATCGATACCTTCGATCCGAAGACAGGCGATACGAAGGGCTTCAGCAATCCGATCAGCACCAGCGCCGATTTCCAGCTCTCCGGCTACATGACGAACATGGCCAAGCAGGCGGACAAGATTTCCATCGTCCGCTCCATGATCACGAAGACCGGCGTGCATCAGAGCGCCAACTACATGATGCACACCGGCTACGAGCCGCGCAGCACCATCGTGCATCCCTCGCTCGGCCCGTGGGCGCAGCACTTCCAGGGCAAGAAGGGCACGCTGCCCTTCAGCGTGACCGTCAATCCCGGCGACAGCCATCCCGGCGCCGGCTTCTTCCCGCCCGCGCTCTCGCCGATTCCGATCGGCAATCCCGACGGTGGACTGCAAAACACGAAGCCGACCGTCAGCGAAGCAAACTTCAGCAAGCGCGTGGAATTGATGAACGCCTTCGACGCGCCCTTCCGTGACAAGTTCAAGAGCCAGGACGTGAAGAACTACAATGAGTTCTACGACGAGACGCTCAAGCTCATGAAGAGCGAGGAACTCAAGGCCTTCGACATCTCCCAGGAGAGCGCCGCCACGAAGGAACTCTACGGCAACAGCACCTTCGGCAAGGGCGCGATGCTCGCCCGCCGGCTCGTGCAAAACGGCGTGCGCTTTGTAGAGGTGCAGGCCGGCGGCTGGGACATGCACAACACCATCGACAATGCGATGAACACCACGGGCAAGGACATGGACAAGGTCTTCGCCGCGCTGGTCCAGGATCTCGCCGCCACCGGCCTGCTCGAATCCACTCTTGTGGTCCTCGCCTCCGAGTTCGGCCGCACGCCCGGCATCAATGAAAACAGCGGGCGCGATCACTATCCGATCTTCTGCTCCGTCTTCGCCGGCGGCGGCATCAAGGGCGGCTACATCCACGGCTCCACCGATGCCGCGGGCAAGGCCATCGCCGACAAACAGGTTTCCGTCACCGACTTCATCGCCACCATCGGCGCAGCGATGGGGCTGCCCGTCGCCGAAGTCGTCATGTCGCCGACGAACCGTCCCTTCACCGTGGGTGACAAGGGAACGGTGGTCGCAGAATTGTTCGCTTGAGCAAGAGTCAGTTGGTCTTCTCTTGCTTTCGACAACGCGGGGGTGAGTTGGGTAGCTCACCCCCGCTATCGTTCTGGACGGCGTGCATTCGTGCTTGCCCGATTGAAGCGGTGGGCAACCATGCTCGCCATCATGAAACGCGCCGCCCAGCTCTCAGTCGTTCTCCCCCTCCTCACCCTCGCCTCCTGCCAGCTTTCCAAGCCGGCCGGCGGACCTCCGGCAATGCCTGCCTTCAAGGGGTCTGCTGAATTCGAGCGGATGAAGTCGCTCGCCGGTGAATGGCACGGCACCGGACCGATGGGGCCCGTAGAGATCGAATACAAGGTCAGCGCCGCCGGATCCATGATCGAGGAGCGCATCTTTGAAGACACGCCCATGGAGATGCTCAGCACCTACTACGACGAGGGAGGCCGGCTCGCGATGACGCACTACTGCGCCCTGCACAACCGTCCGAAAATGAAGCTGGTGAGGAGCGCCGCCGATTCGTTGAGTTTCGATTTCGCGCCCAGTCCAGGCATCAATCCGGCGAAGGATCGTCACATGCATTCCGCCAAGATCACATTTATCGACGCAAACCATATCCGGTTCGAGGGTTCCTCCTGGGCCAATGGCAAGCCGGAGCCGTCCTGCCCGCCGATGGTGCTGACCCGTCGCTGATCCCTGAATGAATGACAGCATCCGACGCCGCAGCTTGGCCTGGCAGCGCGTGTGTAGGTCACGAGTCCCCTGGTGACTCTGCTACTTCGCCTGCTTCAGCACAAAGTCGCGCAGCTCCGTGCATTCGAAGAACGATGGCGTCACCTTGTGACCTTCGCCGGGAATGATCTTCACGCTGAACGAACCTCCGCCCGCTTCGTATCGCTCTTTGAGCAGCTTGGTGTTGTCGTCGTAAGGCACCACCACATCGGTGTCACCATGCACCGCGAACATAGGCACCTTGTTCGCGAGGAGGCCCTGGAGGTTGTCGATGGGATTGAACTCCTTCAGCTTCGCTACCAAGTCCGCCTCAGGCATCGCGAAGTCGGCGAGCGTCTGCGGCTTGCTGTTCTTCAGCGGCCAGCTCGCGAGGTTGCACACGGGATAGATGCCGACCCATGCCTTGATCTTGTCTGGATTCCGAAACGCCCACGCCAGTGTCATCATTCCGCCACGAGATTGCCCGAGCAGGATCGGCTTCGGTGAGAAGCCTCGGTTCACCATCGCCTCATAGAACTCGGAGAACTTCGCCGAACTCGCCGGAGAACCACGCACCTCACCCAAATCAAAACCCGCGAGGCTGATACCCGCCCCCATGAAGGCATCGAAATACACCTTCCGCCCCGCCAGCGAGACACCGCCCTTCAACGTTGGCGCATACCAGACCCACGGTTTGCCCTCGGCAGGCTTCGGCGCGGCGTAGAGCACAGCTTTATTGCCGTTGACCTCGAAGGTTGCCGCCGCGCGCGGCAGGGCGTCTTGAGCGATGACGGCGTGAAGGCAGAGCAGCAACGCGGCTCCGAGGAAAGGCAATGTCTGTGATTTCATGAATGAAGCAGAACAGGCGAGAGTGGCAGGCATCTTTCAATTTCATATCGACTCAAGCGCTTCGTCGAGTGTGAAAACTTCCGGTCGGGCGGGCTGTAATGAATGTCCATGCACTCTCGTCGTGAATTCCTGCATCGCAGCACCATGGGCATGGGCAGTCTCGCGCTCGCCTCCATGCTGAATGAAGCCCACGCCGCGCCTTTTGGGCGCGCGAAACACGTCATTCATATCTTCGCTGCGGGCGGGCCGTCGCATGTCGATACCTTCGACCCGAAGCCGGAACTCACGCGTGTGGATGGGAAGTCTGTCCGCGGTGGCGCGGTGGCGTTTGGGTCGCCATTCAAGTTCGAGCGGCGCGGCAATTCGGGCATCGAGGTGAGCGAGTTGTTTCCCAAACTCGGCGAGCATGTCGATGACATGGCGATCATCCGCTCGCTGTGGACGGACATTCCCGATCACGGCATCGCGTCGCGTTTCATGAACACGGGCTCCACGCAATTGCCGAAGCCGAGCCTCGGTTCGTGGGTGCTGTATGGGCTTGGCTCCGGGAATAAAAACATGCCGGGCTTTGTCTCGCTCGGCGGTCAGCCGGAGTGGCGTCAGGCGTCGTTTCTGCCTGGCCACTGCCAGGGTGTGAACGTGAACTATCGCCCGGGCATGAGACCAGACGAGGCGCTGCTGAATATCCGCAGTCAATTCACGCCGATGGACCAGCAGCGCAAGCAGCTCGATCTCGCGAACAAGCTCAACGCCCTGCACAGCGAGAAGCTCCAGCGCAATGAGCAGCTCGAAGCGCGCATCGAGTCCTTCGAGATGGCCTTCCAAATGCAAACCGAGGCCACGGATGCCTTTGACATCAGCAAGGAATCCGAAGCCACGCGCGCTCTCTATGCGGGCATCGATCCGAATGCTCCACGCGTTCGCGGCAGTGGCCGCAACGGCGAACTCGGCATGAAGATGCTTGTCGCGCGACGGCTCGTGGAGCGCGGTGTGCGCTTCGTGCAGATCAATCACGGTGGCTGGGATCATCACAACAATCTCGAGACGAGCCTGCGCCAGAAGTGCGGCGAACTCGATGGCCCGGTCGCGGCACTGCTCACGGATCTGAAACAACGCGGTCTCCTCAACGACACGCTCATTCTCTGGGGCGGCGAGTTTGGCCGCACCGTGACGCGCGACCGCAACGGCAACGTCGGCAACGCAGGCCGCGATCACAATGGCAAGGCCGCATGCTGCTGGATGGCCGGCGGCGGAGTGAAAGGCGGCATCGTTCACGGTTCCACCGACGATCTCGGTGCGGAGTCCGTCGAAGACAAAGTCCACGTCCACGATCTGCACGCGACCATCCTCGCCCTGCTCGGCTTCGATCACACCAAGCTCACCTTCGGCTACAACGGTCGCGATTTCCGTCTCACGGACAACTTTGGCAACGTCGTGAAGGAGGTCATCGCATGAAGAACCTCCTCGCCCGCGCCCAGGAGCAAGCCCGCCGCTTCAATGAGGATGAAGCGGTGCTCTGCGAGTTCGAGCGATTGCAATTGCTGCGAAAGCTGAGCGATCCGTTTTCGCGATTGCCCGAGGAGATCGCGGATGAACTCGATTGGAGGGAGGCTGTGGCGACGTGCCGTCCGGTGCGTGCCATTGGCTGCTCAATTGCCTGATCTTCGTCCTTTCAAAACCATGTCCTCATCCGATCACGCCATCGCGCTTCAAGCCGAACGCCGCATCCTGCTGATCCGCTCGCAGAAAGTGATGCTCGACTCCGATCTCGCCGAACTCTACGGCGTCGAGACCCGGGCCTTGAAGCAAGCCGTCCGTCGCAACCTGGAGCGATTTCCGGACGACTTCCTCTTTGAGTTATCCGAAGCCGAAGTGGACGCCCTGGTATCACAAAATGTGATACCTGCTCGCGGCAAGCTTGGCGGAGCCATCCCCTTCGCCTTCACTGAGCAAGGCGTCGCCATGCTCTCCAGCGTGCTGCGCAGTCCGCGTGCCGTGCAGGTGAACATCGCCATCATGCGCGCCTTTGTGCGGCTGCGGCAGATGCTCGCCACCAATGCCGAACTCGCCCGGAAGCTGGAGGAGATGGAGAAGAAATACGATGGCCAGTTCAAGATCGTCTTCGACGCGCTCCGCCAGCTCATGGCACCACCACCTTCCGGCACCAAGAAGGAAATGGGCTTCCACACCTTCGCTCACGACAAGGACAGCAAAACCAAAGCCCGAGCCAAACGCAGACCATGAAGCTCCATTTCATCACAGTCGCTCTATCGCTTATCGCAGTCCTCCAGCTTCCAGCAGCGGATGCGGTTGATCGCGATCACTTCGCCTTCAAGCCCGTCGTGCGTCCCGAGGTTCCGGCGAACTCGAATGCGATCGATCACTTCATTCGCAAGGCGCTCGATGCCCAAGGCATGAAACCAGCGCGACCAGCGACAAAGGAGACGCTGCTGCGACGCGTCACGTTTGATCTCATCGGTCTGCCGCCGACGACGGATGAGTTGCGTGACTTCCTTGCGGACAAGTCGCCGGAGGCGTTCGCGAAGGTGGTCGATCGGCTGCTGAAGTCGCCGCACTTTGGCGAGCGTTGGGGGCGGCATTGGCTGGACACGGCGCGCTACTCGGACACCGCGGGGCAGCAGACGCTGACCACGCGCGATGGTTATCGTTATCCATATGCCTGGGCGTATCGCGACTACGTGATCAACTGCTACAACGACGACAAGCCTTACGACCAGTTCATCATCGAGCAGCTCGCGGCGGATCGGCTGCCGCAGGGGAAGGACAATCCGTCGGTGCTCGCCGCGCTTGGCTTTCTCACGGTGGGCGAGCGTTTTCAAAACAATAACGATGTCATCAACGACCGCATCGACACGGTGACGAAGGCATTCCTCGGACTCACCGTCGCGTGCTCGCGCTGCCACGATCACAAGTTCGATCCCGTGCCCACGGAGGACTACTACTCGTTGCACGGCATCTTTGCCTCCAGCCTGGAACCCGAGGAACGACCACGCATCGCGATGTCGAAGGACGCGAACTTGTTCGCGGATTATCAGGCGAAACTCGCGAAGCTCGAGGACGAGAACGCGACGATCTATTTTCAGACGATCGCGGATATCAACGCCAGCTTCCGCCAGGATGCCGCCAGTTACATGCTGCGACTCAACACGGGCGGACGCGGCATGACACGCGAGCAAGCGAACGAGATGATGAGCATGAAGTCGCGCGAGCAGTTGCAGAAAGAGCTGCGTGTCATCAGCTCCATCACGCCGCGCATGTCACCGAGCGATGCGGTGTGGGGACCGTGGCTGCTGTTCCGCGCGAGAAGCGCTGATGATCTCGCGACCAATGGCGCGAGCTATGCGGCGGAGGTCGCCAGCAATCCCGGCAGCGCCACCACTTACGGCTGGAATGCCGTGCTCGCCGCCGAGTTCAAAGGCAAGGCTCCGAAGTCGATGGAAAATGTGGCCGCGATCTATGCAGCAGCATTCAAGCGGGTGGAGTCACAGGCTGAAGCTTACTTCGCCGCCAAGCGACGCGCATCGACCAACAGCGTGCCGGGCTTTGATCCCGCTGTCGCCGAGTTGTTGGAGAAGCCGCTCGCCTTGATTCCGGGCGCGACCTTGAACACCGAGAAGCTCACCGCCGCACTCACTCAGTTCGGACGCAACATGCGACAGATCGCTCCCTTCAAACTCGATGAAATCAACGAACTCGAGATCTCGCATCCCGCCGCGCCCGCACGCGCAATGGCGATGATCGACTCGTCCGCGCCGAAGAACTCGCCCGTCTTCGTGCGGGGTCAGGCCGAGGTGAGCAGGAATGCCGTCGGCGTGCCGCGTCGCTTCCTCGAAATCCTCTCGGACAACGATCGGCCCGTCTTCAAAGAAGGCAGCGGCAGACTCGAACTCGCGCAGGCCATCGCCAGCAAGTCGAATCCGATGACCGCACGCGTGCAAGTGAACCGCATTTGGATGCACTTGTTCGGCGAAGGTTTTGTTCCCACGCCTGACAATCTCGGTGTGCAAGCCGAAGCGCCTTCACATCCCGAGCTGCTCGACTGGCTCGCGTCCGAGTTCATGGCGAAGGGTTGGTCACAGAAGGCGATCATCCGCGAGATCGTGATGTCCGCGACCTACCAGCAGTCCGGTGACGACAACGCCGACTACGCAAAACGCGATCCGCACAACCGCCTGCTCTGGCACGCGAGCCTGCGCAAGCTCGACTTCGAATCCATGCGCGACTCGTTGCTCGTCTTCAGCGGCAAGCTCGATCCGCAGCGCGGCGGCAAACCGATCAATCTCACCGACGAACCGTATTCGTATCGCCGCAGCGTCTATGGTTACGTCGATCGCGGCAATCTGCCCGAACTCATGCAGCAGTTCGACTTCCCCGATCCCGATATGACCAACAGCAAGCGCGCCAGCACCGTCGTGCCGCAGCAAGCGCTCTTTCTGATGAACAGCCCCATGATCATCGACGTCGCCCGCGCGATGGTTGCGCGCCGCGAGTTCACGGAAGCAAGAGACGACGTCGGTCGGGTCGAGGCGTTGTATCGCATTGTTTTCCAACGCATGCCGCAAGCCGCCGAGGCCAACGTCGGCATGGACTTCGTCAGCGAAGCGTTGGAAGACACCACCACCGAGATCATCGCCGACTCACGTCGCGGCCAGCCTCAGCGTCGCCCCGAAGGAGGTCGCGCCGGCACGCAGGCTCCCGTTCACAATCAAGGCGAGGTCGTCTCACGCCAACCGCTCTCCGCCTGGGAGCGCTACGCGCAGGCGCTGCTGTTCGCGAACGAGATCATGTATGTGAATTGAGTGCTCGTTGAGCGTTCAGTTGGTCTTTGCCTTGCGAACCATGAAGTCTGGATTCGGCGTCGGCAACGCAGCGCCTACCGACTCACGCCAGACGTGGAGCTTATCGCGCAACTCCTTCGCCTTGTCCGGCATCGTGGCGGCGAGGTCGTGTTGTTCGCTCAGGTCTTCGAGGAGGTTGTAGAGTTCGAGATGATTGTCTTCGAAGAACTCCAGCAGCTTCCAGTCGCCGGCGCGCACCGCGCTCACGGGTGTGGTCGTGGCGTAGTAGTGCGGGTAGTGGAAGAAGAGGGCCTCGCGCTTGAGCTTCGATGACGGCGATTGCAGCAACGGCGAGAGGTCAAGGCCGTCGTTGGGCTCGGTGGGCAGACCAGCGGCGTGAAGCAAGGTGTTGAACATGTCGGTCAAGATCACAGGCTCGTCGCAGGTGCCACTCTGCGTGACGCCGGGCCAGCGGATTAGGAGCGGGACGCGGATGCCACCTTCGTAGAGCGAGCCTTTGCCGGAGCGCAGAGGGGCGTTGCTGGTCACGGGCATGTCACGACCACTGGCTTTGTCGTTGCCGATGTAGCCACCGTTATCGCTGGCGAAGATGACGAGCGTGTTCTTGTCGAGGCCGCGTTGTTTCAGGTGGTCGAGGATGCGACCAACGTTGTCGTCGAGGTTCTTCATCATGGCGGCATAGACGCCGTGTTGATGATGCATCTCGGGGCGCAGCTTGGCGTCGAAGTGCTTCACATCATCCTCCTTTGCCTCGATCGGCGTGTGAACGGAGTGATGCGCGAGGTAGAGGAAGAAGGGTTTGTCGCTCGCTTGGTCGATCACCTTCATCGCTTCGTCGGTGAGGCGATCGGTGAGATACTCGCCGGGCTTGCCAAACTCCAGATGCGGGATGTAGCGATACTCGTCGCCGAACCTTCCGCTGCCACTGTAAGGCCACCAGAAGGTCTGGGGTGCGCCCCAGTTGGTGCCGCCGATGTTGATATCAAACCCATGCGCCTCGGGATAGTGCTGCCAGTCGCCGAGATGCCATTTGCCGACGAGCGCGGTGAGATAGCCGGCATCATGCAGGCGCTTCGCAATCGTCGTCTCCGTGAGCGGCAAATTCCAGATCGACTCGGCGTCACGAAGCCTCCGGTTCTTCGGTCCGCCTTGCTCTGCGCCTTCGGCCCAGATGGTGAAGTGAAGGCGCGCCGCATGCTTGCCGGTCATGATCGTGGAGCGCGTGGGCGAGCACACCGACATCGCATACGCGTTCGTGAATCGCACTGACTCCTTCGCGAAGGCATCGATGCGCGGCGTCTCGTGCAAGTCCGCGCCGTAGCAGCCGAGATCACTCCAGCCCATGTCGTCGGCGAGGACGAAGAGGATGTTGGGGCGCTGTTGTGCGGCGGATGTCGGAGGAGGGATGATGCAGGCGGCAACCGCACAGACGAGGAAAAGGGGCAGCTTCATAAACGAAGCTGTAAACGCCACTACCGTGCTGCAGCGCTCACGGATTGTCACACGAGCTTGAGCCGGCGCTTTCAGCCGGCGGCACCGGGCGGGCCGAGGGGACGACTCACGGGAGTTTTCCTCCTGGCTCCGCGGCCTGTTTCCAGATTTCCTTTTCCTTGGCGGTGATCAGATCTCGATACTTTTCCAGCTCCGCGGGAAACCAGCGCACGCCGGGATTCAAGTGATCGCGGCTGCTGGGCTGCGCGGTCCGGTCGCCGTGGAGGAAGGCCCAGTTCGACGGGCGCCAGTAGTCGTGCCAGAGCTTGTTCTTCTCGATGATCGCCTTCCGCAGTTGTTGCACCGTCGAATCGAGCGGCCGGCCATTCCAGAGATGCAGGGCCATGAGATCGGCCAGCACGCGATGACCGCTGTCTGTCATCGTGAGGCCGTCGGTGGTCCAGCGCGCGGCACCCTGCGGCCACTCGCGGAGTACGTCGACGAAGAGGCAGTTGCCGTTCTCCGCCGCCGCGTAGGCGGCTTCACTGTACGCACTCAGTGCTTTGTTCTGCGATGAGAGATCCGGCAAAGGCGGTTCTTTCTTCTCAAAAGGCACCGGCCCGACGATGACGATCCGCCGCGTATGCACGGCGCATGTCCGCACGATCCGCTCCATCGCATCGTAAAACTGCTGCGCACGGCCAGGCCCCATCTCGATGCAGTCCTGCCGTCCAAACATCAGGATCACTGTCGTCGTGCCCGTTCGTTCAAGCTGCTGCGCGAGGCTGCCGAAGTTCATCGGACGGTCCTGCCGCAGCGCCGTGTCGGCTTCCCATGACAAGTCGCGCACCGACACCTTCTTCCCCGCCGCGAAAACCATCAGCGCCGATTCAAACCAGCCGGACTCGACCAAGCCGACGGCCTCCGAACCGCCGAGCAGCGAGATCACCTCGCCATCATCGACGACGAACTCACCCGGAAACGGAGGCTTCGGTTCATGCCGCTGCTCCGTCTGGCCGAACTCGATGATCTCCGGTCGCGTCAGCGCGCGGTCGTACATGAGCGCGAGCAGTGCGGTCGTCTTGAGTGCGGATGAATCCCACTTTGTCTGCCCTGGGGCGACTGCGACCGACGCCATTTCCACGCCGTCGATCCAGAGTCCCGACAATGCCTGCCTTGCATCGCGCCTGATGCTTGCCACCACAGAACGCGGTGGCGACTTCAGACGCGGCGTCTGCATCTCGACCGCCCTGCCATCGCCGAGGGTCATTTTGAAGACGATGGCTTGATCCGCCAGCGAGAGCGACCAGTCGGCCGCGCGCACGTCAAACGTTGACCGCCCATCCGTCCTGACGCACACGGAAAAGTCGGCGGATGCACCGGCCTTCTTGCTGCCTGGCACGGGCTCCCCATTCTGCCATCCGGCGACGAAGCCGGCGTCGAGATCCGCCGGTGGCGCATCCCGGAGCGGCACCTGTGCCCGGACGGATGCGACGACGACGCACAGCAAGACAATGGCGGCGGCGGGCCGCATGGAATGGAGGTGGGATGCGGTCACGCTTTCTTTTTCCTCGCCGCCTTGGTCTGCTCCGGTTCGTCGAAGCCCGGCCGCACAAAGGCGCGCGCGGCGGGGAACTTCTCCTCCACTTCGCGGCGCAGGCGGGCGAGCGCAGCGAGCAGGTCGAGGATGGAGTCGTTCTGCTCGTCGAGCGATCCGCGCAGACCGGACCACGCGGCGATGGAGCGGTCGATGGCGATGAGCGCGATCTTGGCGGAGCCGTCGGAGTCCTTCGGGAATTGCTTCATCTCCTCGTCGGTCTCCATTTCGTCCTCCGCCTGCCCCTGCACGGCGCGGCTCAGCTTGGCGCCGATGAAGTACTGATACCAACTGATGACATCGGCGAACTCCTTCAACTGCTCCGCCTCCGCCTGCGGCCGGCCCACGGAGAGCCGCGCCTGCGTGGCGAGCTCCGTGCCCTTCGCCTCGAACAGCGGCCCGGACTTCTTCATCCAGCCGGTCACGGCCTTTGCGTAGGCCATCGCGCTTTCCACCAGCGGCTCCTCCATCTCGTCAAAGCACCGCGCTTTCTGCTCCTCCGTCCGTGCCTCGGCCTCGGTGTCAGGTGCTTCGAGATCGATGCCGCGCGCCTTCGCGTCCTCCCGGATCATCGTGAGGGTGTCCCGGAAAATCTCTTCGAGCTTTTTCCAGAACTTGTCGTTGCCGGTGTCGCGTGCGCCGGGATCGTCCGTGTCGTCGGCCTCCTGCATGGCGAAGTTCAGGCAGCGCGCGGTGAAGGGGCAGCGCTCGCACCAGCGGTCACAGTAATTGAAAATGCCCGATATGAAGCGCTTGTCCCGCGCCATCGACCTCAAACGTTTGATGCGATCCTCTCCCATGGCAAATCGGGCGGCGGTTCAATTGTGCGCCGGATTCACCGGCAGATTCTGCGGCAGCGAGAAGCGCGCCATGCCGGCGCCGCCGTCTGCGCCGGGGATGATGGTCACCAGTCCCTTGTTGGAGTCCTCGAAGTAAAAGAACACCAGCGCCCGGCCGTCCACCGCCGCGCTGCCATGGTGGAAGCGATGATCGCGGACCAATGACAGCCGCGCACCCTCCACACGCACCGGTTTGCCCAGCGACTTCGATGCGATGTGACTCAGCACCGCCACGATCAAAGGTGCAGCCTCCACTTCTCCCATCGCGATGAAGTCCGCATCGCCGCCGAACTCTTCGAGGAAGTAGTGAAATGCCTTCTCATAATCCGTCGGATGCAGCAGCCGCTCGCGCAGGATGTCGAGGTGACGCGGGAGATTTTGCGAGGCGGTGTTCATGCGTCATGGACTTGAACACGATTCGCGCGCCGTGCAAGCGCGCCCCGGGTTCTGCCTCTGCCTCGCGGGCTGCTGGCCGGTACCGGCAGGGTTTGCATGGCGTGGATGCTTCTCCATCCGCCATGAGATGCCGCGAGTTCCCCGCATGGCGGCAGCACTGCGGTGCAGCTCCTGGATTCCACCCGCCAGTGCTCGCCGGCACCGGAGGCGAAACGGAAGAAGTAAATGGGCGGCCCGCTCACCGGCGCTCCCAATCCGCCGTCGTCAGGCAGGCTGCCACGGCTTCCTGCATTGAGCGTCCGCCGGGCATCAGCGCCATCGCCGGCTGCGTGCCGCGGTCCAGAGGATCGGGCAGGCGGGCCATGAGAGAGATGCCGTGCGTGGGAATCTCCAGGCTCACGCAGACGATGGTGGTGGTCAGTTCCAGCGGCAGTTCGTAGTCGTCGAGTTCGGGCGCATGTTCGGCGCGCAGCCGCATGCGGCCGTAGAGCCGCGCCTCCGCGCCGTCGCCGTCGGGGAATGCCCACACCACGTCCGGCGCCCGGTGCACCGCCTCGATCACAGGCGCGAGTTCCAATCCCTGCGCCCGCACCAGATGGCAGTCGCTCGTCACACGCACCGGCCCCGCCCACAGCAGCGGAAAGTGGCCGGACGGCCTGAATGAGGCGAGCAGTCCCACGTCGGCTTTCTGCACTGCCCGGCAGATGGAGCGGACCAAGTCTTCAATGGACGGACCGCGGACGACGGTGGTGGCGGTATGCGGCATGGCGAGCGGCGGGTTGTTGGTTGTGATGCCTCAGACATGCGGCCGGAAAAACGGCTCAAAAAACTTCTGCGCGATGGTGATCACCACGGCTCCGTCATCCTCCGCGTCATCGGGATGACGGTTCCAGCGGCCTGGTTTGCGTGTGAGCCTGTCGTCCGTCCATGTTGACCGGATTTTCAAAGCGGCGGGCTGAACGCATCAGCCTCCCGCTCACCTTGGAGTGAAAGCGCACGAACTGTTTGTACCACATCACATGGCCCTGCTCCGTCTGGCGGGAGTAGTGGCGCAGCCGCATCGTCTGGATGATGCGCTGTTCGAGGGTTGGCTCTGTCTTGGAGATAATCAAGCACCCCTTTCATCAACGCATTTGCGCACGGCTCAACGATCATGTTGCTTTGCGCGCAATCGCCGGCTACAACCTCGGCCAGGCCCGCAACAAGCCGTTTTTTTCCAACATTCTTGTGCCAGATAGCGTTGCGCATCAAACAACATTCTTGTTGATGATCCAATTGTTCGCCCAACCAAGTAGCCGCCGGACATGCCACACGAGTTCGAAGTCCAAGTTGATTCAGCCATGATGAAGACAGCTTGGCACGCATGGTTTTTCCGAGGCCGTCACCACTGGAGACTGCTGATTGCTGCGGCGATTGTATTGGGGGCAGCCTACTTCGACTCTCGTCTTGGTGGATTGAGCACGGTGTCGATTGTGTGTTTGACGGTCCTTGCGCTAGTCGTGGTCATTATGTTCGGGGTTTACCTGACTGGCCGTCGCAAGATGCTTTCCAAGCTCGATGCCATCATTGACGGCAGAGCAGTTTATCGCCTGACGGACGAGACCATTGAGGCTCGGAGTTCATTGGGATCGGTGTCCCTCGCTTGGACAGCCATTGCCGAGCTTCGACGTTACCGACACCTCATTTTGCTTGGCTTTCGAGGTGCCATGTATTCGATTGTTCCAGCATCGCAGATTCCCGAGGCCGCGCTGGTCTTCATGACCGAGAGATGCCGGGCCGCAGGTGCTCAGATTACTGACCTATGACTCCGCTACGAAAGACCCACGGACAAACGAGGGCGAACAAGACGCTGGTGACAACGGCTCGTAGCAGTCTGTCGCATGAGCGGAGTCTTGCGCTCGCCGTCGCCACAGCTTAGACGCTCAACCTACCAAGTCGCTCGCCATGCCATTGATCACAGAAGACATAGTCACAGGAGCTGATTGGATTGCTCAGTGTTTGAAGTCCTCTGGATACAGTGCAGACTTCTCACCTGCGAGCCTCTGGGAGATTGATCGCTTCTTCGACGACGTAAGCGAGAACGGAGCACCTAAGCCGCGAGGGTTGCTTGGTAAGCAGTTTGGTTCGCGGATGTTTGCTCTCGGAGGCTATGTTGGCGAGGTTTTGCGGCGCTCGAAGGGCGGCTCGTGGGTGGCGGACGAGGCAGACCCCGAGAACGAAATCAACATTATTCTAAAGCTTACAGACGGAAGCATCGTGTGGCCCACCCAGCGAGTCATCAAGAGACTGAAGAATGGCCCACAGGACGGAATTGCTGCTTACGGAGCGGGTCTCGGTCTGGACGTTGGTCCGCAGCCACCACCACGTAAGAAGGGGTTCTTCGCACGGCTTTTTGGCGGATAGCCGCCCCCAGTTTTGCACATGATCACAATTACCCCGAGACCAAGGCCGAACAAAACGGATGCAGGCAACGGCTCGAAGGCTATTTGTCGTGTCAGCAACGTCCTGCGCTCGCCGCCGCCTGATCCGAGACGTTGACGCAGTCTGAACCGCAACCATAAGGTTTCGGCCACATCACGCGCTATGACACCTTACCAGTTCATTGATTGTTGCGCGAAGGAGCGGGCCGACTTGCTGGCTGGCTGCTTCACGGCGGGTTCTGGTTCACAGGTTGCAGCGGACATTGCAGCTCTCCAGTTGTCCGATGAGCAGACGCGAACCGTGTGACGAATTGTCGGCGGAGTGCTCACCGATTCCTTCTACACACTTCTTCTCGCACTCGACGGCGCGGCTTCGAGTGGCGGACGGCAGGAGATGTTTGATTTGCGCGCCGAGGACGGCACGCCGATCACCGGCAGCGGGAAATTGGAGGCACTTGCTTATGAGAGATTCCACAATGTGGCCGGGAGGTTCACGGAGGGTTTCGACGCCATCGGCCAGCCTGCTCCCGCTTCAGCGCCGCAGGGCGAGGATGAGTTCGTTCATCTTCGACCGCAGCGTTTCGATGTCCGCCAGGGTCGGCGGATCGTTGGCAAAGGCGGTGTCCATGGTCGCCACTGCGTTGGCATTGCTGCTGGTGCCGGCCATGGCTGCTGACAAATCCGCCGCCGTGATCTCCCCGGGCGGGCCTTGTGCACCGGGCGGCCCTTGCGATCCATCGTTGCCCGGCGGGCCTTGCGGCCCTGGTGGACCCGGTGGTCCTCCCGGATCTCCCGGCGGTCCTGATGGCCCCGATGGACCCTCGGGGCCAGGTGGCCCGATGGGTCCGGCCGGCCCCGGAGGACCGGACGCGCCGTCACTCCCCGGAAGTCCTTGCGGCCCCGCCGGGCCTTGCGCCCCGGAGGCACCGTCATTTCCCGGTGGTCCCTGGGGTCCAGGCGGTCCGCCGGGATCACCGGGCGGGCCTTGCGGTCCCGGCGGCCCCGCCGGGATGGCATCGATCAGCGCCTTGAGCGCATTCAATTGCGCCCGCATTTCGGCGGACGAGTTTGGCGAGTTCGCCACAGGTTTGGTCGGATCGTACATGGCGTCTTGGTTGTCGGTGATGGGAAAGCTTCAGCGACGCGTGCCGCCGTTGGAGTCCCTCCTTCGGGCACGGCTTGCACATGAACCGAAAGCGGTGGCTTCAAATCTATGATTTGCCCTGCGGATTCAGGATTCCACAGATGGGCCCAGAAGAGGTCGAATCCGTGGTCGTCCTGAATCAGCAGGAATTCACTCAGAAGCAATTCATGCGTAAGCCCTGGCCTTCCGGCAGATCGCAGTTCTTGCGGGTGCGTCGGGGGGACAATCCTGCGCCGGGAGCGTCCGGGCCGGCTGAGGCCGGGACTCCAACGAACAGCGCCCGCCAGCAGCATCGGCAGAGTCCAGGACTCCAACACGCCGCCCGCCACTGCTCCGCCGCAGCCCGGCCACGGGTTTTGTCATGTGACCAGGACTGTCGCCACCGGACTGGCCGGGCCGTCGCCGCCGTCGTTGTAGGGGATGACCTTGATCTCTACATTCACGCCGGGGGTGAAGCCGGTCAGCGTCTTTTCCAGCCCGTCCACCGTCCCGGCGGTGAGGAAGTCCGGATCCACCACGGCACCGCTCGTGCGTTTGGTCAGCATGCGCGTGCCAGTCATGCGTGTGGCATAGCTCCACAATGCATGAATCTTGCCGCCGCCGATCGCCGTGGCCGTCAGGCTCATGATCGCCTCCGGCGCACTCGGATTGGCCGGCACATTGAGGCCAAAGGCCGTGTACCGCGGGTCGTCGTCCGCCAGCAGGGTGCCGAGTTCATCGATGAGGCCGCGCACCCGCTTGCGCAGGGTGCGGGCCGCCGCTTCCTCCGTCCCCTTGGCATCCTTCAGCGTCAGCTTGGCCGCGTTCAGCGCCGCGCGCGCATCGCTCACGGCCTTGTGGGCGGGGGTGCAGACCGCCGCCGTGGCCTCCATATCCGTGCTCTCGCTGGCCGGGTTGGCGGTGAAGTACACCTTGAGGGATCCCAGCAGGCTGAAGCGCACATCCTGCGTGTCCGGCACGGCGGTGGTGCCGCTGGGCCAGCCGGCCGTCTGCCACTGGGAGTTGAACTGCCCGCCAAAGAGCTTCACCAGCCGCAGCCGGCAGTTCTTCAAGATGGTGGTGCCTGCCGCGTCGGCGGTTTGCAGGGTGTCGTAGGCGTTGCCCTGGGTCGTCTCCGCGTTTCCGCGCGCCAGCCGGGCGGCGTCGAGGCCGGATATGGCCGTCCGCAGGACGGCCTCCGTGTTTTGTTTGATGCCGATGGACACCTCGTGGGTGTGGCATCCATCAGCCAGGTCCTCGGCAAGCGCCTTGAGGATGTCGTCGTTTTCAGGTGTAGGATTGGCAGCCATAGTTTTACGGTTGATTTTATGTTTTGATTGTGGAAGAAAAATCGGCGGCGAGGGAGGGCTGGGTTCATCCCAAAAGCCCGAGTCCCAAGTTCCCTCATCCCAGTTCATGAGCGGTGAAATCGGAGGTTGCGCCGGCCCGTGGCGGGCGATCCGGACCCGCGCGGACCGCAAAATCGAGTGGCCGGTCACTGCTTGACTCCAATCCGGCAGCCGGACGAACCAACAAAAGCAGGGGAAACCCCGTGCCTTGTTCGGCTTGTTGACAGCGTAAATCAGAGTGGATTGGATGGAGAAAATTTGACGTAAAAAAGACAATAAATAGCTCGATACAAACACGCTGACAGCTCGCATCGAAGACCATTTGCATCAGGCGGGCTGTGAACAAACCGGCGAGGCGACTGGTTAAACATGGAGACAGAGTAAAAAGCCTCCTTCGCCACCTCGATCGCCTCGCAACCAATCGCGACCAAACCCGCCCAGGTCGCCCTAGGGTCGCGCCAAAGCCCGGTACGACCCGCCACTGACAGACCGTTTTCCCCGCCATTTCGGACCGAATCACGGGCCTGTTCATGTATCCCTTTTCAAACATAAAAAGGTGCATTGTTTGGCTTTTTTCAAAGAATTGCATGATGGTAAAGCTCTCCAAAAGCCCGCCGCAACTGGCCTCGACCGGCGGGCCATCCGACGGGCGTCTCGCCAAGTCCGAAAACGGGCCTGCCACCGCCCGAAATCGGTTCTCGAAGCCTGTACAGACTCTCGGCGCTGGGAAAGGGAATGTCCGGCGACCCGCGCCGACTCTTGGCGCGGGTTTGGGGAGACTCCCCCGGGTCGCGCCGACTCTCGGTGCGGGTTCGGGGAGACTCCCCCAGCTCGCGCCGACTCTCGGTGAGCCTTCTTCGTTTTCGTGGACAGCAAAAGTTGGGTAACCACCCAAATCAGCATGAACACGACAGGAACGAAAAAACGCACCTATGACGAGCAGTTCAAACGTGACGCCGTCGCGCTGCTCGA
>JAIBCL010000050.1 GCA_019694165.1 Verrucomicrobiaceae bacterium | reverse complement strand
GTGAAGGTGATGAGCGAGATCAAAGGCGAATCCTTTTTTCTGGCGGTCGGCTTTTGGAAACCACACGCGCCATTCAATGCGCCGAAGAAGTATTGGGATCTCTATCAGCGCGACAAGCTGCCGCCGCTCGATCCGCGCCGGCCCGAGGGAGCGCCGGACATTGCGTTTCATGAGAGCACCGAGGTGCTCGGCAGTGGAAAAGACAAGGTCACGCCTACATCGGAACAGGCGGCGGAGTGGCGGCACGGCTACTTCGCGAACATCAGCTACATGGATGCCCAGCTCGGCAAGGTGCTCGACGCGCTGGAGCGCGAGGGCCTGACGAAGAACACGATCATCACCTTCGTCGGCGATCACGGCTACCACATCGGCGAGCACACGCTGTGGGGCAAGACGAGCGAGTTCGAGCTGGATGCGCGCGTGCCGATGTTCATCTCAGCGCCAGGCATGAAGACGGCCGGACAGCGCACGGGCGCGATGGCCGAGTTGCTCGATTTGTTTCCGACGCTCGTTGATCTTTGCGCGCTGCCGCAGGCACCCGGACTCGAAGGCGTGAGCCTCGCGCCCGTGCTGCGCGACACGAGCGCGACGGTGAAGCCCGCGTCATTCACGCAGCATCCGCGGCCCGCTTACTACGACCGTGAGCCCGACAAGATGCCGAAGGCGATGGGAGTGAGCGTGCGCACGCCGAGCGTGAGGTACACCGAGTGGCGCGACTGGAAGACCGGAGAGGTGACGGCGCGCGAGCTTTACGATCACCGCACCGAAGCGCATGAGCTGAAAAACGCCGCTGACGATCCAGCGTTCGCCGCGCAGCGAGCGGAGGCCGAGGCGCTGCTGCGGAACCAGTTTCTTAAGCCGTGATCATGCAGTTGAAGGTGCCAACGAAGAGCAGATGCGAACGCGCGGGTGTAGGCGCGCTCGCCAGAGCGCGGTGGGGTCAACGCCTCGTTCTGGCGAACGAGCCTGCGGTTGCGCGCCGTCTCCGACTGCATGATCACGGCTAAGCAGGCACATATCCCGTAGGCGCTGCGAGAGCGGCGGCACTTTGGGAGTGCGGTGGCGGAATCGCGAAGCGACGGACACGCCGCCACGGCGATCTCCCGGTGCGTGTGGCTCGGCGTCACGATGTCGATGATGTCGAACTCCACCTGCGCGATCATCTCCCGCGCATCGGCAAAGATGCGCGCATCGGGATGCGCCAGCCGCGCCTCCTCACGTGATGCCTCCGACGGAGCTGTGATCGCGACGAGCCTGGCGTCGGGATTCCCGGCGATGGATTGAGCGTGAAGTTTTCCCCAGGCACCAAAGCCTGCGAGCGCGAAACGGACGGGTTGCGTAATGACGAATGTGGAATGCGGAATGATGAATGAATGACGGAGGACATGTAACGAAATCGGGCGGCTGGATGCAATCGCCAATCTTTGCGCGGCCGCCGCGTTTTTGGCCTGCATTATTGGCTCGCCTTGTGCAGTGCGGGTTGGTAAAACAGCGGGACACGGCTCGCCCGCGCCTTGAAAACCACCATGAAACACCTCATCCTCGCCCTCACCCTCCTCGCGCTTACGTTGGGCGCACGCGCCCAAACCACCGTCTTCACCTACCAGGGCCACCTGATGGACGGCGGCGCTTCGGCGAATGGAAACTACGACATCCAGTTCACGCTGAAGGATGCCGAAACCGCAGGCGCCGATGTCAATGCGCCGCAGGTCGTGGCGCCGGTCAGTGTCGTGAACGGCATCTTCACCGTGTCGCTGAACTTCGGCCTGGGGTCTTACAGCGGCAGCGACCGCTGGGTGGAGATGGCGGTGCGGCCCTTCGGCAGCGCGGCGGCCCGCACCGTGCTCGCGCCACGGCAGAAGGTGACCAGCGCGCCCTACGCCGTTCGCTCGTTCATCTCCTCCAATGCGCAAAGCCTCATCGGTCCGATCAGCGGGTCAAACATCCCTGCGGGCACGATCATCAGCAGCATGATCGCGCCGGGTGCCATTACGAGCAGCCAGATCGCGCCGGGCACGGTGAATCCCGCCATCGCCGTGAACAGCGCCAGCCAGACGGCGGCGGCGGGCACGGTGTATAATGCGAATCACTTCGACCTCTCCACCTTCAACCTGCCGGCCTCCGCCACTGTCGGCGAGGTCATCGAGATCAATGGCGTCGGCAGCGGCGGCTGGAGCACGGCGGCGGCCTGGATCGCGCGGGACAGCGCTCGAAACTGGAGTTCCATCGCCAGTTCTTCGGATGGTCAGCGGCTCGTCGCCGTTGTCAGCGGCGGCCAGATATACACGTCCGACACCTACGGCGTGACCTGGACGCCGAGGGACAGCAGCCGCACCTGGGTGGATGTGGCCTCCTCATCGGATGGTGCGAAACTCGTGGCGGCGGTGGACGGCGGCGGCATCTACACCTCCACCGATTATGGCGCAAACTGGACACTGCGGGCCGCCGCCGGGAACCGCGACTGGGAAGCGGTTGCCTCCTCAGCCGATGGCACCCGGCTTGTCGCGGTGACCGTTCAATTTGGCGCGGGCAGTGTGTTCACTTCCACCGATTCTGGCACCACCTGGACAGAGCGCACCAGCGCGGGCGCGCGCCCATGGAATGATGTGGCCTGCTCGGCCGATGGCATGCGGATCGTGGCAGTGCCCGGCTCCTTCGGTGGCGGACAGGTTTACACTTCCCAGGATGGCGGTGCCACCTGGACGGCCCGGCTGTCCGTGCAGGACTGGTTTGCCGTGGCCTGCTCGGATGACGGCAACTTCATCGTGGCCGCGCAATTCGGCGGCCAGATACGCACTTCCCACGACTCCGGGAGCAATTGGAGCGCGTCGGGCCCGAGCGCGAACTGGAACGATCTCGATTGCTCGGCGGATGGCCGCGTCATCATTGCCTGCGCGTCCAGTACGCAGCTCCATATCTCCGTGGATCATGGCACGGTCTGGAACGCGCAGGAGAGCGGGCGCTTCTGGGAAGGCGTCACCTGCTCGGCCGATGGCAGCAAGCGCGCCGCCTGCGACTTCACCGGTCAGATTTACACCTCCTACGGCGGCTACTCCGGTGGTGGCGGCACTTCTGCGAAGCTGCAATACACGGGCTCCGGCATCTGGACACAGGTGGCCGATGCCAGCGAAGCCGCGAAGGTGAACCGCGCTGGCGATACCATGACCGGCACGCTCTCCCTGCCGGCCAACGGCCTGCGCGTCGGCGGCAGCCAGCTCGTCACCAGTGGCGGCTTGACCGGCATCGGCACCGCCACGCCGGAGCCGGGCTTCACCATGACCCTTGGTGGCACGCCCGCGCTCGGCTCACTGGACGGCTTGCTCATGCTGCGCGATCGCAACGGTGCCAACCAGTGGAACCTGACCCAAAACAGCGCTGACGGAAGCTTGTTCCTGATCAAACCCGGCGGCAGCGGCTTCATTCACACGTTCGGTGCCAGCGGCAATGTGGGCATCAAGACCGATGCTCCGACTGCCACCCTCGATGTGAACGGCTCCACCCGCCTGCGTGACGTGATGCGCCAAGGCAGCGAGACGGGCACCAGCGAGGCCCCCGGCTTTGGCGTCATCACCCGGCGGGTCTCCAGCACGAATTCCGCCTTGAATCAAGTAGCAGCCACCACTCCCACCATGAGCCTGGAGCGGGACGGCACCAATGGAGGCTGGATGGTGCGGGTCGCAGCTTCCTCGCGCTATACCATCGCCGCGATGGGCATGAACAGCGCTGGCACCGCTGTGAACTACTACTCCGCCGGCACCAGCCCGGCGGGCATCACGCTTTACCCCGTTTACACCGACGCGCAAAACGTGGTCTTCTTTCGCCTCCAGTTCGGCGACCCCTACCACAATCTGCACCTGACCGAGGTGACCCTGTCTCGCGACGCCGGAGATAACTACTGGGTCGGCACGATGATCTCCACCTACAACCAATGAGCGAGCGGGAACATCGAACATTGAAGGCTCAACATTGAATTGGAATGCTGCCGTCGCAGAGCCGCCAGAAACCAGCTCACCTCCTTTCCACCATGAACACACTCACTGCTCTTCCATTTCAATGTTCAATGTTCGCCTTCCTGCTCCTCACCACCATCCCCGCCTCTGCGCAGAGCTATTCCATCACCTCCGGCAAGGTGACAGGCGGCGGCGGCATGAGCAGCGGCGGCGCGTATATGATCACCGGCAGCATCGCTCAGCCCGACGCGCACGCGGCCTCCACCGGCGGTGCCTACAGCCTCAGCGGCGGATTCTTCGGCCAATACATGGCACTGCAACAAACCGGCGCGCCGCACATTACCATCCGAGGCGTGGGCGCGAACGTGCAGGTCGTCTGGAGCGCGAGCGTCCCCGGCTGGGTGCTCCAGCAAAACACCGCCGACCTGGCCAATGCCGCATGGTCCGACGTGGTCGGCACGCCTACGGTGAGCGGGCCCGAGCAGTTCCTCCAGTTCGCCGTCGGCAGCGGGCGCGTGTTTTACCGACTGCGGAAGCTGTAGCCCCTCTCTCCCATCGGCGGATGGACGCGCCCTGAAGATTCGCTCACCGCCGCTCCGCCGTCGTAAGAGGTGTGACGGGATCGGGGACGCGGCGACGGAATCGCGAAGCGACGGAGACACCGCTTTGGCTTCGGGCGGAGCTTGAGGCCGGGAAGCAGATGTCAGGTGATGCGATGGCTGAGCGTGCGCCTAGTGGTTCATTCCAGCAGAGTTGATGGGTAGGGCGCTTGCTCCTGCAAGCGCCGCCGGGCGGAGATCGAGGACTTCGTTGGAGTTGTGCTTCGTGCGGAGAGTTCGTGGCCTAACGCGGCGGACTGAGGACAGTCCGCCCTACCCATCAACCTTGCTGGATTCGACCACTAGCCAAAGCCGTGTCTGCGCCACCGCACTCCAAAGCGCTGCGCGCGGCATCTCAATCCAGCGTCTTCTTCGGCGGCGCGATGGTGGCGGGCGGGGCGGTGCCGCCGGGTGGCGCTGGCGGACGCGGCGGAGTGGCGGTGAATTTCTGTACCTCGAAGGGCGTGACGCTGGCGGTGAGCTTCAGCGCGCCGAGAAATTCCCATGTGGCGGGCACGCCCACTTCATCGGCCACGCGGCGGGCCTCGAGGTAGGTCGGGATGGCGTCGGGCAGGATTTGAAACACGGCCACGCCGCTCGGGTCAGCCTTGATCGCGCGCAATGCGCGGATGAAGCCCGAGTTCGGCTGCTTGAGCTGCTCCGCCGTCTCGCCGCTGCCGGGCCGCGGCGTCAGTTCCGCCTGGACGTAGGCAGTGCCAGGAACCACGGCCGGCGCCATGGTGTATGCCTTGGAGATGACCTGGCTCGCGGCCGCACGCTTGAGCACTTCGACGATCTTGTAGGCGTCGTAGATCGTTCTGGCACGGCTCGCGTTCTTGAAGGGCGGTGCGTCGGCGAGCTTCTTGAAATAGATGAGCACGTCACGCGCGTTGGCGCGCACCTCCTCGGACTTCGCGCCGTAGGTGAACTTGATCTTGCCGCCGTATTGCGCGGCCTTGATGATGGGTGCGGCGGGGTCTTTGGATGGATCGAGCGCGGTCCACTTTGTCAGGTCTCCCTTTGCCGCGGCGGTGACGGCGGCGGCCACGTGGGGAAGCGGCTTGCCGATGGTGAGCGCGATGTCGCCGAGATTCTGCAGCATTTCCTTCGAAGGTGCGAGCCCGCCGGCGACGACGTTCTTCCAAGCGAGGGCGACCAACTCCATCTGGAACGTGTTCACGAGGGGAGCAATGTCGGGCCACGCCTTTTGCACATCGGCCTTTGAGCCGAGCACCTTTTCCAGCATCGCCGCGAACGGATCCATCTTCACATCTCGGTACTCGATCTGCGACTTCACCTGCTCGAGACCGCTGCGAACAGGGTCAAGGTAATCCGCCTCGCGATAAAAGAGTATGCCTTCCTTCGCGACGATCACCCGCGTCTCCACGGGCCTTTCAGGATACGGCCGTGGATTCGGCAGTCGCACAACAGTGGCGGGCGGAGGCTTGTAAACCGGGGTTTGGTCGAGCCGCGCCTTCATGGCATCCAGTTCGGCCAGCAGCTTGTCGATGGCGGCCTTCTTCGCGTCGCGGTCTTTCTTGCGTTCGTCGATCTGGCGCTTCAGGTCGTCGATGTCCGCGAGTTTTTGCTTCTCGGGGCTTAGGTCGAGCGTCTTGAGTTCCTCGATGGCCTTCTTGATCTGCTTCTCGGCCTCGCTGGCCTGCTCATCGAGCGTTTCGAGCTTCGGCGGAGCTTCCTTCTTGGCGATGGTCTCCTTCAACTGCGCCAGTGTCTGCGCATCCACGGGCGGGAGATCGGAGAGAATCTTCTTCACCGCGCTGGCCACGCCGAGGCCGACGAGCACGAGCACGATGATGAGCACGCCCACGACGTTTGTCATCGTGTCCATCAGGGCGACGAAAGGAATTTCGAACTCTTCGCTGGGTCGGCGTTTTGCCATTGGGATGGGTTTGTGGTGCGGTGGGGTGGGGAGAGGTCAGTGGTCAGTATTCAGAGGTCAGAGGTCAGAGGTCGGGCGGGCGATGCAGGGGATACTGAACAATGAATCCCGGCTTCATCATGCTTTCGGCTTAACAGGTACGAGTGTCGCATCCGCCGGCGGTGCGATGGTGCCGAGGAAGGCTTTGAACATTTGCAGGTCGATCTCGCCACGGCCGGGAATGGGGAGCTTTGCGACCTGCGCGGGTGCGAAGCCGTGCGTCTGCTGCGCCCAGCCGGCGGCGTTGTTGTAGGAGGCGTTGCCGTCGTCGCGCACCAGAAAGATGAGCTTTGAATTCGCCACGGCACGGGCCTGCCTCAAGAAGTGGTCGTATGATTTGTCGGCAATGATCACGGCTGCGGCGGAACTGACCTGCGTCTTCTTCTCGGTGTCCCAGTAGATCATGATCTTGCCCGAGCTGGCCTCGACAAAAAACGCCTTCGAGCCGGCGGCGAGACCAGAGCCACCGGGCTGCACCACCACGGGAGGAAGCGGCGGAGTGGCGGGCGGCTTGCGCTTGTCGATTTCTTTCTGCAAGGCGGCTATCTCCTTCTTCAATTCGTCGGACTGTTTCAAGTAGCCCTCGATTTCGAGCATCAGGTTGTCGAGTTCCTTGAGCGCGTCCTGGCTCATCTTTTCATTGAGCTTCTTCACGTCCTCGGAGGTGGAGAGCAGCTTGCGGAAGCGCGCGAGCTTCTGCTCCTGCTCCTCCAGCTCTTTCTTCAGCCGCGCGAGCTTTTCGAGGCGCACCTTCGCCTCCTCCTGGATCTTCTCGTCCTCCACCTGCTGCCGGTTCAGCTTCTTGTACTCGATGGCACGATCGATCTCCTCCTGCGTGCGGCCCTCCGTCTGGCTGGCCTGCGAGACGCAGAGGAAGACGATGATGAGCACGAGCACGCCGATGAGCGAGCAGAGGATGTCCAGGAAGGGCACCATGAGGATCTCGTCGTGGGAGCCGTGCCGGCGTTTGGCCATCGCAGTGTGCGGGGTGGATGCGGGTTGATGGTTGGCAGTCGAAGGTTTCTGGCCGCTTTGATCCGCGCGACGCTCAATCGCGCGAGAACCAGCCTTTCTTCTTCACCTGATGGATGAGGATTTGCTTGCCGCCGAGTTCGGAGAGCAGGTTGTTCAGGCTCTGGATGCCGCTGGCGAGCGCGCGGGTATAGTCGGTGCTGCTGCGCACGGCATCGGTGACGGCTCCGGTGAAGTCGTCACGCATCTTCGTCAGCGACTTCGCAAACTCGGTGTCCACGCGCTCCTGGTGCGCTGCGGCACGTTTGTCGAGATTGTGCGCCTGCTCGACGATCTTCGCGGAGAGAGCATTCAGGTCGCCGAGAAACTCCTGCTGCGCGCCGGCCACGGCCTTGACCAGCGCATCCATCATGCCCGAGGTGTCGCCGCTGGCCACAAAGCCGCCGTCATTGAGGCGCGGGATGAGCACCTCGTTGCAAAAGGCGTCGATGTCATTGAGACAGTCGTCCTCGGCCTTCGCCAAGGCGTTCATGGGGAAGTTCAGCAGCATGGCGAAGACGAGGCCCACGAGCGTGGCGTCGAACGCGCCTCCGAGGCCGTTGATGACACCTTTGAGCACGCCGATCACCGCCTTTACGTCCTCAAGGTTCTTGAAGTCGAGGCTCAGGAGCGCGTGGGAGAGGCCGAGCACCGTGCCGACGAAACCCATGATCGGAATGGCCCACAGGAACGCCTTCACCGGCACATAGCTGGTGCCGATGCGCGCACTGTCGATGTCAGACTGTGCGGACATGAGCGTGACGGCGTCGGCGACGTTTTGCTTGCCTTCGAAGAGTTCGAGTCCCTTGCGGATGCGGTTCACCATAAGGCTGTCGCGCAGCCGGTGCGGCAGGCCGTAGATGTGATCGATGAAGGAGCCGACGGTCTGCGCATTGATCTCGCCGCCGAGATCGGCGGGCAATACGTCAAGCAAAAGCGCGCGCCGCTGATGGCGGAGCTTTTCCAGCTTGAGGTAGAGGATGGCGATGGCCCAGAAGAAGAAGAGCGTGTTCAGGCCGTTGACCGGCAGGTGGCCCTTCCACACGTTGGCGAGGTACTGCATGAGATTGTACTTTGTCGATGGCAGATCGGCCGGTGGCGCAAAGGCAAGCAGCACACCGAGAAAGGCTCCGGTCGTCACGAGGCCGATGGCGAGCGCCAACCACATGTTTGCATTGGTCGGGTCGGACTCGATCCAGCCCTGGCGTTCGGGTGCCGACTGTTCCTCGGCCTGCTGCTGGAGTTGCGGCTCGGAGGTTTCGTGGTGGTCGCCGAAGTGATCGTCCGCTGCATCAGGAGGCGGCACGGCTTGATCGGCGGCCGGCTGGGGCAATTGCGGGATTTGCAGCTTGGTATTGCAGCCTGGGCAGCGGACGACCTTGCCCGCCGTATCCGGCTCGGCCTTCAACTGCATGTTGCATGAGGGGCACTTGAATTTCACTGGGATTTCCTCCGGTAGTTGATGTGATGTGGCGGAGCCCGGCTGGCCGAGCAGGCGTGTAGTATTCGTGGAGGCGATCCTCGACAAGAAAATATTCCCTTGGCGCTGCTACGGGATTTGCCCTCTCCTTGCCCGCTTCGGGTTCTTCGCGGGCAAATTCGGGGAGGAGAGACCCAACAAAAGGCGAGGTCTGCCCCGGAGCGTGCACCAACGATGTGGGGTAGGGGTTTTGCGGTGCGCAACCTTTGACTGGCTTGATTGCCTGCCCGGCTGAGGGTGGGGCGTTGTTGCGTCGGTACCGACGCCGAAAGCAGGGGTGCAGCGCGGCGCTCAAGCGAGGGCTTCAAGATTCGCTGGGATCGCATGAGGAGCGTAGGGCGGGGCCGAGGAGCTGATGTTGCGGAAGAGTGTAATTGCACGATATTTTATAAAAACCATTTGCCACGCGAATCACTATTGAGCATATTATCAATAATGAATCAATCGAATCGAACAGCCATAATTCAGCCGCCTGCTGTCGCCGCCGACACTTTCAAGCCAACGTCCCGCCCATGAAATCGACCGTCACAGTCCCTGTCCTCGAAACCACCTACGCGGACTCCGCCATGCACCAATCCGTCGCTCCATCATCCTATAGTCTCGCCACAGTGCCCAGCCAGCAACTGGCACGCTCGTTCCCGCAGCCGGCCGCCGCGCTGACCGTTACCCGGCCAGTCCCCGCGACAGCCGTCCAGTCCGCAACGGTGACGTCGGATGTGACCGTGGTGAGCATCTCGGACATCGTCCGGTATTTCAAAAAGCGCTGGAAGCTCGCGACCATGATCGCCCTGCCGCTGGCAGCGTTGGCTTTTCTGAGCCTGGGTTTCGGCCAGAAGGTATTCGAGGCGGAGGCGCGCCTGCTGCTGCGCATCCAGGACACGAATGTCTTCAACTTCACGGAGATGACCCAGAATCGGATCACGGAGTTGAGCGCGCCGATGCTCGTGAACAATCACCGCTCCGAGCTTAAGGCTCGCCGTTACGTGGACTATCTATGGGAGCAGTTTACTGACGACGAGCGTGCTGGATTCATCAAGACCGAACTGGCCGCAAACGGCGTGAAGTCCTGGCACCGGGTGCTGCGGGAAAAGGCGGGGCTGGCTGCACCCCTGAAGCCCGCCACGCCGAAGGACCTGTTTTGCGACAAGATGGACAAGGCCGTCCGCGTGGAGCCGCTGAAGGACTCGCATGTGCTGCGCGTGCAGGTGCGCCACTCCGATGCGAAAATGGCGGCGCTCGTGGCAAACCACTACGTGGAGTACTACATCCGCTACGTCTCCGAGCAGGAACTGGGGGTGACGAAGACCGCCTCGCACTATCTTGAAAAGAAGAGCGCCGAGCTGCAAAAGCGCCTGGCGGAGAGCGAGAAGCAGCTCGCCTCCAACCGGCAGTCCGAGAACCTCATGCAGGAAGGCGAAGTGAAGGAAATGTACGGGGAGAAGGTGCGCCTGCTGATGGCCGCGCTGGCTGATGCCGAGGTGAAACTCACGCGCACCAAGCATGACCTCGAAACCATCCGCAATGCGAAGACGGCGGGTCGCGACCTGCTCGAGATGAAGGCTGTGGCCGAAAATTCAGATGTCTCGGCCATGCGCAAGCAGCTCGATCTCAAGCTGGCTGAGCGTGCACCTCTCATGGCCGACTGCGGACCGAATCATCCCAAGATGCGCGCGCTGAACGAATCCATCGAGACGCTTCAAAACACTCTCATGCACAACATCGGCGACGTGGTGGCCATGCTCACCGCCGAGGAGGAAAACGGCGCGCGTCAGGTGGCCGACTTCCAGCGCCAGCTCGATGAAGCCCGCACCAAAGTCTTCTCCCTCAGCGGCAAGACGGCGCAGGACAATCTCCTGCGCGACCAGGTGGCCATGGACCGGAATCTTTACCAGACCATCCTGCTGCGCATGAACCAGGCCGAGCTGACCGGCGAGTTCAAGGAAAACGGCCTGCTGCGCGTGGCGGACATGGCCTCGCCGCCCGGCACGCCCGCATCCCCGAGCATGGCGCTTGCTGGCATCGCCGGCATCATGGTCTTCGGCCTCGTGTTCCTCGGTGTGCCGCTTGGCTGCGGGCTGGCGGAGGATCATCTCATGCCGGCGTTCCGTGCCGGTCATGTCGCGGAGCATCCGCCGGTGGCTCCGGTGATCCAGACCGCCCCGCCTGTGCAGGAGGCATTCTACCCACAGGCACCGGTCCTGCCGATCAGCCATTCGGGCTGCGCATCCGTCATTGAGACCGAGGAATCCGTCGTCGCCGTGCTCCCCGACGTGCAGGCGCCGAATCCGGCCTCGCTCCTCATCGCCATGATGCGCACGGGTGCGCACGGGGCCGGCGCTGCGTTGCGCCAAGTCGCCGCCTCGTTGGAAAAGAACCGTTGGATGCGCAGCGGCCCCGGAGTCGTCATGGTCACGAGCGCCGAAGCACGCGAAGGCAAGAGCCTCGTCTCCTCCGCGCTCGCCGCCACCTTTACCAGCCAGGGGCGCAAGGCATTCCTCATCGAGTGCAATCCCACCTCACCCAGCGCCCAGCTCTGGTATCCGAATGTGCGCTCAGACGCAGCCGCCGCACACGATGTGGAGTCCCTCCGCTACGGCAGCACGAACCTTTTCGTGCTTCCCGCCAGCGGCCTGCCCTCCACCCAGGTCTCCGACCTTATCGACGGCTACCGTTTCTGGATTGACCGCGCCCGTCAGGCCGGCATCGACTGGATCATTCTCGACACCGCGCCGCTCCTCCGCAGCTTCGCCGACGTCGCGCCGCTCATCCCTGGCGTCACTGACGTGCTCTTCGTCCATGACCAGACCGTCAGTTCAAAGGCCCAGGTACAGGCCGCCCTGAGCCTCATGCGTCCGCTCATGGGACACGACGTGAGCCGCGGCCTCGTCATGAACCGCCAGGTGATGTGATTCCCCTCTGACCAGACCGAGCACTGAACGGAAAGGCCGCTTCTCCCGGGAAGCGGCCTTTCTCTTTCTTCGTCATGGTGGGGTGCCGACAGTGCCGGCGCAAGGTGCCGCAGGACCTGTGCCGTCCGGACCATCCTTCCTGTTCGCACGGACTGCCCGCTCCGCCCGAAGCCGTCCGAATTACCGGTTGAACAACTGCGCGCCGTGTGTCGATTCACGCGCCCGAGCCATGTTGTTCAAGCGCACCCGATTCGAGACCGAAATGCAAGTCCGCCAGGACGAGGTGGACATGTTCCGCCATGTCCACAGCAGCAAGTACCTCGACTATCTGCTGCACGCCCGCTTCGACCAGATGGAGCGCTGCTACGGCATGGCCATGGAGGAATTTCTCAAGCTTGGCCTCGGTTGGGTGGTGAAGACCTCCCACATCGAGTACAAACGCCCGCTCACACTCTCGGAGAAATTCAGCGTCACCACCTGGGTCGAAAACATGCACGGCACCGACGTCGAGGTTCGCTTTGAAATGCGCAAAAAGGAGACATCGAAGCCCGCCGCCGCCGGCTGGTGTACATTCACCATGACGCAGCTCGAAACCGGTCGCGCAGCCACCATCCCGAACTGGATCATCGAGAAGTACGCCGTCTGACCCCGCGCACGAATTTCTGCACCCGCGCCCCGGTCCCCTCCGCCACATACACAGCGCCGTCCGGCCCTGCCGCGATGTCGTGCCCGAGTTGAAACTGCCCCGGCCCGCTCCCGGGTGAGCCAAACGTGTCCAGCACCCGCCCCTGCGCATCGAGTTCCACCGCCTTGCCGCGTTCCGATTTCCTCATCGAAGGTTCGCCGCCATCGATCACGAAGACGTGATCGTCCGCGCTGATCGAGATGCCATACGGCCTGCCGATGTGCGGCCCCTTCCACGCATCAAGATATGCCCCTCTCCCGTCGAAAACCTGCACGCGAGAGTTGGTACGGTCGCACACATAGACTCTGCCCTTTGAGTCCAACGCGATGCCGTGCGGCAAGTCGAACTCACCTGGCCCCACGCCCTTCGCACCCCACTCGAACTCGAATCTCCCGTCCGCGCCGAATTTCATCACCCGCGTGTTCCTGTAGCCGTCGCTCACGTAAAACGAGCCGTCATGCAACACGGCCACATCCGTCGGCAGATTGAAGTGCGCATGGTCCGCGCCCGGCACGCCACGTTCACCCAGCGTCATCAGCAGCCTGCCCTCCGCCGAGAACTTGAACACCTGATGCAGCCCCACGTCCGTCAGCCATACATGGTCCTCGCTGTCGATCGTCAGCCCGTGCGGCATCACAAACATCCCCGCGCCCCATGAGTTCAAAACCTGTCCGCTCGCACCGTCGATCACGCTCACCGTCGCCTGCGGGATCGGCTCCTTCGGAAACGGATTCGTCCACAGCCGGCCGCAGCGGTGAAATACAAAAACCCGGTTTCGCGAGTCCACCCCCACGCCCGCGCACAGTCCTGGCGCGCTGCCCGCAGGCCACTGAGGCCACGCCTCCACCACCGCCCGGCGTGCCTCATCCGCGTGCCCGCACAAGCACCCGCACGCAAACACGAAGCCCCACCCCAGCCATTGCCACGCCAAATTCATCGGCTCCTTCAACGCGATTCTCCGCGTCCTTCTCGCGCGACCCGGTTCGCTGCTTCACGATCAAGTTGAGGTGCTGCCACTGCGTCCATGCCACACATCCGCCGCAGTGAACGAAATCTTGTGTGCCAGATGGATTCGTGTAGCGTCGTCGCAGCCTGATGTGTCAGTCACGCTCCTGTAGCTCAATGGTTAGAGCAGGGCACTCATAATGCCTTGGTTGTCGGTTCGAGTCCGGCCGGGAGCACCACCAGCGTAAGCTCGAGTGAAATTCACATGGCGCATCCTCCCGGTCGCGGCAATTAATCGCCCGCTTCTCACTCCAATCCCATGTCCGCATCCGCATCCGATCTTATTGCCGCCCTGAAATGGCGCTACGCCACCAAGGTTTTCGATCCCACCAGAAAAATCCCCGCCGACATCTGGTCGGCGCTGGAAGAGTCTCTGGTGCTCACCCCCTCGTCGTTCGGCTTGCAGCCATGGAAATTCCTGGTGATCCAGGATCAGGCCCTGCGCGAATCCCTCGTCCCCCACGCCTGGAAACAGCGACAGGTTGCGGATTGCTCGCACCTCCTGGTCATGACCGTGCCCAGGGAACTGGGCGAAGACTGCATCGACGCAAACATCGCGCGCATCGTGGAAGTACGTGGCGGCACCACGGATGCGCTCGCGGGATTGCGGAACATGGTGGCCGGCTTCCGCGCGCAGCTCTCCGCCAAGGGCCAGCTCATGACGTGGGCGAAGCTCCAGTCCTACATCGCGCTAGGCCAGTTCATGCTTGCCGCCTCTCTGCTCGGCATCGACACCTGTCCCATGGAGGGCTTCGTCGCCGAGAAGTTCGATGAAATCCTCGGCTTGGACAAAACCGGCCACACCACCGCGGTGCTCTGTCCTGCCGGCTATCGCTCCGCTGCCGACAAGTACGCCACGCTCCCAAAGGTGCGCTTCGAATCCAAAGACGTCATCGAGCACCGGTAAGACGGCTGAATCTCCCGCCGCGCCGGATGTCCGCGGAATCATGCGGTTGACCTCATGGGTGGTCGCTCCTTAGTAGCGGTTCCAAATCCCCGACCACACCGCATGAAATCCTTTCGCCTGAATCGCCTCTTCAATGCCAAATCCGGCCGCTGCTTCGACGTCGCTGTCGATCACGGCTTCTTCAACCAGCCCGGCTTCCTCCAGGGCATCGAGGACATGCGCAAGGTGGTGAAGACGCTCGTCGATGCCGCGCCTGACGCGATCCAGCTCACGCTCGGCATGGCCCGTCATTTGCAGGAGATCCCCGGCCGCCAGAAGCCCTCGCTCGTGCTCCGCACCGATGTGGCGAACATCTACGGCAAGACGCTGCCGGAGAACCGCCGATTCAGCCTCATGATCGAGGAGACCATGCTTCAGGCCGTGCGCTACGACGCCGCCTGCGTGTGCGTGAATCTTTTCCAGATCCCCGGCGCGCCTGAAGTCCACGCCGAGTGCGTCGAGAACATCCTCCGCCTCAAGCCGCAGGCCGACTACTACGGCATGCCGATGATGGTTGAGCCGCTCGTCTTCCAGCCGAATGAAAAAGCAGGCGGCTACATGGTGAACGGCGACGAAACCGCGATCACGTATCTCGTCCGTCAGGCCGTCGAACTCGGGGCTGACATCATCAAAGCCGACCCGACCGACGACGTGAGCATCTACCACAAAGTCGTCGAAGCCGCCTCCGGCATCCCCGTCCTCGTTCGCGGCGGTGGTCGCGTGAGCGATCGCGAAATCCTTGAGCGCACCCAAGGCCTCCTCCAGCAAGGTGCACACGGCATCGTCTATGGCCGCAACGTCATCCAGCATCCGAATCCCAAAGGCATCACCCGCGCGCTGATGGCGATGGTGCATGATGGCGTGAGCGTTGAGGAGGCGCTGGGGATGGTGAAGTGATCCGTTCTGGTAGAAAGGTGCAAAGGCATGCCGTTCGTCGCGACCATCATGCTTCTCTTCAGGGGCATTTTGGCTGGGATCGACCGTCGGGTGATCTGGAATGGATTTGATCACTCCGATGGCAAGCAGTCGAGCGGCGAGGTAGCGAACGGTGGCATGGTGTTTGGGGGCGTGCTCATCGCTTCTGTGGCTGGGCGGTGGCGTCGTCCTCGCGTTTGAATTCGGAAGCTTGGGCCACGATTTCTTCCGACGTGCGGGCTACGAAGTTTGCGATCTGATAAATAAGAGCGGTCTTGTCCTTGCTGGCCGTCACGACTTTTGTTCCGTCCGGGCTAAAGCCAGCGCACATCACGATGTCTTTGTGAAATTCGAACGATTGAAGCAGGTGCTCCTCAAGTTGATCGACTGTTCCCGGCTTGATCTCGGGAAGACGCCACAGCTTCGCGGTACGATCATCGCCCGCAGTGAGGAGGCACTCTCCAGTCTTGTTGAAGGCGACTGAATTCACCCGTTTTCCGCCGTGACAGTTCTCCAGCAAGCACGGCTTATTATCCGGCGTCGGTTCGCCCGTTCCCTTCGACAATCGCCAAAGCACCACCGAACCGTTTCCGGTAGCAGCGGCGACAATCGTGCCATCGGGGCTAAATGTGGCGGCAGTGACAATCGCGGATCCTGCGATGGACGCATCCTGCTCGAGTGTTTTCAGGAGTCTCCCGGTCGTCGCTTCCCATACCTTCACCTTTTCATCAAAGCTGGCAGTCACAATCTGTGATCCGTCGTGATTGAAGGCGACCGTTTTGACAGGCTTTTTGTGCCCAGATTCCTTGTCCTCCGGCCGCGCGGGCAGCGATACAATGAGCGTGCCGGTGGCGGCGTCCCACACTCGCACCGTCGTTTCCTCGGCAGCAGACACGATTTTCTTGCCGTCAGGACTGAACGCTGCCCAATTCGCCTTGCCGCCCTCGTGGCGGAACGTGGATTCCTTCGAGAGGGCACCGTTCCAAACATTGCACTGGCCATCCCAGGATGTGACTGCAAAACGCAGGCTGTCAGCCGCAGAACCAATTGGCGCAGGGGATGGACTCGCGCAGGAGACATTGGCACCCGCCGCAGCGATCTGTATCGAAGTCAGTCCGGTGAGATCCCACAGGCGCACGGTCTTGTCCCAGCTTCCGGTGACGACGTGACGCTCGTCCACGAACGATGCGAAGACGACCCAGTCGTTGTGTTTGTCCAGCTTCTCCATCGGCTTGATCATGCATTTGGCGGCTTCGATGAGCAGTCCCTTAATTTCCGACCGGCGCGGCCATGCGCGAAAAGACACTGAGAGATCAGCGAGCGGTTGCAGTGCCTGCCGACGCTCACCTTGGCGAACTAAACTCCTGAGATTCTCAATTTCTTCGCTCGGCCACTTCCACCACTGTGCATAGACGAAGGCTGTGATCACCACGGCGGAGAGGGCCGTCGCGCCCAGAGTGCGCCTCCTGCGGCTCGATTGGTGCTTGTCGCGCCGCTCGCGGATAATTCCGGTGAGCACGTCATGCATTAATTCGACGCGCGACACGGCCATGCGATCATCGAGCCTGAGTAGCCTGCGATTGATCAGAAGATCGATGTCCTTCCGCGATACACCTCCGGCGATGACGTTTTCCAACGCAACGCTGTCCCGATAGCCGGACGGTGTGAGCAACTTATTCTCGATGAACCGTGCCGTGGAAGCAGGTATTCCGCGCAGGCTATGATCATAAAAGCCCGCGAGAATCTGGCTCCGTGTTCCAGTGAGCAATTCCTTGCTGATCTGCGCCTCACCACGCGCGCGCCGCTTAAAATTCAACTCGCGGCAGATCACGCTCAGGAGCGCCGGCTCCACTTGCAAAGTGGCCAGCGGGTCCCCGTCGGCGTCGCCATGGCCAACAGATGCGCCCGCCACGAACTCGACGATACGCGCTGCAACATCAGGCTCCACAAGACTGCCGCCGGTCAGACCGATTGCCTCGTGCGCCTGATTTCCGTTCATGCGAGCGAGGCGCAGTTCATTCTGGCCCGTCACGGATCTGAAGTGTTTTTTCAAACTGCGCAAATCCGCGAGAAAATCCTCCCGCAGGCTCAGCACCACACGACAGCGCGCGCCCTCAAATTCAAAGTGCCCGGGGGCGCACTCGCCACCGTCAAACCGCTTCCTCAAATCTGCCGGGGGCCTATTCTCGATCAGGTCGCCAAGTTCCGCGACGAATTCCTCGACCCGTTGCGCGCGCGGCTGATTCGTGCGACCCAGCGTGAAGATTTCCTCAAATTGATCGAAGATCAGGACGGGCGTGAGCAGTCGGTTGCGGCGGCTCCAGAAATTGACATCGCTGCGATGAAAGTATTCCCAGAAAGTCTCGCCCTTGGCCGGCCATACGGGATCAACTGTGCTTTCGGTGGCCACCTTTCGAATTGCCTCCATGACCTGATGCACGGGAGAAATACCCGTTTCGCCATGATTCAGCCGGATGTAAAACGGAAGAAAATCAGCCCCGCGCAACTTTGGCAGGAGGCCCGCTTGCAGCAGCGAGGTTTTTCCAAGTCCCGACTGGCCGTAGAGCACGACGAGCGGTGCGCGCTGCACGAGACGGAACAACTCGGCAGTCTCGTCGTTTCGTCCATGGAAAAACTCACGGGAATCTTCCGTGAATGCTGCGAGGCCCGGCCACGGATTCTCGCGGTCAAGTTTCATCGTTTCCTCATCGGCAGCCTCGATCACGCGTGTGCTTTCTCCCGCTTCTGCCGTTCGCGCACCAGACGCACGATCCGAAGTACGAACTCTTCGCTCACTGCCCCGCTCGGAAGCTTTTGCCACTGCGCATCGAGAAATCGGGGCGGAACGAGGGCTTCCGTCGTGCTCACATCGTCTATGACAATGGGCACGATGAAAGGAATGGTAGCCGCCACTTTTCTCGAGCGCTCCGCCGCAAGATCCCACTCAAGTCGGAAGTAGCCTTCGGCTCGGCGCTCGGTGGTCTCGGAAATCACTGGCAGGAAAAGGAGGCAGTTCCGGATGTTCTGTCGAATCTTCGCGTCGTAGAGATCGCCGCTTTCGAGACGATGCTTGTCGAACCACACATCAATGCCCGCCGCATCAAGCGCATCGCGAATCGCTTCTGCAGCAGCAACGTCTTCAGTCGCATAACTCAGAAACACTCCCACGCGCTGGTGCTCGTCTTCGTCATTCGCTCTGGAATCGTGCCTGCCCGCAACCGATCCCGCAGTCAATCCCTGTCGCTGCTGATAGCGCTCCCAGAGTTCGTTCACAAAATTCGCCGGACTGATCTCCACCACCTCCGTGCGCTGGCTGAAGTGCTCCAAGAATGCCACGAGGCTGCGGTCCTCTCTCACACGATTCGCAGCCAGCACCTTGAGGTCTTCCATGCTCGACAGCCGGTCTCCCTTCGTGGTGCGAATGAAAAAACGCGCGAGCCAGTCCGGATAACTGCATCCGATGATGAGTAGGTGTTGTTTCTTCAATTCATCGGAAAGTCGCGGCGGACGCCTTGTCGGGTCTTGCATCGAGCAGAGAAACTCAAGCATATCCTCATCTGTCACCACGTAGTCGGGCGTCGCAGACAGACGACCCAGCAGATGGTAAACCACAGGAGCTTTCGCCTTGGTAAAATCTGTGGGGAGATCTTGCGGATCATTTGGCGCATACGCAAAGACTTCGGGCTTGCTGCTGGTTTCCTCTTCGATGGCCTGTCTTAGCAAGGGATCGAACGACGTGGTGACAAACAGCTTGATCTTGCTCATGCGGGCGAGTTTTCGGAGCGACTCGGGAATCTGTAGATTGAGATCGCGAAAAATGATCTGTAGCGCCGCATAGATGTCTGCACGCTTGCGGCCGCTTTTCAAATAGCAGCACACCACATCGTTGAGCGAGCGGCTGCTTTCGGGTTCGGTCACCGTGATTTCCAGTCGCTCGGCGAGCTTTTCAGCCGCAATCTCGGAAACCAGGCGCTTCTTCCCGCCGCAATCTACATCGAGCAGTTCGGGCCCGACGATTACCACAACCTTCCCTGCATCGATGTACTCAAGCAGATACTCCCACGTCAGCGGATTCAGGCTTTCTTGAGCAAGGTCGTTCACTGGCGTTGCAAGTATCGATGGCATGGAGCGCCCGTCATGGTGGCCTAGCTTCCTTGCACCGCCACGCTTTTATTCGATTTCTTGGCGCTGGCGAGCGCGGCTTCTGCCTTATCTTGGAGCGAGTTGGGGTCATCAGTCTTCGCATCAAACGCGGCAATACCAGCGCTGAACCGCACCGGCATCATCATCCCGTCGGCTTCATCGCCGATAAAGTACGGCTCTGCATCGCGGCGAAACTGATCAACGAGTTCGGTAGCAGCATGCTCCGTCGTGTCTGGTGCAAGGATCGCAAACTCGTCGCCCTGACGATAGCGTGCTACCACATCCGACGGGCGCACCCGTCCCTTGATGAACGAGGCAAAGCCACGCAGCAACCGGTCGCCGCCCGAGTACCCATGCTGCTCGTTGATTTGATGCAGGCCGTCGAGATCGAGTAAAATGAGGGACAAGGCCGATTGCCGCATTTTCGAACGCTCGATCTCGCGACGAAGGCAACGCTGGAACTCCGCAAGGTTTGAAACCTCGGTTACCATGTCTGTGTGGCCAAATTGAATCATTTCGAGCGTCCGCTTACGACACAGCAGCCATCCAAGAGCGCCGCTCAACGCCACCAAAGCAGGCAATCCGACGATGAGCCAGACGAGATTGATGGAGACAGGAGAGGTCATGGGAATGACTCGTAACGACGCCGTGACTCGCCGCAAGCGGCAGCTTCGGCAAATCTTGATCCAGTTCGGCTGTCTTTGGAGAAGAAGGAAGGTTTTTCGACGTTCATCAGCCCAGATGATTGCGCAATCTCCTTCCACGTCGATTGTATGCTCCTTCTCCTGGTGGCTATTCGTTGTCGCGTGCTGTGTCCGCGTCGTCCGAGTTGAGCAATCGGCGAAGCTGGCACCCAGAGTGGGGCGATTCGAACCAATGCATGAAAGTGTGGCGTTGCTGATTTGGTATTACCTGCTCGGGAATGCGCGATCCGATGCGCCGATCTTGATAGCTAGGCTCGAAGTCAATTGCCGCGGACCGCTACTGTGATGAGTGTATGCCGCAAGCATAGTGGTTCATGTCAGCAGGGTTGAGGGGTAAAGACGCTTGAGTTTGGTGCGTGCGTCGGCGGTTTTGAACTGCCAATCGGTGCCGCAGTGGGCTGCGTTGCGCTTGTCCCGCCAGGCGATGAGTTCATGCTCCAAAGTGGATTGATCAGCGATGCGACGATCCAAGTACTGTTGTTGAGCAACCCCGATTTCGATCTCGGCCATGTTGAGCCAGCCTCCATGTTTTGGCGTGTAGTGCCACGCGATGCGCTGCTTGAGCCGCAGGGCTTCCGCGGGATCGAAGGCTTCGTAGAGTGATGCGGGTGTGTGCGTGTTGAGGTTGTCTTGCAGGAGCACGATCTGCTCGGCATCGGGGAAGACTTCATCGCAGAGCCACTTGATGGTCGCTGCCCAGTGCCGGACCGTGCGCTGGCCAGTCACACGCACATCGCGCCAGCATTGGTGCGGGGCATGGACCATGAAGACGCCGCACATGCCTCGACGCTCATACTCGTAGTCCATGCGCGCGGCAAAGCCGGGCAGCGCCAGCTGTGCTTGCCGCGTGTCGGCGATGAGTTCCTTGCAGAACTCATCGAGACACACCAACGGACGCTTTGGATCGGGCGGGCGACCATAAGTTTCGAACACATCCTCCATCCGGCACACGAAGGCCGCGCTGCCTTGCGGTGGCAGGCACCACTGTTCTACTTGCCAGGGTTTGAGGTCGTTTTTTTGAGCGCTCTGCCCACGGTGTTGGTGCTCACGCTCTCCACCAGGCCAAGGCCCACGAGATGATCGCCCAGCATGCGCAACGTCCAATGCGAGGCTCCTGCCGGAGGCGGCCTGCACACCGCCGCCACCAGATGGGCCTCACCCCAGCCATCAATCTTGCCTTGCGGCACCTTGCGATGCGCGGGCCATCCATTCACGGCGATTTCCAACCCGTGCTCGCACAGCGCGCAACCAGTGCGCTCCACGGTCGGCACGGACACGCCGAGCACCTGGCTGATGTCTTCATCGCGTAGCTCGCCCCCAGGCCTGCTTGCATCGGCGGCCAACAATATCTGCGCTCGCAGCCGTTTGCTCGCCGCCCCTTTGCCGGAGGCTATCATCCGTTGGAGTTGCTCTCGTTCTTCGTTACTCAGGTGAATGCGATACTTCTTGGCCATCTCTTCCTTCGCCACCTACAACATCACCCATCAACTCGGCTGACATCCGACACTAGTGATATGGCTTTATCGCTGCGGAGCCAGAGCTTTCCAACGCGGCCTTTTCCGGCGGTCACATGCGTTTGATCTGATCTCCGGCCTTTTTGGGAATTGAAGGCGTTCGATTTCTTCCCAAGTTTTGTTTCTTCACAAACAAATGAAAACCATCGGCATCGGAATCATTGGCGGCGGCCTCATGGGCCGGGAAATGGCGAGCGCGTTTGGGCGCTGGTGTGCGCTCACGGATGTGGAAGTGCAGCCGGAACTCGTCGCGGTGGCGGATCTCGTGGAGGACGTGCGGAACTGGTTCCAGCGAGTGCCTTCATGCAAGCAGCTCACGGCGGATTACAAGGAACTGCTCGCGAATCCGGCGGTCGATGTCGTGTATGTCGCCGTGCCGCACAATCTGCACGAGAAGATTTACATCGACGTGCTCGAAGCCGGCAAAGACCTCTTCGCCGAGAAGCCGTTTGGCATCGACCTCGCATCCGCGAAGAACATTCTCGATGCAGGCAAGCGCACCGGCCGCTTCGTGCGCTGCAGCTCGGAGTTTCCGTTTTTCCCCGGCGCGCAACGCGTGATCGCGGCGGCGAAGTCGGGCAAGTTGGGTCGCGTGCTGCAAGTGGTCAGCGGCTTCCATCACAGCAGCGATCTCGACGCGACAAAGCCCGCGAACTGGAAGCGCTTCAGCCGCACCTGCGGCGAGATCGGTGTGCTTGGCGATCTCGGCATGCACGCCTGCCACATTCCGCTTCGTCTTGGCTGGCGTCCGCAGCGTTTGTTCGCGCAATTGCAGAAAGGCTATCCGCAGCGCCCCGACGGCAAAGGCGGCATGACCGCCTGCGACACGTGGGACAACGCGATGCTGCACTGCTGGACGACCATCGACGGCAACGAAGTGCCGATGCGCCTCGAAATGAAGCGCCTCGCTCCCGGTGAGACGGACACGTGGTTCCTCGAAGTGCTCGGCACTGAAGGCGGCGCGCGCTACAGCACAAAGGAACCGAAGACGCTCTGGCTCTTCGAGGGCGGCAAGGAGCAGTATTGGAAGAAGACCGATCTCGGATTCGGCATGAGCTTCAAGACGGTGACCGGCGGCATCTTCGAGCCCGGCTTCCCCGACGTGATCCAGCAGATGTGGGCCGCATTCCTCATGGAGCGCGAGGGCAAGCTCGCTGACCGCTTCGGCTGCGCCACGCCGGAAGAAGCCGTCGGCACACAGGAGATTTTCGCGGCCGCGCTGGCCTCGCAATCATCGGGCCAGGCAGTGTCGCTGTGAGGCACCGGCTGTTCGTCGCGCTTGCATTGCCTGCGTGGTCCGCCCAAAGTGGCAGAACGAAATGAGTGCCGCCACTCCCGAGATCGTCATCATCGGAGCGGGCCTGTCTGGTCTGGCGTGCGCGCGCAGACTTGCCAGGGCGGGGATCCCTTTCGTGATTCAAGAGGCGTCGGGCACCGTGGGCGGACGTGTGCGGACGGACGTGGTGGACGGCTTCCGGCTCGACCGCGGCTTCCAGGTCTTCTTGCCTGCGTATCCGATGGCAAAGAAGTTGCTCGACTACGACGGGCTGGAGTTGAAGCCGTTCTTCCGTGGCGCGGATGTGTTTCACGCCGGCGCGTTTCATCGGCTGGCTGATCCCATCCACCATCCGCAGATGGCGTTCGCCGGGCTGGCAGACGGATTTGTGCCGTGGCGGGACAAGTGGTTCTCGCTGCTGCTGCGCAAGGAGGTCTTCGGCATGCGCGAGGTGCCGCGCTCGATCAAGGAGCTGACCACGGAGCATTTCCTGCGCGAGTTCGGATTCAGCGAGACGATCATCGAGCGCTTCTTCAGGCCTTTTTTCGGCGGCATTTTCAACGAGAAGGACCTTCGAACGTCCTCGCGCATGTTCATGTTTCTCTTTTCGATGTTCGACCGCGGCGGTTCAGCGCTGCCTGCAAAGGGCATGCAGGCCATACCCGAACAACTGGCGGCCGCACTGCCCGCGGGTTGCATCCGTTTCAATTCACCCGTGACCTCGGTGGCAGGCGGCGAGGTGACGCTGGACAGCGGCGAGGTCATCAAGGCGCGGCACATCGTGCTGGCTACTTGCGAGGACATGGCGGTGCGCCTGCTGCCGCACAGCGGGCCGACGAAGGCTCCGTCGTCGCGGCCGCTCACATGCGTCTATTACGCGGCCGATGAGGCGCCGGGCGCGGAAGGCATACTGTGCCTCGATGGCGACGGACGCGGCCCGGTGAACCACGCGTGTGTGGTGTCGAATGTCTCGCGCGACTATGCGCCGCAGGGGCAGCACCTCATCAGCGCGTCGGTTTTGGGCGCACCGTCGAGCGCCGAGTTGGAGAGCGTGGTGCGCGAGCAGATGTGTGCCTGGTTCGGTCCCGCAGCGCATCACTGGCGGCATCTGCGCACCTACCAGATACGGAACGCGCAGCCGGAATCCCGCCAGTTGAAGGTGGGCGATTCGGTGCCAGATCCAGTCATCGCGCCCGGCCTTTACCGCTGCGGCGACTACTGCGAGGACGTGTCCATCAACGGCGCGCTGCTCAGTGGCGACCGCGCGGCCCGGGCGGTGATAGAGGCGATGGCCTAGTTCTGCGCCACGAGTGCGCCGCCCGCCGGGGCTGCGGCAGGCGGTGCCCACTGATCGACGATCTGCACGGTGGTGCCCTGCGGGGCGTGGTCAAAGATGAAGAGCGCGCTCTCGATAGGCATGCGGATGCATCCGTGGGATGCCGGGTAGCCGGGGAGCTGGCCTTCGTGCATGCCCACTGCCGTGCCGCCCACGCGCATCCAGCCGGGCAAAGCACAGTTGTAAATGGTGGACATCTTGCCGCTGCGTACCTTCTCCGTGATGGAGTAGGTGCCGCGCGGCGTCCAGCGGCCTGCCTGTGCAGTAGAGATGGGCGTTTCAAAGGCAACCTGACCGCCGCGCAGCAGGTAGGCACGCTGGTCTCCGATGTCGATCACCACTTTCAATGCGCCGCCGGACGGGTTGTCGAGTACGCTGCGATAAATGCGCGGCGGCGCCTGGACCAGTCGCTGCGAGGTGACTTTCAGCACATCACCTTTGCCCTGGCGCTCACTGCTGCCGCTGCTTCCGCCGCCGAAAAGCGATGCGAACCATGACGTCTTCGCCTTGCCGTTCGATGGCGACTCGACGGCGCCGGCGGTGCCTTCGAAGACCATCGCGAGCATCACGGCGGCGACCATGGCTTCCTTGAGGCCGCGGCCTTCGGCCTCGTGATCGAGCAGGACGCAGCCGCCGTCACGCGCGGCCACCTCCGCCGCTTCGTCTCCGGCCAGCCAGATGCCGGCAAAGCGCACGGTGATGGAGCCGTCCTGTGCGTGGCGCTCCACGCCGAGCAGCGGCACTGCATTCCCGCGAAATGCGGCCGAAGCGCGCGCTGCCTCCGCTCGCACGGCGCTGGCAAACACGCGCAGCATCTCCTCGGGGGTGCTGATGAAGTGCTCGTGAGAGACGGCCTTCGCCACCTGCGACATGACTCCGGCCCAGTCGATGCGGCTCATGGCATAGCGCGATTCGATTTCCAACCCGCCGCCTTCCGAGGCCGAAGACACGGCGACGAGTTGCAGAGCGGAGAGTTCCTCGATGTCACCCTCCCATGCGACGTCGCCGTTTTTCAAGATGAAGACCGGCGCGCGGGCCGCGACGAGATGCTGGTAGGCACGCAACAGCGCCGAGAAACTGGCGGCGTGCGTTGCATTCTGGAGTTCATCGCCCTCCGCCGGCAGGGATCGGCAGGGAGCGAGAATGGAGAGCGATGCGAGTGGAGCCTGTACCGTGTTCATGGTGGATTCGGGTTTGGAATTGAGAGAAGGGACGGTGCGCTTTGATAAACGACGTCCGCGCTGTGTTCAAAGCGGAACGGGGGGATTGTGCGGAATCGGTGTTGCCGTGAAGAAGGACGGGTGCCGATGTGGCGGGAATGGCCCCTCTCCCATGCGAAGAATCGGATCGCCTTGAACCCATCTCAATACCCCAGTGCGCGCCCGGCTTGGTAAACCAGGAGGCTTGACACCCAGGCGGTGGCGGTCATGTAGGCGAGCTGGAAGAGCGGCCATTTCCAGCCGCCGGTCTCGCGACGCACGATGGCGATGGTGCTGACGCACTGCATGGCGAAGACATAGAAGACCATGAGGCTGAGGCACACGAGCGGAGTATAGACGGGCCTTCCGTCGGGGTGCGTTTCGTCGCGCAGGCGCTGACGCAGCGGCTGGATGTTCTCGTCGTCGCTCTCGACGGAGTACACCACGGACATCGTATTGACGAAGACTTCCCGGGCGGCGAAGGAGCTGATGAGGCCGATGCCGATCTTCCAGTCGTAGCCGAGGGGCTTGATGACGGGCTCGATGAGATGACCGGCGCGGCCGGCTGCGCTGTGCGCGAGCAGACCGGAGTTCACTTCGGCGAGCCGAGCCTTTGCGGTTTTCAATTCGGTGGCCCCGGCGTCGGTATTGACGGCTCGCAGCGCGTCGATGCGGGAGGTGATTTGGGCGGCCTTTTGCGTGAGGTCGTGGTCCTTTGGATAAGTGGAGGCAGCCCAGATGAGGATGGAGATGCCGAGGATGACGGTCCCAGCGCGTTTGAGGAAGACATTTGCGCGCTCGAGCATGTGCAACAGGATCGATTTGAGCGCGGGCATTTTGTAGTCGGGCATTTCCAGGATCATCGGCGACGACACGCCGCGCATGACGCCTTTGTTGAACAGCCATGCGAAGAAGAACGCACCGCCGGTGCCGAGCGCATACATGCCCAGCATCAGGCCGGCTTTTGTCAGCGGCCCCGCGGTCTCGTCGGGCAGCATGGCGGCGATGAGCAGTCCATAGACGGGCAGGCGCGCCGAGCAGCTCGAGAGTGGCGCGACCAAGATGGTGATGAGGCGGTCCTTTGGGTTGTCGATGGTCCGCGTGGCCATGACGCCTGGCACGGCGCAGGCGTAGGAACTGAGCATGGGGAGGAAGGACTTGCCGTTCAGCCCCACCTTGCTCATCAGCCAGTCCATGATGAAGGCGATGCGCGACATGTAGCCTGTGTCCTCCATCAACCCGATGAAAAAGAACAGGATCAGAATCTGTGGCAGAAAGACCACAACACCGCTCACGCCGGCGATGACGCCTTGCACGATGAGGTCGCGCAGATCGCCAGGAGGCATCTTGTCCTGCACCCGCTCGCCGAGCGTGTTGAAGACACCTTCGATGAAGCCCATCGGACCTTCGGCCACGCGGAAGATCAGGTAGAAGAGCAGGCCGAGCACGACGACGAGCATGGCAAACCCCCACACCGGATGCAGCAGGAAGCGGTCGAGCCGGTCGGTGCGCGTCTCCTGCGGTGTGTGCGGGCGTCGCAGCACTTCGGCGCAGAGTTGCTCGATGGCACCGTAGCGATCACTTACAAAGCGGTCCTCCCAGCCGGGGAAGCGCTCTTCGAGATTCCTGCGCCGCTCGCGGATGTGGATGAAATGCTCGCCGCCGATGCCGGTGTGAGAAGGGTCGTGATCGGAGAGAAGGTAGATGGGTTCGAGCAGCGACGCCTTCTCATGCAGCGCGCCGGTTGAGGCCAGGGCATCGCGCGCGTTTTGCAGCGCGGCCTTGATCTCGGTGGGGAGGGGAGCTGAGTGCCACTGAGGGGCGGGAAGATCCGCCTTGCTCATGGCGATCTTGAGCTCGATCACGCCCTTGCCCGTCGTGGCCTGCATGGGGATGACCGGGATGCCGAGCAGTTCGGAAAGCCGCGCCACGTCGACGCGCCACTGTTTCGCTTCGGCCACATCGACCATGTTGAGCACGAGGATGGCAGGCAGGCCCAGCTCGAGCACTTGGGTGACCAGGTAGAGATTGCGCTCCAGATTCGATGCGTCGGCGATGCAAATCACGCGGTCGGGCCGCGGTGTGTCAGCGCGCCGGCCCAGCAGCACATCACGCAGCACCGCCTCGTCCGGTGAGCGTGCATTGAGACTGTAGGCTCCCGGCAGGTCGATGATGCGCATGAGCGCGCCGTGCTGGGAGAAGCACTCGCCGATCTTCTTCTCCACCGTCACGCCTGGGTAGTTCGCCACCTTCTGTCGTAAGCCCGTGAGAGCGTTGAAGATCGTGGTCTTGCCGCAATTCGGATTCCCGACCAAGGCAAAGAGCAGAGGTTCCATGGCGGGACCTGACATCGCGGGGGTCGTCATGGTGCCACCTCCACGATGCCGATGTGCGCAGCGTCCTGGTTCCGCATGGCGAGCATCGAGCCGCGAACGCAGATCTCGATGGGCTCGCCTAGCGGTGCGCGCCGCACCACGCGCACATGCGTGCCGGGCACGAGGCCCAGCTCACGCAGCCGCGTGAGGGAGGAACGGCCCGACATCACGGTGGCGATCACGGCACTGCAGCCAGCGGGCAATTCCGAGAGCTTGGTGGGTGCGGTCATCCAGAATAATGTTGTTGAGATTCGGTCGCAAGAATCGTTTGAAGCGGTAGCAGTGAGCCTGCGCCAGTTCAATGTGCAGATTTGAAAATAACCAACCCGATTTGGCGAAAGGCATGGAATGGTCGTTCGCTGGAAGCTGGATAACGGTGATTGGGGCGACACGGATTCGTGCACGATGATCGCGGCCGACGGCATGTTCGCACGCTGCTTGCTTCGGGCCGTGTGATGCCCGGACTCTGGCACCGCTCAGGCGACCAACTCCTTGACCACGCGGCCTTCGATGTCGGTCAGCCGGAATTCGCGTCCAGCGTAGCCGAAGGTGAGTCTCTCGTGGTCAAGACCGAGCTGGTGGAGGATGGTGGCGTGCAGGTCGTGCATCTGGACCTTGTCCTCGACGGCGTGCTGGCCGAATTCATCTGTGGAACCGTGTGCGAAGCCTGGCTTGAAGCCGCCGCCGGCCAGCCAGACGGTGAAGCCAAGCGGGTTATGGTCGCGGCCGGTACCGTTCTTTTCCGAGTAGGGGGTGCGGCCAAACTCACCGCCCCACCATACGATGGTGTCCTCCAGCAACCCCCGCTCCTTGAGGTCCTGCACGAGCGCCGCCACGGGCTTGTCCACGGCGGCGGCGTGCTCGGCGTGCTTTGGCATGTTCGAGTGCTGGTCCCAGGCGGGATTGTTCGAGTTGTCGCTGTAGTTTACCTGGATGTAGCGGACGCCTTGCTCGGCCAGACGGCGCGCCATGAGGCACTGGCGGCCGAAGTTGTCCGTTGTCTTCTCTCCGATGCCGTACATCTTCAGCGTTGCGGCGGACTCGCCGCTGATGTCCACGGCGGAGGGCGCGTGGTTTTGCAGGCGCCATGCCAGTTCATAGCTTTCGATGACAGCCTCCATCTCGGTGTCTCCCGTCGCGGCTGCCTTCCTCTGCTCGCCGCCGAGGGCTCGGAGCAGGTCAAACTGCCGGCGCTGCTGCTCGTGCGTCCAAGCGGCGTTCCGGATGTTCTTGATGCCCGCTTCACTGGCGGGCTGTCCGGTGCGGCCGAGCGGCGTGCCTTGACATACTGCGGGCAGAAAGGCGTTGCCGTAGTTGCGCGGGCCGCCATTTCCCAGCGAGGGGCTGATGGTGACGAATCCAGGCAGGTTCTCGTTTTCCACGCCGAGGCCATAGAGCACCCACGAGCCCATGCTCGGCCGGACGAAGCTGGTGGTGCCCGTGTGCATGAAGAGCGTGGCCGGACCGTGAGCCACACCCGTGGTGTGCATGGAGTGGATGAACGTGAGATCATCCACCATGCGGTTCATGTGCGGGAACAGTTCCGATCCCCACCGGCCGCACTCGCCGTGCCGCGCGAATTTCCAGAGCGGCTTCATCACCCGCTGCGGCGCGCCCATGCCGGTCTTTGCCACGGCGCGTGCATCGTCGAAGTCAATGACACGTCCATCGTCCTTGAAGAGGCGCTCCTTGTAATCGAACGAGTCCACATGGCTGACTCCGCCGGCCATGAAAAGAAAAATCACTCGCCGGGCTTTCGGCTGATGATGCGGTTTCTTCGCGGCGAGCGCACTCCTGGCGGGTGATCCCGCGCCCTGCGCCAAGCCCGCCAGCGCCAGCGAGCCGAAGCCGCAGGCGGACGATTGAAGAAAGTGACGGCGCGAAGTTGGCATCGGTGATCAGGTCTGGGCGCAGCATGACGATCGGCGCGGCAGGCGAAGAACGTGCAGCGGCGGGCACCTGTTTCAGGTCCCGCGAAGGATTCGTCTCCGATCACACGGCCTTCCAGCCAAGGATGACGAGATCACGCCAGACGCCGTCGAGTTCCGCGACGGCGGGGAATCCTCCCCAGCGTACGAAACCGGCGCGCTCGAAGAGGCGGAGGCTGGGGGCATTGTGCCCGAAAACGAAGGCAAGCAAGGTGCGCACACCGATGGCGGGGCAGTGCGCCTGCATGCGCCGCACCAGCATGGGCGCGATGCCGCGCCGCTGAAACCCGGGCGCGACGTACACGGAGATTTCCTTCGTGGCGTGATACGCGGGCCGTCCGTAAAAAGCCCGCAGGCCGATCCATGCGGCGGTCAGTCCTTCCGCCTCGCACACCCACAGCGGGTGGGATTCCGGCGAGTGAGTCTTGAACCACTCGATGCGGCTCTCCACGCTCACCGGTTCGAGGTCTGAGGTGGCCAGCCGTCCGGGTATCGAGGCATTGTAGATGTCCACGATGCGCGGCAGATCGTCGGCAGTGGCATCGCGAACGTGCAGGTCCATGGCCGCAGGGGAGAACATCAGTGGCCGCAGCCGCATCCCGTTTCCTCGGGATCAGTGTCTTCGATGGTGGCCGCGGCTTTGAGTTCTTCGAGGAAGGTGTTGAATTTCTCGTCGCGGTACGCGTCCAGCAGCCGGTTGCGCACGGCCTCCTTCGCTTCTTCAAACGGAAGCGGTGCGGGCGGGCGGCGGCCGATGACCTTTGCGATGTGGAATCCGAGCTGCGTGGTGAACACGGGGCTGATATCATTCTCATCCATCGAGAACGCGATGGCCTCGAACTCCTCCATGAACTCGCCGCGCTTGAACCAGCCGAGGTCGATCTGCTGGTCGTCGTCGAGGCGGTTCTCCTCGGCCAGCTTCATGAAGTCCTCGCCGGCGAGCAGCCGCCGCCGCAGCCCGCGCATCGCATCGTACACCTCGCCCCGGCTTTGCGCGCCCTGCAGATTCTTCGTGATGTGCACGGCGCGGATTTGCTCCTCCGACATGAATTGCTGGATGTGCTCGTCATAGTAAGCGCGCAGTTCCGCATCGGTCGGCGCCGGCTCGGGCGCGTACACTTCCTGCAGCATCTTGTCGAGCCGCGCGCCGTTGGCCACATTTGAACGCACCACCGCCTCGTCGTCCGGCGTCATGCCGATGTTCATGTAAAAGCGCGCCTCGCCGCCCGCCGCGGCCACCAGCTTTTCCAGCCGTGCGCTCACGTCCGCATCCTCCACCCGGGGCACGCGTTTGAGCGCCTCCTGGTTCAGCAGCGCGCGGGAGGTGACATTGTCCTTCGCCTTGCCGCGGAACTCGGGATCCCTCTCGCAGCATGCCACTTGGAGCGTGCGCTCGTAGTGGCCTTTGATCTGCCGGAATTCCGCCTCGATGATTTCGTCGTCGATCTGCTCGCCGTTGATGATGAGTGCCATGCGCCGATCATGGCGCGGGATTTCACCGCCGCAAGGAAAGCACCCGCCGGATGGCCAGGGCTTGCGCATGAACCGAAAGCGGAAGCCTCAAATCCATGATGTGTCCCGCAAATCCAGGATTCCACAGATGGGTTCAGAAGAAGTCCGATCCGTGGTCGTCCTGAATCCGTGGGAAATCGCTCGGAAGCTATTCATGCGTAAGCCCCGCCGGATGGCGGACCCACCGGATGATCGCGTTGACATCGCCCCGCGCACAGCCATGAATCGTGGCACCGCGCGCGATCTGATCTCCGGTTTTTCCAGATGAAACCCGTCGCCTGCCTCGTTGTCCCTCCTTCTCGCGTCCCATGCAAACCCGCCCCTTTTCCAAATCGCTGCGCCGGCTCGCTGTCGCGGTCGTCACCGCCACCTCGCTTGTTGCGTGCGCCGCGAAACCCTCGCGCCCCGTCGGCGGCGCCACCCAGTTTGCTCCGCAGGAGCCGCTGTATCCGCCCTCTTCGGCCTCTTATCCGGTGCCCGTCGCGCAGCCGGTGGTTCCCTCCTACCAGCAGTCTGCCCCGGCGCAGCCCGCTGCCGCTTCCCGGCCCGCACCCGTGCAAAACGCGCTGCTCACTCCCGCCGTCTCCGGCGAGCCGATGTACGCCGCCTCGAAGGCGCCTGCCATCAATGCGGCCTCCTACATCCTTCTGGATGCCAAGACCGGCAGCACCATCGTATCGCACAACGCCGACTCCACGCGCCCGGTGGCCAGCACGCAGAAGCTGCTCACCGCGCTGGTCATTCTCGATGCCGGGAATCTGGACAAACCGGTGCGCATCGCCGCCTCCGACGTGCAGGTGGAGCCCACCCGCCTCGGCGTGCGCCCTGGCGAGGTGTACACCAGGCGGAAGCTGCTCTACGCCTTCCTCGTCAAGAGCGCCAACGATGTGGCAAACGTGCTCGCGCGCGACAATGCCGGGAGCATCGGAGCCTTCGCCGCCAAGATGAATGCGAAGGCCCGCACGCTCGGTGCCACGCACTCCAGCTTCCGCAATCCGCACGGCCTGCCGGCCTCCGGCCAGTACTCCACCGCGCGCGACATGGCACGCATCGCCATCGCCGCCTACCGGAACCCCATCATTCGCGACATCGTGCGCCAGCCCTATCATAGCTTCCGCTACGCGAGCGGCCGGACCGTGACGCTGGAAAACACCAACAAGCTCCTCGGCCAGATGGCCGAGTGCAACGGCATGAAAACCGGCTACACCAACGCCGCCGGCCGCTGCCTCATCTCCAGCGCCACCACCCGCGGCCGCGCCGTCATCCTCGTCCAGCTCGGCACCAAGACGAAGTACATCTGGAACGACGCGCACGTCCTCATGGACTGGGGCCTGGCGCGGGCGCGGTGAGGTTGCGCCCCGCTCCGCCCGCACGGAGCAGAGACACCCCTGTCCCGGTCGCAGTCCACAGACCGCACCGGCAACCGAGAGCGCCCGACGGGACACGAATGTCCCTGCTCCTTGCCCGCTGCTCCTCCGCCTCGCTGCGGTAAAGGCAGGATGTTTGTGTGTCTCGAAGCGAGTGTGAGAAACCGCCGCGCCCTCACCACCGCCGCGCCAGCACCAGGGCATTGTGCGCGGCGCGGAGCGTGGGTTGATTCGCGAGCGAGGGAGAGTAAATCAAAACGAGCCAGTTGCAAAACCTCCGAATTCGGAAGTCAGATTTGATGAATTCATTCTCCCCCCATTCTTCTGTCACTCCAAACCATGACGACAAGAGAATGGGGGCAGGAGAATGGGTTTAGCAACCACCTCAAATGAGCCTTCTTCGTTTTCGTGGACAGCAAAAGTTGGGTAACCACCCAAATCAGCATGAACACGACAGGAACGAAAAAACGCACCTATGACGAGCAGTTCAAACGTGACGCCGTCGCGCTGCTCGAAG
>JAIBCL010000007.1 GCA_019694165.1 Verrucomicrobiaceae bacterium | reverse complement strand
CGGTTTGGCAAGTTTCGTGTTCCCGTGGGCAAGCAGCTCCAGGGCATGATGAACAGCCTGGCCCTCATGATCGAAGGCTATGACGACGATCCACGGGAGATTTATGCCATCCCGGAGGTGAGGACGTTTTACCAGCAGCTTTGGCAGCGATGGCCCTACTGGCTTTATTTCTGCAATCTGGACACCGAGAACCTCATGATGATGGTGATGTGCTGTCTCGACTCACTCGATGCGCTCAAGGTCCAGGGACAGCCACAGGTTCAGGTGCAGATCAATCCCTTGGAGGTGGTGCAGTTCATCAGCGGTGGCTTTGTGCCGATGAACGAGATGTGTGAACGTGCCGGAATGAGCGAACGCCAGATCTTCGAGCGAACGAAGGCGGTTTTCGAGTATTTCAATCTGCCTTTCGATGTGCAGGGTTGAAGACAGAAATGAAGAGCCCCCCCATCACAGGCGGCATTGACTGCATATCTCAGCCGCGACTTGGTTTACACCGTATCCACGAGGCAGCCTGACGAGAATTTTGCCATGCTTGTCACACTGGTCTTTCACATCACCGTAGGAGTGGCTAGACCAACGAATCGCCAACAGAACTAGTTTGACATTTTCACGAGCAACCGATGCCTCGAAGGTGCTTGTCGATTCATGCGGTCGCGTTTCAATCCAGTTTAGATCCGACAGGCCAAAAGCCTTCATTAAGGCTCCCTTCGCTTGGCTACGGCAATCGCCGCCAATAATGACAACCTCAGCCCCCTTGAGAAACGAAGCCGCCTTTTTAACCTCCTGCGTCAATGAATCCTCTATTGGCACACTTTTGTCAGGCTCTTGTGTGGCGATATAGCTGTCCACAGCCCTGATAAAACCTTTGAAGCCCTCTGGAAGTTCGAAAATCTCTGGCAGGTCATCCAAGTGGTCAATCAAGATGGACCGAAGCTCCGCATTGCTAGCAGGCAAACCACTCCTGACGAGTTCGTCAACACAACTGATGATCTTTGACCATCGTTGTTCAATCTGCGACGGATCATTCGGGAGCGATTTGACCTCGTAGCGGATCTTGCTCATGAGGTCGGCTCGCAGCTTTTTGTCCGACTTAATCTTGGCGACTTCTTCATTAAGGCTGCTTATCCGAGTCAAAAGATCCTGCACATTTGAAGGGTCGGCAAGATCATCTGCTTTCATGTATCGCTCAATGTAGAACTGTTCATCACCAGACCAGTTCAGCAGAGTGTGAAACACATCTTCTTGGTCAGCGTCAGTCCAGTTAAAGCCCGAGCAAACACTTCGGACGACGGATTGCGCTTCGGCGACCAGATAAAGCGAGCGTTCAAGCAAACTTCGATTTCCGTTTAGCTGCCGCACTTCATTTGCCAAAACCAGCGCTTTTAACATGGCTTGAAAACAAATACTAGCCTGCCGCCACTTCAAAGCATCAACACCGTCATGCATGGGTTGGCACATCCAAAGATAGCAGTTCGGAAGCGATTTTGCCTGGGAGATGACATCGCGGAACCAATGTCCTGTCGAATGCACATTTTCACCATTCGACTTTGCCTCCGCGCGCTCAAGCGCCAGCCTAAATGCCTCTTGTTTGAGCTTTAACCTGATATCGATAAGTTCTACGGAAGCGATCCCTGCAATGCGCGAAGTAACTGTATCTCCAGAGCCGGGCGCAAGAGTTGGTGCGAAGTTCTCCACCAGAGAGACCAGATCCTCAGATGATGCAAGCTGTTCGGGTGTTGCATCCGATCCCGACTCAATCAATTGAGGCTGACTCTCAACCGTAATCTGCAACTCTTGAGCAGTCGCGGCCACCTCGGCGCTAGCGGCAGAAGGCTTCTCGGTCATGAGAGCTAATATATTGAACCAGAGCTTCTTTAGCTCTGGGTCAGAGTCGAGCTTTCTTCCAATTGCGGCAAACAAGCTCTCGAATGATGTGGCTTCTGTGGGCATGGGGATCAGCGGGCAGTTGGTGTTCGATTATAGTGGGTATTGCAACAAACTGATGCTCGAACCTGTAACTCCAAGTGAATCTTTACATCATCGCGTCGTCGAAAGACCTCATGAAGCTGATTTTGGTCCTCCTGCTACCCGTCCTTGCCTTTGCTGATCCTGCCTCGTCCCTCGCCGGTAAAAATGCCAGCCTGAGAGACGAGAAGGGCAAATCCACGACAACCGCCAGCGCTTCAGGGAGCAAGACGACTTTCAGAGACGCCCGGGGAAGAATGACAGGGACAGCAACACAATCGAGCAGTGGCAAAAGAACCTTCCGGGATGCCCAAGGAAGAATGACCGGCACTTCAAGCACCAGCGGAACGAAAACGACCTGCCGGGATGCACAAGGACGGATCAGCGAGACATCCTCAACATCCTCATCTGGAGTCACGACCTACCGAGATCCGTCAGGCCGAATCACTGGCACCAGCACCATGAGAGGCAACACCATCACTTTCCGGGACGCTTCTGGACGGTTTACAGGAACAGCGACCGTGAAGAAGTGACCTCTTCAAGAAGTAACGTCTGGCAGTGCGCTCGCCGCCTTCTTCAGGGCCTCGCTTCCAACGTGAGTGTAGTGTTCTGACATTTGTTCGCTGTCATGTCCGATGAGTTCCTGAACAACAGCATGAGGGACGCCGGCTTCTTTCAACAGTGTGACAGCGGTATGTCTCAGCGAATGAAATGACAACTGGGCTCCAGTTTTGGCACCTCTCCGGCCGTCCTTCTCCTTTTTGTGGCTCACCTTGTCGCGAAGCCCTGCTGCCGCGAGCAGATTGGCGAATTGGTTGCTCAGAGTGCTCGTTTTGTAGTTCTTGTTCAAGGTGGCGGCAGCACGAGGATGGATGGGGCCGTTGCCAGCATCCTTCTTGCGCAGCGACTTCAGATTCGAGAGCAGAGGCGAAGCAATGGGAATGATCATGCGTCGTCCTGTCTTGGCCGTCTCGAAGCGCATTTCAGCCTTCTCCAGATTAACCTGTGACCAAGTGAATGCTGCCACGTCAGACAGTCGCTGCCCGGTGTAGAGAGCAAACAAGATCATCGAGCGCCATTCTTCGTCAGCTTGAGCCAGCACATTACGAATCTCCTCCTGCGTGAAAGGCCTGCGCTCATAGCCTCCCTTCTTTTTGACCCGCTCCACAAATTCGGCTGGATTCTCTGCGATCAGGGCGTCCCTCCTTGCCATCTTGAACATCATTCGGGCGCACTTAATGTGATGGTTGGTGCTCGTGGAAGACAGGGTGGTGGCGAGAGCCTTTCTGTAGCCGATCAGATCTCCTCGGGTGACCAGGGAGATTTCTTGGTCAGCACGCTCTCCGAGGAAATCGAGAAACTTCGTGCTGGAGGCGTCGTAGAAGTGCATGGTCGCAGGCTTTGTTTCGTCCTTCTTCTCTGCCAGCCAGTTTTTCACATGCTCACGGACGGTCACAGACTTCAGCTCCTCTCCAGTTATCTCCCGGTGCAGATCCTGGAGGACTGTGCGCACCTGACTAAAAGTCCGGCGTTTTCGGGCAGCTTCCTCAAATTGTTCAGCCAGCTTCTCTGCCTTCCTGCGGTTCGTCTCCTTTGTGGATCGCTTCTTCCGCTTCCCATCAAGGTCGGTGAAGCACGCCGTCCAGAATGGCGAATTGGGATGTTTCCAGACGGATGCCATGTGAGGAGAAAAGTAAGAACCAGAGTAAGAACATCCGACCTTGTTTCGGGAAGTCCAGCGAAATTCGGAAACCTCGCTTTTCCTTGTAAATCAACGGTTTCAGACATCCTCAAACCTCACCAAACAACCCCTTGGCGATGCGCGGGTTCTATTTTGGCCGGGCGTGTTTTGCAGCAACGACGCGACCCACCATCGGCTTGGTGCGTCCGACAGGCGCAGAGCCGGCAGCCCCTCGGAGCGCATCTCGGCTCAAGCCAGAATTTCGTCGATCACCCGGCACGGCTTCACGCCAACGATGCGTTGGTTCAGTCCTTGATACGGATAGGTGAGCTTCAGGTGATCAATTCCGAGCTGATGGAGGATCGTGGCGTGCAGGTCGCGGGCGAGGACTTTGTCGAGCACGGCGTTGTAGCCGATCTCGTCGGTCTCGCCGTAGCTCATGCCGCCTTTGATGCCGCCGCCGGCGAGCCAGAGCGAGTAGGCATCGACGTGATGATCGCGGCCCGGCGACTTCGCGGCAACACCACCGCGATTCTCCTGCATCGGTGTGCGGCCGAATTCGCCGCCCCAGACGACGAGCGTGTCTTCGAGCAGACCGCGTTGTTCGAGGTCGCGCAGCAGCGCGGTCATTGGCTTGTCCACTTGCTGACACTTCTTCGGGAAGGCATCGTCGAGGCCGCTGTGGTGATCCCACACCCAGTCGAAGAGTTGCACGAAGCGCACGCCGCGTTCAATCAGACGACGCGCGAGCAGGCAGTTGTTGGCGAAGCTCTCCTTGCCCGGCTCGGTGCCATACATCTCATGGATGTGCTTCGGCTCTTGAGTGATGTCCATCGCTTCGCTGGCTGACATCTGCATACGGAAGGCCATCTCGTATTGCGCGATGCGCGTGATCGTCTCGGTGTCGCCGAGCTGCTCGTAGGTGCGCTGATTGATTTTCTTGAGCGCGTCGATCACGCCGCCACGAACGTTGCGATTGATGCCGGGAGGATTCGACAAATAGAGCACCGGATCGCCCTCGCTGCGGCACTGCACGCCTTGATACACGCTGGGCAGGAAGCCGCTGCCCCACGCAGCCTTGCCTGCATCGGGATTTTGTCCGCCGCTGAGCAGCACCACGAAGCCCGGCATGTTCTCGCTCTCGCTGCCGAGTCCGTAGAGCGTCCACGCACCGATGCTTGCATTTCCAAGGTTCTGGCTGCCGGTGAGCGCCAGCAACTGTGCGGGCGCGTGGTTGAACTGATCGGTCTGCATCGACTTGATGATGCAGACCTTGTCCATCACGCTCTCGAAGTGCGGCAGCCGATCCGAGATCCACTGGCCGGTTTTCTTTTCCTGATGGAACGGATAATACGGCCCGAGGAGCTTCGGCGTGCCGCGAATGAAGGCGAAGCGCTTGCCTTCGAGAAACTCCTTCGGGCAGTCCTTGCCGTTGAGCTTCTGGAGGACGGGCTTGTAGTCGAACAGCTCGAGCTGGCTGGGCGAGCCCGACATGTGCATGTAGATCACACGCTTCGCCTTGGCTGGCAATGCTGGCGACTGTGCAGCGCTCGGCTTCGCCGGATCGCGCGTGATGGCGAGACCCTGCTGCGCGAGCCAGGCACCGCCGAGGCCGACGCCGCATTTCTGAAGAAAATGACGACGCGTGGTCTGCTGCATCGTGTCGAGCTGGAGATGGCGGAGCGCATTCATGGGTGTGGTCAAATGTACGAGCCGCCTGTGACGGGTGTTGCGCACGGATCACGGCAGCTACGAAGGTCCGCGCCAATTACCGCACATCGGATCACAGGATGCGGCGGGCGTTCGGGATTGCTGAATCGCGGCGGGCCGTTCAGTTTTGGCGCATTGCGGAACCCGAATTCTGCAATTCAACCTCAACCCATCCCGCACGCCGTGTTAAGCAAGTCTCAAGCCCGCACTTTCTTCCTCGGAGGCACCGGTGTGTTCTCCGCAGCGTTTCTGGCGCTGACCTTCGACACCCACAGCCGCATTCCGGCGCGAACCCACACCGAGGCGATCACCCCCGCGGTCGCGCGTGGCAAGCGCATCTGGGAGAACAACAACTGCATGGGATGCCACACACTCTTCGGTGAAGGCGCTTACTATGCGCCGGAACTCACAAAGAGCGTGGAGCGCCGCGGCAAAGAGTTCCTCCGCATCTTCCTCAAGGACCCGGAGGCCATGTTCCCCGGCCAGCGCAAGATGGTGAACTACCACTTCTCCGCCGAGCAGATCGACGACACCATCGCCTTCCTCGACTGGTGCGGCAAAGTGGACCTCAACGGTTTCCCCGCGAAGCCGCCGCTGCAAAAGACCATCGTGCCCGTCGCGGCGCAGCAGATGGTGGTGACATCGACCCGCGAAGTGCCGGCGATCTTCACCGAGAAGACCTGCCTCGCCTGCCACTCGCTGCTCGGCAAAGGCGCGCCGAACATGGTGATGCCGAACTTGAAAGGCGAGATGGTCGCCGTGCCCTCGCTTGATGAAGTGTACAAGCGCAAGTCGCGTCCTGATCTGGTGAAGTGGATCAGCAATCCGCAGGCGATCAAGCCGGGCACGCCGATGCCGACGCTGGTGCCGGCTGTCGTCAGCACGGCGCAGGTGGAGGAGATCGCCGACTTTCTCATGAGCCTGAATCCGTCTGCTCCACCGACGGCGGCTGCTCCTGCGGCGAACGCACCGGGATCCGCACCACCGCCACCTGCACCCGCACCCGCCGCCGCTCCGAAAGCCAACTAACCTTCACTCTCTTCCCGCCATGAAATTCAAATCACAAAAGATCGCCTACTGGTTCTTCGCTTCCGCGATGCTGCTGCTCACCTTGCAGATCGTTTATGGGTTCATCATGGGATTCGCGCGCATCGGCTACGATGTGCTGCACGACTGGATACCCTTCAACACGGCGCGCGCCGTACACACGAACCTGCTCGTCGTGTGGCTGCTCACCGGCTTCATGGGCTCGGCCTACTACATCATTCCCGAGGAATCGAATCGTGAACTCGAGTGGCCGAAGCTCGCGTGGTTCCAGTTGATCTCGCTGCTCGTCGTCGGTGTGATCGCGGTGGTTTGCTATCACCTGAACATCTGGGAGGGGCGCAAGTTCCTGGAGATACCGAGGCCGCTCGATTACCTCGTCGTGATCAATGTGCTCTGCTTCCTGGCAAACATCGGCATGACGCTATGGAAGGGCACGCAGCACACGACCACGGCCATCGTGCTTTACATGGGGCTGCTCTTCGCCGCGCTGCTGTATCTGCCGGGCATGATCACCTTCGACAATCAAACGGTGGACTCCTTCTACCGCTGGTGGGTGGTGCATCTCTGGGTGGAAGGCGTGTGGGAGCTGATCATGGGCGGCATTCTTTGCTTCCTCCTCATCAAGCTCACGGGCGTGGACCGCGAGGTGGTGGAGAAGTGGCTCTACATCATCGTGGGTCTCACCTTTCTCAGCGGCATCCTCGGCACCGGCCATCACTACTACTGGATCGGCACGCCGAAGTACTGGCTCATCATCGGCGGCATCTTCTCTTCTCTGGAGCCGCTGGCGTTCCTAAGCATGGCCGTGTATGCGGTGGCGATGGCGAAGAAAGGCGGGCGCAAGCACCCGAATCAAATCGCGCTCACCTGGTCGCTCGGCTGCGCGATCATGTCATTCGTGGGCGCCGGATTCCTCGGCATCGCGCACACCATTCCGCCGGTGAATCTCTACACGCACGGCACGCTGATCACCGCGATGCACGGGCACCTCGCCTTCTGGGGCGCGTATGCGATGATCAATCTCGCCATGATCGCCTACGCGCTGCCGCAGATGACCGGGCGCAAGCTGTGGGACACGCCGATGACGAGCTGGGCCTTCTGGACGAGCAACATCGGCATGGTCGGCATGACCGGCGCGCTCGCCGCCGCTGGCATCACGCAGGTGACGCTGGAGCGCCGCATGGGGATCGACTTCCTCGCCGTGCAAAAAGAGATCGAGATGCATTTCATCGGCATGTTGCTGGCTGCGGCGCTCTTCACCGTGGGCATCGTCATGTTCATCATCACCTTCTTCCGCCACGGGCTGCCGAGTGATGAAGCCGTGGGTGCTGATGTCGCGGGTGATGCAGCTTGGGCGGCGGCGAAGTCCTGACCTCCCGTCACATGTCTGTCTTCTATCTGCCGCAAGGCCGCGAACTGGAGGTCTTCAAGCATGCATGGGAGGCGCGTCTGCCGCTCATGGTCAAAGGACCGACCGGCTGCGGCAAGACGCGCTTCATCCAGCACATGGCCGAGGAGTTGTCGCGGCCGCTCATCACGGTCTCGTGCAATGAAGACACCTCCGCCACGGATCTGCTGGGCCGTCATTTGCTCATCGACGGCGATACGCGCTGGGTCGATGGACCCGTCACCCGCGCCGTACGCCAGGGCGCGATGCTTTACCTTGATGAGATCGCCGAAGCGCGCGCCGATGCGCTGGTCGTGATTCACTCGCTCACGGATCATCGTCGCGAGCTGTTTCTCGACCGCACCGGCGAGACGCTGCACGCGCCCGCTGAATTCATGCTAATCGTCAGCTACAATCCCGGCTACCAGCGCTCCATGCGCGAGATGAAGCCCAGCACGCGGCAGCGCTTCGTGTCGCTGAGCTTCGATTTTCCCAGCGCGGAAAACGAAGCGCGCATCGTCGTCGAGGAATCCGGCGTGGCGGCGGATGTGGCGAAGCGGCTCGTGGGCATCGCGCGCAAAGTGCGCTCGCTGCACGAGCTGTCGCTGCTCGAGTCCGTCTCCACGCGCCTGCTCGTGTCCGCCGGGAAGCTCATCGCGCGCAACGTGCCGCCACGGCTCGCCTGCATGACCGCCATTGCCGAGCCGCTGACCGACGAACCTGAAACGCTCGCGGCGATCCGGCAGGTGATCGAGCTGTCGATTTAGCGCAGATGCTTGTGCGCAATCCATCTCACGGGGAGACTCCGGGAATCCAAGGGCGGACGGAATTTGTCCCCCTCACCCCAGCCCTCTCCCCAAGGGAGAGGGAGACGGTGGCGCTGCCGCGCCAGGAACAAAGTGAGCTTTGCACAATCGAGCGGCAACTCGCCCTGCTCCCTCTCCCATTGGGAGAGGGCCGGGGTGAGGGGGATGTTTTCCGTTCGCGGATGGCGACAGCGACTGCCATGTCACCATTCACCAGCGCTCGTCGCACATTTGCAGCCGTCGCGCAGTCACACACGCCCGAGTCGCCGCACTCATGCGAGAGCCTGCTTTGCACAATCGAGCGGCAGCTCGTTCTGCTCCCTCTCCCACGGGGAGAGGGCTGGGGTGAGGGGGAAGTTTTCCGTTCGCGGACGGCGACTGCGAGTACCGGATCATCATTCATCGGCGCTATCGCACGCATTGCTCATGCTTGACTGGGAAGAGAACACCTTCATCGGCCTGCGCGCGCTTTACCGGCGCTTCTTCGTGAAGCCGGAGGAGAAGCGCCGCGAAGCCGTGAGAGTCCTGCTCAAGGACAAGCGCAAGGAATTGTTCCTCCTCGGCCAGATGATCGCCGACAGGCAAGTCTCTCTCTTTGAAACGGACCAGCCGACGCTCGCCATTGATGATCGCATTTGTGTGCCAAACGAGTTCAGTCACGCCAATACCACCGCGGCAAACCACGCGCTCTTTGATCTCAAAACCATCGCCGCCGCGCTCGCGATGCGCGAAGGCTGGCGTGCAGGGGACGGCGTCGCGCTGGAGTCACGTTTGTCGGCGTGCGCAGATGAGCTTCCGCATCTCGCGGACAAGATCGAGGCCGCGCGCGCTGCATTGCCCGGCGACAAAAGCTTGTGGTCGATCCTCGGCGCGCTGCCCTCATCACGCAGTGGCAATGAAGTCGCGCCAGGCACGACCGATGTGCCCCGTGAGTCCGAGTCCGTGACGATCACCACCGAGATGGAAGGCAAAGGCCAGACCGATGTGACCGTGCTGCCCGAGCGCGAGGACGACGGTCCCGGCCACGACATGCCCACGCACACCTTCGAGAAGGTGGAGACCGTCGAGGAATACGACGGCCAGAGCCGCAAGTCGGACGCAGCCGACGAACTCGACGAACACGCCGAGGCATTGCGCGAGGTGAACATGCAGCACGTCATCCGCAGCACCGAGCGCGCGAGTTCCATCTACCGCGCCGACATCATTCTTGACGGCCTGTCGCTCGAGGTCGCCGATGGAGAGAAGGCCGCCGGCATTCCATACCCTGAATGGGATTTCAAACGCGGCTCGTACCGACCAGCATGGTGCTTCGTGCAGGAAATGGCCGCGCGTGATGCGGATGCCGCGTGGCTCGGCAATGTAACCATGCGGCGCAAGGCACTCGTTTGGCGGCTCAAGCGCCAGTTCGCCGCGCTCACCACGGAGTGGCTCAAAGTCAAACGGCAAAGCAGCGGCAGCGAATTTGACATCGACGCAGTGATCGAAAGCGAGGTGCGCCGCCGCACCGGCGGTGCTGCCAGTGAGGCTGTGTACACCGATACGCGACGTGATCTGCAAGACGTGGCCGCGCTCATCCTGCTGGACCTCAGCTATTCCACCGACGCATGGCTCGATGGCACGCGCGTGCTCGACACCATCCGCGACTCCGTCTTCTGCGTGGGCGAAGTGCTCGACGACTTCATCGAGAAATTCGCTGTCGCAGGCTTCAGCTCGAACACGCGGCGCTCATGCCACTTTCATCAGATCAAAGGTTTCCGCGAACCCTGGCGCAGCGCGCGCGGAAGGCTCGGCAGCGTGCAACCCGGCGGCTACACGCGCATCGGCGCCGCCTTGCGCCACGCACAAGAACTGCTGGAGCGCCAGCACGCCCGACGGAAGATCGTCCTGCTCATCACCGATGGCAGGCCCTGCGACTACGACCGCTACGAAGGCAACCACGGCATCCACGACGTGAAGAAGGCAATCGAAGTCGGAAAGCAGCACGGCATTGCCACCCACGCCTTCGCCATTGAGAAGCGCGCCGCCGAATATTTTCCGCGCATGTTCACGCAGCATCACTTCGACATCATCCCCGCCCCCGAGCGCCTCGCGCAGACCATGTGCAAGCTCTTCGCGCGACTTCGCGCGAGCTGAGCTGGCGGTCGTCAGCGAAGAATCATCGCCACCGCGAGAATCACCACCAGCAGCCCGCCCAGCATCACGCTCCACAGCGCCATCGCCTTGCGCAGCTCCATGAACTGCCACGCCACGAGCGCGAACTTCACTCCCGCGAGCGCAAGGATCATCCACGCGGCAGTGCGGTGCCCGCCCATCGCAAAACTCGCGACGGTCATGATCAGCAACGTGAGCCAGACGATGGTGTTGGCGCGGTTCACAGCAGGTAGATGACGGGATAGAGCAGCAGCCAGATCAGGTCGCACATGTGCCAGAAGATGCCGCTGGCCTCGACATTTTCGTGATCGCCGCTGTGGTAGCGGCCGCTCTGGATGCCGCGCGCCATGAAGAACAAAAGCACCACGGCCACGAGCACGTGCATGAGATGAAACCCCGTGAGAAGGAAATATTGCGTGAAGAACGCATCGTCCGCGAAGCCGATGCCATGCCGCGCCTTCTCCCCGTATTCGATGCCCTTGAGAACCGCGAACGCCAGCCCCGTGAGGATCGCGAGTCGCACCCAGCGCAGGGCAGGCGCTTGAAGCCCGCAGCGCAGTGCGACGACACCATTCGCCATGCACCAGCCGCCGGTGAGAAGTACGAGCGTGTTGATGAAGGCGAGCGGCTGGTTCAAAAGCTCGTGCCCACGTTGAAACTCCGCCGCGTGATCGCGCGCCTGAAACAAGAACACGCCGATTCCTGCGCCAAACGTGAGCACCTCCAGGAAGACAATGATCCACACGAGCACACCGCCCGGCGGCTCCCATGCGGCATCGGCTTCAATGGCAGGCGCTTCCTTCATCTGATGGCCCGCCGGCGTGGCGATGGTTGGGTGCTGCTTTTGCGCGACGATGCAGTTCTTTGACCGTCCCGCTTGCGCTCTCGGAACGGGCCGAGGTTCTGCGTCTTCAAGAACTCCTCCACCTTCTCCGCCGCGGCAGTGATCCCGTCATGCAGCGGACAAAGATCACCGCTTCCGCACCAGTGCGGTCCGAACGGGCACATGGGACGCACATCGGTGCGCTCAAACGCGGAGACGATCTCAAAGAGCGAGATGTCCCCCGGTGCCCGCGCAAGCCGGTAGCCACCTGTGGGCCCCGTGGTGCCCGACGTGATGCCGCGAAGTGAAAGCGTGGCGAGCACTTTTGCCAGCACCGTGCGCGAGAGCTTGCGCGCTTCCGCGATCTCGCCCGCGCTCACGCGCGCGTCCTCGTCGTGACGCTCCGCCAGGTAACTGGCGGCCGCGATGGCCTGCTGGGCGAGTTTTCCGATCTTCAACATGAGCGCCGCCGATGCATAGCCGGTGCTCGGTCCCTTGCCAGCAAGGCATCATCGCGCACCAATTTTCGGTGAACGATCCCCAGCATTGGCTCAACCGTCCATGTCGATGGCTTTCGTCACGGGCCGGTCTTCGCGACACCTTCCGCCCGATCTTCACGGCGGGGCTTTGTCAGCGACCAATCGCCGGCAATACCACAGCATTCGCGGCAGGTGAAACGGCCCTTTGAAGACATTCCCCTTCGCGCGCTGGGACAAGGTGCCATCGCGATGCAGCCAGCCAAACCACTCTCCGTGCTCGCGATCAGGGAAATGCGCAAAGCTCCAGTCATGCACCAGCTTGTGCCACCCGGCATAGCGGGCCTCTCCCGTAAGCTTCCAGGCGAGCAGCGTGGCGATGATGGCTTCGTTGTGCGGCCACCAGAACTTCATGTCGTGCCAGTACTCCTGCACGGGCTTTCCAAATACATCGACAAAGTACAAGACGCCGCCGTGTTCCGCATCCCAGCCGCGCGGCCACATGCCGTCCAGAATCGCACAGCCGAGCTTCGCGAGCCGCCTGTCACCGCGAAGTCGTGCTTCGTGCATGATGAACCACGCACACTCGATAGCATGGCCGGGATTCAGCGTGCGGCCGTCCATATGGTCGATAATGCTGCCATGCAGTGACACCACCTCCATCAGGGCTCCGATGTCAGACTTGAAAAAGTCGCGCTCGACCTCCGCAATGCATCGGTCGATCCACTCGGTGCAGCTTCGCCCGCAAACCCCGACATCACCGAGATTCTCCCGCACCTCCTGCGCCGTCACGATGGCGATCATCAGCGGCGCTATGCCTTTTGTCGGGCGCGTCGCTTCAAACTTCGGCTGCATCACTCCCGGCTCGAATGAGTATCGCAAGTATGTCTCGAATGCCTTCAGCGCATCTTCTGCAGCACGAGCATCACCGGTAGCCTTCGCATATGCAGCGTAGGAGATGACCGCGAATGCTTCGCTGAAAACATACCGCCGCATCCGCAGCGGTGCGCCTTCGCGGGTGACTGTGAAATACATCTTCCCTTCCGGGGAGTGACAATGAGTGCGGCTGAATTCGACGCATGACCGCGCCGCCTCCAGCCACTCGGTGCGCTTCTCGACAGTGTTGTATAGCGTCGCGAACATCCATCCTGCGCGCCCCTGAAACCAGACGCTCTTGTCCGTGTCCAGGATCGAACCGTCACGGTCCAGCGTCGTGATGACGCCGCCTTGCACATGATCTATGCCGTGCCGCAGCCAGAATGGCATCACGTCCTCGAGGAGGGTGTCGCTGTAGAGTTTGGCGAGGTCGGTCATTGGAAGTGTACGGTTGAACATTCACTCAAATGCGGTCCGCATGAGCGGGCCTGGCCGGACCGCGCAATGAATGATCGCTGGTTGAAAACAGGTGCCAGCCTCCTTCTCAATCGACGAGTGTGGGCGCGATGCCATCATGCCGGGATTGACGGTGCCGGTGGCGTTCGCCGAGGATCGGAAAAGAAGTCCGGGGTCAATCATGTCGCTCTCTCCCTGCGGTCACGCCCCGCCCAGCTTCTTCACTTGCTGGCTGAGGCGCTTCATGAGGTTGGTGCAGACGTTGTCGCAGAGGTCGGTGATGCTGGGGTCGGCGATGAAGCAGACGACGGTGAGGCCCTCTTTGCGGCGGCCGACCATGCCGGCATCGGCGAGCGACTGGACGTGACGCGAGACGTTTGCCTGCGTCAGGCCGGTGGCTTCGACGAGTTCGGTGATGTTCAGCTCGCCCTGCTCTTCAAGGGCGCGGAGGATCTTCAGGCGACTGGGCTCGGCGAGGGTGCGAAACCAGGAGGCGATGAGCGCCAGCGCCTCGTCGGTGACAGGCGGCAGCGACTTTTTGGAGCGTGCGGAAGGCATGAGTTCAAAAAGGGTTTGCAAACAGCGACTATATGCGTATAGACTCATACAGTTGTATGAGAGTATCGGACAAGTCCGGCTTGAGTCAATTTCAAATCCTGATCGCCATGAAACTCGAAAACGCCATCCGCGCCCTCGCGGGCACCATGATCCTCGTCAGCCTCGCTCTCGCCCACTTCGTGCATCCGGGCTGGCTCTGGCTGACGGCTTTTGTCGGAGCCAATCTGCTGCAGTCCGCCTTCACGGGCTTTTGTCCGGCGGAGACGGTGCTGCGCAAACTAGGTGTCGGCGGCTCGTGCTGCACGAAAGCCTGATTCAACACCGCTTTGCTCCCGCCATGAAAACTTTCTCACGCCTTCTCCCCGCCCTCATGCTCGTCGCCTGCGGCAAGCATGACAAAACCCCCGCGCCATCCGCGGCTTTGCCGAGAATCACTGTGAAAGTGGAAGCCGCGAAATGGAGCACCCAAGTGGCGGTGGAGGAGGTCGTGGGAACGGTGCGCTCGAAGCAGCGCGCGATGGTGGAGGCGAAGGTGAGCGGACGTGTCGTGGAGTATTCGGCGACGCCCGGCGCGCTCGTGAAAGCTGGCGATTTGCTCGCCCGGCTCGATGTTCAGGAAATCAATGCGCGCCTCGACCAAGCGAAGGCCGTGCTCGATCAGGCGAAGCGCGACTTTGATCGGCAGAAGCAGCTGATCGCGAGCAACGCAACGACGCGGCAGGAGTACGATGCAGCCGAAGCACGGGTCAAAGTCGCGACGGCGGGACTCGCGGAAGCCGAAACGATGCTCAGCTATGCCAAAGTCACCGCGCCCTTCGATGGCGTGGTCACGCGCAAGCTCGCTGATGTGGGCGATCTCGCCATGCCGGGCAAACCGCTGCTCGAAATCGAAGCGCCGACCTCGCTGCGCTTTGAAGCCGATCTTCCCGAGGCCATCCTCGACCGCGTGAAGCTCGGTGAAAAGATGCCGGTGCGCCTCGCGAAGGTCATCGAAGGCACCGTAAGTGAAATTTCGCCCGTGGCCGATCCGGTAAGCCGCACCTTCAATGTGAAGCTCGATCTTCCTGCGACCGATGGCCTGCGCACCGGGCAGTTTGGTCGCGTCTCGGTGCCCGTGGCTGAGGTGAAGCTGCTGCTCGTGCCGCAAAGCGCCGTTTTGAAGCGTGGACAGATGGAGATCGTGTTTGTGGCGAAGAATGGCAAAGCGGCGCTGAGGCTCGTGAAGACTGGAAAAAGCCTCGAAGGCCGTGTGGAGGTGCTTTCCGGCCTCGAAGAAGGTGAACAGGTCATCGTGAGTGAAAGCGCCCAACTCACCGACGGCCAACCCGTGACGATCCAGCCATGAGCGAGCCTTCCCATCATCACCTCGGCATCGCAGGCCTTATCGCGGCGGCGTTCATTGATTCGAAGCTGACGCCGCTGGTGGTCATCGCGTCCGTTTTGCTCGGCGCGGCGGCGGTGGTGCTGCTGCCGCGTGAAGAAGAGCCGCAGATCAAGGTGCCGATGGTCGATGTCATGGTCGCCATGCCCGGATCAACGGCGAAGGAGATCGAGGAACGTGCCACGCGGCCGATGGAAAAGCTGCTGTGGGAGGTCCCCGGCGTGGAATACCTCTACAGCACCTCACGCGACAGCGAGAGCCTCGTCATCGTGCGCTTCAAGGTGGGCGAGGACCCGGAGCGCAGCCTGGTGAAGATCACCGAGAAGCTGCGCTCGAACTTCGACCGCATCCCGATGGGTGTCACGATGCCGATCGTGAAGCCGAAAAGCATCGACGACGTGCCGATCCTCGCGCTCACCTTTCACAGTGCCCGCTACGATCACCTCACGCTGCGCCGTTTGGCCGCGCAGGTGGATGAATCGATCAAACAAGTGCCGCTCGTGGCCGAGACGACGCTGCTCGGCGGTTCACGCCGCGCTGTGCGTGTGATGCTCGATCCCGTGAAGCTCGCCAGCCGCAATTTGAGCCCCGGCGGCCTCGTGCCGATGCTCCAGCAGGCGAACCGCCAATTCCGCGCCGGCGGCCTCACCACCGGCAACAACGAAGTCCTCGTCGAAACCGGAGCCTTCCTCAAAACCGCCGAAGAAGTCGGCAATGTGGTCATCGGCGTCTTTAGCGGTCGCCCGGTGTATCTGCGCGAGGTCGCCGAGATCGTCGATGGAGGCGAAGAGCCGACGCAATACGTCTTCCACGGATCAAAAACGAACGACGAACCCGCTGTGACACTCAGCATCGCCAAACGCCCTGGTGCGAATGCGATCAGCGTGGCGGATGAGGTGCTGCAGAAGGTCGAACTGCTCAAAGGCAGCGTCATTCCCGCCGATGTCACCGTCAGCATCACGCGCAACTACGGCGAGACCGCCGCGGAGAAATCGAACGAGCTGCTGCTGCACATGGGCATCGCTGTTTTCAGCGTGGCGATCCTCATCTGGCTCACGCTCGGCTGGCGGGAGAGCGGCATCGTCGCGGTGGCCATCCCGGCCACGTTGGCGCTCACGCTGCTCGTTTTTTACCTCTACGGCTTCACGCTGAATCGCATCACGCTCTTCGCGCTCATCTTCAGCATCGGCATCCTCGTCGATGACGCCATCGTGGTGGTGGAGAACATCGTGCGGCACTTCCATCTGCCGCAAAACAAAGGTCGCAATTGGTCCGCTATCGCCGTGGAAGCTGTGGGCGAAGTCGGCAATCCTACCATTCTCGCCACCTTCGCCGTGATCGCTGCGGTGCTGCCGATGGCCTTCGTGGGCGGCTTGATGGGGCCTTACATGCGCCCCATTCCGATTGGAGCCAGCGCGGCGATGTTTTGGTCATTGCTCATCGCGTTCATTGTGACGCCGTGGGCTTCGATTCGCATTCTGGGCTGGTTTCGTCGGACGGGTCCGACCAGTCAGACAAGTCAGACGGACTCCAATACTCCAACACTCCACCACTCCAGCCACGAGCACCCGGAGGACTTCTTCACAAAGCTCTACCGCAAGATGATGGGACCGCTCATCCACAGCACCGGCTGGCGCTGGATCTTCCTCATCGGCATCACAGTGCTGCTTCTCGGCAGCATGGGCACCGTCGGCATCGGCTGGGTGAAGGTGAAGATGCTGCCCTTCGACAACAAGAGCGAGTTCCAGGTCATCCTGAACATGCCGGAAGGCTCCTCCTTGGAAAAAACGACCGCCGTCGCCCGCGAGATGGCCGCGGCGATCCGCACGGAGCCGGAGGTCACCGATTACCAGGTCTATGCGGGTGTCGCGTCGCCCTACAACTTCAACGGACTGGTGCGACACTACTTCATGCGTCGCGGCGCGAACGTGGCGGACATTCAGGTCAATCTGGTGAACAAACACGAACGCAAGGCGCAGAGTCACGACATCGCCAAACGCGTGCGTCCGGCCGTGGCGGCCATTGCGGAGCGTTATGGAGCCCGAATTGCCATCGCGGAGGTGCCTCCAGGCCCGCCGGTGCTGCAAACACTCGTCGCGGAGATTTACGGCCCGGATAACGAAGCACGGCTCAAGCTGGCCGAGAAGGTGAAAGCCATCTTCAAGAGCACACCAGGCGTCGTTGATGTGGACTGGTATATCGAGGCCGATCAGCAAAAAGCTCGCTTCATCATCGACAAGGAAAAAGCCGCGCTTCACGGCATCAGCGCCGCCACGATCTCGCAGACGCTCAAAATTGCCGTCGATGGCGAAAGCGTCGATTTGCTGCATCAGCCCGAGGAGAAGGAAGACGTCAATATCCGCCTCGAACTGCCTCGCAGTGCCAAAACCACGCCTGAAGAGCTTTTGGCGCTCCGCGTGCGTTCCGGCGATGCCAACGCATTGCCCGAACCCGGTGCCAGCGGCTCGCCGCTCGTGCCCTTGCGCGAACTGGTGAAGGTGGAGCACGTCACCGTCGAAAAAAGCCGCTACCACAAGAACCTCATGCCCGTGACTTATGTCATCGGCGATGTGGCCGGAGTCGTCGAAAGCCCCGTATATGCCATTTTCCAGATGAACGAGGCGCTGAAGAAGCTCGACACGCGCGAGTTCGGTGGCAGCGGCGCTGAATTGAAAATCCTCAACGCCGCCATGCCCTTCAGCGATGAACAGCCTTCGATGAAATGGGACGGGGAATGGCACATCACCATCGAGGTCTTTCGCGATCTCGGCGCGGCCTTCGGTGCATGTTTGATCCTCATCTACGTGCTCATGGTCGGCTGGTTCCGCAGCTTCATCACACCGGCGATTGTCATGATTGCGATTCCATTCTCCTTGGTGGGCATTTTGCCCGCGCATGGGATGCTGGATGCCTTTTTCACCGCCACGAGCATGATCGGCTTCATGGCCGGTGGCGGCATCGTGGTGCGAAACTCGATCATCCTCGTCGATTTCATCGAACTGCGCGTGCGTGAGGGCATGCCGCTGAGCGAGGCCGTGATCGACGCCGGGGCGGTGCGCTTCCGCCCAATGCTGCTCACGGCGATGGCGGTCGTCGTCGGTGCTGCGGTGATCCTCGCTGATCCGATCTTCCAAGGCCTCGCCATCGCATTAATGGCCGGCGAAATCGCAAGCCTGTTCATCAGCCGCATGGCCGTGCCGGTGCTTTACTTCATGGCGAACAAGCATTTCCACCCTGAACCCAAACACTAAAAACACATCGATATGAAAACGAACATTGGAACCATTGACCGCGCGCTGCGCATTATTCTTGGCCTCGGCGTCATTGCCTGGGGCGTCATTAACCACAACTGGCTCGGTGCCATCGGTCTCGTCTTTGTGCTGACAGCGCTTGTCCGCTTCTGTCCGCTCTACGCGCCGCTCGGCCTCAGCACCTGCGGCAAAGGTGGAAAGTCCGGAGGCTGTGGATGCGGCCACGGCAAGTGCGACTCGTGAGTCGATCTGGCTTTCCTGCCTGCGCTGAATGTTCCGACCAACCCCGGCAGTCGAAGGCCGGGCCGGCAACCGGCCCTCAGCCCACCAAAAACGGCCCCGTCCGGCTCTCGCGGCACTTCTTCACGTCCTCCGGCGTTCCGGTGGCGACGACCTGGCCGCCGTTCTCGCCGGCTTCGGGGCCGATGTCGATGAGGTAGTCGGCTTCGTTGAAGACGTCAGGGTGATGCTCGATGACGACGACGGTGTGGCCTTCATCGACGAGGCGGTGGAGGATGTCGATGAGCCGCGCGACGTCGGCGAAGTGGAGACCGATGGTGGGCTCTTCGATGAGGTAGAGATTGCGTTTGTCGGTCTTCAGGCCGCGGATCTTCTCGGTGGCGGTCTTGCCCTGGCCGGAGCTGAGTTCGGTGACGAGCTTCAGTCGCTGCGCCTCGCCGCCGCTGAGCGTGGGGCTGGGCTGGCCGAGCTGGAGATAGCCGATGCCAGTCTCGGCGAGCAATTGCAGCGGTCGCGCGATGCGCGGCATGGCGGTGAAAAATTCGGCGGCCTCGGTGATGCTCATCTTCAGCACGTCGCCGATGTGCTTGCCGTTGTATTCGATCTCGAGCGTGGCGGAGTTGAATCGCTGGCCGTTGCACACTTCGCAATGCACGCGCGTCGTCGGCAGGAAGTTCATCTCCACCTTGATCTCGCCATTGCCGCCGCAGGCTTCGCAGCGTCCGCCTTCGGTGTTGAAGGAAAAGCGGCCCTGGTCGTAGCCACGCGCGCGCGCGGCAGGCACCTGGGCGAAGAGTTTGCGGATGTCGTCCCACACGCCGACGTAAGTGGCCGGGCACGAGCGCGAGGTCTTGCCGATGGGTGACTGATCGACCTCATACACCGACGCGATCGCGCCAAAGCCCTCGACCTTGCTCCACAGTTTGTCGCTGCTGCGTGACGCGCCGGGCTTTTTCGCCGTCTGTTCTTTCGCGGCGGGCATGAGCACGGAGTGCAAAAAGGAACTTTTCCCGCTGCCGGACACGCCGGTGATCACGGTGAGCCGCCCGACGGGAATCTGCACGTTCACGTTTCGCAGATTGTTCGCGCGCGCACCGGAGATGCGCAGCCAGCCATCGGCCGCCTTCTCTTTTGGCAAAGGCCGCCGCGAGCCGCGCAGCGGATGCTTCATCGGATGGCGGAGGCCTTGCGCGGTGGAGCTGTCTTTGTGCTTCAAGATTTCCTTCAGCATTCCCTGCGCGACGACTTCGCCGCCGAAGCGACCGGCGCCGGGGCCGAGATCGAGGATCGTGTCAGCGCGCTTCATCGTCTCGTCATCGTGCTCGACGACGAGCAGCGAGTTCCCCTTGTCGCGCAAAGCGGTGAGCGTGTTCAGCAGACGTTCGTTGTCGCGCGGATGCAGGCCGATGGTCGGTTCATCGAGCACATACAAAACGCCGCGCAAATTGCTGCCGAGCTGTGCGGCCAGGCGGATGCGCTGCGCCTCGCCGCCGCTGAGCGTGTCAGCGCTGCGATTGAGCTGCAGATAGCCGAGGCCGACTTCCTGCATGAAGCGCAGCCGTTGCTCGATCTCCGTCATGATGTCGCGCGCGATCTTCGCCTCCGTGCCTTCAAACGAGAACTTCACCACAGCCTGCGCCGCGCGCTCGGCTGATAGAGCAGCGATGTCTGGAATTGTGCGCCCTTGCAGCCGCACGGCGCGCGCGGTTTCATTCAATCGCGAGCCACCGCAGGAGCGACACGTCTCGCGCACGGTTTCCTCATCTTCGCTGCTGAATCGACGCTCTTCATCCAGCTCGGCTTCGAGCAACGACTGATCATCGCGACGCTCCGCAGCGCTGCCGCTCGTCGTCACACCGAAGCCGCGACACTCGGGGCACCAGCCATGCGGGCTGTTGAAGGAGAAAAGACGCGGATCGAGTTCCTCGAACGACAAACCGCACGACGGACAGCTCATCTCCGTGTTCAGCACGAGCACCGATTTGTCGGCGAGCCGCAGCTTCAGCGTGCCTTTGCCGAGTTTCAGCGCCTTCTCGACGAGCGGTCGCAGCGTGATCTCGGTGGCCGACTTTTCCGTGCGCGCAATCACCGCGTCGATCGTGTGCTCCTTGAAGCGCTCGAGCCGTTTGAAGTTCAGCGTGTCGCGGAAATCGCCATCGACGAGCAGCGTCTCAATGCCGTGCTTCCGCGCATTCTCGGCGACCTCGGTGTGGAAACCCTTCCGTGCCTTGATGAGCGGTGCCATGATATGAACCATGCCTTTGCGCGCGTGCTCGGTCACCGTCTTCAAAACCGCGCCGATGCTCTGCTTGTTCACCGGCACATGGCAGTGCGGACAATGCTGCGTGCCGAGCTTCGCAAACAGCAGCCGCAGGAAGTGATAAATCTCTGTCACCGTCGCGACGGTTGATTTCCCACCGCCGCGCGAGATGCGCTGCTCGATGGCCACCGTCGGCGGGACACCGGTGATAAGATCCACATCCGGCTTCTCCATCTGCTCGACGAACGAGCGCGCATACACCGACATGCTGTCGAGGAATCGCCGCTGCCCCTCCGCAAACACGAGATCAAACGCCAACGACGATTTCCCCGAGCCGCTGAGGCCCGTGACGACGACGAACTGATCGCGCGGAATATCCACGCTGATGTTTTTCAAATTGTGTTCGCGTGCGCCGCGGATGCTGATGGAGTTTGCAGAGCCGCTCTGATGTAGGCCGGGTGTGTGCTGCGCGAGCACCTTCGTTTCGCCACTCGTGCTCATCGCAGCACCGCCCGGCTGCGTGCTGCGCGAAGACCCGCTTCCGACATCGAACACAGCCGGGCGGGCTGACGCCACACCCGGCCTACGTTCGCGCAGCACATTGCCGCTGCCGATCGTGTCGAACAGCGAGGCCAGATACTTCCCCGTAAACGACTCCGCGCACCCCGCCACATCCTCCGGCGTTCCCGCGCACACCAATCTCCCGCCGCCTTCTCCGCCATCCGGCCCGAGATCGATCACCCAGTCGGCGCATTTGATGACTTCGAGATTGTGCTCGATCACGAGGAGGCTGTGGCCTTCGTTCACGAGACGTTGCAGCAATTTGATGAGCAGCGCGATGTCGTCGAAGTGCAGGCCAGTCGTCGGCTCATCGAGCAGCAGCAGCGATTTGTCCTGCGTGGTCGATGACTCGATGAGATGACCGATCAGCTTCAGTCGCTGCGCCTCGCCGCCGCTCAATGTGTTCAGCGGCTGACCGAGTCGCAAATAACCGAGGCCGGCCTCGCAAAGCAGCTTCAGCGATTCCGCCGCTGTGTCGGCGCGACGCTGACCGAGCATGTGCAGCCACGCGGCGGCGTCTTCACACGTCATGCAGAGCACGTCGTGAATCGATTTGCCATCGAGCAGGATCTTCAGCGCGTGCGGCTGGTAGCGCTTCCCTTCGCATTCCGGGCAGGTGACATACAAGTCGCTGAGGAACTGCATCTCGATCTTCTCGTAGCCCGTGCCCGCGCAACGCTCGCAGCGGCCTTCGCCGGAATTGAACGAGAAGAAGCCGGGGCCGATGCCTTGCGTCTTCGCATCGTCCGTGTCGGCAAAGATCGCGCGGATGATGTCGAATGCGCCGACGAACACTGCCGGCGTCGAGCGCGGCGTGCGTGCGAGCGGCGACTGATCCACCATCACCACATGATCGATGGCTTCGTGGCCGCTGACCGATTTCACCCGGCCCGGTTCCTCTTCGCAAACTTCACCGCGCAGCCGTTGCAGATTCCGATACAGCACCTCATGCACCAGCGTGCTCTTCCCCGAGCCCGACACGCCGGTCAGGCAGCAAAACACGCCGAGCGGAATGTCCACATCGAGGTTCTTGAGGTTGTTTTGCTTCGCGCCGCGAATGCGCAAGGACGCCGACGGCTTGATTTTTCTTCGCTGCGCCGGCAACGGAATCGACTTCGTGCCAAACAAGTAGTCGCCCGTCAGCGAGCCGCGTGCTTTCGCGAGTTCGTTCACCGGGCCATTGAAAACCAGCGAGCCGCCTTTCTCGCCGCGACCGGGACCGATCTCGATCATGTTGTCCGCCGCACGCATCACGGCTTCTTCGTGTTCGACGACGAGCAACGTGTTGCCTTTGTCACGCAGACCTTCCATCACGCCGATGAGCCGGCCGATGTCCCGAGGATGCAGGCCGATGCTTGGCTCATCGAGAACGAAGAGCGTGTTCACGAGCGATGCGCCGAGACACGTCGTCAAATTCACGCGCTGCAGTTCGCCACCCGACAGCGTGCGTGTCGGCCGGTCGAGATTCAGATAGCCGAGCCCCGCGCGATTCAAGTAACTGAGCCGCGAGCGAATTTCATCGCGTAGCAGCGTCGTCGCATGGTCGCTGCCGACGATTTGCCATCCTTCGACAATGCCGAGCAAATCGCTCACCGGCGCGCGCCACAGATCGGCGAGTGTCTTGCCCGCGATGCGAAAGTTGAACGCCTCTTTCTTCAATCGGCCGCCATCGCACTCATCGCACGTTGTGTAAGCGCGGAAGCGACTGAGAAAGACGCGAACATGCATCTTGTAGGTGTTGCCTTCGAGCCATTTGAAGAAGCCCTTCACGCCATACCACTGCCCGCGCTGCCACGCGGCCTCGGGATCCTTGTCATCGCCCTCAATGATCCACTTCTGATCTTCCTCGCTGAGTTCCTCGAAAGGAGTGTCCACGCTCACGCCGCGGTGCTTCGCCGCCTTCATCAGATCGAGCTGACTCTCGCGATACGTCGAGCCGGTGAACGCGCGCACGAGTCCATCACGAATGCTCAAGCTCTCGTCCGGAATCGCCTTGTGCATGTCCAGCCCCAGCGTGCGGCCAAAGCCACGGCACTTCGGACACGCGCCGATCGGATTGTTAAAGCTGAAGAGACCAGGCGTGGGAGCGGGCAGCTTGACGTCGCAGTCTGCGCAGCGCCAGTCGGTGGAGAACGACAAAGTATTCAGTGTGCAGTTTTCAGTATTCAGTTTTCCCGATCTCGAGCCACTGGCGCACTGAACACTGGATACTGAATACTTTTCCCCGTTCGCCTCTCCGCTCAGCACCGCCGACAACTGACCTTTGCCGAGACGCAGCGCGGCCTCGACAGCCTCGGAGAGACGCGAGCGGTTCTTCGCATCGAGCGTCACGCGATCCTGAATCACCGTCACGACCGGCGGCAGCTTTTTGCCTTTCAGCGCGGCGGGTTCGTCAGTGCGGATCGTCTCGCCGTAAAGCAGCACGCGAAGAAAGCCCTGGCTTTGGAGAAACGGGAAGAACTCTTCCGCGCTCGTGCCTTTCGGAACCGCTACGCCGAATCCAATGAGCGCGGTTTTGCCAGAGTGCTTGCCGAGCAGTTCCGCCTGGATCGACTCCGCCGTCTCCGGTCGCACCGGCCGACCACACTCAGGACAAGTCGCCTCCGCGAGACGCGGGAAGATCATCTTCATGTAGTCATTGATCTCTGTGATCGTGCCGACCGTGCTGCGCGTGGAGCGCATGTTGTTCACCTGCTCGATCGCGATCGCCGGTGGAATGCCGTGAATCGCCTCGACCTTCGGCTTGTCCATGCGCTCGAAGAACTGCCGCGTGTAAGGCGAAAACGTCTCCACATACCGCCGCTGCCCCTCCGCATAGATCGTATCGAACGCCAGCGACGACTTCCCTGAGCCGCTCGGCCCCGTGATCACATTCAGCTTTCCGAGCGGCAGATCGAGATCAATGCCCTTCAGATTGTTCTGCCGCGCGCCACGGATCTGGATGACATCACTCGGAGCAGTTTTCTTTTTCTTGGCGGCAGCAGGCTTCGGCATGGGAACGCGGAGGATAGTGATACGAGTCTCGAGGGCAAATGGCGGTGTCGAACCGTAGAACGATCCGTCCCGGTCGTAACGGTTCGCGGACCGGCTCGGTCCGCGTGGGTATATAGCGAGCGAGACGCTCGCGGAACGAGTGAACGACCGGGACGGATCGTTCTACGGCTTCAGCCACCACTCAAAGAAGCGGTAGATCGCCTCATTACTCTCAGTCGTTGGTTCATGATGCTCGCGATTCGTCATCGCCACGCGGTTTTCCACCCCAAGCAGTTTGTTCACGGCGATGAGATGATTCAGCACGGCCCAGCGCTTCGGCGGATCTTCTTCGCCGCCGCTCACGAGGAAGGGGCGCGGAGCCATCAAAGCCTGGATTTCGACGAGATCATGACCGCGCTCGATGAGAGTTTTGTAAGCGCCAGTGCGCGGGCTGTCGTCGCGCACGAGGCCGGGTTTGCGCGTCATCGTTGGATCGAGGCCGAGATACCACGGCTCCTGGTAATTGATGCTGCCGCGCGTCTCGTCGAATGCGATGCCAGGATCGCTCCAAACGCCGCAGGCATATTTGTCCCACAGGCATGCGCCGAACATCGACCACTTGCCGCCATACGAGTGGCCGACGATGCCGATGCGCTTCGAGTCCACCTCGGGCAGCGAGGCCAGCGCGTTCCACGCGTTTGCGCAAATGTAGCCGAGGTAGCTGAGCGGCTGGCAGTTTGCGTCCGCCGCGAGAACCGGCTTCCGCGCATCGCCGCCCGGTGAGCCGATCGAGAGCGAGACGAATCCGCGCTTCGTGAGCGCATACGCAAAGTCGCGCATCGGTTTCCCGAGGCCGATGCTTGTCTCGGGATCGTAAAACGGCACGAACACCGCCGGGAACGGCCCTTTGCCTTCGGGAATGAGCAGGTAGCCGTCGTCCGTCTGTCCATGGGCGATCTCGAGACGGATGTGCTTCTGCGTGAAGTTCTCGCGCTGCTTCGTCTCGAGCACTTCGATTCTCGGCTTTTCGATCACCTCCGGCCACGCGCCCATGATGCCGTGCCAGTCAGCGAGGATTTCGGCACGACGCTTCGGCCAATCCGCTGCCGACTGAACTTTCGAGCCGTCGTTGAAAACGAGAGGCGACTTGTAGGTGCCGAGATCGCCAGCGATCTCCGCGGGCGGCTTGAAGAAGCCTGCGATTTCAGCGGCAGGCTCAGCCGCAGGGCAGTGAAGGGACGCCGCTCCGCCGAGGAGCACTACAGCGATGATTCTCAGCAGGCCGGGCATGGGGACGGGAGAATGGATGGACAAAGATGGAGGCTCACACATAGGCAGACGCAAAGAACGCTGCGAGCCGGTGCCGCCTCTCGCCATCAAAGCAATGCGTGGTGGCGAATGATGCCTGCTTGTGTTGAGTGCCGCGCCGGCCACAGTCCCGTGCCGCACGATGTTCCACCTGGCCTATGTCTTCGAACGTTTCCCATCTTTCACGCAGACTTTCTGTGTGCGCGAGGTGCTGCAACTCGAGCGCATGGGAGTGCGGCCGCTGATTTTCTCTATCCGCGACACGCGCAATGAGGAGATCAGGCACTTCCCGCAGGAACTGTTTGACCGCGTGCATTTTCTCCCGCCACGCGACGAATTGGTGGAGAGGGTGCGGCAGTGGAAGGACGCGCATCTGCTGCCACGGGCCGCAGCGCTGGTGCTGCGGCACTGGGGAGAGAGGCCGGACAAGATGCGCGTGTATGAGGCGGCCTACATCGCAAAGGTCATCAGCGACCTCGGCGCGGCAGGTCCGGTGCATGCGCACTCGCATTTCGCCGGCGTGGGCGCGCGGACGTGCTGGTGGCTGCGCCGGTTTGCCGGCCTGAGTTTCAGTTTCACGGCCCATGCGAACGACATTTTCTGCAAGCCGGGCGAGCAGCTTCCGGAATTCAGACAGCTCTTTGAAGACGCGGCACTGATCGTCACGGTGAGCGACTACACGGCGGCGCAGCTCCGCGGGCGGTTTCCGGCGGCCGCGGCGCGCGTGCGCCGGGTGTACAACGGGCTCGATCTTGAACCGCTAATCGCCGCGCGTGCCGGGGCGGATCGCTCGCGTGCGGCCGGAGGCATTCTGAGTGTGGGAAGGTTGATCGAGAAGAAGGGCTTTGATGATCTGATCACGGCCTGCGCCGCGCTGCGGGACAAAGGCATCGCGTACCACTGCCGCATCGTGGGAGAAGGGCCGCTGGAGGCGGCGCTCCGGTCGCAGATTGCCGGTCTCGGATTGCACGGGCGCGTGACGCTCACGGGCCCGCTGGGCATGGAACAGATCGTCCGCCTGCTCGCGGAGGAGACTCAAGTCTTTGCGCTGGCCTGCATGACGGAGCAGGACGGTGGCAGGGACAATCTGCCGACGGTGCTCATGGAAGCGATGGCGGCCTCGCTGCCGTGTGTGTCCACGCGGCTTGCCGGTGTGCCGGAGATGGTGATCGACGGCAGGACGGGCCTCGTGTGTGACGAGCGGCGGCCTGCTGATTTCGCCGCGCTGCTGGAGCGGCTGCTGAGCGATCCGGCTCTCTGCGAGCAGATGGGCGCGGCCGGGCTGGCTCACGCACAGGCGCACTTCGCGCGTGAGACGACGGGGCGGCAACTGGTGGAGAAGCTCGCCGAATTCGGTGGTTTGCGCTTCGACGCGGCGCTCGGTGTGACGGGGAGCTACGTGCGCCGTCTGCCGCACCTTTTTTCACGACAGCTCCGCCATCGCCTGCCGAAGGCGCATGGCAAGAGCTTCGATCTGGACGAGTTCATGCGAGGCTGAGAGTGTCACCCGCAGCCGCGCGCTGCCGCGCGCCACGGTGGGGTAGCGGATGGCCGGCACGAGGAATCCTTCATCGAGCAGTCTCCGGCTCAAGGCCACGGCGCTGGATTCATCACCAACGATGACCGGGAAGATCGCCCCGGCGCTGCTCGTGCCTGTGGCCGATTGCCAGCAGTCGATGTTCCGGCGCAAAGCATGCCGCAAGGCATCGCCCGCCGTGCCCTGGATCAGCCGCAGCGATTCACATGCGGCGAATGCGACGGCGGGTGGCGGAGCGGTGGAGTAGATAAAACTACGCGCCTTGTTCACGAGCAGGGAGATCACCTGTCGCGACGCAGCGAGGTAGCCGCCGCCGAGGCCGACGGCCTTGCTCAACGTCCCCATTTGCAACTCCACGCGGCCCTCCAGACCCAGTTGTGCCGCCAGTCCGCGGCCATTCGGGCCCATCAGGCCGATGGCGTGCGCTTCATCGAGCAGCAACCACGCTCCGCAACGATCCTTCAGTTCGACGATATCCCGCAGCGCGGCTGCATCGCCATCCATGCTGAAGATGGACTCTGTGATGACGAGCACGCGGCCGACCGCGCCGTCGTCCCGCGCGCCACGCAGCAGGCGCTCGAGCTTGTCGAGGTGATTGTGCGGGAAGACGCGCACCGTGGCTCCGCTCAGCCTTGCGGCATCCACCAAGGAGGCGTGGCAGAGTTTGTCGAGAATGATCACATCGTCCTTCCCGACGAGCGCAGGAATCACGCCCAGCGCCACCGCGTAGCCGCTGGAAAAACTCAGCGCCGCCTCGCTTCGTTTGAATGCGGCGATCTCCGCCTCCAGTTCCTCGTGCGGCGTCAGCGATCCGCACACCAGGCGTGAGGCACCCGCACCTGCGCCGAAGCGCTCCACGCCTTCCTTGAGCGCGTCCTCCAATTCGCGGGAGGCAGCGAGGCCGAGATAGTCGTTCGAGGAAAAATTGACCAGTTCCAGTCCGCCTCTCCTTACCGCGGCACCTTGCGGCGATTCCAAGGCGCGCACTTCGCGAAACAACCCTGCGTCGCGAATCTCCTCGAGTTCTTTTTCGATCTCCCAGTTCACGACGTTTCACTCCATCGGCAATCCTCATCCACGTCATGCGACCCTACTCCTTGAGCTTCCGCTCCACGATATCGTCCTTCTCCACACCGAGCGCGACGGCTCTGGTGTAGTGCCGCCTCGCCAACTCGAGCGCAGGCGGCTTCTGCTCGAGGTGTATGAGCGCTAGATTGAAGTGAGCGATGCCGTAGTTTGGGTTCAGTTCGATGGCGCGCTGTAGTTCGGCCTCGGCGGCATCGGTCCAACCCAGGTTCTTGGCGACGATGGCCAGGTGGTTGTGGGCCCGCGCGTCGGCGGGGTCTTCGTGAATGGCCCGTGCGAAAGCGGCCAGCGCTCGGTAGCTGTCGCCCTTGTTCGAGTACACGAGGCCCAGCGCCACCCAGGAAGGCACGAGGGTGGGATTGAACCGCACGGATTTCTCGAAGCACTCTGCGGCCGCATCCAGCTTCCCTGCCTGCTGCTCGACGGTACCGAGGTTCGCCCACACCAGCGCATTCTCCGGCTCGGCATCAAGCATCTCCCGGTAAGCCGCCCTCGCGGTGCTCCAGTCCTTCTTTGCAAAAGCCTGCGCCGCCCGTTGGGCGAGCGAACTGGTGTTCGCGGGCAACGCGCCCGTCCTGGTGCTGTCGGCCACACCGAGCTTTGGCGCATCGTCCGTCGGCTTGGTTTCCGCAGTGTGCTTCTTTGCCGATTTTGCATCCGCCGCGATCAGCGTTGCGCCCGCCAGCAACATTGTGGCAGCCATGAGTCCGGATTTCGTCATGCAGCATTATCCCGTCGCGCCGGTGGTGCGCAAGAAGTCGCTATGCCGGCGGCTGATTGCGCCGCAAGACCTGCCGAGCCGGGATGCTTGTGCCGAGTCGGGAAATGCCGGCGGCCCGCGAGGGGTCTGCGTCCATGTTATCGCGAACGCGACGATACCGTCGCGAAGGCATTCGCCAACGCGTCGTTGAGTTCGTCCAGTGTGGCTCTTTCCAGAAGCGGATCGAACAGCGGTCCGGGCATTACGGCGCTGGGTGACTCCAACTCGACTGTCGCCACGGCAGCGTGGGCCGGCATCGACGCTACCAATTCAGTCGGAGGCGGTAGGGCCGCTGGTGCCGCAGCGACCGGGGCTGGGGGCACAAGCGATGACATCGGCCTCACGGGTGCCACGGGTGCGGATGCGGCCACAGGTGTGAAACTGGGAGCGGCCTCCAGTGCAAACGGAGGAGCGCCCTCGAAAACTGAGGGCTTTGGTTTCACCGTCACTGCCGCGGTTGGTTCAGCGGCCTGCTCGAAGACAGGAGCATCCGGTGTGCAAGTCATTGGTGGTGGCGGCAGCGCGAGCGCGCGATGCACCTGCTGAAGCTCCAAGACCTGGCGGTCAAGGGTCGCGATGATTTCATCCCGAACCCTCAGCAGCGCCTCGGCAGCAGCTTCCATCCTTGTCCCCAATGCCCCAGCACCTGCCGGTTGGTTCTCGATCGAACTTGGAAATGGAGTAGGCATGGTATAAAAACTATCAGTTAATGTGTTAACTATATTATAGTTATTATGATACACAAGCATTTTGTTGGGCTGAGGCACTTCAGGAACCCACCGACAGCCGTCACGCGCTGGCAGCCGAAAAGGCAGATGAGTGACTCTGGATGACGCCCCACTTCCAGCTATCGACAAAGTGGGCAACAACGGGTGTGTAGCTTTGGTCAGCCTGTTGCGGATGCCGCTTACAGCATACCTGTTGGCTTGGATCGAATTACGTAGTACCGGCCCTTGCGGTGTGATCGAGTCCGGGAACGCGATGGAAGCAGCACTCCAGAGAATCCGTTCACTCGGGGTGACCTTTGGGCCCAGGGGGGGCATGAATGGGACGTCAGAAAAATGGCAGGCTGCCAGCTTCATGGGTGGAGCAATCCAAAGCGCGCGCTGTCCTCGCGCGGCAATGTGGGCGGGACATGCCTTCGGTGCCGCAAAGCGGGGGGTGAGGTCAGCGAGAATCATGCAAGCGCTCGCAGGGGGGGCATCGACGCTGTGCGATAGACGGGTCGTTCAGGATCACTCAACGTCCCGCTCGTTTGACCGGAACGGCGTGCCGTCAACGGCTTGCGTCGGTTCGCTTCGGGGGCGTCTTCTCCAGCGTCACGACCTGTCCCGTCGAGAAAGCCGTGGCGGTGAGCCGATGGTCGTCGATGGCGATGGTGACAGCGCCGGCGGTATCCTGGTCGAAGATCGCCGCGTGTTTCTTGCTCGCGTAGCCGGCGAGCGAGGATGGCATCGTCTGGCCGGCAACGAAGGGAACATTTGAGGTGATGATGATCTTTGGCCGGACGGCGAGGAGGAACTCGGCGAGCGCGGAGAAATCGGCGGCGTGCTGATTGCGGATCAGGACATCACAACGAAGCGACTTGAGCAGGCGGCGCTCCATGATGGTCTTCTCGGCAATGAACCCGGCGTCATTTAACCATAAGATGCGGAAGCCGTCGATTTCGACGAGGAGCACGAGCGCACGGTCGTCTCCCTTGTCGTGGAGGTCTCTCCGCGAAGGGTAGAGGACGGCGGCATGCGCCCCGGGAGCGAGATCGATGGCATCGTCAGCGCCGATTAACCGGGGCGGAGGTGTCCGGCGTGGCAGCGGCGAGGCAAGGAATCGTTTGAGGCTCGATGTACCGCTTTCCCGCCGCCAGGGCTCGAGAATGCCCAGGAGGACCTGTGTCTGCGGGTACTCGTCGAGAGCACGTGAGATGCCGCCGACGTGGTCGATGTCGCTATGGCTTAGGACGATGCCTTTGATCTGTGCGGTGCCTTGGTATTGGAGCAGCGGTTGGACGGCACGCGTGAAGCTGCGCTTGGTGCCGGTATCGAGAAGCCAGCACGCATCTTCGATGCGCAGGCTCTGCGCAGCCTCTCCGTAGGGGAGATGCAAGACGACGAGTTCCGCCCGGGGCCTGGCGGTGGAAGGGCCGGGCTGCCAGATGAACCATGCGCCGGGAACATCGGCGAAAAACGTGGCACCATGCAGCATGGCTTTGGCGAAGAGCCAGTTCGCATTGTTCGAGAGCACCTGGGCGATGCCGGCGTGCACCGCCGCGAAGCCGAGGCTGACACAGGCGGTTGCGAGCACGCAGAAGGCGAGCGGGATGAGCAGGCAGTTTGCGATCAGGGAAACCGGTGTGGCGAGCCCGAAATGCCAGAGCATCAGGGGCAGGCTGCCAAAAGTGGCGGCCGCCGACACGGACACGGTGCCGGCCAGCCACGCCCGTACCTGCGCCGAGAGCCGCTGACCCGGGCTTGCAATCTGTGGTGGCAAAAAGGGATCCAGTTCCGACCATGGCCGGAGCAGGTGCAGCAGCGGTGCGGCGAAAAGTGCGATGGCCCAAAGGACTCCAAAGGAGAGCTGAAATCCCGCGGTGAACAAGGGCTGCGTGTCCGAAGCCAGCAGGATCAGCGCAGCGGCACCGAGACTGTTTTGCAGGCGCGCTCTGCGGTCAAAGAGCGCGGCGGCCATGACGAGCGCCACCATGATGGCGGCGCGTGCGGCCGGCGGATGCCAGCCGGTGATGAAAGCATAGGCGAACACGGCTGGAATGAGGAGCGCCATGGCCGCTGTCCGTTTGATCCCGCACGCTCCGAGGAACATCCAGCCTATGGAGCTGATAAGGGCCACATGCAGGCCGCTCACGGAGAACACATGGAGCGTGCCGGTGTTGCGGAACGGCCGCTGGAGGTCCGCGCTGGTCTCGTCGGTGAGGCCGAGCACCATGCCGCGGATAAGAGCGACCGGATGCTCCTCGTTCTCGATGCCCTTTTCGAGTTGCGCGCTGATCCAGTCGCGGGAGATCCCTGCCGTACGCATGAACCAGGTGCGCAGCGGGAGCGGGTCCGCTTTCAACAGCCGCGCGCTCCTCACGTCGAGGTCGGCGACAAATCCCTGCCGCAATGCGTAGGCCGCACTGTCGAACTGGCCGGGGTTCGACGGGCGTTGAGGCAGGCGCAGCAGGCCGGAGATTTCATATGTGCCCGGCGCGGGGAGCCGCACCTTTGAGGAAAACCACGCGCGCAGGCAGGCGGTGCCGGCAAGGCGTCTCCCTTTCATCGTGAGCGTGATCGAGCGTGCGTCGAAAGTGACCTGTTGGCGGCTGCCGTCGCCTCCAGCACCAGGGGCGATCACCGGCGTGAGGTAACCGGTGACGAGCGCCTCGCTGCGCTTGCCATCCTGCAACTCGCTGCGCAGGGGATGATTCGCCGTCTCGCTCAGGCGTACGAGATGAACAAAGCCGAACACCAATATGGCGGGAATCTCCACCGGGAACCAGCGCGGGCGCAACCATACGCAAAAACACGCCGCGACGGCCGCGACGAAAACGGCCGTCTCATGCTGCCCGCAAAGTCCGCGATCGGCCGCCGCAGCGCCCGCCACTGCCGCCAGTGCGATGCGTGCCAGCGGGTGGAGCGCCGCCCAGGTGCGGACTCGCGGGATCATGAGGCGGATGCTCCGTGCTACGACTGTTGCGATCCGCCGCCCTTGAGCCGCTGGTCCATGGCGGCCTTGAACTGTGCCTGTTCCACCTCCCGCAGCTTGTGGTGGGCATTGGCGCTGTGCCGTGTGTTTGGAAAGGTCCCGATCACTTGCTCGAGCACTCCGCGCGCCGCCTGGTGGTCATCGAGCTTCTCCGCATGAAGGTCTGCCATGCGGAACATGAGAAACGCGGCCGCGTCCTGCTCCCACTGCTTGCTCTCAAGGCTCGATTGCAGGAAGGCAAGAGCGCGCCGCGGATCATCCAGCTTTTCGGAGCATATCTTGGCGATCTCGGCGACCGGAAAGGCGTCCTCGGGCTTGTCCCTCGCGATCTTTTCGTACTCTCTGATCGCGCCGTCGTAATCACCTTGGGCGAGTTTCGCCACGGCCTTCATGCCTTCGTCCATTTGCACCTGCTCCCCCGAGGAGAAGAAGAACGTCCCCATCGCGTCGCCGATCCAAGGAATGACATACTTCACGCCCGCCAGTCCTCCGAACACGCCGACGATGATCATGTAGATGAGCTGCATGCCCGGGTTCTCTTTGTCGATGGCATTCCAACCCATGATCACTCCAAGGATGACCAAGGCCACGACACAAATCCGGATGATGAGGTTGGTGTTCATGTTGGGGAAACGGGAATCCCCAAGCATTACCAAACACCTCGTCAGATGGAAAGTGCAACTTCGCCGGAATCCAGACGCTGCCGGATGCGTCGGTGTCCCTGACCGTTCACACCGGGGATCACGGGTGGGCGCTCTTGATCAGGCTGCGAGAAGCGGAGATGCCGCGGCCGCCTTGCGCGGCAGGTTGGGGGTGGTCTTGGTTGGCGTAGCCGCGGTTTCGGCGCTCCAAGTCCAGCCCTGCCATTCCACCAAGCGGTTAAAACAGGTGGGGCGCAGGCGGCTGAGTGACTGGAAGGCACGGCACCAGGCTTGATTGGGTTTTCCTTCCGGGTGCTTCCACTGCAAATCTGCTTCATCGAAAAGACCCGGATTGTCGCGGATGAACTTTTTCAGATTGCGGAAGCAGTGAATCTGACCGTCTGGACCCTTTAGCGTCCACTCTTTGGCCGCGATGTGGCAGTCCGTGGCTTGCAGCTTCGGATTCTTCAAAGCAGACGCTTTCCACTGATCCTTGCACTCCTGGTGGATGCGCCGCAGGTTTTCACGTACGCGGGCCGAGCGCTTCATGCCGGCAATTCGCCGGGCTTCAAAGAGTTCCGGATTCCGGGCTCGCCATGCGTAAAGGCGGCCTACTCGGGACTCACGGCCAAGGTTCGTGGTTGCGTGACGGGTGGGCGTCAGGAGTTGGGTGGTCAGGCTCACGAGGCACACATCAAGCGGCAAAAGGGATGAGACGGCGGCGATCATGGTTTTGTTGTTTTCTACAATTAGAATTATCACACTATTGAGACGCAATGCAACAAATTTTATCGCAATTGAAGTAATATTCATGATTTTTGGCGGAATACTTACTTGCCTTTTGCGCAGATTTGAGAAGCCTCGCAGAAACGAGTCGCCTTCCTACCGATTGGATTCCACCCATAACACTGACCACTTTTGGAATATGGCTGCCCATTTTCATCCCGAGCTGCACCGGCCCGAGTTTTGAAGTCCAAGCCCTGGCCGCCGGTCCTCCAAAATGTTTCCCGACTTGATCTGCTTCCCGCTCGCGCAATTGCTTGTCAGCGGCCTGTGAATCTCGTTCGATGGCCCGAAACTGTCCTCTGATGACTACTCTTTCCGCCTCGCTCCTGCTGCTCACGATCATGGATCCGCTCGGCAACGTAGCGAACTTCATCGCCGAACTGCGCCCTGTGCCTCCGGAGCGGCGGTTGCGAGTGGTGGCGCGGGAACTGGTGATCGCGCTGGTTATCTTGGTCGCGTTTCTGTTCGGTGGCTCGTGGTTGCTCGGATTGCTCCATCTGACCCGTGAGGCGCTATACATCAGCGGCGGCATCGTACTGTTCCTCATCGCGCTGAAGATGATATTTCCGCCGGCTCATCGCGAAGCCGATGTGCCGCTGGTCGAGCCGGTCATCGTGCCGCTCGCCACTCCGCTGGTCGCCGGGCCGTCTGTTCTCGCCACGCTGCTGGTGATGGTGACGTCGGAGCCTGCGCTGATCATGCGCTGGCTCACGGCCCTGCTCATCGCCTGGACCATCACGGCGGCAGTGCTGCTGTGTGCACCTGTGATTGCCCGGGTGCTGAAGGAGAAAGGCTGCCTGGCCGTAGAGCGACTTATGGGCATGCTCCTCGTGATGGTTGCTGTGCAGATGTTCCTCGACGGCCTTAATTTCTACCTCAAGCACTGAACCAGGCGGATTTTTCACATCGTGATGAGGGGTCGCCATCACATTCTTGCCTTGGCTGATCTGCCGTTCGCTGGCTGAATGTCCACGCAGGTGGGCGGTGATATCTGCGTGGTGGAAGCGGGTCGATCTTCAAGCCTGAGGAAGGTGCAGCGACGGCACGACCTCCAATCGCAAACGCCCGCCCGTTGGACAATCGACCCCCAAAAGGGCTTAGGCAAAGCGGTCCCTATTCGGCTGCTCTGCTGATGCCCCGGCACCTCACGCCGGGCATTGCCGGAGCTTTTGGAAACCGGGAGACCGATGCGGTGTCGCCACCGCAAGGCATCCAGCCCTGGCTCGCCCAATGCCGGCAGGCGTGCTTGTTGCCTGTATCGCCAACATCTCCGGTTGTGCAATGACCGAAGCTTTCCTAAGATTCCTCCCCTCCCGCTTCCGTCTGCGCGGCTGTGCCGCGAAGCATGAGCACTCTGGCGATCATTTTTCTCGTTTTGTTTCTCGTCGCGCTGGCCGCCTTGTTCGTCGTGGTCACGCGCCGGCAAAAGGACAGTCTGACCCGGCTCCAGGCCGAAGAGGACGCCATCATCGCAGAGGAGCGCCGCATGTTTGGCTACCTGCATGATCTGGGCGAGGCCATCTCGCGTACGGACAGCTCGGCCGCCGTTCACCAACTCATCGTCGAAGGAGCAATGCGTGTGACGGAAAGCAAGGCGGGAGCGCTGTATCTTGCGGACGGCGATGCCGGTGTCCTCGTGCCACGACATATTTCGGATTCGTGCCCGCCGCTCGTTGAGTTGAACGACCAGGTGGTGGCCAATGCGCGCACGAACGCCTTTTCGTTGCTAAGTTTCCTGCGTTTGCAGACGGTTGTGGCGGGATCGGGGCCGGTGGGGCGCGTGTTTGCCACACAAAAGCCCGAGCGGCTGTCCGATCTGTTGCGCGAGGGTGGATTCGCCGGTGCGTCGCATGAGTCGCAGCAGCAGACGACGGTGATGATCGGTCCGCTCGTCTCGGGCAACCGCAAGCTCGGTGTTCTCGCCGTGGCGGCGAACGCGGGCCGGCGCGCGTACACGCAGAACGATTTCGAGGTCTTCAACTCGCTGGCCGAGCAGTCCGCCTTCGCGTTGGCAAACGCAATGGCGCATCAGGAAGCGCACGCGAAGAAGCAGATCGAGGCCGAGCTGCGCAATGCCAGTGAAATCCAGCGCATCCTGCTCCCGGAGGGGGATCCGGCGCTCGACGGATTCGTCATCGCTGGAAAGAACATCCCTGCTCGCGTGCTCAGCGGTGACTATTACGACTACATTCCTCTCGATGCGTCGCGTTTCGGTGTGGTGATCGCCGATGTCTCTGGCAAGGGCACCGCCGCCGCCCTCATCACTGCCATGTGCCGCAGCGTCCTGCGCTCGAATGCCGCGTTGTCGTCCTCACCTGCGGCCGTGCTCGCCGCAGTGAACCGCCTGCTGCATCCCGACATCCGCGAAGACATGTTCATCAGCATGATCTATCTCGTGCTGGATCGCGCGACCGGTGAGGTGAGTCTGGCCAGGGCGGGGCACACTTATCCTCTGCTGTGGCGGCATCGGACGAATGCGGTGGAAGAAATCAAATCCGGTGGACTTGCCGTGGGCATCGACCGCGGAGATGTCTTCGAGCGTGTGACCAAGGACTGCTCCTTCGCCATGGAGCCGGGGGATTGTCTGCTGCTCTACACCGACGGCGTGAACGAAGCGACCGACTCGCGCGGCGACGAATTCGGCGAGGAACGGATCAAGCGCACGCTCGCCGCACTTGCTCCGCAGGGCGCCCGCGCCGTGGTGAGCGGCCTCATTGACGAGGTCGGCAGCTTCCTCGACGGCGTGCGCTCCCATGATGACATCACCTTGATTGCGTTGCAGAAGGCGGCATAATGCGCGCCCCTTGCTCCCGCCGCACGCGTTTCCGCCGCGAGATCGCGGCGGCAGCCGACCAGGAACAACCTCCTTTGCCATTCCATCGCAATGACCGACAATGCAACCGAAGCTCCCCAAACAGACGCCGCTCCAGCGTGCGAGCAGGCCGCGGCTGCCGCGGCTTTGGAAGAAGTGCTGCAGGATCCCGTGAGCACGCTGCAAGCGGAAGCGGCCCGCTGGAAAGACCTTGCCTATCGCAGCCAGGCGGAGCTGGACAACTACCGCAAACGTGCAGCGCGCGAGGCCCAGGAGGCCCGTTCGTACGCGAATGCTGATCTGCTCCGCGCGCTGCTTCCCGTGCTGGACAATTTTGAAATGGGTCTCGAAGCAGCACGCGCCGAGTCCGAGAAGTCGATGATCTACATGGGCATGGCGATGGTGCAGCGCCAGATTCAGGACTTCCTCCGCGAGATGGGCGTGCAGGAGATCGAGGCGCACGGCAAGCCCTTCGACCCCAACTTGCACGATGCCGTTTCGCAGGAGGCCAGCGATCTTTTCGCCGAAGGCACCGTGCTGCGCGTGACAAGGAGAGGTTACCGTCTCAAGGAGCGCCTGCTGCGTCCGTCCTCGGTCGTAGTCTCCAGCGGCTCCGCAAGATCTGAAATACAAGAGCCCGTGGCATCCCGGGCCGTCTGACCGCAATGCCCGACAAACGCGACTACTACGAGGTCCTCGGCGTCCCACGCGACGTATCGCCCGAGGACATGAAGAAGGCCTACCGCAAGCTCGCGGTGCAGTTTCACCCGGACAAGAACCCGGGTGACAAATCCGCCGAGGAAAAATTCAAGGAGATCGGCGAGGCATACGATGTGCTCAGCGATGCCGACAAACGCGCCGCCTATGACCGATACGGTCACGCCGCCTTCAGCGGCGGCATGGGCGGCGGTCCCGCAGGCGGCGGCTTCCACGATCCCTTCGACATCTTCCGCGAAGTTTTCGGCGGCGGTGGCGGTGGTGGCATATTCGAAACATTCTTCGGCGGTGGCGGTGGAGGCCGCCGTCGCAGCGACGGCCCGCAGCGCGGCAGCGATCTGCGCTACGGCATGGCCATCACGCTCGAAGAAGCCGCGCACGGTTGCGAGCGCGAGATCGACTACGAGCGCCTCGTCCCCTGCAAGACATGCTCCGGCAGCGGCTCTGCCAGCGGCGCGGGCAAGAAGACGTGCCGCACCTGCGGCGGCGTGGGCCAGGTCATTTCATCACGCGGGTTTTTCCAAATCCAGCAAACCTGCCCCGACTGCGGCGGTGTGGGCGAGACGATCACCGATCCCTGCAAGCCGTGCCACGGTGCCGGTCGCGTGAAGGAACACGCACATGTGAAACTCAAAGTCCCCGCCGGCATCGAAGAAGGCTCCCGCCTCCGCTCGCAAGGCAACGGCGACGCCGGCACAAAGGGCGGCCAGCCCGGCGACCTCTACATCGTCGTGCAGATCAAACCGCACGACGTCTTCGAGCGCGACGGCAACGACCTGCATTGCGACGTGCCGCTCTCCTATCCCGTCGCCGCGCTCGGTGGCGAGATCAACGTGCCCACCATCGAAGGCCAGGCCAGCCTCAAGGTCCCCGGCGGCACGCAAAACGGCACCACCTTCCGCCTCCGCGGCAAAGGCATGAAAATCCTCGGCTCAAACTCCAGCGGCGACCTCTTCGTCCACGTCCAGATCGCCGTGCCCACAAAGCTGAACGCCGAACAACGCGATGCCCTCGAAGCCTTCGCAAAATCCCTCGGCGATCACATCTCGCCGATGGAGGAAGGCTTTTTGGAGAAGGCGAAGAAGTTTTTCAAGTGAGGCTGCGCATACGACCCGCCCCACGTCTTGCAATTGGGCAAACGGGGTGGAGCCATCGACCTCTTGCCCCGGGCAAGTGGCGACTGGATACGGAGGATGTCATTTCAAAGGACGGCTAGCTCCGGCACGTTGCAACAAACCAAGCCTATGAAAATACTCACTTTCCTCATCATCGTGTCATCGTGGTCCTTGGATGCCTTCGCAGACGTCCAGCCCTTTAACATGCTCATTCGTGCTGGCACGTCATACACCGTCCCTGCCGACAAGACGTTGATTATTGACGCCGCAGTCACCGTGCAAGGTGGCGGGAACGCCTTCCTTCGCATTTTCATGCCCGGGGTCGGTGCCGACGAGTATATCAACTACTCAACCGCCTTTTCTCTCGGCAACAATGACGTCCAAGGGCAAGGGCCAAACAATCGACCACATTTTGGACCCGGGGTGAAACTGGAGGTCGCTTCAGGTGCGCCCTCCATCGCCGTAATCGGCCTCATCTCCAACACGGCCGATTTGTTTGCGTCGGTTTCGGCAAAGGCGTCAGCAATCGAAAGGACCCCCTCTGACTTTAAGGCCGACGTGGCTGTCGTGAGCAATCAGCCGGTGAGAATCACCGCTGAGTCATCGGATGATTTGCGCAATTGGACAAGCCGGCCTGATACAACTGTGACAAAAACCTCAGCGCACACCTATCGTGCCGTCACTCTCGACCCGGCAAAGCAGCGAGACCTCTTTCGCTACAAGGCGACGGCAAAACCGCAACAGTGAGTGTAATGTGCGGCGCGCGAGCAGCCGCTGCAGGAAGCCCAGGTCATCGGTGTCAATCGACGATTGATGGACTGGAGTGGTCAGGCAAACGCCGGTCCAACGGGACTTCGATGCCAGCCTCACTTGATCGGCGAAAAGTCCACCGCCTTCATGTACAAGCTCTTCACACCGCCGTCCTTGATGGTGAGGGGACCATCCTTTTCGGACTCGGCCTTGGCGGCGATCCAGTCGGGGTCTTTGCGGAAGGCGTCGAAGGCGGCGAGGCCGGCTTCCTTGCTCGGATGCGCAAGGATGTAGATGAGTTTGCTGCCCGCACCCTTGTCCGCGTCAGTCGGCGTCCAGTAGCCGATGTGCGTCATGCCGTGCTTGGTAAAGAGCGCCATCGTGTGATCGCGAAAGCGCGCGTGCAGCGCGTCGAGCTTGCCTTCGTTTGTCGTGTAGGTGCGCAGTTCAAAGACGCGCTCCTTGTCGCCCGCACCCGTCTTGATCGCGTTCGAGTAATTCGTCGCGGTCATGAAGATGGACTCCGGCTTCTGGGCGAGGATTTTGCCGTTCGCCTCGCTCGCCTTCGCCACTTCCTTCCACTCCGGATCTGCGCCGAACGCGGCCCACGATGCCTTCGCCGCGTCACGGCTCTTGTGCGCGATGATGTAGATGAGCTTGTTGTTCGCGCCGTCGGCTTCTTCGACCGGCACCCAGTAGCCGAGGTTCTCCATGCCGTGCCTTTCAAAAATCGTGCATGTGTGCTCGCGGAAGCGCTTCAGCAGATCGGGCAGTTTGCCTTCGTTCGTCGTGTAAATGCGCAGTTCGAAGACGCGCGAGTCAGCAGCAAACGACGCGGCGGCGAAGGCGAGCGCGAGCGCAAACGAGAAACAGCAGGTGAAGAAGCGGCGGGTCATGATGTGGGTGGGTTGGTGCTTCACCAAACGCCGGCCGGTCGCTTGATTTGTCGGATTTGCTGAGACTGGAGGCGAACAATGGCTGCTTCTGTGCCATGATGGGCGTGTTATGGAATCAAAAATCCTCAAGCTCCTCGGGCGGGCTGATTACACGCCGTCGAATGTCCCGGAGCTGCTGAAATGTCTCGGCTTGCGGCCGAACCAACAACAAGAACTCCAGCACGCGCTGGCCGGACTCGTGAAGCGCGGCGAAATCCTGCGCACGAAGGGCAACCGCTACATCCAGTCGCGCGAGGCCGACCTCGTGCCCGGCGTGATCCAGATCACGCGCGGCGGCAAGGGGTTTGTGCAGCCCGACGAAGCGGGCATCGGCGAGATCGTGATCGAAGAGCGCCACACGGCGACCGCGATGCACGGCGATCGCGTCCTGGTGCGCCGCGACGTGCGTGCGCGCGGTCTGCGCAAGCCGGAGCCGGAACTGACCGCCGGCCACGTCGTGCGCATTCTCGAGCGGAAGCGCTCACAGTTCGTCGGCACGCTTCAGCGCACGCGGCAGTTGCTCCATGTCACGCCGGACGATCCGCGGCTGCCCTCCGTCATCATGGTGTCCGAGCCGCGCGACGTGGGCCGCAAGGCAAACATTGGCGACAAGGTTGTGGTCGAGATTTTGCAATGGGAGTCGAAGGAGACGCCGCCCGAGGGCGAGGTGATCGAGGTGCTCGGCGCGCCGGACGCTGAAGGCGTCGATATGCTCTCCGTGCTGCGGCATTACGACCTGCCGCTGCATTTTCCAAAGTCTGTGTTGCAGGAGGCGAACACGATCGCGAAGTCGCGCCCCGACAATCAACCAGCCGCCGATGAGTGCGCGGGCCGTGTCGATTGCCGCGCGCACCATGTGGTCACCATCGATCCGGACGATGCGAAGGACTTCGATGATGCCATCTGCATCAAGCGCGAGGGCCGCGACCAGTGGCGGTTGTGGGTGCACATCGCCGATGTGTCGCACTACGTGCGACCCGGCAGCCCGCTCGATGTCGAGGCTCTGAAGCGTGGCAACTCGACCTATCTCGTAGATCGCGTGATCCCGATGCTGCCGGAGGCGCTGAGCAACGAGCTTTGCTCGCTGAAGCCCGACATCGACCGCCTGACGAAGTGCGTGGAATTCCTCCTCGCGCACGATGGTCGCGTGCTGGGCACGAAGTTCTATTCCGCCGTCATCCGCTCAAAGCGCCGCTTCACTTACCGCGAGGCATTCGCCGTGCTGCAGCGCGAGGCTGAAGGCGAGATCGAGCGCATGCTGCATCATGCGCACGAGATGGCGCAGCGCATCCGTCATCTGCGCTTCAAGAACGGATCGCTCGACCTCGACTTCCCCGAGAACAAAATCCGCCTCGACGAACGCGGCCGCGTGCTGCGCATCGAGCGCATCGAGAACGACGTGTCACACCAGCTCATCGAGGAATTCATGCTGCTGGCGAACGAGGCCGTCGCCGCGCGTCTCATGCAGACGGACCGGCCCGCCGTATATCGCATTCACGAGCCGCCGAAGGAGAAGCGCCTCGTCGAATACCGGGACGAAGTGCTCAGCCATCGCGTGCCTTGCGGAAATCTCAGCCACCGGCCCGAGGTGCAGCGCCTGCTTGCAAAGCTGGGCGCCATTCCAATCGGTGCGGCACTGAAGATCGGCTTCCTCAAGTCGCTCATGCGTGCACGCTACGCCGTCGAGCCGCTCGGGCACTATGGTCTCGCGAAAAAGAAGTACACGCACTTCACCTCGCCAATCCGCCGCTACGCGGACCTCGTGGTGCACCGCGCGCTGTTTGACAAAACGCACATGCAGCACGGCGAGGCACGCCAGATCGCCGATCACATCTCCACCACCGAGCGGAACTCCTCCGACGCCGAGCGCGACAGCAAGGAAGTGAAGCTCTACGCCTTTCTCAACGCGCAGCTCTCCGCGAAGAAGCCGCATCCGTATGCGGCGCTCGTCACCGACGTGCGAAACTTCGGCTTCTTCGTCGATGTGCCCGACATCGGCCTCAGCGGCCTCGTGCCGCTCTCCGCGATCAAAGATGACTTTTTCACCTTCGATCCCGCACGCAATCAACTCCACGGCCGTCGCTCGCAGCGCGTGATCAGGCTTGGCGACCGTCTCACCGTCCACATCCACAAGGTGGACAGCTACAAGAAGCAGGTGGACTTCACTTTGGCAGAGGCACCCCGCAGCGCAAAGCCCGCATCCCGTTCGCGCGGCAAATCGAAAAACCGCCAGACTCGCCGTTGATCGCCTCCGCGTACCCGCGCCCGAAGCGTCGCACCACTTTGCCGCGCAGCTTCAGCGCCACAGGCCGCTCCGCATCCGTTCCGCCGTCAGAATCGCACGGAAGCGGCGCTCATCCTCCTCGCGCGTGCTGCTCACCAGCGCGTAGTCATACTCCGGCCAGTGCTCCATCTCGGCGATGGCGTTGGTCATGCGCAGTTCAAATGCGGCGGCGTCTTCGGTGCCGCGACCGGCGAGGCGATTGCGGAGTTCCTCGACGCTCGGTGGCAGGATGAAGATGTCGAGGTGGCAGCGCCTGAGAAGTTCGTCATCGTGCGCACGCACCTGGGCGGCGCCTTGCACGTCGATGTCGAGGAAGACGTCCACGCCCCGCTTGAGGTTGTCGATCACGAAGCTCTTGAGCGTGCCGTACCAGCGGCCATGCACATGGGCGTACTCGAAAAGCTCGCCGGCTTTGATTTTGTCCTGAAACTCGGGCTCGCTGACAAAGAAGTAATCCCTGCCGTGCACCTCGCCCGCACGCGGCGCGCGCGTGGTGCATGACACGGAAAAGATCGCCTCGCCTGCATCGGCGGCCTTCCGGCAGAGCGTGGTCTTGCCGGAACCGGACGGACCGGAGACGACAATGAGAAGACCCAGGCGGTTTTGCGGCACGTTCATTCGACGTTCTGCACCTGTTCACGAATCTTCTCAATCTCCGTTTTCGCGGCGACCACGAGGTGGGCGATCTCGGCGTTGTTAGCCTTCGAGCCGATGGTGTTGAACTCGCGCGCCAGCTCCTGGGTGAGAAAGTCCATGCTGCGGCCCATCGGCTCTTTCGCGGCGAGATAGGCGCCAAATTGCTTCAAGTGGCTCGTCGCGCGGGTGAGTTCTTCGGACACGTCACAGCGGTCCGCGAAAAGCGCGATCTCCTTCACCAGCCGCTCGTCATCCAGCGGCAGCGGCAAGCCGGCGTCTTCCAGGCGCTGGCGCAGGAGTTTGCGGTGCTGTCCGGTGACCTGGGGTGCGATGCGTGCGATGGCATCGAGCAGATCGCCGAGAATGCGCAGCCGGCTCTCAATGTCGTCCTTCAGATGTGCGCCCTCGGTCTCGCGCATCGCGATGAGCTGCGTGAGGGCGGCGTCGAGCGCTTTCTCGATCAAAGGCCACGCGCTTGCCGCCTCTGCCTCCGCCTCGTGCAGCTCGAACACGCCGGGCCACCGCGTGATGTCCGCCGCCGTCGGCGCGGCGCTGAGGCCGAACTTCTCCGACATTCCCCGCAGCGCCTTGAGGTACTGGGATGCGAGATGCTCATCGATTTTCAGCACGGCCTCGCCGCCGGCAGCGGTGTCCGTCTTGATCGTGACGTTCACGCGGCCCCGGGAAAGAGCGGCGCTCAGCTTGTTCCGCACCGTGTTCTCCAGCTCGGCCAGTTCGCGCGGCAGATTCACCACGACCTCGAGCGCCTTGCGATTCACCGAGCTGCACTCCACGAGCCAGGTGACTCCATCACCCTGCGACTCGCCCCGGCCAAATCCTGTCATGCTTCTCATGGCCGCCGATGATGGACAGCGGTTGCCTTGATGCCACGATTTTCTATGATCGCCGCATGTCCGATCAACTGAACTGGAATTCGAAGCAGCTTACCCACGGCTGGCAGCGCGGCGTCACGGCTTTTTACTGGGGCCTTGGTTTTAGGGAACCGGACTTCGACAAGGCGCAAGTCGGCATCGGCACACCTTTGCTCGACGGAAATCTCTGCAACGTCCACGCGCACGAGCTGGCGAAGCTGATTCAGGAGGGCTGCAAGGAAGCAGGGCTGATCGGCCTGCCCTTCGGCGTTACGGGCGTGAGCGACAACATCACGCAGGGCCACGAAGGCGGAAACGCCTCGCTGCCCTCGCGCAATCTCATCGCCAATGGTGCGGAGATGGTGTGCAGCGCGCACTGCTACGATGCGCTCATCGGCCTGCATCATTGCGACAAGAACGGCCCCGGCTTCGCGATGGCGCTCGCGCGGCTGAACTTTCCCGGCCTCATCGTGAACGGCGGCAGCATCATGCCCGGCTGCCACAAAGGGAAACCGACCACCATCCTCGATGTCTATGACGCCGCCGCGCGTGCGAGCCAGGGCACGATGACGATGGAAGAGTCGGAGCAGATCATCAGCACCGCGTGTCCCGGTCCCGGCGGTTGCGGCATCGCGGCGTCGTTCAACACCTGGGGCATCGCGCTCGAGGCGCTCGGCCTCAGTTTGCCGGACACCTCGTCGATGCCGGCCATCGAATCGGGCAAACGCGAGGAATGCCGGCGCGTCGGCGCAGCTGTGCGTGTGCTGCTGGAGAAAAACATCCGGCCACGCGACATCATCACAAAGGCGTCGCTTACGAATGCGATGACGGCCATCGCATCCATCGGCGGCTCCACGAACGGCGTGCTTCACATCCTCGCCGTCGCGCGCGAAGCGGGAGTCGATTTCACATTGCGGGACGTGCAGGCCATCTGCCGCCGGACGCCGGTGCTGTGCAATTTCGCCCCGCGAGGCAAAGGCACGATGGTCGATCTCCACCGGCTCGGAGGCACCACCATGCTGCTCGCCCATCTGCTCAAAGCCGGCCTGCTCGATGGCTCGTGCCTCACCGTCACCGGCAAAGCGCTCGGCGAGAATCTGTCCGGCGTGGCCGGCGTGCCATTCCCGAACGAACTCATCGCGCCTCTCGATGCGCCCTTCAAACCGTTCGCCGACATCCAAATCTGCTTCGGCAATCTCGCGCCCGACGGCATCGTCTTCAAAGTTTCGTCGATGGAGCAGCCGCATTTCCGCGGAAAGGCCATTTGCTTCGAGAACTCGAAGGGCGTGCATGACGCCGCAGCCGAAGGGCGCATCAAGCCCGGCCACATCGTCGTCGTGCGCGGATGCGGACCCGTCGCGGCGGGCATGCCCGAGCTTCACGTCGCCAGCGCCGCGCTCGCCGTTCCGGAGCTTTACGGCAAGGTCGCGCTCATCGCCGACACACGCGTCTCCGGCGTGTCCAGCGGTGCCGTGGGTGTGCATTGCGCGCCGGAGGCGGTCGTCGGCGGACCCATCGGCCTCGTGCGTGATGGTGATGAAATCGCGTTCGATTTGCTGCGAGGCGAGATCACCGCGTATGCCGATCTCGCAAATCGCGAACCAGTCGTCACTGCCTCACGCCCCTCCCGCGGATACCTCGCCGACTTTTGCGCCACCGTCACGCAGGCACATCACGGCTGTGTCAGTGGCGCCTGGATCCAATGATCTCGTTGAACCGGGTTCCACGGCAGATTTGATGGAACGGCAGCCTTCGGAGACCTCTCGTCAGCCGGTCTTCTCGCGTGATAGGTGCTGCCGCGTGTCCGGCTGCGGCTTCCCGTTGACGCCAAGGTCACGCTCAGGGAGACCACCCAGGGCCTCGCTTTCCTGGCCAAAAAGCACCGGCACCGGCAAAGTGATGCCGAATTTCATCAGGGAGCAGCCCGAGCCGGCCACCAGGCGCAATACATTCTCTCTGAGCAATGTGCCGCTCACCCATGTGATCGGCTGTCTCGCCCTGCTCAGCGGCGCGAAGGCGTTGCATGGCCGGCACGCCATGATCTTCTCCCCGGTCGCGGATTAGCGCCTCTCACGCGGCGAAATTCAACCTTGTCGCCCGCGCACCGGCGCGCTACTTCACGGCGGAGTCACCGCCATGAATGTCCAGTTCAACTGTCCCTACTGCCAGCAACTCATGAGCGCGGATGCGCGTCTGACCGGCGGGCAGGTACAGTGTGCCGCGTGCCAGCAGGTTTTTGTTCTTGGTGCCAGCGCCCCAGCCCTGCCGGTGGCGCAGCCACACTCGGCGGCCCCGCTGCAAGCCCAGCGCCCGGCTCCCGGCCAGCGCCCGCCGCAGCAGCGCCCTCATGCCCCGCCACGCAAAGCGCCCAAGGCGGACACGCAAAAAGAAGAAGCCAAGGCCAAGGTGGCCATCGTCGCGATGCTCGGCGGTGGTGTCGCCCTCATCGTCGGCGCGATCTGGCTCATCAGCTTCCTCTCCAGCAAAGCCGAGCAGCAGCAAAATGCGCTCCCTGCGGAAGTGGTGCAGCGAGAACAAGCCGCGAAAGCACAGCGCGAAAAAGAACAGACCGAAGCCCAGGGCCGTGTGAAAAAGAGCCAGGAAGAATGGCGCAAATTCTTTGCCACCTATCTTTGTGATGGGGATCAAAAAGTCGCCCGTGAACTCGTCGGCATGATCGAGGCCATCGATGCCGAGCACGAGAAACTGACCCGCGACGCGGACACGAACAACGATCCGAAAGACTTGCGCCAGTTTTGGAAGGAGCGCATCGCCTTCCACACCCAGGCCAACATCGTCCTGCGCAACTGGCTCGGCGGGCGCTCCTCCGCTCCGATTGTCGCCGTGCTCTTCGGCGAGGAGCCTGAGCGCGAACGTGGCAAAACGCCGGACTTCATGCAAGGCGGCAATTACTCAGGCAACGGCACCGGCTTTTGCATCTCCGCCGATGGCTGGATCGTCACCAACGCCCACGTCGTCGGAGATGAACCCCAGGTCGATGTGCGCGGTGCCGATGGCAAGGTGGTCTCCGCCAAGGTAATGAACAGCGACACGCGCGCCGATCTCGCCCTCATCAAAATTTCCGCTCGTCCGGCGGCGTGGCTGAGCATCGACCCCGCGCCCATGCAGATGGGCGGCAACGTCTTCACCATCGGCTTTCCCAATGCCACCGTGCAGGGCGTCGAGCCCAAGTTCACCGATGGCCGCATCAGCAGCCTCACCGGCATCCGCGACGACGAAGACACCTACCAGACCTCTGTCCCGGTCGGCCCCGGCAACTCCGGCGGTGCGCTCGTCGATCTGAAAAGCGGCGCTGTCACCGGCGTGATCGCCGCCAAGCTCAACAGCAGCCTCAGAGCCGACAGCGTGAGCTACGCCATCAAAAGCAAAGTGCTCGACACATTCCTCAAAACCGCCGCCGACGCCCAAGCCGCCGCCACCGGCAGCGCTCCTCCCTCCGCCAATGGTGAGAGCGATCTGATCGCCCGTGTCCGCGCCGCGACCTATCTCATCTTGGTGAAGTAGCCGGGCTGGAGCAGCAGCACCTGGACTCCGGGTTTGCCGCCACGCACTCCTCGCACGCCGCGCCCGATCTCGACCGCCAGGTGCGCGAAGCCGCCGCCGGCCGTTTCGAAGTCCTCGCCGACCTCCCCGCCACCGCCTCTCCCCCGGCAACCCAACGGCCCGGCTCTCAACGACCTCCAGCCGCGTAATGTGCTTCGCGAGTTACTCAAAGGGAAGCCGCTGAAGGTGTTGGTCGCGTCGTTCATCAGGAAGTTGTCCGATGATTTGGTGCCGAGGGAGTCGGGTCGGAAGATGTCTTTGACTCTATTTCGGAAGAGATGTGAGAGCTGTGGCAGAAGACCCGCCCAAGTCCGCGACTCGGACCCACGGCGTGCCCGAGCAGTCCGGAGGGCTGCCATGCATGCGGAGTCATTGTGAATTTGCTCCTCCCTAAGTCGTATCGCGCTCGTGTTGTGCCGAAGGGGAAGGCGCATACACTGCGCTCACCATTTATGAATCGTTGGCTTGTTCTTGTGCAGCCGCGCTTTTGGAAGCGCGTGGCTCGGGTGGTTTTTGGTGATGTCAATTACACGCCGCCGGCTTGGGCGGTGACGGGCGGGAGGGCGGTGTTCGATTCGATGCGACGCCGGCCTGATGTTTGGGCGGCGACGGTTTGCACGGTGGGACTGCTCTCCGCGGGCGGATGGCATTATTGGAAATGGTGGGAGGAGCATCGGCCCCACGAGCGGCAGTTCACGGAGTCTCGGGAGATCACGGGCAAGCTCTCGGCTCCTGGCGTGACGCCGGTGGTGAAAGGCAAAGCGAAGCCGGACGGCATCACGATCACGTTCTCGGCTGCTGCGGCACCGCTGGATGCGATCGGGAAGCCGGATGCGAAAGGCGTCTCGCTCTCCCCGGCGCAACCGGGAAGCTGGACATGGAGCAATGACAAGACGCTCGTGTTTCAAACGACGGCCGACTGGCCCGCAGGCACCGACTACAAAGTCACGCTCGACAAAAGTGTGCTGCCGAAGGAAGCGAAGCTGAAGGATTCGAAGTGGGAATTCACGACGGCGGCGATGACGCCGAAGCTGGCGTCGCTCGAGTTTTACACGGACCCGAAGGAACCGGCGGTGCATCAAATCGTCGCGGAGATCACGACGACGCATCCGGTGAAGCGCGAGGAGATCGAGAAGCGCGTGAGCCTAGAAGTGCTGGGCAAGACGCCGATCTTCGACTGGCAGGGCAAGCCACCAGCGTCGCTCTTCACGGTGACGGAAGGCAAGGATCAACGGCAGTTCTGGGTGCGCAGTGCGCGCATAGCGGTGCCGGCGAAGGAAGACTTCGTTCGCTTCACGCTCGCAGCGGGACTCACGAGTCTCACGGGCGGGAAGGCGGCTGACAAACCGCTCGTGGATAAAGTGCGCGTGCCGGATGTGTTCAGCGGCTTCTCGATCTCCGGAGTGAAAACGGAGATCGTGCGCACGGAGGAAGGCGAGCCGGAGCAATTCCTCTTCGTCGATACCTCCGGCTACGCGGAGCCGGAAGAGATCACGAAGCAGCTCGAAGTGTGGCTGCTGCCAAAAGACAAACCGAAGGAAAAGGACAACGCGGTGGTCGAAGACTACGCGTGGTCGCAGCCGGGCGAAGTCACGCCGGCGATCATGAAACTCTCGCAGCGCGTGAAGCTGAAGCCGGTGGACACCGAGAAGTCCGAAGACGCACCCGTGAGCACGCGGCACGCGTTCAAGATGCTCATAGAACGACCGGGCTACTTGCTGACGAAGATCGCGGCAGGCACGCAGGCACTCGGCGGCTTCAAGCTGAAGAATGCGTATCAGCAGATCGCAAACGTGCCGGAATTCCCGCGCGAGATTGAGGTCATGGGCAAAGGCGGACTGCTCGCGCTGAATGGCGAAAAGAAGCTCTCACTCAAGAGCCGTGGAGCCAAACACATCCGATATGCGATCGGTCGTGTGCCCGCCGGTCAGGTGAATCATCTCGCCAGCATGACAGCGGGCGACTTCGAAGCACCGGAGTTCCGCACGTCGATCTTTGACGAAGAAAATCTCGCGCGCATCAAACTGGACGTGAAGCCATCGGGATGGCGGAACGATTACCAGGCGAACTACACGACCTTTGATTTCACGAGCGCTTTGCAGGCGGCGGATCCGTCGGATCCCGATGCATCGCGCGGCTTGTTTTTCTTCGGCGCGGAAGGCGTGGAGCCAGCGGAGAATGTCGAAGAAGCCAACGCAAAAGATCCGGACGCCGACTGGAATCGGATGGACGAAAACTTCTACACGCGCCGCTTCATCCTCGTCACCGATCTCGGCCTGCTCGTGAAGCGAAACGCCGATGCGACGCGCGAGGTCTTCGTGCAATCGATCAGCAAGGGCGAGCCGGTCGCGGGCGCTTCGGTGAAGATCATCGCGAAGAACGGCGAGTTCCTCGCCGAGGCGACCACCGGGCCGGATGGGCATGTGCATTTCGATTCCGTCGAAGGACTCGAGCGACACAAGCAGCCAGTCGCCATCATCGCGCGGCTCGGCAATGACGTGTCGTTCATTCCCTTCAAGCGGCCCGATCGTCTGCTCGACTTCTCGCGCTTCGACACAGGTGGCGTGCTCGCATCGCAAAACGAGACGCTCGACGCCTTTCTCTTCACCGAGCGCGGCGTTTATCGGCCGGGCGACAAAATTCACGTCGGCGGCATCGTGCGTCGCCGCGACTGGGAAGGAAAGCTCGAAGGCATGCCGCTCGAGATTCGCGTGATCGACGCGAAGAACGCCGTGCTTTACTCCGACAAGATTCCGCTCACCGCCGATGGCTTCATCGAGTGGGACGCGGAGACCGCCGACACCGATCCCACCGGCAAATATGCCGTCGAGTTGCATCTCGTGCGCAGCGAGGACGATCGCGAGCGCATCGGCCGCACGGTGATTCGCGTGGAAGATTTCCAGCCCGACCGCATGAAGATGACGGTCGCCTTCAACACGCCGAAAGGCCTCGCTTGGGTGCAGCCGCGCGACGTGCGCGCGACGCTTGATCTGCAAACGCTCTTCGGCTTCCCCGCCGCGGATCGCAAGGTGAAGGCGAAGATCGAGCTGAACGCCGCGAGCTTTGCCTTCGAGCAATTCCCCGACTTCACCTTCCACAATCGTGCGCCGTCGAACTTCCAGCCTGACGAAAACAGCGACAGCGAAGCGGGCAAGACCGTCGAACTCGGCGAGCAGAAAACAAACGCGGATGGCAAGGCGGAGTTCGATCTCGCGCTCGAGCGTTTTGAAGGCGGCAGCTTCTTCATGAACTTCCTCGCCGAAGGCTTCGAAGCCGACGGCGGCCGCAGCGTGCGCGCGGCGCAGTCGATGCTCGTCGCACCGCTGCCGTATGTCGCCGGCTACAAGGCCGACGGCGCGCTCGACTACATCGGCAAGGACACGCAGCGCGGCCTGAGGCTCATCGCGGTCGGCCCCGATTTGAAGCCCATCGCGCAGCCGGGGCTGACGTATCGCATCATCCAGATCAAACACGTCTCCGTGCTCACGAAGCAGGACAGCGGCAGCTACGCCTACGTCTCGACGAAACGCGAGAGCGCCGCTGGCGAAGGTCCGCTGCCGCTCGCAGCCGATGGCGCAAACTTCGCGCTGCCAACGGCGAACACCGGCGAGTTCCGCTTCGAACTTCGCGACGGCGAGAACCACGTCGTCTGCGCGTGCCCGTTCACCGTCGTCGGCAAAGGCGACATGCAGCGCAGTCTCGAACGCGATGCCGAACTCGGTGTGAAACTCGCGCGCGAAAACTGGAACAGCGGCGATCCGCTCGAGATGAGCCTCAATGCGCCCTACACCGGCGCGGGATTGATCACCATCGAGCGCGAGCGCGTGCTTGGCTGGCAGTGGTTCAAGAGCCCGACGCCAGCGAGCACGCAGCGCATCACGGTGCCCGGCGGCTTCGAAGGCACGGGCTATGTGAATGTGTCGTTTGTCCGCGCGCTCGATTCGCCGGAGGTCTTCATGAGTCCGCTCAGCTATGCGGTGCAGCCTTTCACGGCGAATCCCGACAAAAGAAAAATGCTCGTGGAGATCGACGCACCGAGAGTCGTGAAGCCGGGCGAGATGATGAAGATCGGTTACAAGGCCGCGAAGCCGTCGCGCATCGTCGTATATGCCGTCGATGAAGGCATCCACCAGATCACCGATTACAAACTGCCGCAGCCGCTCACTCACTTCTTCCGCAAGCGCGCGCTGGAGACGGAGACCGAGCAATTGCTCGATCTCATCTTGCCCGAGTTCTCGCTGATCTCGCGCAAAGCCTACGGCGGCGACGAAGACGGTGCGCTGAAGATGAACCTCAATCCTTTCAAGCGTCGCAAAGAGGCGCCGGTCGTGTTTTGGAGTGGACTCGTCGAGGCGGGGCCGGATCGCCGCGAAGTCAGCTACGATGTGCCCGACTATTTTGCCGGTGGCCTCAAGATCATGGCCGTGGCCGTTGCCGCGGATGCGATCGGTGCAGCGGAGACGAAAAGCATCGTGCGCGGGCCGTTCGTGCTCACGCCAAACGTGCCGACCTTCGCCGCGCCGGGCGATGAATTCGTCGCGTCGCTCACCATCGCGAACAATCTCGAAGGAGCCAACGCGCCGTCGGGCATCACGCTGCAAGCCACCGCGTCGGAGCATCTGGAAATCATCGGCCAGCCTCAGATGACCATTGATGTCGCGCCGGGCAAAGAAACGACCGTCCGCTTCCGCGTGAAAGCGCGCGACTCGCTCGGCGGCGCTGAATTGCTCTTCACCGCGAGCGGCGGCGGCCAGTCGCTCAAACGCTCCGCTACGCTCAGTGTGCGGCCCGCCGCGCCTTATCTGACGAACGTGCAGAGCGGCTGGTTCCGTTTGCCGAAGCAGGACGTGAAGATCACGCGCGATCTCTATCCGCACTTCCGCAAGGCCGAGGCGACGGTGTCCGCACTGCCGATCGGCCTCGCGCGCGGTCTTGAATCGTATCTCGCCGAGTATCCGCACGGCTGCTCCGAGCAGGTGACGAGCCGTGCGATGTCGCGACTGCTGCTCGCGACGGAAGCCGACTTTGGCTTCGATCAAGCCGAGGCGACCAAGCAGCTCGATGCCGCATTCTCGATTCTCTACTCGCGTCAGGACAGCAAAGGCGGCTTTGGCTACTGGGATGATCGCGCCGACGGCGGCATCGATTTCCTCAGCGTCTATGTCACGCATTTCCTCACCGAAGCACGCGAGGCGAACTTCGCCGTGCCATCCGATCTGCTCGATGGCGCGCGCGGTCGCATGAAGCTGATGGCGCGCACGAAGATCACCTCGCTCGAAGACGCCGAGATTCAGGCCGCCGCGATCTATCTGCTCACGCGCAATGGCGAAGTGACGACGAACTTCCTGCTCAATCTGCGCGACTCACTGGAGAAGGATTACAAAGGCAAATGGCAGAACACGCTGGCCGCCGCCTACATGGCGGGCACGTATGTTTTGCTGAAGCAGGAAAAGGAAGGCCGCTCGCTCATGCAGTCATATTGGAGCAGCGCCGACAAGCAGCCGAAGCTCGACCGCTGGCGCGGCTGGTATCATCGCGATCCGAAGATCAAGCAGACGCAGGGCTTCGCGCTGCTGTGTCGTCACTTCCCCGATCTCGCCGCGAAGCTGAAGTATGAAGACCTCGCGATGATCACCGAGCCGATCACGCGCAATTCCTTCAATACCATCTCTGCCGCCTACAGCATCCTCGCACTGAAGGCCTACTCGAAGCTCGTGCAGAAGAGCGATCTCAAACTCTCCATCAGCCAGCTTCCGACACAGGGCGAGCCGCGTCTGCTCCTGCCTGAGGGCGGCGGCTTGCGCACGGCGAACTTTGATCCCGGCATCAGCGGCCTGCGATTCCATCTCGATCAAGGCAAGCTCGACATCGGCGCGTTTTATCAAGTGACCGAGGCGGGCTTCGACAAAGGACTGCCGACGACCACCATCGCCGACGGCCTCGAAGTCTTCCGCGATCTCAGCGACAAAGACGGCAAAGCCACCGCCAAACTCAAAGTCGGCGAGAGCGCGACCGTCACCATCCGCGTGCGCAACAACAGCCCCGACGAACTCACGAACATCGCCGTGCTCGATCTCATGCCCGGTGGCTTCGAACTCGAACCCAACGGCCTCAAACCCGGCCGCGACACCGTCCCCGGCGCCGACTACGTCGATGTGCGCGAAGATCGAAACGTCTTCTTCACCGGACTTTCCAAAGGGCAGTCGAAGAGCTTCATCTATCGCATCAAACCCGTCTGCGCCGGCAAGTTCGCCGTGCCGCCCGTGTTTGCGGAGAGCATGTATGATCGTGGGACGAAAGGACGCGCCGGTGGAGGGACGGTGGAGGTGGCGGGTGAGTGATCGCGGTCGGGAGATTGAATGCATCGAGTATTCGCTATGAACGAAGCGAGTCGAGAACCAAGTCCCCCTCACCCCAGCCCTCTCCCCAAGGGAGAGGGAGACGAAGGCGCTGCCGCGCCATTGCGGGAAGAAAAGTTGAGAGATGCTTCGCTAAATCCAGGAACGCAGGACGCGAGGTGTCGAGATTCCCTTGGCGCGATTGGCGATTCGAGCGACAGCTCGTCAGGTTCCCTCTCCCATTGGGAGAGGGTTAGGGTGAGGGGGAAGAATCTCGTTTGCTCCCGGACTTTCGTCCGGTCTTGCCGCCTTGCTTTTTTCATCTCCCTCATCGCCACGGCATCCTGGCTCCTATGCCCGCAGCCCGCACTGCTTCCTCCATCGACGGCATTTTCGCCCGCGCTTCTCGATCGCGATGGCCACATCGTCCATCTCGCGCTCACGAACGACGGCAAATACCGCCTCAAGACACCGTTGGCGGACATCAGTCCGAATCTCGTCAGCGCAACACTCGCGATGGAAGACCGGCACTTCCATTCGCATCCGGGAGTCAATCCAGTGTCGCTGCTGCGCGGTGCGTGGGGGATGATTTCGGGCACGCGGCAGGGCGGTGGTTCGACGATCACGATGCAGTATGCGCGTTTGCGATTTGGTCTGCGCACGAAGTCGATCACGGGCAAGTTCGTCCAGATAGCGCGCGCATTGCAGCTCGAGCGCTACTATTCCAAAGACCAGATTCTAGAAGCTTACCTGAACCTGGCACCCTACGGAGGAAACGTCGAAGGCGTGGGCGCGGCAAGCCTGCTCTGGTGTGGGAAAGAGGTGAAGGACCTGTCGATGCGCGAGGCTGTTGCGCTCGCCGTGCTGCCGCAGAGCCCGACACGGAGGCGGCCGAAGATCGGCGGCGAAAACGAAGCGCACGCGGCTGCTTCGTATCGCTTGTGGCAGAGGATCGGTGAAGAGGATGGCATGCGCATCGATCCGCTCGACGCCGGCTACACGCTGCGGCCGGAGGCGCGCGTTCCGCGGGAGGTGCCGCATCTGGCGCGGCGGCAATTCAAGGAGTCAGGCGGACAGACCATCGTTCATTCGTTCATCGATCTCCCGAAGCAGCAAATCGTCGAGGACGCGCTGGGCAGCTACATCGGGCAGCGACGCGAAGTGGGAATCAGGAATGCGTGTGCGATGCTGGTTCATGCGCCGTCGCGTGAGGTGCTTGCATATGTCGGCTCGGTGGAGTTTTTGGAGTCGGACATCCAGGGCCAGGTCGATGGAGTGATGGCGCGGCGATCTCCGGGTTCGGCCCTGAAACCGTTTGTTTATGCACTCGCGATGCAGCAGGGCCTGATCCATCCGCGAACGCTTCTGCGCGACGGCCGGCTGAGCTTTGGCGCTTACAATCCCGAGAACTTTGATCGCGAGTTCACCGGACCGATTCCCGCGGCCGAGGCGCTCTTTCGCAGCAGGAACATCCCAGCAGTTGCGCTCGCACAGCGGCTCGAAGCGCCCGGTCTCTACGGTTTTCTCAAACAGGGTGGCGTCGCCCTGCCCCGACCCGAATCACACTACGGTCTCGCGCTGCCGCTTGGCGGCGCAGAGGTGAGCATGGAGGAGCTGGCATCGCTCTATTGCCTGCTCGCTGATGATGGTCGTCCGCGACCGCTGCGGCTCACAGTGCAATCACCAACCGTGACCGACAGCGCGCCGCTGCTAACGGAGGCGGTGCGCTTCCTGACCCGCGACATGTTGCGCGCGCCGTCGGGTTACGAGAGCGTGAACGATCCCGATGTGACGTGGAAGACCGGCACGTCGCAGGGGTTTCGCGACGCATGGGCGGCGGGGATTCGCGGCGACTATGTGCTCGTGGTCTGGATCGGCAACTTCAACGGCAAGGCGAATCCGGCGTTTGTCGCACGGGAGTGTGCCGCCCCGTTGTTGTTCGAGGTATTTGACCGCCTGCGTTTGCCGCGCCGACCGATGATTGCACCGACGTCCGTCGAAGAGGTGAAACTGTGCGCCGTGTCGGGCCAGCTTCCGACGCCGCACTGTCAGCATTGCCTGACCGGCTGGTTCATTCCCGGCGTGTCGTCGATTCAGCCGTGCGAGATTCATCGCGAAGTGTTGCTGGATGACGCGACCGGTCTTCGAGTCGCGCGAGACGACGGCACGCGCAAACTGCGGAGAGAGGTTTTTGAATTCTGGCAGCCCGATCTGCTCGAGATGTTCCGCCAGGCCGGACTGCCGCGTCGGGAACCGCCGCCATTTGAGACTACGGAAGGCGTGCTGGCCGCTGCATCGAGCAACGAGGCGCCGCGGATTGTCTCGCCGCGGCCGGCGCTCGTTTACACGCTTCGCGCGACCGATCGCAACCGGCAGAAGATTCCGCTTCGTGCCGACACCGCCGCCGGTGTGCGCACGGTTTACTGGTTCGCGGGAAAACAGTTCATCGGCGCGGCGACCCCGACCGATCCGCTCATGTGGAAACCATCAACCGGCTCGTGGAGAATTCAGGCGCTCGACGATCACGGCCGCACGGCGTCATGCACGGTGCGGGTGGAGATGGTGGAGTGAGACCAGGAGTTGCGCGATGACGGACGCGCGGCACGGTTGGAGCTTCCGCAGCCGACATCCCGAGAAAACCATCCACCGGAGGACACAGCCATGCCCAGCAAAGCCGACAAGAAACCAGCCCCGGAGCCGTCGAGAAAGAGGGTCTTCATTGTGGACGATCATCCCGTCTTCCGCGACGGCTTGCGGCGCGTGATCGAGAGCGACCGCGGCCTGACAGTGTGCGGCGAGGCGAGCGCGGCTTCACAGGCGTTCGACGCCATCCGCCGCGAGAAGCCCGATCTTGTGATCACCGACATCAGCCTTCCGGGGAAAAGCGGTCTCGAACTGCTGCAAGATCTTCACGCCTTCGATCCCGCGCTGCCCGTGCTTGTGATCTCGATGCATGACGAGAGCGTGTATGCGGAGCGCGTGCTGCGTGCCGGCGGCCGCGGTTATGTGATGAAGCAGGAAGGCCCGGCCGGCATGCTCGTCGCCATCCAGCGCGTGCTCTCCGGCAAGGTCGCGGTCAGCGAAAAGATGGCCGCCGAGATTCTCGACTCCATCTCGCGCCCGCATCAGCAAGAGGGTGAGGCAGCGACCATCGGAAAGCTCACGAGCCGCGAGTTCGAGGTGCTGCGCCTCATCGGCCAGGGCAAGGACAGCCACGACATCGCCGACACGCTGCACCTGAGCATCAAGACGGTGGACACTCACCGCGGGAACATCCGCCAGAAGCTCGGGCTGAGGAACGGCACGGAACTCATTCACTACGCCGTGCGCTGGCTCGGTGAAGAAGGTTGAGACCACAACGTGGCGATGGGATGCCGCGCATCCGACGGTGGCTGGGTCAGCCGCGGCTCCATCCTGTGATGGTGACCGCGCGATGAAGCGGTCTTTGGCTTGTGGTGTGCGCCATGGCAGCGGTGTTTAATTCTCGCTCTGAGTTGGGAGGCTGCTACCCGCAGCCTTCAGGGAGTTGATCGCCCGGCCGACCTCGCCATCAGCCGCGCCTTGTCCTCAGCGGAAAGCGATGTCGTTTTGTTCAGCCACGCCTCGGATGCTTTCGCATCGTCGCGGTGCCAGGCGTCGAAGCGTTCTTCGACGATTTCGCCGCGATACACCCTGTCAGCGATGGCAGAGGACCACTCGCAGGCGATTTGCGGCTGCGACTTGCTCGCGCTGCGGGCAAAGCCGGCGATGGCAGAGTCGCGATCGCTTCCCGTGGGCAGGGTGCCTAGCCAGCCGGTCATTTCGGCGATGTTTTTGCCCGTGGTGCGGCCTTCGGCGTAGGACCACATGGCGCTTCGGCGCTCGAGGCTGGGCGGGATGTCCTTCAGCGCCAGCCATGCGCCTTCGGCATCGCCCTGCTGCGAGAGCTGGAATGAAAGCGAACTGAGGAAGGCATCGCGCGTCTGGCCGGCGGGAATCTCGGATGCGAGGGCGACGAAATCGCGCTGCGATTTTTTCAAATAGGAGCCGACCAAGCCGGCCTCACGCATCGTGGCCGACTGCAATCCACCGGCAGCAATGAAATCCCGCAACCGAGCCGGATGATTCTCGGCGAGGCCTTCGATGATGCGCTCGCGTTCGAGGCGCGAAAGGGTGCCGCTGCTTTCAGCCACCGCCGAGATGGCGGCCGTGGGATTCTTTTCCGCGAGCGTTCGGTAGAGGCTGGCGAGCGCTTCATCTGCCGCTTGATTGTGCGGCTGCGCTTTTGCCCAGGCGATGGCACCGACGGGATCTTTCTTCGCCATCTCGCGCGCGATGATGTTGAGCGCAAAGTAGCGTGCGGACGAATCAGTGGTTGCCTCGAGGAACTGCTGCAAACGCGCCGGATCGCCCACGAAGTACTGCCCGATGAGTCCGCCGGCGATCCAGTCCTCGCTCTGCCATTCCTGCGTCGGGCCGACCTCCTGCCAGAGCAGGGCCGGGTGCTTTTTGCCGATGGTGTGCAGCACGCAATGGCGGATCGTCTTTACGATCTTCTCGTCGCCCTTCAGCGTGTGCAGCCAGCCGAGCACCGCCTTTGGATCGCTCTCCGCCCAGCGATCGAGAATGCTCACGAGGGCCATCATCGACGGGAAGCGATGCTTCGCACTCCAGATCATCGCCGCGGCAGCGGGCAGGTCGGCTGCCGCGAGCGACTTTGGCAACAGTTCGAGATCATGCATCCATTGCCTTAGATCCGCTTCGTAGAGATTCGCGTCCAGCAGGCGGCGCAGATCGTCGAGCGTGAGCTGCTTCGCGGGCGGGATGCCAGAGATCGCATCCGGCGCTTTGCTGTTCGCGGTCTTTGCCGCACTCGCAGCATTGGTCTGCGTGGTGGACTTTGCGGATTCACCCGCGCGAGGAGTGGCGCCGGAAAAACGCGCCTGCCTCTCGTCATCGCGTGTAGCGTCAGTGTCGTTCGCGCCGCCCGCTCTCATGCCGAGCCAGATGCCGGCGAGGAAGCAGATGAGCCATGCTCCCTGTTGTCGTGTCGTCGTCATCTGACTCCCGAGAGATGCAGCCACCGGTCGCGCTCCTCCGGCGGCATCACGTTTGATCTGGCGGACTTCAGCCACGCGACTGCGGCGACGCGGTCGTTTTGCAGCCACGACTCGATGTTTGAGCGCAGCGCCTTCAAGCGCAGCGTGTCGTCCTGGATTGAGCCGGACATCGTGAGCGACTTCTCGCGATCCGTCTCGCGCACCCGCTCGCTGGCCTCGGCCATCACATGATCGCGCAGCGGACTCTCCGGCAGCGAGTCGGCCCAGGCGAGCGCGGTGTCCGGCGATGTCCGAATGAGGCGGCCCACCACGGCGTTGATGCACTTCCCATCTTCGGGCTGCAGTTCGATGGCGTTCAGCATCGTCTGCAGCGCCTTGTCATTGATGAGATACGAGCCTTGAAAAGCTGATGACAGAAAGTTCTCGCGGCTCTTTCCCGTGAGCCGCGCGGCAATGCCTGCCACGACCTCGGCGGGCAGGTGGAAGCCGCTTCTGATGTCCGCGAAGAAGCTCGCGTCCATCTGCTCCACGGGCAGCCTTTGAAGCAAGTCGATGGCGAGGTCGGGATTGAATTCGTTATAGATCGAAAAAATGCCCGACCAAGCCGCTGCGGAGTGTTTGGGATCCTGAATGGAGGCGGCTTGTCGCTCGGCCTCCGCTTCATCGACGACTGCGAGCACCTGGCAGAACATCGGCATCAACTGCTCACGATCCTCCTGCGGCAGCGACTTCGTGAAATCGAGCGCCGCGTGCAGATGCCGCTGGCCCCAGGTCATCATCGTGTCTTTGAGCAATCCCTTCGGACGCTCGCTCTCCGGCATGGCGGCCAGCCGGCGCGCGAGCGGCTCGGGCTGCACGAAGCGCGTGGCATTCCTCTCGAGTTTCTCCTTCGTCACGCCGCGCACGCTTTCATCCGCGATGCCGTCGAGACGCTTGAGCGCCGCCAAGTAATCCGTGGCGCTCGTGGCAAGCAGGCAGCCGGCCAGCGCGTTCGCGGCCAGCGCGCTCGAGCGGGAATTCGGGATGGCCTTCAGCGCCGCATCCCACGCCGCGCCTGGCTCGCGTCGCGCCCACTCCATGAAGATGGTGCGCAACACTTCTTCGGGCGTGTCGCTCTTCTTCGACTGTGCCAGTTCGATGGCATCCGCGCGCAGTGCCTCGGTGCCCAGGCCGCGAAGAAGCTCGGCCGCGCGCCCGTCGAAGCCGGTCATCTCTCCACCAGCGCCGAGGGACCTTTCATTTTCCAGGATTGCACGGAGCTGCGCGGCCAGAGGGTTCTCGGCATTGGTGGCCGCAGCAGCCGGCTTTTTTCCGGTGGCACCAGCCGGCTTGATGCGGCCGGACTTGTCGGACGAGTCCGACACCTCGGGTGCCGTCCGCCGGAGCACTGCACCCACCGGCAGCCCGATGACACAGCCGATGCCGAAAAATGTGAGCGCGATGATGTAAGCCCTCAGTGCCACGCCGGCCGATCTTACCAAAGCATTCGCGAATGCTGCCAGCACAAACTCGTCCAGCAGGGCGCGGGAGCCTTCTATTCGGCCAGTGCCTTGAGCACCTTGGCCGCGGCGTTCTGCGCTGTGAGGCCGTGCTTCTCGCGCAGGGCGGGGACGTTACCGTGCTCGATGAATTCATCCGGCCACCCGATGCGGACGACGGGTGTGGCGATGCGGGCTTCGCCGAGGTGCTCCATCACGGCGCAGCCGAAGCCGTTGCGCAGGATGTGGTCTTCGAATGTGCAGATGACTTTTGTCTTGCGCGCGAACTGCTCGATCACGGCGATGTCCAGCGGCTTGATCCAGCGGGGATTGACGAGCGCGACGGAGAGGCCCCGGGCTTCGAGGAGTTTCTTCGTCGCCTCGGCCATCTCGAACATGGAGCCGAGGCCGATGAGCGTGACATCGCTGCCGTCGGCGACGACCTCCGCTTTGCCGATCTCGAGCAGCACGGGCTTGTCCTTCGGCTTCGCGCCGGTGCCGCTGCCACGCGGGTAGCGGATGGCGATCGGTCCCTTGTCGTAGTTCGCCATCGTCCAGAGCATGTCCACGAACTCGTCTTCGTCCCTGGCCTGCATGTGGACGAGGCCGGGCACGGCGCGGAGATAGGCGATGTCGAAGAGGCCGTGGTGAGTGGGGCCGTCATCGCCGGAGAGGCCGCCGCGGTCCATGCAGAGGCGCACGGGCAGATTCTGGATGGCCATGTCATGAATGATCATGTCATAGGCGCGCTGCATGAAGGTGGAGTAGATCGTCAGGAACGGGCGCAGGCCCTGCGCGGCGAGGCCGCAGGCGAAGAGAGCGGCGTGCTCCTCGGCGATGCCCACGTCGTAGTAGCGCCCGGGGATTTCCTTTTTGAAAACCGACAGGCCGGTGCCGCCGGGCATGGCGGCGGTGATGGCGACGATCTTCTGGTCTTCCTTCGCGAAGTCGGTGACGCTGCGCGCGAAGATTTGCGAATACGTAGGCGTGGCGGTGGCCTGCGTCTCGCCGGTCTCGATGTTGTACTTGCCGAGGCCGTGGAACTTGCCCGGGTCCTCGAGCGCGGGCCGGTAGCCGCGGCCCTTCTCCGTGATGATGTGCAGCAGCACGGGCTCGGGCTGCTTCTTGAGAAACTCAAAGGTCTTGATGAGCAGCGGGATGTCGTGGCCGTCGATGGGGCCGTAGTAGCGGAAGCCGAACTCCTCGAAGATCACGCTCGAGGTGGGCGCGGGCTGCTTTGAGGCGGCGAGCACGAGGCCCTTGGCGCTCTCCTCGACCTTTCCCGCGATGTGACGCGCCGCCTTGCCCGCGACCTTCTCCACAAACGCCGCCGCCTTCTGATGCAGCGATGCGTAGGCCGGGTTCGTGGCGATGGCGTTGAAGTACTTGGCGATGGCGCCCACGTTCTTGTCGATGGACCACTCATTGTCGTTGAGCACGACGATGAACTTCCTGGTCTGCGCCGCGACGTTGTTCAGCGCTTCAAACGTGGGGCCGCAGGTGAAGGCGGCGTCGCCGGCGATGACGACGACATTGTCATCCGTGCCGTTCAGGTCGCGCCCCACCGCGAAACCGAGCGCCGCCGACATCGCGGTGCCGGCGTGGCCCGCGCCGTAGCAGTCGTGCTCGCTCTCCGAGCGCAGGCAGAAGCCGTTGAGGCCCTCGTACTGGCGGATGGTGTGGATCTTGTCCCAGCGGCCCGTGAGCATCTTGTGGACGTAGGCCTGATGCGCCACGTCGAAGACAAACTTGTCCTTCGGCGTGTCAAACACGCGATGCATCGCGATGCTCAGCTCGACCACGCCGAGGTTCGGCCCGAGGTGGCCGCCCGTTTCCGCGAGGGTGGAGATCAGCTCGCGGCGGATTTTCTCCGCGAGCGCGGGCAGTTGATCCAGAGACAGGGCCTTGAGATCGGCGGGCGATTTGATCGGCGGGAGGGCGTCCGTGAGCGCGGGCTTAAAAGAGTCGGATGTCATCGGGCTTGGGATCAGTCTTGCTGCGGCGGGCCTTGGATTTGGATTCGCCTTCGTCGGCGGCTGCGGCCGCGGCGGGCGTCTCGGCCGCGGCGGTGGATTCGAAGGGGGTGAGCACCGCCTTGCCGCCATCGAGATCGGTGGTGATCATCTCCACGCGTCGTTTCGCCGAATCGATGCGCCCGCGGCACACGCGCAGGAGGCGCACACCGTCCTCGTAGCTGCGCACCATGTCTTCGAGCGACATGCGCTCGCCTTCCATGGAGGCCACGATCTCGTCGAGCCGTTCCATGGCCTGCTCAAAGGACGGTTCGTCCTCCTTGTGTCGCGCATCGCTCATTTTCGGAGTTCCGGCTCGCGCCGGGCGCGCACTATTCAAACGGCGGGATGGATGGCAAGCGCGAATACCGGCGCGAAGGCGCGGCACGCGGCGCCTGCAATCGTCCCTTGCCGCGCCGGCGTGCCGGTGCTTGTTCGCACCCGTGCCAGCCGACCGCACCACGAGGCTCATCGCCGTCATCCTTCTCCTGCTGCTCGTGGGCTGGGCCGTGCGGTGGTGGCGGGCCCGGACGGTGACTGAGGAGGCGGAGATGCTGCGCCTGCCCGGCGTCGAAGAAGCGCCGGAGGAGTCGAGAGTCCTGCCGCGTGAGTGACGCCGCCGCGCATCGACCGCAATGGCAAACCCGGGCGTGACGAAAGGCCTCCGCCGCCTAGCCTGACGCCGCGGATTCACCACCATGCGGCTCCAACACGAAAAAGACGCTCTCGACTGGCTCTATGGCACTCAGCTCTACGGCATGAAGCTGGGGCTGGAAAACATGTGGAAGCTGCTGGCGGCGCTCAATGTGCCGCCGGGCGGACAGCGGATCATTCATGTCGCGGGGACGAATGGCAAAGGTTCGACGTGCTCCTTCATGCACGCGATGCTGAAGGAGGCGGGCGTCAATGCCGGCCTCTTCACCTCGCCGCATCTCATCGAGTTCCGCGAGCGCATTCGCGATGCGGAACGGCTCATCTCCCCGGCGGAGCTGTGCGCCGGCATCACGATGATCCGCGAACTCACGCTCGACTGGGATCCGCATCCGACCTTCTTCGAGATCGCGCTCGGCATCGCGATGGACTGGTATCGGAAGCGCGGACTGTCCTGGGTGATTCTCGAGACGGGCATGGGCGGCCGGCTCGACGCGACGAATGCGCTGACGCCCGCGGTGTCGGTCATCACGCCGATCGGCTTCGATCACATGCAATCGCTCGGCCACACGCTCGCCGCGATTGCGGGGGAGAAAGCCGGCATCATCAAGCCGGGCGTGCCCGTCGTGAGCGCGCCGCAGGAGCCGGAGGCGATGGAGGTCATCCGGCGCGTGGCCGCCGGGCTCGGCAGTGCGCTCACGGTGGTGGATGCTCCGCTGCCGTGTCCGCTCGGACTCGTCGGCGGGCATCAAGGATGGAATGCAGCGGTCGCCGTGGCTGCGTTGCGTGCGGCCGGTTTCGATTTCACGGATGCCGTGATACGGGAAGGACTGCGGAAGACGGAGTGGCCCGCGCGCTTTCAGCGGCTCGACGAGCGCACGATCCTCGACGGCGCGCACAACGGGCACGCCGCCAGAGTGCTCGTCGCTGCATGGCGGCAGCAATTCGGCGGCGAGAAGGCGACGATCATTCTCGGCTCATCGACGGGCAAGGACACCTCCGCGGTGCTGCAGGAACTGCGGCCCATCGCGAAGCGCTGGATACTCACCGGCTTCCGTTCCCATCGCGCCGTGCCGACGGCGTCGGTGCACGGGAAGCTCGTGCAAATCGATCCGGGTGCGGAAGTGCACGAAGCGACGGCAATCGCCGGAGCGCTCGCGATCGCTGAAAGGTTTCCGGAGCGGAGGCTGATCACCGGTTCGCTTTACTTCGCCGGAGAGGTGCTGGCACACCGTCATGCACTGGCGTGCGAGGTGAGTGATCAGTAAAGGTGCGGGGCGCCTGGCTCGTCACTGGAGAAGGCAGGGGAGGGGTCTCCGAAGAAGGCGGCAGGCCGACGGCGGGACAGCACATTCAACATGTGCGGCAAAAAGGCGCCCAATCTGGTTGCTGGCACACGCAGGCACGGCCAATAGCTGTGCGCGTGAACGAATTGCCCGCGACAGACAAATCAAGCGCCGAGTTTGACGAGGTGGCCGCCGCGTACGACGCGGAGCTGAACCGCGGGCTGCGCTTCACCGGCGAGTCAAAGGAGTACTTCGCCGACGCGCGGCTGGCGTGGACGCGGCGGGTGCTCGGTGCGCGGTTCCAGCCTGGCTGGAGGTGTCTGGACTTCGGCTGCGGCACGGGCACGGCCACGCCGTATCTGAAGAAGCACGTCGCGGCCTCGCGGATTCTCGGCGTCGATGTGTCACGGAAATCCTGTGACCTTGCCACGCGGCAGTTCGGCGGCGAGGGCGTGGGCTTTGCCCCGCTGGAGCGTCTAGATGCCGATGCACCGGGTGAATTCGACTTCGCGTACTGCAACGGCGTCTTTCATCACATTCCGCCGCCGGAGCGTGCCGGGGCGGCGGCGCGGGTGTTCCGTGCGCTGCGTCCGGGCGGCTGGTTTGCATTCTGGGAGAACAACGCATGGAATCCGGTCACGCGTCTGCTGATGCGGCTCGTGCCTTTTGACCGGGATGCGGTCATGCTTTTTCCCGGGGAGGCCCGGCGATTGCTGGCCGGCGCGGGATTCGAGATCGAGCGCACGAATTATCTTTTCATTTTTCCCGGCGCGCTCGGTTTCTTGCGGCCCGTCGAGCATGCGCTGTGCGGGCTGCCGCTCGGCGCGCAGTATCTGGTGCTGGCCCGGAAGCGGGCTTGAAGTTTTTTTTCGCGTCGCGATGAAGAGGAGATGGACCGACACGCTGCCGGGCATCGCGGCGGGCAGCCTCGCCGGTGCGGCGGGCGCGATGATGCTGTGGCGCTCCCTGCGCCGTGACTTTGATTTTCTGCGCTGGCCCGGCGTGATTTGTTGCGTGCTCGGCGCGGTCCTCGCGGCCGGTGGATTCGTCCGCGCGGGGTCCGCGCGGAGCGTGCTGCGGGCGGCGGCCATCGTGGTGCTGAACACGGCGGCGCTCCTGGGCGTGGTGGAGATTGCCTGCCGGTTGGGCGGAGTGAATTTCGCCGTGATGACGGGAGAGCGGGAGCGCTTCGAGCGCTTTCCTGTCTGCTTCCGGATGCCGACGCAGCCGCTGCCCGAAGTCTTTTTCGCACGCCCAGGTCCGCAGGCATGGACCGGGCGCGTGCTCAACACGATGCTCGAAAATCTCAAGAGCATCGACGTTGCGTATCCCGACGAGCCGGAGATCACCGTGCGCTACGACAAAGACGGTTTCCGCAATCCTGACGACCTTGTGGACTGGGACATCGCGGTGGCGGGCGATTCATTCACCGAGGCCGGGTATTTGCCGGAGGAGCAGATGTTCACCTCCGTTCTCGCCGCGAAGAGCGGCCGGCGCGTGAAGCACCTCGGTGTGAGCTACACGGGGAACTTCACACAAACGGCATATCTGCGACGCTTCGGCAAGTCGGCCTCCACGAGGCAGGCGGTCATCGCGTTCTTCGAGGGCAATGACATCGAAGATGACGTGCGCGAACTGCGCGACCTCCAGCGCTTCCGGTCCGCCGGCGTGCGGCCCGTGCGCGAGATGGGGCGGGAGACTTCTTTCCTCAGGACGCTCTACTTGATGACGAAGAACATGAGCCAGCTCCGGATCACGCCGCGCAGCTACGCGACGGCGCACTGGGCGGGCGTGGGCGGGAGCACGCCGGTGTCGATCTACGAGGCGCCGCCATCGCCTGAGACGCTCACGGCGGGCCAGCGCGAGGCCGTGTGCGCGGCGCTCGACGAATGGTCGCACGCGTGCCGCGATCTCGGGCTTGATCCCTGGCTGCTGTTTCTGCCGTGCAAGGCACGCGTGCTGCACGGAGGGTTGGAGTTCCTGCCGGCAGCCAGCGCCGCGACGGTGAAGTGGACGCCCGGCCGGCTGCCGGAGTTCATCGGCTCGCTCTGCAAGGAGCGCGGGATCAGGTTCATCGACTCCACGCCGCCGCTGGCAGCATCGTGCTTGCAAGGCGTGCTCACCCACAACACGATCTACGACACCCACCTCAATCGCGAGGGCTGCCGCATCGTCGGCGAGCTGCTCGCGAAATCCCTCTCCACCGCACCATGAATGAACATGCTCCCGGCCGCAGCATCGAGCGGCTCCGCCATCACTACGAAGTGGAGCGCGAGCTTGCCGCGCGCCTGCGCAAGTCCACCCGCGAGCAGCGCACCGCGCTCTTTTCCGAGCTTTACGGCGAACTCTTCCGGCGCGTGCCGGACCATCCCCGCCAGACGCGGCTGGAGTCGGCCGAGGAGAAGCGCAGGAACGTGGCCGCGCAGATGCGCCTGCTGCGCGAGTGGCTGCGGCCGGAGGCGACGCTCGTCGAGTTCGCGCCGGGGAACTGCTGGCTGTCCTATGAGGCGGCGAAAACAGCGGGCCGCGTGATCGCCGTGGACATCTCCGATCAGCGTGATCCCGCGCAGCCCGCTCCGCCGAACTTCCGCCATGTGTGCTACGACGGCTTCCATCTCGATCTGCCTGACGGCTGCGCGGACGTGGCCTTCAGCTACCAGTTTCTCGAGCACCTGCATCCCGACGATGTGGGGCCGCATTTCGATCTGGTGCACCGGCTGCTCAAACCGGGCGGAGTGTACGTCTTCGACACGCCGCACCGCTACTCGGGTCCGCACGACATCTCACGGTTCTTCTCCGACACGCTTGATTGTTTCCATTTCCAAGAGTGGACGCACCGCGAGATGCGACGCCTGCTGGCGGCGCACGGTTTCAAGCCGGCGTGGGTGTTCCGCTTCGGCAAAACCCAGCGCGGTATTTTCAACACCGTCACCGGTCTGGCGGAACTCATCGCGCTGCCGTTCCCCCACAAGTTGCGCCGCACTCTCTTCGGCAGGTTTTTTCCTTCCGTGGCCATGGTGGCGGTGCGGGCATACGGCTGATTGCCTTTCCAAGCCCGGGCTGTAACCTCCGCGGCGCTTCATCCGTCCCGAACATGGCCTCCACAAACGATCATCACGACTCACCCGCGCTCCCTGTCGAACAACCGGAGGCGGAGCCCTTGTTTGCCGACCAGGGTGTTCCCGTTCGTGCCGGCCCGGAGGCCGGAACGTCGCCGCCTGCGGAAGCACCGTACAACTTTCCGAAGTCATTGAGCGAGCCGATCACTCAAATCGAACGCGTGATCGAGGAAGGTGGCGATCCATCCGAAGGCATCCGCCATCTCTGCCAGCGTGCCCTCACCAAGCCTGACTCTTTGGTGGAGGCGGCCAGCATCTTCCTCGCGCACATTCTGGCGGACGAGAATTTCCACCTCTGTGCGGAGATACCGCCTGCTTTCGTGGCCGAGGAGCTGGTCAACGATGACAATGCCATCATCGCTCCGGCGGTGCTCGCGCACTTGAAGTCCACGGGCGACCAGCCTCGCCTGGTGCGGCTCGCCAGCGCTTTGATCGACCGCGAGGCATTTCTCGCCAGCCCGAGCGCCGGGCGTTTTCTGTTTGATGTGGCGGCCGAGGTGGCCGTGCAGAAGCCGCTCATGTCATCGCAGTTGATCGACATAGCATGCCGCCTGATCGGCCCCGGAGAAGAATGCCCGGTGCGGGACGAAGCCATGCGCATGCAGGCGGCGGGCGAGTTCCTGCGCGAGGAAGGCGCCACCTTCCGCACTTTCTGGCACCGGCGGCTGAGGAATCCCGACGCTGCTCCCGACGACTGGACTGGCAGGGAGGCACTCGAGGCCGTCGCCTGTCTGGTGCGTGCCGAAGCGGCCGGCAGAGAGCTGCCGTCCATCTTTGAGGATGCCATCCCTCCCGATGTGTGGAGCCATGCCTGTGCTCCCGCGCCACCCGCCGCCCCTGACGCGGTCGTCGAGGAGGTAACAAGAGAAGAGGAACCGGAGAACGATGAGCCGGAGATTGTCGCGCCGGTGAAACCGCCCCGCCCGGTGCAGGCGGCGAGGCCGGATACAAAGCTCGTGACGAAATCTGAGACGGCGGCGAAGAGGCCGGCAGCGGAGAAGTCAGAGAGGAAGACTGAGCCGGCCATTGCGTCGCAGGCGGCAGGAAAGCGGACGAATTTCTTCCCGGTATTCCTCATGGGCGGCCTCGGCATTCTCGTCGCGGGTATGTGGCTGGGCCGGGAGACGATCTTGAAGTCGTTCAATCCGCAGCCGGCGCTTGCGGCCGTGCCGTCTGCGAGCAGCCCTGCGCCGACATCGCCCGTTGTTGCGACGAAACCTCCGCCGTCTGGCGCTGCATCTCCGGCGGTGCCCCTGCCGGATCCGCCTCTGCTTTCCGTGACCCGGCCGCCTGCAAAGCCAGCCACGCAGCCCGTCGTGGCGCCGGCCGCTGCACCGTCGCCGCCGGCCGCGCCTGCTGATGCTCCGCCGTCTGCGGCCCCGGCACCTTTGGCCCCGGCAACGGCACCGGTGTCGTCACCACCCCGGCAGATGGCTGCGGCATCTCCCCCGCCCGCCGCCAGTGAGTCTGCGCCCCCTGCATCACCCGAAGCCGTGTGGCGCAAAGTGCAGTTCGACGAGATCGTGAAGCAGCACCCTGCCATCGTGCGCTGGCATGGCATGACGAAGACTGCTTCCTGGCGGGATGCGCACTCCATGCTCATGGGACAGAGGAGTTTCCTGCCGTGGGATGGCGACGAGTTTGCCGGCCTCCTCAAGCTGCTGCTGCTCGATCCTCCTCAGGACCCTGCCGTCAGGGAGGCTGTCCCGAAGATCGCCGCGCGCAGGCTGCCGACCCGGGAGTTCATCGCACTTTGGGAGAAGCTCGTCTATCCCGGCTCGCCGAACGAAAAGGAAATCCGCGCCGCAGCCGACGCCTATCTCAGCGTGAAATCCGACTACCTCGCGCTCGAAACCGTCGAACGACTCAAGAAACTCGCTGCCCCCGCCGCGGCAGCCCCTGCACGATGAGCGACGTGGTGCGCGTGCTGCATGTGCTGGACTCGCTGGCACCCGGCGGCCTCGAGAACGGCGTGGTGAATGTGGCGCGCCGTCTGCACGGCGGCGGCTTCGACATCCATGCCGCATGCCTGCGCTTTCGCGGTGACTTCGCCGGGCGCATGCCCGAGCCGGAGAAGGTGGTGGTGCTGGGCAAGACCGATGGATTTTCACTGCGCGCCGTGTGGAAGCTCAACCGGCTCATCCGCTCGACCCGCGCGGACCTCGTCCACACGCACAACCTCGGCACGCTCATCTACGGCGTGCTGGCCACCCTCGGTGGCATCGTCTGTCCCATCGTGCATGGCGAGCACGGCCAGATTCAGAAGCAGGACCTCGCGCCGAAGCGTCTCGCACAGCGCCGCCGGCTCTTCCGGCTTTGCAAACGCGTGCATGTCGTGGCAGCAGGCATGGTGCAGAACCTCGCCGCTCTCGGCCTCGACAACGTGCCGATCACCGTGACCCCGAATGGCGTGGACAGCGACCGCTTCAGCCCGCCCGCGTCGAAAGCGGCGGCGAAAGAGGCCGCAGGATTTTCCGGCGATGATGTCATCGTGGGCATCGTCGGCAGGCTCGTGGCGCTCAAGCGGCACCGCCTGTTGTTCGACGCTTTCGCTTTGCTCGGCACGGAGCTGCCGTGTCTGCATCTGCTCGTGGTCGGTGACGGCGGCGCGGAGAAGGAGGACATCGTGCGCCAGATGCGGGAGCATCCGCTGGCCGCCCGCATCCGCTGGGCGGGGCATCAGGATGACATGAAGCCGTTCTACCAGGCCATGGACGTGCTCGCCGCGCCGTCGGAAATCGAGGGCCTCTCGAACGCTGTGCTCGAAGGCATGGCCTGTGGCACGCCCGTGCTGGCCCACGCCGCGTGCGGGAATGCCGACGTCATCGAGCACGACCGCAGCGGCTTCCTCGCGCACATTTACACGCCGGCGCAACTGGCCGCGGAGCTGCGCCGCGTGCTCGCTGATGAAAATCTCCTCCATGACTGCGGGATCGCCGCGCGGGACACCGTGTGCGGCCGCTTCTCCATGGATGCGATGGCCGGGTGCTACCGCGCGCTTTATCACGGCGCGGTGAGCGGAAGAAAATGACGGGCCGGAGGGCGTTTACAAATGAGTGGGACCCTCGCCGTCTCCGCGCATGAATTGCGCGTGGCCGGCGCGCACGGCATACGGGTCGAGCCGGGCGGCGAGCTGTGGCGAGGCGGCGAGGGCGAAATTGCTCGGGCCTTTGAAGAAGCCCGCGCTTTGCACGGCGGCGCACCAGTCCTGGTGCTGCACATTGCAGACGATGATGTCTGCGCCGCGCCCGTCGAGGAACTGCCGCGCGGCCCACGCGACGCGTGTCTCGTGGCCCGGCAGCGCCAGCGCGTCAATGATGGATCCCACGCGCATGTCGCCAAAGTACTTGTGGCCCGTCATCGCGCGGCAGCGGGCCACGAACCAGCCGGCGCATCGATCTCCGGACCGTACCAGCACGCGCATGTTCTCGCCACCGGGCGCGTAGAGCCGGTTTTGGCAGGCGCGGGTTCGCTCCGCGCAGAGGCTGTAGCGGGATCGCGCGTGCTCCCAGATGTCATCGGCCCATTCGCCGAAGGACTCCACCACATCGAAGCGCGTGCCAAGCCTCGCGGCGGCCGGCGCGCGCTTGAGCGCCTTCACCAGCGCGAGGCCGAGGGACGCCGCGCCCGTGGCTGATGCGACACGCGCGCCGACACGCAGCCACGTCTTGTTTTGAACCGGCTGGAGATTGCGGAGAAAAGCGCGCGCGCGCAGCGGCAGGAAGAAAAAAGGGATGTCATGAACCTGCCAGCCCAGCATCTTCAGCGTCTGCGGCAGCGCGCGCGCGGCACCTCCCATGCCGAGGCAGAAAGCCAGCGGGTTTCGCGCCAGGGCATCGCGGATGAGCGTGAGGCCAAGCAGCCGGTACTTTGGATTCACGATGCCCTCGGACAGCGGCAGGTAGAGGGTGCAGACGCGCTCGATTCGCCCCTCTATCCAGAATGGCTGCCATTTAAGGATGCAGCCCCCACGCACTTCATCACCTTCCTCTGCGACAAAGTACTGCTCGATGATGTCCTCGCCGGGCGAGTCGGGCAGCCAGTTGCTCGCAATGCGCTCGGGGAAACGCCAGGTCTCGCCGCCCGCAGCCAGACGCTCGTTCATCCGCCGGACGGCGGGGATGTGGCGTTCTTCGTAGCGGACGATCTGGAGCTTCATGCTTGAGCGCGGTGTGTGTGGGGGGACGAAAGTTGCGAGCTTGTCCACCATCCGCCGCGTGCCAGCAACCGTGAGTTTGGAACGCCACGTCGAAGGCGTCTGCTCAATCAGTTTCAAGCGTATTAGCTCTTGCTTTAGAATCATTCTTGTTCCAATTCAAAACCCGACACCCAAGCCCGCTCGCCATGCCGCCTTCCACCCCCCGCCCGCCTCAAAAGCCCTCCGGCCTTGACTGCCGTCTGGCCGTGCTGGGTGCCAATGACGTCCGGCTCACCCCGCACCGACGCGAGGTCTTCCAAGTCCTCGCCGAGTCGAACGACCACCCCACCGCCTACGACATCCTCCATCGCGTCAAGGACCGGTCGCCGAGTATCTCTCTGGCCACCGTTTACAATTGCCTGGACCACCTCACCTCCAGCGGCCTCATCAAGGCCGTCCATGTCGAGCGCTCGCAGACCCGCTACTGCGCCAACCTCCACGAGCACGTCCATTTCCACTGCGACACCTGCGGAAAGGTCCGCGACGCCCACCCGCATGAGATGGCATTCGACCCCGCGCAGTTCTGGCAGCTCCCCGCCGGAGCCCGCGTCAGCCGCGCCGATGTCTCGATCCACGGCGTCTGCCCCGAGTGCGCCGCCAAACACGCCGCCAAGGCCTGATCCGTCCATTCCATCATTCCAAGTTTCCACCAATCCAGCTTCCCCACCCCGCATGTCCCTCGTCATCAAAAACCTCCACGCCGGCCTTCCGGATCGCGAAATCCTCAAAGGACTCTCCCTCGAAATCAATCCCGGCGAAGTCCACGCCATCATGGGTCCGAATGGCTCCGGCAAGAGCACGCTGTCCAAAGTCATGGCCGGTCATGAGGACTACGCGGTCACCGATGGCAGCGTCGAGCTGGACGGCACGAATCTCCTCGACCTCAGCGTCGATGCCCGCGCGCGCGCCGGCCTTTTCCTCGCCTTCCAGTATCCGCATGAGATTCCCGGCGTGAGCAACGCGAACTTCCTCCGCGCCGCCAAAAAAGCGCGTCTCCCCGAGGGCGAGGACATCGACGCAATCAAGTTTTACAAGGAACTCTACGCCCGCATGGACGCTCTGGAGATGGACCGCTCCTTCACCAGCCGCAGCGTGAACGAAGGCTTCTCCGGCGGTGAGAAAAAGCGCAATGAAATCCTCCAGCTCATGATGCTAGAGCCGAAGTACGCCGTGCTCGACGAGACCGACTCCGGCCTCGACATCGACGCGCTGAAGATCGTCGCCCGAGGCGTGAATGCGATGCGCTCACCCGACCGCGGCTTCCTCCTCATCACGCACTACCAGCGCCTTTTGAATTACATCCAGCCCGACTTCGTCCACGTGCTCATGGACGGCAAAATCGTCCACAGTGGCGGACGCGAACTCGCCCTCGAACTCGAAGCCAAGGGCTACGACTGGCTGAAAGAGGAAGAGCTGGCTGCGGCTTAGCACCATTGGTATGAAACCACGCCTCTACATGGAAACGACCGTTCCCAGCGTACAGACTGCCCGTCCGGGCAAGCTGCCCGAGACGATCGCCATGCAGAACAGCACCAAGCGTTGGTGGAATGCACGCTTGAACGATTTCGAGATTTTCATCTCTCCAGAAGTCATTCGCGAAGCCGCCCGTGGCGATGCGGAAATGGCAAAGGCACGGCTCGAGGCGATCTCATCATTTACGATCCTTCCCATCACAGACGAGTCACTTCGCCTTCGAGATGCGATTTTGAATCTTGGTTTCATTCCCATCAAGGCAGCTGCTGATGCGATGCACTTAGCGGTCGCTGCGAGTCACTCGATGGATTTTCTTCTCACTTGGAACTGCACGCACATCAACAACGGCGAGCACGAAAAAGCCCTTCAGCGGGTCTGTTGGTCCCACGGTTTAGATCTGCCCGTCATCGTCACGCCAAACGAACTCATGCCACCTGAACTATGAGCACGCCTCTCGAAAACCCCGTTGATGAAATTCGTCGTATCAAGACGGAACTCGCCGCCGAGGACGGCTATGAGCTTGCGCGGATGACCGAGTCCTTGCGCAAACTGGAAGCTGAATTGCGCCGCCAGGGTCGATTGTTCGCTGACTTTTCCAAAGCCGCGCCAGACCGCGCGCAATCGTCCTCGCTCCAGAAGGACTGACCACCACGCCTAATTCCTAACTTTTTCACCACCATGGTCATCGAAAACACAGACCTCTCCACCATCGCCCCGGACTCGACGGGCAACTTCACTTTCCCTGAGCGTAACAAGTACGACTCCGGCTACGGCATCACCGAGAAGACCATCGACTATATTTGCGATGTCAAAGGTGATCCCGACTGGATTCGCGAGTTCCGCAAGAAAGCGCTCGGCGTGTTCAACTCCAAGCCCATGCCAACGCATTGGGCAACGAAGGATCTGGAGAACATCAAGTTCGACGAATTCCGCTACTACCTCAGCGACGGCCAGAAGCCGAAGCGCTCGTGGGACGATGTGCCGGAAGACGTGAAGAAGACGTTCGATCGTCTCGGCATCCCTGAGCAGGAACGAAAATTCCTCGCCGGCGTCGAGGCGCAGTACGACTCCGAGGCCGCCTATTCCAACATCAAGGCCGCAGTCGCCGAGCAAGGTGTGATCTTTGTGAACAGCACCGAAGGTCTGCACAAGTATCCGGAAATTTTCCGCAAATGGTTCGGCAAGGTGATCCCGACCGGCGACAACAAATTCAGCGCACTGAACAGCGCCGTGTTCTCCGGCGGATCATTCATCTACGTGCCGCCGGGCGTGAAGGTGAAGCATCCGCTGCAGGCCTACTTCCGCATCAACAGCGAGCAGTTCGGTCAGTTCGAGCGCACGCTCATCATCGCGGACGAAGGCGCGGAAGTGATGTACATGGAAGGCTGCACCGCGCCGAAGTTTGAGACCGCCACGCTGCACAGCGCCGTGGTGGAACTCGTCGCCATGAAGGGCGCGAAGATCCAATACGTGACCGTGCAGAACTGGAGCAGCAATGTCTTCAATCTCGTCACGAAGCGCGGCATCGCGCACGAAGACGCCGTCGTGAAATGGATCGACTGCAACATCGGCAGCCGCCTCACGATGAAATACCCCGGCGTCGTCATGAAAGGCAAACGCGCGCGCGGCGAGGTCATCAGCATCGCCCTCGCCAACAGCGGCCAGCATCAAGACACTGGCGCGAAGATGGTTCACGCCGCCGACGACACCACGAGCAACGTCATTTCCAAGTCGATCAGCATCGGCGAAGGCCGCGCGACGTATCGCGGGCTTGTCCACATCCCGAAGCACCTCAAGGGCTGCAAGAACAACACCGAGTGCGATGCGCTGCTGATCAATCCGAACAGCCGCACCGACACCTACCCCGCCATCAGCGTCCGCGGCAATCAGCACGCCACGCAGCACGAAGCCAGCGTCAGCCAGGTCAGCGCCGATCAGATCTTCTACCTCATGCAGCGCGGCCTCACCGAAGCCGAAGCCATGAGCCTCTCCGTGAACGGCTTCATCAACGATCTCGCGAAGGAGTTCCCGATGGAGTACTCCGTCGAGCTGAAGCGCCTCATCGACCTCGAGATGGAGGGCAGCGTCGGCTAGGCCCCTTGTTGCATAAAGGCATCATACGCCGCGCAAACTCACTGACTTACGAATTCAAAATGGACTCCACTGTGCTCGACAATCCTCCCGATATTCTTCCCGAGAGAGATACCCTCACACCCAGCGGCCTGCAGATCGCAGTGCCATCTCGCGACGATCGGGAGACACTGCCCGCATGGTTCCGCGAGCGCACAGCTTCCGCCTGGAAGGATTTTCAGCAGCTTCCCGTGCCGAGCATCAAGAGCGAGCCCTGGCGCTACTCGAATGCCAAGCGCATCTCGCTCGCCGAATTGCATCCTGCGGGCGCGGCGTCCGCTACTGACGAACAACAGGCCATCGAGCAATCGCACCCGATCAACAACGCGGCCGCTCGTCTTGTGTTCGTGAACGACCGCCTCGTTCACCGTGATGCGGCAAAACTTCCTGCCGGCGTCGTCTGCGTCTCGTTTGCCGAAGCGCTGCGTGATCACGAGGAACTCTTGAAGCAGCACTTCATGAAGCGCGAGTCTTTCCTCGGCTCCGCCAAATTCGCCTCACTGCATCTCGCGCATGTCAAAGCCGGTACGGTTGTCTTTGTGCCGAAGAATGTGGTCGTCGAGCACCCGATCGAAATCTTCCACTGGGTCACCGAATCCAACGCGGCCATCTTCCCGCACACGCTCGTTGTCACTTCTGAACACGCGCAAGTGAAGGCCATCGACCACTACCGCTCATCGAATGACGCGCTCACGTTGTCCTGCGCCGTTGCCGACATCATCGCAGGCGCTGGCAGTTCGATCACTTACGTTTCCTGTCAGGAACTCGGCGAGAAAGGCCAGGCGCTGCATTTGTCCTCCACCTCCACGCATCGCGACTCGAAGGTGAAGAGCTTCCAGGTGCAGCTCGGCGGCGAATTCAGCCGCAGCGAGTCTGTCAGCGATCTCGTCGGCGAAAACTCGCGCAGCGACATGCTCTCCGTCTCCATGCCCGTCGGCGATCAGCTCGTCGATCAACGCACGCTCCAGCGCCATCTCGCGCCGCACACCTACAGCGATCTGCTTTACAAAAACGCGCTCTACGACCGCGCGCACTCCATCTTCTCCGGCCTCATCCACGTCTTCGAAGGCGCGCATTACACCGACGCCTACCAGACCTGCCGCAACCTCCTCAACAGCGAAGAAGCCGAAGCCAGCTCCATGCCCGGCCTCGAGATCAATGCCGACCAGGTCAAATGCAGCCACGGCAGCACCAGCAGCCCCGTGAGCGACGAAGAACTTTTCTATCTCAAAGCCCGCGGCATCCCCGACACCGAAGCCCGCCGCCTCATCGTGATCGGTTTCCTCGCCAACGCCGTCAGCCGCCTCGAAGACGAGTCAATCGAGACGATGATCCGCGAGCGCATGGAGGAGAAGTTCGCGAGCTTAGTGGTGGCGTGATTGCGAAATTTGCTTTCTGAGTTCCGGGGCCTGTCGAGGGGCGGTCAGCAAAAAATAGTGATGACTGGACGCCACATTTCTCCATTCTCATGGTCCCGTTCTCACCCGGTTCGGCCCGTTTCCCAATCGAGAAATGTCACGGCGTGCTCACGCGCAAACGCATGAAGCGCCGCTGTGCTGCGAGCGTCGTCACCGTGTCGCGGACAGTCGCGATGCGGGGACCAGCGGGCAGGCTGGGGCCGACGGTGAACACGATCTGCGGCACATCCGAAATCAACCCCGGTCCAGCGAGCGCGCCGCCGGACAGGGGGCCGGACAGGGGGTCGGGCAGGGGGACGACCGAGGTGCTGGCGAGCGTGGTCCATGGGCCGGCGAGATCGTCGGCAGCCTGTACTTCATAGGTGAGGTCGGTCAGACTGGCGTCGTGGATGAAAGTGATGCTGAGCGCGTCGCCGTCATTGAATGATTGCATCACCGGCCGGGGTGCCGAGCCAGTGATCGTCGGCGTCATGCCGAGTGCATATTTCATCAAGTTGGAAATGCCATCGCCCGAGGGGTTTGCATCGTCGGCGGCGGCACCGGTGTTGGCGGTGCTGTTGAAATGCCGCAAGCGCCAGCCTTCGCGCAGCGTCGCGGGCGTGGCGAACGTGGCATCACTGCCATAGAAGGTGACGCCGAACGAGTCCGTGGCGACCAGACGGTAATGATACGTCGTGGACGGAGTCAGGCCGACCAAGACGGCGGCCAAGACCTGCGGCCCGCCTCCGATCACGATCAAGCCGGCGGGCTGTGCTGCAACGGACGCGCCGTAGGTTGTGGTCGTGCCGTATTCGAAGCTGCGGGTGAGGCTGACTCCCTGCGGATTGAGCGAGCCGCGAACAAGGGACGCCGTCGGCTGCCATGCGTCTGCTGATCCCGTGGTCACCGTCGGCGGCGGGGCTGTGCTGAAGCTGGCATCCGCGCTGAAGGCGGTGCCGAGGCTCGAGGTGATTTTGAGCCGGTAGTGATACGTCGTGCTCGGCGTGAGTCCGGCAAAGCTCGCCGAGGCTGATGCGCTGCCTCCGGGTGGCAGAGTGCCCATGGTCACAAGCTGGTTGAGACTGAAGTCAAAGTAACTGAACACGGCCGGTGCACCCGGCATCGAGTAGGTGGTGTCCGTGCCGAACTCGAAGACGGCCGTCGCAGCAGCCGCGCCGGCGCTCACCGACACGGACAATGTTGCTCCCGTGGAGCTGACCGAATTTGCGCCGGCACCAGACGCCGAGGGCGGTGTCGATGGCGCGCCTGTGGTGAAAGTGAGGTCCGGCCCGAGGTAGGTTTCAGTGCTGCCGATCTCGACCCGGACTCGGTAGTGGTAGGTCGTGCTGGGCTGGAGTCCGCTGACGTTTTTTGAGACTGCGACGGCCGTGGCACCGGAAACGACCGAGGGCGTGGCATAGCCTTTCGACCACGGCGGAAAGAAGTCATACGTGGTGGTCGTGCCGAGGTCGAAGCTCACGATGGCCTGGCGGTTGTCCGGCGTGACCGAGCCGTTGAGCGTGACGGTGAGGTCGGACACGTTCGTCGCCGCCAGCGTGCTCACCAGCGGCCCGGCCGTGGTGGTGAAGACATGATCCGGCCCCGTGGCCGTGCCGGCAATGTTGGTTGCGCGGATGCGATAGTGATACGTCGTGGAAGGTTGCAGCCCTGTGAAACTGATCGACACGCTCGTGCTGAGATTGCCCGGCTCCGTCGCGGGATCTCCCACGATGGTCTGGCCGTAGCTGGGGGTGAGGCCGATGTCCCAGAAGACCGAGGTCGTGTCCGTGCCCGTCGAGACCGAGCCTGTGGCAGTCACGCTCGTGGGTCGCAGACCGAACAGGTCTGAGAATGCGGCGACCGTGGGCGGCAGCATCAGGCGCGGCGTGGTGAAGGTGATCTCTTCTCCGAAACTCACCGCGCCATCGCTCGCGCGCGTGCTCTTCATTTGCACGAGATACGTTGTGTCGGGCTGAAGGTTCGTGTGCGAGCCCAGGAGCGTCACGCTCTCGGTGCCGCTGATCGACGCCGGGGTCACGCCGAACACCGAATAAAAACTCCCGCTCGCGGTGCGGACGATGCACTGCGGATACTCCAAATCACCCGTGGCGGCGGCGGTGCCGTTGAACGTCGCGGAAGTCGCCGTCACGTTCGTGGGAGCCAGCGTGTGCAGCGTCGCCGCCGGGCAAGAAACCGCGGCCGCCACGCAGGCCGAGGCAAAAACGAGGGATCGGATCAAAGAATGCATAACTGCGTGTATTTCGAGGGCAGCGGTTGCTGCCGGGTCGATGCTGGGCCGACATCTAACACCATCCCTCGGTGCGTGGTCAAGGCCTGGCGCGCGCCGTTCAACAACTCACCAGGGCTTACGCATGAAGATCACCAAGGATTTGAAGTCGGAAGTTGGGACCAAACGGGAGGACTACCGCCTGCATGAGTTCACCCGGCGCATCCGGCTGAAGGCGGCGGACTTCGAGATCTGGGTGGTGAGCAAAGAGGATCTCATCCTCTCCAAGCTGCACTGGGCTCGCGAGTCGCATTCCGAGCGACAGCTTGCCGATGTGGAGGACCTGACCGTCCGTATCCCGGTTGTCAGCGACCAACTGATGACTCTCTCGCTCGACAACCAGCCACTACCGCCTGAAGAGCAAATTCATGAGAATCGACAGCACGATGCTGATGAGGATCATCGAAACGACGGGGAAATAAAATCCCGAGCCTTCTTTTTCGATGCGGATGTCGCCGGGCAATTTGCCGAACCAGCTCAGGAGCCACGGTGCCCAGGTGAGCGCCGCACCGATGGCGGTGATGACGAGACCGAGAATGAGGATGAGTTTGCCAAGGGGCATGGATGGTGATGTTACGCAACAGGGATGAGGGCTCACGGATTCATGCGATCAAAGGCTCGCGCTCTTACAGTCCTCGTCCTCCTGCCCGCATCCTTCTCTGATTCGAGGACGAATGCGAGCAGGAGGACGATGCAACTTCGTCACGAACATAAACGGGATCGTGAACTGCGTGGCGTTCGTGTGGGGGACGGCGCGATCCGCGCGCTGCTCCGGTTGAACGCTCTATTGCAGCTTTGCCTATTCGTGTGGCGGGCGGGACGTGTCGGAGGAGCAGGTCGCGTGCATCGTTTCTGGGTTGCGTCGATTTGATCGACCGCCGATTTCCATGTTTGACCGCGGTTCCGACACACCCGGGTTCGTCGCCTTGGTCCGCTGCGTGAGACGTTCCATCGTCCTTCGGCCGGGCATGATATGTGCGGCTGACGAGGCCAATGTGAGGGCGGCGCAGTTGGCGGGTCGTGTTTGCCCGGCGGGCCGGGGGGGAGTGGAATCAAGGCGTCGGAGTTTGTGGCCGCGGTGCGTCCACATGGCCTGCTTCGCGCTGGCCCGTGCCGCGTTGCGCGCCGTCACCGAGTTCGCTTCTGGCTTTTCCAGCCAGGAGGGTGAGCCGCCGCACGATCTCGGGATGCATTGCGGAGGCTTCATGGTCTTCGTGCAGATCGTGGCGCACATCGAAGAGGGCGAGAGCTTGCGGCTGGCGCTTTGGCACGCGACCCATTGCGATCTTGTCATCGAGCGGCAGATAGAGTTTCCAGTCGCCAGCACGCACGGCCTGCAACTGGTGGAGGTGGTAGTAAAAGAAGCCGGTTTCGTCATACGGCGAGGGGCTTGTGCGCGTGGCGAGCCACGACGTGCGCATGTTCTGGCCGTCGATGGGTTTGTCCGGCAGCGGCGCTCCGGCGAGCTGGGCGAAGGTGGGCAGGAAATCCATCATCGTGCAAACATCGTCGCAGACTGAGCGCGCCGGCACGAGGTGCGGCCAGCGGATGATGCAGGGCATTCTCATGCCGCCCTCGGTGGTGGAGTAGCCCATGCCGCGCCATGGGGCGTTGCTGCCTTGCGGCGGATTGCGTGAGACGGCGCCGTTGTCGCTGGTCCAGACGACGATGGTGTTCTCGTCGAGGCCGAGGCGCTTGAGTGTGTCGAGAATCTGGCCGGCGGACCAGTCGAGTTCTTCGATGGCGTCGCCGTAGAGGCCGTTCGCGGACCTGCCCTCGAATTGGGGGCCGGGATATGACACGGCGCGGCTGCCGGGGGCGGCCTCGGGAAAGTAAAGGAAGAATTGCCTCTCTCGGTTTGCCTCGATGAACTTCACGGCCTCCTCGGTGAGCCGGCGCGTGAGGTGCCGCGCATCGACCGGTGCCTCGACGACCTTTTCATCGCGCATGAGCGGCAATTCGGGCCATTCGCGGCCTGATAATTTTCCTTTCACCATGTCCTCGCTGTAGGGAATGCCGAAAAAGGAGTCGAAGCCCTGCCGTGTGGGCAGGAACTCGGGTTGGTCGCCCAGGTGCCACTTGCCGATGCAGGCGGTGGCGTAATCAGCGCGCTTGAGGACATCGGCGATGGTGTCCTCGGCGGGGTGCAGCCCTTTGGCGGCGACGGGCTGGAGCACCGCGCCGCCAGTGTCGCTCACATGCATGTTCACGCGGCGAGGGTAGCAGCCGGTCATCAGACTGGCGCGGCTCGGCGTACAGACGCCGGAGCACGAGTAGAAGCTGGAGAATTTCCTGCCCTCCGCCGCCATCTGGTCGAGGCGCGGCGTGCGGTGCTTCGTGGCGGGATTGAAGCAAGCGATGTCACCGTAGCCGAGATTGTCGCAGAGGATGAAGATGAAATTTGGCTTTGCGGTGGCATCTGCGGCGGAGGCGTAGTGTGGACGGCAGAGTGCGGCGAGCGTGGCGGCCAGTAGAGCAAGGGTGCGGAGTGTGTGCGGATGCATGATGCGGAGTCAAACGGGGCGGACGCACGGAGATTTGCGCCGTCGAGGATTACGGCGGACGTGCTCTCCCAACGGCAAGGACGGGACCCCACACTCGCCTGCACGACCGACGAGACAACCGACGAGACAAGTCTTGACCTCCGCCCCTTGAATGCCGAGCCTTCCCAGATGACGCCGGAACTGGCAGAACGCATGGCCCGCCTCGGCATTACGGAGGCCGATCTGGAGGAGAGCTTCATCCGCGGCACGGGTGCGGGCGGGCAGAAGATCAACAAGACCTCTTCCACCGTCGTGCTGCGGTACCGGCCCGGCGGCATCGAAGTGCGCTGCCAGCAGGAACGCTCGCAGGCCATGAACCGGCAGCGGGCGCGCGCGGAACTCTGTGACCGCATCGAAGAACAGAGCGCCTCCCGGGCGCTGGCCGCGCAGAGCGCGCTGGAGAAGACCCGGCGCCAGAAGCGCAAGCGTCCAAAGGGATTGAAGGAACGAATCCTCCAACACAAACACCGGCGCGCGGAAACCAAGAAGACACGGGGCAGGGTGCGCCGGTGGGATTGACCGGAAGTCGGATGAGCGTCTCTTGATATTGGCTCTGATCTTCGTGCCATGTGATGTCTCCAATGCCCGGTTTTGAAGCCGAAGCGCGATGTCGATCACATCAAGAATTTGCTTTCTAGTGATTCGTGGCAGTCCTCGCAAGAGCGACTCGACGGGTGGTGTATCGTGCTCGAGCCAGCCAGGCCTCTGGTCTGCCTTTCGAGGATTGCTCCGGGAAATGGCCAGTCCGTGTTTGCCTCGGACCCGAACACGCGGCGAGCGGTTCCTCGGTCCAATCGCGCCATGGATCGTGCTCGTATTTTGCTCGCCAACGTTTCCGCGTAAAGCGATGGTCGGCGAGCAATTGACGCGTGGGTGAGGTAGGATGCTGCCACCGCCGTCAGGCATGCGATACCAGAACCCGTCATTCCGCCATACTTCACAGCACAGCCATGCAGCCTTCCCCCGCTCTTTTCTTCGACACCATCAATGCATTCCACAAGAGTGCGGCTCTCAAGGCTGCGATTGATCTCGAACTTTTTTCGGCCATCGGCGACACGCCTGCCACCGCCGCGGAACTGGCGGGCCGCTGCGAGGCATCGCTGCGGGGTGTGCGCATTCTGGCGGACTACCTCGTCATCCTCGGCTTTCTGACAAAGGGTGGCGAGCGCTACGCGCTCACGCCGGACTCGGCCTTCTTCCTCGTGCGCAACTCGCCGGCGTATTGCGGCGCAGCGGGCGAGTTCCTGCACGCGCCCGCCGTCGCGGACTGCTTCGGTGATCTAGCCGCCGCCGTCCGCAAGGGCGGCACTGCGACCACGAAGCACGGCACCGTGTCACACGAGAATCCGGTCTGGGAGAAATTCGCCCGGGCGATGGGGCCGATGATGATCCCGTGTGCGTTCGGTGCCGCCGCACTCGTCGATCTGCCGCAGGACCGCGACACACGCATCCTCGACATCGCAGCGGGACATGGTTTCTACGGCATCACGTTCGCGCAGATGAATCCGCGCGCGCATCTCGTCGCGCTGGACTGGCCTGCGGTGGTGAAGGTCGCCCAGGAAAACGCCTGCGCTGCCGGGCTGGCGGCCCGCTTCAGCACCATCGCCGGTGATGCCTTCAGCGTCGGTCTCGGTGAGGACTACGACATCGTGCTTGTGCCGAATTTCCTGCATCATTTCAGCCGTGCCGGCTGTGTGGCGTTCCTTCGCCGCGTGCATGCGGCGCTGCGGCCAGGTGGACGCATCGTCATCGTCGAGTTTGTGCCTGACGAAAACCGTGTCACACCGCCGCCAGCGGCAGGCTTTGCCCTCGTAATGCTTGCCACTACTCCGGAGGGGGACGCGTACACCTTTGCCGAATACGAACAGATGCTGGTGGAGAGCGGTTTCAGTAGCGCCATCTGCCATCCCCTGCCGCCGACGGCGCAGTCGGCGGTCATTGCAGATCGAAAATAGAGGTACCGGCAAGTCCGGCCGCTCGAATCTCGCACCCATCGGCGCGGACTTCGCCATGTCCGATTGGGAGCCGGTGTCCGTGTGTCGGGTGGGCAGGAGTTCGAAGATCACTGCTTTGTACGGGGAGGGGAAGTGGGCCTGCCAGCGAGCAGCTACCCGCATTGGAAATCGCCGCGTATCAGCCAGGATCGCATGAAATCAGGGACGGGAGTTGACGATTCATCCGTAAAAACTATATTTTCAAGAATGTCTAACCGTTTGCCACTCAGCATTGCGTCCGCCGCAGTCTTCCTTTGCCTCGGCGGTACTGAGCGTGTGCAGGCGTATCTGGGCAGCTTTGAGGAGCAGGACGGATACCACACGCCGGTCACGGTGACCGGCTACCTTGATATTGGGGGGAAGGGGGAGATTCCGTCGCTGGGGATAGTTGGTGATGCCACGTTCTACAATGGGGATCCGTCCAACGGCTTTATTTCCTGGGTGCCGCCCGCTGCCACGCCAAACAGCGCCGGGGACACCACGCACGGCCCGGATGTGACGCGCTACAATGCGGGAGGCTTTGGCATCAGCAATGGCGGGCCTGGTGGCGTGGGCGTGGACATTCAGGATAACTCCGGCCTCTGGCAAGCGCTTCAAGGCGGGCGGCTCAACGACGATGCCAATGCACCGAGCTTCAACGGCTCCGTCATCCAGGGCCGGGATCACATCATCGCCTGGCGCTATCCGAATCCTCACGACGGTGCACAAGTGCTCGATGTCCTCGCCAGTGAAGTGGACCTGACATACAAATACTCGCTCGATTCGCGCGATCTCAACGGTCTCGCACCTTCGGCATCGTCCGAGTACCGCACCGGCATGAGTTTCTGGTTCTGCCCGACCGACTCCGACGACGGCTACGTGGACAATGTGCTCGGTCTCGGCGTGAAGGATGTCACGGGCCAGAAGCTTATCGAGATAGGATGGACGGGCAGCAACCAGCTCCAGTACCGCGTGGGCGGCAGCTCGCTGTGGCAGACCACGTCGGTAAATCTGGGAACGCACGGCTGGTCGCAGGCCACTATCACCGTCGATGCATTCAACAATACGGCCAGCCTGTCCGCCCTCGCCTGGGATGACAACACGGGGACGCTCTCCTCGCACACGCTGCTCACCGACGTGGCGCTCGGGCTGAACGCCGCGTCGCTCGACTCGCTGCAATGGACGGCCAAGGGCGGCATTCTCGATCCGAACTTTGGCGCGGTGGCCTACAAAAACACGTTCGACGACTTCCAGTTCAACGCCGTGGCCGTGCCTGAGTCGGGTGGTGCCTGGCTCGTGGCCATCGGAGCGCTCGCAGTCTCGCGCCGCCGTCGCAAATAATCGCCGCGTTTCCGGGCGGCGGATTCCGGCTTACTCCAGCTTCCAAAGCTTCCCGTCGCTGCGCACATAGACCGCGCCGTTCGAGATCGCTGGCGTGCTGAGAATCGTCTCTTTCAACTCCACCGTCGCCACCACTGCACCGTCTTTGGCCGTTGAGTCCACGACTTGGAAATCACCGCGCTCACCAGCGATGTAGATGTATTGGCCGGCGGCCACGGGTGATCCGCTGAACGGCCCCTTCAGGCGCAGCTTCCACGCTTCGTCGCCATTCTTCGTGCTCGCCTTGATGAGCACGCCCGCGCTGTTCACAACAAAGATCGAATCACCGATCACCAGCGGGCTCGCTGTGCCGGGATTCAGCTTCTCATTGCGCCAGAGCTGGCTCACCGAATTCCCATCAGGCTGCAGCGCCGTGATGCCGTGGCTCACCGCGTAGAGCACGCCGTCATTCACCGCGCTCGATGGAATCGTGCTCGCGCCGTCGGCGTAGTTCCACACTTCCTTGCCGCTGTCGGGCTCGAGGCAAAGGATGCCTTTGCTCGATTGCAGCGTCACGAGTTGCTTCGAACCCGAATTCAAATGCAGCGCCGAGGTCCAGTTCGCGGCCTTGGGTCGATCGATCTTCCATTTGTTCACGCCCGTCGCCGTGTCGATGCCAGCGGCGAACGATTCGCTGTCGTTTTCACTCTGCACCACGAGCGTGCCGCCGATCACCGACAGGCTCTGCGCCATGCCGAGGCTGTTGCTCGCGTTCGAGTAGTCGTAAGTCAGCCCGCGCAACCACTGGAGATTGCCATCGAGATCGAAGGCGAAGAGATCGTTCGACGAATACTGCGCGAAGACCAGCTTTCCATCGCTGCACGGCGTCGGCGCGGCCACGCACGTCTTCGATTGCGTCATCGTGCGGCCCGTCGCGCGCAGCGCGCGCTCCCAAATCGTCTTGCCCGACTTCGCATCGAAGCAAAACACATGCAGGCTCTGCTGCTCGGGACCACTCGCACAGGTGACGAACACTTTGTCACCCACCACGATCGGACTCGACAACCCGCGCCCCGGCAGCTCCGCCGTCCACGCGACCTTCATCTGTGGGCCGGGAGCTTTGGTTTCCGAAGAAATGCCCGTGCCATTCGGGCCGCGGAACTGGAGCCAGTCGGCAGCGGACAATGACGAATGAGGAATGACGAATGACGAAGTCAGAGCGACGGCAAAGGCGAGCGAAGAGCGGCTGATAAAGCGAGTGGTCATGTGTGATGTCAGTGAAGGTTTCAATTCGTCATTCCTCATTCGCCATTCGTCATTTCGCTTCAGCGATCGCCGTCCCCGTCGCATCACAGATGCGCAATTGGAACTGCCACTCCACGGTCCAACTCTCGGTTTGCTCGTTCTGGCAGCACTTCACGAGGATCCTGTTCCTCCCGGCTTTGAGGTGACAGGGCAGCTTGTATTGGTCGAGCTTCATGCCGCGGTGGTATTCGTCGCGGGCAAAGAGCAGCTCGCCATTCAGCCACACCTTCCAGCCGTTTTTGCAGCCGATGCGGATTTGCGCATCGCGCGCCTCGGCGGAGTTGAACTCCGTGTAGGCGTAGCCCGTCACCTCCTTGAGCATCGTGAAGGGCTTGTTAAAGTCGATCATCCCGTAGTCGTCCTTGCTCTCGAAGGGCACCCACTTCGCATCGCCGCCCTTGCCCGGATAGCTCGCGGTGAGATTGACCTCCTTCTCGGGCGGGAACACCTCATCGAAGCCTTTGCGCTCCACATTCGTGAAGGGCGCGATGAGCTGCCACCTCATCAGGAAACCGAAGTGCTTCGGCAGATCCACCGTGCGATCCAGCTCGCGCAGCTTCTTCGCGATGCTCTTGATCTGATCCTCATCACGCGCGGCGACGAGCGCCTTTTGATACGTGTCACCCGCCGCGTCCTTCTTGCCCGCCGACAGCGCCGCTTCCGCCTCTTCGATCAGCTTCGTCACCGGATACCGCCGCAGCTCCGAACTCGGATCGCCCAGCAAACTCATCGCCAGCTTCTCGGATTCCTCCGGCTTGCTCTTGCGGATTAGATCAAACGCCAGCACACGCGGCGCGGGCGCATTCTTCGTGTCCTGCAAAAACGCCACGAGACTGTCCACGGAAATGCCATTTCCTTTCGCCGCCTTCTCCGCCACCACACCCGCCGCCACACGCAGCCAGTTCTCCGCCAGCGGATTCGCCCCATTCATCCCCGCGAGGATTTGTGTCAAAGCCCCCGCATCACTCTTCGCGATCTCCTTCCACGCCGCCGTCGCCTCCGCATTGCCCTTCCCCTCGCGATCCACCGCGCGCAGTTTTTCGATCGAAGACGACAGATCGGCATGAGCGATCGAGACAAGACCGAGCAGCGAGAGAGCGAACAGGTGACAGGCTTTCATGAGTGAAGTGGCGGCGATGATTTCACAGCTAACACGTTTCGCCAACAACCCTTTTTGCCGGAGATCAGACCTCACTGCCGGACATCTGGCCCGCTGGCCGTCGACTCGTTCACGGCCGGCGTCGTCCATTGCCATCGCTTGCAGTGCGGACAGCGCTCGTAGCGCTTCGTTCCGGCGTTGACCGCAAAAAACGACGGATCGTATTCGCTGCCGCACGCAGGGCATTGGCGACGCCCATAGAGCATTCGCTTCAGCGATCCAAAACCGAACGCTAGTCGCCATAGCCACGCCATCGCCCCGACCAGATAGAACACGAGAAAAAGCTGGATGATGATTGACCAGTTCGCCTTGCCGAAGCCGCCGACGTTCCAGTTCATCAGCGAGATGGGGAAGTTCCCCAGCCAGTGCAACGCCACGGCACCGGCGAAACCGAGCGCGAGATTTCGGCGCAAGCCGAGCAGCGACAGACTCACAAACGCGCTGTGAAACATACACGTCATCAGCCGCTCGTTCATGTATCCGCCGAACTGAAAAATCGGCACCCCCGCGAATTGCGGCACGCGCGCGATACGATCCGCAATGAACCACATCTCGCCGATCGCAAACCCCAGGCCAATGGCGAGGGCAAAGCGCGCGACGTTCTCGCGCCGGATGTCGCGCAAAATCGCCGGCACGAGCAGCGGCACTAACTTCGCTGCTTCCTCTGTGAGCGGCGCGTAGAGCGTGACGAGCCACGCGTAAGCACGCGATCCCGCTCCGACGTGTGACACGAGCCAGTGATCCAGCGGCACGCGCACGAAATAAAACGCGAGCGGCTGCAACGGCAGCGCGATCAAAGCCGCGAGCCACACCAGCCGCTCATTCGCCTGCATCTTCATCCGGTGGATCACCAAGCCAAACACCACCGCCGCGATGAGCGATGTCAGTGCCGCCGTGATGTGGATGGAGTGCATCTGACTTGAATACAGGATAAATACCGCGTCGAAAAGCCGCCAAATCTGTCAAGGCACTCAATCGTCTGTCGCCGACGATGCTCGATTTGACGTTCCGCATTCCCGATGCGTAACTCCTGCCGCAGCCGAAGTCATCGCTCCTTCCTGAGCGGTGGCACGGGGGACCCAACATCCAGGTCCGCAAGGATATGGACGGGGCGTAGAGAAGCGGGCAACCGCCGATCAGGTCACTTCCAAGACCCAGCCCGACAGCTAACCTCGCAGGCGACATTGGGAGGGCGATCCTCTGCCCGTCGCGAGTGCGGCGGGACCACGGTCTCCCCAGACAACCGCGCCATGTGCGGACGGGAAACCGCCCGCAGGTGGCCACCGAGAGACCACATCCATGAACTGCAAATGTTGCGACGCCCCGATGATTGAGGGCTTCGTGAATCAATCCGTCTGGTATTCACCGATGCCGAAAGAGCCGCCGGTGAAACGCTGGGCCACGGTGCTGAAGTTCTTCAGCTTCGGCGCCCGTGACATCCGCTTCGTCCACGCCTGGCGCTGCCCGAAATGCAAACGAGTCGAGCTGACCGCTGACTGACCTCAATCACATTCCAAGTCCAACCTTCTTCCGACTTTCCAAATATGAACTCCTCATTTCCAAAAGAATTCGCCGCCCCGTGGGGCAAATCGCTCAAAGGCATGTCCACCTTTGTCGTGGTCCTGTTCACTGCCATTGCCGTGAGCGACTACTTCATCCTGCGCGCTGCAAAAGTGGAATGGTGGCTGCATCCGGCAACGACGGGTGGCTTGCTTGCCATCATCCTCATCTGCCTGCCGTTCGTCATTCGCGGCTACGTTGTGACCGATGGCGGCATCCTCATCCGCCGTCTCTGGTGGAACACCGTGCTGACGCGCGACACGCTCGTCTCCGCCGAAGTGGTGCCGAACGCGATGAGCAAAAGCCTCCGCACATGCGGCAACGGCGGCCTCTTCTCCTTCACCGGCTTTTACTGGAACAAGCAGATCGGCCACTACAAAGCGTATGTGAACGATCTCAATCGCACCGTCGTCGTGCGCACGAAGAAACGCACTGCCGTGCTCTCACCCGACGATCCCCAGACCTTCGCCGACGCGGTGAACGCGCTCGTCACGCCGCCATAGGAGCACCGAGGTGGGGCGCTCAGTCCTCTGAGCGCCGTCGGACGCTCTGTGGCTTCGACGTCACAGTACGCGTCCGATCATCACTCGCTTCGTCGCGGCTGCTGAAGGATCAGCAGCCCTACCTCACCCGCCCATCACAGCGGATGCAGATCCATCCGCCCCACCCCCGCGCCTCATCGCGCAAACACATCATCCATTCTTCCACTATTCCAAAATTCCATCCCATCTCTTCCATTCCCATGAAAACACTCTTCCAACTCACCTTCCAATACTGGTTCATCTCGCTTCCCCTCATCACAGCCTGCGTGCTGTATTTCGTCTCGTTCGTTTACATTCCCGAGAACAAGATTGGCGTCGTCATCAAGCGCTTCGCCATGAAGAACCTGCCGCCGGGCGACATCATCGCGCTCAATGGCGAGGCAGGCTATCAGGCCGAGACGCTGCCGCCGGGCCTGCACTTTGGTTTGTGGATCTGGCAATACGCTGTCGAGCGCGTGCCGCTCGTTCGCGTGCCGCAGGGCGAGCTGGCGCTCGTCGTCGCTCGTGCTGGTGCGTCGATTCCACCGAGCCGCATTCTCGGGCGCGTCGTCGATTGCGAGCACTTCCAGGATGCGCGTGCGTTCTTGAAGAACGGCGGTGAAAAAGGCCGCCAACTCGGCGTGCTGACCGCAGGCTCGTATCGCATCAATCCCGCGCTCTTCACCGTCATCACGTCGGAGAACTCGCACGAGCACGGCATCGAGCCCGATCACATGCGAATCCTCGCCGTTGAATCCGATCGCGTGGGCATCGTCACCACGCTCGACGGCAAGCCCATCGAGCAAGGCGAAATGGCCGGCCCCATCGTCGGCTCGCACAACAACTTCCAGGACGCGCAGGCCTTCCTCGATGCCGGTGGTCGCCGTGGTTTGCAGGAGCAAATCCTCCTCAGCGGCCAGTGGAACGTGAATCCGTGGTTCGCCGTCGTCGAACAGGTGCCGATGATCGAAATCCCCATCGGTCATGTCGGCGTGGTGATCTCGTATGTCGGCGATGCGCACATCGACGTGAGCGGCGCTGATTTCAAACACGGCGACCTGGTCAACGTCGGCCACAAGGGCGTGTGGGTCACGCCGCTGCTGCCCGGAAAGCATCCGATCAATACGCGCATCATGCGCGTCGAACTCGTGCCCACGACGAACATCGTGCTGAACTGGGCGAACCGCACCGAATCGCACAAATTCGACGAAAAGCTGAACTCCATCACCGTGCGCTCACGCGATGGCTTCGCGTTCAATCTCGACGTGTCGCAGATCATCCACATCGGCGCGAACAACGCGCCCATGGTCATCAGCCGCGCCGGATCGCTGCAAAATCTCATCGACCACGTGCTGCAGCCCATCGTCGGCAATTACTTCCGCAATTCCGCGCAAGACTACACCGTGCTCGACTTCCTCAACGCACGCAGCGAACGCCAGAGCGATGCCGCCAAGCATATCGCCGCCGCTTTGCGCGACCACGATGTCGAAGGCATCGACACGCTCATCGGCGATATCACGCCGCCCGAGTCGCTCATGAAGACGCAGACCGATCGCAAGATCGCCGAGGAGCAGCGCAAGACCTATGAGACGCAGGAAGCCGCCGAAAAGCAGCGCCAGCAGCTCGTCCGCCAGACCTCCCTCGCCGACATCCAGAACGACGTCGTCAAAGCCGAGCAAGGCGTGAGCATCGCCGAACTCCACGCCACCTCCGCCGTAAAGCAATCCGAAGGCGAAGCCACCTCCACGCGCCTCCGCGCCGCCGGTGAAGCCGACGCCATCCGCGCCACCGGCCAGGCCAAGGCCGAAGCCTATCGCGTCGGTGTCGAGTCCCTCGGCTCCGACAGCTATGCCCTCATCCAGCTCTTCCAAATCATCGCCGACAAAAACCTCCGCGTCGTCCCCGACGTCCTCGTCAGCGGCGCCAACGGCAGCGCCGGCATGATGGAAGCGCTAATGGCGATGATGGCCCGCCAGCAGACTGGCAAAGTGATCGCCTCATAAGCGCAACGCCTCCCACCGTAGGCCGGGTGTGGCGTCAGCCCGCCCGGCCTCTTTGCAGCAATAGCGGACAACAACCGGGCGGCAGCCGACAGGTGGCCCGCGAGCACTGCTCCGCTGCTCGCCAGACTTTCCTGGCGTGTCGAAAGCCGGAATGGTGGAGCCTCATATGATTTTGGATCTTGTTCAGGTTTTCGGAAGCGGAGCTCCGGACAAGTGGCGAGTGGTCCTCGCCGCCATCACGCCTGGATGTCGGGATATTCGAGTCCGGCCGACCTCTAAATCGTCATCGCCGAGTAGCCGCCGTCCACCACCATTTCATGGCCGGTGATGAAGGAGCCTCCGGTGCCGGCGAGCAGCAGCGCGGCGGCGACGAGTTCGCTCGCCTCACCGAAGCGGTTCATCGGCGTGTGGGCCATGATCTTTGCCACGCGCTCGGGCACGAGCACCTTCTTGTTTTGCTCCGCAGGGAAGAAGCCGGGCACGAGCGTGTTTACGCGGATGCCGAGCGGCGCCCACTCACGCGCTAGGTTCTTCGAGAGATTGTGCACGGCCGCCTTGCTCATCGAGTACGTGAAGACTCGCGAGAGCGGCGTGAGACCGGACATCGAGCCGAGATTGACGATCGACGCGGCGATCTTCTGCTCGACGAAGTATTTTCCGAACACCTGGCAGGCGAGGAACACGGCCTTTGTGTTGATGTTCATGATGCGGTCGTATTCGTCCTCCGGGATGTCGAGGAAGGGCGTGGGCGAGTTCACGCCCGCGCCGTTGACGAGAATGCAGCAACCGCCCGAGCGTTCGATGACTTCGTCGAGCAGGAGCTGCAGGTCCGCCTTGTGAGCCACGTCCGCGGCGATGAAGTAGCCTCGGCCACCGGCGGAATGAATGGTATCCAGCCGCTTCTCCGCCTTCGCCGCATCGCGTCCGACGATCACGACCTCCGCGCCGGCCGACGCATAGCCCTCGGCGATCGCGCCGCAAAGCTCGCCCGTGCCGCCGATGACGACGGCGGTCTTTTCCTGAAGTGAAAACATTTCGAAGATGGAGGACATGGGATCGGGAATGAAAAATGTAGAATGCCGGATTGCCGCGGATTAATGGCGAGTGTGCGGCGGATGTCGAATGGCAGATTTGGCGCGGCTGCCTCTCTTGACACGGCGAGTCCGCGCGAGTTGCGTGGTGACATGACTTGGGGCCACGCCTTCTTTTTTCTCGCCGGTTTCATCGTGGGGCTGGCGACTTGGGTGCTGTGGAAGGCGCTGCGCTTTGCGGCGGACTTGAAGGCGGCGCGCCACGCGGTGGAGAGCTATGTGTATCCCGAGTGCGGACTGGCTGATGAGCGGGCGAAGGCCGCCATTGACGCATGCAAAAAGCGGATGCGCTGGACAAAGAACCCAAACCCCGAATGGCTCGCGCCGCTGGTCGATGAAGTGCCGCGGCTCGTGCGTGAGATCGCGGCGAATTATCACCCAGAGCACGCCGAGCCGCTTCTGGCGCCGGGCCTGAGCCAGTTCACGCGCGCCATCCATCTCGCCGCGATGGACCTCGCGGATTTTCTGCAAACGCGCGCCGTCGGCCGCCTCGTGGACGTGAGCGCGAGCACAGCGCTGAAAACTTGGGAGATGACGCACAAGATCGTGAAGCACGACACTGTGCAGTCGATGAACCGCGTGTACAAATGGATGCTGCCCGTGTGGCAGGTGGTGCGCTACAAGTCACCCGTCGTATGGGCCGGCATGGCCGTCTCAAACATCGCCGCGCGCACGCTACAGCCGGCTGTGATCGACATCATCGCCAGGCGCGCCATCGACCTCTACAGCGGCCGGCTGGCCGCGGGAGCGACGACCGTAATCGCCGCGAAAGCGATGAGCGCGGCGGACGGGGACTGACCTCTTCTCCAATAGCCGTATCGCATTTATCAATCACGAGCGCATTGATTCTGGTCGTCTGTGGCAGAAACTCCCGCCATTCCACTTCCAAAATCATGAATCCGCAAACCGGCACCTTTGAATCCTGGGATGGAGCCAGATTGTTTTATCGCACCTGGCTGCCCGCCATGCCGACGAAAAAAGCTCTCGTTCTTTTTCATCGCGGTCACGAACACTCTGCGCGCTGGCAGGAGACGGTCGAGGCACTTGGTCTTGATGACGTGGCCATTTTCGCCTGGGATGCGCGAGGTCATGGAGAGTCGCCGGGCGAGCGAGGATCGGCGGAAAACCTGGGCGCCGTAGTGCGGGATGCCGAATGGTTCGTGCGGCACGTCACGCGCGAGCATGGCTTCGCGCAGGAAGACATGATCGTGGTGGCGCACAGCGTCGGTGCGGTGATCGCCGTGACGTGGGTGCACGACTTTGCCCCACGCATCCGCGGGCTCGTGCTCGCGGCACCGGCGTTTGAAGTGAAGCTCTACGTTCCGTTTGCCATCCCGTTGCTGCGCCTGAAGCAGCGGCTTTTCGGCGCCGGCTATGTGAAGAGCTACGTGAAGTCCAAATTCCTCACGCACGATGTCGAGGAGCAGAAGCGCTACGATGCCGATCCGGCCATCTTCAAGCAGATCGCCGTGAACATCCTGCTCGACCTCTTCGACACTTCGAAGCGCATCGTCGCCGATGCGGGAGCGATCGTTGCACCCACGCTGATGCTCGCCGCCGGAGCCGACTGGATCGTGAAGAACTCCGCGCAGCGCCGATTTTTTGAGGGACTGTCGTCCAAAAAGAAGCGATTCGAGATGCTGCCAGGTTTTTATCACGCCGTGTTTCACGAGAAGAATCGCAAGGTTGTAACCGACAAGATTCGCGAGTTCGCCATCGAACGCTTCGCAGACACGTTCGAGCCACCGAACCTCACGAACGGAGACAAGCAGGGCTACACCCGCAACGAGTACGACCGCCTCCGCCAGCCCGGCCCATTTTGGTGGGGCATCCAGCGCTTCATCATGCGTACGCTCGGCTGCCTGAGCGATGGCATCCTCCTCGGCTGGGCCAGCGGCTTCGACTCCGGCCGCACGCTCGACTACGTCTATGAAAACAAGCCGCGCGGCATCACCTGGCTAGGTCGTTTGATCGACGCGAACTATATCAACAGCATCGGCTGGCGCGGCATCCGCATCCGGCGCGAGAATCTCGAGCAGACGTTGCGCGACACCATCACCCGGCTGCACGCCGAAGGAAAACCCGTGCGCATTCTCGACATCGCCACCGGCTGCGGCCGCTACGTGCTCGAAACGATGAAAGCAATGCCCCATGTGCCTGCGACCGCCGTGCTGCGAGACTACAAACCGGAAAACGTCGAGGCCGGCCGCCAGCTCGCCGAGTCGCTCGGCGTGCGCGATGCAACCATCGTGCAAGGCGACGCATTCGACCGTTCGTCAATCGCCGCGGTTTCGCCAAGGCCGACCATCGGCATCGTCTCCGGACTCTACGAATTGTATCCGGAGAACGAGCCGCTCCGCCGCTCGCTGCTCGGCCTCGCCGATGCCATCGAGCCGGACGGCTGCCTGATCTACACAAACCAACCCTGGCACCCGCAGGTCGAGTTTATCGCCCGCGCGCTCACGAATCGCGAAGGCCAGCCGTGGATCATGCGGCGTCGCACACAAATGGAAATGGATCAGCTTGTGAGCGAAGCGGGATTCGAGAAGACCGGGCAACTCATGGACAAGTGGGGAATTTTCACCGTGTCGGTGGCGAGGAGGAAGTCGTGATAAGCACTGAAGCGCCATGTAGCGGCAGCCGCGCAGGCTTCCGCCCGCCCGCTCTGACGCGCGCCCTCCAGAACGAAAGCGTCGGAACTCTGGCGAGTTCCTCCACGACCCACGCATGAAACTCAACGCCGCCAGAGACTGCGCGTTGCTCGGACTGCTCTTCATGGTGGTCTATCATACCACAAACGCGCTCAGCTCGGTGCGCACCGACGTGCAGACGTGGGCCTTCGCGTGGGAGCAGCACATTCCGTTCGTCGCGTGGTTCATCGTGCCGTACTGGTCGGTCGATTTGTTTTTCGTCGCCGCGCCGTTCGTCTGCCGCGATGACGTGGAGCTGCGTTGTCTGCGCAATCGCATCGCGCTCTCCATCATCGTCGCCGGCATCTGCTTTGTCGTGATGCCGCTCACGTTGCAGTTCCACCGGCCCGAGCCGTTCGGCCCGTTCGCCCCGCTCATGGCGTCGCTCTATTCGTTCGACAAGCCACACAATCTGTTTCCGTCCCTCCACATTGCACTGCGCACGATTCTGGCTGCATTGTTTGTGTCGAAGACCGGCGGTATCATGCGTATCGTCACGCATGTGTGGTTCAGCCTCATCGGCTTCTCCACGCTCTTCACTTGGCAGCATCAGCTTGCCGATGTCGCCGGTGGCTTTCTCCTGGCGGCGATGTGCTTTCAAGCCTTTCCGTCGCAATCGAGTCTCGCCATCGCCGGGAAAAATGTGCGCGTCGGCTGCTGCTATCTCGCTGGAGCGATGGGCTGCCTTTTTCTCGCGAAAGAATGCTGGCCGCTGAGCATCGTCATCACCTGGTCCGCGTTCATGCTCGGCACCCTCGCAATCGGCTACTTCGGACTCGGCAGCAATGTTTGGGGTAAGCGAGATGGAAAGCTCGACCGGCTCACGCGCACCTTCTTCTGGCCCGTCCGCGCCGGTCACGAGTGGTCGCGCCGCCATTATCGCAAACGCAGTGCACCATGGGACACCCTTGCCGACAACGTCATCATCGGCAGCCAGCCTGACGAAAGCGAAGCGCGCAACCTTGTGGAAAGCGGCGTCACCGCCGTGCTCGACCTCACCTCTGAATACGAACGCCCAGCGGCCTTCAACAAAGTCAGCTACCTCAACATTCCCATCCTAGATCTCACCGCACCGTCGATGGACCAGATGGAGGCGATGGTCAGATTCATCGAGCGCGAGCGGCAGCACGGACAGGTTTACATCCACTGCAAAGCCGGCTACTCCCGCACCGCTGCTGCCGCAGGTGCCTGGCTTCTCGCCGCCAACCGTACCTCCTCAGCCGAAGAAGCCTGCCGCATCCTTCACGAGCGGCGACCGGGCATGATAGTCCGCCCTGAAGTTCGTGAGGCGCTCAAGACATTTGCTCGAACGTGAGCGCCGCTGGCAATCGCCCGGACGACGAATGCAGACTCGGTCATTCAAAGAAGGGCCAGCCACCGACCGACGGCGGCCCCAGGGATTCCTGCTCAAAGTCACCACGCCGTCCTGTTTCGAACATCACGCGCAAAGGAGCATGACAATCCTCCATCGCGGGATCGGCGACAAGTTGCTCGATGACGCGCAGTTCGCTCCGCGTGAGCACGGGCGAGTTTGGCGATGACCGATGCCGCATGTGAAATGCACTCACCCGTTGCGGACTCGCTTGCCGCAGCTTTTGCAGGATGAGGAATCCGGCCGGATCGGTGTCTCCGAAGTGATGATGCGGCAGGTCGCTAGGGAGCTTTTCGAGGAGACGGCGCACGGCTTGAGTCGGGAACGAGGTGGCGACGATCAGCGTGGTGCGGTTCGCATCCGCGCGGGCGAGTTGGAGGAAGGTCGTCTTGCGGTTCTCGACAGTCAGCAAACGCTTTGCCGTGGTAGTGATGCGCACGGCGCGCTCGATCTCGGCCACAGGCAGCGTGGACTCGTAGCGAAGCGCATCGGTGACGTGTGCGGTGCCATCTGCGAAGTGCAGCGTGAGCGGTCCGCTGAAATGCAGGACGCTGTTGCTCGTCTGAATGCCGAGTGACTCCAGCGGCGTCTCGCGACCAAAGAGCTGCTCCAGCCCGCGCTCGATGAAGCTCTGCTGCGATTCGAGATACTTCGAAGGATGAGCGAGCTGAGTGCTCGCATCACGGATCAGCGTGCCCTCCGTCCACTCGCGAGAGGTGAGCTGAAACAGGAGCCCTAGCAGCTCATCGACGCGCTCCGACTCCAGCCAGCGGAATGGCTCCACCGCTCGTGGAATGGCGAACTCGGCTTCCAAACGCCTGCACAGCGCTGACCAAACCTCGGATAGCAACGGATGAGGTTGCGCGGCCCAGCGCTTGACGACCGAGAGCGCCTTCGCCTGTGCTTCCGCGCCGGTTTGAGTGCCGAACTGACCGTGAAGCCACGCCTCTGACTCGAGCGGCACTTCGATCTTGTCGATGAAGCGAGGCTTCTTCTTGAATGGGATCAACTTGAGTGGTGAGTTCGCCGCCTCTCGTTGCGCGGCCTGTCGGTCCTCCGCCGTTTTCACTCCGGCGTCATCGAGCAACCCTTCCCAATCCCGGTGAAACGGCCGCACCGCCGCCGCCACACGCCGTTTCCGGGCGGACATCCATTGCTCGTGAAGCGTTTGCAGCCAGCGCATGGCTCATCGTGCCGAAGAATTAGTGGCGGACAAGAGGGCGAAGCAAAGTGGTCATGAGCTTTAGCTTGTGAAAACGTCGCTGACTGATCCACCGACAATCCGCGCTGCAAGACCTGTACGGGCTCAGGCTGAATGCCCTTGAACAACAATTGACGAGCGAACGCCAACGCTCACAGCAAACGAAAAACCACCCCCTCACCCCAGCCCTCTCCCAATGGGAGAGGGAGAAGAGCGAGCTGCCGCTCGATCTTGCGAAGCTCGCTTGTTCCTGGCGCGGCAGCGCCACCGTCTCCCTCTCCCACGGGGAGAGGGCTGGGGTGAGGGGGAATGAGACCGTTCGCCTCCGGATGCCCGCTGTCCTCACATCTGATGTGTTTCCCAACGGCATCGAGCTGAAGCCCAGCACTACTTTTTCACTCCATCAGCTCCGCAAGCCTGCTGCCCTCGACGCGGACGACCCAGTTCTCGATATTCTTCACCTGCTCCGTCTCTTCGTCGTAGCTGCGCTCGACTCGACACTGCACAACGGTGTCGGCGTGCTGGAACATCGTGGGGAGGCGGTCTTCGGGGAAGGCCATGATGAGTTGGAGGCCGAAGTTGCGGGCAAGGGCGAGGCAGTCGTCGATGCGGTCGCCGCTGAGCTTGCTGAATGCCTCGTCCATTACGACGAGCCCCAGATTCTGCTGCGCATCCCGGCGGCCGAGATCATACACACGACGGAAGGCGGCGAGCGTGGCGACAAAGAACGGCGCCTGGTTTTCACCGCCGCTCTGTTTTTTCGCGCTCTTGTTCAGGCTGATGGCAGCGGCATCACCACGACCGGCGGGCTTCGCCTCGATGTCCCAGTGGTGGTAGTAGCGGTAGTCGAGCATGCGCTGATGGCGCTTGTCCTCGGGATTGTCGGCGGCGTCGATGGCCGCCATGAGTTCGGCCTTGGCGCGCTCGATGTCTTCGCGTCCTGCAGCATTGAAAAGCTCCATCTCGGCTCCGGCCGGCAGGCCTTTATCGACGAGCGTCCAGATCGCCGTGTGCGCCTTGTCGGCGCGGCTGGTAAGCTGGTAGCGCCAGCCGCCGATCTCGTGATCCATCGCGCGGTTCAGCTCGCGCTTTGTGCGATCGGCCTCGCTGAGCTTTTCGCGGAGCACGTCGAGCACCTGATGCTGGAGGCGGTCCTCCCACTCCTTGCGGGCCTCATCGGCGGCGGTCTTGAAGCGCTCAAGCTCATGCGTTTCGAGATCCTCGCGGCGCTGGTCAAAGGCGGCGTTGTCCTCCGCATCAGAGTCGAGAGCGTCGCTGAGATCGGCGTGAACAGTCACAAGCTCGCGGCGCTGTTCGTCACGCAGACGGCGCGCTTCCTGTGCGCGGGTTTCGAGCTGCACAGCCAGCGTGGCGGCCATCTCGATGGACTTGCGCCAGCTCGTTGATTTTTGACGTTCAGCGTCGATGCGCGCGGTGATTTCATCGTCAGAAACCCCCAGCACGAGCGCCCGCGAAGTCTGTCGCGCGATGCGAGTTTGCTCCTCCTGAAAAACATCCTCGCTGATGGCTTCTTCGAGTCGCGCCTGCTCGACGGTGAAGGCAGTGATCGCCGTCTTGAGACTGCCGATGCGCTCGTGAATGCCTTCCAGCGTCGCGTTTTGCACGCGCAGATTCTCCATCGCCTTCACGTTGTCGGGTGTCGCGAGCAGCTCCCATGTGGCCTGAAGCTCGCCGAGTTCCTTGCGGAGCTTCGGCAAAAGATGAACCTCGTCGCTGCCTTCGGGCGCGGTGAAGTGATCGAGCCGCCATTCGCGACCCCGATTGATGAATGCTCGCAGGTCTTCGCAATCTCGCCGGACTTCTTCGATCACGGCTTCGGTGTCGCGCAGTTCGCCCTCGCGCAGATCACGGAGCCGACGGAGACCTTCCTCGCCGAGCGTGAATTCTTTCTCCGGCGTGAGCTTGATGCGACGCGGCGGATCCTTGAACCAGCCGTCGAGCGACAGCGCGCGCTCGTGTTTGTCGAGCTGCGAGGCTTTGTTCACGCCCACAATGCCGCCGAGCAGATGATCGAGGAAACGGCCGGCTGCCTCGTGCTTCGTCTCGAGCATGTCGCGCAGCGAGCCCTTCTCGACTTTGGTAAACGCCGTCTTGCGGAGTTCGTCAGGATGAATCAGCGGCTCGGCGGTGCTCGGATGTTGCTGCGCCTGATCCCACGCCGCGCGAAAATCTTCCGGCAGGATGGCACGGCGATGAACGCCGAGCATTGCCTCCAGCAGCGGCCACCATTTCTCGGCGGCGGGCTTCACCTCCACCACCCGGCCAAGGGCCACCGCCTTCTGGCCGCGGGCGAGCAGCGCATTCAAAAGCGGCGCGGGCGATGCCTGTCCCTCGCGTAGGTGGCCGAGATCCTTTTGCAGAGCTGCCTTCCGCACCTCGTGCTCGGCGAGCCGTGCTTCGACGGGACGGAGCGCTTCCATCGCTTCGTCGCGCAGCTGGATGTACACCGCCGGCATCTCGCGCGCAGCGGCCAGCGCACGATTCTCATCCGCGCTCTTCATGCCAGAAATGCCGGCTGAAGCGCTCTCGAGAACATTCAGGCCAAGCCGCGATGCGTGGAGCGTCCAGTCCTGCCAGCGGCGCAGGTGATTGCGCAAAACATCTCGGAGACTGGTGGCGGCGGCATCGAGCCTGGAGATCTCCTTTTCCGTCTCGCGACGACGACGGTCGTTTTCTTCTAGCTTGAGTGCCTTGTCTCCGAGTGAAGCGCGCGCGGCCTCGACGGCGTGGCGAAGGCGCTCGCGCTCTTCCATGGCCTGCTCGTGTGCTTCCACGTTGTCGGCGTGTTCGACGCGGCGGTCTTCAAGCGTCGTGCGTCGGCGGTTCAGATTCTCCAGCGCCTCCTCGTGTTTCAATGCCTCGCTGAGATGCGAGTAGAGCGCGGACTCACGCTTTGACGTGACCCAATCCTGATGATGCGTGGAGATGCGCTTCAGCCGCCCGAGCTGATCGTGCATTTTCTCCAGTCTCTCCTGAGCGCGGCGATGCGCATCGACGCTGGCTTTCACGGCCTTCACGTCGGGCATGCCGGGTTCGAGAAGAAACTCGCGCACGAACTTCTCGAAGTTGCTCTCCGGCTCGAAGGCCATCGCGCGCGGAAGCGTCTTGCCCATTTGTTCGGGATCAAAGCCAAGATGACTGCGCATGGCCATCTCATCGAGGTAAGCCTTCTGCCGGTCCCACACGTCGCCGTCGAGTTCGCGTTTTACGCGCGTGCGGAACTCGTCTTCGGGCATGAACTGCATCGCCTGCGGCCCGGCTTCGTTGTTGAGGAAATCCTGCCACGCAAGGCGACGGCCCGCGCGAAACCAGATCGTGGAGGGCTTGGCCGTCGGGCTTTCGTATTCAATGCGCGCGCCCCACGTCTCGCGACGCGGCTCGGTCTCGCCGGATTGAAGCGGCCAGGTGAACTCAAGGCCAGCGAGCGTGACGCTGCTCGGTCGCAGGTAGCGTTCCGCGCCATCACGACCGACGGTGTTCGTGTCGCAAAGACAGTAGCCACGCAAAGAGCGGCCGCTGCCAGCGCCGGCTGCTGCTTTGTTGAAGCGGCTCTGCTGTTCACCGAGCAGGACAAACTGAATGAGGTCGAGCAGCGCGCTCTTCCCGCTGCCGTTTGCGCCCGTGATCAGCGAGAGGCCGGCCACATCGATGAACTGGCGGTAGCCATACCAGTTCACCGCAAGGATGCGGCTCAAGGTGATGCGTGAATGACTCATGCCAGCACCTCCCCGGCATCCGCGCCATCCTTCGGCGGCTGAAACTGCTCTACCCGCGCCTGCCAGGCAGCGATGTCATCAAAGGGAATCACCCGTGCGAGGCTCGGCAGGATCTCAATCTGCATCTCGCCAGCCTGCGTCATGCCTTCGGGCTTCAGCGTGCGGATGAGGCGATGACGGCGCAACCGCGCGAGGCAGGCTTCGATCTGCGATTTCTCCGGCGTGGCGACTTTGTCGAAGTATACCTTCAGCGCGGCCCACAACTGATCGACGGTGACAATCACCGCCTCCTGGCTGCCGGTGCTGATTTCATCATCGTAGAGCCTCCACAGGGCCAGCAGCGCGAGCGTCTCGTCCTTGTCGAAGCGACCGAGCAACAAGCACGACTCGGTGCGCGGCCGTGCCTGGAGCAGCGAGTGTTCTTCATCGATGATCAACTCTAGCGCCAGCGGCGCGAGGTAGTCCTCCACATGCGTGCGGTAGTGATCGCGCGCCAGCAGATACAACTCACGACCGCTGCCCTCATCGCCCAGCAACACGCCACGCCCCAGCAACTCCGCCAGCACCTCGCGCAGCGCAGCGCGGTCGCCATCAGGCACATCACTCCAAAAGGAGCGCGGCCAGAGAGGATCGGAGGTGGAGACAGACATGGGCCGTGAGAGGTAGAACAGAGAAGATGTGTGGCAACATGAAAGGCTCACCAGTGGAGCAACCTGCAACTTTCAGCCGTCACTTCTCAAGTCACCGGAGGAATGTCCGCCCGAATTTTTTCCAACCTGTCACGGGTGCCATGCAGATCACACCAGTGCTCGATGTATGGCCAGTCGAGTTCATCGCCTTGCACGACGATCATGCTGTCGGCGTCCACAAGATCCTGCGGACGCGCCCAGCGCAGTTTTTGGATGATCATGTCCTCGGCTGTTGCCGTCCAGGCATCGCGCGTGCAGAAAACCTGCCGACGAAGCCGCTTCCGGCTCCACATGGAGAGGTGGTGTGGATCCTCGCTGAGAATGAAAAGCTCCACATCAAACGCCGTCGTGCGATGTTTCAGGATGTAGCGTTTCGTGCCTGTCAGCGTTTCGATATACACCTGCGGGTCCAACTGAAACTGCGAATCCACTTCCTGGAGAAAAGCGGTGAACTGCGGCTCTTGAATCTGAATCACCAGATCGAAGTCTTTCGTGGCCCGAGGAATCATGTAATTCATGCAGGCCACGGAGCCTCCCACCATGCAGGATACGGCGGCGCGATCCGCTGCTTCCAGGACGAAGGCTACCAGTTCGCTTTGCTTCATTCGGGCTTCTCCAATGGGACGAAGATTCCCCTGTCTTCACGTTTCCGGAGACGGGCCAGCCGATCCCGCAAAATGCGAGTCACCGTTTCGTCATCCGCACCTGGATGGGAATCCTTTACCGATGCCTCCATCACCTCGAAAGCGAAGTCGGTCATCTCCATCGCCTCCGCGAAGCGCTCCTCGGGAGTTTGCCTCCGCGCCCTGATCACGCGATCACGACGAATGGCGTCCATGAGCGGATGAAGTTCTGGCGGACTCTGGATGAACTGCATGGTGAGATATTATTCCAGAGGAGCATCTTGCCAAGCTTCGAACGGCATCACCCCTCTCGTGTGATCGCAAACCGCTCCACGCGGTGTTCAGCGATCTCATCGTGCTCGAGAACATGTGGCTCCAGGCCGTTTCGACGGCGGAGGCCATCGACATTCCAGCGGATGCGTTTGCCAGCGAGGGCGGGCGCGTGCTCGTAGGCGACGACGGCGAGGAGATCGAGCAGATCGTCGGTGGTCTCCAAGGTGATGTCTTCGGTGCTCGTCGAGCGGCCTTTGGCGGGCAGCAGCTTCGCGACGAGGCGCGCGGCACGTTGCGGTGTGAGGGCCAGGCGCTGGCGCTCTTTCCAAGCGGCGAGCACGTCATCTTCGCTTTGTTTTGAGGCACCACTCTCACCGAACGTGAGATCGACGGGCGACTTGGTGCGGCGCGGTTTGTAGAGCGACTCGGTGCCGAAGAAGAAGCGTGTCTCGACACAGCGGGGCGAGAAATCGGCAGGCTGGCCTGCAAACTCGGAAAAGCGACCGCCGGCGCGTGCGGCGTTGATCGCGTCGCAGTAGGCTTTGATGATCTCCGGTCGCCGGCCGCGCAGCTCGGTCTGGTAGCGATAACGCTGCTGGCTGAGGCGGTTGAAGGCGGCCATGCGCAGATCGATGGCCTCCGCGCGCCGTTTCAGGCCGCCGAGATCACGTTCGAGCTTGGTGAGCATCGTGACCGCCTGATCGTAGGACTCCGAGTTGTCGTAGCCGTAGTGCTCGCGCAGTCCTTCGGCGAGACGCTCGCGCATGAGCGGGTCGTCGTGACGCTCGGAGATGGCGCTGCGAGCGTTCTCGATGCGCGTGAGCAATCCGCCCCGACGCAAGGCATCGTAGCAGACCATGTGCTGGCCCTGGCCGAACTCCTCGTAGAGCAGATTCAGCGTGTCGGCGGCGGTCGTGGTCTGTCTTTGGCGCTGCTCGAAGCTGGTGACGATTTTTTCCACCGCGTGGAGTTGCTCGATGGCGCGTTCGAGACGCTGCGAGAGGTCGGTGATGGTGGAGCGCAGTTCGTCGGGTTGATGGATCTGGGGATCGAGCACGCCGCGCTCCTCCAGCGTCTGGCAAAGGCCGCGCAGGGTGTCGGCAAATGTTTTCAGCTCCGCCACGCGATCCTCGGCGAGGTCGCGCAGCATGCGCATGAGCGGTCGCAGCCCTGGCGTGACGACGGCCCAGCGTTCATGCAAGCCCAGCGTCTGATCTTCCAGCCAGCCGGCAGCGATGAGGCGATTGAAAAACTGACCCGCGCGCTGCCGCGCATCGCGCAGCGCAGCACCTTCGTCCTCGGCCAGCAACGAAAGCGGATGCCGCGCGATGACCTCTTTGATGATCTCCGTCGTCTCCCGCTGCGAGAGTCGTCCGGCCTCGCCCGCCTCCTCGATCAGCCTGTCGGCGCAGTCCACATACACCGGCGCGGAAGGCCGGGCCAGCGGGCGAAAAAAATCGACCGAAACGCTGCGACTGAGACGGGCGCTGAGGAGAGGGCCGTTCATTTGATCCCTCCCTTTTGGCCGACACGACCAGTGTCTGATCGCGCGATCTCGACGGCCTCCGCGCGATCCAGCCCGTCCGGCTGCTCCTCGCACTCGCGATCCAGCGCATCGAGCATGTCGATGTAAGCCGGCCCATTGCGCCCGCCCAGCACACGGAAGAACACGGCATCGCACACTTCGCGGAAGAGGCTGGTGGAGAGGATCTCGGGCATGGGCAGGCCACGAGACAGCACGCCATGCGGCGGTCAAGCCCATGTGTTTCCCTCACCGCGTTTGCTTGCTCAGGGGCGCTCCGCTCGAATCGATGATCTTCGCCGTGATGAAAATGAGCCGCGAGTGCTTGCCCTTCTCGTCCTCGCTCATCAGTCCACCGAGCACGACCGTGTGGCCGTCCCAGATCGTCACTGCTGTGTTGACCTTCCTCGGCGCGTCGCCACCAGGAGCCGATGATGCGCTGATGTTGAGATCGAGAGTGTAGCCATCGGCACTGATGACGGGCTTGACGATGAGTCCCAAACTCTCCAGCTCTTTCGGTATCACAAACGTGTGTGCCACCTCCGGCTTCACGGTTGCGCTTGGCAGAGACGCCATTGTCGCGTCTTTGCGCTGGAGCAGCGCACGGATCACCACTTGGAATTGCGGATCGGTCATGACACCAGCCAGCGCGATAATGCCCGGTGGCGGGAGGGCTTGAGCTTTCGGTTTCTCTGCCGGCACCGCGTTCCCGGATGATGCGACGGAAGGAATACCAAAGGCACTATCAAGCAACCAGTCAAAGCCAAGCCCGCTGTCTTTCGGCTGCGTCGCATCCACCACCTTCGCGGTGAGATAAATCCGCCTGCGCTCCGCTGCCGCGTTTCTCTCCTCCACTTGTTTGGCGATGATCTCAAAATCGCGCGGAGATTGCAGGTCGGTTTTGTTTTTCTCCAGCTCATCAGCAGACACCAGGCTGATCTTCTCGCCGAATCCTCCGGGAGCCGGCTCGCCGTTCGGTGCCAAAGCCATCATGGTCACCAGCGTGGTGATGTGTTGTATTCCCACCTTGAGATGCGCCACGAGAGTATCCCCTGACACGATCTCGGCGCGCGCCTCCGTGGCCAGAATGATGACATGGCTCCAGTCCACTTTCGAAATATCGCGCGTGTCTAGCAAGCGCTTGCCATCATCCGTCCCAAAGGCGGGATTGATGCTCGCCTCGATGCGACCGTTCTTCTTCGGCAGTGTGCCGATTTCGATTATTGTCCCGGCAAACTTGGGCGGATCACTCGGCGGCCCTTCGCGGATCATCTCCACCGTCGCGCGCTGCGCCATCTTGGTCGTTATGCTGGGAAGCTTCGTGACCGCGATGCCGTCGGAGCCGGACACTCTGTTTGCAACGACCACGGCCTCAGCGGCTGATCTCAGAATCTCCTGGACCTTCGGTTTCGACAAAACCTTCCCGTGCTCGCCAAAAAACTTGTCAGCCACGATGATCTTGCTCGTCACATAGACTTGCGGCGCGATCACCGACCCAGCGGCGACCAGTTTCTCGACTTTCTCCAAGTTTGCCTTCGTGTTCTTCACGATGAGCTGCGAAGCCGCGCGGCTCAGCACTGAGGCAGCGCCATCAGGAAAGCTCACCCCGCGCTCCACCAGCCATGACTTCGCGTCTTTCGCATCCTTCGCAAAATCTGGCGGCACTTTGTAGATGCGCGTGAACATCTGCCCGCCCTCCGCCTTCACCGCCGCAGGCCCCTGCGCCACCGCACTCGTCGCGATGCCGATGGACGACACGAGCACCGGACCCAGCAATGCAAGCGCCGCGCAAGCCAGCACAAAGAGCGCGCCCAGACGCTGCCTCACACCGCGCGCCTCCATCAGCGCCACCAGCCGCGAGCGCAGCCGGCGTGCGGGACGCGATTGCGCGATGGGCATCACGCCCGAAGTTTGCAGCCGAGGTTGATTCGCCCAGCCAAGAAGAAACTCCGCGTAAGCTCCGCTGTCGCCCTCACCGCGCACCGCCGCCGCATCGCACACCTCCTCGCGAGCGCGCGCGAAGCTCTCGATCAGCGCGTGGACAAACGGATTCCACCACGCCAGTGCGCGGATGATACCATGTAGAAACGCCGCGACGGTATCGTTGCAGCGCAGATGCTCTTCCTCGTGCCGCATCAGCCAGCGCCACTCGCGCGCCGTGAGTGTTTGAAATGCCGACGCCGGTACTGCGATCACAGGTTTGAACAGGCCCGCGACACACGGCGTGCCCGCGCCATCGAAGACACGCAACCGCTCGCAGCGCACGTCGTGCGGCAGCGCGTCGTATTCCGCGCGCGACGGAAACCGCAGCCGCCACGCCCAGCGCTGCACACGCACGCTTTGCGCCAGATGCCATGTGAGCAGCGCCGCCGCGACGCTCCAGAAAGTCCAGCGCAGCCAGCTTGCGATCACATTCACATCCCATGCGGAGCGCTGCGGCGGCGTGACTACCATAGGCTGCGGCTCCGTCGTTTGCGCTGGCACGACGATCCGCCAGTCGGCGGAGAAGGCGTGGCGCACCGTCGTTACCACCGGGACAGGTTTCGTCTCGCGCGGATACTGCCAGAACGAAACATCGAAGGCCCCGCACAATGTAACGATCAGGGCCAGATTCGCCGCGATGCTGCGCCGCATTGCGTCACGAATGCAGAAGCGCGTGATCACCCAGCCTGCGGCAGCCAGCACGAGGCTGTGAATGGCGAAATTCAGCAGGGAAATCGTGCCTGCACTCATGACGCGCCTCCCTTCTTGGTGGCGTTTGCGCGCACCAGTTTCCGCAGCTCGGCCAGCTCCGCCTCGCTGATCTCGCCGCTCTCCACGAGGCACCGGACGAGCGCCAGCCCGCTGCCGCCGAAGAGGCGGCGCTTCAGCTCGGCGAGCACGCTGGTGCGGCCGCGATGCTCCGCGACCGCCGGTTCGTAGGCGTGCGTGCGGCTCGTATCATCCCGCACGATCCAGCCCTTCGCCTCCAGGCGCGAGAGCTGCGTCTGGAGCGTGTTCCGCGTCACCGGATCGGTCCGGCCCTGGTTCACGAGATCGAGCAGTTCCAGCACGGTTGCCGGATGCTTTTTCCAGAGCAAATCCATGAGCGCCTGCTCGGCGGCGGAGAGTGGGGGAAGAGATTTTTTCGCCATATTCCGCGAGTTTGCCGACACTTGTCGGATTTGTCGAGCGGAATATCCTACAGGTGTCGGACTTGTGGGGCGATGTGGCGGGGTGGTGCGTGATCGGTGCTCAGTGTTCGGTGTTCAGGGCGGTGGTTGGGGTGTGGAGTGGCGGATCGTGCTGCGTTGAGGCTGGATCCGGATGGCAAGAACCTGGGGATCGCCCGTCCACGGACTGCCGTCGAGTGCCAGCGAAGGTTCCTTCGGTTTGGTTGCCGGGCGGCGAAAGGCACCTATGCTCGCGCCATGACAGAACGCACTTTCCTCGCCAACGCTGATTACCAGGTCATCGACCGCGCTCCACTTGTGCTGCAGGCTGGAGAACGTGTCCGCATCGGCCGCCGTGATTCCGACTGGCCGGGCTGGATCTGGGTGACGGCCATCAATGGCCGCGGGAGCTACGTGCCGGAAGATATTCTCACCCCGGGAGACGACGGCACGGCCGAGGTGAGGCTGCCGTTTCACGCCCGGGATCTCAGCGTGGTCAAAGACGAGCCGGTCACCTCCGTGCGCGAGGTGCAAGGCTGGCATTGGTGCCGGAACGAAGACGGCGAGGAAGGCTGGCTGCCGGCCTATCTGCTGCGGGAGTAAGATGGCGCGGGATCACCGCCGCCCTCGCGATCCGGACTGTCCTTTTCCGCCAAGCCCCGCCTTCAATCGTCCTGCTTGAAACCCCGAAGTTCCACCGCTCTGCGCCCGTCGATGAAATACGAGCGCGCGCTCCGTGCCGACGGATTTCTGGTCATCGCCGGAGTGGATGAAGTGGGGCGCGGACCGCTCGCGGGACCGGTATGTGCGGCGGCGGTGATCCTGCCAGAGAAGTTCCGCCACAAGATGCTGAACGACTCAAAGAAGCTGAGCGAACGGCAGCGGGAGGAAATCTACGGCGATCTGACGGCGGACGGGCGCATCTTGTGGAACTGCGTGATGGTGGAGGTGGACGAGATCGACCGCGTCAACATCCTGCAGGCCACCTGGGTGGCGATGCGGCGCGCGGTGGACGGACTGCCGGTGAAACCGGATGCAGCGCTCATCGACGGCACGGCCGTGCGTGACTTTCCCGTGCATCACCGGGCGCTGGTGGGCGGCGACGGGCTGAGCTTTTCGATTGCCGCCGCGAGCGTGATCGCCAAGGTCACGCGTGACCGGCTCATGCGAGCACTGGCGATGAAGCACCCCGAGTACGGATTCGATGAACACAAAGGCTACGGTACTCCACGACATCTTGAAGCGCTCCGGCGTCACGGCCCTTGTCCGGTTCATCGGCGGTCGTTCGAGCCAGTCGCTCAGACGTACTTTTCATTCGATGCGTAGCGGCGTGCCGCTCTCGCGCGCCGAACTCGGCCTGCTGGGTGAAAACCTCGCCCAGCTCTGGTTGCGACGGAACGGACGCAAGGTGCTGCACCGGAACTTCCGTGCTCCGCGCGGCGGCGAGGTGGACATCGTCTGCCGGCACAGGAACGTGCTGGCGTTTTGCGAGGTGAAAACCCGGACGAGCGACGCGTTCGGCCGGCCTGCGGATGCCGTGACACCCGAGAAGCAGCGGCTCATTCAGCGCGGAGCCCAGGAATGGCTGCGGCTGCTCGGCCGCCCGAAGATCAAGTTCCGCTTCGACATCGTCGAGGTGCTCCTGATCGATGGCGAACTGCCGCGGCTGAATGTGATCGAAAACGCATTCCAACTGCCTGAGAGTTCGCTGGCCGGCCGGTAGCAAAACTTGCGGCCCGGCGGCTTCGATGTCGGTGACGGGAGGACGGATTCCGCCGGCTCAACCGGCGGTTTGCTGCCGGCGTGTGCCCGGCAGAGGACAGGCGGAGCAAGGCTTGGCCGGAATCACAATGAGAGATCGAGCTGCTCCTCCTGGCCGAGCGCCCTGGCATCGTGGCCGAGACGTCGGAGGTCGGAGGCGAATTCGCGCGTGAATCCATGCACGGTGTAGATCAGGCGGGGCTTCACCCGCTCCACCGTCTCGATCAGCTCTGGATAGTCCGCGTGATCGCTCAGAGGAAACACTTCATCGACGCGGTATCGGTATTTCGCCGCTTTATCGAGGCCCCAGCCGCTCACCATGGCCACACGGCATGCGGCCCGTTCCCGCAGCTCGTCGATCTGAGGTGCGCCCGGCGGCAGGATCACTGCATGACCGGCGGCACGGGCCACGTCGAAAGGCGCGCATGCAGGGAGCGCGCCGAGATGTGGAGCCAGCAGCCGGGTCATCTCCGCAACAGACGGATGCAGCATTACTGGGTGAGGCAGCGACCGTAGCGCGCCGAGAATCTCCTGAGCCTTGCCCAGCGAGTAGCCCAGAAGCAGCGGCGTCCCGCCTGCGACGAGGGCCTCGTTCACGAATCGGACCATCGCCTCCGCGATTTCCACCGCCGGCGGAAACTTGTATCGGGGCAGGCCGAAGGTCGTCTCCATGACGAGGGTGTCCGCCGGCAGCAACTCCGCCGCTTCGCCCGTGATGCCGCGCCGCAGTTTGTAGTCTCCTGTGTAAAGCAGGGCCGCCCCGTCGCACAGGCGCGTGATGTGCAACATCGCCGATCCCATCACATGCCCCGCCGGCAGCAGCCGCAGAGCGAAGCCATCCAGCTCCATCACCTCTCCAGGATTTGGCGTAAGGAACTCCGTGCGCCGTCCCGCACTGCCGCGCTTCAGCATCAGGTCGCGCGTGAGCGGAGTGCAGATGGCCGTCCGGTTCCGTGCCACATGGTCGCTGTGCGCATGAGAGACGAACGCCCGGTCCTTCGCCACCGGTGGGTCGAGCCATAGTCCAGCCTCCGGCAAGTGGATGGCCTGCAGGTGGGTGACTTGGATCAATGGCGTCGTTCGGGGGCGCTCGGGCATGGGGCTGTCTGCGGAGTGGGTGCTCGTGCGTTCAGATAGTTGATCCTCGTTTGAAGTATTCCAGCGATCCCTTCCTGCAAGGATGCCGGACTGCCCGGTGCGTCTGCCCGGAGTGACCCCGATCCCCTGGGTCTTCGCCGGAGAGATCACCAGCAAAGAGACCAGGCCCTGAGCATGCCCCCACCTCACAACCGCAGGAAGATCTGACGGTGGTAAAGGAAACGGGCGAACAGGATGACGAGCATCAATCCCGTGCAGGCCGTGACGAGACTGCCGAAGCCGTTTGCTACATGCGTGTCGAAGAATTGCCGCACATCGCCACCGGTGAAGCGGGCCGCGAGCGGCTGGAAGCCGATGATGGACGAGGCGAGGTAGATCGTCAGCGCGTTGCAACCGATCCACACAAACGGCCGGCACCATCCACGCCACTGCCGCACATCGACCAGCCAGTAGAACAACGCCATCAGCAGCGCGCTGCAGCCACCGGCCACGAGCACGAAGGACGAGCTCCAGATGCGCTTGATGAGAGGGAATGACAGGCTCCATAGCAGCCCAAGCGCGATGCAGGCGAACCCAGTGCCGACGAGCCAGACGATCTTCCGCCCGGGATCGATCGAGCTGTTCTTAAACAACATGCCCGCGAGCACGCCGAACAACGGCAGCGCAATGGCGGGCAGCGTGGAGAGCAGACCTTCATTCAGGTAATAGTGCTGCGGCTTCTTGCCTGGCAGGTAAAGGAAGTCGAAGTGGTTCACCAGATTCCGGCCCTCTTCGTACGAGCCGCGCACGCGTCCCGGCACCGAGGCAGCGATGGCCGCATGAGAGTCCGAGCCGATACGCTGCGCGATCTCCTCCACCACCGGCCGCTCCAATTTGAAATCCGGCACCGGAACACAGGTCACCAGCGCCCAGAAGCCCGCGAGCAACACCGCGCACACCGCGACGAGTTTTCGAGGTGAACGGACAAAGGTGTAGATCAGCGCCGCAAGCACGTAACAGGCTGCGATGCGTTGCAGCACTCCGCCGAGCTGCACCTCCGGCCACGGTTTGGACACACCACCGTAGTAAAAGACTCCCGCGGCGAAGAGCAGCGCACCCCGGCGGAACACACGCCCGAGCGCTTGCGCCCGACCGCCCTGGGCGAGTGCCTTGTCGAGCGAGAACACGAGCGACACGCCGACGATAAACAGGAACAGCGGAAAGATCAGGTCGTAGAAGCGGAAGCCCTCCCACTCCACATGCTTCAATTGCGTGGCGAGCAGCGTCGTCACCGGATTCGCGCTCATCTGCTCCAGCGCCGTCACGATCCCGCCCGCGCCGACGATCCACAGCATGTCAAACCCGCGCAACGCATCCACGGACATGAGACGCGTGGACGCGGGGGGCGGAGCGGAAGGCGATCGGGTTTCGGACATGACGGCGATCCGACCTACGCAAGTTGCCACGCGTGCTTATCGGGGGAAATCATGATGAACTGTACATTCGACGGGAGTGGAGGACTGTTTTGCGCATTGGCAATATGAGAGGCCTCAACCGGACTTTGGTCTGTTGACAAAGATTTGGTCGGGCGCTCCAATCCGCGCCATGATCCTTCAACCTTCTCGCGTGGTCGCTCTTGTGGCGCTTCTCCTCTCGATCTCTGAGGTGTCCGGCCACGCTCAGGAAACATCGGTTCAAGCCAGCCTCAGCGTGCAGGGTCGGCCGACGGTGTACGGCAGTGTGGTCGCGTTGCGGGGAAAGACCTTCAACGAGCCCCGTGTCATCGTGATCGCGACCGTGAAGCCGCTGACCCCGAAACAGTTTGAGCAGGTGGCAAAGGCCAACGCCGAGGAGACGATGACGCTGGAAGGCGGGCCTTCATATGTGAAGGCCTCCTTCAAGGAAGACGGCACGCTTCGTTATCTGGTGGGTGACGGCGGTGGCGCCGTTTTCTCGAAGAAAAACGAGCCCGACCAAACCATCCTGCATGGCAAAGCCACGGTCACGGGAGATCGCGTGAAAGGTGAAGTGACGCTCAACGAGCCGGGAGACTACGCCAAGGTGGCCAGACTGTCTTTCGATCTGCCGATCCTCACGGAAGCGCCCGCGGCCAAGTAGGATTTGTCCGCGGCGGGCGGCTGATCGAGCCGGTGTCCTGAATCGAGCCGCCAGCCATCGTCGAGAGGGATGATGCCATCGGGCGTGTCTCATCAGGGCTTGATCCCTGCCTGCTGTTGGAGTGTGCAGGCGGATCCATCCATCAGCAAAGGCCGTACAGTAGCCAGCGTTCAGGCAGCCGAGAGTGCTTTGATTTCACATCCTGAGATACTTGCGAGATTTCAGGCGGAGTTTTGGGGAATTGCATTGCCTGAGTCGCTGCTTTCTTGAAGATAGGCCGCAACACTGTCGGCCACTCCACATGATTCCCCTCCAGAGCAAATGATCGGCGAACCAAGGGCGAAGGAAGCGCTGGTGGCAACAGTTCGCAGCCGTCTGTCGTGTCTGCACAGGCTTGCGTTCGCCGTCACTACAAATTAGCCGTCTCGGCCACAGAAGCATGATTCTCGGCTTGAAACGCGGTGAGGTTGTTTTGGCTGCGCACCAGCACGAATGGTCATTGTTGTTTGAGGAGGAAAAGCGCCTTCTCAGGGAAGTTCTTGGAACATCTCTGCTGGCAATCGAACACATTGGCAGTACGGCCGTCGCCGATTTGTCTGCCAAGCCTGTCATTGACATCGCGATCTTGGTTGGATCTTTCGAGGACATTGAGCCATGGCCTGAGATTCTTGATCGCCATGGCTACACTTACTGGGGCGACAGAGAAGGAAGGAATGACCATTTCTTTGCGAAAGGACCGGATGAGAGCCGCACATATTATCTTCATGTGGTCGCCGTTTCTGGCGTCGAATGGGACAACTACTTGAAATTCAGGGATGCGCTTCGGAATCAGCCACAAGTTCGACTCGCATATGAGAAGCTCAAGCAGCAAGCACTTGCAGCCTATCGGCATGATCGCAAGGCATACACACAAGCAAAACATGACTTCATACAAAGCGTGCTAAATGGACCGCTTCTGCCTCCATGTTCTCCACCGAGGAAATGATGGGGCACGCACATCCGCAAAAGAGATCGGAGACCGAATCGAGTCGAGGTGACGGGATTGCGCCCGGCAGCCCACCCGCACTACCCGGCGTGCGGCTCCGTACCGGGCGGCTCCCATCAAGATGACGTTCCTGGGTTCCGTGGCTGTGAAAAGGGGAAATGCAGGGCACGGCAGGACTGGACCGGGCGCACATCTGATGCGCGTCCGAGAGTTGCACCCCGCGCCGCTTCGACCTTCTGGCGGTGCTTCATTCCCGTTGATCCGCATCCATCGACATCCGGTTTCCCCGGCTTTCGGTTGAACTCAGCCTCCTCGCACCGCCGGGTTCAGATAGCGTTCCAACAGGATTGCGGTGCAGATTTTGACCTTATCGGGATCACCCACCCGGCTCATCAAGCGATGGTAGCTGTAGAGCACTTTGAAGAGATGACCGGAGGCGATCCAGTCGCCGTTGGGATTCGAGGTTTCATTCCACCGTTCCTGCCAGCGGGCCTTGTTCGCGGCGTCGGACCAGAAGCTTCCGTTCATGACGCTCTCCAGAACCCGTTGATGGTCGCCCGTGGCGGCTGTGCCAGGGACGGTTGGCACCGGGGCGCTGATGTGTGCGCGGTGGCCCGCATGCCCGGCGCGGGCCAAGTTGGCAAAGCCCATCTGCTCCAAGCTCATGAGCGCTTCGGTGTGCGTGATCATGTGGGTAAAATTGGGACGTCGTATCTCGGGATGGCCCAGCAGACTCTGGAATCGGGCGATACTGTCGAAGGTGGCCTCGATCATGGCCTGCGTGCCGACGTATCCTTGAGCGCCAGGAGCTGGCTTTTGCGGCTTCAATTTCACGATCTGCCTGCTCAGGCCGCACAGCGGCTCGGTGATGACCGCCCTCGCCATTTGTGGTGCATCGCGCAGCGCGCGGGTGGCCAGGGCCGCGAAGATCACCGCGTGACCGTGCGCCCGCAGCCCGCCCTGCATCGCTGGGCGCAGAGCCTCCGTCACCTCTGCGATGTGCTTTTCCTCCACTGCTCCTTCCTTCATCGGAGAGAACTGCTCTGCCCGCACCTTTAGTACCGTGTCCATCTGTTGTCGGATACCCGCCACGGTTGCCGCATCCAGCGGATGATCCCGGCACAGGTAATACCCGGCGAGAATGCCCGCTCCCCAGTGAGCATCAAACCATGTCTGAGCCCGCGCCATCGCCGTAAGCCCTTGAGTGAGGTAATGCTCACCCAGAGGCTCCGCCCGCCCAGCATCCGCCGCCGAGGTGACACCGGGTATGCCCAAGCCTGACAAAATCCCCGTCGTGAGTCTGAGAAAGTCTTTCCGGCTCAAGCTGCTGTCCGAGGGAAGCTTCATAAGTGCTGGTTCAGCATAGGATATGAACTGCCGTCGTGACAAGAGCGCTGTCGGACGATTCTCCGATGCATCGAATCATCATTTGCGTCATGCCTGTCCGCAGGCGGGTGGCCGACTCGGCCTGAGCAACAGGTCGCCTTCAGGGCTGCCAGGGCGATGGGAGTGTCCAGTTTGGCTGCGCGTTCTTGAGCTTTATGAAGGCGGCCTGATGGCGGGGGAAGAGAAGGGTGTTGTTTTCGTTTGGCAGGGTGGCGTTGCCCATGGGAGTCCAGTATTGGAGCGTGGCGGTCTTGAGGAGATAGTGGCTGAGGAAGCCTTCGGCGGATGCGGGATTGAGGTCGGGTGCCCAGCGCATGAACTGATCGGCGTTTGAGGAGGCATTGGCACCGGTGAAGCCGTCACTGAGGAGCATGGCGCGGGAGGCGGGCGACTGGTCGGCGGGCCAGCCCGATGCGATGAGCGTGATGCCGGCCGGTGATGGCAGAACGAAGGCATTCTCACGCAGGACGCCGGTGAGCAGGATTTCAGCGGTGGCGCCGATTTTGCGGACAAACAGGCCGGCACCGGGCGGGATGATGAGGGGGCTTTGGTCGGTGAGTGTGGCATCGGCCTGGCGCACCCAGCGCGGCGTGCCGCCGACGAGCGCCAGCCAGTAGTAGGTCCAGCCGGCGGCGGGAGAGTAGAACATGACGCGATCGGAGCGCGTGGCGCTGGAGGCAGCCTGCCAGTGCGCGGGCGGGAACATGTCACCGAGCGTCCAATGATCGCGCGCGATGACGGTGGCGCCGGTGAGGTCGGGGACGGGCGCGGTGGTGTTGCGCGGCGAGGCGGGGTCGAGTGCGAGCGTGGTGGTGGTGGAGGCGGCGATGTCGATGTCAAAGCGCTGTCCGGCATAGGTGCCGCTGGTGATCTCGATGTAGGCGGCGCGCGCCGGATCAAAGCGGCCGCGCACGCTGGTGCCGCCCGCGCTGGTGACGAGATTGAGGATGGTGCCGCCGCCATTGACGATGCCGGAGAAGCGCTCGGGCTTGAGCATCGCCGGGCCGAAGCTGCGCGTGCCGGTGGCGAAGGTGTGCGCATCCCAGAGCCAGGTGGCGCTGTGTGCGGACTCGCCGGTGGCATTGAGCGTGACCTCAAGGCGGACGAAGCCCTGTCTGGCGGCGGCGAGCGCGGGGATGGTGTCGATGTTGGGGAAGGTGAGAGTCTGCGTGCCGTCGCTGTTGTTGGTGATGACAGGGCTTTGCGTCCAGGCGATCCACGGCATCGGTTTGCCGAGCGAGGACGCAATGCAGAAAGTCCAGGTGACTCCGATGACGTTCGATGGCCGAATGGCGACGGCATCGAGTCCGCCGGACATGTTGCCGGTGAGATAGAAGCGCTCCTGGCCGGAGCCACCTCCGGAAGGATTGGTGCCGAGCGCGTATTCGAGAAGATTGGCGGAGGTGTCTCCATCCGGATTCTGGAGCGGCAAATTCTGCCCGCCGAGCGGATGAAGGCGCTGCCAGTCGTCCCACGAGCCTGGCGTGGGCCAGGTGGTGACCGGGACGGTGTTCGACCAGGGCGAGGTGTCGGTGCTGTTTTTTGCAGCGATGCGGTACTGGTAGGCAGTGCCAGGGACGACGGTGATGTCCGTAAACGAAGCAGCGCCCGCTCCGGGCGTGGCGATCTGCGACCATGATGTGCCGCCATTCTGCGAGCGCTGGATGACGAAGCCGGTGTGGTTCGCGGACTGGCTGGTCCACGAGAGAGCAATCGCACGGTAGTCGGTGACGACGGCGGATAGCGGATAAGGTGCTGCGAGGGGGGCGAGGCCGTTTATCCATGCGTCGATGACGGCGAGCGCGGACGAATCGACGGTACCGCGGCCAATGGGCGGCATCTGGATGGAGGGATCGAGGCTGCCGATGCGGATGTGCATCATGGACTGCCAGATGCTGCCGGGCGCGACCTCGTAGGCGCCGTTGATGCCGAGGGTGTCATTGAGCGGGCCGTTTACGATGCTCTGCTGAGAGAGCGGTGTGGTGAAGCGGAAGTCCATGCGCGCGCGGACGCCTCCCGGGCGATGGCAACTGGAGCAGTTCGAGTCGAGATACGAGCGCACGCGTGTCTCCAGCGGGGCGGTGGTGTCGTGGATCGAGACGGTTTTCAGGAAGCCGGCGATCTGCGCGGGGGTGAGGGTCTGATCGAACATGCCGATGTCACTCCAGATCTGGAGCTGATTGCCCGTCGTGGTGGTGCCTGGGTACGAGTAGGTGCCGTTGAGCTGCCATGTGCGCGGGCCGAGGACCTGCGATGATGCGGGCGTGTGGCAGCTCATGCAGTCGCTGCGGCTGGGGAAATACCACGATTGCATGCGCGTGCCGCCGCCCTGCGTGGCGATGGTCACGTTCTCAGTGGCGCTGTCTTCGAGGAGATCAGCGTCACTGCCATCGGCCCGCCACTTGTAAGCGACGCCGTACCATTCGCCGCTGGTGGTTTTGACGTTGAAGCGGGTCTCGATGCGCCGGCGGATGTCCGGGTTTGTGTCATCGACGGCGAGGTCGAACTGCTTGATGAGCACAGTGCCGGCCGGGTAAGTCCATTCGGCGGCGGAGTTGAAGCCTACGGTTTCAGTGGAGTCGTAGGGCGCGCCATTGTTCGGCACGGCGATCCAGCGCTGCTTGAGGGCATTGTCGGAGTAGAGCGGCGAGTTTACGTCGAAGGCGATGACGCCGGGAGCAGGGGTCAGCGTGGCAAGATCAGAAAACGCTCCGGTGGCGGAAAGCGTGGCGGGAGGCTGCTGGGTCTGGGCGTGGACGAGCTTGAGTATCTTCCCCTGTGCTCCCAGGCTCATGAGGTAAAGCTCGTTGCCCTGATCGACGCCGAAGCCGGAAAGAGTATATCCGGTCACGATGGTGAGCTGGGTGACATGTGCCGCAGGGGCGCCCTGCCAGGCCATGGCCCAGATCCGGCCGGAGATGTAGTCGCCAAAGACGAACTTCCCGCCGATGTCGGCGGCGAGAGAAGTGCCGCGATAGACATGACCACCGATGACGCAGGAATCCCCCTGCGAGCGGGAGTAGCTCCACACCGGCGGCGTGTCGGTGCCGATGAGGGGCGACGGCATGGCCTTGGGGCCTGAGATGTCGCCCTCGCGGTAGCCCCACTGGAAATTCGCGCCGCGGGCGAGGATATCGACCTCCTCGCGCGCCGCTTGCCCGATGTCGCCAATGAAGACCGTGCCCGTGAGCGGATCGCGCGTCATGCGGTGCGGGCTGCGCAGCCCGATGGCGTAGAACTCCTCGAGCACCGAGCCGCCAGGGTCGAGCCAGGGATTGTCGTTCGGGATGTAGTAGCCCTGGGTGTACGTGCCGGGCCAGCCAGCAGGCGGCGTGCCGCCGGCGCGCGGCTGGCGGCGGACCGGATGGCTGCGCGACGCATCCCGGTCCACGTCGATGCGCAGCACACCGGAGAAGAGGCCGTCGTTGATTTTCTGCGTGTTGTTGTACTGGTCGTTTGCGCCGCCTTCGTCGCCATTGCTCACGTAGAGAAAACCGTCGGGGCCGAAGAACATGTCGCCGCCATTGTGCCACGAATGCTCATCGAACTGGTTGATGAGCACGTACTCGCTGGCGGGATCGATGATTGACGCCCCGTCGGCGAGCGTGAAGCGGGAGAGGCGGTTGTAGTTTGCTCCCACGCTGCCGGTGTTGCCGGTGGGGCGGTAGTTATACCAAACATAGATGTACCCGCGATTTGGTGATCCGGCCTGACCGAACTGGGGATGAAAGGCGATGCCGAGCATCCCGCAGTCTTCGTGGCCCATGGTCGAGTTGTAGTGGTCGAGAGCGAGCGTCTTGTCGGTTGTCGCCGGATTGTTTTCAAACCACCAGATGTGTCCCTGCCGGCCAATGACCCAAAGGCGGTTCGAGTTCGGCTGCGGCAGCATTTTCACAGGATCCTCGAAGGTCAGATTCGGGAACGCATTGGTTGTCGCCCAGCCGGCCTGTGACCCTGGGATCGACGCCGGAAAACGATTCCCCAGCCACGGCCACTGCGGACTGCGTGCCACCACCGTCTGGGGCTGCGGCACGTCGTGTGACATCGAGAAAATGGCCACGGTCTGTTCGATGCCCGTGCGTGTGCCGGTCTTGGTTCCCGTCTTGCTGATGAATCCCGCGAAGGACGTACCCCAATCCCAAACTTCGTACGAGAGCACGCCGCCACCCGTCTTTTCCTCGATCGAGCAAAGCCGCCCGTCGATGAATTCGATGCCGGTCTGTACTCCCGAGTTCGTCCGTGTGCCGAGCGTGGTGGGATTCGTGTCGTAGACGAAATCGGTGATGGATGCCCAGCGCTTCACCAGATAGCTGCGGCTTCCCCCGCCGACGGTCACATCCTGCACGGCGTAAAACTGCCCGCTCGCATCGAACGTGACACCGGCCAACACCCCGGCTGTCGAATTCACTCCGATGATCGTGTTGTTGTTGTTCACGAAATCGTAGGCGTCGCGATAGCGGTAGATCTCGTACTTCGACGGGTCCCATCCCGCAACCTGCACCGAGTAGAGGTCGCCATTCGGGCTGACGGTGAAGGATTCCATTGCCACGGTTTGCGGTCTTGTGCCAAGAATGACGCCACCAGTGTTGGCGACGAATGCCTGCGGACTCCCCCAAGTCCGGACTTCATAGGCTGCTGCCCCACTGCCGGTGACGACTTTGCAGACTGCGCTGAATTCTGCCCGGGCCGAAACTGCCACGAGAGACAGGCAGGCGAAAAGGAGACGGGACGGACGGTGGGACATGGTGAGGTATGGTTGTGGCCCGATTCGCAAGATTGAATCGATAAAACGATAATATTCACACAACCAATAGCCATATAGCTGTCGATTTTCGGAAATTCAACATAAAAACTATACCAGATGGCAAAATTATCACTATTGCGATTCATCCTGGCTGGCCAGTCCCAGCCGTCCCCGGCCAAGGCACACCAGTTGGGCGCGGCTGTTCCGCCACCCCATCATCAGCCACTACAGCTAGACAGCGCCAACTGCCGCGAGCTGGTCGACCCTGAGTGGCCGCGTGAGCGGGTCAGGAGATCACTCACCACCAGCGGCATCGACACCGCATGGCGAGTCCGGGACCGTGCTCAAGTATCGGGATGGGCACCTTGAATGGACCCTGCCTCTTGCGGCGTAGGTTTCCCTCGCAATGAACCTCCGACTCGCTTGCTCTCTAGCTTTGATCAGTGCCTCTGCGCTTGCGCAGCAGGTCACGTTGCCGTTGCCGCGTTTGCTCACCGTTACGCCGATGGGCGGGCAGGTGGGCACGACATTGGAAGTGACCATTACCGGCGAAAACATCGAGGACGTGACCGAGATGCAGTTTTCGACTCCGAAGATCACGGCCAAACCTGTCGCCGGGGCTGAGAACAAATTCAGCGTCTCCATCGCGGCGGATGCGCCCGTCGGTGTTTATGATGCGCGTGTGATGTCGCGGCTGGGAGTTTCATCGGCCCGTGCGTTCTCAGTGAACAAGCTGCCCGAGGTCACGCGAGCGAAGGCGAACAACTCTGTCGAGACCGCGATGCCCTTGCATGTTGGCACCATTTGCAATGCGACCATGACCAAGCGTGCCGTGGACTTCTATTCGTTCCAGGGGACCAAAGGCAAGCGAGTGGCGGTGGATTGTGCGGCGGTGGGCATTGACTCACGACTCACGCCGGTGGTCATCCTCGGCGATGTGCAGGGACACGATCTGTTGGTGAATCGCACGGGCGGTGTGATCGACTTCACGGCTCCCGCGGACGGCACGTATTTGATCAAAGTCAGCGACATCACCTATGGCGGTGGCGATCGCTATTTCTACCGCCTCGCTTTGCAGGAAGTGAAGGGAAGCGACCCTGCGCCACGGCAGCCTCAGACCCAGATGGTCAGCGCGATGTCCTGGCCGCCGGCCGGACTCAGTGCGAATGCGGCTGCGCAAGAAAAGGAACCGAACAACAAGGCAGATCAGGCGCAGAAGATCACGCTGCCGTGCGACATCGCGGGCAGTTTCTATCCAGCAGCGGATGTGGACACCTTCGAGTTCACCGCCAAGAAAGGCGAGACGTGGTGGGTGGAAGTCGCCTCCGAGCGCTTCGGTTTGAACACCGATCCCTTCGTGCTCGTTCAGCAGGTCAAAGATGGAAAGACCACCGATGTGGCCGAGCTGAATGACATCGCCCAGCCGATGAAGACATCGAGCAACGGCTACTCCTACGACGGTCCGGTGTATGACGCCGGGTCGCCTGACGTAAACGGCAAGTTCGAGGTCAAAGAAGATGGCGCCTACCGGCTTCAAGTGCGCGATCTGTTCGGTGGCACGCGAAAGGACCCGAACAACATCTACCGCCTTATCGTGCGCCAGGCCGCACCGGATTTCTCGCTCGCCGCCTGGGCAGTGCACATGACGCTGCGCAATGGCGACCGTGCGGCGCTATCGAAGCCGCTCGCACTTCGGCAGGGCGACTCGCGGGTGTTTGAAGTCGCCGTCGTGCGTCGCGATGGGTTTGATGAAGAGATTGAGATCAGCATGGAGAACCTGCCTCCTGGAGTCAGCGCTGCCGGATTGAAGATCGGCAAAGGCAAGCCCTACGGCCATCTCATCGTCAGCGCCGACAGCGGTGCGAAGCGCGGCTTCTCGCTCGCGAAGATCGTTGGCAAGGCTGCCATCAACGGCAAGCCCGTCACTCACGAAGCCCGCATCGCCAGCACCGAGTGGCCGGTGAAAGACGCTCACGGCGAGATTCCTGCGCCGCGTCTGTTTGCCCAGGTGCCCGTATCGGTCACGGAATCTGAAGGCGCGCCGGTCACGATCTCCGCTGCGGAGAAGAAGGTCTATGAAGCGAAGGCTGGCGAGACGCTTAAACTCCCGCTCAAGCTCACGTGGCGCAATGAGTTCAACGGCTCTTCGATCCGCGTGACTGCTTACGGTGATGGTTTCAGCGGCATCAAGGAGTTCGAGGTTCCGCTGAAAGCAGCGACCTTCGAAGTGCCCATTGATCTCGCCGCATTGAAGATCGCACCAGGGGACTACACCTTTGCTTTCAAGAGCCTGGGCATCAGCAAATACCGTTACAACCCCGCCGCCGTGCCGCTCGCGGAGGCTGAAAAGAAAAAGGCAGAGCAGGATGCCGTGGCGGCTGCGGAAGCTGCGAAAAAGGTCGCCGCCACCGATGCCGAAGCCGCGAAGAAAGCTGCGGAGAAACAAAAGCAGGCCGATGCCGCGATGGCGAGCGCCACAAAGAAGATGAAAGCCATCACGGATGCCGCAGCTCCCACGGACACCGTGGACATCATCATTTCCGAACCCATCCGCGTCTCGGTCAAAGCCGCTCAAGTCGCAACCGCCTCCAAGAAATGAAACCGATCACGATCCTCGCTGCATCCTCCTTCATCGCGTCCGCTGGTGCTGCTGATCTCGACTTTTACAAGGACGTCTATCCGTTCCTGAAAGCGAACTGCGTCTCCTGTCACAACAAGACCACCACCAAGGCCGGCCTCAACATGGAGACGCCGGAATTGATGATCAAAGGCGGTGAAAATGGTCCGTCGATCATTCCTGGCAAAAGCGCTGATAGCCTTGTGGTTAAAGCGTCCAAGCATCTCAAAGACATGGAGATGCCGCCGCCGAACAACAAGTCTGGCGCGATGAATCTCAGCGCCGGTGAGATCGCGCTGCTCAGCCAGTGGATCGATCAGGGGGCGAAGAGTTCTGTGCAGCAGGAGCGCGTGGTGGTGCTGCAAGCGATGGCCGCCAGCGTCGATCCCATCTACACCATCGCGATGACGAGAGATGGTCGATATGCGGCCTGCGGTCGTTCGAACCACATCTACGTCTATGATCTGGCCACCCGGCAGATGGTCGGACAGATCAGTGACCCCAAAGAGAAGAGCGGAGCCGCGCATCGTGCGCTGGTTCAGTCGCTGGCCTTCAGTCCAGACGGCACGCGTCTGGCAAGTGGCAGCTTCCGTGAGGCGAAAGTGTGGCACCTGGAGTCGGCGGCAGCGACTGCTGGCGCGAAGGGATCGACGACGCCGGCGAGCGCGGATTTGATCAATAAGATCCAGACTGCGGGCAAAGTCACCATCACGAGCAGCGCGATGTCCGCCGACGGCAAGCAGGTCGTCACCGGTTGCGCGGACGGTTCGGTGCGCGTGTGGGAGTCGGCGACGGCGAAACAAATCGCCGAGTTGCGTGGCAATGTCGCCAGCACGAAAAAGATGGCCGAACTCGAGTGGATCGTCGCAGCACAGACCTTGGAGCAGGCGTTCCAAAAGTCCGAGATCGCTCGCGTAGAGTCCCAGGACAAGGCGCTGGACGAACTTTTGAAGAAGGCGAACGACGCCATCGCGGCGATGAAGAAAGTGCTGCCCGAGAAACAGAAGGCTGTGCCGCCGACCACCGAAGCGAAGACAACGGCGCAAAAGGGCGTCGATGAAGTGAAGGCTGAGATCGCGAAGGCTCCCGGTGGCAAAGCCGACGCCGCGCTGGAGAAGAAGCTGAAAAACGCCCAGGAGAAGTTCCAGGTCGCTGCGATGACGGAAGTCTCGGCTTTGTCCGCAGTCTCCGCCGCCGAGAGCAATGTGAAGGACGCCGAAGCCGACGTGAAGCGCATCTCGGACTCGAAGGCGAAGAACGCCAAGGCTGTTGCTGCTGCAAACGCTGCCGTCGATTCCGCAAAGAAAGCGCAGGAGAAAGCCTCTGCCGATCTCACGGCGTTGAAAGCTTCCTTGAGCAAAGCCACGACGAAACCTCTCGCCGTTGCCTTCGCTGCTGATGGCCAGCGTGTGGCGGCGCTGCTGGATGATCATTCGCTTGGCGTGTGGGCTGTGGCATCGGGTGCGCCTGTCGAACAGATTACTCCGAATGCCGGTTCGACGACGACCTTGGTGGCGAATGCGGATGGATCATTCTCCGCCAGCACCGGCGTTACTTTGTCCACCGGCACCACCCCGCGCTGGACGCTTGAGCGCACGATCGGCAGCACCTCGGATCGCTCCTTGTTTGCTGATCGTGTGAATGCCGTGCGCTTCAGTCCCGATGGCAAAACGCTTGCCGCCGGTGGCGGTGAACTCTCCCGGTCGGGCGACATTGCCTTGATCGACGTTGCCACGGGCAAGCCCGTCAAGGTCTGGAAGGAGCGTCACGCGGACACCGTCCTTTGTCTCGACTTCTCACCGGATGGAAAACTCCTCGCATCAGGTGCGGCGGACAAGATCGCGCGCGTGACGGACATCGCTTCCGGCAAGCAGGTGAACCTGTTCGAAGGCCACACCCATCATGTCACCAGCGTCGCCTTCCGTGCGGATGGTCGCGTCCTCGCCACCAGCGGTGCCGAAGGCGTGGTGAACACCTGGGACATGATCATCGGCGAGCGGAAGAAGAAGATCGAAGGCTGGACGAAGGAAGTCACCTCCGTGCAGTTCATCGGAGCCACCAACCAGATCGTTACCGCTGCGGGTGACAATCGCGTGCGCATCGTCACCGATGACGGCGGCGATGTCCGCAGCATCGCCAATCTCCCCGATTACATGCAGGCCAGCGCCAGCACGCCGAACGGCGGCACCATCGTCGCAGGCGGTGAAGACAGCGTCTTCCGCATGTGGGATGGAACGAACGGGAAGGAACTCGCCGTATTTGGAGCCAAATAACCCTCAGACCGAACATCATGTCCTCCATCATCAAACCCTCTCCCATCATCCGCTGTCCGGGCCCCACACCCATGTCACGTCGTGGATTCATGCAAATCGGTCTGACAGGCATGGCCTCGCTCACCTGGCCAGGTTTGCTCAAACTGCGTGCCGCCAATGCGTCGCTGCCGAAATCAGAGCGCAAAGCCATCATCATGGTCTGGCTGCCGGGCGGACAGTCCCATGTCGATACCTATGATCCGAAGCCCGAGGCGAGCAGCGAGTATCGCGGTCCGTTCAAGACCATCCCAACGAAGATTCCAGGCACGCACTTCACCGAGCTGCTGCCGATGAATGCGAAGATCGCGGACAAGTTCACCATCCTCCGCTCGATGAACCAGGGCGCAGGCGGACATCCGGCGGGCTCGATGCAGATGCTTTCCGGCGACCCCGATGTGCGCGACAAACCGAAGGTGAAACTCCCTGACTGGATGTCCGTGGCGAACTACCTGCGCTCCAAGGAAGGCAAGCGCGCGAACCCGCTGCCGAACTATGTCGGTGTGAATCCCGCCTCGCCTGAATACTGCGGTCCGGCTTATCTCGGTGACGCGTATTCGCCCTTCGCTGTCAGCGACGATCCGAACCGTCCGAACTTCGAGGTGCCGAATATCGGTCTCTCTGACGCGGCTGAAACCCGCCGCCTCAGCGACAAGGTCGCCCTGCGCAAGAGCCTCGACCGCATGGAGCGTGCCTTTGACCGCGAAGGCGAACTCGGAGCGCTCGACAAATTCGAAACCCAGGCCATGACGCTGCTCACAAACCCGAGCACGCGTGATGCCTTTGACCTCAGCAAGGAAGACCCGGCCACCCGTGACCGCTATGGTCGCAATCGTTGGGGCCAGCAGTTGCTCCTCGCGCGCCGTCTCGTGGAGTCGGGCGTGGAGATCATCACCAGCCAGCTCAGTGGTCCGCTCTGCGGTCGCGTCGGCAACTGGGACGACCACGCGGTGAACCAGCATCAGTTCGAAGCCCTGCGTTTCCGCATGCCAAACTATGACCGCGCTGTCTCCGCACTCATCGAAGACGTCTATGCGCGCGGTTTGGACAAACGCGTGCTCGTTGTTGTGACGGGAGAATTTGGCCGCACGCCGAAGATCAGCTTCGACCGCAGCACTGGAGCCGGAGATGCGAGCGCTCCTGCTGGCACTCTTCAACCTGGCCGCGACCACTGGCCTCGCGCCTTCACCAACATCTGGGCTGGCGGTGGCATCCAGACCGGCGGCGTCATTGGCGCGAGCGACAAGCGCGGCGAAGATGTCGTCGAACGTCCCTGCGGCCCCGGCGACTTCCTCTCGACGATCTACCACCATCTCGGCATCGACTCGTCAAAGGTGACGATCGACGACTTGAACGGACGCCCGGTGCATATCGTGGAGAATGGGAAACCGATTCCTGAACTCATCGCATGAGTTGCTGCTCGAGCGGGCGATGAGGGCCGCTCGTTCCCGCTCCGTGGCGCCACGCATCGGCCCCCGCGCCATGCTCATGGAGGGATCAAGCCGGCTTGCATTGCCCTGAAGCACACATGTGTCGTCGTCGGCGCTGAAATCTGCCCGGCAGGAGCCAGACTGCGCGTCCCGGTATCGTAAACCACGCATTCGCACTCCATGTCATCCATTCTTCGTCTCACCATTGTTGCACTCATGACCACGGCTCCACTCGCACGCGCCGGCGATCCCGTCGTCTTCGTCTCCGCATTCGCATCCGGAGACAAGGCCGGCATTCACGCCTTTCATTTCGACTCGACGGCCGGCGTGCTCAAGCCGTTGCACCGCACCACCGATGTCCAGAATCCCTTCTTCCTCGCGCTCTCGAGAGACGGTCGTTTCCTCTACTCCATCGACGCCGCGAACTTTGGCGACGAGGTGGACGAGTTTGTCGCCGCATATGCCATCGGCAAAGAAGGCCGGCTGATGCGGCTGGGCCGGGCATCATCGCGCGGCACCTCATCGTGCTACCTCGACACGGATGCGACAGGAAAAGCGGTTGTGGTGGCAAACTACTCCTCAGGCAGCGTCGCATCACTGCCGGTGAAGTCCGACGGCTCGCTGGCGGAGGCAGCTTCGTTTTTCCAGCACAGCGGCTCCAGCGTGAATCCCGAGCGACAGAAGGGGCCGAACGCTCACAGCATCGTCATCAGCCCCGACAATCGTTTCGCGCTCGCCGCTGATCTGGGAATCGACAAGATCATGATCTACAAGCTGGATGTCTCGGAAACGAAACTCTCGCCGGGTGAAGCCCAGCCCTTCGCAAAGATGCAGCCCGGCTCCGGCCCGCGCCACATCACCTTTCATCCGGATGGCCGGCACGTTTACGCCATCAACGAACTCGCCAACACCGTCACCGTGTTCGATTGGAACGCCGCCGACGGCACGCTGAAGGAAAAGCAAACCATCGCCACATTGCCAGCCGGCTTTACCGGCAAGAGCTACACGGCGGACGTGAAGATCACGCCCGACGGCAAGCATCTTTACGGCACCAATCGCGGCCACGACAGCATCGCCTGCTATCGCATCGCCGACGACGGCCGGCTGACCTTGGTCAAGATCGAACCCAGCCAAGGCAAAGGCCCGCAGAACCTCCTTGTCACGCCCGATGGCCGATGGCTGCTCTGCGCGAACATGCCGGGGAACAACCTCGTCGTCTTCGCCATCGACGCCGCGACTGGCGCGCTTAAGAAGGCCGGATCCCCCGTCGAGATGCCCATGCCCTCGTGCATCCGATGGCTGGAGTGAACATCCACGCTGCCGGTGCCCTTCACCCGGGAATTCGCATGAGGCGAATGCGAAATGCCCCGGGGTTCTGATGTGACGCATGCCCCGGCCGGATTTGCTGTCGTGGAAGACGCCGGCGCCCGAAACCAAGCGTGACGACGCGTGCAACGATCTGAAAAGGTGAATTGAGCGATGACCTCGGCGACATTGGGCCGAAGCTCGTCGCGGCCCTGATCAAGCGGATCGTGATGGCTTTTGACAAATACGCCAGCAAGCTCGTGAGCCGGAAAGACTTCACCGAAGGCGGCGAGGCCATGTTCAAGAAACTCGACGCCAACAATGACGGCAAACTCAGCAAAGAAGAGATCGCGGAACTGCCGGCGCGGTTGTTCAAGTAGAGATCAGGGATCTACTATCCGCGGCAAATTCTGGCTGCGATAGAACAAGCGGCGGCGAGATTCCGCGTGGCCGATGGGACATGGTGATCAGCGAGCAGAGCGATTGCTACCGCAGTGTTACCAACTGAATCCCGTGAGCACAAAGCACATCCTGATTGGCGCGCTAGGAGCGTTTGGCTTGATGGCAAGCGCACAAGAAGTCCTGCCGTTCCCGCCCACGCCGTCCGCCTCCACTGCGGGGCTGACGATGAAGGACTCGACCCACCATAAGCGCGTTACGCCCTCCCGGCTGCAACCGGGCGCGCCAAACGTCCTCATCATCCTGATTGACGATGTCGGGCCGGGCGTGGCCTCGACCTACGGCGGCGAAATTAGAACGCCGACGCTCGATCGCGTCGCCAAAGCTGGCATTTCCTACAACCGCTTTCATTCCACAGCTATGTGCTCGCCCACCCGCGCATCGCTGCTTACCGGACGTAATCACACCCGCGTCGGCAACGGACAGATTTGCGAGCTGGCCAACGACTGGGACGGTTTCAGTGGCACCATCCCTAAGTCGTCCGCGTGCGTTGCCGAAGTGCTCAAAGACTATGGTTACAATACGTCGGCCTTCGGGAAATGGCACAACACGCCTGCAGAGCAGACGACCTCCAAGGGTCCGTTCGACTACTGGCCGGCGGGATACGGCTTCGAGTATTTTTACGGCTTCCTAGCTGGCGAGGCTTCACAATATGAACCGCGTCTGGTGAAGAACACGACCATCGTGGAGCACTCGCCCAAGACCTCCGGCTGCCACAACTACTACCACCTGACGGAGGATCTTGCGGACAACGCCATCCACTGGCTGCGCGAGCAACAGGCTTTCTCGCCCGACAAGCCATTCTTCATGTATTGGGCCACCGGCGCGTCCCACGGTCCGCACCACATCATGAAGGAGTGGGCGGACAAGTATAAGGGCAAGTTCGACGACGGCTGGGACAGGTATCGCGAGCGCGTCTTTGCCAATGCAAAAGCTAAAGGCTGGATTCCGCAGAACACGCAACTGACGCCGCGCCCCCCCACGTTGCCCGCATGGGATTCAATCCCGGAGGACCAAAAGCCATTCCAACGCCGGCTCATGGAAATTTGGGCTGGGTTCACCGAGCACGCTGATTACCACGCTGGACGCATCCTCGCTGAGATCGACAAGGAAGGCAAACTCGACAACACCCTCGTCTTCTACATCCTCGGCGACAACGGCAACTCTGCCGAAGGTCAAAACGGGACCATCTCCGAACTCCTCGCGCAAAACGGCATCCCCACCACGATTGACCAGCACATCAAAGTGCTGAACGAACTCGGCGGCCTCGATGTCCTCGGTTCGCCGAAGACTGACAACCATTACAACGCCGCTTGGGCGTGGGCCGGCAGCTCACCCTACAAATCCACCAAGCTCGTCGCCGCGCACTTCGGCGGCACGCGCCAGAACATGGCCGTCTCCTGGCCGGCGAAGATCAAACACGACGACACGCCACGCGCGCAGTTCCACCATGTCACCGACATTGTCCCCACCATTTACGAGGCCGCGAAAATCACGCCGCCCCGCGTGGTGAATGCCGTCGAGCAGGATCCAATGGATGGCATCAGCATGGCTTACACGTTTGACGACGCAAAGGCGAAGGGCCGCCGGAGGACGCAGTTTTTCGACATCATGGCCAGCCGCGGCATCTACAACGACGGCTGGTTTGCCTGCACCTTCGGCCCTCGCATCCCATGGGTACCGGGACTCCCTCCCGGCATCGCGACGTGGAATCCCGAGAACGACGTGTGGGAACTCTACAACCTCGACGAGGACTGGAGCCAGACGAATGACCTAGCCGCCAAAATGCCCGGGAAGCTCGCGCAGATGAAGAGCCTCTTCCTCGTGGAAGCCGCCAAGAACAAGGATCTGCCCATCGGTGGTGGTCTTTGGACGCCCATCTTCCACCCGGAGGACGCGCCTGCCACGCCATACACCGAGTGGACCTTCAACGGCCCCGTCACCGGCATGCCGGAGTTCACCGCTCCGAAGCTTGGGAAGTTCAACAACACTGTCACTATGGAGGTGGACGTGCCGCAGAATGCCAACGGGGTGCTCTACGCGCTCGGCGGTTTTTCCGCCGGACTCACCTGCTACGTGAAGGACGGCACGTTCCACTACGAATACAACCTGTTCGAGATTCAGCGCACGAAACTCGCGGCCAAGGGAAAGCTCCCGACTGGCAAGTCGAAGCTCGAAGTCGAATCCAAGCTGGTCGCGCCCAAGGCCGGCGCCCCGATGGATGTCACGCTCAAGGTCAACGGCAAGACCGCGGCCGAAGGTCGCGTGCCCATCACCGCGCCGCTCTCCTTCACCGCCCAGGACTGCCTCGACATCGGCAGTGACCTCGGCTCGCCGGTGTCGCTCGACTACTTCGACGCCGCGCCATTCAAATTCAACGGCACCATCGGCACGACCAAGATCGCGTATCCCAAAAAATAACCGCGCCTTGCCTGCGTCCCCGCAGCTCAGCGGCAGGAGTGGCAATGACCGAAGAAGGAAGGAGAACAACCATGAAAAGAACGCACCAACTCAACCTTCTCGCTACCGCACTCGTCTGTGCGCTGGCCACATCCACCCTCCGCAGTGACGCAGCGGACATCGCGCCCGCCGACGCCCGCGCCATTGCCAGGGAGGCCTACATTTACGGCTTCCCGATGGTGGATGGCTACCGCATCCAATACGCCTATTACGTGGATCGCAGCAGTCCCGAGTTCAAGGCGACGTGGAATGAAATCCGCAACATGCCGCGTGTCTTCACCCCCGAGGACAAGGCGGTGCAGACGCCCAACTCCGACACACCCTATTCCATGGTCGGCCTCGACCTGCGCGCCGAGCCGATCGTGCTCACCGTGCCGCCCATCGAGAAGGGCCGGTATTTCTCGGTGCAGTTGATTGATGCCTACACGCACAACTTTGCCTACCTCGGAAGCCGCACGACGGGCAACGAGGGCGGCAGTTTCCTCATCGCCGGCCCGGGCTGGAAGGGCGCGAAGCCCGAGGGCGTGAAGCAGGTGATCCCTGCGGAGACAGAGCTTGCCCTGGCGGTCTATCGCACCCAGCTCTTCCGGCCGGACGACCTCGACAACGTGAAGAAGATCCAGGCGGGCTATCAGGTGCGATCGCTTTCACAGTTCCTCGGCCAGCCCGCGTCCGTCGCCGCGCCGAAGATTGAATTCCTGAAGCCGCTCACCCCGGAGCAGCAGAAGACCTCGCCGGAGTTTTTCAATGTCCTGAACTTCGTGCTCCAATTCTGCCCTGTGCATCCCTCAGAGAGGGATCTGATGCCGCGTTTTGCCACGCTCGGCATCGGCGCGGGGAAGACCTTTGACGACGGGAAGCTCTCCTCCGAAATGCGCAAGGCGGTTGAGGACGGCATGGCGGACGCGTGGCAGACGCTGGGTGAGTTCAAGGCGGCCAAGATGGACACGGGTGAGGTGACCAGTGGCGACATCTTCGGTACGCGGGAGTATTTGAAGAACAACTATCTCTACCGCATGGCCGCCGCAGTCCTCGGCATCTACGGCAATTCGAAGGCGGAGGCGATGTATCCGGTCTACACACTCGACGCTGACGGCGCGAAGCTGGATGCCTCGAAGAACTGCTACACGCTGCGGTTTGCGCCGGGCCAGTTGCCGCCAGTCAACGCGTTCTGGTCGCTGACGATGTATGAAATGCCCTCCAGCCTGCTCGTGGCCAATCCGCTCAACCGCTATCTCCTCAACTCGCCGATGTTGCCCGACTTCAAACGCGACGCTGACGGCGGACTCACGCTTTACGTTCAACGCGAGTCGCCTGGCAAGGACATGGAGTCCAACTGGCTGCCCGCGCCAAGCGGCCCGTTCATGGCCGTGCTGCGCCTCTACTGGCCGAAGTACGAGGCGACCAGCGATAAGTGGAAGCAGCCGCCGCTGAAGCGCGCGGAGTGATCGCGGCACGATCACGCCTTCTTCACCGTCCGACTTACCCACATCATGAAAACACGCTGCTCCACTCCAATTGCCTGCTTATGCGCCGTCATAACGGCCGCTGGCGCCAGCGAACTCAATCACTTTCAGCCTGGCATCTTCGGCACGCGCGACTTCTTCGTGCCGGCTGCATCGGGCTTCTACTACTCGCAGATGGATTTCACTTATCTGAGCGATGAGTTCCGCAACGGCAGCGGCAATGTCCCAGGTGAGCTGACCATCGCACGCTCGCTTGACCTCTCTCGCACGATCAGCGGCTCGGCGAGCTTTGGACTCGAAAAAGCACGCAACTCCGGTGTTACGCTGAATTTGCAAGGCAGCCATCTCGACCTAGGCGCCACGCTCGACGGCACCACGGCCCTCTCCGCCTCGCTCGACATCAATGCGCACGCCACGGCGCAATTGCAGGCCGAAGCTCTCATCAAAGCACACATAGAGGATCTCGATGTGCGCATCTCCGGCATCGCTCCCACTTTCATCTGGGTGAGCGAAACGAAGGTGCTCGGCGCAAAACTCGCCGCCCTTGTGAGCTTGCCGATCGTGGACATGAGCATCGACGCGCGAATCAAAGGCACCGCTGATTTCTCCGCGCGAGTGAATGGACAGCTCTCGCTGAATGCCATCGCAAATCTTGGCTTGAGTTCGACGGTCGCCGGCACGCTCTCAGCCACCACGCCACGCGGCAAAACGGTGCAACTCAAGAGCGGCAGCACTTCGCTCACCGCGACGACTACGAAGTCGAAGACCATCACGAAGGATTTCAGCGGCGAGCTGAACCTTCATCAAGACATCGACTTCACTATCAAAGACTCGCGCACCGATCTCGGTGACCTCTATGTGCAGCCGTTGTGGCTCGGCTGGGCGGGCGATCACTATGACATTGCCCTGAGCGACGGCTTCTACGCTCCCACTGGTCACTACGCAGAAGGCGCGCTCGACAACACCGGCATGGGCTTCTGGACGAATCAAACCCAGCTCGCCGCCGCGTGGTATCCTTGGAAGTCGAAGGGCACCGCCATCACGGTCGCCACGACCTACGAAGTGCATGGCAACAAGGAAGGCGCCGACATCCGCCCCGGCAGCAATCTCACGGTGAACTGGGGCGTCAGCCAGTATGTGCCGCTGAACAAGAACATGACCTGGCTCGCTGACATCGGCGTCGGCGGTTATGACATCTGGCAGGTCTCTGACGATCGCGGCAGCGACGTCACTTATGATGCCAATGTGCATGACGAAGTTCATGCCTTCGGCGTGCAGCTCGGCCTCGCGCAGGTGAAGTGGAACGCCGCTCTCACCATGCGCTGGATGCACGAGTATGCCGCCCGCGACCGCTTCAAAGGCGACATGTTCGTGCTGAACATCGCCAAGAAGTTCTAATTATCTTTTCCCCCATCGACCCAACAATATCGTTTCCATGAAACTCCCGTTCATCGCATTCGCGTCCGCTCCTCTCCTCCTGATCAGTTCGACTGCCTCCGCGCAATCAGCCCCCACCGACGCCGCCGGCTACGACGTGCCTGCGCTGAAAGCCGGTGAGATTCTTCAACTGCCCTATCTAGCCAGCCCGAATCACAATGTGCGCGATGAAGTCGTGCCCTACATGGGCGCGAACCGCTTCATCATCGACTCGCAGTTCGGAACGTTCGTCGCTCAGGGCAATCAGATGCTCGAAGACCGCGTGCGCGAGATTCAGGCGCTGGCGAAGCTGCGTGAAATGTCGAACACGAGTCAGTATGCGGAAGGATTCAAGGAAGCGGCCAAACTGCCGTTCGATGTGGCGGGAGACTTTCTCACCGCTCCGGTCGATACCGTCGTTGGGGTACCCAAAGGCGTGGGCAAGTTCATCGGTCGCATCGGCCGTGGCACCAAAGAAGCCGTCTCAGGCCGTGATCGCAGCACAGGTGAAGGCGGACTCGTGAAGAATGCCGCCGGCGTCTCGCAAACGAAGCGCGAACTATGCGCGGAACTGGGCGTGAACCCGTACAGCTCTAACGAGGTCCTGCAGGCCGAGTTGGATCGCGTCGCCTGGGTAATTTTCGCGGGTAAACTGACGGTGAAGGCCGCGACCCTGCCTGTCGGCGGCGCCGCAGGCTCAGCCATCTCCGCCGTGTCAGCGATCGATGCGACAACCTCGCTCGTCGCCACCAGCTCGCCACTCGATCTGCGCAAAGTGAACCTCGGCAAACTCAAGGACATGGGCATCAGCGCGAAGGATGCCGAAGCCTTCCTTGCGAATCCCCATCTCTCACCGACGCATCAGACGCGCATCGTCACCGCGCTGGAGAAAATGACCGGAGTCAAAGGCCGCGACATCATCATTCGTGACGCCACCGCCATGTGCGAGAACGAAGCCGACGCCACCTTTTACGAACAGACCGCGCGACTCATCGGCCATGCACACGCACACGGACTCACCGTCGATCACATCGTGCTCCTGAACGGCTTCCCCGTCTGCATCGCACCCGATGGCGGCGTGATGGTCGCTTTGCAATGGGACTACGCCATGTGGTCCCCGCGTTCCGAGAGCTTCGCCAACGGACTCGAGAACGTGAAGATCAACGGCGTGAAAGCGCCTTCCGTCACCGTCGTCCTCACGGGAGCCATGTCACCGACGCTCAGGCAGCAACTCGATGAGCGCGGCTTCCGCGTTCAGGACAAGCTGATCAAAGGGCCGCTCAACTAAATCGGCGAACAAGGTTTGCCCACTAGCCCGGAAACCGGTCCCGTAGGATCGGCAAATGCTGTGCCTGGATTGTCCTCCTGGCACTTTTGCTTCGACAGTCCTTTGGCGGCGACTCTACCATGGTCGCAGCCATGCCTACCATCACCAACCACTACACGAACGCGCATGTCCTCAATCTCGGCAATGACTCCGGCAAGCCCGGTCCGGTCATCGCTGTGCAAAACGGTGTCGCTCCGGGCGACATGACCGTTAAGCAAAAGATGTTTCTCCTCTGTCGCGACGGCGCGTGGGTGGATGTCGTGGCACTCGTCTCTTCAACGGATGCCAAATTGTGGGACGAAGTTCTCTTCGACAACTCCAGCCAGGTGCTCGCGCTGCTCGACAAGCTCGGCTCCACGGTCGAGGTGAAGAAGATCGAACTCACCGCTGCTGCCATCGAGTCATGGCTCAATCGCACGGCAAACCTGGATGCGGCCCAGCGAATTCAGAATCTGCGGGACGTTTACAAAAAGCGCCTCGAAGCCAGCGGCGGGCATTAGGTGCGTCGCGACACCTTCAAACCGGCTCATCGCACGGAAGCCAACCTCAACCAGCCTCACGCCATGAAACTGAAGGAGATCATCAAAAGGGCCCACAAATTCTCGAAACCGTTTCGCGTCACCGACGGCGACAAATTCCGCCTCAAGGACATCGATCCCGGAGAAACGCTGGGATATGGGTCCGAAGACAAGCCGCGCGCGAAGGAGGCGCTGCAAACCGGTGTCGAGGCGCTGGCCGAACTGTAGGACATGCTCTACGCCCAGGACAAGTGGGCCGTGCTTCTGATCTTCCAGGCGATGGATGCCGCCGGCAAAGACGGAGCCATCAAGCACGTGATGAGCGGCGTGAATCCGCAGGGCTGTCAGGTTTATTCGTTCAAGGCGCCGACGAGCGAGGATCTCGATCACGATTTTCTCTGGCGCTGCATGAAGTGCCTGCCCGAGCGTGGACGCATCGGCATCTTCAACCGCAGCTACTACGAGGAGACGCTCGTCGTGCGCGTGCACGAGGAACTGCTGAAGAAGCAGAAGCTTCCGCCGAAGCTGGTCACGAAGGACATCTGGAAGGAGCGTTTCCACGACATCCGTGCCTTTGAGCGCTACCTCAGCCGCAACGGCGTGCTGATCCGCAAGTTCTTCCTCCACGTCTCGAAGGACGAGCAGAAAAAGCGCTTCATGGAGCGCATCGACAACCCGGAGAAGAACTGGAAGTTCTCATCCGCCGACTGCCGAGAGCGCGGCTACTGGGACGAATATCAGGACGCCTACGAAGACATGATCCGGCACACTTCGACCGAGGATGCGCCGTGGTATGTGGTGCCGGCGGATAACAAATGGTTTACCCGCGTCGTCGTCGCTGGAGCTGTGATCGACGGTCTCGCGTCGCTTGATCTTCATTATCCAAAAGTCGGCGCGGAAGAACTCAAGCTGCTCGCTGAAGCGAAGAAGACGCTGAACGGTGGGAAATAGCCGCCCTCTCGTTCACTTGCCTTCCGCGTGCTCCTTCAGCCAGTTTTGTGCGCGAGCCAGACGCGCCTTCTGATCGGCGATGGCATCACGCTCGGCGCGCAGTTCGCGATAGCGGGCGAAGAGATTCGACATGTCGCGACGCGCATCGGCGGCGACGAGTTCGATCACGTCTTCGAGCTGCATCGCATCGCGCTGACTCACGGGAGTGGTGAACTTATGCTCGCCTGAAGTGAGTGCATAGAGCTGCTCGAGGCGCTCATTCCGAATCGTCCGGATGCGATCCAGCTCGGCTTCGAGATTCTTCGCCTGCTTTTCGTCCAGCTTTGGGTTAGCGATCTGCTGCTCAAGATCGCGTTGCTTGGTCTTCAGGCGGTCGAGTGACTGCTGGATCGACTGCGTCACATCCTTGCGCGCTGCATCAGCTTGAGTGGTTGTGCGGCGGTTCTGGTCATAGTCCGGGTTCTTGCGGATCGTGGTGTCAAAGCCACCGAACGATGAGCCGTGCTCATAAATGTATTTCTCGTAGTCTTTGTGCGTGTCCATGCTCAGCGCGAGATCGACCACGGCGTTCACCATATTGTCGATCTTCTCGTCGAACTGCTTCCGCTCCTTGAAGAGATCCTCGCGCTTGTAGTCATTACGCGTCACGCGCAGCGCCTCCTCCAGCTTCGCCCGCTCGCTGGCGTAGTATTGAGCCGCCTTGCCGATGCGCTCGATCACGTCTCGCTTGATCCGGGTGACCTTGGTTTTCGAATCCTTGCTGTCGGTGATCGACTTTAGTTTGGTGAGCACGCCCGTGACCTCGGTCTTCAAGCTCTCGTCGAGTTCGACGATCTGGTTCACGATCTTCGTCGCCCGTTCCTCGCGGCCCGCGATGTAGTGGGTCATTTCCTTGACGTAGCTTTCCACATCCTCGCGAGATGGTTGAGCAGCGGCGGGTTCGGCAGTCTGCGCGTGCAGGTTTGAAAAAAACAACACAGCGACTGGCGCAACGACGGCTGAGTAAAAGCGTGTTTTCATGTCTCCTTCAATTCACGGCGAAACGCGGTTTGATGCCACGCCGATCCTGCGCACTTCGGGGCGAATACTCGGCAGAGAGGTCAATCGCGGCACTGACTTGGACATTGACGGCAGCTAACGCGCCGTGATCTAGTCGTAGACCCGCATGAAAACGCATTTCCCGATTCTCCTGTTCATGATGCTGCTCCCGGCCTGCAAAAAAGCCCCGGCTCCCGCTGCCATGCCACCGCCGGTCGTGCAGGTGATGGAGACGGTGAAGAAGAAAGTCACCAACTCGACCGCCTTTGTCGGCCAGCTCGACTCGCCGGAGAACGTCGAGATCCGCGCGCGGGTGGAATCGTTCATCGAGAAGATGCTCTTCAAGGAAGGTGACGAGGTGAAGGCGGGCGATCCGCTCTTCGAACTCGACAAACGGCCGAATCAAGAAAAGCTCGCAGCCGCGAAAGGCCAGCTGGCCGAGGCGCAGGCTGCGCTGGCAAAGAGCAAGCAGGATGTCGCGCGACTGACGCCGCTCGTGGCTCAGAACGCCGTTGCAAAACGTGATCTCGACGACGCCGTCATCGCCACACAAGGAAACGAAGCCAGCGTCGCCGCCGCGGAGGCAAAAGTGAAGACGGCGGAGATCGAACTCAGCTACTGTGACATTCGTGCGCCAATCGATGGCCGCATCGGCGCGAGACAGGTCGCGGTGGGCAGTCTCGTCGGCAAGGGCGAGCCAACGCTGCTGGCGACGATTTCCAAAGTCGATCCCATGTGGTGCTACTGCTCGATCAGCGAAGTGGACTTCCTCAACTTCGACCGCCTCGCCCGCGAAGCAGGCCGGGAGATGGGCCAGCTCCCCGTGACTCTTCTGCTCGCCGACGGCACGGAACATCCGGAACCCGGCAAGTGGGTCTTCATTGATCGCATCATCGATGCGACGACCGCGACGATCCGTGTGCGTGCTGAGTTTCCGAATCCGAGAAAGATCCTGCGGCCCGGCATGTTCGCCCGCGTGAAGCTGAGCGCGCCAGCTCGCGATGAGACCATCGTCATTCCCGAGCGTGCGCTGGTGGAATTGCAGGGACGCAGTTTCGTTTGGGTGATCGACGGTGAGAACAAAGCCCACCAGCGACCCGTCGAGGTGATGGCATCGCGGGTCGGCGCAGAGGCTGTGGTCACAAAGGGACTCGAAGCCGGCGAGCGCGTCGTCGTCGAAGGCGTCAACAAACTGCGCGAGGGCGTGGTCGCAAAGCCGGTCACGGCGACGGAACTCGCTGCTGCGGCATCCGCCGCAGCGAAAGCACCCGCGGCTGACGCGGCGAAGTCAGAAGCAAAACCCGCCACGAAATAAACCGTCATGGCCGACTTCTTCATCCGCCGTCCCATCGTTGCGATGGTCATCGCCATTCTGACGGTGATCGTTGGCTCCATCTCGCTCGTTCGATTGCCCATCGCGGAGTATCCGCCGGTGAGTCCGACGATGATCCAGGCCACCACCACGTATCGCGGTGCGGCGGCGGAGGCGGTGATGGAATCCGTCGCCACGCCCATCGAATCAAAGGTCAATGGCGTGGACAAGCTGCTCTACATGCAGTCCTACAATGCCAACGACGGCAAGATGACGCTGAACATGTATTTCGACGTTGGCACCGACGTGGACATCATGCAGGTCAATGCGCAGAACCGCGTGGGCCAGGCCGAGGCGATGCTGCCCGAGGCGGTGAAGAAGGAAGGCGTGATCGTCAACCGCTCCAGTCCCGACATCCTGATGGTGATCGGCCTCAGTTCGCCGAACGGCACCTACGACGCGACCTTCCTCGGCAATTACTGCGACATCAATCTCGTGGATGCCATCAAGCGCGTGAAAGGCGTGGGCGACGTGAAAAACTTCACCGCGCAAGATTACGCCATGCGCATCTGGCTGCGGCCTGACAAGCTCGAACTGCTCGGCATCACACCGCAGGACATCGCGAATGCGATCAAGGAGCAAAACGCGCAGTCACCCGCGGGTCGTGTCGGCGCGGAGCCCGCTCCGCCGAATCAAGAGATGCAATTCAATGTGCGCGCCGCCGGATTGCTCAAGGAGCCAGCCGAGTTCGAGGACATCATCATCCGCTCCAATGCGAACGGCTCGCAGGTGAAGATCAAAGACGTGGCGCGTGTGGAACTCGGCGCGCAGACCTACGACATGCGCGCGAGGCTCAATAAGTCGCCCGCAGGCGCCATCGGCATCTACCTCGCGCCCGGCGCGAACGCGATCGAGACGGCGGACAACGTGAAGAATATCCTCGAAGAGGCGAAGACGCGCTTCCCGCCGGACATGAAGTACGAGATCACGCTCGACTCCACGCTGCCGATCAAGGCATCGATGGAAGAGATCGTGCACACGCTCTTCGAGGCGGTGATCCTCGTGCTGCTCGTGGTTTACATATTCCTCCAGAGCTTCCGCGCCACGCTCATTCCGATGTGCACCGTGCCCGTGTCGCTGCTCGGTGCCTTCATTCTCTTCCCCGCGATGGGCTTCAGCGTGAATGTGCTCACGATGTTCGGCCTCGTGCTCGCCATCGGCATCGTGGTCGATGACGCGATCGTCGTCGTCGAGGCTGTGCAGCATCATCTCGAGCACGGCAAGGAGCCCGTCGAAGCCACGCGGCTCGCGATGAAGGAAGTGTCCGGCCCTGTCGTGGCCATCGGTCTTGTGCTGTGCGCGGTGTTCGTGCCGGTCGCCTTTATGGGCGGCGTCACCGGACAGCTTTACAGCCAGTTCGCGCTCACGATTGCCATTGCGGTCGTCTTCTCCGTCATCAATGCACTCACGCTGAGTCCCGCGCTCTCCGCGATGCTTTTGAAAAAGCCGACGCCAGGTCGTGGCCCGATCGCCGCCTTCTTCCGCGTCTTCAATCGCTTCTTCGACTGGCTGAGCACGACATACGGCAACATCGTCGCCGGTCTGGTGCGCAAGGCGGTGCGCTCGATCATCATTCTCGCCGCCGTGCTCGCCGGCATCTGGGCGCTGGGCAAACATGTGCCGGGTGGTTTCATTCCCGATGAAGACAAAGGTTTCCTCTTCGTGGCCGTGCAGTTGCCGGAAGGCGCTTCGCTGCAACGCTCCGACGAAGTGCTGAAGCAGGTCGAAGACATCGTCGAGAGCACCCCTGGCGTGCGCTCCGCGCTCGGTCTGGCGGGTTTCAACATTCTCAACAGCCTCAATTTCCCGAACTCAGCGATGATGTTCGTCGGTCTCGAACCGTGGGAGGAGCGGAAGTCGCCCGAGCTGCACGCGAAGGCGATCGCGCGCGAGTGGACGAAAAAGTTTGCCGCCATTCCTGGCGCGCGCGCAATGGCCTTCGGGCCGCCTGCCCTGCCCGGCTACGGCAATGTGTCCGGCTTCTCGATGCAGTTGCAGGATCGCTCTGGCGGTAGCATCGGGCAGCTCGCGAGTTACATCCAGCAGCTCCAGCAGGAAGCGGCAAAGCGGCCCGAAATCTCCAGCGTCAGCACGACCTTCAATCCCGCGACGCCGCAGGTGAAGGTGGAACTCGATCGCGAAAAGGCGCGCACACTTGGCGTGCCGGTGGACAGCGTCTTCCAGACAATGCAGGCCTATCTCAGCGGCATGTATGTGAACGACTTCGTGCGCTTCGGCAAAGTGTACAAAGTCTTCCTTCAGGCCGAGTCGGACTTCACGAATCAGCCGGATGGCATCGGCAAATTCCATGTGCGCAGCAATGGCGGCAAGATGGTGCCGCTCGAAACGCTGGTGAAGGTCAGCAAGATGTCGGGGCCGAACTTTGTCTCGCGCTTCAATCTCTACAACGCCGCCGAGATCATTGGCGCTGCAGCACCCGGCTACAGCTCCGGTCAGGCGATCAAGGCGATCGAGGAAGTGATGAAGACGATGCCCTCCGAGGTCGGTTACGAGTGGTCGGGCCTCACGCTTCAGGAAAAGAAATCGGAAGGCCAGGCCACGATCATCTTCGGCGCGGCCGTGCTCTTCGTCTTCCTGCTGCTCGCAGCGCAATATGAAAGCTGGGGACTTCCCTTTGCCGTGCTGCTCGCGACGCCAACCGTCATCCTCGGCCTCATGGCTGGCATGTTCCTGCGCAGCTTCGACATGAACGTCTATGCGCAGATCGGCTTGGTGATGCTCATCGGTCTCGCGGCAAAGAATGCGATCCTCATCGTCGAGTTCGCGAAGATGAAACACGACGAAGGCATGTCGATCATCGACGCTGCTGTGGAAGCATCGCGACTTCGTCTGCGACCCATCTTGATGACTTCCTTTGCCTTCATCCTCGGCTGCATACCGCTCATGCTCGCCACCGGCTCCGGCGCGGCATCGCGCAGCACGATGGGCACCGGCGTCGTCTATGGCATGACCATCGCCACCGTCGTCGGCCTTCTTTTGATTCCCGGCTGCTATGTGATCGTGCAGGGATTGATCGAAAGAGGCGGACGGAAAACCGCACCTTCGAACGAGAGCTCCAAGCCGCCAGAGCCTTGATGAGCGGCTGGTCGCACGCTCGCCGACGAGTGCGATCTCCGAACAGACAGTCACCAACCAACCTGCGAACCCATGAAGAAGACAAAACCAGCCAGCAGAAAAACTTCTTCAACATCCAAGGCCATCAGCGTGCGCCTGGAGGAGGCGATCCGGAAAGCCGATGTCGCGAAATCCAAGGCAGCCGAGGCGAAGGAAGTGCTGAAGAAAGCCCGCAAGGCATTCAAGCTCGCTCGCAAAGCGGCAAAGGCCGCTCGGAAGAATGTGAAGGCCTTGCAGCACGCATTCGAGAAAGCGATCAGCAAAGCCGATGGGAAATCTGAAGCATCGGCAAAGAAAACCGCCGCAGAATTCCGCGCCGCCGCGACAAGCGCCGCGCATGAACCGGCTCCTGCAAAACGTCGATTGCCAGTCAAACGCAAGAGAGCGCCGCGCCCTTCACCCATCGTTTCCATCGTCCCGCTCGTTGCGGATGAGCCGCCGCCAGTCGAGGCCGTGACGATTCCGACAACCGTGCCGGAGGAAGCTACGCCTGCATGACGCCATGAACGTCCTTCTCAAAGAGGTCCGGCACAATCCGCTGCTGTGGCTGCTGGTTTTCGTGCCCGTCGTTTTTATCGCTGAGAAGGCGGCGCCCCATGCATCCACCCTGTTGTTCGTTTTGTCCGTGCTCGCGATCATTCCGCTGGCCGCGCTCCTGAGCCACGCCACCGAATCGGTCGCAGCCAAGACGGGTGACGCGGTCGGCGGCCTGCTCAACGCGACGCTCGGCAACCTGACCGAGCTGGTCATCGGCCTCACCGCTTTGCGGGCGGGAGAATACATGCTCGTGAAGGCCTCTCTCGCCGGAGCGATCGTCACCAACACGCTGTTCATGCTCGGCGCATCTTTTCTGCTCGGTGGATTGAAGCACCACACGCAGGAGTTCAACCGGGTGAACGCACGGATGCAGGCTGGATTGCTTTTTCTCGCCACCATCGCGCTCGCAGTGCCGTCCGCCGTCGCCGGGGCTGACTCCGCATCCGTGGCGGCCTTCACAAACAAGCTGAGCGTCGGCCTCGCAGTCCTGCTCATCAGTGCCTACGCGCTGGGCATGCTGTTTTCTCTCAAGACGCACCGCGAGCTTTTTGTCAGCGAGTCGCACGATCACGAGGCCGAGGAGCCGTGGCCGATCAAGACAGCAATGGCGACGCTGGCGGGTATCACGCTGCTAGTCGCACTGGTCAGCGAGATTTTCGTCGAGTCCGTGCAGGAGGCTGCGCTGTCGCTCGGGATGTCGCAGGCGTTCGTCGGCTTCATCGTCGTGGCGCTCGTCGGCGGTGCTGCGGAGATGGCATCGGCCTTATCCGGTGCGCGGAAGAACCGGCTGGACCTCAGCGTCGGCATCGCTCTCGGAAGCGCCTCGCAGATCGCGCTCTTCGTGGCGCCTGTGCTCGTGCTCCTGAGTCATGTGATGGGACCAACACCTATGGATCTGCGGTTCTGGCCCGGTGCCGTGGTGATGATGATGATCGCCACGCTGACCGCCTCGCTCGTCACCAACAGCGGCCGCTCTGCGTGGTTCGTCGGCGTGCTGGCGCTGATGGTTTACCTGATCTTCGCCATGCTGCTTTATCTCCTGCCGCCGCAAGCCCATCCGCCGGCAAATTCGAAACCTGGTTCCGGGCAGATGTCATCACCATGAACACGAACCTTCCGTCGAAGCCACGCAAACGCCTTCTCGACCCCATCGAGCGCATATCTGAAGTGCTCTTTGGGCTGATCATGGCTCTCTCCTTCACCTGTGCCATGAGCGCCGCCGAGTCCGGGAAGGAGGAGGTGAAGACAATGCTGATCGGAGCCATCGGCTGCAACATCGCGTGGGGATTGATCGATGGCGTCATCTACCTGATCGGAAATCTGACACAGCGCGCCCATGGACTGGCCATCCTGCGCACTCTGCGAAACACCACTGATCCTCGCGAGACGCGCGCCATCATCTCCGATGCCCTGCCGCCCGTGGTCGGACAAACCATGAGCGACGATGACTTTGAAGGCCTGCGCCGGAAGCTGGGCCAGATCTCCGACCTGCCCGCCGTGCCTCGACTCGGCAAGGATGATGTCCTCGGCGCAGTCGGCGTTTTTCCCCTGTGCTTCCTCGCCACCTTTCCAGTCGTCATTCCCTTCATGTTCATGAAAAATGCGCTGGAGGCATTGCGGGTGTCGAACGGCATCGCGCTGATCATGCTGTTCCTCGCGGGCTATTCGCTCGGACGCTACGCGGAGCATCGGCTCTGGCGAATGGGGCTGTCGATGATGCTGCTCGGCAGCGGACTGGTCGCGCTCACCATTGCATTAGGAGGCTAATCTTTTTACTTGGTAGTCCTTGCCTCCTTGTGCCTTGCTTCCTTGTGGCTTCACAAACAGCCTTCTGTCGGTCAATACTGCGTCAGCATACGACGACCATCGATAATTGGAATGTGCGCTCCGAAGTCGAAGGACAACTCTCTCATCTGGAGTCATCTGATCCATGGTTTCTTCGGGCGCATTGCCTCCCGCGCTGAATGCACCGTCAAATACCGTCCTCTTCATCGCGGTAACAGGAGCCAAAAAAACACAACCGAGGGAACTTGATGTTGCCTGTTTACGTGAGCGGTAGAATCCAAAGCAATTGCGACCAGTCTTGCGGAAATCGTCCAACGTGGCCGACGTATCCCAACGTTCGTGCGCCCATGATGGACTCGATCTGACTTCGAACTCGAATGGCTCGTCTTCGATCGGATAATCGTTATGCGTTGCAAAGTCCTGCTCTCGTTTTTGGGAGACTGAATAGGTGTCATACTGGTGCCATGCAGTTGGGTTGGACGCAACGTCGGGTGAATTGAGCGTTGGGCATTCCTGCCACTCATGATTGTGAAGCCAAAGCTTCCCCGCAAACGCCTTTGCCGTTGGATGAGCAACCGCATCCACCTCCCACAACCAACGCCCTGGCGATTTCTTCGGTAGTGGAGCGAGCGGAGAAGGATCGAGCCAAATGAAAAATCGAATGACATGCAGTCCGTGACGACACGCCGCGCAGCTATTAATACGGCAAATAGATAGCGCGTAGTCCTTGGGTAGGCTATAGGAGCGTCCACATGAAGGAAGACGGACGCAAACTCAGCAAAGAGCAACAGGTGGAGGCACGCCGTCGGGCGATGCTTCTGGTCAAGAAAGGCTGGAAGGCACACGACATCGCCGAGGCGGTGGGCGTGCATCCACGCACCGTGCAGCAGTGGAAGCAGCACCAGCATGAGCACGGAACCCAGGCGCTGCTGCGTGACGAACGTGGCCGCAAACACGGGGAAAAGCGGCGCATGAGCGCCGCACAGGAGAGGGAGATCAGAAGGCTCATCACCGACAGGCTGCCCGAGCAGTTGAAGCTGCCCTTCGCCCTGTGGACGCGCAAAGCTGTGGCCCAACTGCTGGCGAAACGCTTCGGCCTGAAGCTGCCGGTGCGCACGATGGGGCTGTATTTGAAGCGCTGGGGGTTGCTTCGCTACGCTCACCCCTGCGGGGCAGCCTGCGGCTGGCTGTCTCGCTTCGCTCGGCTCACACCGCAGAAGCCGTTGAAGCGGGCCTACGAGCAGCGCCCCAAGGAGGTCAAGGCGTGGCTGGAGCAACAGTATCCGCAGATCGCGGCCCAGGCGAAGGCCGAAGGAGCCGAAATCTACTGGGGAGACCAGACCGGGGTCAACAACCAGCCCAACGCCGTGCGCGGCTATGCGCCGCGCGGAGAGACACCCGAGGTCAGGCAGATGTCCAAACGCTTTGGCAGTTCGATGATGAGCGCGGTGAGCAACCGGGGCAGCTCACGCTGGATGGTATACAAGGGCGCGTTGAACTCCGCGTTGCTCATCAGGTTCCTGGAGCGGCTGGTGCGCTCGATGCAAGGCCGAAAAGTCTATCTCATCCTCGACAACCTGCGAGTGCATCACAGCAAGCCTGTGAAGGAATGGCTGATGCAGCATCGCGAGCAGATCGTGGTGCATCACCTGCCCAGCTACAGCCCGGAACTCAACCCCGACGAGCGGCTCAATCGCTCGCTCAAAAGCAGGCTCGGCCAGCTGCCAGCCGCACGCAATGAGCGCGAGCTCCAAGAGCAGATCATCGGCCAGATGCGCTCATGCCAAAAGCAGCCTGAACAGGTTCGCGCGTTCTTCAATTCCAACTCCACCCGCTACGCCGCTTGACGCGCTTTCTTGTTGCCGGATTAATAATGCCAAGTTCATCCCAAACACAAAGCAAGGAGCGCAAATGATACTGACCAGTTGATCGATTTGCTCCGAGGTTGATCTCAAGCATCCGGCCGCGACCCAATACAAATTGAACATCTGCTAATGTCGCGTTGAGTGACAAATCAAACCCCTCAATCGTGATGCGCTCATCATCGAACTCGATCTTGATCCGGCTTGGATCACCGTGGTCGCGATAGGTGCCACGCAAGAGTTGCTGGTGCTCGGGCGAGAGCGTTTCCCAATCGGGATGATGCACAGGCTTGGCAGGCGGAGCAGACGCACTCAGCGCGCTGGCTTCGGACGCGCGGTTTTGCAGGAGGGCTTCGAGGGCTTGCTGAAGTTCGCGGGCGGTTTGGTGGCGGTGCTGGGGTTGCTGGGCGGTGGCTTTGTCGGCGATCTGGCTGAGGGCGGCGGGGAGTGGGGTCTTGGTTTTGGCGGCGGCTTGGTGGATGTCTTTGAGCACGACGCCAAGCGAGTAGATGTCGCTGCGCGGGCTGGCGCTGGCGGAGTCGATGAGGAGTTCGGGCGCGGTGTAGGTCGGCGTGCCGAGTTGCAAGCCCGTGCGGGTGTGGGTTTCGGTTTGCACGGGGCGCGGTGATTTGGCGATGCCGAAGTCAGCGAGCTTGAGCGCGGTGTGCGCGGCATTCAAAAGCAAATTCGAGGGCTTGATGTCGCGATGCACGATGCAGTGATCGTGCGCGTGCTGGAGTCCCGCGAGAAGTCCGGGCATGAGGCCGAGCGCGGCCTGCGGGGTGAGCGTGCCGTTGTCGAGGGCTTGCTGGAGATTGCCGCCGGGGAGGTATTCCATGCGGATGTAGCGGTAGGTGCCGCAGGCGCTGGCTCCGGCGTCGTGGACGATGACGATGTGCTCGGGGTCGAGCTGGCTGGCGGCTTTGGCCTCGGCCTCGAAGCGGCGGATGAGATCGGCCAGCGAGAGCAGGATGTCGTCGAGGCAGATGAGTTTCAATATCTGCGTGACGCCCTGGGGCTTGTAGGTGCCGCGATAGACGTGGCCCATGCCGCCGCTGACGAGGTGGTGGAGATCATCGAATTCGGGGAATGCGCGGCGCACGTCGTCGATGGGCGGCGGTGGTGGCGGCGGCAACTCGGCATCGCCCTGGTGGATGGCATCGCGGAACAGGCAGGCAGGGCAGACGCCGTCGGGCGCGTGCGCAGCGTGGCGGGATGTGTGGAGTGCTCCTGCTCGGGCATGGGGCGGACGCTACGGAAGGCGCGGCTGGCGCGCAAGGAGAGCAGGAGTGCCGCGCTTTAGCGCGCACGGGCGTCAATCGGCCACAACGATCGCGCATCACGCTGCGGTGCCGTCACGCGCTCAAGCGCATGAATACGCGCACTGTCAGCTTGGTGTCAGCACCTCGGGAATGCGATGAATTCCAGCTAGTCTCGGTATCCATCAACTGGTATAGATCACGCCATGAGCGCCAGAGCCAAAGTCTTCATGAACGGTCGCAGCCAGGCCATCCGGCTGCCGAAGAGCTTCCGTGTCACGGGATCGGAGGTCATTTTGAAAAGAGTCCCGGAGGGCATCTTGATCGCAGAGCGTGATCCGTGGGAGGCGGCGAGAGAAGCTTGCCAGGGACTGTCGGAATCGTTCTTCGAGGCGATGGAGAACCGGAACAAGAATCTGAAACTCGAACAACGTGACTGGGGCAGGGATTGATGATCTATCTGCTCGACACTGACATGGCCGTCATGGTGCTGCGCGGGATGAACATCCGGTCGCCGCACAATGCCAGCCAGCGCGCACGACAAGCCACGGGAAATCGCATCTTTGACGCGGCCGAGCACAGGGCCAAGTCCGGGCATGTGGTGGGATTGTCAGCGATCACTGTCGCCGAGTTGGAGTTCGGTGCCGCCAAAGCTGTCGATCCTGAATTGGAGCGAGAGCGAGTCGAGCGCACCTTTGCCCCATTCCTCCACTTTGCGTTTGAACCGGGCCATGCGACGAGATGCTATCGAGACACTCGCTTCATCTTGGAGAAGAGCGGCCAGACCATCGGTCCCAACGATTTGCTCATCGCCGCCCATGCACTCGCATTGGGTGCGGTGCTCGTCACGAACAACACGAAAGAGTTCAAGCGCGTGAAGGGCTTGAAGTGTGAGAACTGGAGCACCTCATAACGCACCGCCCATGTCCTTCACCGACACCTTCATCCACCGCCCCGTCGCCACCACGCTGGCGACGCTGGCGCTGACGTTCGCTGGGGCGCTGGCGTATCAATACCTGCCGGTGTCGCAGTTGCCGCAGGTAGATTACCCGAGCATCTCGGTGTCGGCTTCGCTCCCAGGCGCGAGTCCGGAAACGATGGCGGCCACCGTCGCGACACCACTTGAGCGTTCGCTCGGGCGCATCGCGGGTGTGACGGAGATGACGTCGTATTCGTCGATGGGCAGCGCGCGTGTGAGCTTGCAGTTCGAGATGGGTCGCAGCGTCGATGCGTATGCGCGCGAGGTGTCGGCGGCGATCCAGGCGGCGCGCAATCTTTTGCCGACCGGACTGCCCAGCCAGCCGAGCTATCGCAAGTCGAACTCCGCCGACTCGCCCATCGTGATCCTCGCGCTCACCTCGGACGTGAACACGCCGGGCGAGATGTATGACGTGGCCTCGACCGTGCTCGCGCAAAAGATCTCGCAGATCGACGGCGTGGGCAACGTGAGCGTCGGCGGCTCGTCCTTGCCGGCCGTGCGCTCATCGCTGGACATGCCGGCGCTGACACGAGCGAATCTCACGATGGAGGAGGCGCGCATCGCCATCCAGGCCGCGAACGTGAATCGGCCCAAAGGCGTGGTCGAGAATGGCACGCGACGCTGGCAGGTGGTGGCGAGTGATCAGCTCTCGAAGGCGGCTGAGTATCAGAAGGTGATCGTGCGCTATCAAAATGGTGCCGCGATTCGTCTCGGCGACCTCGGGGACGTATCGGACACCGTGCAGGACACCTTTAACTACGGCAGCACGAATGGTAAGACGTCCGTGTCGTTCGTGGTGATGCGACAGGCTGGAGCGAACATCATCGAAGTCGTGGACAAGGTGCTGGCGCTCATGCCGCAACTGAAAGCGCTGGTGCCACCGACGATGACGCTGTCCGTCACGATGGAGCGCACACAGACGATTCGCGCGTCCGTGCGCGAGGTGCAGCACTCGATGATCATCGCCACCGTGCTCGTGGTGCTCGTGGTATTCGGTTTCCTGCGCCGGTTCAGAGCCACGCTCATTCCTGGCGTCGCGGTGCCCGTGTCACTGATCGCCACCTTTGGCGTCATGTGGTTGTGCGGTTACAGCGTGAACAACCTCACGCTCATGGCGCTTACGATCGCGACGGGCTTCGTCGTCGATGATGCGGTGGTCGTGCTGGAGAATATCATGCGTCACATCGAGGAAGGCATGCCCGTGCTCGAAGCGACGCGACGCGGCACGCGCGAGGTGACCTTCACGGTGATCTCGATGAGTATCTCGCTCGTCGCCGTCTTCATTCCGATTCTCTTCATGGGCGGCTTCCTCGGCCTGCTCTTCCGTGAGTTCGCCGTCGTGCTCTCGGCAGCGATCGGCATCTCATTGATCGTCTCCCTCACCACCACGCCGATGATGTGCGCGCGTCTGCTCAAGCGCACACGCGAAGAAAAACCACCCGGCTTCTTCGCTCGTGCAGCCGATGGTGTGTTCCGCTGGGTGCAGTCGTTTTATGCCGACACGCTCTTCATCGCGTTGAAGCATCGCTGGCTCACGCTGCTCACGCTCGCAGGCGTCATTGTGCTCAACTTCTGGCTCTTCAGCATCGTGCCGAAAGGCTTCTTCCCGCAGCAGGACACCGGCTTGCTCATCGGCGGTCTGAATGCGGACCAGACCATCTCCTTCCAGGCGATGCGCGAGAAATTGATCCAGGCAGCAGCGATCGTGCAAGCCGACCCCGCCGTGGCCAATGTGAACGCCAGCACTGGCTCGGGCACACACATGGGCGGACCAAAGAACAACGCGATGATGTTCGTCGCGCTCAAGCCCGCGCCCGAACGCGATTCCATCGACGTCGTACTCTCGCGCTTCCGTGCGAAGCTCAGCAAGCTCGCGGGCGCATCCTTGTTCCTCATGCCCGCCTCCGACCTGCGCATGGGCGGACGCAGCAGCAAGGCGCTGTATCAATACACACTGCAAGCCGGCGACCTCGACGTGCTGCGCAAGTGGGAGCCGAAGGTGAAGGCCGCGCTGATGAGTGTGAAGGAGATCGCCGATGTGAACAGCGACTTCGAAGACAAGGGCTCGCTCACGAAACTCGTCGTCGATCGCGAGGCCTGCGCGCGCGTCGGTGTGACGATGCAATCCATCGACGCCGCGCTGAACAGCTCCTTTGGTCAGCGGATGGTGAGCACGATTTACGCGCCGCTGAATCAATACCGCGTGATCCTCGAAGCCTCGCAAAGCGATGATCCCTCCGTGTTCGAGCATGTCATGGTGCGCAGCACGTCTGGCAAGCTGGTGCCACTCACGCAACTCGCGCACTGGGAATTCACGCCCGCGCCGCTGTCCGTTAGCCATCAGGGCTTGTTCGCGGCTCTGACATTCTCCTTCAATCTCGCTCCCGGCGTTGCCTTCAATGACGCAACCGAAGCCGTGACCGCCGCCGTGGATCGCATCGGCATTCCCGAAGATGTGCAGCGCGCTTTCCAAGGCACAGCAGGCGCTTTCCAATCTTCGCTCAACTCCATGCCGCTGCTCATCCTCGCCGCGCTGCTCGTGATCTATCTCGTGCTCGGCATCCTCTACGAGAGCTTCCTCCATCCGCTCACCATTCTCAGCACCCTGCCATCGGCGGGTGCAGGTGCGTTGCTCGCCCTGACAGCGTTCAACATGGAGTTCGGCGTGCTCGCGATGATCGGTGTCTTCCTGCTCATCGGCATCGTGAAGAAGAACGCCATCATGATGATCGACTTCGCCCTCGAAGCCGAGCGCGAGCGCAATCTCACCAGCGAGCAGGCCATCTTCGAGGCGTGCAAGATGCGCCTCCGCCCCATCCTCATGACCACGTTCGCCGCGCTGCTCGGTGCCTTGCCGCTTGCCGTTGGCAGCGGTGTTGGCAGTGAATTGCGCAAGCCCCTCGGCATCGCCGTGGTCGGTGGCCTGATCGTCAGCCAGGCGCTCACGCTTTACACCACGCCAGTCGTTTACCTCGTGCTCGACAGCATGAGAGTGTGGTTCTTGAAAAGATGGCGGCGCACGCACAATGTCGCCGCCACCACGCCGCTGCCGGCCGCCACATGATTCGTTCCTTGCTCAGAATTCCCGCGCTTGTCGCCGTCGCCGCCGCCCTCGTGGCGTGCCAGCTCAGCCCGAAGCCGCAGGCACCGCGGATGGAAGTGCCGCCAAAGTTCAAGGAGTCATCGGGCTGGAAGATCGCTCATCCATCTGATGCGGCTTCGCGTGGCGACTGGTGGCGTGTGTTTCACGACGGCGATCTCGACTCCATCCTGAAGAGAATCGAAGTCTCCAATCAATCGCTGCAAGGCGCGGCTGCCAAGGCCGAGCAGTCCGCTGCGTTGCTGAAGTCGGCGAAACTTGCCTTTCTGCCCACGGCCAGCGTGACCGGATCGGCAACGCGCAGCAAAAGCGGCGTGAGCGGCGGCTCGTCGAACATCAATTCGCTCACGAGCGGTGGCGGAACTTCAGCGGGATCGCCTCGCGACATCTATTCATCCTCAGGCAGCCTGGGCTGGGAGATCGATCTCTGGGGCCGCCTGCGCCACAGCGCGCGCGCCGCGATGGCGGATGTGGAAGCTGCGCACTCGGATGTCGAGAGCACACTGCTCAGCCTGCAGACGCAGGCCGCGCAAAACTATTTTTCCTTGCGTGCAGCGGATGCGCAGCGGCGTTTGCTCGAAGGCGAGGTGGCCAGCTATGAGAAGTCGCTCGCGCTCACGCGGAACCGTGAGAAGCAGGGTGTCGCATCAAAAGCCGATGTGGCACAAGCCGAGACGCAGCTCGCAAACACACATGCCGCGCTGATCGAGACCGGCGTCCAGCGTGCCACCCTCGAGCACGCGCTCGCCACGGTCACTGGCCGGATGCCCGCCGACTTTTCGTTGAAGCGCGACACGCTCGCTTCGAGCATCCCGTCGCTGCCGGCCGCAACTCCATCCACCGTGCTCGAGCGTCGGCCCGACATCGCCGCCTCGGAGCGGCGCGTGGCTGCGGCCAATGAGCGTGTCGGCGTCGCGCGCGCCGCATTTTTTCCAAAGCTCACGCTCAGCGCCGACAAAGGCTGGCGCGGCCTGACCGATCTCTTCGCCCACGCCAACAGCTTCTGGTCGCTCGGTGCCGACGTTGCCGAGCCGATCCTCGACAGCGGCAAGCGCGTCGCCGAAAGCGAGCAGGCCAAGGCCACCTGGCGGCAAAGCGTGGCCGACTATCGCCAGACCGTGCTCACCGCGATGCAGGAGGCCGAGGACGCGCTCTCCACCCTGCGCATCCTCGCGCAAGAATCCGCCGCGCAGGACGAAGCTGTGCGCGCCGCGCGCGACAGCGAGCGCATTGCGCGGAACCAATACGAAGCCGGCACCCTCAGCTACATCAATGTCGCCATCGCCCAGGCCACCGCGCTGGCGGCCGAGCGCACCGCCATCGATCTGCGTGCTCGCCGGCTGGCAGCCACCGTATCACTGATCAAAGCGTTGGGCGGAGGCTGGTAGGGCCGCTCGTCCCTGGCGCAACTGCTCGACTTCAGAGGGACCTACGGATTGTCCGGTCGCAGAACGCGTAAGACTGCGCACGTACAAGGGGCGGACGGAGAAATTGCCTGCCGGGAACGGCTTGTTTATTCGCGTGGCCGGCGCACCTCCTCAGAGCCGCCGCGCCGGTTGAGCTGGGCGCGCAGTTTGTCCACGGCTCGGCCCAGCTTCTCGATCTGCTCACGCATGGCATGCATTTCGCCGGCGGGCGGACGTGGTGCCAGATCATGTTTTTCTGGTTCGCGACCCCGGCCGGCGTGTTCTCGCTCGCGGCGCTCCACGTCTTCCCGCAGCTTATGCGCCAGTTTTTCCAGGCCCTCGGCAGGCTCGTCAAGGCCGGCCTCGCGCAGATGATGGATGGCTTCCATGATGTGGCGCAGCTTCGCCGGGCCTTCCGCTTCTGTTGGCTGCCCGCCGCGTCCGGAGGCCCTTCCTTCGGCGACATGGCGCTTGAGTTGTTCGGCCTCCTCATGACGGCCGGCACGATGGAGTTCTTCGATCTCATGGCGCGCTTTCTCCAGCCGCCCGGCATCGACACCGCCGGGTCCGGGTTTTTCCCCGCGCTGCTTTTCGAGCAGGTGCTCCGCCTTTTCGGAAAGCTCGGCCGCCTCAGCGTAGCGCCCTGCCTGCTTGGCATCGCGTGCGCGTTCCGTAAGTTTCTGCGCTTCGACGCTCTCCCCGCGCTTCGGCTCTTCGGCATGCACCGCTGACAAGAAGGCCAGCGCCGTCAGGATCGAGATGATCGTTTTCATATGCGCCATCAAACGACCCTACGAGCGCCACAGTTGCATGAGGGACCGAATCAGCCTGGCGTCCGGCCGAGAATCTCCTGTGGGCAACGGCGGAGGCTTCGTCCCGTCCAGGGGCTGCTTTCCGGCCTGGACGTAAATCGTCGGGGAAATTTCGAACGAAACTCCGCACAACGCAGTTATGGCGGTCCTGCCCCCGTCAACCCTGATGGCTGCTCATCGAGGCCGCCGCCTGTTCCTCGTCATGCTGGCGCAGCTTCATTTCGCGGCGCACTTCACGCATCCGCTTCCAGCCCACGAGCTTTTTCTGCTGTTCATCCCACAGCCGCAGCGAAAGGGTCTTCAAGCTTGAGAGGATGGTCAGCGGCTTCACCTCACTGAAGAGCGGATGCGAGTGGTGGCAGCGCTCGAGATTATAATTCGGGATGCGCGAACTCAGGTGGTGGATGTGGTGGAAGCCGATGTTGCCGGTGAACCACTGGAGAATCTTCGGCAGCTTGTAGAACGAACTGCCCGTGATGGCGGCCGCGGTGTAATCCCAATTCTCGCGGCGCTCCCAGTAAACGTCCTCAAACTGGTGCTGCACATAGAACATCCACACGCCGCCCGCGCCGGCCACTGCCATGATGAGAAGCTGCAGCGTGACGTACGTCCAGAAGCCAAATATCCAGCTCATCGTCACAATCAAGCAAACGAGCGCGAAGTTCATCCAGTGCACCGAGCGGCGGTCGCGCGCCGAGGCCTTTGGATTCGGAAAGCGCTGATAGACGAGGAACAGGCCGATGGGGGCGATCACGAAGAGGACGAAGGGATTCCGCGCGAGCCGGTAGGCAAAGCGGCGCCAGCGGGAGGACTCGATGTACTCCTGAACGGTGAGCGTCCAGATGTCGCCAATCCCGCGGCGGTCAAGATCACCCGAAGTCTGGTGATGCACCGAGTGCTCCCAACGCCAGTGGAGGTAGGGGGTGAATGCGATCATCCCCGTGATAAACCCGATGATGTCGTTCGCACGTTTCGAGGCGAGGAAGGAGCCGTGCCCGCAATCATGGAAGATGATGAAGGTGCGCACCACAATGCCACCTGTGACCACGATCAGCAGCGCGGTGAGCCAATATGAAACCGAAAGACTCAGATAGAGCAGATACCACAGGACGACGTAGGACCCCAGCGTATTCACGAGCTGCCAGATGGCGCGCGCCGTCGAGGGGACTTGGAATTTGGCCACGATCTCCTTCCACTCGGAGATGCTGGGCAGTGATCGGACGGCGTTGGTCGCGGGGGCTGGTTGGTTGGTCATCGTGCGGTGGTGAAATTGGCCGGAGTCGCTGGTGATGCAGGGATGGCAGTGCCGGTGAAGCTCCGCCGCTTTTTTGAGCCGCCATGTTAAGGGCAAAGCTCTCAAAGACAACCCACATCTTGAATCTTCACGCGCGCTAAAGACAGGCAATCAAACGGCTTTTCTGTGCTGGAACGTTATGCTGGCGTTGGCTTCGATGCGCCGGTTATTGTCGGATGCTGCCCGGACGGACGAAACCTCCGCGCGTGAAGACAACTTGCCGCCGCCTGAGTCGATGATTTTCGCTCCCTTGCCCGTGAGCCGGAGGGCAAGGCCGGTCTGGCAATCGGTGCCTGGACGATTGTAGGGCAGGGCGGACGGACCTGCATTCGGCGCGTGAGGTCGCGAAGTCTCCCCATGGACACACGCAGCATCCAAGCTCTCGAAGTTCGCCCGGAGGTGCTTGCGGAAGCATGCGCTACGCCCTTCCACCGTTCACGAATGGACCACTCCACTGGCTGCGCGACCACCTCCCGCATTCCCAATCTTCATCGGTGGACTCCAATCGCGCTCGAACTCGGCGTCTGGCAGCCCGCACCCGCACCGCGTCGCAAAGCATGTCGTCGCATCTCTTCGGTGAAGGTCAGCCTGCCTTCCTCCAGGCGACGTGCACAGGAGTCGCCCTTGAGATGGTCGGTCTTCGGGAGGGCAGTGCGCGTCGAACGTCGACTCGGCGGGCCGGCCATTCACCCGCACTCCAAGTCTGACGCCCTGCGGCAACCGCAGCGCGTCACTTGCCTGCCGGCTTGAAATTCTTCAGCCACTCCAGGCACTTCGCCACATCCGGCTGGCTCGTAAGCCAGTCCTTTTCCCACTCGACATCGAGCGGGCCGTGAAAGCCGATCTCGGCGTAGAGATTCAGCACGGCAGGGATGTCGGATTTGCCAGTACCCCAGATCTGATCCTTGGCCTCACGCACGCCGAACGCGTCGAGATCCTTCACATGGCTGTCGAAGATGCGGCCTTTGAGGATGCGAATGGCGTCCACAGGCTTGATACCGCTGCGCACGAAGTGGCCGATGTCGGCGCATGATCCCAGGCGCGGATCGCGATCCTTCACCCAGCTGAGGACGTACTCAGGGTCCCAGTACTTGTAGTCGCGCTTGAGCGGATTCTTCGGGTGATTGTGGATTGCCATCTTGATGTCGAACTCCTTCACCAGCTTCTCGATGATATCGTAGGCTTCCTTCGTCTCGGTCGGTTCGGCCACGACAATGCCTATGCCCATGTCCTTGCAGAATTCGAAGACCTTCCGCGTGCTCTCCTCATCCTTGCCCAGGCCGCCAACGACGCCGAAGCCCACGGGCGTGAGGCCCAGCTCCTTGAGTTTCGCCTTCACCGGCGCGCGCTGCTCGGGGGTGGTGTTCTGGTCAAACTTCGTCTTGTCGTCGCCACCGTTGAGCTTCTGGCCGGGGAAAAACTCCACCGTCTTGCCGCCCGACTGCGCGATCTTATCGAGCGCCTCGAGCACCGGGAACTCCTTGAAGGTGTAAATCTGGCAGCCGGCATAGAAGAAACCGACTTTGGCGCTTTCTGGGAGGGGCTCCGCGGCGACGGCGGCGGATGCGAGCGCGGTGATGAGCGTGAGAGATGCGAGTGCGATTTTCATGGGCCGCTTCTAACGGGATTCACCGCGCCTTCTTGCAGCAGCTGACCGGGCGTGTGCGGTCGCGGTGTGACCGGGCGGCCCGGCCTGCCCGCCGAAATTGTCCGTGCTCTGATCCATCAAGTGGATGAACACATCCTCCAGGCCGGAGCGCATGAGCTGCCACTCGTAGCCTGGAGTGCGAAACGGTGCGATGGCCCGCTCCAGCGCCGCCGCATCATCGCCGCTCACATGCAGTGTCGTGCCGAAGGCGACGGCGTGCAGCACGCCGGGGCATTGGCGGAGCTGCGCGGCTAGCTTTGACAAGTCCGGTCCGCTCACGCTCCACGTCGTCAGCTTCGCCGCGTCGATCACGTCTTTCACCGTGCCGTTCGCGAGGAGATTGCCATACGAGATGTAGGCCAGCCGGTGGCAGCGCTCGGCCTCGTCCATGTAGTGCGTGGTGATGAGAAAGGTGAGACCCTCCGCTGCGAGCGTGTGGATTTGCTCCCAGAAATCGCGCCGTGCCTTCGGATCGACGCCTGCCGTCGGTTCGTCGAGCAGCAGGAGCTTCGGCTGATGAATCAAGCAAGCGGCGAGCGCGAGCCGCTGCTTCCAGCCGCCGCTGAGCTGGCCCGCAAGCTGTTTCTCGCGACCGGCGAGGCCGAGCCGTGCAATGGAGTCCGCGACAGTCGCGCGCCGGTTTTTCACGCCATACATGCGCGCGACGAAGTCGAGGTTCTCGCGGATGCTGAGGTCCTCCCAGAAACTGAACCGCTGCGTCATGTAGCCGACCTGGCGTTTGATCTCTTCGCTCTGCTTGATCACATCAAAGCCAAGGCATGTGCCGCTCCCGGCATCGGCGCGCAGGAGGCCGCACAACATGCGGATGAACGTCGTCTTCCCGCTGCCGTTCGGCCCGAGGAAGCCGTATATCTCGCCGGAGCGCACCTGTAAGTCGATGCTGTTCACGACGGTGCGCTCGCCGAACCGCTTCGTCATGCCACGCACGTCGATGGCGAATGTCCGTTCGTCTTTCATGCACTCGAGCGTGCCGGGAGAATTGCCGCTTGCCATCGCGCGCCCGTCGTCGGACTCTCCCGCATGAATAACGAACCAGATCCACAACCCATCGGCCTGGAGGACGCGCAGAGGATATGGACCTTGCAGAAGCAGAAAGCGCCGCTCTCGGCGGCAGACCAAAAACTCCTCGCGCAAGCATGGAGATGGCAGGTGTGGGTCAGCCACGGGATCCGGTTACCGAGTGGGAAGAAAGATGCAAAGCCCAGTTCGCCGCGCTCAAGAAGTTTGCGTCGAGTCGCGGCTGTTCTCTGAGCGAGCGCGATTTGCCGCCGCCGATGACCTGCATCAAACCGGGGCGCGAAGTGAGCGTGTATCACGATGAAGTTCAGCGTCGAGTCTGGAAATCCACCTTCCCCGGCCAGTCCGGCTTCGGTCAATCCGGCTACTTCACTCCCGCTGGCTACCTGCGCCGTCTCCGGCTGAGCAATCTGATCTTTGGCGACGACGTGGAGTTTGAAGGCATCTGGTCGCGCCGCGAGGGGCCGAGTATCGTCACCTCCCAGAGCTACATCCAGCCGCACCCGGAACGGTTCATTCCTACCGAAGTTGAAATCACCGGTTTCTTGAATGCGCTGGGCTTTGAATACAGCGAGACCACGATGGCGTGGGAGCGTGACGATGGCGTGGTGCTGGCGGATACGCATGATCGCAATTTCATCCGCGCACCCGACTGCACGGTTGTCGCGATTGACGTGCAGCCGCGCTTGCGGCCAGGGTTTCAGTGGGAAGCAGTGCGGCGGTTTCCGGTTTCATAACTCCACATCCACCGGCTGCCCCGGATGCAATTTCGCGGCGATGTCGTCGGCAAACTTCAGCTCGATCATGAACACGAGCTTGCTGCGGTTCTCCTGGCTGTAGATGACCGGCGGCGTGTATTCGGCCTGCGGGGCGATGAAGCTGATCTTGCCGATGAGCGGCCCGGCGATGCCATCGACACGCATTTTCACGGCATCGTCCACATGCACGGCGCCCAGCTTCGTCTCCGGCACAAAGAAGCGCACCTTCAAGTTCGCGGGCGGCAGCAGCGAGACGACAGGTTTTCCCGCAGCGACAAACTCTCCCTCGCGAAACAGCGTGTCGTTCACCAGTCCGGCAGCCGGAGCCTTCTGCTCCTTCTGCGAGAGGTCCCACTCCGCCTTTGCCAGCACCGCTTCACGAGCTTTCACTTCAGCTTCCAGCGCGCTCACTGCATCTCTGCGCAAGCCGAGCGCTGCGGTTTTCAAGTCGGCCTCGAGCTGCTCCACGCGCTGGTGATTCTGCACGTTCGTGCTGCGCGCGCGGTCGATCGTCTCCACCGCCACGGCTCCGGTCTTCGTGAGCTTTTCCTGCCGTGCGAGTTCGATCTCGGAGAGCGCCACCAGCTCGTTGGCCTGTTTCAACTGCGCCTGCAACGACTCAATCTCCGTCGGCCGCCTGCCTTTCCTGGCGTCTTCGAGCGTGGCCTTCGACTGCGCAATACGATGCGACGCTTCATCACGCGCAGCTTTCTCGGAGGTGTTTTCGAGTTCGAAGAGCGGATCGCCCGCCTTCACCTGCTGTCCGCGCACCACATGCAGTCGCGCGAGCTTCCCGCCGGCCGGCGACGACACATAGACAAACTCGCCTTCAACGTAACCTTGCAGCACTTTCGATGGCGGACGCTCGCAGGCCGGAAGCATGAGCGCGATCAAGACGATGAACAGATGGCGGCAAGACATGGCGTGCCAAAGTGTTCGCTGTGATCGTTGAGCGACGCAAGCGGTGCCTCACGGAGGGCACGGCCTTCGCCCGTCGAAAGTTCAGGACTTGCGCCTTGGACAAAGCATCGAAGCCTGCCTGCCTCTGGACGCTAGCAGGTGTGGACTCATGTCCAATTCTTGGTTCGCCACAGATCACAGTAATATGTCGAGCAGGCATGGGTGCCGATCATCCCGAAGGATCACTCACATCTCTTCGAGCTTGCGCAGCGACACCGTGGAGCATGCAATAGCCGGTGAAGGTAAAGACTGAGTAGGCAACACAGAAGGCCGCCACTTCAGCGAAGTTTGCACTCACGAGTTGACCTATCATCACAGCAGGTTTGCGGACGACATCCCAGCTGTTCCAGCGCATGAACCGGCCAAAATAGATGCCCGCAGAACTGAGGATGCAGGCTGCGACAACAAAACTCCAGCCGGTCGCTTCGCTCCACGTCCGAGCAAAGCGACGATGCAGAAGAACGATCGACTCGTAGCCCAAGAACAGGCCGACCCACGCGCAACTGGTGACGAAGATCCAGTCGAACCATCTAGGCAGCTGCTTGTCCTTGGTCCAGTGAACCAGGTCGGTTACGATGTACGCCGCGTTCGGCAGAAACAGCAGCCACAGGACACCGAGCAGCAAGACGCCGACGTTTCGGACTGGCCGACGCGCCAAGAGGAAATCGAGAGGAATCGCCAGAAGACACGGCACCCATGCCAGAAAAATGTTAGCACAGATACCTGCCCTGGAAATACCATGCATCAGCAAACAGCGCACCACCAGAAGGGCGCAGCACACAAATGTGCCCAGGACCAAAGTCCGCAGCACTGGCCACCGAGAACGGAAAGATTGCAGCATGCTCATGGCGATCAACGGCGGATAGTGAGCACTCAACCACGTTCGTTTGCAAGATGAGGATCGCACACGATGGGGCGCAGAGTGACGCCGCTACTTCACCACCGGCGCGAACACATCCAGCTCGTGGATGGACCAGAAGAGGCCGTTCACTCCACCTGTGTCGGTGATGCGGATGAACTTCGCTTTCGCAGCCTTCGGGAACATGAATTCGGTGGTGCTCACGTTGCTCTTGCCCTGAAGCACAGGCTTGTCCCACTCGGCACCGTCTTGCGACAGCTCGATCTTCCAGCCACGCGGCCAGTCGTTGCGCGAGCTGCCGGTGTCGAGGTAGAGGCCGGTGATGTCGGTGGCTTGCGGCAGTTCGATCTGCACCCACATGCCGGGCTTCTGTGGCGTGTGCGTGTCCCAGCGCGTGGAGATGTCCCCGTCGATGGCCTTGCCGAGGTCCTTCTCGCCGTGGCTGGCGGTGAGTTTCCATTCCTTGCGGTTCGTGAGCGGCTGCGGTGAGAAGCTGCGCAGCTCTTCGATGGTCCATGGCGTGGTGCGCTTCGCGAGGTCTTTGCGCAGCTTCGCGACGTCCTTCTTCTCGATGAACTTGCCATTGTTGCCAAAGGCATGGCGGATGTAGCTGGCCACGTCGGCGATCCATTGGTCGTCGTTGGTGGCCATCGTCACCATCTGCGCTTCGTAGGTCTTGCCGTTCACCGGGCCGGTGAGGCCGTTGAGCATCACGCGGATGATGGCGTCGCCTTGTGTCGCTGTGCGTGAGCCCGCGAGCGGTGGAGCGAGCGTTGCGCCTTCTTTGCCAGCCACGGGCATGCCGTTGCCATCGAAGCCGTGGCAGGCGAAGCACAGCGAGCGGAAGATCTCCTGACCGCGCTCAAGCTGCTTCTTTTGATCGCGATCAAACTTGCCGCTGATCTTTGGGTCTTCGACGAGCAACTGCGCGCCGATCTCCTTCACACCCAGGCTGGTGCTGGTCATCAGCGTGGTCTGCGCGTCGAGCTTCCAGTTGGGCCAGTTGAAGAGCTTCGCGGTGTAGAGGGTTTGCAGCACCACGGTGGGGTCCTTGTCGGCGCGGAGGGTTTTGACTTCATTGACGAGATTGATGTCGTTGTTTTTGATCAAGGTCTCTGCCACGCGGATGGCGCTCGCGCGCACCATTGGGTGTGTGTCCTTCATCGCGGTGCGCACGAGGTCGGGCGTGATTGCGCCGAGACCTTCGAGCGTCCACAGCGCGTGCAGTCGCGCGAGATGGTTGTCGTTGGACTTCATCATCTCGGTCAGCGAGGGGACGACGGACTTGTCACCTTTGACAATGATCATGCGCTGCGCGGTGTCGCGCCACCAGCCGTTCGGATGGCTCAGATGCGCCACGAGTTGCGCAGGTGTCTCGCTCAACATGCGCGGCTGTGGGCCGGGCTTGAAGTCCTTGTGAACCAAGCGCCAGATGCGGCCGTGGCTGACATTGTGCTGGAGGCCCGTAGGTTCGATCGCACCGCGCAGGTAGCTGCCGGGCTTTACCCAGTTCCCTTCCTGAATGATGCCGCGATACGTGTCGAGGATGTAAAGGCATCCGTCGGGTCCCGTGGTCATGTTCACCGGACGGAACAGCGGGTCAGTGCTGCGGATGAACTCGCTCTGCTGCTCCTCATACGGATTCGTCACCACAGTGATGCCGTCTTTGACCTCGACGGTTGCGCGTCGAATGAGACGACCGACTGGCTCGGGCAGGAAGACATTGCCGTAGAGTTCCTTCGGCAAGCGGTCACCGCGATACACGGTCTGACCAGCGCAGCCGGTGAAGTGATTGAGCGTGCCGTTCTCGGGGCGGAAGCGATTCGGACCGCCTTGCACGTCGGAGAGGCCGACCGCCGGCCACACGGTGTCGAAGAGTTCGCTCTTCTGCTGCTTCACATTGATCGCCGCGTAGAGGATCGGTGCCTGATAGTTCCAGATGCCTTTCTCGCCGCCGGCGTTGCTCCACCACATCTTGCCGTAGTCGTCCTGCGCGAGTCCCCACTGGCCGCCGTTGGCTGCGGTGTTCTCTTTGAGCGCGGGCTTGCCCTCGCCATCCCAGCGCAGGCGATACGAGTTATAGGTGGTGTAGATCCAGTTGTCCAAACCCCACACGAGACCGCTGGGCTGGTGCTCCATGTTGCCACCGCGATCGCCGCCGACAAACCAGGGAGTGCTTTGATCCGCGACGCCGTCGCCGTTTGTGTCGCGATGCATCACGATGTCGTTCGTGTTGGTGAGGCCCACGAGCACGCGGTCATCCAGGGGCAGGACCATGCGGGGCAGCAGGACGTTGTCGAGATACACGCTGTGCTTGTCGAACACGCCATCGCGCTTCGTGCTCTCGTGGAGGCTCACGCGTGAGCGTGGCGTGAGTTCGTCCGTGCCGTCGATGTCCTGCATGTAGGTGCGCAGCTCGGCGACATACATCTTGCCATCGCCATCGAAGGCGAACGCCATCGGCTCCTTCACCGTTGGCTCGCTCATCACGAGTTCGAGAGAGTAGCCGTCGGGAAGCTGGATCGTTTTGAGTTCTTCCTCCGGCGACTTCGCAGTGACCGGGAGCGCGACCTTCGTCTGCGCGAAGGCGGCGGACGAGATGAGACTGATGAGAAGGGTGCGACGAATCATTTTGGGGCGCAATAATCGTGCAAAACGACACGCGTCTTGCAGCGGGACGAAGCGCGCGATGGACGCTCCGTAGCGCGACCCGCCGGGTCGCAAAGGTTCGCCGGGCGGCCTCGCCCGGCATGGGCTTCATCGAGCGGGCCGCACGATGAACGGTTGTGACCGGGCCGGTCGTGCTACTTCGCCGCCGGCTCGCGATCGAAGGCGACGCCGTGCTTCGCAAGGAAGGCGCGGCAGTTGTCCTCGCCCATGTAGCGGGAGAGAAGTTTCGGATCGGTCTCGGTGAGATCGACGAGGATGAGGCCGTCGATGACAGACGAGAAGTCCTTGTCCACGTTGAAGCTGAGGATCGTGCCGTTCATGCGGAGGTAATGCTTCAGCAAAATGGGGATGCCTTTGCCGTCGGTCTCGATGCTGGAGATGAGCGCGGAGCAGTCATCCACATCCTGGAGGTTCGCGCTGATGAACTCGCGCATCAGCTTGCGGCCGCGGCGGTAGCGGAAGGGGTGGCGCGGCTTGACGAACGTGGCGAGGTCGGGGTGCAGGTTGTTGTCCTTGAGAAACTCCACCAGCATGCGGCGCGAGTTCAGGTCGTAGTCCTTGCTGATGCTCACGGGGCCGAACAGTTTTTTGTAATGGGGATTCCGGCACATCCATTGCGTGATGCCTTTCCACAGCAACGGCAGCGCGACGAGATTGCGTTGATACGCGCTGCTGATGAATGAGCGGCCCAGTTCCACGGCGCTCTCGAGATGCGCGAGGAAGGGTTTCTCAAAACGGAAGAGCGTGCTGGTGTAGAGTCCCTTCGGCCCGTACTCGCGCAGGATGAGATCGGCGCGTCCGAGACGATAGGCGCCGGCGAGCTGCTCCTTCTCGTCGTCCCATAGAAACGCGTGCAAGTAGAATGAATCGAAGCGGTCGATGTCGATCTCCTGGCCCGATCCCTCGCCCACGGCGCGGAAGGTGATCTCGCGCTGGCGGCCGATCTCGCGCAGCAGGTGCGGGATCTCGTGTGAGTACGCCATGTAAACCGAGAGCGGTCCCTGGCCCACAAGTCGCGCGCCCTGGTCGCGCAGCCGGTCCACCTCCTGGCGGAAGTGCTGCTGCATCCGCATCGGTGCCACGGGCGGCATTGCTTTGGCTGATTCGGCGACGGGTGCGGCCTGAGTGTCGGATGCTTTCTGCCGGCGGTCGAGCACCATAGTGTGCATGCGCAGGTATTTCGTGAGCGCCTCGTCGTTCTCGAATTTTTTCAGACGCGAAAACGGAATCGGGTGACCCACGCGGATGTTCACCACCTTGTCGCGCCCGCGGCGGAACTCGTGGAGCAGCATGCCCGTGCGCAGCATCGGATGCACGAGGCCGGCAGCCTGGAAGAGCGCGCTGTTGCGGCCAGGAAAATAAACCGGCAGCACCGTCGCCCCCGTGCGCCTCACGAGCGAGCCGATATGCGAACTCCACGGCGATTCTTCAATTCCCCGCGCGAGCTTCCAGTGCGCAACTTCGCCCGATGGAAACACGGCCAGCGCGCCGCCTCCGCGGAGGTGGCGGATGGCATCCTTCATCGGCCCCAGATTCCGCGCGATGGCGCCCGCGCCGCCGAACACATCGACGGGAATGATCCACGGCTTCACCTCGGTCATCATTTCCAGCAGGCTGTTGGCCATCACCCGCAGGTCGGGCCGATGCGACGCCACGAAATGCGCCAGCACGCAGGGATCGAGAATGCCGAATGGGTGATTCGCCACGACGATGAGCGGGCCGCTCTTCGGAATCTCGAAGTCCGGCGGTGTCTCCGCATCATAGGTCGCCTCTCGTGCCTTCAGCGCGGAGTCAAACCACGCGACCGGCGACGGCCCCTGCGGATGGGCATGATAAAGCTCAACCGCGCGAGCATAGACCTCGTTCATGTCGCGCAGCCCGAATGTTTTCTCAAACATCGGGCCGGCGAGGCGGTAGAGGCTCTTTTGCAGCGGCGACCGCATGCGGGCGCTCAGGTCGATCAGCATGGAGTAATGGGTCCCGACGGGATGGTTGGAGGGGTGCCGCCGGAAGGCTCCAAGTTTTGCCCACGACACATCCCACCGCAAGCGTCGCGATTGTGCGGGATTTGCGGCCCATCGGCGGCAAGAGACCGTCCCTGGTGACACCACCATCGCCATTGACCGCGCTTGTGACATCCGCCACACTGGCCGCCGAAAACAGGGGAGCTGGGTTTGACCGGCTGAGATTCTGCGGAAGCAGGAAACCCTTTGAACCTGATGCCGGGTAATGCCGCCGCAGGGAGCAAAGCGCGAATCTCATCCGCCCAAGCCATGCCGCTCCGCAAAGCCGCATGGCTCTCGTGTTTCAGGCCATCAACCATCAACTTTCAACCATCAATCACCGTCATGATCGCCACCCAGGAATCCTTCGAGCCGCACTCCAGCGACCAGCTTCCCAACAGCCAACGCATCTACGTCCAAGGCAGGCTGCATCCCGACGTGCGGGTGCCCATGCGCGAGATATCGCAGTCGCCAACCAAGTCCTTTGCCGGCCGCATCGAAGTGAACGACCCCGTCCGCGTCTATGACTGCTCCGGTCCATGGGGCGATCCCGCGTATCGAGGCACCGTGCAGACCGGCCTGCCCGCCATCCGCCAGCCATGGATCGAAGCCCGCAACGACGTAGCATTTTATGAGGGACGTCAGGCCACCGCCCGCGACAACGGTTTCCTCAGCGACGTGCATATGCGCACCCAGGCACCGAAGTTCGCCGGCGGCCTCTCCGCCCTGGACCAGCCGGAAAGCAGTGCCCGCCCCCGACTCCGTGCCAGCGCTGGCAAGCCCGTCACGCAACTGCACTACGCACGCCAGGGCATCATCACCCCCGAGATGGAGTTCATCGCCATTCGCGAGAACATGAAGCTCGCGGCATCAAGGAACGGCGGTTTTCAACCGCCGTCCGACCTCAGCGACGACATCGTCCGCAACGACCTCGACAAACAGCACGCCGGTTCTGCAACACTCCATCACTCCACCACTCCATCCATCTTCGCCCGCTTCCCCCAGCGCATCCCCGCCGAGATCACCCCCGAGTTCGTCCGCTCCGAAGTCGCCGCCGGCCGCGCCATCATCCCCGCGAACATCAACCACCCCGAGCTCGAGCCGATGATCATCGGCCGGAACTTCCTCGTCAAAATCAACGCCAACATCGGCAACAGCGCCGTCGCCTCCAGCATCGAGGAAGAAGTCGAAAAAATGCGCTGGGCCACCAAGTGGGGCGCGGACACCGTCATGGACCTCTCCACCGGCAAGAACATCCACGCCACCCGTGAATGGATCCTCCGCAACTCCCCCGTGCCCATCGGCACCGTGCCCATCTATCAGGCGCTCGAAAAAGTAAACGGCAAGGCCGAGGACCTCACCTGGGAACTCTTCCGCGACACCCTCATCGAGCAGGCCGAGCAGGGCGTCGATTACTTCACCATCCACGCCGGCGTCCTCCTCCGCTTCGTGCCCATGACCGCCTCCCGCATGACCGGCATCGTCAGCCGCGGCGGCAGCATCATGGCCAAGTGGTGCCTCGCCCATCACAAGGAAAACTTCCTCTACACCCACTGGGACGACATCTGCGACATCATGGCCGCCTACGACGTCTCCTTCTCCATCGGCGATGGTCTGCGCCCCGGCTCCATCGCCGACGCCAATGACAAAGCCCAGTTCGGCGAACTCGAAGTGCAGGGCGAACTCACCAAGCGTGCCTGGGCCAAAGGCGTCCAGGTCATGAACGAAGGCCCCGGCCACGTCCCCATGCACATGATCGAGGAAAACATGGCCAAGCAGCTCGAATGGTGCCACGAGGCCCCCTTCTACACCCTCGGGCCCCTCACCACCGACATCGCCCCCGGCTACGACCACATCACCAGCGGCATCGGCGCCGCCATGATCGGCTGGTATGGCTGCGCCATGCTCTGCTACGTCACGCCCAAGGAACACCTCGGCCTCCCCAACAAAGAAGACGTCAAAGCCGGCGTCATCACCTACAAACTCGCCGCCCACGCCGCCGACCTCGCCAAAGGCCACCCCGGTGCCCAATACCGCGACAACGCCCTCTCCAAAGCCCGCTTCGAGTTCCGCTGGGAAGACCAGTTCAATCTCAGCCTTGATCCCGTCACCGCCCGTGAATACCACGACGAAACGCTGCCGCAGGACGGAGCCAAGAGCGCCCACTTCTGCTCCATGTGCGGCCCCCACTTCTGCTCCATGAAGATCACCGAAGACGTCCGCAAATACGCCGCCGAACAAGCCATCTCCGAGGAAGAAGCGCTTCAGCGCGGGATGGCGGAGAAGAGCAAGGAGTTCGTCGAAAGCGGAGCCGAAGTCTATCAGCCAGCCTGATCCATGAAAAAGCCGTCCGTCTCCAAAAAAGCGATCACCCCGGCCAAAACGAAGCCGGACGGCCTCACCTCCCTCCTCACCGAAGTCCGCCAGCTCATCCAGAGCGCCCGACGCGGCGTTTCCACCGTCGTGGACACCTTCCAGGTGATGACCAACTTCGAAATCGGCCGCCGCATTGTCGAGCACGAGCAAAAGGGAGCCAAGCGCGCGGCGTATGGCGCGGAGTTGCTGAAGGAGCTTTCAGCGCGGCTCACGGAGGAGTTCGGGAGAGGGTTCTCGAAGGCCAACCTCGAATACATGCGGCGCTTCTATCTGGAGTGGCAGGACCGAGTTCCCCCAATTGCCCAGAAGCCTTCTGGGCAATCTTTGGAAGGGCGAATTGCCCAGAAGGCTTCTGGGCAATTGGATCCGATTCAAATTCGCCAGCAGCCTGTTGGCAAATCTGAAGCCATCGAGATTCCCCAACAACCTATTGGGAAATTGGTGCCGCTCCAAATTGGTCAGACAGCGACTGACCAATTGGCGATTTCCGAGACAGCTTCTCGGAAATTGGGAAACCCCTTCACAATGAGCTGGTCCCACTACGTCCTGCTCCTCACCATCAAAGACCCCGACGAACGCAGCTTCTACGAGATCGAGGCCACCAACGCCGGTTGGTCCGTGCCCGAACTCAAGCGCCAGAAAGCCTCCTGCCTCTACGAGCGCCTCGCCCTCAGCCGGGACAAGGAAGGCATCCGGCGGCTTGCGAAGGAAGGCCAGCTCATCACCCGGCCCGAGGACCTCTTGAAGGAGCCGCTCGTGCTCGAGTTCCTCGGCCTCGATGAAAAGACCAGCTACACCGAGACCGACCTCGAGCACGCCATCATCGGACGCCTCGAGCACTTCCTCCTGGAGCTTGGCAAAGGCTTCCTCTTCGAGGCCCGGCAGAAGCGCTTCACCTTCGATGAGGACCACTACTTCGTGGACCTCGTCTTCTACAACCGCCTCCTCCGCTGCTACGTCATCATTGATCTCAAGCTCGACAAGCTCACGCATCAGGACCTCGGCCAGATGCAGATGTATGTGAACTACTACGACCGCGAGGTGAAGCTCCCCGACGAAAACCCCACCATCGGCCTCCTCCTCTGTAAATCCGCCAAAAAGACCGTCGTCGAACTCACCCTGCCGAAAGACGCCAACATCCACGCGAAGGAGTATTCGCTCTACCTGCCCTCCAAAGAACTGCTGAAGCAGAAGCTTGATGAGTGGAGCGCCGCTGCTTCCCGCTGAGCCGTCTAGCGGTATAGTGTCCCGTCGATCAATGCATCAAGTGCGTCGCGTGTAAGAGCAAACTCATCCCGCTCAGAGGGACTGCTTTCAGGGTGATCGTGCAGTATATCATCCCAATCATCAACCAGGACAGCTTCGCCATGTTTGCTCAACCAATCCTTGTCAGCATCAAACACTTGAGATCCCAATACTTCCATCCAACGGCCATCACGACGGAAAATTCCGGGGCTCTCTTCACTTTGCTGCTCAAAAAGGGCCGCTCTAACTGATGAGTGATCAGCAATAGCTCGAAAAAGTGTAGGACGGGCAGTTTCAACCAGAACAAGCCTCGCCGTTAGTTCCAGTGTCATTCGATCTTCTCCAAGTCGTCTCCGCACAGCCCAACGTAATCTTAGAAGGTTCAAAAAGTGTTTGATACGCCGTGGACTATGATTCAGCCAAACGGCGGCGGACCTGAGTAGACCAGGAACCCTCCAATCCTCACCTTCATGAGACAGTAGGGGGGCTTCGACTCCGTCCCCAGCCTCGGGTTTCTCGTTATCACTTGCTGGTGTTGGGATTGTTTTGTCAAACGTCTTTGCTAGGTTGCCGAGGCGAAGAGTGCGAGCGGCCTCTGCATTCTTGCGCTGCACCTCCATTAACCGCTTTTCAGATTCGACTGCCTCTGGCGCGAGATCGGCCAAAAATGATTCCAACACATGCGCTGATCCAGGCGGTAATCTAACAGGCAAATCTACAAATTTTTCCAAGTATCCGTAACCCCAAATAATGGCTGCTTCGGCTTTCTCGCGTGCTGTATCGCCTGGAGCAAGGATCGGCATCATTTCACTTTGGCGCATCGCAACGGCCGCTGCCACTTTCTCGCGATCTAAACCAGCAACCACAACTAGCGGGAAAGGGTCATTGCTCCCATCGCCAATATTGGACATCATAAGTTGCAGCCAATCCAGCAGCTCCGCAGCGCGCGAACCAGCGCAGCGATCTAGGTCGTCGATAAACACAAAGATGCGCTCCCCTGGCCTATTACAAGCGACGAGCCATGCGCGAAATTCACGATGGAGACGTTCACTGCTGCCTCGTTTGGCGGCGTAGTCAGGTTGACTGAAGTATGCCTTAAGTTCAGCGCCAAGCGTTCGGACTGGCTTGTGAAATGCGAACCAAAGCTTTGCGGCGACGAAAACTGAGGAACCCCAAGCTGCCACAATAGCAGCAATCTGGCCCAGCCACGAACTCCAGCCATCAGCGAGGCTTGGCAATTGTGAAAGGAGCCACCACCGCACCAAATAGAACAAAATAGGGACAGCCATAATGGCCCCGAAACACCTCAACAACACCCACCTGCCATAAGTCGCCTGCAGGTAGCGGTGCTGTATCAAAAACTTGGCGAAGAGAGATTTCCCCTTTTGAATTTGTTCAGTGAATTCGGCCAAAAATCCGCTCCATAGCGCTTCTGGTTCAGTGTATCGCCATGGGTTGAACCAAATCGTTTGGCTCAGCTTATGAACAGCCAAGTATCGCCTGAGCTGCACCATGGCACTGCTCTTACCCTCGCCCCACGGGGCTTCGATAGTCACTGAGAGCGGGGGAACGGAATCTTTCGACGAAATGAAATCTGCGAGCGCAACAATCATTTCAGAGCGCCCCATAGAGTCCGTTGCGCTAGCTTGATCCTGCATGGCTCGACCGTCGGTCAGATTTGACCCTCTTGGCCCAACTCGAACTTCACTGTTTGTGGCTGAAGAGTCTTCGCTAGAAGGTTCAACTGTCACGGGCGGCTGCTCGTTATCCAATTCGGCTTCGCCGACGGTGACCACCCTTTGATTGAAGAGTTCGAAGACCCGTCTCAGTTCACCCCCCACGTTATGCCAGGCTTTTGATTGAGGCTTCCACTCCACAACAGGTTTGCCTCCAGTCGGCAGCACAAAGAACTTACCAAGTTCCGTTCTTGACCATGAACACCGCTCCAGAATGATCGGTATCAAAATGGCACTCTGACGCTCATACTTTTGAAGTGCGTGCGGTATCTCCTTTTGCGTGATGTAGTTAGAAGCAAGGGACGCAGCGCTGATAAGCAGAATGATCACATCCGCGTCCTCGAGTTTAGCGTTGATTTGATCGTGCCACTTGTCTCCTGGGTCCAGGTGTTGATCATGCCAAACCGCCTCAATCAACCCCTGATGCAAAAGCACGGTCAGTTCTACCTCCAGCTTCTTCAGATGCTTTGCATCACGGTGAGCATAGCTCACATAGACTTTGGCTCTTCCATGCGGCTTGAGTCTCGGACCAATTTCTGGCGTGTCAGTATTCAGGATGGACATGATTAATGAATCTTTGGAATGCATTTGGCCTGCCATCAAGGACTCTTAGCGCTCGGGCAGATCACATCAGCCGGGCTAGGCTCCATCAACGCGTTGTGAACGCACCTCGTTCGGTTATTCCCAGAGAATCGAGGTTGGAAAAGGGGCATGTTGCAAAACATGACAATCGTCATCCCCCCAGCAGTTTCGAGGCTCTCAAGCGTTAAACTCTTCCCTTCTATCTACTGATTGATGTGGCCTACCTTTTCTGCATGACTGAGACAACCGTGTCCGTTCCCGAAGCCCCATGAACGTCCGCTTCTCACGCTCGCCTGCCTGGTCACTGCCACCGCCTTCGCCGCCGATGCGCCGAAGTTGCCCTCGATTCCCACGGAGCCGATCGCGAAGAAGAAGGAACTGCTCTTCGCCGATGACTTCGAGCGCGCCGAGCTGGGCAAGGACAAGGGCTGGGCCATCGTGGTGCCGACGTATGCGCTCGAGAACGGCACGCTGAAGGGCATGCAGATGCGCTTCGACACCCCGGCGAAGGATGGCAAGCCCCCGGTAAAAGGGCATCAGGCGGTCATCGGCAACGACATCCCGACGAAGGACAGCGTGATCGAGTTCCGCTTCAAGCTCGGCGACGCACTGGCATAGCCGCCGTCTATTCTGCTGCGGATTGTCTCCGCACTGCGGAGACAATTCACCTTTCCCTAAGCCGCCTGACCGCGCTACTCTGACCGAGCCATGCCCGCAAAGCCCAAGCCTCGCACGCTAGCTCCCAAGCCCGCCGCCCTTGCCGTGCCGCTGCTTGCGGATGTCCGCGAACTCATCCTCACGGCTCGCGAAGCCGTCGCCCGGACCGTCAACGCGGGTCTGACGCTCCTCTATTGGGAGATTGGCACTCGCATTCGGCGGGACATTCTCCAAGAGAAGCGGGCCGAGTATGGCGAGCAGATTTTGTCCGCACTGAGTGCAAAATTGGAGGCCGAGTTTGGTCGTGGGTTTGGCGAGCGAAACCTTGCCCGCATGATCCGCTTTGCCGAGGCATTCCCGGACCGACAGATTTTGACATCACTGATGTCAAAATTGGGCTGGACACATTTCCTTCATATCGTCCGCCTCGACGACCCGCTCCAACGCGACTTCTACGCCGAGATGTGTCGCATCGAGAACTGGAGCACGCGGACTCTGGAGCAGAAGATCAAGAGCATGCTCTATGAGCGCACGGCGCTCTCCAAGAAGCCCGACAAGCTCATCAAGCAGGAACTCGCCGCCCTGCGCAGCGAGGACAAGCTGACGCCTGACCTCGTCTTTCGCGATCCCTACATCCTCGATTTCCTCGGGCTGAAGGACACCTATGCCGAGAAGGACGTGGAGTCGGCGATCTTGCGCGAGGTGGAGAGCTTCATCCTCGAACTCGGCATTGGCTTCGCCTTCCTGGAGCGACAGAAGCGGATGCAGATTGATTCGAAGGACTACTACCTCGATCTTCTGTTCTACCATCGGAAGCTCAAGCGGCTCGTCGCGATTGATCTGAAGCTCGGCGACTTCGAGGCAGCGGACAAAGGGCAGATGGAGCTGTATCTCGGCTGGCTCAAACGCCACGCCGTCGAACCCGCCGAAGGAGCGCCGCTGGGCATGATCCTCTGCGCGGGCAAGAACGATGAGCATGTCGAACTGCTCGAACTCGCCAGCAGCGGCATCCATGTGGCGGCTTACTGGACGAAACTGCTGCCCAAGAAGCAGCTCGAACAAAAGCTCCACCAAGCGGTAGTTCGCGCACGACAACGACTCGCTCTGAGCGATGTCAAAGCAGAGAAGCGAACGGCCAGGAAAACTCAATGAGCTGACAAGCCACCGATCCAACGGCGTTTCATCTGCCCCATGAATCTCCGCTTCCTCACGCTCGCCTGCCTTGTCACCGCCACCACCTTTGCCGCCGATGCGCCGAAGCTGCCCTCCATTCCCACGGAGCCGATCGCGAAAAAGAAGGAACTGCTCTTCTCCGATGACTTCGAGCGCGCGGAGTTGGGCAAGGACAAGGGCTGGGCCATCGTGGTGCCGACGTATGCCCTCGAGAACGGCACGCTGAAGGGCATGCAGATGCGCTTCGACACCCCGGCGAAGGATGGCAAGCCCGCGGTGAAAGGGCATCAGGCCGTCATCGGCAACGACATCCCGACGAAGGACAGCGTGATCGAGTTCCGCTTCAAGCTCGGCGGCGCGCAGTCCGTCACGGCGGAGTTTGACGACCGGAAGTTCAACGGCTCGCACTACGGACACCTCTGCATGGCGCGCATCGCGGCAGACAAGATCATCCTCGTGGACCAGAAAGGCCTCGCCGTCGCCCGCCCCGAAGGCGCCACCGGCGAACCGCCCACGCCCAAAGGCCGCAAGAATGTGTCCTTCCCGCTCAGCCTCGATCCCCAGATCTGGCACACCTTCATGCTCGAAACCGTGGGCGACACCATGCGCGCCACCATCGACGGCCAGCCCGTCGCCTACCTCCAATCCCCCGGCATCGCCCACCTCACCAAGTCCAAGGTCGAATTCGGCTGCATGGGGAAGGACGGCTTCTTCGACGATCTCACGATATGGAACGCGGCACCGGTGAAGTAAGCGGAGAACTTTCGTTCAGGGTCGCTTTGCCGCTTTCTTTCTCTTGCCGTCCCAATCGAAGGAACCGGCATTGCAGATGCTTCTCACGAGATGTTCAGTCTTCATCAAAGCGGGCAACTTGCTTGTCAGCATGGAGAGCCGGTTGAGGGTGGGTGGATCATTCCTTCGAATGTCTCGTTGAACCTGAAAGTGCCTGCGCAAGATCCACCGTGACACCGTTGCCAAACAAGAAGCCGCCCGCGCCGCCAATCTCGAGGCGCTGGCCGATCCCGCTCAGCGTACACCTCGAGCAGCTCAAGAGCGCGCTCACGCAATAGAAGAGCGTGCCAGATGCCGAAGTGGGTGCTGGAGTATCGGGAGAGGCTGGGCCGCACACGGACACGCCTGTCCGTAGCACACCGTCAGCAGCCATCGTCGTCGCCAGACACCCCTAACCTTCAGCCCGGCGCGGCCAGTCCTCCCTTCTCGTGCACCCGCCACGGTTTCGGTTCTCCTCGAGATCATCTCCTCCGCGATTCCGAGGCGCGGCATGATCTGCGGAAGATCCGGGGTGATGCGGCGCAGAGTCGGGAAACCTTCCGCAAAAGACCGAAAGCTTCTTTCCATTGACAGACCGGAGGTCTATTCTCAGCGCCCCCCCGGCCCATGAAGGACACCTTGGAAGACTTCGAGAAATTCGTGATCGATGTGATCATTCACAATCGACGCGGCCTTCGCGCGAGCTTGTGTCGCGGCGTCTTCTGGTGCCTGTCGAAGGTCTATTCGCGCGTAGTCGAGTCGCGGCTCTACCTCTACCGCGAGCGCTTCATTCACGATCATCATCTCGGCGTCCCCGTCATCAGCATCGGCAATCTCACCGTCGGCGGCACGGGCAAGACACCGGTCGTCGAACTCTTCGCCAAGGCTCTCCGTGATCGCGGTCGTCGCGTGGCCGTGCTCAGCCGAGGCTACAAAAGCAAACGCGTCGTGCGACCGCCATGGTGGAAGCGACTCGGCAAAAAGATGGGCCTCACGACCTATCCATCCACGCCACCGCGTGTCGTGTCCGATGGCAACAGCCCGACGCCGCTTCTCGACTCCCACATCGCCGGCGACGAACCCTGGATGCTCGCGAGCAATCTTCCGGGCGTCGCCGTTGTCGTTGATCGCAATCGCGTGAAAGCCGGCCGCTTTGCCATCAAGGAACTCGGGGCCGACGTGCTGCTGCTCGACGATGGCCTTCAATACCTCAAGCTGAAGCACCGCCACGATGTCGTGCTCGTCGATCGCACCGCGCCCTTCGGCACCGGCTATCTTTTGCCACGCGGCACCCTGCGCGAGCATCCGCGCAATCTCCGCCGCGCCAGCTACATCTTCATCACGAAGTCCGACGGCGAGAGCGAGAAACTCATCAAGCGCATCCGCAAGCACAACAAGGTCGCCGAGATCGTCGAATGCCGTCACCGCCCGCTGCACCTCGTGGACATCAACACGAAGGAAATCATCCCGCTCAGCGCGCTCGAAGGAAAATACGTCGGCGCCATCTCCGGCATCGCCATTCCCGAGAGTTTCGAGTCCGGCCTGAAGAAGCTCGGCGCCAAAGTCGAAGTCACCGCCCGCTTCGCCGATCATCACCGCTTCGAAGAGGCCGAGGTGCGCCAATTCGTCGAGCGCTGTGTCCGCCGCGACCTCCACTACATCGTCACCACCGAGAAAGACTTCGTCCGCTTCCCAAACCTGCCAAAGTATGATGTGCCCATCTGCTTTCTTCGAGTCGAGATCGAGATCATCAAAGGCCGCGAGATCTTCGACAAAATCATGCGCGTCATGTGCGAGCCCCGCCCTGTGCCGCCGGGAGCGCTGATGCACGAACCGCTGCGAGCCGTATGAGCACGGAAGCCGCTGAAAGCGAGGTGATGCGCGTGTCGATGTCGCGCCTGCATCGCCATGGCAAGCCCGAGTTGCTCGAAGACACGACCGCCCGCGAGGAGCCTCTCGAAATCCGTGTCGAGGGCCGCTCGGTGGCCGTTGTGATGCGCACGCCGGGACATGATGCGGAGTTGACCGCCGGATTTCTCGTCACCGAAGGCGTGGTGCAGAAGCCACGCGATGTTTTGGAAATCACACAGTGCCCCGTGACCACCGACAGCAAGGGCAACATCGTCGATGTGCTGCTCGGCAGCGCGGTGGTGAACTGGGACTCGCTCACGCGTCACGTCTTCAGCGCCTCGAGCTGCGGCCTGTGCGGCAAGACAAGCATCGACTCCGTGTTTCAGAAGTTTCAACCCGTCACGAGCGACTGGCGGGTTTCCCCTGAAGTCATCTGGTCGCTGCCTGAAAAACTGCGCGCTGCGCAGGAGACCTTTTCAAAAACAGGCGGGCTCCACGCCAGCGCCATCTTCGATCTCGAAGGCAATCTCGTCGTGTTGCGTGAAGACGTGGGACGTCACAACGCACTCGACAAAGTTCTCGGCTACGGATTGCTCAACGGTCTGCTTCCTTTCGACCGGCATCTACTGCTCGTCAGTGGTCGCGTGTCGTTTGAGATCATCCAGAAGGCGCTCGCTGGCGGCATCGGGCTCGTCGCCGCCATCTCCGCTCCGAGCAGTCTCGCGGTGGAGTTTGCCGAAACGGCCAACCAGACGCTCGTCGGCTTTCTTCGCGGTTCGACGATGAATGTTTACACGCATCCCCGGCGATTGAAGCAAGCATGAACCGCTACTTCGATTACAACGCCACCACGCCGATGAGCGACGCCGCCCGTCGCGCGTGGCTCGAAGCAACGGAGAAGCACTGGCAAAATCCCTCCAGCCTTTACCGCGATGCCGGATTCGCGAAACAGAAGCTCGAAGAAGCCCGCGAGCGACTCGCGACGCTCCTTGGCTGCGACGCGGGTCGCATCGTCTTTACCTCCGGCGCGACGGAGTCGAACAACGCACTCTTCGCCAGCCTCGCATCGAAACTGCCTGCTAATGCTCGAGTGGCCATTTCGACCATCGAGCACCCGAGCGTGCGTGAGGCTGCACATGCCGCGTTTCAAGGCCGCGTGGTCAGAATCCCCGTCAATGCCGACGGCATCGTCGAACCGGAAGCCGTTTCCGAAGCAATCGCCAAACACACGCCTGCACTGGTGTCGATCATGGCCGCCAACAACGAAAGCGGTGCATTGCAACCCTTGAGCAGCATCGCCGCCATCTGCCACCGCGCCGACATTCCATTTCACTGCGATGCGGCTCAATGGATTGGCAAACTGCCGTCTTCGAGCCTCGGCCTATGCGATTACCTAACCGGCAGCGCCCACAAATTCGGCGGGCCGAAGGGCACCGGCTTTCTTGTGCTGCGCGACGAAGACGAGCCGCTCCACTTTCTCCGAGGCGGCCCGCAGGAAGCCGACAGACGAGCGGGCACGGAAAACTATCCGGCTGTCGAAGCCATGGTGACCGCACTCGAAGAACTCGAACCAAGGCTGCCATCCATCGCCCGCGAGCAGAGTTCCTACCGGGATCGATTCGTCGAAGCCCTGCGCGATCACTTCCTCGATCTCCGCTTCATCAGCGCAGATGCCGAACGCCTTTGGAACACCACACTCCTCGTGATGCCGCGTCACGAAAACTTGAAGTGGCTGACGCGTCTCTCCCGTCGCGGTTTCAGCATCTCCACCGGCTCTGCGTGCAGCAGCGGAAAGGAAGGCTCGTCTGTCGTCGTGCAAGCGCTCGGCGCATCGCCAGAAGAGCTGAAACGCGTCGTCCGCATCAGCGGCGGCTGGCATCACACCGAAGCCGACTGGCTCGCGCTGGCAAACGCATTTGTCGAAGTGGACCGGGAGCTCTCGGAAGGCGGAAAGCCTGCCTGAGTGGAGCGTCACGCCCTCGCGACATATACGAAAGCCGGCGGCACATTGCCCCACACGACGCGGGTTGTCTCCGCTCCGTGCAGCCGCTCGTGCAGCAGTGCGCGAAATTTTCGGCCGGCGGGCAGTTTGTGAAAACCCCAGTAAGCGAAGGTCGCAAAGCGTCCGCCGGGAGCCAGTCGCGGCAGCACGCGGTCAAGAATCGCCGTTTGCAATTCCGACGGGAAAGAGGCCCAGGGAAGTCCGCTGACGATGACATCGAAGCGCTCGTCAGGAGCCATCATGGAGTCGAAGTCGAACTCCTGCGCGGCGGCGTTTTCAAAACGCAGCGAAGGAAAGCGCATGCGGAGCCGCTCGGCAAAGTCACCATTCAACTCGATGCCGAGGTACTCCGATGTGTGAGGCATGGAGTCGGCGATGGATGCGGTCAGCGCTCCCGTGCCCGGGCCCAGTTCCAGCACTCGACCGGCTTTCCAAACCTCGGCCGCCTCCGTGATCCGTCGGGCGAGCGCCGGCGACGACGGCACGACGGCGCCGATGGTCTTCCGGTTTCGAATGTATTCTTTGAAAAAGGCTGCCGCCGACATGACACGATTTGCGCAGGCTAACACATTGACCCACAATGGGCGCGAATAATTTTCCTCCATCACCCGTTTCCACCACATGGCCGCCGTCCGCCTCATCGCCACCGTCGTCTTCGTCCTTGGGATCACCTCATGCAGCAGCCCGATGTACAGCATCACCCTGAAAGACGGCCGTCAGCTCATCTCGAAGGGAAAGCCTGAACTGCAAACGAAGACCGGGTACTATCAGTATGAGAATCTGCACGGGCGCGATGCGCTCGTCCGCGCCGACGAGGTCCTTATCATCGAACAGCAGTGATCGTGACGAGCATGACGCACGCGCTCGTTCTTGCATCCCAGTCGCCGCGACGCGTGGAGTTGATGCAGGGAGCTGGCTATGACTTTGAAACGCTGCCGGTCGATGTGGACGAAGCGCACGATGCCGCGCTCACGCCCGAGCAGCTCACCATCGACAATGCCACGCAGAAAGCCGTCGCCGGCTCGCGACTCCGGGCCGGCGCGATCGTGATCGGTGCTGATACCCTCGTCTACCTCGACGGCGAGCCCCTGGGCAAGCCGCGCGACATGGCCGAGGCGGTGTCGATGCTGAAAAAGCTCTCCGGCAAGCCGCATCACGTCTGCACAGGCATGGCGCTTGCTCGGGACGGAGCGATCGTCCGGCAGTTCGCCGTGATCAGCCATGTGGTTTTCAGGCCGCTGACTGACGAGGTGATCCGCGACTACTACTCGAAGATCAATCCGCTCGACAAAGCCGGAGCCTACGCGATCCAGGAACACGGCCAGATGATCGTGGATCACACTGAAGGGTCTTGGTCCAACATCGTGGGGCTGCCGATGGAGCGGCTGAGCGAAGTGTTGGCTGAGTTCGGCATTTTGTCCGGCAAGTTCGTGCCTTGAGTCCTCTCAGTCCTTTGACGCCTCGTGATCAAGGACAGAGAGGAGCGAAGGAAGATCGGGGATGAGAAATCGCGGAATGCCCCCGCAGGCATGCACACTCCGTTGACTTGAGGGCAAACTCACAACAAGGAATGCCTCTCCGTCTGCGTTCTTTGTTTCCACGTTTTCATGGCCCGCCCTTCCGCGATTGCCCGTTTTTTTGTCTTCCTTGCGACCTCATGCGTGGTTGGAGGAGGTGCGTGGCTATTTTGGAAAAAGCAGACGGAAGCGCCGTCCGCGAAAGCCGCGGCTCCAAAAGCACCGGGATCCGTCACGACCGCCTCCGTCAAAAAAGACAACTACGCGACCGACATCGAAGCCATCGGCACCGTGCTGGCTGATGAATCGACCTCGATCATGCCAAACGTGACCGAGACGGTGACCGCGCTCAGCTTTGATGACGGCTCGGTGGTGAAGAAAGGAGACCTGCTCGCCACCTTGAGCGATGCAGAAGAACAAGCGACGCTGGCATCGGCCAAGTTCTCGCTCGCCGAGGAGGAGCGCGAGATCGCGCGCCTCACCGCGCTGGTCAAAGACGGCGCGGCACCCGAGGCGAAGCTGCAGGAACGCCAGACGATGGCCGAGGTCGCGCGGCAGAAGATCCGCGAGGCCGAGGCGAAGCTCGCCGACCGCAGGATCGTCGCACCATTCGATGGCGTGCTCGGGCTGCGCCGCATCAGCGTCGGCGCGCTCGTCTCGCCGACGACGGTGATCACCACCCTGGACAAGATCGACGTGGTGAAGATCGACTTCAGTGTTCCAGAAACCACGCTGCCTCATTTGAAGATGGGAACCGAGATCAGCGCGCACGCCGCTGGCGCCCGCGAGAAAGCCTACACCGGAAAACTCTCGCAGCTCGACTCGCGGATCGATTCCGTGACGCGCTCGGTGTCCGCACGCGCCGAGGTGCCGAATCCCGGCCACGAGCTGAAGCCCGGCATGTTGGTGAACGTGCGCCTCGCGATGGAGCCGCGCCTATCGCTGTCCATCCCCGAGCGCTCGCTCGTGCCGGTGGGTGCGAAGGCGTTTGTTTTCACCATCGACAACGGAAAGGCAAAGCGCATCGAGGTGAAGACCGGCCGCCGCAAGCCGGGTTTTCTCGAAGTCATTGATGGCGTCACCGAGGGGCAGACGATCATCGCCGACGGCCTCGTCGGTCTGCAAGACGGCATGGCGGTGAAGGTCACGGGAGAGTTTGCCGGACCCGTGGCGGCGTTCAATCCCGAGCAGAATGCGAAATGACATGTGACGACTTCAGAATGACGAATGCACGTCGCATCGTCGGGCGCGCGCCGTCCGCATTCGTCACTCGTCATTCCACATTCGTCGTTCCGTAATGTGGCTCTCTGACACCAGCGTCCGCCGTCCCGTGCTCGCCGCAGTGTTGAACCTGCTGCTCGTGGCATTCGGCGCGGTCGCCTACACGCGCCTTCAAGTGCGCGAGTACCCCGACATCGACCCGCCTATCGTCACGATCGAGACCTACTACCGCGGCGCATCCGCAAGCGTGGTGGAGGCCCGCATCACGCAGCGGCTGGAGGAGCGCATCTCGCAGGTGGAGGCGATCAAGAACATCTCATCCGTCAGCACGGACGGGAAGTCGGAGATCACCGTCGAATTCAATCTCGGACGCAGCCTCGACGCGGCGGCCAATGACATCCGCGAGGCGATGGGTCCGGTGCTCGCCACCTTTCCCGAGGAAGTGCAGCCTCCGAACGTCGGCAAGACGGAGTTGAGCGCCGAGGTGCTCATGTATCTGAACCTGACCAATGCACCGGGTGCGAACCACACGCCACTCGAGTTGTCAGACTACGCCGAGCGCTACCTCGTGGATCGCTTCTCGCGGCTGCCAGGCATCGCGCGCGTGCGCATCAATGGCGGCACGCGCTATGCACTGCGAGTGTGGCTCGACCGCGAGGCCCTCGCGGCACGGCATCTCACCACGAACGATGTCGAAGAGGCGCTCCGCCGTGAAAACGTCGATCCGCCAGCCGGCACCGTGCAGTCGCTCGACCGGCAGTTCACCGTGCGCATCAACCGCCAGTACCGAACGCCGGAGGATTTCAGCAAGCTCGTCATCGCGCGCGGCGAGAGCGGCTATCAGGTGCGGCTGGGCGAGGTGGCAAAGATCGAGCTGGGCGCCGACGAGGCACGCACGTCATTCAAGGGCAACCGCGTCACCATGGTGTCGCTCGGCATGATCCGGCAGTCGCGCGCGAATCCGCTGGAGGTCGCCAAGGCCGTGCGCGCCGAGGCTGAGAGAATCCGCGCCACCCTGCCGCCGGACCTGCGGCTGGAGAACAGCTACGACATCAGCCAGTTCATCGACGAGTCGATCACGGAGGTGTACCGCACGCTCGCCATCGCCATCGTGCTGGTCATTGCGATCATCTATCTGTTCCTCGGCAGCTTCCGCGCGGTGATCGTGCCGACGGTGGCGGTGCCCGTCAGCGTGCTCGGGGCGTGCATGGTGCTGCTGGCGCTCGATTACTCGCTGAACACGCTCACACTTCTCGCCTTCGTGCTCGCCATCGGCCTCGTGGTCGATGACGCGATCGTCGTGCTGGAAAACATCCACCGCCGCATCGAGGAGGGCGAGCGGCCTCTAGTCGCAGCCTTCCTCGGCACGCGGCAGGTGGGTTTTGCGGTCATCGCCACCACGCTGGTGCTGCTTGCCGTCTTCGTTCCGGTTGCCTTCATGCCGGGCGATACGGGCCGCATGTTTGCCGAGTTCAGCGTCGCGCTGGCCATCGCGGTCGGCTTCAGCGGCTTCGTGGCGCTCACGCTCTCGCCCATGCTCGCGTCCAAAGTGCTGCGCGGCCGAGATGGTGACGGATTCATCGCACGGATGCTGGATGCCATCTTCCGTTTCGTGCAGCGCGGTTATCGCGCCATGCTCGACATCTGCCTCAACTTCCCCGCCACCGTGATCCCGGTGGTCGCCGGCCTGCTGGCGATGTGCTGGTGGCTGCTGCATCACATCCCGGATGAATTCACGCCGCGCGAGGATCGCGGCTCGTTCTTCGTCACCGCCACCAGTCCGCCCGGGACGACTTACGCAAACACCATGCAGACGCTCGACCAGCTGACGGAGCGGCTCATGTATCTCGTCGAAGAGACCCACGAGGCCACGCGCGTGAACTCCCGCGCGCCGCGGAACTTTGGAACGGCCGCTGATTTCAACGAATCCATCGCCGTGCTCACGCTCACGCCTTTCGGCACGCGGCGGAACGGCTTTGACATCATGGCCGAGATCCGGGCGAAGACGGCGGACATGCCCGGCGGAAAAGTCTCCGTCATCATGCGGCAGGGAATGATGCGGGGTCTGAACAAGCCGCTCGAAATCGTGCTCAGCGGCCCGACCTACGAAGAACTGACCCAGTGGCGGGACATCATCATGGCGAAGGCCAAGGAGAATCCGAAGCTCGTCGGCTTCGACTGCGACTACCGCGATACCAAGCCGCAATTGCGGGTGACCATCGATCAGTCACGCGCCGCCGACCTCGGCGTGAGCAGCGCCGCCATCGGCCGCACGCTAGAGACCCTGCTCGGCGGCCGTCGTGCCACGACCTTCCTGCATCGCGGCATGGAGTACGACGTGATCGTGGAAGGCAGCTACGACGACAAACGCAGCCCGATGGACCTCAACAACATCTTCGTGAAGAGCGAGCGCACCAAGCAGCTCGTGCCGCTCTCCAACCTGATCAAGATGGAGGAGTTCGCCGACAGCGGCGCGCTGAACCGCTACAACCGGATGCGGAGCATCACCTTCGATGCTGAGCTGGCCACCGGCTACAGCCTCGGCGAGGCCATCACTTACATGGAGGACCTCATCCACGAGAACCTGCCCTCGTCCGCAGTCGTCGGCTACAAAGGCAACGCGCTGAAGCTTAAGGAGGCCAGCAGCAGCAGCGGTCTTGTTTTCGGACTCGCGCTGCTCATCGCCTTCCTCGTGCTCGCCGCACAGTTTGAAAGCTGGGTGCATCCGCTGACCATCATGCTCAGCGTACCGGTGGCCATTGCGGGCGCATTGCTCGGCCTGCAGATCATGGGACTCAATCAGAGCATCTACAGCCAGATCGGCCTCATCATGCTCATCGGTCTGGCGGCGAAGAACGGCATCCTCATTGTCGAGTTCATCAACCAGCTCCGGGACGACGGCGTGGAATTCCGCGAGGCCATCCTGCGGGCGAGCGAGCAGCGGCTGCGCCCCATCGTCATGACCGCGCTGGCCACCGTCATGGGCGCGCTGCCGCTCATGCTCGGTCACGGAGCGGGCTTCGAGACGCGGAAAGTGGTGGGCGTCGTGATTGTGTACGGCGTGTCCCTCGCCACCGTGGTCACGCTCTTCCTCGTGCCCATGGTTTACGCCCTCATCGCCCGCCGCACCGGCTCGATTGGCGATGTGAGCCGCAAGTTGCACGCTGAACTCGAGAAGAAGAAGGCGGAATGAGTTGGTGATGTGCAACGGAATGGGGGCGAGAACTTCACTCAAGGTGCCTCGCGCGGCTGCGTGATTCCTCCGGATGGTGATGATGGTGTTGTTGTCGGCGACGCCTCCAGCTTCGCCTTGGCGTCGGCATTGCCGAGACTGGCCGCCTTCTCAAAGAGCGAGCGAGCTTTGGTTGCATCCTTCGTGCAGCCGATCCCCTGCTCGTAGCAGCAGGCTAGGTCAAGGGCGGCGAGGGCGAAGTTCTGTTCGTTTGCCTGGGTGAAGAGCGCCACGGCCTTCACCAGATCACGGGCAACGCCGCGCCCGCTGGCGAGACACTTGCCGAGAAGCCACTGCGCCCGCGCGTCGCCTTTCGCTGCGGCCTTTTGATACCACTCGACGGCATCCGCAGGGTCTTTTGTCACGCCGGAGCCTTCCATCCGCATCATGGCGTAGTTCGACATCGCCATCACATTGCCCATGCGGGCGGCGATGAGATAGTACTCGGCTGCTTTCGGCAGATCAGGTGGAGATGCTGCTTCGTAGCCGTAATACGCCAGGCTGTTGTAGCCTTCGGACTCGCCCAGTTCTCCTGCTTTGAGGAAACAGGCGCACGCCGCTTTCATGTCCTTCGGCAGACCGTCGTTGCCCGTTGCGAGACAGGTTCCTATCACCCGCCAGCTATGCCCATCGCCGAGATCGGCGGCCTTTCGATACAGTTTCAGCGCGGCGTCTTTGTCCGCGGTGACTCCCGCTCCGTTCCAGATGTTGATCGCGAGATAGCGATACCCGATCGCGTCTCCCGCCTCACCGGCCTTGAGGTAGAGTTCATTGGCCCTGGCCTGGTTTTTCGTCACCCTCTTGCCCCATTCGTACTCATCACCGAGGTGACGCCAGGCCTCCGCCAGGCCTGCGGCGGCGGCCTTCAGCCAGAGCGCCTCGCATTTTGAAAAGTCGGCAGCCACGCCGATGCCGAGCCGATGGCAATCCCCCAGCCACAGCATGGACCTCGTATCACCGAGATCGCTCGCCTTCGTCCAGAGTTCGACCGCCTTGGTCGCGTCCTTCGTGACGCCGATGCCGTTCGCATACAGCACCCCCAGGCCGCGCATGGCGGACTCCAGCCCGGCCTCCGCCGCTTGCGCATAGAGTTCAGCGGCGCGGGCGGCATCTTTGATGCAGCCGGCGCCAGTGTCGTAGCACTCGGCGAGCTGGACGGTCGCCATGAAGTTCCCGGCCGACGAGGCTCTTTCCAGCATCTCCACGCCTTGCGCTGGATGGATTTCCGTGCCGAGTCCTTTCAGCAGCGCATCGGCGACGAAAAAGACCGCCGCAGGATCACCCGACCCGGCGGCCTGCTGGTAGAGTTCAAAGCCGCGCTTCATGTCCTTGGTGCAGCCCAGCCCGTACATGTGGCAGCGGCCCAGATTGCGCAGCGCCGTGGGATCACCCGTTGTGGCGGATTTCTCGAAGGATTGAAACGCCAGCGCCAGATCTTTGGTCGGGCCCCAGCCGTTCAGCGCGCAGATGCCCGCGGCCGTCACGCTGCCTTTCGTGGCGGCCTGCTGCATGAGTTCCTGTGTCTTCGCCACGCTGTAGGGCACGCCGCGCCCGATGTTGTGACGTATCGCCAGTTGGACCAGCGCCTCCGCATCGCCGCATGCCACGCGGGACTGGAGATCGGAAAGCGATGCTTCGTGGAGAGGCACGTTTCGCGGTGAACGGTCGCACGCGGCGAGAATCGCCAGCGCAAGAAAAAAGAAGAGAATGACCCACACCCGGCGCGACGGCGACGAGCCTTCGCGGGATGTTTCACTGGATGACGAGGGATGGTTCATGGAATGCGTGAGGTGGATGATTTGTGTCGAAGCACCACTCCGCCCTGGCCACCTGCCGCACCCGCGTCAGGAGAGGAGCGAAGCCGTGCTTCTTGTCCTCTTGAGGGCGGCGGCGTGTCAGAGTTGAGTTAAAAACAGAAAAGAAATTGCGGGCGTTCCCGCTGCTCTTTAGCCTCGTACAGTGGAGTTTATTGAGTTCCAACCCTTCGCCAGAGCGTTGTCGCTGATTGGCGACGATGACGACTATCTGGAGTTGCAGCTCCACCTCATGGAGCACCCGGACTCAGGGTCGGTCATTCCAGGCACACACGGCCTGCGCAAGCTCCGCTGGGCTGGCAGCGGGAGAGGAAAGCGTGGCGGACTGCGCATCATCTACTATCATGTCACCGCCGAGGGCCAGATCCTCCTGCTCCATGTTTTCGCGAAGAACGAGCTTGAAGACCTGCCCAAAGCCGCGCTCCAGGAACTCACCCAGCTTGTCCAGCAACACCTGTCATGAAGAACCAGCCCTTGAACGAACTGAAGGCCGCCATCCGCGAGGCTGGTGCGGTCCGGCGCGGAAAGACCGCCCCCAAGAAAGTCTGGCGGCTCACCCGTCTGGCTGATGGTGGAGTGAAGCGCGAGCAGATGGACCCTGAGGTTTATCGCCGTCGTCAGTCTGCTCGTTGGGATGCGCGTCAGGAAGTCGCCAGTGCGCGCACCGCGCTTGGCGTCACCCATGCACAGTTCGCGAGCCTCCTCGGCATCAGCCTCCGCACCCTGCATCAGTGGGAGCTGGGCCGGCGCAATCCCAGCAGCACTGCGCGCGTTCTCCTCCATGTGGCGCAGCGCGAGCCACAGGTGCTCAAACGCTTGCTCGCCACCGCCTGAGCGCATCGGCCGCGCCCTCTCCCTTGCGACCTCCAGCCGTTCCTTCGAGGCCGGTTCAACGAACACCGTGCGAAGTGGCTTCGCGTGAGGGCGGGTGCGGCCAGGGCTTGCGCATGAAATCAGATGTCGGTCATGGAGCCGCTTTTTTTGACAGGATTTGCAGGATCACAGGAATGCCAGGAAAGACCTTGGTCTGAAATCCTGCCAGAAAGCCTCCTGTCAATTCTGCCAATCCTGGAATCCTGTCAAAGATGCTGGCCATCCTTCTTCAAGCGCAGGCCCTCGGACATGGCGGCGAAGCTCGCGAGGAAGAATGACTGGAGGTTCATGGTTGTGGAGGTCGGATCAATTTTTGGGAGGCGGGTAGTTGTGCGGGGGGCAATTCACACACAGGCGGTCCGCGTTCCCATGATTTGGCGGCCTGCTTTGCCCGCCAGTCTGCCTCCGGTGAGACAGGCCCCACCTGAACCGCCTGCTCCCACTGCCGGGCGGCATCAGCCGACATGCCGCTCGTGTCCGGGCGCGCGGGCTTCGGCTTGACCTCGCTGGTGCAACTGACGATGGATGCGAGCGTGACGAAGATGAGTGTGAACGGGAGTCTCATGGTTTCTGAGGTGGTGTCTTGCCGCTTGTGGTGTTGTCGGTGGGCTTGTTGAGGTTCGCCATCTCGGCTTTGACGCGCTCGACATCCGGGTGCGTGATGCCGACGGCAGCGAGCCGGTCAAAGTCTTCGAGAATCGCGCCACCGAGAGTCCAGCCGTTGAACGAATCCTGCCAGTGAGAACGGTAGATGCGACGCGCCTCGGCGTATCTGCCTTGGAAGAGCAGGGCATTCGCCAGATTGCCGTAGGCCCCTGACTCGGACGGATCAAGCTCGATGGCTCTGCGCGCATGAGCTTCGCAGCCCGCCCAATCGCGTTGATACATGGCTTTGTCTGAAACGGATGTCTCTTCACCTGCCAGGGCGCTCTGCGAGTTAATGGAATTCTCGCTGGCCTGCCGTGCCTCGGCGGCGGTGAGTTTGGCTGTTCGAGCTTCCGATATGGCTGCCCCTGCCTTGTCGAAGATGAAACGCACAACCTTCGATTGACCGGCCCAGACGCCCCCGCGTTTGCGCATTTCCGAGTAGAAATCCAAGGTTCTCTCAGCGACTGGCAGTAAAGTGGCAGGATTCTGGGCCAGGCGTTCCAGTTCGTTCAGAGCCTGGTCAGGCCTGCCGCCGAACACCATCGCCGACGTGAGTTTTACGAGCGCATTGACGTTGTTGGGATTCAGGGCCAGCAGCTTGCGGGACCACGCCTCGGCCGCGGAGTGTTGGGAGGTTGTGAAACACCAGTCCACAACATTCGTCAACGCCTTCTCAAGGGCGCTGCGCTTTGAGTCGGACTTGTCACGGTCGTACTCGTCTATGGCTTTGCTGGCAGCGGCCTCGGCGGCCTTAATGTTGTTCCAGGAGGCGTAGTTCACCACCGTCCACTCGGGATCGCCGTCAGCACCGGATCGAGCGGGGGCAGTCTTCGTCGCTGGATTCGCGACGGAGGCAGCCGGCGGCGGTTCATCCACGTCGACGATCTCCACCGGAGGTGTCAGCGACAGCGCCTTTTCGGCGAGGCCGCCCTTCTTCAGACCCGCGATGATTTCCTCGTAACTGGGCCCACGAGTCGTGGGGATGGATGGGATCGTCATGGATGCCGAGTCACCGCCCTGGAGCTTCACGCCGGGCGGCTCCTCAGCATTTGTGATGAGCTTGTCCGTCTTTGGAAATGCCGGCTTCGAGGCACGTTTGGCATACGCCAAGGGAGCGGAACCTCCGGCAGCAGCAGAAATGGATGGCGTGTAGTCGGCGATCCTGGCCTGCCATTCAGCCTTGATCTCGTTGAACGAACGCCTCTCGTTTTCTGTGGAGCGTTTTATCAAACCATCCAGCCAGTCGAGAACGGCTTCGGCGACGGCATGAGCTTCGGTATAGTGCTTTCTCGAATCGAAGGCCGCAAAGACAGCAGCGGATGCTTCCAAGGGGCCTCCTATCGCCTTCGCAAGGCCCGAATCCACCCCATCCCTGCCGGAATATCCCAGCCACGCTGCACGCCATTTTTCAAAAGCGACCGGACCTCCTTCGATCTCGGCCATATCCCAGGCAATGTGAAATCGCGAAAGAACCTTCAACTGATTCAATTGGTCGGGCGGCATGGAAGAATCGTAGGTGCCGCCAACAATCGTATCGTCAATCAACAGCCCCTCAGCGTGGCGATTGAGCTTCAGCAGAACGAGAGCGAGAGCAAAGCGGCTGAAGGCCCATGCCTCATTTACTCTTAGCAAAGTTTCACGCGAGGCAGATTGGCCGGAGATTTTACGCCATGACACCGTTCTCCCCAGCATGTCATCGACCTGCGCGTAAGCGCCGACTATCGCCTGTCCCAGAAGCCTGGGGTGGGCGCCTTCGAAATCCCCTTCGGTCAAGGCGCCAGGAGTCAAAAGGGCAGACGCCAAAAATCCGAGATTCGGCAGGAAGCGATACACCTCCTCGGGATTCCAAGTGCCGACATTCTGCAAGCTCGACACCGCTGAAATGCCAGCTTGAAGCGTGAACAGTGCTTGATGGGAGCTGGGGATCGAATGGTGGCTCGTGAAATTATCTATGGAATAGTCGGACCACAGTTTGCAGGCACCAAAGACAAGTCTCGAAATAGAGGGATTGAGAGCCGCGTCATGTTTCAAGTCCTCGCGGATCAAGAGCATCACGTCTTTCATTACGGCATCTCCTTCATCTCGAAGTCCGGCAGCCATCAGTATCCGCGCCAGCAAGACAGAAGATCGGAGGCGCATCTCGCATCCAAAAAAATTGTGCTGAACGCCCTGTGTTTTCCAAAGCTCCTTGCCAGCGGCGTGATACATCCTCAAGTAATCCAACGGACTTGTTGCGCCATCGGTGGGTGTTGCCTGTGTGACCGGGATGCGTGCCAGTGTTTCGTAGCTGACGACGAGCGCTTCCAGTTGCGCTTGAAGGCATTGAGTCGTCTCCGAAGACTTCTCGCGTTGAATCGTCTTGTTTTTCAGATGCTCGAGCGTCTGCGTGTTGGCGAGCAAAGTTGTGCGGAGTTTCGGCCAGTCTGGATCCTGATGATCGGCTTCCTGCGCGGCGCTGGAAGCTGCTGCCCACGCATGAAAGGTCTGTGCGGTGATGTTGTCGTGAGACCCATCCAGAGTGAGCCACTTGGCCGTGGTGGCGAGCATGTCCCGTACTGTCTCATCAAGAGCCGCGCCGTCGAAGAACTCCTGATGCGCGACGTGCCACAAAGTGCGCTCGTATTGACTGATGACGATTGCCTCATACATCTCACTCGCATGGTTTGGAAAAGCGTCGATCAGCTTTCGTCTCTGAGCGATGGCTCCGTTGAATAACGAGACCGCCCGAACGGGATCAAAGTTGGCATAAACCCTTGCGAGATCCGATTCAGCCTTGGCTTCCAGCGAAAGCCAATGGAACAGGCGCCCAGGGACGAGAGATTCCAATCGACGTGCCGCGCCAACCATGCGCTCCTTGAATTTGGCGGCTTCCGCTGGGTCCTGCTGTGCGTGCAATGCCTGGTGGGCGATCTCCAACTCCGCCTCATGTGCCGCCATGTCATGAGGAAACTCAGCGGCAACTGAAGCCGCCATATCGAGCGATTGGGAAAAGAGCCCCTGTCCCTTCTTCGGATCGCTCGGGTTGAGTGCCATTGCGTTGGCTAGCGAATCTGCCGCGAATCGCAGCAAGGCGTTTCGATCGGTAAGGCCGCGCTTTCGCAATTGTTGAAACACACGATACGACACCTTGCATTTGACTAATAAACTGCGGGCAAAGACACGCTGCTCGAACGGGGAAAGGCCCTTGTCCTTCGCTGCCTGGTTCAAATCGGACCAATAGTCCCATCGCGTCGCCTTAGGTGACTCGAGAAAACAGTTTGCGGCGGAGATGAGGAGGCAATCGGGCGAGTCGTGATTGAATCGCCAATCTGCCGGCAACTGGAGGTTCAGCCACGCAAGGCTGCGGTTTGTCATGTCGATACCAGCGAATACCGGGGATCCAGGCCTTCTCTCTCCGAAGAAGGCGGTGACGCCGCCAAGATCAATCTCCACAGTGCCTGTCGTGAGCATCTGGCTAGCCCGCAGCCCCCCGAAATATCCCTCCCACACCCGCCACGAACAGGGATCGAGCAGCGGCCCCAAACTGACTCCTCGCCTTGACCGCACGAGGCGAAGGCCTTCTTGAATGCAACGGGTGGAAAAGATGCTCAGAGCATCGGCGTAGCGAAGAGGTCCCGGCATCGGGTCCAGCAAGCCGAGGCGCATTGCCCGATCCTTGCCGTCGCTATCGAGATCGAACAAAGCTGACTCGTCAAAGCCGTCATTTGTGGCCAGCAGCAAAAGTTCTTCGGCGTATTCCTGCGCGCATCGGTCATCAGACGGTTTCGATGCACACAGCTTCCTGAGAATCTCCAACGCCCGCAGGCGCAGATTCAATGCTTTCGTCCGCCGTCCGCTTTCAACAGTCCCGCCGTCCGAACCCGTGAGAACGTTTGAAGCAACGTAGGCCCGTAGCTTGAGCCGGATCGCCCGTTCCAACATCCACTCAGGATGGGACCAGTCGTCAGGCTGATCTTCCTCAAATTGGTCGATGTCAGCGGCCATGTTTGACCGGGTGTCGCTCCAGGTCTCTTCCTTCATCTCGATCAGGCGCGTGCCCATCTGGTCGATCGTGCTGGAGGCGCGTTGCCGGTTGCGCTCAGCAGCTTCTTGAGCCTTGACCGCCAGTTGTTTTTGCTCCGCCTCCTTTAGCTGGCTCTGCTTCGCGGTAACAGCCAGCGCGACTGCAATGAGCATCAGGCAGCCGACCAAAACGGCCGCCCAACGAAACAAGCGGCTTCTGCGTTCGGCTTCCGACTGGGCGAGTTTCGCATTCGTCTCAGCTTCTTTTGCCAGTGAAGCAAGGTGATCGGCTTCTTCCCTGAGCTTGGTCTGCCGGGCTAGCTGTTCGCGCAATTCCGCCTCGCGCGAGGCTGCGCGATCCTCTTCGAGACACTCCAGTTTCCGGGCAAGCTCCTCAGCAGACTCAAAACGCGCGCTCTCGACTTCCACCGCCTTGTCGATGACCTGGAACAAGAACTCGTCCGAAACACGGCGGCGGCATTCCCTGGCGCTGTAGGCTGGTTCGGTGAGGTCGCCGATGATGAACTGGTAGAGCACCTTGCCGAGAGCAAAGACATCACCCTTTGCCGTGGGAGTGGCATCCGGCTTCAGATACTCCTGCGGTGAATAGATGCTGGTGCCGGTGCGGCTGCTGCCGATGACAGTGATCAGGCCGGAATTCCCGCTGTGCTGGGGGCCGTGTTTGTCGAGGAGTTCCTGGCGGACGATGCAGCCGATGCCGAAGTCAGCGAGAACGGGGTGGATGGTCCCATCGACATCCATGCGGATGAAGATGTTGCTGGGCTTGATGTCTTTGTGAATGACGCCGACCTCATGCGCACGCTGGACGATGCGGGCCAGCTCGATGATGAAACGTATGCGCTCGGGCCTTGGCAATGCAGCAAAGGCTTCTGGATTTTCCTGCACCCAATCCACGAGACTGCCGTGTGGATAAAAGTCGGTGGCGATCCACATGGGGCTCTCGCGAGACATGCCGAGAACCTTCACAATGCCCTTCTGATCGTTCAGGCCGCTGATTTCGCGGTCAAGGATGCGTGCGAGCTTCTCCTCGCGGAAGAAGGAACGGACGCGCTGAGGGTCGTTGGGGAATTTGAAGACGCGATATTCGCCAGGGCGATCTCGATCCTCTGCCAACCATGCCTCACCGAAGCCGCCCCGCCCAAGCGAACGCTCGATGACCCATGCGCCACCGGTGTTTCCCGGCACCAACTGGCCTTCACGAATCTCGGGGACAGGGTCTTCTGGCTTTGTCAGGCGGTTCCACAGACGATCGACGGGCCAGCATTTCTCCGAGGTCGGAGAAGGACGCAGCGGCTGACGCCCAGCCATGACTGCCTCGCATATCTGCAGCGGTTCCTCGGGCGGAATCAAGAGGGCGCCGCCATCCGCAGACTCACTGCCGGGCACAAAACCGCCTTTGAAGCCGTAGTAGCCGTGGTTGAAGGGCTCCCATTTTGCAATCTCACCAATCCCAAGCGGCCCATCACTCTCCGTGCGGAGACTGCCATGTCCTCGGGCAATGGCAGAGGTTTCATAGGTCAGGAAGAAGCGGCCCGGGACATCGAGATTCATGACCCTTGCTGCGATGTCCACAGCTAGGCCACTGGGTTTGCGTTGATTGCGGCTGTGATCGAGAACCTGAACCTTGATCTCGCCAACATGAGCGGCGACACGAACTTGAACAGGACCATGCTCCCACGGTTCACGTTCCAAACGCCAGAGAAACAGCAAGCCGCAATGCACCGCAGCACTCGGCGCAGTAAAGGTGGCGAAGTAACCGTCACCGGCGTTGTCGAGGTAGTCGCCACTGGTAGCTTGGCAGCACTCGGAGAATATCGCGCCCACACGCTCGATCATGTGGGCGGCTTTCACCTCGCCAAGCGTCCGCTTGAGGTCCACGGAGCCGACAATGTCACCGAACAACAAAGTGAGTGGGTGGGGAGCAACTTCGTTCATGAACTTTGGGCGTTGGTGTTTCATGGCAGTGTGAAGAGTTGGGAATGTCGATGCAAGGCTGGTGTAACTGGAGATGACGGGATCAGCGCCCGTTCCAGCTCGCCATGATCTCCTGGGCCTGCGGGGTCTTTTTGATCTCATCGACCTTGCCCTGGAGCATGAGCGCGCCCTTGACGATGAGCATGAAGACGACGGCGGCGCCGATCTTCGCAAAGAGCACGGCGGCGCGCGCGGCGAGGACGGTGAGGAAGGAGACGGCCTTCATGACGAGCTGGATGATGACAGAGACGGCGACGAGGCCGATGACGAGGTAAACGATGGTGTCCATGATGATGCGGTGGTGGAGTGGTGGTGGCGAAGCCGTCGGCGTCATCGGATCCCGTGCCGCACTCGCGGCGAGGTGATGAAGATCAGCGTCTTCACCTGGCTGAGGGGGCGGGCGGAGGGGAGTTGAGAAGAAAGTTGAGATTTTTTTTGCAGGGCGCAGGGGGCTGTGGGCGGGGAGCTGGGGGCAGGAAGCCGGGACCGAGATGCCTCTTGCTCGTCCTCGCAGCACGGCGATGAGAGCCTGTCCGGCAAATCCGTCGAACACCGAGAAAACACCCCCCTCACCCCAGCCCTCTCCCCGTGGGCGAGGGAGACGATGGCGCTGCCGCGCCAGGGTGAAAAATGAGTGCATTGTGCTTCGAGCGAGAGCTCGTTCTGCTCCCTCTCCCTGTGGGAGAGGGCTGGGGTGAGGGGGAGTGGTGCGGCGCTCCCACGCACTCATTTGCCTGACTATGATCTTTCACAGTATTTGCCGGGCTGGCTCGGAGGCTGACCGAGTGCTTATCGAGGACGAGTGCGAGAAGGAGGACGAGGACGATTGCGTGCAAACAGCAACGAGCCGGGGACTCCACCACGGGACCCCGGCTCGCGCGTTCGGCGGTATGTGCGATCAACAACGGCCTACCATGCCCAGAGGGTGGTGAGGCGATTGCCAGCCGAGAATTCGGAGCCGTATTTCACGCCGAGCTTGGTGGCGATTTGCTCGTGGTCGGCATAGGCGCGGCGCAGGCGCTTTTCCGCGTGATCGAAGGAGTCCGCTAATGCAGCGATGATGCGGCATTGCTTGGGCAGGAAGTGGGACTCGGCGGATAGCGCGGGATCATTCTGCAAGCGGGCGGCGAGCTGGATCAACGTCTCGTCCGGCGCGGCGCGCTCGAGGTCGAGGCATGCTTCGCAGGCAATGATCTGGCCGCGCTCGGTGGTGGCGAGCTCGGACTGCAGGCCGATCAAGGCGGGGACGAGGGACTGCCGCGCCTCGCGCAAAGCAGCGGCCATGCCCCGATGTGCATCGGCGCTTTCTTTGATGTGACGGGCGAGGATGGGATCGACACCTGAGAGGTCGATCTCACGCAGGCTCTGCGAGATGCAGAGGAGCCGCTGAATGGGCTGCTCGTAGCTGGCGAGGTCGGCTGGATCAGCGGGCGAGCGATCGCCGACGCTGCCGATCCGGTTGGCGGACTGGAACGCCTGCCACGCGGACTCTGTTTTGCTCGGCGCTGCTTTGGCACCTGCGGTGGGCTGAGCTTGGCTGATGGAGAAGCCGCAGGTCGAGATGACGGCGGCGAGGATGATGATGCGATGTGTTTTCATGATGAGCGGAGTGATGAGGTCGAGGGTTCGATTCCGGCGTGCCCGTCTCATCTGGCCCTGCTGTCTGGCAGGCAGGCGGACGTGCGTGCTTGTCAGGGAGAGGGCGCGGGGAATGCGGAGTTGAGAGCTGGCTCGAAATATTTTCTCAAAGCGCGTGTTGCCGGCCGTGGTGCTCCCGCCACACTGCGTGCATGCCCGCCTCATCCGAAGACAAAACAATCATCGAACGCGACCGCGCCTGGCGTGATGCCATCGTGCGCGGCTGGAAGGCGGAGGAGGAGCTTTGGAAAGAGCTGCAGCCTGCGGCGACGCGCGTGCTGCAGGAGAAGTTCCGCTCGAATCCGCTGCTCAAGCGAATGGTGCCCGCAGCGGTGGACAAGGCGATGGAGAAGCTCCTGGCCGGAGTCGAGGGGTGCAAGATCGCCGCATGGAAGGCGGAGAGTCCACTGGCGGCGTATCTGACAACGATCGCTTACCAGCAGGTGCTCGAATGGAACAAGAGCGGGGTCAAACGTGGTCCGCTGACGTCCGGCGACATGGGCGAGGGTGAGTTTGAGAAACTCGAAGCCGACCATGCGGATGCTAAGAATGCGTCCGCAAGCGAAGAGGTGTCGGAGTTGACGCTGTCGATTCTGTGCCGGTTTGCGGACGCGATCCGCGCGCTCGGCGAATCCAAACCGCGCCATGCCGTGATCCTCGCCCTCCAGCAGCGCGACGCACAGCAAGGGGATGCGGGTGATCTCTTTGGCATCCACAAGACGCAGGTCTCCGCCGATCTGAAGAAGATCAACCAGAGCCTCATGCATGACTTTGGCGGGGAGGCGGGCCTGGTGGCGCTGGCGCAGGTGGCGGAGCCTTTCCCCGAAGTCTGGTGCGGACGGCATCCGGGAGAGAAAAGCTCTCACCCGCCGCTGACGGACGAGGATCGAGAGGCGCTGCTGACCCTGTGTGAATCGCCCGGCGACAAGACGGCGATGGCCGCGTGGCAGATGAGGCTGCTGGAAGATGAGGCGACTCAGGACTGGGTGGCGGAGTGCCTCAAAGCCGTGCGGCGTCACGAGCCGCCAGTGGAGCGCGACGCGGTACTGGCGGGGCAGCGTGGCCGGCTGAAGCGCGCCGTGACACGCACGGTGGCGTGGCATGGACCCGACGATCTGGCGGCCTTGCTAGGCAGCCGTGAGGCGATCCTCCACGAGAGCGTTCTGGCAAAGACGGGTGCTGATGCAGGAACGCTGTGGCTGCTGGATGAGGCGACCATGTCGCTCAAGGCCGTCTTCAATCCGACTGAGCCGGCAATGATCGGTCAGCTCCAGTCCTTGCGCGCTGGCATCGTGAGCTGGTGTTTCAAAAACGAGCAAACCATCTGTGTCGCTCGTTCCGCTGATGCCGGTGATCTCGGGCCGCAGCACTCGACGGCCATTGACCAGATTCTCGGCAAGACGACCCATGCGATGGTGGCGGTGCCGTTTTACTGCGCCGGCGAAAAGCGAGGCGTTTTCTCCCTCGTGAAATTGACGGAGGGAGCCAATGCCTTCCATGATGGTGACGCAGCCGCGTGTGAAGCCCTGTGCGAGGTGCTCGCGCAGACGATGGAGGCGGCGATCACGAAGCGGGTTCTCGAGTGAAGGAAAATGACAACAAATGTGTCCTGCCAGGCCGTAGAACCTGGGCAAGAAGTCCAATGAGCCTCAGGGACGGAGAATGAGGATGATGATCACTGCGTCACGAGCGCCGAAAGACAATTAATGAAAAAGAAAACCCCAGACGAAAAACCAGCCGACGCGGCCTTCAAATCGAGGAATCCATCGCGCCGCTCCTCTTCATTCGTCATTCTGCACTCTGCGTTCGTCATTTCACTCGCCGGCTGCAATCTCGCTCCCAAGTACGACCCACCGGCCGTCGCGCTGCCCTCGCACTTCAAGACCAGCGGGCCCTGGCGGCAGGCTAAACCGGGTGACCACGACTCGCGTGGCAACTGGTGGCGCTTGTTTGGTGACAGCCGGCTCACCGCGCTGATGCAGCGCGCGGAAGCAAACAGCCCCACGCTCGAAGTGGCGATGCACAAGGTCGATGAGGCACGTGCGCTGGCCCGCGCGGATCGCGCCGGGCTGTTTCCTTTCGTCGCATGGAATTCCTCGGTGAAGCGGAGCCACGGTTCCGGCACGCTGGCGAACACTTTTGCCGGTGGCGTGACCACCACGCGAATCAAGAGCACGCTCGATCTCGAGTACGAACTCGATTTCTGGGGCAAGCTCAGAAATCAATCCGCCGCCGCGAACTCCAAGGCCGAATCCGCCGAGGCGGACCACCGCAGCGTGCTGCTGACGCTGCAAGGCGAGATCGCTCTCAATTACTTCGCGCTCCGTTCGCAGGATGCCGAGATCGCCCTGCTCAAGCGCGCCATCGAACTGCGCGAGAAGGCGGTCGATCTCGCCAAGGCCCGCTTCAAGCAGGGCGACACCGCGCAGCTCGACGTGGCGCAGGCCGAGACGGAACTCGCCACCGCCCGTTCGGAGGCCATCGGTTTGGAAAAGCTGCGCGCCGAGCTGGATCACGCCATCGCGCTGCTAGTGGGCACGACGCCCGCTGAGCTCTCGCACGCGCCGTCGCCGCTCTCAGGCACGCCACCGTCCGTGCCGACCTCGCTGCCGTCCGACTTGCTCGAGCGCAGGCCCGACATCGCCGCTGCCGAGCGGACCATGGCCGAGCAGAACGCACTCATCGGCGTGGCCCGTGCCGCCGTGTTTCCGAGCGTGAAGATCGGATTGTCGAACGGCGGCGAGACCAGTTATCTCAAGAAACTGGCCGACGCCGCGAGTCACGTGTGGGGGCTCGGCCCCGATGTTCAATGGCCTGTTTTTGATGGCGGCAAGCGCCTCGCCGAGACCGATGCCCAACGCGCGAAGTATCTCCAGGCGGCCGGATCGTATCGCGAGACCGTGCTCAAGGCCGTGCGTGATGTCGAGGACGCACTCAGCGGCATTTCGATCCTGAACCGCCAGGCCGCGGCGCAGGCGCAAACCGTCGCCGGCGCGCAAAAGACCGTCGAACTCGCGGAGAAACGGTACTCGGCGGGACTCGTCGCCTATTATGAAGTGCTCGACGCCCAGCGCACGCTGCTGCGGGCCGAGCAGGAGCTGACGCGAATCAATGGCGAGCAATTCCTCTCGACCGTCCTGCTCATCAAGGCGCTCGGCGGCGGCTGGTAGCACCACCGCGCCGGAGGACAGACCTCCGGTCTGTCAGCGGGCGGCGGGTTTTCAACCCGGCGGCTGCATCGGCGAGTTTGGAAGACCGGAATCGAATGAGCGGCTCTCCTTCGACATGCGGCGGGTTGGAAAACCCGCCGTCCATTGACAGGTCAGCGACCTGTCCTCCGCTGTCAGGCTTGGAAGCCTGACCTCCGGCTTATTGCAGGGCCGGGAAGCCGGGGGCGCAAACATGCGGGATAGGTTGGCCGCACGGCTGCGTTTGACTTCAACTTCAACTCAACCACCAAACCCAATCCATGCTCCGCCCCTCATCACTCAGCCTCCGCCACGCGATCGCCGCACTGGTCGTTTCATCCGCCAGCCTCGCCGTCGCCGAAAGTCCGTTCATCGGCCGCTTTGCTCTCACCATTCCCGGCGGCGGCGCGGGATGGCTCGGTGTTGAAGAAAAGGGCGGCCAGCTCTCGAGCAGCGTCTTGTGGGGCGGTGGCAGCGTGCTGCCGACGGACGGCACGAAGATCGAAGGCGACAAGCTCCTGGTGACCCGCCTCCAGAAAAACAAGGAAGGCAAGGTCACGACCGAGACGATCACTGCCACGCTCAGCGGCGATGCGATGAAGCTCACGACTGTGAAGCATAATCCCGAAGGCAAGCAGATGGGCCAGCCAGCCGAGTTCACCGGCAAACGCATCCCCGCGATGCCGGCGAAGCCCGATCTCTCGAAGGTGAAGTTCGGCGATCCAGTCGCTCTTCTGAACGGCAAGGACCTCACTGGCTGGCGCTTGCTCAAGGAAGCGGACAATGGCTGGAGCGTCGTCGATGGCGTGCTGCAAAACCGCGTGGTGAAGGCGAAGGACAAGCACTTCGGCAATCTGCGCACCGATGCCGAGTTTGAAGACTTCAATTTGAAGACGGAAGTGCGCACGCAGGAAGGCAGCAACAGCGGCATCTACCTGCGCGGCATTTATGAAGTGCAGGTGATGGAGAGCTTTGGCCAGCCCCTCGATCCGCATCACATGGGTGCGCTCTACAGCCGCATCACGCCAAGCGTGGCCGCCGAGAAGCCCATCGGCGAGTGGCAGACGCTCGACATCACGCTCGTGGACCGCCACCTGACCGTGATCCTCAACGGCAAGACCATCATCGACAATCAGCCCGTGCTCGGCTGCACCGGCGGCGCGATGAGCAGCGATGAGTTCAAGCCAGGCCCCATCTACCTCCAGGGCGACCACACGAACGTGGACTACCGGAACATGGTGCTGCGTCCCGTGGTGAAATAATCGTCTTCAACTCCCAGCTCCGTCCCCGCCATGATCCCGCGTTTCATCGCTGCCATCGCCCTCGTTTCCATCACCGCCGTGGCGCAAACGGCGGCGCCTGCGAAGCCAAAAGCCACCAACGACGTCTCCAAGCTCGACCCCGCCATGGGGACGAACAAGAAGGCGGCGGTGAACCTCGACTGGCATGACGTGACGAAGTGGGGCGTGGAAGGCAGGGGCTGGGCCGATCAGGAACGGAAGCGCTGGTTCGACCGCTTCCCCGCCAAAGCGGAAGGAAAAGTCACGCCGGCCGTGTGGAGCCTGAGCCGCGACAGCGCGGGCATGATGGTGCGCTTCAAGACGGATGCGACGGCGATCCACGCGCGCTACAAGCTCGCGAAGAGCAACATCGGCATGCCGCACATGCCTCCGACCGGAGTGAGCGGGCTGGATCTCTATGCGCGCGACACCGACGGCAAATGGAAGTGGGTGCAGGTGACGAAGCCGAATGCGCAGACCGTCGAGCAGCAGATCATCGCCGGCCTCGCGCCCGGCGAGCGCGAGTACGCGGCGTACCTGCCGCTCTACAACGGCATCGAGTCGCTGGAGATCGGCGTGCCGAAGGGTGCGAAGCTCGAAGGACTCGCCCCGCGCGCGAAGCCCATCGTTTTCTACGGCACCTCCATCACCCACGGCGCATGCGCTTCGCGACCCGGGATGGTTCATACGGCCATCCTCGGTCGCCGTCTGGACATGCCGGTCATCAATTGCGGCTTCTCCGGCAATGGCAAAATGGACGCGGCCGTGGGCGATCTGCTCATTGAACTCGATGCCGCAGCTTATGTGATCGATTGCCTGCCAAACATGGGTCCCGCCGATGTGACGGCGAAATGCATGCCGCTCGTGAAACAACTCCGCGCCGCCAGGCCCGATGTGCCGATCATCCTTGTCGAAGACCGCCGCTTCTCGAACAACTGGATCACGCCAGACAAGTTCAAGTTCCACACTGAGAACCACGCAGCTCTCAAGAAAGCGTATGACGAACTCGTCGCCGCCGGCGTGAAGAAGCTCAGCTACATCAAAGGCGACAGCCTTTACGGCGACGACACCGAAGGCGCGACCGACGCCTCGCACGCCAGCGATCTTGGCTTCATGCGTCAGGCCGACATCTTCGAGCCGGTGCTGCGCGCCGCGCTGAAGTAAGACCCGTTTGAAAAGGGGCGGTTTGCGCGCTCAGCACGCCACAAGCCACCGGTCACCACGCGCTTCCGCCCATGCTCTCCGACGACGGTTTTGAACTCATCCCGTCCGTCCTCGACACAAACCAGATCGCAACGCTCCGCTCGCGCCTCTGCGTCACGTCCGGTGCAGGCTGGCGCGGGACCCTCTCAGATCCCGTGGTGCGTGATCTCGCAAGTTCGCCGGAGATGCTCGCGCTCATGTCCCGTCATCTGGGCGGACCAGCGCGGCTGGTGCGTGCAATTCTCTTCGACAAATCCGCCAGCACCAACTGGCTTGTCCCGTGGCATCAAGATCTCACCATTGCAGTGAAAGAGCGCGCCGATGCCGAAGGCTACGGTCCGTGGAGCGTGAAGGATGGCATTCATCATGTGCAGCCGCCGGTCGCCATGCTCGAGCAGATGCTCGCCATCCGCCTGCATCTGGATGACTGCGATGCGAGCACCGGTGCGCTGCAGGTAATCCCGCGCACGCACATCATGGGCCGCCTCGATGCCGCTGCGATCCAGCGGATGCGCTCCATCTCCCAGCCCGTGCTGTGCGCGGCGCGCGCAGGCGACGCCCTGCTCATGCGTCCGCTCCTGCTGCACGCATCGGGCCGTGCCACGGCGGCGGAGAGACGTCGTCGTGTGCTTCACATCGAATATTCGGCGCGCGAGCTTCCGGTGCCGTTGGAGTGGAGTTGAACCCAAACCCGGAGTTGATGGTGGATGGTTGACGGCCTCTCGATGTCATCTGTGAGGCCACCGTCGTCACACATCAGATGGCAGGCATTGGGGCGAGTTCCTCCGCGGGCGATTCAGGCTGCGAGCCGACAACGGCGGGGGCGGCCATCTGCCGCAGCCGCAGGGAGATCGTCTCCACTTCGTCGCCCCGCCCGCGCGGGAAGCGCAGGACGATGGTGTTGCCGGAGGATTCGATGACGAGGTTTTCACTGAGGAAACGAGAGTCCACGTCGATACGGGCGCCGGGCACGACGATCTCGATGATCCTGTCACGCAGGCCGCCGACCACGGCAAGGAGCAGCGTGGCGGCATCTTTCTTTGCGACGATGACGGCACGGAAGTCCGGCCGCAGCCCGCGCACGCCCTTGCACTTGCCTGTGATGCAGTGCGCCGTCCACGCGATCTCGTGTTGCGAAGTGGCGGCCTGCGCGGCGAGGAGTGCGAGCAGGCGGCCATCCGTCTCCGCGGCGAGCGCGACGGGCGCCGCGAGCGGCTCGCGGCGGCCGGGCATGCGCAGCTTGTTCCACACGAGCCACAGGGACGTGCGAATGATGCGGAAGATGCGCGGGAGGATCATCCAGATGACGATGATGATGGCGGCGAAGACGCCGAGCGCGATGACGGGCTTCAACAGCACGAACACGGAGCCGCCGGCGACGGCGATGTTTTCAGTGAGACTCATGGCCACGTTCGAGAACGGCTCCGGCGAGTGGTTGATCATGAGCCGCGCGCCGGCCTTGGCGCTGTGCGTGGTGAGCGCCGCTCCACCGGCGATGAGCGCGGCCACGACCTGCATCCAGGGGTCCATCTGCCCGAGGGCTTGCAGTGCCAGCAGCGTGGCCCCCACGGGGCGGATGACGGTGTGCACGCTGTCCCAGAGGGAGTCCACCCACGGAATTTTGTCGGCAAAGAATTCCATGACGCAGAGCACGCCGGCGACGGCGAGCACTGCGGGATGGCCGAAGACCTCGAGGTGCTGGTACTTCGCGGCGAGGTGCAGCCAGTCAAAGCGCACCAGCAGACCGGTGAGCAACACCGTGAGATAGAGGTTCACGCCCGCCAGAGAGGCGAGGCCGAGCGCGACGCCGAGTTCTTCGAGGATGCTCATGTGCGCAGCAGTTCGCGTGCCTCGGCCTGTCCCGGGGCGGGGCGTCCGTACTCGCTGGCGGTCACCCGCGCGAGGGCGGTGACATGACGCCAGCGGAAGGCGGGGCGCGTGGTTCGAAATTCATCGCACACGGTCTGGTAGTACTTCTCCGCGTGGAGCGCCCCGTCCTCGCTGACGGCGTAGCGGAGGAGCGTGGCGAAGACTTTTTCCGCCGGCACGCCACGCTCACCGCAGCGCTGCGCGACGGCGCTGGCGCGGCCCTGCATGTTCCCGCGGATGGCATCGTCGAGCGCGGCCAGAAGAGAAGGGGCATCGGTTTCGGCGATGGCATTGAGCTGCTGACCGGAGGGGACAGTGTCCCATTTGCGAATGTCGGGGCGTGAGCCGGTGTCGCGCGCCATCTGCCACGCGCCGAGGATGAGGCAGGCGTGGACGTGAGCGCCGCGGCTGACGCGCGAGAGATTGCGCCACGCGTTGGCGGAATCGCAAGCGTGCACCCCGATGGAGTCGCCGTGCACGCTGCCGGCGGGCTTGCCCGGCGCCTCCCATGCGGGCGGGCGGCCGAGATCGTGCAGGAGCAGTTGATTCGCGGCGAGTGAGACGGCCTCGCCGACTTCGAGCGGATCGAATCCCACCGCCAGCGCAGCGGCCACCGCGCCCGCGGCCTGCGCGGGCGTGCCGTTGAAGATGGTCTGGCTGAGTTTCTCGATGAAGCCGTCGTCGGCGGCACGCGTGCCGGGCTCGCGGTCGAGGAGCTTGTGTTCGTCGAGGAGCCGGGCGAGCACGTCGGAGTGCTCGTCCCACTCGGGCCTGCGGCGACCCTCGGCGGCGAGGCAGTAGCGCAGGGACTGGCGCAGCAGCGTGAGCGCGTGCTCGTGGCCCACGACATCGAGCAGGTCCCAAGCGCGATATGGCAGCACGGTGCGGTGCACCTCCGTGTCGTCCTGCACGCAGTGGAGCAGAGCGGCGAAGGCGGCGTCTGTGTCCTGCTTCACGAGCGCGGCGAAGATGCCCTCGGCGGCGGCCTCGTCCTTGCGCTTCACCGCGGCGTGGAGCGCCGCATCGGTCGCCCCGCCCGGCGTGGCGCCCACGGCGTGGAGCACTTCACCCGTCCGGCCGCCGTGTTCCTGAATGCGGTTGCTGTTGCGGTAAAGCACCTTGAAGACCGGCAGCGCCTGCTCTCCCGAAGGCATGGCATCGGACATGCGCATGGCGGGCGTGAGCGCCATGAGCGTGTGAAAACCCACATAGTCCTCGCCGCCGAAAGTGCGCGCATTTGCCAGCGCGCCCGCCGCGAGAAGCTTCTTCAGCGGCACGCCGGACTTGAGCCGTGCGAGCAGCGCGGGCTGCAGCTTCGCCACCTCGGTCTCCTGCATGAGGCGCACGAGCGGCTCCATGTCGCCGAAATCCAGCGGCTCCGGCCTGTCTGCGGCGAAGGCCGCAGGCATGATGCCCAACTCCGACGCGAGCGCCGGGCCGATGGTGGAGAGCAGTGTTCCTTTGCCTACTTCGGCAAGGAACCGGCGGCGGGTGTGCGGATCATTCATGGCGACCTCCAGGTTGATGGTGGGACGGCGGACAGTCTTGTGCAGTGTCCCGGATTTGCCTGGAAAGGTCAATCAGCAAACCTGGACCGCACCGCGCACCCAGGGTTTGCGCATGAATTGCTTCTGAGTGAATTTCCACGGATTCAGGACAACCACGGATTGGAGTTCTTCTGAACCCATTTGTGGAATTCTGAATCTGCGGGGCAAATCGTAGATTTGAGGCTTGCGCTTTCGGTTCATGCGTAAGCCCTGCGCGCACCCGTCCGACGCGAACTCCAGAGTCGTTTGTCCTCCTGGCTGCAAGTGTGCTTCTCCTGCACACTGGCAAGCGCCAAAATTTCGTGTCGATCAAAGGCCCGGGATTCTGGACATGACACTCGCAGGGCGGGGGTATTCACATTCGCCGGCTTGATCGCAGGCTCCCCCGAGGCAGGCCAAGTCCGTTACGTCATGCGTCCAACTTCGCGCGCAGGTGCTGGACGGTCTCGTCGGCGGTGTCGGCCTGGATCATGACGAGGTCACCGGGAAGCGCGGATTCGAGCGCGAGATCGACGCACTTGAGGTGGCCCAGAATTGACTCGACCCGCTTGGTGCGCGGTGAATTTTCGAGGCCCTTCGCGAGCAGTTCCATGATTTGTCCGGACGGGCGGCCGCGCACGTAGTCGCCTTCGTAGAGCCACGCTTCGTCGAACTCGGTGCTCAACATGCGGCCCTGCTCGATGATGTCCTCGTCGCGCCGGTCGCCGGCGGAGCTGTAAACGACGAGGCGGCGCTTGTTCGAGAAATGGCGCAGCGAGTTCAGCAGCGCACGCAGGGCGTCGATGTTGTGGCCGTAGTCGCACACGACGGTGACGCCGTTGAGATCGATGATGTTGAAGCGGCCGGCGTTCTGCTCGAAGCCGGGCGCGAAGCTGCGGACGCCGGCGCGGATGAGTTCCTCGGACAGCCCAAGCGCCCACGCGGCGGCGATGGCGGCGATGGTGTTTTCAATCTGGAAGCCAATCTTGCCGCCGAGGGTGATGGGCACTTCGGACAAGGCGATCAGCGCCTTTTCATTCGTGCCGTCGGCGAGGATGACGGAGCCGTTGCGGGTGAAGATGGCGCGCTCACCGGTGGCGCAGTGGCGGCGGATGACGTCGTTGCCGTCGTCGTTCGCGAAGAAAATCGTGCGGCGCTGATACGTCTCGGCCATTTTCACGACGAGCGGATCGGCTGCGTTCAGCACGGCGGTGCCGGTGGCCGGCACGGCGCCGACGATGACGGACTTCACGGCGGCGAGTTCCTCGGGCGTGTTCACTTCCAGCAGGCCGAGGTGGTCGCCTTCGCCGATGTTGGTGATGACGGCCACGTCACAATGATCGAAGGCGAGGCCGGCGCGCAGGATGCCACCGCGCGCAACTTCGAGCACCGCCGCGTCGGTGACCGGATAAGAAAGCACGCTGCGGGCGCTGACGGGGCCGCTGCAATCGCCGTAGTCCAACATGCGACCGCCGACGAAGACGCCGTCCGTGCTGGTGTGGCCGACCGTCCAGCCTTTCTGGCTGAGAAGATGCGCGATGAAGCGCGTGGTCGTGGTCTTGCCGTTGACGCCGGTGACGGCCACGAGCGGAATGCGGCCCTGGTCCTCCGTGCCGAACATGGTGTTGATGACGGCCATGCCCACATCGCGCGATTTGCCTTCGCTGGGATACAAGTGCATGCGCAGGCCGGGCCGGGCGTTCAGCTCGATGATGCAGCCATTGCGCTCACTGAGCGGCGCGGTGATGTCGGTGGCGACGAGGTCGATGCCGCAGATGTCGAGGCCCACGGCGTTCGCGGCCTCGATGCACACGGCCTTGAGCGTGGGATGCACGTCGTCGGTGACATCGACGGCGGTGCCGCCGGTGCTGAGGTTTGCATTGCGGCGGATGAGAATCTGGCGGCCCTTCGCGGGGATCGTGTCGGGCGTGACACCTTGCTCGGCAAGGACGGAAAGCGCCACGGCGTCGATACGGATCTTGCTGAGCGCGGCCGCGTGCTCGGCGGCGCGGCGCGGGTCGAGGTTCACCTCGGCGACGAGTTCGTTGATGGTATGGACGCCGTCGCCGATGACATGCGCGGGCTTGCGACGGCTGGCGGCGACAAATTGTTTTCCGATGACCAGCACGCGGTAGTCATCGCCCTCCGCAAACTTTTCGACGATGACCGAGTCGCTCTCCACATGCGCGGCGTCGAAGGCGGCGGCGACCTGCTCGCGATTGTAGAGATTGAGCGAGACGGCGCGGCCCTGGTTGCCATCACGCGGCTTCACCACGACGGGCACGCCGATCTCCTGCGCGGCGGCCCACGCGTCCTCGGCATCTCTGACCGGACGACCACGCGGCACGGGCAGGCCGACCTGATGGAGCAGGATGCGGGTGAGGTCCTTGTCCTGCACGATGTCCTCCGCGATGGCGCTGGTCTGACTGGTGGCGGCGGCGAGTATCTTCTTCTGCTTGCGGCCCCAGCCGAGCTGCACGAGCGAGCCTTCGGTGAGACGACGCACGGGAATGCCGCGGACGATGGCGGCGTTCACCATCGAGCGCGTGCTCGGGCCGAGGCACACGTCATCGGCATGGTCCTTGAGATCAGTATGCTCCTTGTGGAAGTCGAAGGTGCGGCCGGCGAGTGCGGCATCAATCATCTGGCGGGCGAGTTGGAAGGCGCGGCGCGCGACGCTCTCCTCGTCGTATTGCGTGATGATGCGCAGGACGTTGGGCTGTGAAGTCTCGACGATCTTGTGAAAGCCGAGCAGCAGATCGGTGCGGCTTTGCAGATGGAGCGTGACGTGATTCAGCAGCCTGGCGAGCGAGTGCGGGTCCGCGGCGGTGATCTCGCGCAGCACGGGTTCGATCGCGGGCACCCAGGAGAGCAGCCAGTCACGCCAGCCCGGGGCCGGGTTGGCGACGGGGTGAAACTCCACCCAGCATTCGAGTGCGGTGGCGCGGGACCAGATGTTGGGTCCGCGCAAGGCGAGCACGCGGATTTCCGAGGTGGACTGGAGTTCGGTGTGGGATGTGTCTGACAAGCAGGTGGGCGAGGGTGCGCGCGCGCAGCGCGGACAAACCCACACGACGGCGCACGGTCAAGGGCAAAGATGGGGCGTGGGCGCCTTCAAAAGTCCGTTCAGTCCTTTGTGTTCCTTCCGTCTCTTTGAAGGGACGGAAGGGACAAAACGGATGCCTGTCCAGCCACAGCGCGCCCTTTACAATCTGGCGAACCGCCTGATTTTCAGGGCCACCCGGAACCGCTTGCCCAGCCACGCAACAACAGACAGCACCGAAACACTGCTCCAACACGCCGAGGCGCGCCTGAGCGCGAACGAGCGCACCATCGCGCGGCTGCAGACCGACCTCGATGCCAGCCTGCATTTCCATCGCGGGATGGTGATCCTCACGAGTCTGCGCCTGCTGAGCGTCGAGGCCACGAAGAACCGGGACATCAGCTTCCGGTCGTGGCGGCTGCTCGACGTGGAAGACCTCGTGCTCGAGGAACTGGGCGCCACCGCGGAAGTCCATCTCGTGCAGGCTGGCGAGCTCGAGTACGCCTGGCGCGTGATCACAGGGCGCGTGCGCGAGGCGGATGCGTTCCTGGCGCGCTTCAAGGAGCAGCAGCGCATCTTGCGCAGTGAATCGGCCGCTTTGCAGAAGGCCCTCGATGGCAATGGCGGCGGGGACGAATTCGACGACGACGCCACCACCACCGGGCCGCGTGGCAGTCCGCTCATCCGCCTGCTGAAGTTCGCCCTGCCGTGGCGCTCGCTGCTCGTGCTCGGCTTCCTGCTCACGCTCGCCCATGTGGGCGCGCAAATGATCACTCCCTGGCTCACGATGGACCTCGTGGACAACGTTCTGATCCCGCTGCAGAGCGCCACCGACCGCGTGCACGTCAAGCATGTGTACCGCTTCGCCGCCTTCCTCGCCGGCGCGGCGGTGCTCACCTGGATGCTGAACTGGGCCAAGACCTTCGTCGTCGCGCGTCTGGCAGAGCGCGTCACCAGCCGCATGCGGCGTGAGACCTTCGAGCACCTCCAGCGGCTCTCGCTCACCTATTTCAACAAGAAGCGCACCGGCGATCTCATCTCGCGCATCGGCTCGGACACCGACCACATCTCGCTCTTCATCTCCATCAATCTCATCGAGTTCCTCAGCGACTCTCTCTTCTTCTTTGCACTGGCCGGCATCCTCATCTGGAAGAATCCCCTCCTTGCCATCGCCGCGCTCGGACCCGCGCCCGTCGTGGGCTGGCTCGTGAACAAGGTCCGCACGCATCTGCGCGGCGGGTTTGCCGCCGCCAGCCGCGCGTGGAGCGCCATGAACAGCGTGCTCACCGACGTGATCCCCGGCGTGCGTGTGGTGAAGGCGTTCGCGCAGGAGCAGCGCGAGATCGACCGCTTCCGCGCCGCCGACAAGCACATCTTCGACACGAACGACCGGGTAAACCGCACCTGGTCCTTTTTCACGCCGATGATCGAGCTGCTTACCGACGCGGGCCTCATCACCGTCTGGGCCGTCGGCGCATGGGCCGTGGCGCATGATCGCATCACGGTGGGCGTGTTGACCGGCTTCGTGTTCTACATCTACCGCTTCTATGGCCGGCTGGAGTCCATGAGCCGCTTCCTGGCATCCGCGCAGCGCGCCTCCGCCAGCGCGCACCGCATCTTCGAGGTGCTCGACGTGCAGCCGGACATGCCGGTGAACGACGGGCGGAAGAAGATCGGCCGCATCCGCGGCGAGATCGAATTCAAGGGCGTGAAGCTGCGCCATGGCTCGCGTCAGGTCATCAAAGGCATCGACCTCAAGATACAGCCCGGCGAGATGATCGGCCTCGTGGGGCCGAGCGGCGCCGGGAAGACCACCATCGTGAATCTCGCGTGCCGCTTCTTCGATGTGACCGAGGGCGCGGTGCTCGTGGACGGCACCGACATCCGCGAGATCGATGTCGAGGACTACCGCCGGAATCTCGGCCTCGTTTTGCAGGAGCCGTACCTCTTCTTCGGCACCATCGCGGAAAACATCGCATACGGGAAGCCGCAGGCCACGCGCGCCGAGATCATCGCCGCCGCTCGTGCGGCGCGTGCGCACGACTTCATCTTGAAGCAGCCGGACGGCTACGACTCCATGGTCGGCGAGCGCGGCCAGCAGCTCAGCGGCGGCGAGCGCCAGCGCATCAGCATCGCGCGCGCGCTGCTCATCGATCCCGCATTGCTCATCCTCGACGAGGCCACGTCCGCCGTGGACACGGAAACCGAGCGCGAGATACAAGAGGCGCTGGATCACCTCGTCAAAGGCCGCACCACCATAGCCATCGCGCACCGCCTCGGCACGCTGCGCAAGGCCAACCGGCTCATCGTGATGGAAGACGGCCGCATCGTCGAGACCGGCACGCATGACGTGCTGCTCGCGCACAGCGGCACATACGCGCGGCTGCACCAGGCCATGATGGAGGTGACACACCGATGAGCGCCGCCTTCGATCTCTCCACCGACACATCGGGACGGCTCGTGTTTGTCGATCCGGCGGGCACGCGCCATCAGAACGTGCGTCCGCTCCGCATGTTCCCGCTCACCGAACCGAATCACTGGATATCCCTCCAGGATGCCTCCGGCCGCGAAGTCGGCTGCATTGAAGACCCTTCGAAGCTCAGCGAAGCCCAGCTCACGGCCCTGCGCATGGCACTGGCCAAGCGCGACTTCGTCCCCGTCATCCGCACCATCCATCGCGTCGCGCGTGCCGCCGACGGCCACGAGTGGCAGGTCACCACCGACCGCGGCCCCACCAAATTCCGCACCGAGAACGACGAGGCCATCCAGTCCCTCGGCGGCGCGCGCTTCGTGATCATCGACGACCACAACACACGCTACCTAATCCCGAACGTCGAAGATCTGGACCGGGACAGCCGACGGAAGCTGGAGAGGTATTACTGATCGGGGAATCGGGTGATGAGTTATCGGTTACGAGTGATGGGTCATGGATCGAGGAAGACTGGGGCGGAGGGCGGCATGGCCTGCTTTTGCAGCAATCCAGCGGAAATCCAGATTCAAGCAAATCGTCGCCCGCAGCCCATAACCCATAACCCCCTCCCCACCTCCGCGATGAACCTCGTCTTCTGCCTCGTCTCCCTGCTCGGTGCGTTCCTGCTTTTTCAGGTGCAGCCGGTGATCAGCAAATTCATCCTGCCGTGGTTCGGAGGCAGCCCTGGGGTGTGGACGACTTGCATGCTGTTCTTCCAGGTCATGCTCTTTGGCGGCTACAGCTACGCGCACCTGCTGGCGAAGCGGAAGCCGCGGACGCAGGCCATGGTGCATGGCGTTGTCCTGCTCGCCGCCGCGCTGTGCCTGCCCATCGCGCCGGATGCGGGGCTGAAGCCGTCCGGTTCAGTCGAGCCGGTGAGCAACATCCTGCTGCTGCTCCTGCGCACGGTCGGGATCCCGTACTTCGTGCTCGCCGCCACGAGCCCGCTGGTGCAGGTGTGGTTCTCCCATCAGTTTCCGAAGCGCAACCCGTGGCGGCTGTACTCGCTCTCGAACATCGGCTCTCTCACCGCGCTGCTCTCTTATCCTGTGCTGATCGAGCCACGGTGGGACGTGCTCACGCAGACGAAAGTCTGGTCGGTTGTATTTGGCGGCTTCGCCCTGCTCATGGGCGCGTGCGCCTTTGCAAATCGCGTGAGGCCGGAAGAAGTCACGCCTGAGGGTGATCCACATCCGCTGGCCGGGCTGCACATGGGAAATCCCACATGGCTCCAGCGCGCCGGCTGGTTGCTGCTCCCGGGTTTCGCCTCCGTGATGCTCCTCGCTACGACCAACCACGTCTGCCAGGATGTGGCCGTGATCCCCTTCCTGTGGGTCGCACCGCTGAGCCTCTACCTCGCCTCCTTCATCATCTGCTTCGACCATCCGCGCTGGTATCTGCGCGCCGCATGGGCGCTGCCGACGATGGTGCTGCTCTTTCTGGCCGCGGGTATGTCTGAGATCGGCAGTTGGAATCCGGGTTTCGTCGCCGAGCTGCTCGTACACCTCGGCGCGATGTTTGGCGTGTGCGTGATCTGCCACGGCGAGCTGGCGCGCCTGAAACCCGACCCGAAGCACCTGACCGAGTACTACCTTGTCATGTCCGCCGGCGGTGCGCTCGGTGGTCTGGTCGTCAGCATCCTTGCGCCGCTGATTTTCCGTACGTTTTTCGAGTGGTCGCTGGCGCTGTTCATCGGCTTTGCGCTCGCCACCTGCATCGCGTTGCTGGGCTTGAAGCTGTCCCGCGGTGCGCGCATCGCCGGGGCAGTCGCGGGGCTGGTGGCGCTGTTGCCGATGATCAAGTGGGAGATGAACTTGGGATCGCGCATCGCCCGCGCGCGTGACTTCTACGGCACGCTCTCCGTTTCCGAGCGCGAGGACGTGGACGAGCACGCCGTTTACCGGGCCTTCATCAGCGGCAGCACCAAGCACGGGCGCCAGTGCCTCGCAGCGAATAGGCGACGCGATCCGCTCACCTATTACGCACACGACACGGGCGCGGGCATCGCGCTCGAAAGCCTCAAGTCAACGAGCGGCGCAAAGGTGGGCATCATCGGCATGGGCGCAGGCACTCTCGCCTGCTACGCCGAGCCCGGGCAGACGTATCGTTTCTACGAATTGAATCCGACCGCAGTGAAGTTTGCGCTGGAGTACTTCAGTTTCGTCGCGGACATGGAAGCGCGCGGTGCCAAATATGAGCTGGCCCTCGGTGACGCGCGCCTCACGCTCGAGCACGAGCCGCCGCAGAACTTCGACGCCCTCGTGCTCGACGCCTTCAGCGGCGACTCCGTGCCCGTGCATCTGCTCACGCGCGAGGCATTCGACCTTTACATGCGCCATCTGAAGCCCGGCGGCATCATCGTCGTCCACATCACAAATCACTACCTGAACCTTGCTCCCGTCGTTGAGCGTGCGGCCCGCGAGTTCCAGCTCGGCACCACGCGCATCGCCCGCGCGCCCGAACCCGACAGCGACTGCTATCCCACCGACTACTTGGTGCTCACTCGCGACGACACCTTTCTCAAGGCGCACCCGCCTGTGCTCCCTCCGTATGCGAAGTCCGTGGACGTGCCCCTGTGGACCGATCACCGGCACAACCTGTTTCAGATTTTGCGCAACTGGTGAGAAGGAGGCGGCCGATGGGACGCCGGAATTTGCATTCGTCGCCCGGAGCCGCTCTTGCGGCTGGCAAAACATTGAACAGCAGACCGGCTTCCGCTTTCGGAAGCGGCGGATGCTGGAATCACAGAGAGAACGGGCCGCCTACATGAACTGGCTGATCGCGCGCGGGATGAGCGGCGAGGAGGCGCGCGCGAAGGCCGGCGAACACCTCGCGATATTCCGGCCCGCGTTCGTCCGCGGCCGGCGTCGCCGGGACATCGACGCGTGTTTCCAGCATCAGATGCCGGCCGCGCGCGCAATATCCGCGCAGCCGGGCGCAGGTTAGTTTTGCAATCCTGCGGGTGCTCACAAAAATAGCTCACGCTTGACCAACTCGCGGAGAGAACAGCGCGGGTGCATGAGGCTTAGTGATCGCGCTTGCAAAAGCATTGTGGTTTTGCAATGCAGTCAGTGCGTCAATGGAAGTCTTTGCTGTCACCATCTTCATGAGCTTGATCTTCGCGGTGTTGTTTGCCGTGTTGTTCTTCGCCGAGCGCTCGCAGCGCGACCGGGCGAGCATGGAGCAGATGGCCCTTCTCCCGCTCGATGACGGGCCGCCGGCCCGGCCGACGAAGAAGGAGTCCTGAGCCGCCCCCGCGCCTTGATGCGACTCTGTTCCAGTTCCCCTCTCTATGACCTCAGCATCCGCCACCAAAACAACGATCGAGTTCAACGACAAGGTCGTCCGCCAGTTCATGCTCGCCTCCATCATCTGGGGTGTCGTCGGCATGCTGGTGGGCGTGCTCATTGCGCTGCAACTGAACTTCCACCAGCTCAACCTCGCGTCCTTTCTGAGCTTCGGCCGGCTGCGCCCGCTGCATACGAACGCGGTGATCTTTGCCTTCGTGGGGAACATGATGTTCTGCGGTGTTTACTACTCGACGCAGCGATTGTGCAAGGCGCGCATGGCCTCCGACTTCCTCTCGGCACTTCACTTCTGGGGCTGGCAGTTCATCATTTTGTGCGCGGCCGTCTCCCTGCCGCTGGGCCTCACGCGCGGGCAGGAGTACGCGGAGCTGATCTGGCCCATCAACATCCTCGTGGCGCTGATCTGGGTGGTTTTTGCCGTCAATTTCTTCTGGACTCTGGCGAAACGGAATGAGCCGTCGCTCTACGTCGCGCTTTGGTTTTACATCTCAACGGTGATCACGATCGCCATCCTCTACATCGTGAATCACATCTCGATTCCGACGAGCCTCACGCACAGCTACAGCGTCTTCGCCGGCGTGCAAAACGCGCTCGTTCAGTGGTGGTATGGTCACAACGCCGTCGCCTTCTTCCTCACCACGCCAATCCTCGGCATCATGTACTACTTCCTGCCGAAGGCGGTGGAGCGGCCGGTGTATTCGTACCGCCTCTCGATCGTTCACTTCTGGTCGCTGGTCTTCATCTACATCTGGGCCGGCCCGCACCATCTGCTGAACACCGCGCTGCCTAAGTGGCTGCAGATGCTCGGCATGTTCTTCTCGCTCATGCTGTGGGCGCCGAGCTGGGGCGGCATGTTGAACGGCCTGCTCACGCTGCGCGGTGCGTGGGACAAGCTGCGCACCGATCCGGTGGTGAAGTTCTTCATCGCGGCGGTCACCTTTTACGGCATGTCCACCTTTGAGGGGCCGCTGCTCTCCATCCGCGCGGTCAATGCCCTCTCGCACTACTCGGACTGGACCGTGGGTCATGCTCATGAAGGCGCGCTGGGCTGGAACGGTTTCATGGCGGCGGGCATCTTTTACTGGCTCACGCCGCGTCTCTACGGCACGAAGCTCCACTCGCAGAGCTGGGCCAATTTCCACTTCTGGATCGGCCTGGTGGGCATCCTGATCTACGTCGCTTCCATGTGGGTGTCGGGCATCATGCAGGGCCTCATGCTCAATGCCACGAATCCAGAGGGCACCGCGCTGATGTATCCGAACTTCATCGAGACGCTCACCTCCATCCGTTTCATGATGGGGTCCCGCATCGTTGGCGGCGCGATGTTCCTCGCCGGCATGATCCTCATGGGCCTGAACATCTTCCTTACCATCAAGAAGGGCAGGGCGGTCAACGAAACGCGCGAAGTAGTGCTCCTGACGCGCGGCGACAAGGACACCATGAGCATCAAGGACACCTTCATCAACGACCCCGTCGCCTACATCCTCGGCGGCCTCATCCTCTTGCTCGGCTGGCTCTTCCTGCCGCCGGGTGCGGACATCGTTGCGCTGGTCTGCACCTGCATCTTCGCGGTGCTCGCGGTGAAGAAATTCCAGCAGGGACACGCGCGCTGGTCCCTGTGGTATGAGACGATGCTCAACAACTGGCTGCCATTCACCGTGCTCTGCTTCGTCGCCGTCGCGCTCGGCGGCCTCATCCAGATCATCCCGACCGTGGCGGTGAACAATGCCAAGACCATGGAAGACCGCATCCAGCAGCCCTACACGCCCCTCGAACTGGCGGGCCGCGACATTTATGTGAGCGAAGGCTGCTACAACTGTCACTCGCAGATGATCCGCACCATGCTGCCCGACGTGCTCCGCTACGGCGAATGGTCGCGCATGGGCGAGAGCATCTACGACCACCCCTTCCAATGGGGATCGAAGCGGACGGGGCCGGATCTCGCCCGCGTGGGTGACAAGTACCCGCACAGTTGGCACTACGATCACATGAAGGATCCGCGGCAGACCTCCGTGGGATCGAACATGCCGGCCTATCCGCACCTCTTCACTGAGAAGTTCGACCAGCGCACGCTGCCGCGGAAGATCGCCGTCATGGTGCAGCTCGGCGTGCCGTATCCCGCGATGGACGACACCACCATCAAGACCAAGGCCATCGAGCAGGGCATCAAGATCGTGCAGGATCTCAAGACGCAGGGCAAGGCGGCCGAGCCTGACACGAAGATCGTCGCGCTCATCGCCTACCTGCAAAAGCTCGGCAAGTTCGACGCCATCAAGACCGAGGAAAAGCTCACCAAGACTCCGGCCGGCATTCCTTTCCCGATCACACCGGGCATACCTGACAAGTTCCGCTCGGCCTCGAACTGAACCGCCAGCCCCAATCCGCTCCGCCATGTTCAAACACATCACTTACGACAACTGGGCCGACTGGGTGCCCTACGTGGCCTTCGCCGTCACGGCGGTCATCTTCCTCGCCTTCGTCGCGCGTGCGCTCGCCGTGCGCCGTGAGCACGCCGACACCATGTCACGCATGCCTCTCGATGACTGAAGGGCACCCCTGGCGTCCCGTCTGAAATCCGAAATCTGAACTCTGCTGTTTCCCATCCGCCATGCCTGACTCCAACAATCCCTCCGGTCCCACGCTCCGCGATCACGTCTATGACGGCATCCAGGAGTACGATCAAAAGCTGCCGAACTGGTGGCTCTTCACTTGGTACATCTGCATCATCTGGTTCATCGTCGCCTGGGTGCTCTACTATCAGTTCCGCAGCGGCGACTCCGACATCCAGAAGATCAACAAGGCCATGGCCGTCGTCGAGGCCACTCGGTCGAAGGAACTCTCCGGCGTCGATGACGACAAGCTCTGGGCCATGTCGAAGGACGCGAAGGTCGTCGCCGCCGGGCAGGCCACGTTCACCGGCACCTGCGTCGCCTGTCACGCGCCGGACCTATCCGCAAAGCTCGGCGGCGTGAAGCTGCCCGGGCTGCCGTTGAACGATCAGGAATGGAAGCATGGCAACCAGCCCACCCAGTTGCTCTCCATCATCCGCAAAGGCGCGCCCGACCCCACGAAGGGCATGCCCGCATGGGAGCCCGTGCTCGGGATCAACCGCTCCATCGAAGTGCTCGCCTTCATTCTTAGCAAGCACGAGAAGGGCGAGCCCTTCACCCTGGCGCCGGATTCCCCCCTGCGCCCCGGCGGACCGCAGCCCGTCCCCGCCTCCGCTGCGGCACCCGCTCCGGCTGGCACCGCCCCAACTCCGGTGCCGGCACCTGCTGCTGTGCCCGCATCACCCGCACCCGTGCCCGCTGCCACGCCCGCGAAACCTCCGGGCACATGACCTTTGCATCGGGTCTCCTGTTTTCAGGCGATCATCGTTTCATCCGTCAAGCGCTGTGATTGAGAAGGCTCCGCCGCTCATCACAGCGCTTTTCGCTATTCCGGCCCCGGGGACGTTTGTCCGGACTTGTCAATGGCCCGGGGTTTGCAGTCTTCGGGCCGCCGCGCCGGTGCCGCCGGCTGCATTCGGCTCCAGCCAGACGGGTTCGACATTTCTCCCTTTCCTTCACCGCTCCATCGCTCCATCAATCCGTCCTTCGCCACTCCCCGCTCATGGACTACCTCACCGTCGCCAATGCCACGCTGCCAGTGTATCTCACGATGGCCGCGGGCGCGGCTGCGCGACGGATCAAGATTCTTGGAGACCATCTCGACATCGGCTTGATGAAGCTCGCGGTCTCCCTGCTCACGCCGTGCCTCATCATCGAGCGCATCCTTGGCAATCCGGCGCTCATGGATGGCAAACAGGTGCTCATCGCCGCGCTGCTCGGTTTTTCGCTGGTCGCGGTTTCCATTTTCACTTCGTACTTTGCAGCGCCGCTGATCGGACTGCGGCAGGGCGGCGGGCGACGCACCTTTGGCATCGCGTGCGGATTGCAGAACTACGGCTACGTCGCGCTGCCGATGGTCGAGGCACTGTTTCCACGAGAGACGGTGGGCGTGATGTTCACCTTCACGCTCGGCGTGGAGATCGCGCTGTGGACCGTGGCCGTGGGCGTGCTCACAGGCGTGTCAAAGGCACCGTGGAAGCTGCTGCTCAATCCGCCGGTGATCGCGATCATCGTTTCGCTCGCGGGCAACGCGATCAATCTCAACGCCATCGTGCCGAAGGTGATTCATACGGTGATGGGAAATCTCGGCTCGTGCGCGATTCCGCTGTGCGTGCTGCTGATCGGCGCGTCGATCTACGATCTGTGGGGACGCGAGCCGATCAACTGGCGTGTCGCCATCGCCAGCCCCGTGCTGCGCATGGCACTGCTGCCGATGCTTTTCATCGGCGCGGGAATGCTGCTGCCGTTGAGTGTCGATCTGAAGCGCATCCTCGTCGTGCAGGCGGGCATGCCGTCGGCGGTGTTTGCCATCGTGCTCGCACGGCATTACGGCGGACACGCAGCCACGGCGGTGCAGGTCGTGCTCGCCACCACGGTCGTCAGCCTCGCCACCACGCCCTTGATGATCGCCTTCGGGATGCGGCTGCTCGGCCTGGAGGGCGCGGTGCCGTGAGCGGTACGCTGGGTGACCAGGCGGCGTGGCCGGAACGACGTCGATGGCGGCCGGTCCGGCATAGGAGGGGCCGATGGTGCCTGCTCAATCCGCACGCTTGGATCGAGGAGGCTCAAAGCCTCCTGGGACGGACTGCGGTTGGAAACCGCAGCCACTCAAAGGCGGCCACTCCGCGGCAGGTGCCCTGCGGCGGTCGCTGCATGGCGCGCGCCTCATTGTGGCTGCGGCATTATGCCGCAGTCCGTCACAGCGGCTTCCAGCCGCGTGTGCTCTGGGGAAGATGCGCTGTCCCTCAGGTTCACGCGCTCGTCCGTGACTGTGGTCGGTTGTCTTTGAAGTCGGATGCGTTGAGCCGGCCCTGCCACATCATTGCGGTGACGCACACGTTCCACCATCACCCGGGCGAGTTGCAAAACTCATTCTCCTGCCCCCATTCTCCTGTCATTTGGAACGGCGATGACAGAAGAATGGGGGCTGGAGAATGGATTAAAAAATGGCCGGCTTCCAAATTCTGAAGTTTTGCAACAGGCTCAGCCATCCACTATTCACCATCCGCGGATGGAGGCCCCGACACCGTGAGCCACCTGCCGCTCTACCTGTTGCTGCCCCTCGCGGCAGCTTTCATCTATGCCGTCGCCTCGATGCTGCTCAAGCAAGCGCTCGTCGAAGGCGCGCATCCGATGGCCTGCTTCCACGTCAACAACTGGGCCGGCACGCTCGTCTTCATCCCGCTCGGGTTTCTTGAGAAGCAAACGGTGCCGTGGTCGCTCTGGATCGCGCCCGTCGGCGTTGGCATCATGTTCTTTGTGGGGAGCTGGTTCACCTTCATCGCCATGCAGCGCGGCGATGTGTCGCTGGTGACGCCGGTGCTCGGATCCAAAGTCGTCTTCGTCGCCGCGGCCACCTCGCTCCTCATCGCGGGCGGCATGTCGGCGCTGATGTGGATCGCCGCCGTGCTCACCACCGGCGGCATCTTCATGATGAGCGCCACGGATTTCAAAACACCACGCGGCGCCAGGCTCGCCGGTCCCGTGAGCATGGCGCTGGTGAGCGCATCGTTCTTCGCGCTCGCCGACGTGGTGATGCAAAAGTTCGCGCCGCAGTTCGGCGGCAGAATGTTTCTCGCCGTGATGTCGGGCACCAACGGCCTGCTCTCCGCCGCCGTGATGCTGCTCGGCTTCAACCGCCCGCCAATTCCGTGGAGCCGCGCCACCGCATGGTCCGTGGCGGGAAGCGTGCTCGTCGCATCGCAATCCTTTCTCATGGGACTGGCGCTGGCGTTTCACAGCGATGCGATCGGCGTGAATGTCGTCTATGCCACGCGCGGTCTCTGGAGCCTGATGGTTGTCGCCCTTCTCGGGCCGCTCATCGGCAACCGCGAGCGTCACGACTCCGGCCGCGCCTACGGCGTTCGCATCGCCGCCGCGCTGCTGCTGCTCGGCGGCGTCGTGGTCGCGGTGATCGGGAGGAGCCGGTGAGATTTCAAATTGGGAAGGCGGATTTGCCGGTGAAATGCTATGCCCCAAATCGAATCAGTTCGCGAATCTCGGCATTGACCTGTTCTTCATCGGGTGATTCCAGCGTATCAGCCACGGCCTCCTTGAACAGCGCACGGTAGCGTTTGCGAAAGCGTTGCAGCAGCACGCGGAAATTGCCGTCGGTCACTCCGAGCTCGGCTGCAGCGGCAGCATGATCGCCCTCGCTGCCGCCCGGCGGCAGCCATGACCCGAGCACGGCAAAGACCGCAGCCTTCCCCTCGGTGGCGAATTCGCGCCGCAGCCTCTCTTTGACCGTGGCGAAGAAGTCCCGTGCCCAGCGCCGATTGTAGAGATCCTCCGGCGTGGCAATGTCGTGCGGCTCGCATTGGTAGCGCTGCTCGGCCTCCATGGCGTCGAGAGAGAGCGTGCGCTCCCTGCCGCCGCGCTTGGCCGCAGTGTTCTTCTCGAATTCATCGCGCATGAAACGCTGAAAGGCGGTGAGCAGAAAGGTGCGCATCCTGCCCTGCTCGCGGTTGGCCTTGGCAAACAAATCATTGCGAAGCGCGCGCATGAAGAACGCCTGCGTGAAGTCTTCGGCGTCATGCGGCGGCTGCCCGGAGCGGCGCGCGTAGCCGTAGAGCGGGAACCAATAGGCGCGGCAGAGCTGGGCCAGCACGGCATCGCGCCTCGCCTCGTCCGGCTCGTGCCGAAGGCTGGACACAAGCGACCAGCGCGTGGTGAGGAAGCGCGGAGATGGGGCGGGCTCGGCGGGCACGGGAAGGAATGCCGCCATGATGCGCCAGCGCCTGGCATGGACCAACGAAAAAGAATTGCACTTTTTGTGTAACGCCCGGCGCCGGACTCCCAAACGCCACCGTGAACCCAGGCTGCAGCGCCTCCAACGAGGCGCACTGACCTGGCGCAACACCAAACCAAGACACGAACATGAAAACCATCCTTAACGCCCTTCTCTCGGTGACCGCACTCACACTGGTCGCACCTGCCGTGGCAAATGAACGCGCGCAACTCGAGCAGGTTGTCACCAGCGAAGCATTGGCGATCAGCCGGACCATCATCGTCACGCGGAGTCCGTTCTACATCGGCCTCGACGCGCCACCTCGCGCCACCATCACGGTCAGAGTCTCGGAGATCATGCCAGGTGGTGAACTGGCGCTGCGGAAGACATTTTCCGTGACCATTCGTCGTGATGCCGGCTCCGGCGTCGATGCCTGGCTGCAGGTGAAGCGTCTTGCAGTTGGCAGCGGCTACCTGGTGTCCGTGGATGCGAACGGCGTACGCACCCGCCTGACAACGCACATCCGGGATTACTACGACGGCAGGGCAACTGGCAAGATCGCCTTCGAGCCTTTGCCAAACCCTGTCCCCCCATTTCCAAGAATCGCGCGATCGGACTCCGGGGATGTCGTCATCGAGCAGATCGAATAGGCCGCTTCCATCCCGGCTGCCTCGTTGAATGAGCAATGAGGCAGCCGTCATCCTCCACCCATCCGCCGCCATGAAAACCCTGGTCAAATTCCCCGGCCCGCTCGTTGCAGCTCTGATCGCGCTTCAGTCCATCCATGCCATTGATTCCATGCCGCCGGTGCCTCCGCGCCTGACGCCATTGCAATACCCCGACAGTCCGATTGCGTCATGGACCCTCGAGCAGAAGACGTGCTACGAGAATCTCCGCAGCATCGAGCGGCAGCGCGCCGCCTTGCAAAATCAAATCAAAGCCGCCGATGACATGCTAGGCGCACAGGCCCGCGCCAGCAGCAAGATGCGCGACTACGGCGAAGAACAGTCCGGCAAGGCGGGCGCGATGGGAATGCAGCCCGGAGCCTTTGCCGGCGGCGGCGCACGGCACGGCGGCGGGGCAACGGCGGAGCAAGGGCAAACAGCGGCCGGACGCCACGCAAGATTGGATGCTCTGGACAAGGAGTTCGATGCCGCGTTGACCGTCTTTACGGCCTCGACGCATTGGGTCGATCCGCTGGCCGGTCAGATCAGCGCATGGCGGACTTGGTTCGACGCCCGTTCTCGCACCTGGAAAGACCAGGGCAACCGCGAGCTTGTGGCCATGCTCATCGCACATGACGCGACCAAGGTCACCTTGATGACCATTCGGGGACAGCGGTTCACCCTGCCATTGAAGATGCTTGTCGCGGAGGATCGGGCCTTCGTCGTGGGGGCGCCCAAGTGAGATGAGCCGCACTCAGAACTCTCATCTAAATGAACTCCAAGGCGTTGTTTTTCACTTTCGGCGGACTGCTGGGCTTTGCCGCAGGGATCGGTGCTTCCGCATCGTGCAAGAGTCCGGTGCGGTTGGTGCGGACAGCAGGCGAGTCCCCGACAGGCATTCATGCCGCAGCAGCAGCACGGATTCACACACGCTCGAACATTGAGCCCCTTCAATGTGACCGGCGGTCGATGGACGCCAGAATGCCAACGCAATCAGCGAGCGCATTGCCCCTCTGCGACACCGCCACGATTCTCCGCCATCTCGAGCGCGCCGCCGCAGGCCAGTGCTCGCTCGCATCACTGGCGAGGATGGATTGGGAGAGCATTGCGCCCAGCCTCGCCGCACATCGCCCGACGGAAGTCCTCGACCTCGCGCTCCGGCTTCCCACGGGCCGCATCGCGCAGATGCTCTGCGTGGAGTCATTGCGCAGCATCGCAAAGACGGACCCCGCGCGCGCCTGGCGTGAACTGGAGCGTCTCGGCCCAGGCGGCATGGAGCGTGCGGCCACGACCGCAGTGCTTGGCGAATGGGCTGAAACAAATCCTCTCGCCGCCGCGCAGGCTGTGGCGATGCAGGGCTTTGACAACGCTGATGCTTGGCGTGCCGTCGCGGGCGTGTGGGCGCGGAGGGAGCCGATGGCCGCGGTCGCATGGGCGGGCAGGCTTCCGCCAGAGGTGCGCGAGGCCGCGCTCACCGAGGCGGTGCGGCAGGCGGTGGCGGATTCTTCGGACGCGAGCCTGGCCCGCCTTCTCTCCGCATGTGGTGATGAGAGCAGTCGCGCCGAAGCCGCGGGCGAGATCGCTACTGCGCTGATGATGGAAGATGAGGGGAATGCGTACCGCTGGGCGCGCACGCTTCAAGGTCCGGCACGAGCGGCCGCTGCCGAGCGTCTGATCAAAGAGTCCGCGCAATCATCGCCCGAGGCCGCCGCCGGCGCGCTCACCGAGATGCTTCGCGATGCACCGTCGTCGGACGCCATCGACTCCGCGCTCGTCAGCGTCGCGCAGTCGTACGCCAGCACGGATGCCGCCGCCGCCATGACCTGGGCTTGTGGGTTGCCTGCGGATCATCAACAAGAGGCCGTCCGCGAAGCCATGCTCGCATGGGCCGCCCGCGATCCCGTCCGCGCGTCAGAGTGGCTGGTCCGCCAGCCGGGCACCACCGCCACCGCGCACGCAAAGCTGGCCTTTGCCGCAGGCATCATGAGCACGGACCCTCAGTGCGCCCTGGCATGGTTGCGTGCGTGCCCGGCATCGGATGAGCGGGATCAAATGCTCCAGTCCGCCAATCAAAAGCTTGCCAGGAACGGGCAGACCGGTTTCTAGCATGATCGAAAAACTCTTTCGTGCACAAGAAGCGCTGCAGTCCTGGCAACCGGCCAGTCCGCACAACAAAAGCCCATGATCTACAAGTCCCCAGAACCCATCTCTCCGCCAAGATTCCTGTACAGCGATCGGTCTGACAATGACCTCGTCGTCTGCAACATCGGCTTCGATCCCTTGCACGCGGAGCAGCGCGGCTTTCCCGGCTCCTTCAAGCCTTTAAGCCCGTCGCTTGATGATCTCCATCTGGCGCGGTGGCTCGTCATTGGCGGCGCGGTCGGACTGACCTGCGCGCTTTTTCAGCCCGCGGGCGCGGCCGTGAAATGGGGCGCGGCCACATTCCTCGTGCTGGCTGTGCCCGTGTTCGCCTATCGCCTGCTTGAGTATTGGACGCTGAGGAATGAGAACCAGAGCAAGTTCCACCGGGAGATCAGCTTGTGGAAGACGGACCGCGATGCCTGGATGTGCGATTACTTGAAGACTGAGGTGGAGGATGTCAGGAACTCGTTCAAGACGGCGGCCAACGCCTACACCGAATCCCACCGGGCTGTGATGGTGATGCGGCGGCAATTGCCTGCCACCATTGATGAGACCGCCGATTATCTCGATCATCTGGAGAGCCTGCTGAGGAGCGGCGAGTTCATCGCGTTCTGGGATCAGGCGGACAAGTGTCACATGTCTTTGGATGGAATAGCCGCAGGCATCGACCGTCTGGCGGATCTTCATGCGCTTCATGACGAAGCCTTTGGCAAGCTCACGGATCAAATGGAAGTGGTGCAGGCCGTGTTCGTGGCGCACCGGATCGACGGGGGCGGCGATGTGCTGACCGGGTGCATCACCGGTCAAGTCGAGGGCTGGGTCACCGTCTTGCCGGACTGGCACGATCAGGTCAGCGATCAGACACGGACTCTCCGCGCCCGGTTTGCCGGCATCCTCTCGCAGGCGCACCGCTCGCCGGATTTCGTGGCCGTGCTGCAGCGCCGGATGATCCTCAATGAACTGGTGCGCACGCAGGACGTGATTCGGCAGGAATTCCGCCTCCTCGCCTCGACGATCACCTCGGCCGTCAGCCGCATTTGCCAGAAGATCGACGATTCAACCAGCCGCCTGGAGACGGCGATGCGGGAAAGCGCCGACCGCATTGCACGGGCCGTGCACAGCGCGGCCAGTTCGGTGTCCACCCAAATTGCGATGGGCAGGAGAGCATAGACTTGGCTGGCCCGAGACTGCATCATGTGGAGCGCCCGGCCGCAAGATCACGCCAAACTTTGACCGACCATGCCAGACGATCCCGCACCCAAGACACCGACGCAGCAGATGCGTGACCTGCTGCTCACCCCCAGCACCACGCCGGAGAGAAAAGCCGCATGGGTGCCGCCGACCGTGGAGGCCGTGCAGGCAATGCTGCCGGGTTACACCGTGGAGAAATTCATCGCGCGCGGCGGCATGGGCGCGGTGTATCGCGGCACGCAAACTTCGCTCGGCCGCGTGGTCGCCATCAAGATTCTGCCGCCTGAATTGCAGATCGCGGACGAAAACTTTGCCCAGCGCTTCAAGCAGGAGGCACGCGCCATGGGGCAGCTCAACCATCCGGGCATCGTCGCCGTCTATGACTCCGGCGAGATGCCGGACGGGACGCTCTACTTCGTCATGGAGTTCGTCGAGGGCACCGACGTGGCGCAGATGGTCGCCATCGAGGGCCGACTGCATTCCGAGCACGCGATGGCCATCTGCGCACACGTCTGCGATGCGCTCCAGTATGCGCACGAGCACGGCGTCATCCATCGCGACATTAAACCGGCCAACATCATGGTCGGCTACGATGGCCGCGTGAAGGTGGCGGACTTTGGCCTGGCAAAAACCAGCGTGGCCGGTGAGACGGGTCTTACGCGCAGCGGCATGGTGATGGGCACGCTCCACTTCATGGCACCCGAGGCGCTCACGCTGGGCAGTGCGGTGGATCATCGCGCGGACATCTATGCGGTGGGCGTCATGCTTTACCAGATGCTCACCGGCAAGCTGCCACAGGGCATGTTCGAGATGCCTTCGCTGCAAGTGCCCGGCCTTGATCCGCGCTACGATGCCATCATCACGAAGGCGCTGCGCGACAGCCGCGAGCAGCGCTACCAGCAGATCAGCGAAATGCGGCTCGCGCTCGATGGCATCCTCACTGCGCCAGTGGCCAAAGTGCAAGCCCAGCCCGCAGATGCAGCCGCACCACCGCCCGCCGCGCTGCCCACCCAGGCGCGTCCGCAACGCTCACCGCACCAGCCCTTTCGTCCGCCGCAGCCACAAGTAGTGGTGAAGTATGAGAAGAAGACCTCGGCGCTGGTGTGGCTCTTGGTCCTCGCGCTCGGCGCGACGGCGGCTTGGATGTTTTGGGATCATGCAAAGACGAAGGATGACGCGACAACTGCGGCTGCTCCAGCGCCAGCGACGACACCACCGACCATTGCAGGCGGCGAGTCATCCACTGCTACTATCAAAATCGACGATGCCTTCATGAAGGCAAATGTACTCGGCACCTCATGGCGCACGCACTACACCAACGATTCGCGTTACGACACCTTGGAGTTCAAGAGCACGGGCAACGAGGTGGTGAAGTTCGCCTCCGTGGGCGGTCAGCAACAGGCGACGTGGAGCATCGAGGAAGGTGGCGCTGCGCTCAAAGTCACCACCCTCGACACCAGCGGCTTCTACTTCCTCATCAACTTCACCAGCGCCAACACCGCTGACGTTCAGTTCATCAAGGTGAAGACCGTCAGCATGGTCGGCATCCTGTCGAGAATCGCGATTGCGAGACCACAACCAGTGCCCGCTCCCTCATCGGCCAATGCTCCCGCCAGCTCTGCCACCACAGAAGCCCCCTTCACCAACAGCCTCGGCATGAAATTCGTTCCTGTGCCGGGCACCAGGATCCTCATGTGCATCCATGAGACGCGGAAGGCTGACTATGCCCCCTTTGCCAAGGATCACCCCGTCGGCAATCTCTGGGCCAGCCAGAAGGTCGAGGTCAAAGGCACCGCACAGATTGTCATCCCAAGTGACGATCACCCTGTCGTCCACGTCAGTTGGGCAGACGCCGATGCCTACTGCGCTTGGCTGAGCGCGAAGGAAGGCCGGGTGTATCGCCTGCCCACGGATCGTGAATGGAGCACCGCCATCGGCATTGCGGACCGCGAGTCTGCCACGGCTTCACCAGCGGATTTGAGCATGAAGCTCGCCAACGTCTTTCCCTGGGGCAGCTCCATGCCGCCGCCCACGCGGTTCGAGAACTACGCCGACACCTCCGTCATCGGCAAGGCATCAGACGTCACCCCCATGACCAACTACACCGACGGCTGGGCGCACACCGCGCCCGTGATGACATTTGCGCCGAACGCGCTCGGAATCCATGACCTCGCGGGCAACGTGCGCGAATGGTGCGGAGACTGGATCGACAGCGCGCACAAGGAGCGCGTGGTGCGCGGTGCCTGCTGGAAGTGCGGCACACCCGAGTGGCTGCTCTCATCCCGCCGCATCAGTGCCATCGCCTCCGCTCACTACAGCAACTACGGCTTCCGCGTCGTCGTCGAGACTGCCAGCCTGCAAACCAAGGAGGCGAATACCGCAGTCGCCCCTCCATCAGCAACGGTCACAACCGCCACCACCAAAGAAGCCCCCTTTACCAACACCCTCGGCATGAAGTTCGTTCCCGTGCCGGGAACGGAAGTGCTCTTCTGCATTCACGAGACGCGCCAAATTGATTTCGCGGCCTTTGCAGCGGAGACGCCTTCGCTTGATCCTGCTTGGAAAACGCCCAAGGCCTACAACGGCTTCAAGCTTCCCACGGAGGGTGATCATCCCGTTAGCAACATCCTGTTTGATGAAGCCAAAGGGTTCTGTGAGTGGTTGAGCAAGAAGGATGGCAAAACCTACCGTCTGCCGACAGATCGCGAATGGAGCTGGGCGGTCGGGATCGCCAAAGATGAAGATGAGAAAGCCACCCCGGAGTCCCTGAACGAGAAGCTCACCGGAAGGTATCCTTGGGGGGACTATTGGCCGCCTGTGGCTGGCGACGGCAACTATCGAGACGCGGCCTTCAAAACAGGATTCAAAGGGCCAACGATGGGTGCGATTGACAGCCTGAACGACGGCTATCCTGCCACCGCTCCCGTGATGAGTTTCAAGCCCAACCCTCTCGGCATCTATGATCTCGGAGGTAACATTTCCGAATTGGTCACCAATTCTGGAGTCTGGTATCTCCGAGGTGATGCGTGGTTTGGCGGAGTAATGTCCAACTTGCTGTCGTCCCATCGGAATTATCCACAAGTGAGGGACAATGAACGGCGAGGAGGCAGCACGGGCTTTCGTTGCGTGGTCGAGTTAGCGAGCCTACAAACCAAAGAGACGAAAACATCAACTTCACCAACACCGTCTTCGCAGCCACCGAACGCTGCAAGCACGTCAGCTCCAACATCCTCCGCTCCGCCCAACACCACAGCCAAGGTCACCGACCTCATGCCTTTGATCGACCCTGCAAAGCAATCAGTCAGGGGAACTTGGCGCATGACTCCAGAGGGCCTGCTTCTTGAGAAAGGCTCCGGATTCCTTTCCCTGAGCATGCCGCTGCAACTGCCGCCGGAGTATGATTTCGAAATCGAGTTCTCACTCCAGACTGAGAATATCGGTGATGTCCATCAACTCTTCACAGCGGAAGGAAGAACGATTGACTGGACCATGCAGACCCAGGCGCAGTTCACCAATCCAGTTTATGGATTCATCAATCTGGACAATTACGGGCATGACACCGAAGCAACGATCAGGCTCAAGGGAGGGCACTTGGTGAAGGGAACGCGCTACCGCTCGATCGTTCAAGTCCGCAAGGGCGCGCTGACAGGGCTGCTCAACAAACAGACGGTGAAGGACTGGAAAGGCGATGTCGCGCGTTTCCCGATGCGTGCCAAGAACTGGAAGGAAGGAGACAACTTGGGACTGGGCGCAACAGGTAGCGCCATCGTATTCCACAAAGCAGTCATCCGACCTTTCCCTTACCAGTCCTCGACAGCTTCTGCGAATACAACTTGGACGGATACCAAAGGCCGCAGCATCACGGCGGCATACAAGGGCACCAACGGAGACAAGGTGCTGCTGGAGATAGCCGGCAAGGTCACGCCCGTGGCGATGAACACACTCTCACCCGAGAGCCAGAAACTGGCGCAGGAGTATCAGCGGCAGGCCGGCCCTGCAGCGGATACGGCGTCGGGTGCACCGGCACCATCGCAGATTCCCGCCGATGCCTTGAGTTTTGGCAAATCGCGCTACGCATGGTTTTCAGGCGCGATCACATGGAAGGAGGCCAAGGAGAAAGCCGAGGCACTCGGCGGCCATCTTGCGACGATCACCAGCGCCGCCGAAGACAACTGGGTGGTCAGCCAGTTTCAAACCAGGATCGCTCCGGGAAAAACCTTCTGGATCGGCGGCATTCAGGAGAAACCCAACCTTCCATGGGCGTGGGTCAGCGGCGAGAAGTTCGACTTCACACAGTGGGCTGCGTCTGAGCCGAACAACGCCAAGGCGACCGGCCCGAAAGCGACACCACCTTACATGCTGGCTTATTACTCAAGGCCGGGGACACGCATGGGCTGGAATGACATCTCGGAGTCCGACCCCCAGTGGCGTGATTTCACGCAGGGCTATCTGGTCGAGTGGGATGCGCCCACAGCGTCAGCGGGCAAATCAACTCCCGAGCCTGTAGCTGCCCGCTCGACGCGTGAGGCCGCTGAGTGGGTACTGAGCAGAGGCGGCGTATTGGAAATCTCGGAGAATGGCAAAACTCGCGTGATCAGCAAGTCAGCCGATCTGCCTACGGATGATCTCAAGGTGACAACCATCAGACTGGACGCGCGCAATAACGCTTCTATCAAGGATGCGGACTTGTCCAAACTGACTGCTTTCACTGATCTAAGAATTCTGAAACTCCCCGCCCAGCCGATCTCAGATAACGCGCTCAAGCACCTCGCAAGCATGCCGGAGCTGGAAGCGCTGGATCTGAACTGGTGCCCAAACTTGACCGGTGCCAGCCTCCAGCATCTCACAGGACTGGCGAAGCTCCGCAATCTCAGCCTGCGCAGCATGCCAAAGATGGGAGATGCCGCCATGGACCACCTCGGCGCACTCCAGGACCTGGAAGTACTCGACCTCACGAACGTAGAGATCACTCAGAAGGGTCTGAAGAAACTCGATCGTATTAGCAGGCTAAAGGAACTCACCTTGGAAGGCAACAAGGCGGTGTCTGACGCAGGAATGGCCAATATTGCGACGCTTGCCACACTCGAAACCTTGCGATTGAACAACACCCAACTCACGGATTCGGGACTGAAGACCCTGCAGGGCATGAAAACGCTGAGGAGTCTTCATCTGGCAGGCACACGGGTCACTGACTCTGGCGTCGCGGCGCTTCAGGCCGCGAACCCCGCGCTGAAAATCACACGTTGAGCGACTCGGAGGCCAGCAACTACCTCGGGACAAACTCATTTGCTGCAGCATGAAATTCGAAGTTACAACCTGCCTGCTGCTCGCCAGCGTCACGCTGACTTGGGCGCAAACCTCCGATCTCCAAACCTGGACCTCCAGCGATGGTCGCATCATCCAGGCGAAGTTCGTCCGCTACGAAACCAACGCCGTGGTGATCGAGAAGGACGGAGTGGCCTTCACGGTGCCATTGGTAAAACTCAGCCCGGCCAGCATGGTGCAGGCGCGCAAAATGGGAGAAGCAGCCGCAGCCAAAGCGCCTCACGCTCCGGTCGTGCATGATGCGGTGCTGCATGGCACCATCGCCACCGCGCCGGAAGGTGCACCCGAGCCAGTCACCCGAGCGATCAGCGCAGGCAACACCCTGCAAACCAAGGGCTACAAGGTCGGCGGTGGGCGCGACACTCTCGAAGACACCGGCTACGACTGCTCCGGCGCGGTGTCTTACATGCTGATCAAAGCCGGCCTTCTCGACGAACCGCGGACCTCGCAGACCTTCGCCACCTTCGGCGATCCCGGCCCCGGAAAGTGGATCACCATTCACACCCGGCCCGGCCATGTGTTCATCACGCTCTGCGGTTTGCGGCTGGATACCGGTGGCCGCGGCGGCATCGGCCCCGCCGGACCACGCTGGAGCACGTTCCTGCGCGGCGGCCCCGAGTGGACGGAACGCCATCCGCCCGGGCTGTAGCACCGGCATGCCCTGAATCAACTTTGTTCCCACCACCAAGAACACACCCAACATCCACCGACTCCCTTGCATCATGAAGACATCCACACCCATCGCCCTGTTGTTCTCTTTGAGCCTCGCCACCCTCGCGCTTGCGCAATCCTCCGACCTGCAAACCTGGACCGACACCAAAGGCAAAGTCATCCAGGCGAAATTCATCAAGCTCCAAGGCGATAGTGTGACCTTGGACGTGAATGGGCGGGAATTTGTTTTCCCAATCGGCAAACTTTCTCCCGAGAGCGTCGCGCTGGCGAAGAAGCTCGCAGGTGTGGCGGATGCTCCTCCTGTCAAAGGCGATGTGAAGGCCAACGATCCTGTTTCCTGGTTAGGCAAGACCTTCGAGCAATGCGAGGCCGTGCTTGGCAAGCCGGAGAAGGTCGAGGAACCCGACGGTCAGTGGCGCTCCTTCGCGCGCTACTACAAATCCTCCGTGCCGGGCATCTCACGCATCAAGCTGGAGCGCCTGCCGGAGGGCAGCATGTCCGGACCTGTCCCCACCACGGTGAACTCGGTGATCTGCTACTTCCCCAAGGGCACGCTGAAAACGATGGGCGAGGTGTTTGCCAAACTCGGCCTGGCAAAGGACGGTGCGAAAATCAGCACCGGCTACAGTTCCCTGGACGCAGCAAAGGCTGCGGCCAAAGCGCGCGGCCCAAAAGAACCCAACGAATCATGGGACGATCCACTGCCCACGGAGCCGGGCATCAGCCAATCGGTGAGCGGTATCAAAGGCAACCTCGTGGCTTACTGGACCTCGGCGGAAAGCAGCAAAACGAGGTCACCACGGTTTCAGCACCCCGACGAGGATGCGCTGAAAATTTCTGAAGATCCAAACATCAAGTTCGGCACCGCCAAACCAGCGCCGCCGCTTGCCATCAACGACTCACCCGAGCTGCGCAAGAACGGAGCATTCGGTTTCCCTCAGGCCTCGGCAAAAGTGCTGCGGGACGAAAAGGAGTTCCGCCTCAGCGTCTGGAGCAATGCCGAGTGGCTCTATGTGCAGGCGGTGATCTGGGCGGACGGGGAGGCGGCGAATCTGCCCAAGACCGGCGACTTCTCGACACTCTTCCTCGACCTTGATGCAGACCGCAAGGACACGCCCGGTCTCGATCGCTTCTACCGTCTTGAAACCGCCGCCGACGGGGCAAGCACCAAGCCGGGGCTATCCTACAGAGTGCTCGCCGACAAGCCATCCTCCGATCAGAAGGACGATTCTCAAGGCCGGGGAGACGTGCGGTTCGAACCTGCGGCGGACGGCAAAAAAGTCCGTGTGGACAGTTACCTCATTCCGTTGGCTGAGCTGGGCAGGAAGCCCGGCGATTCAATCCGACTCATCCTGATCGGATGGTCATCCAAGCCATATTTCTTCTTCAACTCCGCTGCTCTACGCGAGATGAATGGCCGCATGACCAGCAGCCTGCCAAGGCACGATCTTTGGCACGACTTCACCCTCGGCGAGCAAACCGGCACCATCGACCCCGCGCTCGTGCCGGACGGCCGCCAAAAGTAACCTCCTGAATCGACAGATGATTTTCACCGGCTGACTGCTCACCATGAGCACCAAAGCCATCCTCGCCCTGCTGACGCTCGCAGCGACCTGCACGCTGGCGCAAACCACCGACCTGGAAACATGGACCGCCAGCGATGGCCGCGTGATCCAGGCCAAGTTCATCGAGCTCGATGGGGAGTCCGTCGTGATCGAGAAGGACGCCGAAGCGTTTGCAGTGCCGCTCGTGAAGCTGAGCGCATCCTTGCCGCGCTGCTGCTGCTTGCGGGCGTGGTGATCGCGGTGATCGGGCGGAGCAGGTAGAAACCTTGCGAAGCGAAGACAGCCATGCCTGGGTCCGCCTTCTTTCTTGACGCTGGATTCACCTGCATACGATACCGCCATGAATTCCTCTCCCGATCGTCCCGATCCGCCGCAATCTGCGGGGAAAGGGCGATCGTGGCAACCGCCCGCGCCGGAGGAGCTAGGATCGCTCATTCACGACTGCGAGATCACGCGCCTCATCGGCCGCGGCGGGATGGGCGCGGTGTATGAAGGCAGGCAGATCGCGCTCGACCGCCGCGTGGCCATCAAGATTCTGCCCGTCGATCTCGATGAGCGGAACATGGGCTACGCCGAGCGCTTCAAGAATGAGGCGCGCGCGATGGCGCGGCTCGCGCATCCCGGCATCGTCACCGTGCATGATTGCGGAGAGACTGGGGTAGGGCGCTTCGTCCCCGAAGCGCCGTCTGGAGAACGGCGGGCTGGGGACAGCCCGCCCCACCATGGGCTTCTCTACATCGTCATGGAGTTCATCGAGGGCACCGATGTGGCGCGCATGATCGTCGAGCAGGGGCGGCTGCATTCCGAGCACGCGATGGCGATCACCGCGCACGTGTGTGATGCGCTCGCGTATGCGCACGAGCGCGGCATCATTCACCGCGACATCAAGCCCGCGAACATCATGGTCGGCTACGATGGCGTGGTGAAGGTGGCCGACTTCGGCCTCGCGAAAATCAATCACGCCGGGCAGACCACCGGCCTCACGCAGAGCGGCCAGATGATGGGCACGCTGCACTACATGGCGCCCGAGGCGCTCACGCTCGGCACCGCCGTCGATCACCGCGCCGATATTTATGCCGTGGGCGTCATGCTCTACCAAATGCTCACCGGCAAGCTGCCGCAGGGCCTCTTTGAAATGCCCAGCCTGCAAGTGCCCGGTCTCGATCCGCGCTACGACGGCATCATCACCAAAGCGCTGCGTGAAGACCGCAACCTCCGCTACCCAAGCGTGCGCGAGCTGCGCTCCGATCTCGACAGCATCCTCACGCAGCCGGTGATCAAAGTGGAGGCCGATGCCGCGAAAGCGCCCGCCGCCTTGCCGACCGAAGCACGCCCGCAACGCCAGCCGGGCCAGCCCTTCCGTCCACCGCAAGGCGCTGCGCGATCGCGCGTCGCAAAGCAGCCGGAGAAGAAAACGTCCGCGCTGCCTTGGGTGGCGCTGGTGGTGATCGCTGGAGCAGCGGCATGGTTCTTCTTGAACCGGTCAAAGATGGAAGCGGACAAAACCAGAGCCGATGCCGCGATGCCGCCTGCCGCTTCTCCGGCCAGCCCACCGGTCAATCCCGCGCCGTCCGGCAAGAGCGCAGCATCACCCAGTGTCAGTGCAAGCATTGATGGGGGCGCGGTGTCGGAACCCAAGAGCATGAAGGCGCCAGCGCCCATCACCAATTGGGTGGACGGTCTTCCGGGACTTTTCTCAGAGCCGGACGCCGCCAGGAATTTCGCCCGCGAAGCCGACGGCAGATCGGTTCGCGTCCTTCGTGATGCCGGACGGCATTACCCGGCAGGATTGGCGTCGCCATTGACCGATCAAGCCGCGCGATTGACTGCCCGTGGTGAGTCATGGGGCATCGACCTCCGCGAGGAGCGAACAGTGCCCGGCACCGACGACCGTGCCTACGGTTTGGATTGCCGAAAGGAGCAGAAGGGGGTGCGGTTTGCGTTCAACGTCGTTCACAAGTCATCTGTGGTGAACAGGCTATATCCGTGGCCCGCATCGTTTGACTGGAGCGCACCGCACACGCTCGAGTTCCGCGCGGTGGGCACGACACTGACGATCATCCTCGACGGGCAGACACTCGACAGTCTGACCGATGCCCGCATCCCGCAGGGTTTTCCCTCTTTCTATGGCCATGAGGGCGTGGTGATCGAGCGCTTCGAGTATGCTGACTTGTCTGCCAAGGCGGCAACGCCTGCTGCCACTCCAGCAGCAACCGGCAATCAAACAGCTTCATCCATGTCTGTAGAAACGCCTTGGTCGGACGTGCTTTCACTCGTCGATCCAGTCAAACACGCGAGTTCACATTCCACCTGGCGGCGCACTGCTGACGGCATCCAATGGCAAGGCAATGACGGCACGCCGACTTATTGCGGCAGTTTTGACATACCAGCAATGCCTCCTCCGAGTCATGCGCTCGAACTGGAGTTCAGGTGCGATGATCCGAAGGCAAGAGTAGGCATGCTCGTGCCCCTAGGCGACCGAACGCTCGCGACCTGCTGGCTGGCTGGAGACAAGGCGGTGGCCGGCCTCGGCAATATCGACCACAAAGACCCATGGCTGTATTCAGACAAGACGTTCTACTCACCGCTTCGCTTCGAGCTTGGTAAACGCTATGTCGTCCGCGTGGAGGTGCGGCGCGCGGGCGAAGACGTCGATCTCTGTCTTTACCTTGACGCAAAGATCGTTGCTACCTATCACGGCCCTAGGAATCGATTTTCGAAGAGTTCGTCCTGGCCGAATGATTTCGGCACAACTCATGCGCAGGTCGGCTCCAATCAGTCGATAACGTTTGTCCGAGCCGCCATGCGCGGTCTGCCAGACTTAGGTCCAAACGAGAAAATCGTCGGCAACCCCAAAGAATTGGAAAGCACGTCTGCTCCGTCTGCCGAGAATGTCCCGGCTGAACTGGCGGGACTGCAGAAACAGTTTCTGCAATTGAAGGCCGAGCGAGTAACCGCTGTGTTCGACGCGGACGTGGCGAAGCTGAACACCAGCTACCTCGGCGGCATCGACCGTGACATCGCGAAGGAGCGCGCCGCCGGGCGGCTCGATGGCGTGCTGGCGCTGGAGGAGGAGAAGAAGCTGCTCGCAGCAAAACAGCCCGTGCCCGCGACGGACAACGCCCAAACCAAAGCCGCCGTGAAAAATCTGCGCGCCACTTATCGCGCGGCGTTTGCCAAGCTCGAGTCCGCACGCGCGGCGAATCTGAAAACGCTCACCGATCCGCTCTCCGTGCGGCTCAAGACGCTGGAGACGGATTTGACGAAGGCGAAGCGCATCACCGATGCGAAGGCGGTGCGTGATTATCGCGAGAGCCTAGCCGGGCCGACGGATGATCCGCAGTTCAGCGCGGCGACTCCATTTGAGAACTCCCTCGGCATGAAGTTCGTGCCGGTGCCGGGAACGAAGGTACTGTTCTGCATCCATGAAACGCGCCATCGGGACTACGCGGCCTTTGCAAATGAGAATCCTGGCGTGGACATGAGCTGGAAGACTCAGAAGCATGGCATTTTTTTGATCAACGATCGCGCGAGCGACCATCCCGTGATGCGCACGAACTGGGAGGATGCCCGGGCGTTCTGTGCGTGGTTGAGCCGGAAGGAGGGCAAGACTTACCGGCTGCCGACTGATGAGGAGTGGAGCAGCGCGGCAGAAGAAGTACGATCAACGAATGCCAAGGGCGCCAATGCACGGACGGAGTTTCCGTGGGGCAATGAGTGGCCTCCACCGCCGGGCGCGGGAAACTACTCGGACCAAAGCCGGAAGAACCAAACACCGCGAACCGGCGATGAGTACATCGCCGGGTTTGACGATGGCTTTCCCGCCACGGCTCCAGTGATGCAATTCAAACCCAACGCGCTGGGCATCCATGACCTGGGCGGCAACGTCCTCGAGTGGTGTGATGGATGGCAGGATGCAGCCAAGACCGCGCGCATTCTGCGCGGCGGCTCCTACAGCAGTTCGACGCGGCCTCTGCTCGCTTCAGCCTATCGCTATTCCTACGCGCCAGATGCTCGTTACAGCATGATCGGTTTTCGCTGCGTGGTTTCAGCCGCCAGTCTCGAAACTGGCGGAGCTTCGACCCCGGCTTCATCGGGATCGACCCAGGTGCCCGCCACCATCGCCGACCCGAAAACGGCGACCGCTGATCAGCCGTTTGTGAACACGCTCGGCATGAAGTTTGTGCCCGTGCCGGGAACGGACGTGCTGTTCTGCATCCACGAGACGCGTCGCAAGGATTACGCTGCGTATGCACTTCAAGTGCCGAGCGCGAATGGCGAGTGGAAGCGGCAGGTCGCCGTCGAACCGAAGCCCGGCGAAGAAGACCTTCATCCGGTGGCGAATGTGAACTGGGAGGATTCCAAGGCATTTTGTGACTGGCTCGGAAAGCAGGAGGGCCGCACCTACCGGTTGCCGACTGATCGTGAGTGGAGCTGGGCGTCTGGGATCGGTGATCGCGAAGGCTTCGACTCGCCTGAAAACCTGCACAGCAAAATCAAAGACGTGTTTCCGTGGGGCAAGGAATGGCCACCTCCGGGCACGGCCAACGTAGCCGACACGGCGCTGATCAAGAACTTTCCCACGAATTCCTACAATGCCGACTACACTGACGGATTTGTGACCACAAGCCCCGTGATGAGCTTCCGACCGACTGCGCTCGGCCTATACGACCTGGCCGGCAACTGTTGGGAGTGGTGCGAAGATCGTTGGAACAACAATAGTGAGGACCATGTTCTTCGCGGAAGCTCGTGGATGCGCAAGGGGCCGACGGATTTCTGGTCATCCTATCGCTATCACGACCGACCGCTGCAACGTCGGCATGACTTTGGATTCCGCTGCGTGCTGGTGACCACGCCACCCGGCGGCACTGCAAGCGCCTCGGCACCGACAACAACGAAAAGCCCTCCTTCAAGCGCGAACGCTTCATCCGTGCCGGCAGTTGATTTGAAATCCGCGACCGTTCCTCAGCCCTTCGTGAACACCCTCGGCATGAAGTTCGTGCCCGTGCCGGGGACGAAGCTTCTCTTTTCCGTTTACCTCACACGCCGGAGTGATTTCCTTGCATACGCAAACGCGATGCAGGCGGGCGATGATCTGAAGAAGACCTGGGAAGTGGACAAGCCCGACACCCAGTCCATGCCGGTCTCCGCCGTGAACTGGAACGAAGCGCGGTCGTTCTGCAAGTGGCTGAGCGCAAAAGAAGGTCTGACATACCGCCTGCCGAGCGATCTGGAATGGAGCTTCGCGGCGGGCATTGGCGACCAAGAAAATTCCAACGCCTCACCCTCGCAGCGTCACGACAAACTCAAGGATGTGTACCCGTGGGGCACACGCTGGCCGCCGCCCAACCATTCCGGCAACTACGCTGACACCAGCCTCGCACGGCTGCTGAAAAAGGAAAAGACGGGACTCAAGATGGGAATCATCGACGGCTACGCCGACGGCTGGGGCGGCACCTCGCCCGTTGGCAGCTACAAGGCCAACCGGTACGGCCTCTTCGACATGGGCGGCAACCTGTGGCAGTGGACCGAGGATGCCTACGGCAATGGAACCAGCAAGAAAGCGCTCCGAGGTGGCTGCTGGTGGTGTACGGAGAAGTCGCAGCTCAGCCTCGCAGGCCGCTGGAGCGAGGTCCCCGACAAGCACGATTCCGCGTACGGTTTTCGATGCGTGCTCGAGATTCCCGCGCCGTGACACGCATACCGTCGCCTTGATTGCAACCTCGTGTCCGGAGGCTAAAATGCGGCCATGACGAGAGACAATCCTTTCCCCGGCATGAATCTGTTTCTGGAGCGGCACTGGTACGACGTGCATACGGCATTGATCGGCTACATCCGCGACTCGATCGCGGATCAACTGCCGCCGGAACTCAAGGCGCGCAGCGAGGAGCGCGTGACGCTGCATGACTCGGAAGGAAAAAAATCTAACCCGCGCGCGGACGTGGCTGTGGTGGAGTCGTGGAAGCGCGGCGTGCCTCCACAATGGGAGCCGGAGCCAAAAAAGGACGACGTCATCATCGCAACCGAGCCGCAAATCGTGCTCTTGTCCGAAGAGACGGAGCGCTGGATCGAAATCACGGACCGGAATGGCGAACTCATCACGGTGATCGAGGTGCTCAGCCCCGCGAACAAGGGCAAGGAGCGCGCGAACTACATCGCGCGGCAGGACACTTACATCCATGCGCGCGTGAATCTGGTGGAGATCGACCTGCTGCGCGGCGGCATGCACTCGCTCGTCGTGCCTGCAGATGCTTTTGAGAAACCCGCTGGCTCATTCTATCTGACCAGTGTCTTTCGTGCGTCGAACTCCACGCGGCTCGAGGTCTATGTCTCCTCGTTGCGCGATCCGCTGCCGAACATCTCCATCCCGCTGCGCAAAACGGACAAGGACGTGGTGCTCGCCATGCAGCCGCTGGTGGACCGCGCCCACCGCATGGGCGGCTATTGGGATGCCGATTATCAAAACGTGCCCGATCCCGCGCTGCCCGAGGACGAGATGACGTGGGTCACTGAGCGGCTCAAAGCCGCCGGACTGACAGGGTGAGCCAACCAGGCATGAGCGACGCACTCTCACTCTCCTGGCTCGAACTCCCCGACGGCTCGCGCTTTGATCTGCGCGGATCGACGACGGTGGGACGTGCTTCGGAAAACGCGCTGGCGCTCGCGGGAAAGGAAGTTTCCCGCCGCCACGCGCTCATCCAGGCACAGGGTGAAGGCGAATTCTGGCTCGTCGATCTCGGCAGTGCGAACGGTTGCTGGGTGAATGAGCGCCGCATCTCACAGCCGGTGGAATTGAAAGCGGGAGATGTGATCGAGCTGTCGGGCGTGCGGCTGCGCTTTGGCTCCGAGCGGATCAAAGCTGATCATCCGTCGGCCTCCGGCCTGCTGGAATCCACAATTCTCACGGTGAAGACGGCGCAGTGCTGGATGCTGATGGCCGACATCATTGGCTCGACGAGGTTGGCGCAGCAGATGAGCGCCGAGGAGCTGCCGCGCATCACCGGCGGCTGGTTCAAGGAATGCCGCGAGATCATCGACGCGCACGGCGGCCATGTGATGAAGTACCTGGGCGATGGTTTCTTCTGCTACTGGATCGCCGGTCCAGAATCGTCCGCCCAGCTGCGCACCGTGCTCGATGCCCTCAAGTCGATGCAGGAAAAGAAATCGCCGCCGTTCCGCATCGTCGTGCATTACGGCGAAGCCGCTGTGGGCAGCGTGCCGACAATGGCGGAGGTGAACCTGCACGGCGCGGAGGTGAACTTCGCCTTCCGCATGGAAAAGGTGGCCGCGCGCTTGAGACAGCCCGTGCTTTTCAGCGAGACAGCAGCCGAGGAGATCGGCGTGCTCACATGGAGGATTGACGAATGCGAGGTGGAGGGATTCGCAGGTGCGCGCCCGTTTTTTGTGCCGGGTCTGCCGCAGGCGTGAACCGTTGTATTGTCGCCGTGAAGCGACCTGGCCGGATTCCTTCCGTTCGCCTTCTCGTTGCGCTGCGACAGAGGTGTGTCAATGCCGTGACGCCCCGAGACGAGGTCAGGAGATCAAACATGAGGCGGGAAGCGCCGGTTAAGGTATCTGCCGGCCCTGCGCAGCCTCCCAGAGGGCGTACCAGTCTTCGCGTTCCAGTGTGATGGCGTCAGCCTTCGCGGTGTCGCGGATGCGATCGAGCTTGTTCGTGCCGATGACGGAGAGGGGCTGCGAAGGATGGGCGAGCACCCAGGCGTGGGCGAACTGCTCGACGGTGGCGCCTCCGTACTTCGACGCCAGCCCGGCCATCGTCGCGTGCAGGCGTTTGGTGGCGGCCAGCTCTAGGTTGAAGAGACGGCCTCCGCCGAGCGGGGACCAGGCCATCGGCTTCACCCGCAGGCGCTGGCATTGATCCAGCGTGCCGTCGTAGATGGCGTCCATGTGCAGGAGGCTCAGCTCGACCTGGTTCGTGACGAGCGGACGGTCCATGCGCGAGTTCAGCAGGTCGAACTGGTGCACGTTGTAGTTCGAGACACCAGCGCTGCGAATCTTGCCATCCTTGAGGAGCTTGTTCAGGCCCTCGGCGGTGTCGTCGGCGCTGGTCAGCCAGTCGGGGCGGTGAACGAGCAGCAGGTCGATGTGATCGATGCCCATGAGCCGCAGCGACTTCTCCGCGCTCTTGATGATGCGCGCGGCGGTGACGTTGTAATGCGCGGTCTTGCGCTGAGGATGAAACTCGCACGGCACGTAGATGCCGCACTTCGTGACGATCTCGAGCTTGGCGCGCAGGCTCGCATCGAGTTTGAGCGCGGCACCGACGGCCTCCTCCACGCGGTAGAGGCCGTAGATTTCAGCCGTGTCGATGGTGGTGATGCCGAGGTCGGCGCAGAGCTTGAGACGCTGGAGCAGTTGCTGTGGCGAGGCGCTTTCCTTGTCGTCGAGCACGCGCCAAGTGCCGAAGACGAGGCGTGAGAATTCGGGGCCGTCAGGTGCGATTCGGGTGCGTGTCATGGGGTGTGGAAACGGGCGCACAGAATTGTGCGGGATTGTGGTGATGAACAGGAGATTTTTCTGTTCTCGACACGGCGTGGGCGCTCCTGCTAGCCTCACGTAATTCCAAACCAGCCGCGCACTTGCTTCAACCATGTCCCCCGCCTTCGCAGAACTCATCGGCACGATGCTCCTCGTCATCCTCGGCGACGGCGTCGTGGCAAACGTCGTCCTCAAGCAGACCAAGGGCAATAGTGCCGGCTGGATCGTGATCACAGCGGGCTGGGCCTTCGCCGTCACGTTCGCGGTGTATTGTACGAGCGCCATCAGCGGCGCGCACCTGAACCCGGCGGTGACCGTTGCGCTCGCCGCGATCGGAAAATTCTCGTGGGGCGCCGTGCCGGACTACGTGGCCGCGCAGATGGCGGGTGGATTCCTCGGTGGTGTGATCGTGTGGCTGGCGTATCTGCCGCACTGGAGCGTCACGGAGAGCAAGGCGGACAAGCTCGGCGTCTTCTGCACCGGTCCCGCGATCCGGAATGCGACTGCAAATCTTGTCACCGAGATCATCGGCACCTTTATGCTCGTGCTCGGCGTGCTCGCCATCGTCTCGCCCGCGAATCTCGTCCCCGGTTCCGACTTTGCCAAAGGCTTCAGCCCCGTACTCGTCGGCGTCATCGTGTGGGCCATCGGCCTCTCGCTCGGCGGGCCGACGGGTTATGCGATCAATCCCGCGCGCGATCTGGGTCCGCGCATCGCTCACTTCGTGCTTCCCATCGCTGGCAAAGGCGGCTCCGATTGGGGCTACGCGTGGGTGCCGGTCGTCGGCCCCGTCATCGGCGGCATCATCGGTGCGCTGTTTTACAAGGGATTCTGGCCTTCGGTCTGAGCGGATGGTGGGTGGTCCGGTCGTCTGATCCGGCGTTGATCCTCATGCCCCGGGGTGAATGATCGAGTCCTGAGGTCAACGTCTGCGGCATTCGAGTCTCGCTTTGCCCAACGTCACCTCCGGGCGTGCTCTCTTGAAGGCGGTGATGGCGGCGTCGGTGAGGTTGGTGCAGTTGGCAACGTCCAGCATTTTTCCAAGGAACGCAGCTTGGCGATGTGCGTCAGGATGGCGTGGGTGACGCGAAGAACAGGCCGCGCGGCAGCATCGCTCAGAACAAGAAGTTGTTTGCCGCTGAGGATTTGCACCTTGCCACCGACCGAGAGCACCCACTCCGCCGCCTTGCGGTCATCGCCAGCCGGGAACCTGATACGGCGGACACTCCTGTCCGCCGCCGTTGTCTTCGCGTCCATCGACTGCGGGACGTCGCCGAATGGATCACGGACACGAGTGTCCGCATTACGCTGCGCAACACGGACATGGCTGCACCCAATGGCCCGGCGACACCTCTTTGAGCGAGAGATCCATGCCCACGCTTTGTTCCCATTTCGGATGCTTCATGCGATGGCCGAATGCGCAGCCGTCGGGTGGATTGATCGGCGAGGGCACGTCGCCTTGCAGAAGTCTGCGCTCGCGTCGCTTCGATGGATCAGGCACGGGGATCGCGTCGAGCAGCGCCTTCGTGTAGGCGTGGCGCGGATTGCGATACAACTGCTCGGCTGGCGCGAGTTCCATGATCTTCCCGAGATACATGACCGCCACGCGATCGCTCATGTGTTTCACGACACTGAGGCCGTGCGCGATGAAGAGGTAGCTCAGTCCCATCTCGCGCTGGAGGTCGAGCAGGAGATTCAAGACTTGGCTCTGCACGCTGACATCAAGCGCGCTCACGGGTTCATCGCAGACGATGAGCTTCGGCTTGAGTGCGATGGCACGCGCGATGCCGATGCGCTGGCGTTGCCCGCCGCTGAATTCAAAGGGGAATCGATCCGCCGCCGTCGCGCTGAGGCCGACCTTGTCGAGCAACTCGGCCACCCACTTCCGGCGCTCGTCGCGCGAGCCAATCTTCTGCACGATGAAGGGCTCCTCCAAAATGTCGCGCACGGTGTGGCGCGGATTCAGCGACTCGGCGGGATCCTGGAAGATCATCTGCATGTTCCGGCGAATCGGCCGCAGCGCGCCGATGCCTTCATGCGTGATGTCGCTTCCATCGAAGACGATTTTTCCATCCGTCGGCTTCAGCAGGCGCACGATGGCTTTGCCGAGCGTGGTTTTCCCGCAGCCCGATTCGCCGACGAGTCCGACCGTCTCGCCCTTGCCGAGTTCGAAGGACACGCCATCCACCGCCTTGCACGATGCGACGGCGCGCATGAGCACGCCGCCTCGGACAGGGAAGTGCTGTTTGAGGTCTTTGACGACGAGGAGACTCATGACGCCACCCCCATCTTCTGCAGAAGTCCTTCATCCGCTTTCACCACGATCACGTCGATGGGAATCACGAGCCCGTCATCAATCTTCACGAAATTTCCATCGTGGCAGTCCATGACGGCGAGGTTGTCCGATCTCCGAAAGTAGCACTCGGTAAGATTGGTTGACTCGAAACCAGCACTCCACATCAGGTTGTCGATCTCATCTTCTGTGGGGACATCACCCGTAATCCAGCGTTGCGACACCACGAGGCTGAGTCCACTGGGCGTCTCCATCACGCCTTCAAAGTCTGCTGTGTCGCCAAACAGAAGGTTCTGTGCTTCCCATCGCTCCAGGTATTCGAGCGGAAGGGCGGAAACCGGTTCCCCGTCGGCATAGGTCATTCCACAGCGCCCGGTGTTGGTGACCTTGATGGCACAGCCGCGTTCCTCGTCATGAAAAACTCGATGCTCAGCACCGAGGGTGGTGGGTTGCTGAAAAGCGTCCGGCGAAATCAGTTTGCCAGCACTTTTTGCCCACGAGGCGAGGTGTCGGAACTGGTTTTGGCACTCGCTCTCGCGGCTCTCACCGTCTGGTGACGTTTCACTTGCGCACGCGCCTGAGCGGAGGTGACGAATGGCTGATTCAAGCGAGCTTGACGAAGGCGTTCCGCGATCTGGTTCATGGCTGGATTTCTTTGTTTCTATGAGTGTAACAGAAGCATTGGTGCCGACAACATCCGAATCCGTGCATGCCGGACAAGCCTCCACCCAGTGGCCGGGTGATCGTTGTTCAAAAGCTGGCCGCACATTCAGCATCTCGGCCGTGTGTTCGCGGTGAGAACGCTCGGCGAAGCGGCAGCCGGGCTTAAGGCTCTCGATGGAGGGGACGTTGCCGGGGATGGCGGGGAGCTTGGTCTTCGGTGTCGATTCGAGGCGCGGGATCGAGTCGAGGAGGCCGCGGGTGTAGGCGTGGCGGGGATTGGCGAAAAGCTCATGCACCGGCGCGCGCTCGACGATGCGGCCGGCATACATCACGGCGACTTCGTCACAGGTTTCCGCGATGACGCCGAGATCGTGCGTGATCAAGATCACGCTCATGCCGAGGTCGTGCTGGAGGTCTTTGATCAGTTCGAGAATCTGTGCCTGCACCGTCACATCGAGCGCGGTGGTCGGCTCGTCGGCGATGAGCAGCTTCGGTGTGTTGATGAGAGCCATCGCGATCATCACGCGCTGTCTCATGCCGCCGCTGAGCTGATGCGGATACTCGTGGACGCGAGTTTCGGGCGCGGGGATGCGCACCTTTTTCATCATGTCGATGCTGCGGGCGAGGACTTCGCTCTTCGGGCACTCGGTGTGCAGGAGAATCGCCTCGCCGAGCTGTTTGCCGACCGTTTGCACCGGATTCAGCGCGGTCATCGGCTCCTGGAAGATCATCGAGATGTCGTTGCCGCGCAGCTTGCGCATCTCTTCATGCGGCAGGGAAGAGAGTTCCTTGCCTTCAAAGCGGATGCTGCCGCCGAGAATCTTCCCGTGCGGCTGAGGTAGCAGTCGCGTGATCGAAAAGGCGGTGACGCTTTTCCCGCAGCCCGACTCGCCGACGATTCCGAGCGTCTTCCCGCGCGGCACATCAAAGCTCACGCCATCAACGGCGATAACGCGGCCCGCGTCGGTGTCGAAACCCGTGACGAGATCGCGCACTTGAAGGATGGAGGTCGCGTCACTCATGGCTTCTCGCGATATTGTTCAAAGACGCGCGACACCTCGCCATACGATTTGCCGTCCTTCATCGCTTTCTTGGTCTCCGCTTTGATGTCCTCGTCGATCCACCAGACAAAGGCGTCGATCGCTTCGCGGGTCATCTTGCAATTGCCATCCTTCGGCCAGCGCATCCAGCGCCAGTGGAAGTAACGGTAGAGCGGCACCTCCCATGTGGGAATCTGGCAGGCGAGATCCTGCACCTTTTCCTCGATGAGCCAGCACAGGCGCTGCATTTCGTCCTCGTTCGGAGCCTTGCGCTGCTGATCGACGAGCACGTCGAGTTCAGGCACGGCGGTCATGGTGAAGTTGTTCGTGTCCGTCTTCACTTTCTTCGAGCCATCGGGCTGTTTCTCCCACGCATTGTCACTGTGGTAGAACTCCCACATGTGCGGATAGGGCGGAGTCGCTCCGAAGCCGGCGAGGATGATGTCGTGTTGCTTCTGGTCGCCTTTCTTGAAGAGCTGCGTGAAGTCGAGCGACTCGATCTTGATCTCCAGGCCAGCTTTGAGCGCGTCCTCTTTCCAGATGAGCGCGGCCTGCGTATAGAGCGGCATGTTGCCGATGCTCAGTGTGAAGGAGAGCCGCTTGCCGTCCGCATTCACGAGCACGCCATCGCCGCCAGCCTTGGTGAAGCCCGCCTTCGCGAAATGCTCGCGCGCTTTCACGGCATCGTAGGGCAGCGCGCGCAGCTTCGGGCTCGTGAAGCGGCCGAAGCCGGAGAAGCCGCTCTGCATCCGCACGGCGTCATCGCGCAGCACGACGGAGATGACCTTGTCGATGTTGAAGGCGTAGCTGACGCCGATGCGCACGTCGAGGTTGTCGAGCAGCGGCTTGCTTTGATTGATGTAAAGGCAACGCGGGATGCGCGGATACACGTTGTAGAACGAGTAGCGCTCAATGTAGCCGTTCAGGATCTCGGGTATGTCCCCCTTGTCATACCAATAGGTCGGCGGCGTGAGCTGCGCGCTCGTGGTGAAAAAGTCGAGCTTGCCCTGCCGCAGCAACTCAAACTCTGTGTCCATCGTGCCACCGACGCGAAAGACGATGCGGTCCACATTGTAGCGGTAGCGATAGTATTTCTTGTCGCGCGCCCACCAGTCCTTCACGCGATGCAGCGTGATGCTGCGGCCAAATTTCACATCTTCCGGCGCGATGTCGTAGGCGCCCGTGGTCGGCATCTTGCGCCATTGGTAGCGGGCAGGGAAGTCATCGCCGAATTCGCGGAAGAAATGCCGCGGCATCGGGCCGGAGTTTGCCTTGAAGATCGGATCAGGGCTCAGCTCGCGCATCGTGATCGAGAGCGTGCGGTCGTCGTATTTCGTGATCGTCTTGAATTCCTTCGCGAAGTAGTCGTTCGCAAACGGGTCCTTGATGTGCTTCGACAGCGACATGTAGAAGAGCATGAAGAAGTCCTCGACCGTGACCTTCACGCCGTCGGAGTAGCTCGCGTCAGGATCGAGGCGGAAGAAAGCCGTCAGCCGGTCCTCGCTCACGGCCCACTCTTTGGCGATGCACGGGATCCATTTGTCCTCGTTCGGATGACGATTCACGAGCGCCATCTCGATATTGTCCCAATGCTCGCTGCGGAAGGTGTTGCCGCCATCAGGGCCGAGGAAACGGAGCGTCGGCGGAAAATTCGGTGTCACCGTGTAAAACGTTCCGCCCTTCTTCGCCGCTGGATCGCCCAACTCCGGCAGATCATCGCCCTTCTCCCACTTCAGGTTCGGCGGCAGATCGGCGATGGTTTTGAACTGATACAGCTCCGGATTCGCCTTCCACGCGGCTTCGACCTCGGCGGTGTTGTCGTAGGGCGGGAAGCGGTCGTCGGCGAACGAGCTGAGCGCGGAGAGCACAGAGCAGAGAGTCATCGCCAGCGCGATCACGCAGGGTGATTTTTTCGCCTCGCGGCTCTTCGCTCTCAGCTCTGTGCTCATTCGTAGGTGGTGAACTTCTTCGGATCAAACGCCTCGCGCACGGCTTCGCCGACGAAGGTGACAAGCATCAGCACGGTGGCCATGGCGACGAAGGCGCTGGTGACGATCCAGGGGTAGGCAAAGTTATCGACGCCCTCGTGCAGGAGGCGGCCCCAACTCGGCTCATCCGGCGGCAGGCCGAAGCCGAGGAAATCGAGCGCGGCCAGCGAAGTGATCACGCCTGCGACTTCAAACGGCGCGAGCGTGACGAGGATGGCGATCACGTTTGGCAGCACGTGATGGAAGATGATTCGCGGTGTGCTCGCTCCGAGAAGACGCGCTGCAGCGACGTAGTCACGTTCGCGTTCTTTATAAGTGGCCGTGCGCAGGTAGCTCGTGGAGCCCATCCAGCCGAAGGCCGCGAGCAAGGCGACGAGCACGGTCAGCGTGGGACTGATCAGCGAACTGATGATCATCACGACGAAGAGAAACGGCAGCACCGACCAGATCTCGATCAATCGCTGGCCGAGCAGGTCGAGCTTGCCGCCGAAGTAGCCGAGCGAGCCGCCAATGAACACACCCACGGCAAAGACGCACACGATGTAGAGCACGGCGGCGATCACCGCCTGCTGCAGGCCGCCGAAGAGCATCGCCAGCACGTCGATGCCGGTGGAATTCGTGCCGAGATAGTGACGATGCCGCATCGACGGCGGCGACGGCGGATAAACCGCGCGCTTCAATTCCGCGAAGGCCTGCGACTCGAATGCAGCCGCTTTGCCATTCGTGAAGTCGGTGTAATCGGCGCGCTTGCCCGCTTCGTAGCGTCCCTTCTCAATCTGATCGCCCGCATCATTCCAGCCGCGGAAGTCACCGTGACGAAGGCCATTGCGATACTGAAACTCCTGCCGCTTCTGCTCCTGATTCGACGCGAAGACCGTGTAGGCGATGCCATTGAACGGCTTCGACTCGCCCGCGCGGAAAATTTTGCCATCGCGCTCCTCGAGCGTCTCGATGATGGCCGGCGAATCGAGCGCCGACGCATACGGCACGGGTGGCATCAGCACCCAGTTGCCTTTGTTTTCCGTGCGAAACTTCGCCTGAAGGTCGCGGTAGTCCGTCTCCGCATCATATCCGAGACCGAACGTCTTGCCCGGGATCACCTCCGTCATGAACGGAAAATGCCATTTGCCTTCGTGATGCACGATCAGCGCGCGTTTGCCCACGAGCAGGCTGTCGAGCGAGGCGACGCCGATGAGCAGCAGCACCACGAGAAAGGAAACGTAGCCGCGACGAATCGCGCGGAAGCGTTGGAGCTTCTTCAGAGTGAGCGGCGTCACATTCCACTGCGCGCCGCCTTTGACCGCCAGCCACACACCGATCGCGACGATCAGCGCTGCGAGCACGTAGCCGACGGTGTTGCCCGCGAGGAAAGGAATCTTGAACACTGGCGGATTCAGACGCGCCAGGCGAAGCGCGGTCGCTGCCACGCCGAAGCCGATCAAGGTGTATCCAGTGGTGCGCGGCGACATGATCAATGGAAGCGCACGCGCGGATCAGTCAGCGCGACGAAATAGTCCGACAGGATGTTCCCCAGCATGATGAGCACGACGTCAAAGGTGAGGATGCCCATGACGAGTGGGTAGTCGCGGTCCGTGATGCTCTGCATCATCAACATGCCGAAGCCGTCGATCTGGAAAATGCGCTCGATCAAGATGGAGCCGCTCACGAAGACGAGCGTGATGCCGCCGAGCGTGGTGGCGATGGGGATGAGCGAATTCCGCAGCGCGTGACCGAGCACGGCGTGGCGGTAGCTGGAGCCCTTCGCGATGGCGGTGCGCACGTAGTCGGAGGCGAGATTGTCCATCAGGTTGTTCTTCATGAGCATCGTCATGAAGGCGAAACTGCCCACCATGTAGCAAACCAGCGGCAGCACGGCGTGATGAAGCACGTCCCAGATTTTTCCCGCCAGACTGAGCGACGCGAAATTTTCACTGGTGAATCCTTCCGTCGGAAACCAGCCCAGCCGCGCCGCGAGATACACCACCAGCAAGCTGCCGAGCAGGAAGCCCGGGATCGCGTAGCCGATGAAAATCAGCAGTGAAGTCACATTATCGATCACCGTGCGGTGCTTGATGGCCTTCAAGATGCCGAGCGGAATGCAAACCACGTAGCTGAGGATGAACGTGAGCAGGCCGTAGAAAAGCGACACGGGCATCTTCGAAAGGATCATGTCGAGCACGAGAAGGTTGTAGCTCGTCGAGGTGCCGAAGTTGCCTTGCAGCAGGCCGTTGAGCTTCGGTCGGAAGATGACCACCCGCTTCTTGTCAGGCTCCGCGCGCGTCTTCCATCCATCGGGCGCCGCTGCGTCGCTGGCGGACAGTTTGCCTTCGCGAGTCACCGTGGCTGGCGTCAGCTTGTAGGCGTTGTTCGGCTTCCACTCCGCCTTCGGCAGCAGCACCTTCAGCGTTACCGGCATGTCGTTTTTGCCATCCTCAAACTTCACGAACTGCTTCGATTCCTCGCGCGGCCACACACCCAGCCAGGTGAAGTAGGCGGGCAGGAAAGGCTTGTCGAAGCCGTAGTAGGCCGCCAGTTCCTCACGCTGCTCCTCGCTGAGCGATGCGCCGGCATTCTTGCCGCTGGTCTTCTCGTTCATCAGCGCCTGCTGCATCGCTTTCTCCAGCGGGCCGCCCGGTGTGATCCGCGTGATGCCAAAGACGACCATCGTCGCCCCGATCAGGGTCGGGAGGATGAGGAGGAATCGTCGAATGAAGTAGTCGCGCATCGCGGAGAAGAGCGGGAAGTCTGCGACAATACGCCGCTGCGCTCAACAACTTCCGCCAATCCACGTTTGGCGTTCTTTGCCACATTCTCACCGAGGGCGGACCGGCTCAGGACGGAAAAAACTGTTTTGCAGAGCCGGGGGGGCGCTTCGTATGTTCTCAGTCCGTCATGCGCCCGCTCCATCTTCTGCCTGCCCTGCTTTTCCTGGTCACAACCGCCTTCGGCCAGAAGGAGGCGGATTTCTTGTCGAACATCCGCCAGCTCACGTTCGAGGGGAAACGCTCGGGCGAGGGCTACTTCAATGCGGACGGGACTAAGATGATCTTCCAGAGCGAGCGGGAGGAAGGGAATCCGTTTTACCAAATCTACCTGATGGACCTCGAAACAGGCGATCAGGAACGCGTGTCGCCGGGCTTGGGGAAGACGACTTGCGCGTGGATTCATCCGGATGGCAAACGGGTGCTCTTTGCCTCGACGCACACGGACCCGAAGTCGAAGGATCTGCAGGCGCAGGAATACAAGGAGCGCGCGGAGAGCAAGGTGCGCCGCTACTCGTGGGACTACGACGAGCACTACGACATCTGGGAGTACTCGCTCGCGGACAAGTCGATGAAAAACCTGACGCATACTCGCGGTTACGACGCAGAGGGCGGGTGGTCGCCGGATGGGAAGCAGATCGTCTTCGCGAGCAATCGCGCGGCTTATGAAGGCAAGCTGAGCAAGGAAGACGAGGAGCGGCTGAAGATCGACAAGCAGTACTTCATGGACATCTACGTGATGGATGCCGACGGCTCGAACGTGAAACGGCTGACCGATGTGCCGGGCTACGATGGCGGGCCGTTCTTCAGTCGCGACGGGAAGAAGATTTGCTGGCGTCGCTTTACGCCGAAGGGCGACATCGCCGAGGTGTGGACGATGAACGCCGACGGCAGCGATCAGAAGCAGCTCACGAAGCTCGGTGCGATGAGCTGGGCACCGTATTTTCATCCGAGCGGCGATTATCTCATCTTCACCACGAACCTGAATGGGTTCGCCAACTTCGAACTGTACATCGTCGATGCGGCAGGAACGCACGAGCCGGTGCGCGTGACGACGACGGATGGTTTCGACGGATTGCCCGTGTTCTCGCCCGATGGCAAAAAACTCGCGTGGACCAGCGGCCGCACGGCTGGTGGGGCGTCGCAGATTTTCATCGCCGACTGGTCGCACGATCACGCGCTGGCTGCGCTCGGTGCCTCGAAGAAGACCGAAGCGCCACCGACAGTCGCGAAACCCGCGGAGCCCGATTTTGCGAAGACGACGGCCGAGATTCGCCCCGAGGACATGCGGCAGCACGTCGAGTATCTCGCGAGCGATGCGCTCGATGGCCGCCTCACCGGCACCGAGGGCGAAAAGCTGGCGACGGAGTATGTGGCGCGAGTTTTTGAAAAGAGCGGGCTGCTGCCCTTCGGCGACAAGGACGCGTGGTTCGAGAACTTCGAATTCACCGCAGGTGTGGCGCTTGGTGAGGGGAATACACTTCTTTTTCACGATGACCGTCTGACGGGTGCCAGCGCCTTCATACCGGACAAAGACTGGCGGCCGCTGTCATTCTCGCAGACGGGCAAAGCTGCGGCTGGCGATGTTGTCTTCGCCGGTTACGGCGTGGAGACGCCCGATGAAGCGACGGGTGCCGATGGAAAGAAGATCGAACCCTACAGCAGCTACGCGCACCTCGAAGTGAAGGACAAATGGGTGCTCGTGCTGCGCTACCTTCCCGAGGCTATCACGACCGAGCGGCGGAACGAACTCATCCGCTACTCCAGTCTCCGCTACAAGGCGCTGACCGCGCGGCAAAAGGGCGCGCGGGGCATCATCGTGGCCAGCGGGCCGAACAGCAAAGTGGTCGAGCAACTCGTGACGATGACCTTTGACGCCTCGCTCGCGTCGTCCGGCATTCCGGCGATCAGCGTGACCGATGCGGTGGCGGATACTTTGCTCAAAGGCGCAGGCAAGACGCTGAAGGAGCTGCAGGACAAGCTCGACAAAGGCGATCTCATGGGCGGCATCGACTGCAAGGGCTTCAAGCTCTCCGCCAACATCGTCATCCAGCAGGAAAAGAAGACGGGGCGCAATGTGCTGGCCGTCTTGCCGCACGGAACCGAGCCCGACGGCCACACCGCGCCGCTGATCGTTTGCGCGCATGTCGATCACCTCGGCCGCAACGGCGGCAGCAACTCACGTGCGAAAGGCGACGACGTTCACAAGATTCATCACGGTGCCGACGACAATGCGAGCGGCACGGCGGGCGTGCTGGAGATCGCGCAGTGGTTCGCCGATCAGAAGAAGCAGGGCAAGCTCAAGCTCACGCGCGATGTCATCTTCGCGGCGTGGTCGGGTGAAGAGCTTGGCCTGCTCGGCTCGAATCATTTCGTCGAAGACCTCGCGAAGATGATCACCGGCAAACCCGACGCATCGCTCAAAGGCATGATCGCCGCGTGCTTGAACATGGACATGATCGGCCGCTTCAACAAAACGCTCGTGCTTCAAGGCGTGGGATCCAGCGCTTGGTGGCCGAAGGAGATCGAGAAACGCAATGCGCCGATCGGTCTGCCGATCACGACGCAGAACGACGCGCACCTGCCCACTGACAGCACCACGTTTTATCTGCGCGGCATCCCGACACTGAACGCCTTCACCGGCGCGCATGAGGACTACCACATGCCGACTGACACGGCGGAGAAGATCGACTACGACAAAGCCGCGCAGATCGCAAAGCTCATGGGACTCATCGCGCGCGGCGTCGCCACCTCGCAGGAGAATCCGACCTACATCGCGATGGAAGCGCCAAAAAACCAAGGCGCGCGCGGTGGCATGAGAGCCTATCTCGGCACCATCCCCGACTACGCGCAGGGCGACATCAAAGGCGTGAAGCTCTCCGGCGTCTCGCCGATCGGCCCTGCGGCAAAAGCCGGCGTGAAAGGCGGCGACATCATCATCAAACTCGGCGGCAAGGACATCACGAACATCTACGACTACACCTACGTCATGGGCGATCTGAAGATCGGCACCGAGACGACGATCAAAGTCCAGCGCGATGGCAAAGAAGTGGAGATGAAGATCACGCCCGGCTCGCGGGACTGAGCCGGGCGCGGCTGCTTGGCCCGCACGGGGTCACGGACTCAGTGGCAGCACGGCCACGGGGCGGTAGAAGCGGCGCGCGTCCGCGCCGTGATCGAGCACAACGGTGGTGGAGGCGACGTTGGGCACGGGCGCGAAGTAATTGAGCGCGGGCGAGAAGGCGGCCCAGTTCGCGAGGTCGGTCGTCGTCTCGATGCGATACATGCGCACGGGGCTGGTGGTGAACTCCAGCGTCGTGCGGTGGAGCGCCGCGTTCTCGCTGAGTGAAACGATGCGCAGCTTGCTCTCGGCATCGAAGGGGTCGGTGAAGGCGATGAATTCGTTCTTGTCGCTCACGCCATCGCCGTCCGCGTCGCTCGTTGCACTGGCGGCGGCGAGGTTGCCGAAGTTTTCGATCTCCCACGCGTCGGCGATGCCATCGTTGTCGGTGTCCACGTATTTGATCGTGGCGGCGCGCAGACCATTGCTGGCGAGATTGATCCAGCCGCAGTTCGCGCTCCAGGCATAGCCGGTGAGCTCGCCGGTGAGGTAGTTCACGCGCGGATGATTCGGGCTGTCGAGCGCGATGCCATATCCAAAACTGATCCAGCCGATGTTTGCGCCATACGCGAGGCCGCTGAGCGCGCCGCCGGCGAAGTGGTTCACGCCGTAGTCGGTGTTGTTGCCGTTGCCGTAGAAGTAACCGTTTGCGGGCGTGCCGTCGCCGAAATCGATCCAGCCGCAGTTCGCGCTCCAGGCTTTGCCGCTGAGCACCGCGTCACCGATGACGATGCCGCTGTCCGCGACCGGGCTGCCGTGGCGGAAGGTGATGAAGCCGGTGTTGGCGGACCAGGCGTGAGGATTGGCGGCGGAGATGGTGGATTGGGCAATGACGAATGACGAATGACAAATGGCGAATGAAGAAATGAGAAGCGCGGGCAGCCAGTGGGATGAGGGACGTGTTTTCATGATCGTGGAGGATGAGGTGAGCAAAAAAGAACGATGGAGATCAATAGGCTAGATTTGCCCACGGATCGGTCGTGCCCATGCCCGCGCCGCCAGTGCTGCCGCTGATGGCGCTGCTGGCGGGTGTCGCAACGATCACACCGACGTGATTCCCGGTGGCGAGGATGAAATGCGTGGTGTTGGCGGTGGCCGTGTTGCGGAGGATGAGCGAGCCGGTGGTGTCGGCGCGCAGGCCGGTCGTGTTGCCGGTGAGCTTGTTGCCGTCGATCTGGTTGTTGATCTGGGTGGTGTGAATGCCCGCTCCTGTGGTGCCGGCGCCATTGCCCTCCGCGAGGCAGCCTCGCACCAGGCCTTTGCTCGTGAGCCTGATGCCGTCGCCTTTGTTCGCCACCACGGAGCAGTCAGTGATCGCGCACTGGCTTTGACCCGAAATGCCCACTCCCGACAGCGAGGTGTCGCCGGCATTGACACCGGTGTTCGATCTTGCCGAGCAATGAATCACTGTGCCCGCGTCCAGCAGCTTGATGCCATGGCAGATGCTCGTGCCGCTGGTGTTGGAGTCGGCCACGCAACCCGTCAGCGTGCAGTTGCTGCCAGCCTCGATGCCCGTGCAGGAAGCTGACATGGACTCGTTGCCGGAAGCCGTGCAGTCGGTGAACGTGCAGCCGTTCAATGCCTGAAATCCGAACAGCGCGCCGGAAGCCGCGGTATTGCCGCTGGCGGTGCAGCGCGTCACCTTGCACCGGTCATACAAATAGAAGCCGCACGAGGTGGCGCTGCCCGAGTGGGAATTGCCGCTGGCGATGCAATCGACCAGCACGGAATCCGTCCAGATCACGAATGCATAGAAATCCAGGCTGCTGGGGAAATTGGCGACCGCGCGGATGTTTTTCAGACGAGAACCCTGGCCTGCCAGCACACAGCGATAGGAGCAGGAGCTGATGGTGATGTCAGTCAGGCTGGCACCGGTCGCGGTCACGGCGGCAATGCCGGAGTTGAAGCCGGAGACGGTGCCATTGCGGATCGCCAGATGTGTCTGGCTGCCGTTGACAAAGATGCCGCCGCCGCCGCTGCCCGCAGTGCGGCGGACGCTGAAGCCGTTCAAGTCGAGCGTCACGTTCGACGCATCCACATAGATGCCGTTGCTCTTCGTGACATCGACGTTGCCAGACAAGTAATAGCTGCCCGGCGCGGTGATGATGTGATGGTAGTTCGCATCGCCGGCGACATTGGCCAGATCGGTGCGCGGCTCGATCTGCGCGAGCGACTTCATCACCGGCCCCGGCGCGCCCGGCGGCGGCGTGAGGCTGCCGCCTTGCGCGTGCGCGCTGGTTGAGAGATGAGAGATGAGAGTTGAGAGGAGCAGCAGCACCGCGGGCGAGGCGCGGGTGCTGGTGAAGTTGTTGGAACGTTGTGTTTTCATGGCGTCATGGAATTGAAGTGAATGGATGTTTTGCGCGGTGCTCACGGCGTGCCGAGATGTTTGCTGGCCGATGAAATGGGTCCGTTGATGGAAGTGCAGCCGATGGCGATGGGTGCCTGGATGGAATTGGCCCCGGCATTGGCAAACCCGCGGCAGAAACTTGCCGTGCCATCGATGAGCATGCCTTTGGCCGTGCCCGCGTTGCCGCGATAGTAGCCCATGCTGTTCGTCGCGGTCGCCGCCACCAGTCCGTTGCCATCGAGGCTGTCGCCGTACGAGTTCACCACGGTTTCCCCGTCGATCCCCGTGGACGCCAGGCTCTCACCGTAAGAATTGGAGATCGAGATCCCGCTCACTCCCGCGCCATTGGGCGAATAGCCGTGGCAATTGTGAACGACGTATGCGCCATGCACTCCCCATGTGGCGGAGCTTCCGTTCGCAACGCCATTGCAGTTTGCCACGATTGCATCAGCGATGACCCCGCCGCCAGTTCCGATGCTCAGCCCTTCGCAATTCGTGACGATTCGCCCGTGGATGGCATCGCCCAGGCAGAAGTCCGCCTGGCAGTCGCGGATGCTGCCCGCCTTGATGCCGCCGTTGCCGGAGACGATCACGGTGCAGTCAGAAACCAGCGCGCCGATTATGGCGTTCAATTTGATGGCCGTGTCCCGCGTGCCTTGAATCGTGAGGTCCTTCACGCTCACCGGTCGTCCCGTGGCGTTGATGCCGAAGGCGAATCCAAGCTTTGTGACGACGCCCGTGACGTAGTCGTATGTCGATCCGCTGACGATGCTTCCGTTGCGGATGTGGACGTTCACATTCGCGCCGATCTCGATGGCATTGCCCAGCACGGCATTGCCGACGGAGTAAATGCCGAAGCCGTTGAGGTCCAGCGTCACATTCGATGCCTGGATGTGAATGCCGTGCGCGCCCGCCTGCGAGACGCCCACATTGTAGGTGAGGTAATAGCTGCGCGACTGCGCCAGCACGATGGTGCCCGATGGCAGGATGGACACGCCCGGCGCACCGGCCACCGCCGGAGTGCGCGCCTCGACCTGATCGAGCGTCTTCATGGTCGGCCCCGGCGCGCCCGCTGGCGGCGTGAGGCTGCCGCCTTGCGCTTGGGCGCTGGTTGAGAGATGAGGGTTGAGAGTTGAGAGGAGCAGCAGCGCCGCGATGGTTGATCGTGCGCCGGTGATGATGCGGAGGCGGTGTGCGGGTGTTTTCATGCGTGGTGGATGCGTTTGAGTTCACGCGCATTCTGCGGCCACGCGCCGCATCACGAAATAGTCGGAAGCTGCTACGCACCGAATCGAGCGTTGCGGCTGTGTGAGGCGCGGACACCAAGCCGCGGGCAAACGCATCATCACACCGCACCGTCACGCCCTACGGCAGTAGCTCGCCGCCGTCCGCAGGCCGGCCTTTCACTCGCAGCCCGCGAGCAGCTCGAGGGCGATCATGCTTGCGGCGTGGCGGTTGTCGGCGCCTAGCTTCTCGAAGACGCGGCTGAGATGCACGCGGATGGTGTTGTCCGCGCAGCCGATGATGGCGGCGATCTCGGGATTCGATTTTCCCTGTGCCAGCCACAGCAGCACCTCCGCCTCGCGCGGCGTGAGGCCTTTTTTCTCCAGCGGCGCGGCGGAGGAAAAGTCCGGCGCGAATCCCGCCGCGCGATGCTTCTCACGGCAGAGGCGGGAGCGCACCGCGCCGAGCAAGTCGGCTCGCGTGACGGGCTTGGTGAGATAATCATCGGCGCCGAGGTTCATTCCATCGCGCTGGTCGCGTTTCTCGCCCCGGGCGGTGAGGAAGATGAACGGCGTGCCGGAGATGGTGCGGTCCCTGCGCAGCTCGCGCAGCACCTCGTACCCGTCCATCTCGGGCATCATCACGTCGCACAGGATGAGGTCGGGTTTGTCCTCGCGCGCGAGGCCGATGCCGGCGCGACCGTTCTCCGCCGCGAGCACGGCGAAGCCCTCCATCTCGAGAATGATGGCGATGTTCTCCCTCATGTCGGGCTGGTCTTCGATGACGAGGATGGTTTTCATGAGGGTTGAGGGTTTGGAGTTGAGTGTTGAGAGTCTGAAAGGGAAATGCGCGATGATGAAGATGATGCCGGTGTTTGGATGGTGCTCTCAACACTCAACTCTCATCCCTCAACTTCGCCCCGAACACGGGCAGCGTGACCGTGACGGTGGTGCCGGCGCCGGGGGCGCTTTGCACATCGAGCGTGCCGCCGTGGAGGCGCACGCATTTCTGCACGAGCACGAGGCCGAGGCCGGTGCCGGGGCGGTTGCCGACGTTGCTGCCGCGCGTGAAGGAGGTGAAGAGCCGCGCCTGATCCTCCGGTGGGATGCCGATGCCGCGGTCGCGCACGGTGAAGACGACGCTGCCGTTCTTGCGCGCGGCGGTGAAATCGACCGCCGCGCCGGGCTGCGAGTACTTCACGGCGTTGGAGAGCAGGTTGCTCAAAATGTGGCGCAGCAAGGATTCATCGCTCGACGCGCCCGTGAGCGGCCCGTCGGGCGTGAAGAGAATGGGGCACGCACCGCCGGTGGCCGACACGGCCTCGTCGGCGAGCGAGCGGCAGATTTTCTCCAGCTCGAGCGGCGCGGGGGCAAACTGCATCCGCCCCTCATCGACGCGGCCGAGCAGCAGCACCTCTTCGATGAGGTTCGCCAGGTTCTTCGTGCTGCGGAAGATCATGTCGAGCTGCCGCTGGCGCCGCTCGGCCGGCAGGCGGTCGAAGTACTCCTGCAGCACTTCGGTCGATGACATGATCACGCCGAGCGGCGTGCGGAACTCGTGCGAGACGAGCGAGACGAAGTTCGACTTCATCTCGCCGAGCTCGCGCTCCTTTGCCAGCGCGCGTTCCAGCTCGGCATTGCGCTCGGCTGCGCGGACCAGCTTGACCTTCTTCCGGTACATCCAGAGCCAAACCGCGGCGATGGCGAACAGCGCGGCCGCCGCCGCCGAGACGATGCCCGCCCAGCGCTGAAACCCAGGCCACGTCCAGAACGGCGGCCACTTCAGCACCCGCACACGGTCCGCGCTCGAGACAGTGAGCTGGATCGAGCCGGGCTGATCCGTCGGCAGCTTCGAGTCGAGCCGGCACGCGCCGGTCACCTCGACCAGCGCATCCGCCAGAAGCGGCTGCGGCAAGGCGATGCCAGGCGTGAGCAGCACCTTCACCTCCGTGCCGCTGTCGTCGATGAAGAACACGTCCATCGGGAAGAGCAGCCGCTTCTTGCGCACCGGATAGCTGGGACTCTCGCGTGCCGTGCGCACGACACGGCCGCGCACGGTCACGAACTGTGCGTCGAGCTTGTCACGCTGCGCCTGGCTCAGGTAAGCCGTCGGCGCGCTGAACGGCTGCGGCGTTGGCAGCACGCCTGGCCCGAGATTTTTCGCCGCGCTTTTCCAGAGCCAGGGGAAGCCGTTGCTGTCGGTGGGTGTGGCGGTGATCTCAATCAGATCGCCCGCCTTCATGGCGATGGGATCGTCGATCTGGCCGCGGATGCCGCCTGTGCCGTCGTGTATGCAGAACCAGCCGGTGCCCGTCTCGTAGAGCAGCGTGCCGCGCATCCGCACTCGCTCGCCCTTGCCGCGCAGCGCCTTCGCTTCCGCCACGGTGACGAGCCGCGGCGATGCCGGCTCCGTTTGCGCACCCGCGCCGCCTGACAAGACCAAGCCCGCGAGCAGCCCGATCGCCGCCATCCGCGCGTGCGCGCCGTGCCGGCGGCTCAGCTTTGCTCTCGCTGTCGATGTAGGCTGGCGCGTCACGTGTGGCAGGTGCTCGTCGAGCATCACCAAATTCTACGCGCCCACAAGCCCGGGTCGAATAGTCGGATTGTGCTACCCTGCTGGAGTCGTCGCCAGCGATACTAAAGGTGGTCCGGGAAGGAAGTTTGGGATCAACCAATCGCCCGCTTCAGAGCGTTACGCGTGATCTGCTGCACGCGCTCGTCCGGTCCATGGGGGCGGGAGAAGTGGGACCACGGGATCATGTGGCCGGGGGGATCGCTCAGGCCCTGTGCCCAGAAGATTGTGGTGGCGTTAAAGACAATGTTCTTCTTGGGACCTTCGAAAATGGTCGCAGCGTACTTGCCGAGGCGGGTGCCTCCGGCCCAGACGTTGCCATCGGCGACGACTTCGAGACCGGGGCGGGCGGTGTCCGGCTCGCCATGATACTCCCAGCCGACGAGGCCGGGGATGCTCTCGCCCTTCTTCATGCCCGTGCCGGCAAAGAGCCAGTGGTCGGGCAGGGCGCAGGTCCAGTCGCCTCCGCCGTTGAAGGGCACGATGGTGCGCGCGCCGATGATGTCGCGCTCGTCGGGACCGGGGTTTTCGAAGGGGCCGAGGATTTTCGAATATGCCTCCCGCTCGGTTTCACGAAACTCGCCGTAACACGTCTCGCGGGTGATGCGGCGGCAGGCGTCACCCTTGGCGTTCGGCGTGAAGGGCGTGACCATGTACACGTCGTTCGCGGAGAGCCAGAGGACGCTGAGGCCGTCGGCGATGGCCTGCTTCACGTTGTTGTACTGCCGCATGTCCCAATACTCGTCGTGACCGGCGCTGATCATCGTCTTCGCGCGCGCGAGGTTGGCGGGTTCGATATTGTCGGAGTTCGAGCAGTAGGTGACGTCATAGCCTTCCTTCTCGAGCCAGTAGCAGAGCGGATATTCCCACAGCAAGAATTCGCCGCTGCCGACGCTCTGGGGGTTGTCGAAGATCTGGACGTATTTGCCGTAGGGGCGGTCGAAGCTGACGCTCACACCGGGTGCGTGCGCCGCGCGCGGATCGGTATAGAGGGACTCATTCACGGGCCAGCGATTGTAGGCCTGCCATGTGTTGTCGCTGCACTGGAACAGAATGTCGGCGGGGCGGTCGTCTTTGACGACGAAGATGACGTAGCTCTGCCAGTACGGCTTGTCAGCTGCATCAGGCAAGGTGTTGAGCCGGCCGAGATACACGCCGCTGGGCCAGTCGGCGGGAATTGTGAGCGTGGTGCTGGCCTCCCATTGGCACTCGCGGATCCGCTGCTCGCCCATCTCGGGGACGGGCTGCGTTTTGCCGTCGAAGGGGCCGAGCGTGGTCATCAAGCGCGCACCGGCACCTCCGTAGTATCCCAGGCGGAAGATGTCGATGGTGAATCGCGCCGCGGGTTTCGTGCTGACGAAGATGTCCAGCTTTTCGCCCGCCTTCACCGATTGCCGTGAGCAGTAGCCCTCGATGAGCGAAGTGCGGTAAGACTTCGCATCGTCTGGCTTCATGCGCGTGAGCTGGAAGCTGGCGCCGGCCCGTGCGTTCTCCGTCTTGATGAGATCGGGCTGGCGTGGCGCAGGAGCGGCAGCAGCGGGTGCCAGGAGCGCGCGCCCCGTGACGGCGGCCACGCTGCTCGTTTTGATGAAATCGCGTCGGTCCATGGGAATAGATCGGCGGCAGCAGGGCGGTCCTCTCAAACAAAGCTGCACCGGGGCGGGGCTTGCGTATGAATTGCTTCTGAGTGAATTCCCACGGATTGAGGACGACCACGGATTGGACTTCTTTTGACTCCATCTGAATCTGCGGGGCAAATCGTAGATTTGACGCTTTCGCTTTCGGTTCATACGTAAGCCCTGGCACCGGGGGCGGCGGAAGCTGCGGCCCAGATCAGGCACGGTGCGGACGGAAGCGCGGGATCGCCTCCTCCCCTCACCGTCGCAATCGCTTCAAAACCGCGGCCTCGATCTCATCGAGGCTGGTGCCAAGCACGCGGCGCAGCATTTTCTGCGTCAGGTCGATGCGCACGCGCCGCTTGGCTGCGCCGTCTTCGTTTTCGTAATCGACGCCGAACGGTCCGTGCCAGGCATCGGGAAACTCGAGCGAGAAGGCGCGGTAGAGTTCCGTCAGCCTGGCTGTGCCCCAGCGGGAGTCGATGTACGCCACGGCCTCGGCGCCGAGCCGGTATTGAAGATCGAGGCGGAACACGTCGCCCTGCGGATCCCGCAGCACGCCGCCCTCGGAGAGGCCGCGAAGGGTAAGGCCGGACTCCATCGCATCGACCAGTGCGCGATTGCCGCGCCGGTGCTCGCCGGAGAGGAAAACCGCCGCACCCTCGACGAGCCAGCCGGGCATCCAGGTGCGCGTCCACGGGCTGAGCGCGGCATGCACCATCTCGTGATCCAGCGCGGTGCGCAGCCGCCGGCGCTGCTGGAGCGCGCCCGGCCCCTCGAATACGAGCGGGTTTACATAGACGGCCACATTGGAGGTGAGGAAGCGGTCGTTCTCGACCACGGCCATGCCGCCGACGCTGGCTTCCACCGTGCCGAGCGCGAGATCACCGGTGAGCATTTTGTGGTCGTCGGCGTTCTGGCAGAGAAAGGCGGCGTACTTGTCGGCGAGCTTGAGTCCGGTGGCGGAGATGGCATCCCACGATGCTTCGAGCTGCTCGAGCGTGGCCATCGCATGGCGCACCTGCGCGCCGTCGGGCCGGTAGAAAATCAGGAAGTGCCGCGACTCGCCAAAGGCCGTGTAGCCCTGCGCCCACGGCGGCGCGAGATCGAGCACCAAGGATTCCACACGCCAGCCCTGCGGCTCGGCCAGGCGCCGCAGTCTGCCGCCGCCGACGAGCATGAAGCAGTGCTCCTCCGGCTGGCCGCGGAAGCGGTAGCGCAGCTCCATGCGCATCCGCATCGTGCCGTCGCCGTTCAAGGCGAGGCGCTGCCCGGCGGACGGCGCGAGTTTGAGGGATGCGAGCGGCATCTTGTCGATGCGGCGCAGCAGCGCGCACTCCTCCGGCTTTTCAAAATGCGCGGCACATGTGGCGAAGTCCTTTTTCTCCAGCTCCCGCGAGACGGAGTCCCAGAACGCGCTCACCGAATCGAAAAGCTCCTGCTCGGCGCGCGCGCGAAGCTGCACCATCGACGTCCCGCGCGCGGCGATCACCTCCTGCTCCACGCGCCAGTGATGCAGGGCATCATCGAACACGAGCGGAACGGTGGGGAAGCCGGGGAAGGCCAGCCACATCTTCCCCGCCGCATGTGGATGGGGCAGGGGAAAAGTCACCGTGCCCGTCACCGTCTCGTCCGGGTGCCACGCTGAGTCCGGCGCGATATGGGCGCTGATGGCACCCGTGACGGACGGTTTGCGGAAGTACTCGTGCTCCATGCTGACGAGCACCGCCTCGCCGCCGCCCGGGCTGCCGGTCACCTTCATCGGAAAGCGGCCGGCGTTTCGGAATGACATGGCGAAGGTGATCTTCCCCTCCCACACGCGCGCGGTGCCCAGCTCGAGGCGCATGTTGTCGTAGCCAGGCGTGTTCGCGTCCACCTGCGCGTCGAGCGCCCACCGCTCCGGAGTGCGCGCGAGGTCCGGCAGCGGGAGCGGCGCACCGTCCAGGCAGCGGAAGGCGACGGGCGCGTAGCCTGCCACATGCAGAAAAACCAGCTTTTCAGCAAGCCCGGCCGGAGCGTGGAAGGCGAGCGTCGCCGCCAGCATTTCTCCCGGCAGCAGATTCGTCTCCGCCTTGGGATTCCACGCTCGGTCGAGCGCGATGCACGCGAGCGTCCTGGCACTGCCGCTGACCTTGAGCACGGCGTCCTGCTCCGACAGCGCGGGTGGAAGAAATGCACCGCCGCGCCCGAAGACCCCCTGCACGCCCACTCGCAGCAGCAGCCGGTCGCCGCTGATCTCCGCCGAGCTGAGCAAGAGCTGCGTATCCGCCGTCTCCTTTGCATCCGGACTGGAAAACCGCATCAACCGCCACGCCGTGCCCGGCCCCGCCGCCGGGGCGGCGGAACAGCCGAGAGCGAAGAATAACAACAGGTGCCTGATCATGCGGGTGCGCCGTGCATTGATTACCGTCACGCATTCGTTTTGCCACTGCGTTTTGCCGGCGGGACCATGCGAGGCCGGAAGAGGTGGAAGGGAAGGGGGCGATGACCGCCTCCCGCCGCGTGGCTTCACATCATGCCGAAGGCGAAGTCCTCCGCCCCACCATCCGGCTCCGTGTCATCAGCTTCGGCGGCGAGGGCGGCATGGGCGTGGTTCCGGCGAAAACCGGTCGAATCTTCAACGTCCATTCGACTTTGCGCGTGCTCCTTCTAGGCTCGGCGAAACGGATGCCCCGCAAATCACGAACCACTGACAGCGAGCAGAGCCAGCTCGGGCTGTTCGCCGCGCGAGCGAGGCCGGACGAGTCTTCGACGCCGACGGAGCAGGTGGATGAACGCCTCACCCTCGCACGCGAGCCGGTGGTCACGCGGCGCTTTGCGGGTTGGGACAAACCGCTGCTGCAATCCGCGGCAGAGCACCTGGCCGCGGACTGGCAGGGTCGCGGCGCGCTGGATTTGAGCGACTGGCTCGTCGTGGTGCCTACGCGTCATGCGGGCCGCCGTTTGCGCGAGGCGCTCGCCACTTTGGCGGCCACGCGCGATGCCGCGGTGCTGCCGCCACAGACGGTCACGCCTGATTTTCTCACCGCGCCGCAGCGGGTGGCGGGCATCCAGGTCGCCGGTCCGGTGGAGACGCTGCTGATCTGGGCGGGCGAGCTGCTGCGACTGGATCCCGGCGAGTTTCGCCAGCTTTTTCCGGTCGATCCCGTGGAGAGGAATTTCACCTGGGCGCTGCGGACCGCGGGCGATCTGCTGCAAGTGCGCGAGACGCTGAATGAAAGCGGACTGAGTGTGGCGGACGTGGCGCACAGACTCGCCGGCACCGAGATGGAGCCGGAGCGGTGGCGTGATTTTGCGCGGCTGGAGCAACACTGCGTGCGCGAGACGGAGGCGCGCGGGTTTGCCGACTGGCAGGGCGCGCGCCGCCGCGCCGCGGCTGTCGGCGAGCTGCCGCCGGCCGCGCGTCGCGTGCTCGTCGCGGGCGTGCTCGATCCCTCGGTGCTCGCGGTGCGCGCCTTGGAGCGCCATGCGCGGCTGCTTCCGGTCGAGGTGTTGGTTTTCGCGCCGCAGGAGTCGCACGCGGAGTGTTTCGACGCTTGGGGCCGCGCGATTGAGGAGGCGTGGCTCGCGCGGCCCATCGTGATTCCTGATCCCGCGTACACCATTCACCAGGGCAGCACGCCCGCCGAGCAGGCCGCCGTGGCGATGGAGCTGCTGGCGGAGCATCCGCACCCTGGCGACGTGGCCGCCATCGGCATCGCCGATGCCGAGGTGGCCGCGCCGATGGAGAAGACGCTCGCGGAGCGGGGCATCAGCGCCTACGACCCCGCTGGACGCCGCATGGGCACGCACGGCGTGTTCCATCTGCTGCGGATCGTGAGCCGCCTGTGCGCCTCGCGCTCCTTTGCCGCGGCGGCCGAGCTGATGCGTTGCCCGGACGCCGCGGAGACCATCCGCCGGCTGGCCGCGGATGAAAGCGGCGGGCGCCCCGCGCTCACGCGGCTGCTCGATGATCTCGACACGCTCGCCATCGAGGCGCTGCCGGACACGCTAGACGACGCCATCGAGCTCGCTCCGCGCACGCTGGAGAAAAAATCCCGCAGCCCGGTCACCGTCGGCCTCGCGTGGATCAGCGCCGCGCTCGACCGGCTCGCGGGTGACGACTTCGCCGCCGCGCTCACCGATTTCCTCGCCGACGTGTTCGCCGCGCGGCGCTTCCGCACGGACCGGCCGCAGGATGCGGTGTTCGCCGAGTTCGCCGGGCAGATCACCGCCGTGCTCGATGCGTTCGACAGCGCGGCCGGCGCGTCGTTTTCCGCCCCGCTCACCGCGGCAGACCGCCTGGAACTGCTGCTGTGCGTGCTCGAGGCCGAGTCCTTCTACCCCGAGCGCACCGCGCGCGCCATCGACCTGCAAGGCTGGCTCGAGCTGCTCTGGGAGGATGCGCCGCACGTCGTCGTCACCGGCATGAATGACGGCAAGGCGCCAGAGTCCATCGTCAGCCATCCCTTCCTGCCGGACTCCGCGCGCCGCGCGCTCGGCCTCAGGCACAATGACACCCGCTTCGCGCGCGATGCGTGCGTGATGACCGCGCTCATCGAGCAGCGCCGGCGCTGCGGCGGGCGCGTGGACTTCATCTTCGGCCGCATCGGCGCGGCGGGCGGGCCGCTGCGCCCCTCACGCCTGCTGCTGCAGTGCGCGGAGCCGGAACTGCCGGAGCGTACGCTGCAATTCTTCAGAAAGCCGCAACTGCGCGCCGGGTCGATGCCGTGGCGGCTCGCGTGGCGGCTGCAGCCGCGCCCGCTGCCGGATGATGCGCCGGTTTTCTCGAGGCTCGGCGTCACGCAGTTTCGCGACTACCTTGCGTGTCCGTTCCGCTTCTACTTGCGGCACGGCTTGCGGATGGAGGAGGTCGATGCCGGCGTCGCCGAGCTGGATGCGCCGGCCTTCGGCAGCCTGCTGCACCGCGTGCTGGAGAAATTCGCCGGTGATGCCGGGGCTGCCGGGGCGACTGATGCGGAGGAAATTCGCGCCGCCCTGCACCGCCTGCTCGACGCGCAGCTCCATGCCGCCTTCGGTCCGCGGCTCACCGTGCCGGTGGCCATCCAGCGCGAGTCCGCGCGGCAGCGCCTCGCATGGTGGGCCGAGGTCGAGGCCGAGGAGCGGCGCAAAGGCTGGCGCATCATTGCCGCCGAGGCGCGCATCAGCCCTGATGGCGATCCATGGCTGCTGAACGGCATGATCGTGAGCGGCGTGGTGGACCGCATCGAGCGCCACCCACGGCACGGCGTGCGGCTCATCGATTTCAAGACCTACTCGCCCTCGGCCGCGCAGCAGGGCGGCCGCCGCAGCGTGGAGGACTACCACCTGGCGAAGCTCAAGCGCACCGAGGACGCCTCCGCCCTCGCGCCCTGGCTGCTCACGCGCAACAGCCGCGGCGAGGCGGCCCGCTGGACCGACCTGCAGCTTCCGCTCTACCGCCTTGCCATGGAGAGGCGTCATCCGGGTGAAAACATCCTGACCGCCTACGCCACGCTGGGAAAGACCCGGGCCGACATCGCGCTCGACACCTGGCCCGCGCTCGAAGGCTGGCAGCTCGCCAGCGCCAGCGCCTGCGCCGGCGGCATCATCGAAGCCATCCGTGCCCGCACCTTCTGGCCCCCGGCGGAAAAGACGCCCTATGCCGACGAGTTTGCGAAGCTCTTCTTTGGCGATCCTCTTGCCGCGGTGGATGCCGGGGCGCTGCGGGATCTCCCGCCGGAAGTCCGCCGATGACATCCCGCCGCGTGCATTCCAACATCCATGGTCATGGCTGCCTCGATTCCCAACGAAATGATCCTTGCCTCCGCTGGCTCGGGGAAGACATGGCAACTGACGAACCGCTTCATCGCGCTGATGGGGCGGCAGTTGCTGGCGGGGCGGGAGGTGACGCCGGAGCGCATCGTGGCGGTCACATTCACGCGCAAGGCGGCGGGAGAGTTCTTCGACTCCATCCTCACGAAGCTGGCGCGCGCGGCGTCGGACGCGGATTACGCGCGGCTGCTGGCGGGCGACGAGCGCGCCGATCCGGAGGCGGTGTTCGATCCGCTGCGGCCCGTGCTGCGCGAGCTGTCGCAGGCGGACTACCGGCAGTTGCTGCGCATCTTCATCGCGCGCATGCCGCGGCTGTTTCTCGGCACGCTGGATTCGTTCTTCGCAGCCGTGTTGCGCAGCTTTCCGGCGGAGTTCGGTCTGGCGGGTGATTTTGAAATCCTGAGCGACCACCTCGGCGCGGTCGAGCGCGAGCGGGTCTACCGCCTCGTCTTCCAGCGCACGCTTCACGGCCTGCGCGCGCGTGATGCCGGGGCTGCGGCGCAACGGGACTTTCTGGAGGCATTCCGCCGCGCGACGTTCGGGCGCGAGGAGTCGGGCATCCGCGCGGTGCTCGACCAGTTCGTGGAGAACCAGCACGAAATCCTGCTGCATGCCGCCCGCGAGGAGCTGTGGGGAAATCCGCGCATGATCTGGCCGCGCGGCTGCCGCTGGCTCGGCGCGCGCGTCGATCTCTCCGCCGGATTCACGCGGCTGCTCGAGGTGTTTGGAAACGACGGCATCGACGATGCGCAGCGCGGGTTCTGGGAGCAGTTCCGTGACGAGGCGCTGCCGCATACCCCGGGCGGCGCGCTGCCGCCGCGGATGCGGTACTTTCTGCCGCGGCTGCTCGAAGCATGGCCGCGGATCGAGGCGAAGCAGTGCGAGATCACGGTGAACCGCCGCAAGCAGCAGCTCGGCGCGGAGGCGTGCGAAGTGCTCGGCGGCATCGTCACGCATCTCGTGGGCGCGGAGCTGGCCGTGCGGCTGGAGCGCACGCAGGGCGTGTGGCGGGTGCTGAGCCTCTTCGAGCAGCGCTGGTCGGAGCAGGTGCGGCGGCGCGGGCGGCTGACGTTTCAGGACATGGAGCTGATCCTTGCCGGGCATGAATTCGCCGCTGACATGCCGCGCCCGATGCTCGCGCAGACGCCCGGAGAGGAGGCGCGGCTGCGCATCGACTACCGGCTCGATGCGCGCTACGACCACTGGCTGCTCGACGAATTTCAGGACACGAACTACGTGCAGTGGTCGGTGATCGAGAACCTCATCGACGAGGCCGTGCAGGACACCGGGGACGAGCGCACGCTCTTCCAGGTGGGCGATGTGAAACAGGCCATCTACGCCTGGCGCGGCGGCGACACGCGGCTGTTTCACGACGTCCTCTCACGCTACAACGCCGGTGCGGAGCCGCGCATCAAGGTGCGCCCGCTGAATGTCTCGTGGCGCTCCGGCCATGACGTGATCGACATGGTGAACCGTGTCTTTGGAGATGACTCCGCCCTCACCGCGATGGAGCTGCCCGAGGACACGCGCGAGCGCTGGGAGTGGCAGGATCACAAGGTCGCGCCGCGGCATGACGCGCTGCCGGGCCATGCCGTGCTCATGCAGCCCGAGGCCGGCTCGGGCGGAAAGGTCGGGGAGGAGGACCGCTTCGCACTCGTGGCCGGCGTGCTGGAGGAAATCCAGCCCGTGCTGCGCGGCCTCACCTGCGCCATCCTTGTGCAGGAAAACCGCACCGGCCGTGCCATCGTCGATTTCCTCCGCGCGCACTCGCCCTCGCGCATTCCCGTGATGTGTGAGTCGGAGACAGCCGTGGCCACGGACAATCCCGTCACGCTCGCCCTGCTCAGCATTTTCCAATGCGCCGCGCATCCCGGCGACACGCTCGCCTGGGAGCACCTGCGCATGACGCCTTTCCGCGCCGTGCTCGATGCCGCGGAGATGAACGCTGGCCGGCTCGCCAGCGAGGTGCTGCGCCAGGTGTTCGACCACGGCTTCGAGCACGCGCTGCGCCGCTGGCTGCACGCGCTGGCGCAGGCGGACGTGACGCTCGATGCCTTCAGCCAGCAGCGCGCGGAGGCATTTGCGCTGGCCGCGCGCCTGTTCGATGACGGTGGCAGCCGCGACATCGATGAATTCCTCGCGTATGCCGGCCGCTACACCGTGCGCGAGCCTGACACGCGCAGCGCCGTGCAGGTGATGACGATCCACAAGTCGAAGGGCCTCACCTTCGACTGCGTGATCCTGCCTGATCTCGAAGGCAGCTCGCTCACCACCGTGCGGCGCGGCATCGGCGTGAAGCGGGACAAGCGCCGCCACGTCGAGTGGGTCTTCGATCTGCCGCCCGGCGACATCGTGCGGGCCGATCCTGTGCTCGCCACGTATCGCGAGGAGCGCGAGGCCGAGGCCGCCTACGAGGAACTGTGCAAGTTCTACGTCGCCCTCACGCGCGCGAAGCATGCGAATTACCTGATCGCCGCGCCGCGGCCGGCATCGTCCACGTCGAAGAATTTCATCCAGCTCCTCGATCTCACGCTCGGCGGTGCAAGCGCGCGGGCGGCCACGTTCGGCGGGGTCAAAGCCAACGTCGTGTTTGAAACCAGCACACCTTCGACGAGCCGGCGCTGGTTTGAAGCCGCGGCGCCGCAGCAGCAGGCGCCGCCCGTCGCCGCGGAGCCCGCGCCAGTCCGTCGCGCCACCTTCACTGGTCGCGAGCGGCCCGTGCGCCGCACGCCGAGCGGCTCCGAGACCGCCGTGGTTACCGCGCGGCAACTTTTCTCCCGCGGCGGACGCTTCGCGCGGTCCTACGGCACGCTGGTGCATGCGTTCTTCGAGCAGATCGAGTGGCTCGATGAAATGGACGATGCCGGGCTCCACCGGCGCTGGGCCGCCGTGCCGTGCGCTGATGAAGCGCTGCGCCAGCGCGCCCTGGATGAAGTGCGCCGCTGCCTCGCCGCACCTGCCGTGCGGCGGTTGCTCTCGCGGCCCGCGCCCGACGCACGCTGCTGGCGCGAGCAGCGTTTTGAAATCCTGCTCGCCGGCGAATGGCTCTCCGGCACCTTCGACCGTGTGATGATCGAGCGGGACCGCGCCACGATCCTCGACTTCAAGACCGACAAGCCTGAGACCGACGACGCCTTTGCCGAGCGCATCGCCGGCTACCGCCCGCAGCTCGAGACGTATCGCGAAGTGCTCGCGCGCATGACCGGCCTCCCCGCCGGTGCCATCAGTTGCCGCCTGCTTTTCACCCACCGCTGCGAGGTGGTGACGCTCTGAAATGCTCCGCAAGCAGAGCCGCGGCGGACAAGTCGGCGACTCCCATGCGTCCGGGATCGAAGACGAGTGGCGCGGGTTATTTCTTCTGCGTGGCCTGCAGAAACGCGAGCAGGTCGGCGAGGTCCTGGGTTTTCAGCAGCTCGCCAAAGCCCTGTGGCATGAGCGACACGGGCACGGGATTCATCTGCGCGATCTGGGAGCGCGCGAGGCGCTGCTTTACCTGCGGCGCGATGTTCAGGACCACTTCGTCGCGCTCGTCCTTCGCCAGCGTGCCGGTGAAAACTTCGCCCGTGCTGGTCTGCACGCTCCAGGTCTCGTAGCCGCGCACGATGCTGGCGCTGGGGAATACGATGGCCTCCACGAGATCGCGCGGTGTGCGTACGCTGCCGAGGCGCGTTACGTCCGGGCCGATGGTGCCGCCTGCGTAGCCGATGCGATGGCAGCCGATGCAGCCGAGCCGCTGAAAGGCCGCCTGGCCGCGGCGCAGGTCACCTGTGGGAAGTTCGGTGAGCAGGGAGTCGAGCCGGGCGGCTTGTTTCTCCACGTCGGCATTGAGGCGGGTGATGAGCGGCTGCGCCGCGGTCTGGATTTCCGCCGGATATTTTTTCAGCAGCGCGGCGAGCAAATCCGCGCGCAGGCCGGCGAAGCCCACGGCGTGGTGCAGCGAGGCCACGAGACGCCGGCCCAGCGTGGCATCCGGCCCGCGTTCAAAGGCAGGGAGCAGGCGCGGCAGCTCCAGAGGGCCGGTTTTTTGCAGCGTGCCGGCGAGCGCGAGCTGCTGCGCGGCATCGAGCCGGGCAGTGGCGAGCACGCTGGCGGCGGCGGTGCGCTGCTGCACGGGCCGGTCAGGCAGCACGCTGGCGCTGAGAAACTCAAACAACGCTGCATCGACATGCGGCACGCTCCGCGCGGCGGCCAGTGCGTCGAGTCGTAGCTGCGCGGGCAGGGCGGTGTTGTTTCCGGCGGTGGCAAGCGCACGGAGCAGCGGCGCGTGGCCCTCCTTCGGCCACGGCAGCGCCTTTGCCGCCGCGATGGCTTCGGCCGGCGGTGCTGCGTCCGCATTCGCGAGCAGTTCGCTCAAGGCTGCGAGCCATGCGGCGGGTGCCTGGCGCGGTGCCGCGGCGGCGATGGCACGCAGCGCACTCGTATTGCCGGTGCGCGCCGCCTCGGCCAGCAGGACCTCGATGGCGGGAGACTTCGCCAGTTGCGCGAGCTGCGACACGAGGGCGGCGTCGGCGCCGGCCTGCTTCAACCGTGAGCGAAAATGCCCTGCAAGCGCATCGCCCCACTCGGGGCGGTCCGTGACGATCCACGCGGCGGTGAGGCGCAGGCGGTCGTCGCGATCGTCGAGCAGCGGCGTTACTTCGTCCGCGCGCAGGTCGCCGTGCGGCATCTGATCCAGCGCCACGAGCGCTGCGCGGTGCGTGCGCGAGTCCGGCGCGGACAAACCCGCGCGCACCGCGGCGGCATCTGCGATCTCGATCAGGGCATAGATGATCGAGTGCTCCAGCGTCCTGGCGGGGGCTTCCGAAGGGCAGCCGCTCGCGGCAAGCTTGTCTGCGTTCACGCGTGCTGCGGCGGCGAGCAGAGCGGGCACGGAGCGCCGGTCACCGCAGCGCCCGAGCGCCTCCGCTGCGCCGCGTGCAAGGCTGGGATCGGGCGATGCGAGCAGCTCTTGGAGCGGCTCGCGCGCGGCGCCATCCCGCCAGAGCGCGATGCTTTGCAGCGCCACGGCCACCACGCCTGCGTCGCCGTCGTTCAGGGCCTCGCGCGCGGCCTGCCGCGCCGCGGCGCTGTTCACGCGCGACAAAGCCCAGAGCCGGTTCTGTCTGGCCGGCGTCGATGTCACATGGGTGCTCACCTCGCCGCGGCGTGCCAGTTCCGCTGCCGCACGCCGGCGCACAAGGTGGCGTGGATCGTCGAGCAACGGCGAGAGACCGGCCTTTTCCCAGGTGATTTTTTCTCCGCGCGCATCCTCAAGTGTCGCCATGTTGCCGCGGCGCACCCGGTAGATGCCGCCGAGCACGTCGGGTTTGGCGAGCTGGGAGGTGGGGCAGCAGATTTTGTACCAGCCGCCGGTGTCGAGCACGATCAGGCTGCCGTCCGCGTCCTCGATCACATCGGTGGGATGGAAGTCGGGCGAGTCGGAAGCCACGAGGTCGCTGTCCTGCGTGCGGAAGGTCGCACCGGCAGGCGTGAGCTGGTGGCGCATGACTTTGTGCAGGTTGAAATAGCAGGTGAGCAGGCTGCCGCGGAGGCCGAGCGCATCGGACTCCGCGCAGATCATGCCGCACGGCGCGGACGCACCGGATCCGGCCAGCATCGGCATTACATCGCCCGTCAGCGCGTGCTCGCGCAGCGACTCGCGCTCCTGGCCGTAGACGCCGCCGTAGATGGAGTGGATCAGCCCGTCGCGCTCGCCATCCGCCGGCGTGGTGAAGAATGTGCCGCTGAGAAAGCGCGAGCCGTCGGCGGTGAAGGCGACGCCGACCGGATTCGCCATGCCGCCGGTGAGCACCGGCTCGAGGCCCGTGGCGTCCGGTCGCGCGCGAAAAATGTGCGCGGCGTGCGTGTCGAGCGGGCGGCCGTCCGGCAGCGTGTAGTGCTGCTCGGCGTATGCTCCCTTCGTCCAGTAAAACCAGCCGTCGCGCCCGAGGTACGGGCCGTGCAGATCATTGCCGCAGTGGGTGAGCGTCCTGCCGTCGAACCACACCTCGCGCTTTTCAGCCACGCCGTCGTCATCGGCGTCGGTGAACTTCCAAATCTGCGGCGGCGCGGCGACGTACACGCTGCCCGCGTAAAACAAACAGCCCTCGGGAAACATGAGCTTGTCGGCAAAGACCGTCTGTTCGTCGAACTTCCCGTCACCATCGCGATCCACCAGCCGCAGGAGACGATGTGCCCTGGCTTCGAGCTGTTTCTCCGCGCCATCGCTCATGCCCGCGGAGTCGGTGACGTAGAACCTCCCGCGATCATCGAACGCGCCCGAGATCGGCCGCGGCGCGAGCTGCGTGGCGGCGATGCGCTCGATGGAGAAGCCGTCAGGGACGGTGAGGTGCTGACCCTCGAAGGGGAAAGTGGCGGCCAGTGCGCTGACGGGCAGCAGGAGGAAGGCGAGTGATTTCATGGCAGGCGGAAGGGCGGACACCCGCCCTGACAAAGCAGACGCCACTCGGGCCGAGGTCTTTCCGGACCGGTGTGGTGGCGGAGTGACACCAAACACTTCTCTGCACCGTCGAGCCGAAGCCGGTTCCGCGGACTCCGTGCGTCAGGGACATGCGGACGATCTGTCCCGGCCTGACGCCCGTCACATCTGGCTCTCGCCGTCATCCGCCGGGGAGGCGGCCTTTTCGGCTAAAATCTGTTCTACCGGAACCCGGGCGACGCGTTCCTTGAGGTCGCGCCCCGGCTTGAAGCGGATGACGCAGCGGTCCGGGATTTGCACTTCGGAGCCGGGCCGGTTGGGATTGCGTCCGATTTTGCCCTTCGCCACCCGGATCTCGAAGGTGCCGAAACCGCGGAGGGCCACGTCCCGTCCTTCGCCCAGTCTGCGGGACAGAAGCTCCATCAGACGCTCGATCAACTGCTCGACCGGCGCATGTGTCAGCCCGTGCGTATTGCTGAGTTCGATCACGAGGTCTTTTTTCGTCACATTGGCCATGCGGACAGCTATCAATAGTTGATGGACAAGTCAAATCTATCGCCAGCTTTGCCGCCGATGTTCTCCTCAGATTACTAAGATCACAGCCTAGCCGTCAGGCGGTTCTTGACCGCCGTGGCACACCTCGGCGGCGGTCTTAAAATGCGTCTTCGCCACGCTCCTCAGCGACCCGCCGCCGAAGCGGAGGAAAATCGTCCGCGCCACCTCCTTGACGGCGGGGGACACGCCTTTTGGCAGTTCCTCCACGTCGAAGCGCCGGCCGTGCTCCGCCAGCCAGGAGACAAACTTCTCCCGCGCCAGGATCGATGCCGCAGCGACGGCAGGGTCAGACTCCGCCTTGGTGCGTTGTTCGAGCACGATGCTCCGCCCTTTCTTCTGCAAAGCGCGCTCGAGCACCAGCGGGTTGGCGAACTGGTCGGACACGGCCCGGGGGCACTGCGGCACTTTGTCGAGCAGCAGCTCGATGACCTTCGCGTGCCCCCAGGCCAGGAGGCGGTTGAGATTGCCGAACTGATCGTAGAGATCGTTGTAGCGCTCCGGTCCGATGACCACCACTTCGGTCACCAGCCCCGGGATGCGCTTCATTTCCTGGGAGATGGCCTTGATGCGGGCATCGCTGCTGATGCGCTTGCTGTCCATGACGCCTGCCTCGCGCAGCTTCCGGGCCACCACGGCATCGACGTAGGCTCCGGCGATGACCAGCGGCCCGAAGAAGTCGCCTTTGCCGCTCTCATCGACGCCGATGTGCGGGGCGAACATGTCCGGATTGTGCACCTCCTCGTAGCCCAGTTCGGCCACGCCCAGCACCTCGGGCTCGAGCGTGTGGAGGATGAAGTCCTCCGTCTCCTTGCCCTGCACCACGACCTTCGGCCCTTTCTCGTACACCGCCACGGACAGTCCGGGACGGGAGGCGGCGTAGAGGCAGTATGGCTTGGCCTCAAACTTCATCCCCTTCGCGTCGAGCAGTCCGCGCAGCCGCCCCGCCTGTTCTGCCGTCAGCGGTTTGGTGTAGGTGGTGAGGTTTGCCATGTGCGGTTTTCGACGTTAGAACGCCCGTCGCCATGGGTCGATTGCACCAGCGCGCGCACCTCGTGAAGAAAAAAAGACCGGCATCAAAGACTCCGCCGCCCCCCGGCCCTGCCGCCATCGCCGGGGGGCTGGAGCGCTGGTTTCGCGTGCATGGACGTGACTACCCGTGGCGCCGCACCACCGATCCATACGCCATTCTCGTGAGCGAGATCATGCTCCAGCAGACGCAGATCACCACGGTGCTGGAGCGCGGGTATTACTGGCGGTGGCTGGAGCGCTTCCCCGACTTCGCCACGCTGGCCTGCGCGGAGGAAGGGGACGTGCTGAAGGCATGGGAGGGGCTGGGCTACTACCGGCGTGCGCGGCACCTGCAGAAGCTCGCACAGGCCGTGGAGCGCGAGCACGGCGGCGTCTTCCCGCGCGGCGCGGAGGACATCGAGGCGCTGCCGGGCATCGGCCCCTATACGGCGGGCGCCATCGCGAGCTTCGCCTTCGATGAAGCGCGGCCTGTGGTCGATGGCAATGTCGCGCGCGTGCTGTCCCGCATTTTTGACGATGACACGCCCATCGACTCCACCGCCGGGCGGAAGGCGCTGTGGGATCGCGCGGCATCGCTCGTGCGTGCCGCGGCCTCGCCGCGCATTTTCAATTCCGCGCTCATGGAGCTGGGCCAGACACTCTGCCGTGCCACATCGCCCCGCTGCGGCGAGTGTCCCGTGCGAGGGCAATGCACCACACGCCGCGCGGGGGAGCTGCCCGTGAAGCAGGCGAGGATCAGGCTCACGGACGTGACGGAGCGTGTGTTCTTCAGCCAGAGCGCCGAGGGCGTCTTGCTGGAGCAGGAGACCGGCGCGCGCCGCACCGGCCTGTGGAAGCTCCCCGCGCTGCCGGAGACCCAGGAGCCGCCGCCCGTGTTGTTCAAGTGTGCCTACGGCATCACGCGCTACCGCGTCACGCTCTGGGTGCACGCCCCGCCGCCGGACGGCACATGGCCGCGCACGCATCGACGCTTTGTCGCGGCGGATCTCGCGCACGTCGCCATGCCCAGCCCGTACCGCAAGGCGCTCGAAGCCTTGCTCGATCCGGACGGTTTCGCGCTCAAGGCTTCATCAAATAGGCAAAGAAGTCGCGCAGGTCGGCATCGCTCATCCCCGTGAGCAACATCGGCGGCATGAGCGAGACGGGCGAGGCGTCGAGCTTCTCGATGTCGGCCTGGCGCACGGGCGTCAAGTTGCCGGCGGGATCCTTGATCGTGATGCCCTTGGCATCCTGTGCCGCCATCAGGCCCGTGAGGAGCTGGCCGTTCTTCAGCTTCACGATGTAAGCGCCAAAGCCTTCGCGAATCTCCAGGCTCGGCGTCAGGATCGCATTGAGCCAGAAGTCCATGTTGCCGCGGTCATACGGCGTCAGCTCGGGCGCGATGTCCCGGCCTTCGCCGAAGAGCTTGTGGCACACCGAGCAGCGCGCGGTGAACTGCACCTTGCCCTTAGAGGCATCTCCGCCGCCGGCCTTGAGCAGTTCCTTGATGCGCCCTGCTTCTTTGATCATCTCCGCCGTCGGCGCGACCATGAGCAGGCCCTTCCAATGCTTCTCGATGCTCGCATTGATGCGCGGGTCGTTGTGAAGGCTGAGCTGGCGCACGACATCGATTGAGAAATGCTTCGCGGGCACCTTCCACTCATCGACGAAGGCCATCGTGATCTGCGCCCATTCCTTGCGGCCGGCGAGCACGCGCAGCGCCGTCTCGCGCAGCGCTGGATCGCCGGCGATGCGTCCTTCCCAACCGGTGAGCAGCGCTTCGGCGATGCGTTTGTCGTCAAACTTTGCCGCTGACTGGAGCACGGCGCGCTTCAGGCCTTCGTTGCCGCTTTCCTTCGAGAGAATCGCGATGATCGGCGCGACGGCTTCCTTCTTGCCGAGTTCGCTGAGCACCTTCGCGATGGCAATGCGCTTGGCGCTCGGTGCTTTCGAGTCACCGAGAATCTTGAGCGCGTCCTTGAGCGCCTTTTCATCGCCGGTGCGCAGCGCGAGCGCGAGATCGCCGCCGGATTGCTTCTTCAAATAGTCGTTCAGCGCCGCAGCGAGCGCGTCGGGCAGCTTCGGCATCTCGGCACCTTCAAAAGCCGATGCGATGCCAGCGACGACTAAGCCGCGCGTTTCGTCATCCGGCGCGAGCGAGACGAGCTTCGCGCAGCTTTGCAGATTCGTCTCACCTCCGGCAAGGGCGTAACGCTTCGCGAGATTCGTGGCGAGAGTGGAGCGCGTGATCTTGCGACTCCAGACATCTCTGTCGGCAAAGAACGCGAGCACATCGTCGCGACCCTTCTCGGCCTTGTTCTCCATCGCCCACCACACAAGCAGCGGCAGATGATCGTCCTTCTCCTGGTCGTAGTAGTCGAGCAGGCCGCGCAGAATCGTCATCGCCGTTTTGGCCGCCAATCGCTTCGCACTTGCGGCGAGCTGAGCGCGGATTTCGTGATTGGTTTCGCTTTTCGCGAGCGCAGCCACCGCAGCGGTGGATTTCTCCCACGTCTTTCCTTTGTCACCGATGATGCGCACGGCCCAGCGGCGCACATAGATGTCTTTGTGCGACAACAGCGAGGCGGCGAGTTCATCATCGACACCGCCCAGCATGTCGGCGGCCCACAACGCATCGAGCGCGTGAGGCTCGTCGTTGCTCTTCGCCATCGCGATGAGCTTCGGCAGCAGATCCTTCATATCGCGCCAGGCGATCTCGTTCGCGGCTTGTTTGCGGAACCACTCGTTCGCGTGGGAAAGGTAGCCGATGAGTTCTTCGCCGGTGGCTTTGTGCAGATCGAAGGGCTTCAGCTTCGGCACGCCGCTGGCGGGGCGCACGCGATAGATGCGGCCATTGGATTTGTCCCAATCGTCCACCGGACTCACATGACTGAGGCGCGTGTCATACCAGTCGGCCATGTAGAATCCGCCGTCGGGTCCGACACCGGCCCACACGGGGCGAAACCAACGATCGGGCGTGGTGACGAGATTCGTTTCATCTTTCGTGCGAAACGTCGAGCCGACAGGAATGCGCTCGCTGACATAAACGAGGTTCAACAGCGAGTTTGGCGAGATGATTTTCCCGTCGTAGGCCGAGCCGAGCAATCCGCCTTCATAAATCGTGTAGGCCTGCGAGAAGCGGCGGTTGTCGCCCTCGTGTGCGAGGTGCTCGAACCAGCCGAACGCATACGGATTCGTGAGCGGGCCGTGCTTGCCCCAGCCCTTGATGCCGTAGCTGCCCTGCTCGTAGTGCATGCCGCGATTGCCCGCGTTTGTGCCAGAGAAGACGCGACCCTTGCTGTCGATGTCGAGGCTGAACGTGTTGCCGCCGCCTTCCGCGTAGATTTCAAAGATCTTCGACTTCGGATTGTAGCGCCAGATGCACTGGCCTTCCCATTTCACGTTCTTCGTCGCGGTGCTGCTCACGTTGCCAGTCGTCGTGCTGCCGTTCGCCCCATAGAGCCAGCCGTCGGGTCCCCATTGCAGGCTGCTCGCAACGGAGTGCGTGTCTTCGAGACCGAATCCGCGCAGGGCCACTTCCGGGTCGCCATCTGGCATGCCGTCATCGTTCGCGTCGGGATAGCGCAGCAGATACGGCGGATTCATCACCCAGATGCTGCCCGCGCCCGTGATGACCGAGCTGGCGATGTTCAGGCCTTTGATCACATCGGTGTGCTTGTCGAAAAATCCGTCGCCGTCCGTGTCCTCGAACACCGTGATGACATCCGCGCCCTTCGCACCATTCGGCGGCGGCTCGGGCACCTTGTCGAACTTCGCGCGCAAGTGCTGGTCGTAGCTCACGATCTTCAGCCCGGCGGGAAATTGATACTGGATGTACTGATTCACCCACATGCGACCCTTCGAATCCCAGCTCGCGTAAAGCGGCTGCCGCACCTCCGGCTCGCTCGCCATGAGGTCGATGGCGACATCGGGCCGCGTCTGAAACTTCTTCACCGCCTCCTGCGGCACCGTCGGCGGCGTGTCATCCCGCATCACCCCACGCCCCGGCCGCGTCTCCATGATCTTTTTCACCGCCTCGTTGCCGGCGATGTCGTCGGGTTTGACGCTTTGCGCGTGGGTGATCGCGGAGAGAAGGACGCAAAGGACGGAAGCGACGGAAAGGAGATATGGACGCATGGTGAACTCGGCTGAGTAAAACCGGTCAGGCTGCGGGTTTCTTGCTCGCCCAGGGAAACGGCATGGCCGTCACGGCCGCTACCGCCCGATCGTTGGTGAAATAGACAGAGATGCGAGCTTCCCGTCATTCAGCCAGCCGTCGCGGCTCTGGAGGAGACCGGCGAGCGTGCGGGGTGGTTCCTTGCCGAGGTAGATATCGCTGCGCGTGAGGGTGATGGCGATGGAGCCATCGGCATTGAGGCGGATGACCTGCGGCTTGTCGGAGTCGATCCAGCCGTCCTCGGTAAAGAAGATGATTTTCTGCGTCTGGTCGGCGGTGAACTTGCGCGCGCCGGACCGCACCGGCGTCACGGTAAGCACGACGGTCATGCCTGACTCGGTGGCAGCCGTCTGCCATGCATCGCTTGGTCGCGCGGCGAGGCTGCGCTCCTTTTCAAAGGCCGGGCGCCACTTCTCATCGAAGGCGGGCGCGTCGTTACTCACCGGCAGCGAGAGCGAGATGTCCGTGAAGCCTGGATGACAGGTGCGGGCGCAAGACATCCACGATGCCTTGCCTTCGAGCTTCACCACTTCGCCTGGCTTGAGATTCGCCGGCGGCGTGATCTTCACCGGCAGCACCACGTCGCGCTCGAAGCCCTGTGCCTTGATCTTGAACATCAGCACCGGTTCGGGCTCCGGCCACTCGATCTCCCCGGCTTCGAAGCCGCGCGGCAGCTTCCACGTCACGCCCGTGGGCACGCCGACGATGCCGGGATACTTCCAGTAGCTGTGATACGCCGGCCCGTGATGCAGGTGCAGCCCGGCGTAGAACGGCCGGCCCGGCTGGATTGAGGTCACTTCGGACACGAGCGTGACCTCCAGCGGCGTGTCGGCATGGCAATGCTGCGCGGCGAGCAGCAGCATGAAACAAAAGGCTACGGACATGGGGGATCTCATCGCGGCACACGATTCTCCCTGGCAGACGCGCGGTGCAAAGCGAATCACGCACCGCATCTTGCGGGGCGTTCACACAGGCTTGAGGCACATGAACTGGGGCAGGTCCACGAGCAGGTTGTCGCTGCGCATGAGCGTCTCGCCGATGAGCAGCGCGTCGGCTCCCGCCGCGGCCAGGCGCTCGGCGTCGGCCACGCTCTTGATGCCGCTCTCGCTCACGAGCACCACGTCGTCGGGCACTTCCTCGGCGAGTGATTCCGTCGCGGCGAGATCGACGGTGAAGCTCTTCAGATTGCGGTTGTTCACTCCGATGATCCGCGCGTCGGTGTCGAGCGCGCGCTCCAGCTCGGGCAGATCATGCACTTCGACGAGCACCTCGAGCTGGTAGGTGTGCGCGGCGTCCAGCAGCCGCACGAGCGTCGGCTGGTCCAGCGCGGCGACGATGAGCAGGATGGCATCCGCGCCGGCGACCACGGCTTCGTAGATTTGTGCTTCGTGAACGATGAAATCCTTCCGCAGCACGGGCACGGAGACCTCCTGGCGGATGAACGTGAGGTACTCGAGCCGGCCCTGGAAGTACTTTTCGTCCGTGAGCACCGAGATGGCGCTCGCGCCCGCCTTGTCGTAGGTGCGCGCGATGGTCAGGTAGTCGAAGTCCGCGCTGATGGTGCCGGCGGAGGGGGAGGCGCGCTTTACTTCCGCGATGAGGCCGAGGCGCGCGGGATCGCTCGTCAGGGCGGCGGAGAGGGAGCGGAAATCATTCCGCAGCGCCGCAGCGGCACGGTACTTTTCCGCCAGCGGCAGGATCTTCTCCACTTCGGTGCGCTTGTGCGCGATGATTTCAGCGAGCTTGTCGGACATGGACATGGGCGCGCACAGTGTGGATCATCGCGGGCGAGTCAACCGCGTGAGTGGGTTGATAGTTGGTGGCGGATGGTTGATAGCAGGGGTGATGCAGACGCCAGCCATGAATGAGAAGCCGGATGCCGCGGCGGGGACGGGGAATCCGTGGGAAGACCGCTACCGAGCAGGAGATGTGTTTTGGGATCGCGGTCACGCGTCGCCGCCGCTGATGCAATACGTCGCGCGGCATCCGCTCTCCGGCCGCGTGCTGGTGCCCGGCTGCGGGCGTGGCAATGACGTGGCGGCGCTCGCGAAGGCCGGCGTCGATGTGCTGGGCGTGGACATCGCGCCCACCGCCATCCGCGAGGCACGGGAGCGCTACCCGGACGTGGCGGACCGCTTCGTCACCGGTGACCTTTTCGATCTCGCGCCCGCGCTGCGCGGTGCATTTGACGTCGTGATGGAGCATACCTGCCTCAGCGGCATGGAACCCGCCCTGCGTGAAAAGTACCGCCGCGGCGTGGAGTCCGCCTTGAAGCCCGGCGGCCTGATCGTCGGCGTGTGGTTCATCAATCCCGCGCTCGATCCGGGATCCAGCGGACCGCCCTATCCGCTGAGCGTGCCCGATCTCGACGCGCTCTTCGCGGATGGCTTCGAGGTGCTCGACGACTACGTTCCCGACGTGGCATTCGAGGGCCGTGAAGGCCGCGAGCGCCTGCGCGTGCTGCGGCGCACCCGCTCGTCATGAAGCGGGGCGGCCGCAAAAACACCGTCGCTCCGCCCGATGCGCACCGATCCGACTCCACAGTTGCATTGCCGCCCGATCCATCAAGAATGCGGCATGGCAAAGCGCGCATGCATCCTCATCCTGACTGCATCGGTGTTCCTTTGCCGCGGGGAGATGAAAGCACAGACACCAGCGGCGGACCTGCGCATCGGCATCATCGGGCTGGACACCTCCCACGCCGAGCAGTTCACCATGCGGCTGAATGACACGGCGAATCCGAACCATATTCCCGGAGGGCGGGTGGTGGCGGCGTTCCCGGCGAGCAGCCCCGATCTGGAGGAGAGCCGGTCTCGCGTCGATGGCTTCACCGCCACCGTGCGGGACAAGTACGGTGTGAGAATCGTGGGCAGCGTGGCCGAGCTTTGCGCGACGGTCGATGCCGTGCTGGTGCTCAGCCTCGATGGCAGGCCGCATCTCGATCAGGCCAAGCAGGTCATTGCGCTCAAGAAGCCCTTTTTCCTCGACAAGCCGGTGGCCGCCTCCCTCAAGGATGCCGTCGCCATTTACAAGCTGGCCGACGAGACCGGCGTGCCCTTGTTCAGCGCCTCCGCCGTGCGGTGGTATCCGGGCGTGGTGGATGTGGCCGCTGCCGAGCCGGTGCCTGCGCCGGCTGCGCTTTCGTACGGGCCGGCACGTCTGCTGGAGCATCACCCGGATCTCTTTTTCTACGGCATCCATCCGACCGAGGCGCTCTTCACGGTGATGGGCAGCGGCTGCCAGAGCGTGGTGAGCACGGCCACGCCAGGCGTCACCGTGGTCACCGGCATGTGGGCCGGTGGGCGCACGGGCACGCTCCACGCCCTGCATTTCCTGCCCATGGACTCGAACAAATACAAAGTCATCCGCTTTGGCGGCGAGCAGCAGGTCATCGAGCAGAAGACGCAGGGCGACTACACGCCGATGCTGCGGGAGATCGTGAAGTTCTTCCAGACGAAGCAACCGCCGGTCAGCGCGGTGCAGACGCTGGAGATCTACGCGTTCATGGAGGCCGCCGAGGAGAGCAGGCGGCAGAATGGAGGGCCGGTCTCCCTGCGCGAGGTGCTCGTGAAGGCTGGCTGCCCCGACAAATGGCTGCCCGCGAGCGCTTCCCGGCAGCAGATGAACGGTCGCGCCGCACCGGCATCGACACCGGCCGCATCGGCCGCGCCGGCAGGCACCGGAGAAAAGAAGGAATAGAATTTGCGGCCAGCCGTCATACCCGTCGAAAACTTTGCATCCACACCGGGCTTGACTTCGTTACTAGTAAAGTTCACCTAAGTCCGGGCTAGATCCGTCCATGACAACAACTCCTGTCGAGACCGAAACCGACGCCACAGCCGAAGAAGACATGCGGCTGATGGAGCGCATTGCGCACAAGGACGCGGCGGCCTTCCAGTTTTTTTACCGCCGCTATGGCGGTCTGCTGTTCTCCACCATCTCCAAGGTGCTCAACGATCACCACGACACGGAGGACATCATGCAGGAGGTGCTCGTGCAGCTCTGGCAGAAGGCCCACCTTTACGAGCCTCGCAAGGGCAAGCCTCTCACCTGGCTCACCACCCTGGCCAAGAACCGCGCCATCGACCGTATCCGCTCCAAGCAGCGCCGCGCGCGCCTGAGTGAAGACTTTGGCACCGAGCACAAGGTCACGCAGCCTGAATTCGACGACTCCGGCCACGATTTGCTCCAGGTCAAGGAGCGCGACACGCTGCTGCGGCGCGCCGTCACGCGGCTCACGCCGGATCAGCAACAGGCCATTGAGCTCACCTACTTTGGCGGCCTCACGCAGGCCGAGGTGGCAGAGCGGCTCCATGAGCCTCTGGGCACCATCAAGGCGCGCATCCGCCGCGGCGTCACGCGGCTCGAAGACATGATGAAGACGCATACGCGCTGACAGGCACGCCGAAAGAATTCCCGGCGGCAACGCCGCACGGGTTGGTCCCGCAAGGGGCCATGGCAGGGCGGACTTGGGAGAGTCCGCCCTGCTCCATTTTTCGGGGGCGCTCAAGCACAGCCCCGGGATCACGAGGTGCCCCCCTTGGACGGAGCAGCGACATCCCCGCCGTAGTCCCGGCGTGTTTGCTCGGTGAAGCGTATCCGACGGAACGGGCAAGGAAGCCCCGGCTCCTTGGCGGGCTCCGTCGCTCACGCGATCGGCAGCGTACGGTGTCGAGTTCAAGGTGGGCGACGGTCCCAAGATGACCAAGTCACTCCACATCGCGCTGGCGGACCGCAAGCTCCGGCGCGCGTGGATCGTGCATCCCGGCGAGAAACGCTATCCCGTGCATGACAAGGTGGAGGCGTTGCCGCTGCGCATGATTGCGGAACTGCGCGACGAGATCGGCGGCTGAGCAGCCGCTTCAGCACGCGGTCACCGCGCCGCTTCCGTCACGGCCGCAGCACCTTCGCCTGCACGATGAAGAACACATGCCGTTTGAGCTGTTCCTTGGTTTTGTCATTCACATCCGCGCGGATCAGCCCGCCAAGGATCACCGCGTGGCCGTCGGGCAGTGAGACACTCGTGCGGATCTTCCTCGTGCTGAACAGGGGCTGCTCGATTTTGTTCTCTGAGAGCGTGACCTCGCGGACTTTTCCATCCGCGCCAGCGACGCTGGCCTTGATGGGCTCGCCCCAATTCTTGAAGCCCTCAAACTCCGTCAGCTCGGGTTCGACTTCGAGATCGATGCTCCCGTCGCGCATGGTCTCGGGAGTCACCTCCATGCGCACGCCGACAGGCCTCATCTCGAACGCGGTCGGCGTCGTGGGCGTGGCGGAGATGCTCTGGCCGGGTGCAAGCTTGAGCGCGCTGCCTTTGGCACCAGCCAGCGTCGGCGGATTGTACTGCAGCTTCGGCGGATCAAATTCGCTGGGGAAAGTGAACTCGCGCACGACCTCGACCTTCGCCATGTGCTTGTTCTTTGTCGTCACGCTCGGCGCGCTCAAAAGCTCCACGCCCTTCTTGCGGCTGAGCTTCTTCACCAGCTCGGCGATCGCCTTCTCATCGTGAGTGCCGATCATTTGCAGGCCTGCACCATCGCCGACGGACAAGCCCATGTCGCTCAGCGGCGTCGAATCGCCCTTCGTGGTGATCTCGATGACCTTGGTGGCGATCTGCACCTGCGCCGTGCTCGAGCGGCCCGCCGCATGGCCGACCGTGCGGCAAGCCGTCAGTCCTGAAAGCGCAAATGCCGAGGCGACCGCGCCGATGATCATGATCGTGCGCTGCGACTCCGGCCATGGATCCCGCTCGCGCGCTTCATCGAGAATGCCGGCCAGCCTGCGCTTCAGCGCGCGTGCGCGCGGCGATGCCGCCATCGCCAGGGCGAGCGGCAGGATGCAGCGGCGGAAGCCGCCGAGATCGGTGACGGCGGAGAGCAACTCGTCCGCGAAATCCTCCCGGCTCGACTCCGCGTGCCGCAGCGCCAGGTCATCGCACGCCTGCTCGCGCGCCAGATTGCACGCGCGCCACGTCAGCCATGCCAGCGGATGAAACCAGAGCAGCAAGGCCGACACCGTGGTGAGAAACGTCACAAGCACATCCCCGCGAGCGATGTGCGCCAGCTCATGCCGCAGCACCAGCCGCAGCCGCGCGTCCGACCAATCCGTCGCTTCCCCAGGCAGCAACACTGTGCAATGCCGCCAGCCCCACGTCATCGGCACCGTGCATTTGGAGCCGCGCAGCAGAGCGGCGTCAGGCAGCGCCACGTTCAGTAAACGCTGGGCTTCGCGGAAGAGGCTCAGCAGCCGTGCGTCGCTTTCGGCCGATGCGGCGCGCCGCAGCCTGCGCAGATCGATCGCCGCTTTGCCCAGTCCCAAGAGGCCGATGCCAATGCCCGCGAGCCAGATGAGCGGCAACGCGAGCGCTGGCGGTGAGGGCGGCTTGGCTGTGACCTCGGCTGCCTTGCTGGATGAAACGGGCGATTCGATCTGCCTGCCATCCGGATAGATCGTCGTGCGCATCGTCGGCACTTCTGGCAGTGTCACGCGCACAGTGGGCGTGGCCTCGCCAAACGGATGCCACGCTGGCGCAAGACCGCCGCACAGCATGAGCACGGGCGCGGCCATCAACGACACCGCCAGCAAAAAATGCCTGCGCGCCGCCGCCATGCGCGGCCTGAGCATGACGATGACGCCGGCTGCGGCGAGGATGAGGGTTGACTGAAGCGTGACATCCGCCAGCCAGGCGGTGAAGTTGTGAGCGGTCGTTTCGAGGTTCATGGTGGTTCAGCGGCGTGGTTTCGTTTTGCTGCGTGCTTGGTCGATGAAAGCCTTCAGCTCCGCGATCTCCTCGTCGCGCAGGCGCGTCTTCGGATCGCTCAAATAGGAGGCCACTGCCTGTGACAGCGAGCCGCCGAAAAACGTGCCGATCACGCGGCTCAGCGTGGACTGCCCGACTTTTTCCCGCGAGTGGACGGGCAGGTAGATGAACTCGCGCCCCTCCTGCCGGTGCTTCAGATGGCCCTTTGTCTCCAGTATGGTCAGGATCGAGCGCAGCGCGGGCCGCGTCGGCGGCTCATGCATTTCTTCGAGAATCTGCGAGAGCGTGGCCTCCGCCCTGGCGAAGACGATGTCCATGATCTCGCGCTCGCGCCGGCTTAAATGCTGCAATTTCTTCATGGGCTGAATTTTCAGCCTATTTGGCCGGATCCGTCAATCCCAAAGATTGAATTTTCAGCCCTTGTGATCACCTCTCAAGGATTGCCCTAAGCCGCGCCCCCAGACCGGCCAGTCATCGTGCGCCAGCCTCCCTCACCGGCATGCCTTGCAGCAATCCGATCGTCGCCCATGCGCTGCCCCAGTAGTGGTAGATCTCCGTGGCGTCCTTGAAGGACTTCGCCCTCGCCGGAGCGCTGCGGTCGATCTTGCTGATGTGCGTGATGTCGCTCAGCCAGCTTCCATCGTCGCGCTGCGTCTTGAGCAGCCAGTGCTGCGCGCGGGCGATTGCGTCGGCGCTCGCACCATCCGACGCCGACCCCTGCAGCAGATGAAGCACCTGGCCCGTGGCGAGCGGGTCGCTCATGTTCTCGCCGATGAACGAACTCCAGCCGCCGTCGCCGCGCTGCTGCTTGATGATGTCCTTCGTCAGTGTGCCGGCCTCTTCTGGTTTGCCGCCGCGCCGGGCGAATAGCGCGCGAAACACCATCGACTCCATCGAAGTTGGCGCGTCCTTCTTTTGCAAGACGATGCCGGCCTTTTGATGGGCAGCCTCTGATTCATTTGCTGCGGATGGCGCGGTGGCGAGTGCGATGAGGCTCAGCCGCGTGGCATTTGCCTGCGCGTCCGCAGCGCCACGCATTTGCATCGTGGAAAACTGGCCGGCCGGCTTCCAGGTGCCATCGGTTTGCTGATCGGCGGCGAGCAGCTTCACCAGCTCCGGCGCGGGCCGCTCCGGCAGGGCGAGAATCATGAGCGCCGCTTCTTCCAGACCGGGTTTCTTGTCCGCAGCTCGCTCCGCAGCCCACGCGCGCCACTCGTCGAATTTCGGCTGATCCACGGCAAACCCGCGCCGCTTCGCCTCGCGATGGCCCCAGAGCAGCAGCGGAATGTGGTGGCAACTGTTGCAGCTCTTTTCCTCCATCCATTGATCGCCTGCCTTTGCGATGAAGCCGAGGCCTCGAGTGATCGTCGCGCGGAGTTCAGCCTCCGTGGGCGGCTTCACTGGCGGCTCGATTTTCTTCGGCGCATTCTTCGCAGCCTCGGCAGGGTTTGCGGCGCTGTCAGCTTTGGCCGGCTGCTGCTGCGGCTTGTCGTCGCCGCGGCAGGCGGAGAAAACGGCGAGCACGATGAGCGCCAGCATGCGTGCGGTTTTCCGATGCCTCTTCACGCCTGTCTGGAACGCTCGCGTGCCTTGGATGTTGCGCGGCTAGGGGGAATGCTCGAGCCGCAAGCGGAAGAGAGGAACCGGCCTTGATGCCAGTAATCTCACGGTGAACCACAAACGAGATCCATTCGATCAAGTCCACCGCTTCGCCGCCACGCTCTTCACGATTGAGGGCAAAGGCGGCTGGACCTTTGCGCCGCTGCCCGCCCGCCTGCGCCCGCCCGTCACCGGCTCATGGGGCATGACACCCGTCATCGCCACGGTCGATGGCAAGACGTGGGAGACCACGATCTGGCGTGACACGAAAAGGAATCGCACGCTGCTGCCGGTGCCGAAGAAGATCCGAGGAAGCAAAGGCGACGGCGACAAAGTCGCGGTGGAACTGCGCTTGGATCGCGAGCGCATCTGCGGTCCCGTGCATCCGCTGGAGTGATCGCATACAACCCAACCGACGCTCCCGCCAAAAATGCTCGGTGTTTGATGTTTTCGACTTGGGGAACCAAGTCACAATACCGGTGGCGAATGCGGTGAAACTCTGCTTGCGTTCTGAAAACGCACCGGTGTAGTGCCGCCCGCCGCATCGGTTCGCTCCCATGAACCTGTTTTCATCCTTTCTCAAAGCCCTTGATCCCGACTCACTGCTGGACGTGATACCCAAAAAAGTCCTCCAGGTCTTGCTGCGCGGCTTCTACCATCAGGACCGGGTGGGAATGACACTCCTCTATAACCACAAGACCAAGCCACCACCGGATGGGAACAAGTTTCATCATTTGGATGCAGAATACGGAGGCGGCAAGGATTTGCGTGACTATTGGAACCCGTTTTGCCGGGCATTTCGTGACATCACGGTGGATGGCAAGCGGCCCTGCGACGCACTTTGCGTCGCATGCGATGATCGCCGGGCGAAAGAGGTTTACGATACTGGGCAGAACTCCGTCAAACCTTACAAGTGCCACATGGGGCTGCTTGATATGCGCCGAGGTTTCACGCTCTGCGGGAAAACCGCCGGTGTCCTGTTTGCAGGGCAACTCAGTGAGCAGGAAAACGAACGCCAGCTCGCACAAACCGAGTCCCGATTGCGCCACCTGCTTGCTGGCAGGGAAGACAGCGGAGACAGGCTTGAGCCGGCGCCCGACTACGGTGAAGGGCTCGACCTGAAGGTGAACGAATTGATGTCTGAACTCAGGAAGGCAGCCAAACCGGCGAACAACATCGCTGACTTTAAGAAAGCGTTCACGGAATTCACCGCTGCTGTGCAAGAAACGATAGACGAACTTTACCAAGCAAAACTCAATCGGGAGATTCAGGCGGCCATCGTTGCAGTTAATGATGCCTTGGCAGACGTGTTTTCCTCCAACCCAGACGGATGGGTGAAGCCGGCCAACAAGGTGCTGACCGATCTGGAGTTGGTTTTGGGGGGGCGGCCCTCATTCTTCATGGTCCGCCGCGGCGAAGACTACGAGGTTCTGGCAGCGTCCGGCACATGTGGCGCGCCTCTTGACGCCCCGCCAGCTTTTCGCGCGACCCGCAACAAGGTCAGCATCCATGTGTCGCTGGATGTGCCCTCGAATCGGTGGACCGAGTACTCCGTAAGTTCAGCCAAAGCCATCGCTTGGCGGCAGGCAATGTCCTGGCTTCCTGCAAAAAATCTTTGGACTTACCGGCTCGATGAGTCGAGCGGGGGGAAAAATCTCCTGTCGGTCGTTCTCGTCATTGTCGGCGGCCCGCCAACAGGCTTGCACAATGATGCCTTGCAGGCGCAGACGGAGTTGGTCGTAGGGTGTGCCTCGGCGATCGGTGCGTACGCCCATCGAGGCACGTTGATGGAACAGCAGCGTGCGCAGCAGGAGGAGTTTCGCAAGCAGGTTTCGTTCACCGGCCACCACCTCAAGACCCCGCTTCAAAATGCGTTCTCCACTTTGCACGACATCGCCCGCCTTGGCGACGCAAATGCCGACATTTCAAAAGAACGGCGCGCGCTCTGCGATCAGGTGCGCTCCTATCTGCAAACCGCTCAGTCCGATGCGTTGATGTTGCAGGCGACGACGAAAATGGAACCCGAGCCGGTTGATGTGTATCAACTCACCGAAACCATGTTGAAACACTTTGAAGCCCGTGCACGGGAGAAGATGATTGATTTGAAATTAGCCCCTCGTCCAGACGGGTGCTCCTGCGAGGTGTTCTCGGTTATCTCACACCTCCGAAAGGCCTTTACCAATCTGTTGGACAATGCGGTGAAGTACTCGTTTTTAAACAAGGCCGTCAACATCAGACTCAGGGTCTCATCCCAAGTTTATCTTGAAGTGAGCATTAGAAATGAAGGTGTCGGCTTCAAATCCGCCGAGCGCCCGGCCTTGTTCAAATACGCAAAACGCGCCATTGAAGTCCTCAAGAATGACCGGAAGCGCAAGCGGCCCGGGCAGGGGCTTGGTCTTGCCCAATCTGATTCGCTGATCAAGGGATGTGGTGGCACTCTAACAATTGACAGTAAGGGGCCGCTAGGGTTTACCCATGACAAGCCGCCAGTTGAGATTTTCGAGACTACTGTAACGGTGCTGCTCCCTCTTTTGCTTTCCAACCAATGATCACCGGCACCACCACGAAAGATCGGACACCAAACCCTTCTGGCGCTGCTCATGGCGACGCCCACCTAGCAGACATCGAATCAGGAACAACCGGACAAGAGTGTCCGCTGGTCTTGATTGTCGAAGACGACCCGGTCAGAAGCTCGCAACTGGCGAAGATGGCTAAAGATGCGAAATGGGACCCGCTTGTCGCAGAAACGATTGAAAAAGCAATCGGGTTCGCGACCGCCAAACACCAGGCGATTCGCCTGGCACTCATCGATGACATGCTTCCGGCTTACGAGGACGATTTGGGTGTGCTGCGAAAACTGGAAAACGAGCGCGAGAGCCTCTCGCGGAAGATTCGAGAAGTCCACGAGGAGACGACACCTGCCGAGGAAGACATCCAAAGATTGAAGGAGGACTTTGCCGGGTTAAACAGTACCTGGCGGAGCTTGATCGTTCACGATGGAGGACTGTTGTTTTTGGAGGAGGCCGCGAAGGCGGGTTGGCTCAATCACTGGCGTTATGCTATTCTCTCGGCAACGGACCGTGTGGAAGGAGAGAACGCAATGGTCGATTGCGGCATTACTCAGCATGGGGTCTATCTCGGTTGGTTCCAAAAGCCGGACGACGTCGAGAAAATCGGCCGAATCCTTGGCGAATCCAAACTCGGTGAACCAGGTGATAGTAAGCAACTCTGAGTCATGGCGATGGCTGATCATAAGCAAGAGTTTAAAGGCGCTATTCGTGCGAAACTTCAATCTCTCGAACGGGATGTGGAGAAGGGGGTCTATCGTTGCGCGTTTGGCTTCTTGAGTGCTCTCAACTCAACGATGAATGCGAGGGCTGTCGGCTTGCTCCTGAAACTTCCCGGGCAGATAGCCAAACCAAGATACCATGTGGGGGGCACGTTGGAGGCAGAACAACTCTCTGAGCTAACGCAGAAGATCGACAAGCTGATGACGAACATGGCGACGGCAGTGTCGAATTCTGAATCGCCCGCGAATGTGAGCAGCATGCCCAGAACCGGACGATCGGACACGGGTGTCTGGTGCCAGAGATGGGGGGGGGGCTTGTTCATCAAGCTTGATCGCCAATCAAGCACGAAACTGGAGTCGTTTCGTAGACGAAAGCTTTCGTCGTTGCAGTACAGTCGCAAAAGCGTGCAAGCCTTGTTCCCAAAGGCATCACGGCCCTCGGGGAACAAGGAACTCCGGTCCGACGGAAATGGAGTGCCGTTGATTTTACAAAGGGTTTGGCCCTCGAGCGGCTGGCGGATTGCCCGGGGCATGAGCGCCTGGGTGTACGCCATCGATCCGTTTCACGATAATGAATTTAGTGATCCCCAGGGTGAAACAGTGTCCGAGATCAGTGATGAACTGAGCGATGTTCTTGGACTCTGGTTTAGCAGCAAGGCCGCCGTACTACACGCCAGACGATGGCTGAAGAGGCAGCCAGCAACTCAGGGATCGATGCCAGCTATATACCGTCATACGGTTGTTTGGCCTGTCACTCCTTTGGAATTCAGCGGATTCCTCGACGACTTCGTGCCAGGCCGAAGTTTTCCTCTCGATGACGGCAAATTGGACTGTGTAAAGGCTGCGAACGGGTTGCAGGACATTGCAGATTCGATATGCAGCGTCAGGCCCAGTTGTCAGGAACCAGGGTGCATAAACTGTCCCGGAATAGGTGGTTGTCCTCAGTTGGAAGGCGACAACAAAACAATTCGTGCGTTGAGCGCACTCCACCTTTGGATCTCCCCATTTTTCTCGCATTTCGCGATCGCTGACTCGGCGGAGGGTCAAGAGCTTCGAAACAAGGCACTGGAGGGACTGGATCTAGCCGTCTCCTGCCTCGATGGGATCTCGGTACGTCCTCTAGACTTCAGCCACCAAGCCGCAAAGCACAACAACACAACTGCGGGCGCCTACGCCCCAAATCCCTCGGATGAAGAACACGAACGCCGCCGCTACGAGCGAAAGCTGCTGAGATTCTGGCTGGCGCGGGCGATCGATGAATCGTTGAAGCGGCTACGCGCTGATTGGGAACAGCATCCGCTGCAGAGGCAATTGCTCGAGTATCCGGCGGCGCTGGGACGGCTGGCGACGGTGTTGCTGGCGGACCAGCCGTGGACGGCAGAGCGGATTGAAACGCTGATTCAGGCGCTGGCGGGTTACGCCCACCAAATCCTCGGCGTGCCCGACCGTCTTGATCTGGGGGTGCATCTGCGGCAGACGCTCCGTGGCGAGACGGCGCTGCACACGCTTAAGCAGCGATACCGCGACCACTTTTTTCACACCATCGAAGTCTGCCTGATCGGTCATTGGATGCTCTTGAGCCATCCCGACGCAGCTACTCCAGCGACATTGGCGGATGTGCTTGTTGCCAAATGTACCGCCGCCAAGGCAGAGGCTTCGGCTGCTGCATCGAATCGGGTTGAGGAGGCCGCCCGGTGGCACGTGCCCGAGGACGCCCGCAAGTTTCTGGCAAACTGGTGGCTCGCGGCGCTGACCCACGACACGGCCTATGGCATCGACATCCTCGGCGGGACCTTGAGGCTCCTGGACTACTTTAAGAATCACGATGCCATCGGCCATTTCACAAAGGCTGTGAATGCCAGCGTGAAGGAATTGAGCCAGCAACTCTGCGGGGTGGTGCCGGACATTGAGGGACTTAAAGATGACACGGGAATTGCCAAGGGTGATCATGGACTGATAACGGCCGGGCATCTCGACCACAGTCTGGCCAAAATCGGAACCAAGGACCAAATCGATTACCGGCCGGCGGTGCGGGCGATCGCCTTTCACAACACGCGCCATCCGAAGGTCGATGCGCTTCGTGATCCCGTGGCTGCTCTGCTGATCTTGTGTGACACCGTTCAGAACTGGGGACGGTCGCAACTGGGCTTCACGCGATCTCCCGCCGAAGTTCTGAGCCGGATCGTCGAAGGGGGAGGATCTCCAAACGAAGAACAGTTCGGGCCGGTCGAGCAGTTCTATTTTTCGATGCAGCCGGTTCCTACAGGCTCGACTGGCACCGCGAATTCTCCGCGCGTCCATGTCTGGTCAGAGAAGAACAAACTGGAAATCCGGCTCCACTACGCGCCATGGACGACGAGAAGCCCGGACCGTCGGCAGAACGTGCTCTTCGACTGGGCTGACATGACGTACAACCTTCAGCGGGTGGATTTTTCCGGCTGGGAGCTTGAACTCGAGATCGTAGAGCGCACGCCATACGCCGAGCCGTGGAAGCAGACGGATCAGCGCCTCAAACCAGAAGACCAAAAGGCCCGTGAACTGGAACGCTTTGCGGCGATGGTCGAGGAACAGTCCGCCGCGTTTCTCAAACCGTGGCTCGACGCGATTCGCGAGAAAAAAACAGGCACCGCCGGTGCCCATGGCAGCGCATTGCTTTACGAAGCATTCCCTCCGCCTGATGACAAGGATTGTGGGTGGGAGGAAGTAACTTTCCGTCTTCGTGAGATGGGTGAGGCATTCAAATCGGGGCGGCCGCTCATGGGCGGACGTGCCGACATGTTTGGCGATGTGATCAAGGATTGGAGCAAAGGATCCGTCGCTTCAAAAGAGCACCTGATGGAACAGCGGTCGCCGAGGTAGCCGGTTGGTGCTGAAAGTCGGGACGGCGCTTTACGGGGACACGCGCCAGATGACCGACCATGCCCGTGCCAGAGGCCGTGCGTTATTTGACCGGCAGGCAGTACTCCATTTCGGAGTCTGGCGATTCGGGGTCAAATTTCTCGCCGTAGATTTCGATTTCCGGCGCGTCGCGGAGCTGGTGGCCGGAGCGTGGGAGCCAGGAGCCGTAAATGTAGCCGACGGTGCGGTCGAAGCGGGTCATCGGGCCCTTGTGCGTGAAGACGGCATGTTTCCCGCCTGACAATTCGCGCGCCACCATGCCGTCTGGCACTTCGTCGGCAGAGCTGACTTCCACGCACGCGAGGTAGCGGCAGCGTCCGCCATCGCCTTCGTCACACCAGATCGCGCCGAAGGCCAGATCATTGGCACGATGCTCGATCGACGCGATGCGCGCTCCGAAATCCTGCCAGAGCTGCGGGATGACGATGTGGTTGTCGCGCTTCGGAGAGAGCGCGGAGATGAACGGGCGTTCGATCCCGACGACGAGGCGCGGGGGCAGCGATTGGATGGCGGGTGTCATGGTGATGGAGTGGTGGAGGTGGAAGAGATAATCAGCCGTGAGCTGAGGGACGGCCTGCGGAACGAGACCCGCGCCACGGCTTTTGCGGCAAGCGCCCGGCGTGACGCCAAACATCGATTTGAACGCCCGCGTGAATGCTTCCTGCGACTCGAAGCCGCTGTCGAGCGCGATGTCGTGAATGAGGTCGGCTGTCGAACCGAGCCGCAGCATCGCGCACGACAAGCGCCTGCGCCGCACATAATCCATCAGCGGCTGCCCGAGCGCCGCGCTGAAGATGCGCTGGAAATGCCACATCGACATCCCGGCCTCGCGCGCAATGGCATCAGGGCGCAGGTCTTCCGCGAGATGTTCCTCGATGAACGTGATCGCCCGCTGGAGCTGCCGCAGATAGCCCGTCATGCCGTGATGCTACCCGGCCTCCTGCGTCCGTCTTGATCGTTTGTGCGGGAATCGTCGTTTCTGCCGACGTACTTCCGAATCGCTGATCCAATCTCTTTGAAATGAAGCTGATTATCTCTCTGCTCTTCGCCCACTGTGCGCTGCTTTCCGCTCGCGACATCCGAGTCGGCATCGACAAAGACGCGCCGACAATCGCGCTCGCGATCAAGCTCGCGCAGCCCGGAGACACCATTCATCTCGAGCCGAAGGTCTATAACGATTACGCGGGCTTTTACGGGAAGAAGGGCGAGCCGGGGAGGCCGATCACGCTGGACGGGCATGGCGCGACGCTGGAGGGAAGCGATCCGCTCAAGGTGGAGGATTGGAAGGAAGTGTCGCCAGGACTCTTTGCCAATGACAACCTCATCGCCCGCAATGATGACGCGATCATCGGCCGCTGGTTCTTCCTTTGGAACGGCAGGATGAATCACATGGGACGCACGTCGAAGGGGCGGCAGGAGCCGCTGAAGAGGCCGGAGGAATTGCAGCCCAATGAATGGACCTTCGTCAAAGATCCGTCGCGTGAGAAGCCGCCGTCGAAGCAGATTTACGGAACCTTCTATCTGAAGCTGCCTGCGGGAAAGAAGCTGGCCGATGCAAACATCCGCGCGCCGATGCGCAGCGCCGGCGTGCAGATGAGCGGTGACAATGCGCACCTTGTCATCAAGAACCTCACCGCCACGCATCCCTACAACGACGGCTTCAACATCCACGGCGACTGCCGCGCTTGCCGCTTTGAGAACATCCGCGCCATGGAGTGCGGGGACGACGGCGTCAGCGCGCACGAATCAGCGGAGTACTCCGTCGATGGTCTCGTGAGCATCGGCAACAGCACTGGCATCACGGACACGGTGGCGGCGCACACGAGCTACAACCGCGTCTTCATCGCGGATTGCCTCGGGCACGATTTGTTTTTCCTCGACAACGGCCGCTACAAGGTGACGAACGCGATCGTCCTCTCCTCATCGCAAAATCCTTTCGTCGTCACCGGGCGCGAAGGCCAGCGCGCGGAGTTGATCATCGACAACGTGCTGCTCCGCCGCCTCGGCGAGCATTCGAGTCCGGCGCAGGTCACGAGAACCGCCGCGCTCACGGCCTCGCGGTTTGCCATCGAGAACCTCCCGACCGACTGGAAGGGCGACGTGAAGATCGACGACAAACCGGCGGACGTGAAAGCGATCCTCGCGGCTTTCGGCGACTCGATGCGAGCCGACGCGCTGCAAAAACACGCATCCTTCCTGCTGCCGCGCGCCGTCACTCGCGAGGGCACCGCGCCGGCACCGGTGATCACGGCGCCGGAACATTGCGCGTGGCCGAATTTGAAGCTGCTGCCCGACGGCAAGCTCGCGGCCTTCATATTTAACAATGCCAGCCACGGCCATCATCCCGGAGACGTCGAATGCTGGCTGAGCGAGGACGGCGGCGCACGATGGAGTCTCGCGAGTGCGGCGACACAGCACGAGCCGGAGACCATCCGCATGAATCACGCCGCCGGTCTCGCGAAGAACGGCGATCTGCTCGTGCTCACCGCCGGCTGGTCGAACCTTTGGCCTCCCGGTGTACCTCGCACGCGCGGCAGCTTCCGCTACGACGTGCTCGCGCCATGGCTCAGCCGCTCGCACGATGGCGGCAGGACGTGGTGCGTTTCCAAGGATGCAGTGCCGCCGAAGCTGCCGAGCCGACAGCCTGGCACGCCCTTCGGTGATGTCGCCATCGCGCAGGACGGCGATCTATGCGTGGGCATCTACGGCACGCTTGATCCGCTGGACAAATATGAGGACAGGCGCTTCCGGTCGTGGCTGTATCGCAGCAAGGACGACGGCGCGACGTGGGGCGACCCCGTGGTGATCGGCCCCGAGCACAATGAGACAAACATCGTGCATCTCGGCGGCGGTCGCTGGCTCGCCTGCGCGCGCGGCGGCACAGGCGTGACCGGCCGAGACTTTATGGATTTGTTTGCCTCGACCGACGACGGCAGGACGTGGACAAAGAAGCGCCAGCTCACCGGCTTCCAGCGTGTGAACGGCCACCTGCTTAAGCTCAAAGACGGCCGCGTGCTCTTCACCTATGGAGATCGCGCTGCTGACCCTGGACGCAAGGGAATCGAAGCCATGATCAGCAAGGACGACGGCGCGACGTGGAGCGCGCCCATCCGCGTCATCGACTGGAACGGGCTCGACGGCGGTTACCCGAGCAGCGTGCAGCGCGCGGACGGGCAGATCGTCACGGCTTACTATTCGTCGGCGCTCGATGGCGAGCCGCATGATTCCATGAAGGGCTATCATCTGGCGGTCGTCGCGTGGGACGCAGACCGGTCATTTGCGCTTCCGACCGTGGATTATTGATCGGCGGCATGGGCCGGCGGCACCAGGCACGATGTGCCGGTGCGTAACCGATCATGCCAGGAACGCGCGTCGCGATGCTGTGCCGGCCCGAACGACCGCGGCGGCCGCTCAAGGGAATTTCAGTTTGCGCCTCCCGGCTGCTGCTGCATGGATGCGCGCCATGCTCGATCTCACGAAGAAGAAAATCGCCGTGCTCAAAGGCGGCCCAGGCTCGGAACGCGAAGTGTCCATCAAGACGGCGGAGAGCGTGTGTGAAGCCCTGCGGTTTCTCGGCGCCGATGTGGTCGAGGTCGATGTCGGCGGGCCGGATTTCGAGGTGCCTTCGGACGTTTTCATCGCGATGAATCTGATCCACGGCACGTTTGGCGAGGACGGCCAGATTCAAGCCATCCTCGAGCAGCGCGGCATCCGTTACACGGGCGCGGGTGTCGAGGAGAGCCGCATCGCCTTCGACAAGTTCCTGAGCAAGCAAAGGTTCATCGGCGCCGGCGTGCCGACGCCACGCTCCCTGGAGTATCCGCTCGATGGCTCGGAGCCGCTGACGATCCCGTTCCCGGTGGTCGCCAAGCCGCCTCGTGAGGGATCCAGCGTCGGCGTCCACATCTGCCATACCGACGCCGAGTGGCGGTCGGCGGTGGAGGACGAGAAGCGCTTCGGCAGCACGACGATGGTGGAGGAATACATAGCCGGAAAGGAACTCACCGTCGGTGTGCTGGGCGATCAGGTGCTGCCGATCATCCACATTGAACCGGTCGAGGGCTTTTACGACATCAACAACAAGTACCCGTGGATGCACGGCACCGGAAAGACCTTCTACCACTGCCCGGCGCCATTCGATGAAGCGACGACGACACGCGTGCAGGATGCCGCACTGGCCGCCTTCAAGTCGTGCGGCGATCTTGTGTATGGCCGCGTGGACATCATGCTTCGCAATGACGGCCAGCCCTTCGTGCTCGAGGTGAACACCATCCCCGGCATGACCTCGAGCAGCCTGCTGCCAAAGGCCGCCCGCGCGGCCGGCATCGAATTCCCGGAGCTGTGCGTGCGCATCATCGAGCTGTCGCTGGCGGCGCGGGCGTAGTGGCGCTTGGAGCGACGGGTCCCGTTCCGTCCGCAACCGTCCGGCGAGGGTCCTCGCCCGCTGAACTACATGCAAGACGTGACCGGGCTGGTCGGAGAATCGTTGGAACCGGGCCGGTCGCCCCACGGTCACGCCGCGTCGTGAGCGGCTCATTCAGTGAATGACTGCGATCAACCCGCCGTTTCGGGCGCATGATTACTCGCTTCGCGATCGTCTTTTGTCTCGTTTCCTTCCCCGGTCTCGCCGTTGAACGCGCGGATGTGATCATCTACGGCGGCACACCGGCCGGTGTGATGTCCGCCGTCGCCGCAGCGCGGCACGGAAACACAGTGGCGCTGGTGGACGTCAACAAGCACGTCGGCGGTGTGGTGAGCGGAGGACTGACTGCCACCGACATCGGCGATCGCAAAACGGTCGGCGGACTGGCGGACGAGTTTTTCAAACGCGTGCTGAAGCATTACACGACGACCTACGGCGCGGACTCGAAGCAGGTGAAGGATTGCCACGAAGGGCTCAAGTTTGAGCCAAAGGTGGCGGAGATGATCTTCGAGCAAATGCTCGCCGAGATGAAGAAGGTCACGATCTACCGTGCGCATCGCTACAAAAGCGTGACGCTCGACAAGACGACGATCAAAGAACTGGTCGTTTATGATCTCGCAACGAAGACGGCGAAGACATTTACCGGAGACGTCTTCATCGATGCCAGCTACGAGGGCGATGTGCTGGCCGGCGCGCGCGTGCCGTATCGCATCGGTCGCGAGGCGAAGGCGGAGTTTGGCGAATACCTGGCGGGTCTGAGCGAAGGACCCGGGCAGCTTCGCGGTCTCGGCGATCATCGCACGATGGCCTACAACTACCGCGTGTGCGTCACGTCCGACACGGCGAACCGCGTGCTCTTTCCAAAGCCGGCGCACTATGATCCGACGCCGTTCGCGAGGACCGACGGCGAGCGCGCGAAGAAGGGCGCGATCAAAGGCTTCGGCAATCTTTTCACCACCACGATCGGCAAGGCTGGACCGAACGAAAAGTATGACGCGAACTGGTGTGACTTCGTCGGCAACAGCGAGGGCTACATCGAGGGCGATTGGGAAACGCGTGATCGCATCGCGGCGAAGGAGCGCGATTACTTTCTCAGCCGGCTCTGGTACTTGCAGAACGACCCCGAACTGCCCGAGGCCTTCCGCAACGAAGTGCGCGGCTGGGGCCTTCCGAAGGATGAATTTACCGACAACGGCAACTTCCCCTTCCAGCTCTACGTGCGCACGGGCCGGCGGATGCTCGGCGCTTACATCATGTGCGAGCGCGACGTGACGCAGGACCGCTGGAAGGCCGATGGCGTGTGCTCCGGCAGCTATGGCGTGGACTGCCATTGGATTCAGTGGATATGGAACGGCACCGGCTACGAGACGGAGCAGACGCAGCACGTCGCCGTGCATCCGTATGACATTCCGTATCGCAGCCTCACGCCGATCGATCATCCGAATCTGCTCGTGCCTGTGTGCCTGTCCTCGACGCATGTGGCGTATTGCTCCACGCGCATGGAGCCGGTGTTCATGATGCTCGGCCAGGCGGCCGGCACCGCGGCGCATCTGGCGATCGAGGCGAAGGGTGCCGTGCAAAAAGTGGACGCCGCGAAACTGCGCGAGGTTTTACGCAGCGACGGCGCGATCCTCGACGCGGGCTACCAGCCGCCGGTGAAGATCGTGTGGACGCCGGAGCATCCGAAGGTCGGCGAGGTCGTGCATTTCACCGCGAAGGAAGGTGTTGTGTTGAACCCGATCATGCAGACATGGTGGGATTTCGACGGCAATGGCACCGTCGATGGCGCGAACCGCAAGGCGGACCACGCCTTTGAACTCGACAAGGTTTACACCGTCTCCGCCCTGGTGCTGGACAGCGAAGGCTTCCGCCGGCTGGTCACCGTGGAGGTGCCGGTGGGTCTCGCCATCGGCAAGGACGTGACCGTCGATGATTTTGAGGCCGAAAGCTTCGGTCGCTGGGACGGCACGCGGCCCGACGTCGTGATCAAAGCCGGTGTGCGCAGGCCCGACGTCTTCTTCGGCCCCGGAGTGCATCGCGATGTGGTGCGCAAGGGCGCGAAGACACCCGCGCGCATTCTCTTCCAGCCGAATCTGCCACGCGCGGGCCGGTACCAGCTATGCCTGGGCTTCCGTGCCGCGCGTGGCCATGCAACGAACGTGCCGCTCGTGATACATTGCGCGGAAGGCGTGAAGAAGCTCGCCGTCGATGAGCACAAGGAGACGACGCCCTTCAACTTCACGCCCGTCGGCGAATTCAAGTTCCACGCCGGTGAAAACGGTACGGTGCAGATCACGAACGGCGGCACCGATGGCGCGGTGGTCGTGGATGGCGTGCGGTGGGTGTGGCTCGGCTCATAGGGGGCGTCCTCGATCACGCGATCAGACGCCAGCGAGATCGTGATCAGACGCACGGAGAAGAAGGCCGCTGATGTGACGCTTCAGGGCGTGTCTCACAGTTCGTGCTACATCGCCTTCCTTGCTTCGTTCACAGCCAGTCATGAAATCTCTGGCCGCCTGCCTCTCGTCATTCGTCATTCTAAGTTCAGCTTTCGCCGCGAAGCCCAACGTCCTCTTCATCGCCGTGGACGACATGCGGCCTGAACTCGGCTGCTATGGCAACACCGTCGTGAAGACGCCAAACATCGACCGCATCGCAGCGCGCGGCATGGTCTTCAATCATGCGTATTGCCAGCAGGCCGTGTGCTCGCCGTCGCGGTCGTCATTGCTCACCGGGCGCAGACCAGACGCGACGAAGGTGTGGGACCTGGAGACGCACTTCCGCGTGGCCTTGCCGGATGCCATCGCGCTGCCGCAGCACTTCAAGGAGAACGGCTACTACTGCTCCGCGCTGAGCAAGATCTACCATCATGGCTTTGAAGATGGTCGCTCCTGGAATGCGCCGCACTGGTATCCGAAAGGCTATGAGGTGGACGTGGACCCGAACGACTGGACCAAGCGCACCACCACGCGCCACGAGGTTAACGTCAGCGAGTATTCCGCGAAAGCGACCGGTGACGACAACGACAAGCCGCTGGAGAACAAGAAGGGCAAAGGCAAGGCGGGTCCAGCCTTCGAGATGAGTCCGAAGTCAGACGATGAACTCCCTGATGGTGCCACCGCAGCGGAAGCCGTGAAGCGCATCCACGCGCTCAAGCGGCAGGGCGAGCCGTTCTTCCTCGCGGTCGGGTTCATCAAGCCGCATCTGCCCTTCGTCTCGCCGAAGAAGTATTGGGACCTCTACGATCCGGACAAGATCCCGTTGCCCGCGATTGACCATCTGCCGGAAGGCTGCCCCGAGTTCGCCGGACATAACAACAGCGAGCTGCACAACTACGTCGGCGTGCCGAAGGGGAATCCGATCCCTGCCGACTTCGCGAAGACGCTGCGCCACGGCTACTATGCGGCGATCAGCTTCACCGATCACAACATCGGCCGCCTGCTCGATGCGCTCGAAGCCGAAGGCCTCGCAGACAACACGATCATCGTGCTCTGGGGCGATCACGGCTGGCAGCTCGGCGACCACGGCCTGTGGCACAAGCACACGAACTTCGAGATCGCCACACGCGCGCCCTTGCTCATCAGCGTGCCGCAACAAAAGACCGCCGGGCAGAAGTGCGATGCGCCGGTGGAGTTCCTCGATGTCTATCCCACGCTCGCCGACGTCTGCGGACTCAGCATTCCTGCCGGACTCGACGGCAAGAGTCTGAAACCGTATCTCGAGAACGCGAAGGCACCGATGCAAAAGGTAGCCATTAGCCAGTATCCGCGCGGCACGCCGGACGGCCCGGCGATGGGCTACAGCATCCGCGATGAGCACTACCGCTGCACCTTCTGGCGGGAGCGCAGTGGCGAGAAGATCGTCGCCACTGAACTCTATGATGAACTGGCCGATCCAAACGAAACCGTGAGCCTGGCTGACAAGCCGGAGATGAAGTCCGTGATCGAGGCGATGGCGAAGCATCTACCGCCGGTGGGATCGGCAGCGCCGGTGAAGAAGACCGCAGCAGCTCCGACGACCGTGAAGAAAGGCAGTAACTCCGACGAGCCGCGCGATGTGCGCTATGACCGTCTCTATCATGGCAAGACGCAGTTGAACGAGGCGGACTACCTCGCAGGCCAAAGCGGCGACAAGGGCGCGGCGAAGGAACGCTTCAAGAAACTCGACGCGAACAGTGACGGCTTCGTGACTCGTGATGAGTTCATCAAGAGCGGGAAGAAGTGAGCACAAGGAGGGGCGGTTTGTAACCGCCCCAGGCGCTTGAGAAGACATCTCTGCGCATTCGCGCTTGTCGCCAAATGCCCGACACATGACTCACGGTGCCACGTTCACAGGCATCGTGAGATTGCTGCCCGTCTTCTTCTTCGCTCTTAGCGCTTTGCTCTTCGCTGCTCCGAAGCCCGACGTGCTCGTGGTCATCGCCGATCAATGGAGCCCGCGCTACATGAGCTGGGACAACAAGGAAGTGCGCACGCCGCATCTCGACGGAGTGGCGAAGGAGGGCATGATCTTCGATGCGTGCTACACGACTTCGCCGGTGTGCATGCCCGCGCGTGTGTCGTTGCTCACGGGTTTGTATCCGCACAATGGCGGCCATGAGCTGTGGGGCAATGGTGCGCGCTACTATCCGAAGCCGGAGGACGCGACGATGTTTCTCGACATCAAGCGCGCGGGACTCACGACGGCACAGATTGGCAAGACGCACTGGACGGCAGGTCCGGCCTGGCACGAGGACTTCAAGAACAGCGGCGCGTTCTTCAAGGCGCTCGGGCTGGATCACGTCGCAGACATCTCGGGGCCGCCGGACTCGGTGAAGGGTCGCGATCCTTATGTGGAGTATCTGCGGGAGAAGGGTTTGCTTCAAAACGTGGCGGATGATCTTCGCGATCGCTATGTGAAGGGCGAGTTCGAGCCGCGTGCGAGCGTGGTGAAGACGGATGACTACCATGACTGGTTTACCACCGGGCTGGCGGTCGATTACATTTGCGCACAGTCGAAGTCCAAGCCGATGTGCCTCGTGGTCAGCCTGCACTCGCCGCATCCGCCACTCGACGCGCCGGGTGATTACGCGACGATGTTCGATCCCGAGAGACTCACACTGCCTGCGAATGTGCCCGAGAAGTATCTGCGCGAAGGCCATGCGCTCGATCAAGCCGCGACGAAGCGGATGCTCGCCAACTACCTCGGCAAGATGGCGCTCGCGGATGATTGCATCGCACGATTGATCGACGCGGTGAAAGCGCGCGGCACCTGGGGCAAGACACTCTTCGTCTTCACTACCGATCATGGCGAGATGATGGGCGGCCATGGTTATCTCACGAAGGGGCGATTTTACGAGGAGTCCGTGCGCGTGCCACTCGTCGTGCGCTGGCCGGATCATGTGAAAGCCGGACGCAGCAAGGCCCCGGTGCAGATGATGGACGTGTATCCGACCATCGTCGAAGCCGTCGGCGGTGAAGTCAGTGCGGGTCGCTTTGCGAAGTCGCTGCTGCCCATCACGACCGGTGCAAAGGAAAGCATTCGCCCCGTCGCGATCAGCGAGATCGGCGACAAAGCACCGCTGCGCATGATGGCCTGTGATGCGCGATTCAAGTATTGGGCAGACGAAGAGCGTGAATACCTCTTCGATCTCGAAAACGATCCGCTGGAGATGCACGATATCTCGGAGTCGCCGGAGCATCGCGAGGCACTCAGCACTATGCGCGGCAAGCTGCTCACGCAGCTGCGCTCCACGCAGGTGAACCTCTCCGCCGGCTACAAGCCGAAGGTGCAACGTTTGCGCGAATCCGAATCCAAGAAGAAAGCCAACTGACATCATGCGACGCCTGCTCTTCTTCATTTCGACATTCGTTATTCTGCATTCGTCATTCGCGGCGAAGCCGAATGTCCTCTTCATCGTCGTCGATGATCTGCGGCCCGAGCTTGGATGCTACGGTGCTGCGCACATGAAGACGCCGAACCTCGACAGGCTCGCTTCCAGTGGAGTGCTCTTCGAGCGCGCGTATTGCCAGGTGGCGGTGTGCAACTGCTCGCGCAGCAGTTTGCTCAGTGGTTGTCGTCCGGACACGACGGGCGTGTTTGATAACCAGCACTTCCTGCGTCCGAACATGCCGGACGTGCTGACGCTGCCGCAGTTGTTCAAGAACAACGGCTGGCACTCGCTGTCGCTCGGGAAGATTTTTCATCACAGCGAGAAGGAGCCGGGCGATGATCCGCAATCGTGGAGCGAGCCGTCGTGGTATCGCGCTGAGACGTATCGGAGTTGGTTCACGCAGGAGTCGAACGATCTCATCAAGGAGTCGAAGAAGGGTGGATCGAAGCTCTCGCGTGGGCCACCCTTCGAGGCGTCAAACGAAGCAGATGATGTGTATCCCGATGGACAGATCGCTGCGAAGGCCATCGAGACGCTGCAGCGATTAAAGACAATGGAGAAGCCGTTTTTCCTCGGTGTCGGTTTCTTGAAGCCGCATCTGCCGTTCACCTGTCCGCAGAAATACTGGGACTTGTATCCGCCGGAGACGATCAAGCTGCCGGACAATTACTTTCCGCCGAAGAACGTGCCCGAGCCCGCGATGCACAATTGGTATGAACTGCGCACCTACGGCGGCGTGCCTGCGAAGGGTGGCATCCCGGATGCGATGGCGCTGAATCTGATCCGCGGCTATCGCGCCTGCACGAGCTTTGTCGATGCGCAGATCGGTCGCGTGCTTGATGAACTCGACCGCCTCGGCTTGCGCGAGAACACGATCGTCGTGCTGCTCGGCGATCACGGTTATCACCTTGGCGAGAACGGCATCTTCACCAAGATGACGAACTTCGAACTCGGCACACACATTCCGCTCATCGTGACCACGCCGGGGCAAAAAGCCGGTCGGCGCACGAAGGCGCTCGTGGAGTTCGTGGACATCTACCCGACGCTGGCGGAGCTATGTGGCCTTTCGCTGCCGAAGCATCTCGAAGGCAAAAGCTTCGTGCCCTTGCTCGACAAACCGGAGCAACCGTGGAAGCAAGCCGTGTTCAGCCAATACCTGCGCCCTGGCAAGCCGCCGATCATGGGCCGCTCCATCCGCACCGACCAATGGCGCTACACCGAGTGGCGCGATCCGAAGAGTGAACTCGTGGGCTCGGAGCTTTACGACGAGAAGAACGATCCGAAGGAGAACACGAACATCGCGGGTGAAGCAGCGAACTCGGGGCGGGTGAAGCAGATGGCCGAGCTATTGAAAGCGGGATGGACGGTGGCGGTGCCGTAAATGCCTGACCATGGTGCCATGAATCCATCTTGCTCTATGAAACTCCCGGCTTTCCTCACGCTTGTTCTTCTCGCTGCATCACCATCACATGCTGCGGACGTGCCGCGCATCTTTTTCGACACGGACATGGCCACGGATTGCGATGATGCCGGTGCGCTGGCCGTCCTGCATATGCTGGCGGACCAGGGCGAGTGCGAGATCCTCGCCACGGTGTCGAGTTCGCTCAATCCGACGGGCTGTGCGGCGGTGGATGCGATCAATCGCTACTACCGGCGGCCTGATCTGCTCGTGGGCACTGTGAAAGGGCCGGGCGTGAATGAGAAATCGCGATTCACCCAGCGGCTGGCGGCGGAGTTCCTGCATCGGTTTGGCGAAGGCGTGGAGATTCCGGACGCGCTGACCATTTATCGCGATGTGTTGGAGAAGCAACCGGATCACTCGGTCACCATCGTCACCGTGGGCTATCTCACAAACCTGCGGAACCTGATGCGATTGCCCGCATCAGGCGCTCGTGTCAGCGGCATGGATTTGATCCGCGCGAAGGTGAAAAAGTGGGTCTGCATGGGTGGCAATTTCATTGGCAGCCCGCCGGCGGACGACCTCAAGCTCGACAACGTGAATTTCCGCCGCGATGCCGCCGCCGCGTACGAAGTCATCCGCCAGTGGCCCGTGCGGCTGGAGTTCGCCGGGCGCGAGGTGTGCTCGCTGCCGAGCGGGTTGAAGGCCGGCGCCGTTTTGGTCAACACGCCTGAAAACAATCCCGTGCGCCGCGCCTACGAAGTCTATCTCGGCGGGCCGGGTCGCAGTCGTCATGTCGCGGACCTCGTCGCCGTGCTCTACGCTGTGCGCGGCCTGCGCGACTACTGGAACCTCTCCGAAAGCGGCTGGATCGACATCGCGCCGGATTGCGCTTTCGCCTGGAAGGCCGACCCGATGAAACAACAGGCCTACCTCATCAAAAAGCAGGTAAACGGCCAGCCGAACGACCGCTACGTCGAGAAGACGCTGGATGATTTGCTGCTGGTGTCGCCGAAGTGAGTAGTTCTCAACAGATGAGCAAACCGATCAAACACCGCATCTACACCATGAGCTTTGCCTCTGTGTATCCACACTATGTAGCGAAGGCGGAAAGGAAGGGCCGCAGCAAAGCTGAGGTGGATGAAATCATCCGCTGGCTCACGGGTTATGACGCGAGCGCCTTGAAGGCGGTTCTTGAAGCGCAAAATGACTTCGAGACGTTCTTCGATGAGGCTCCGGCGATGAATCCTGCGCGCAGGCAGATCAAAGGCGTCATTTGCGGCGTCCGCATTGAGGATATTCGAGAACCTCTGATGCAGGAAATCCGCTATCTGGACAAACTGATCGATGAACTGGCCAAAGGGAAGCCGATGGACCGGATTCTGCAGCTGTGACGCGAGTGGCAGCAGGCTCTGGCGAATTTTTTTCACTTTTCTGTCCTCGCGGGCTGTTGTCGTTCGTCGATGCTGTGACGGGAGGTCTCAGCCGACCCGCCCACGAACCATCCACCCATCGCTCTCATGAAAAAACACGCGCTCTTCCTTGCCATCGCCGCCTGTGCGGCGCTCACCTCGTGCCAGACTGGCCAAGACAAACACGCAGCCTGTGCCGACATGCCGCCCTACAGGGGCTCCGCGGCCTTTGAGAAGATGAAGTCGTTGGTGGGCAAGTGGTCGGGCGAGTCACCGCAGATGGGCACGATGAAGACGGAGTTCCGCCTCATTGCGGGGGATTCCGTGATCGAGGAGCGTTTTGCCGGAGGCACGCCGATGGAAATGCTGAGTGTCTATCATGACGTGAACGGCAAGCTCACGATGACGCACTACTGCATGCTGCGTAATCAGCCGCGCATGAAACTGGTGAAGCAAACGGCGGACTCGCTGACCTTTGATCTGGCTCCCACCCCCGGCCTGAGTGTGAACAAAGACATGCACATGCACGGCGCGACCTACACCTTCATCGACGCGAACCACTTCAAGCTCGAAGGCGTCTCCTGGAAGGACGGCAAAAGCGCTCCCTGCGGCCCGCCGGTGATCTTCACGCGGCAGTGATTCGCTGCGGAGGTTGGAGTGCAGGCTTTAGCCGACCTCTTCGACCTTTCGAATCATCCCAAACCGTCAGCTAAAGCCTTCACTCCAACTTACCCAACCCAACCACCGCCATGCTCAAGAAAATCCTCATCGCCCTCGCCGTGCTCATTGTCGGCGTCATTGCCGCCGCCTTGCTCAAATCACCCGACTTCCGCGTCGAGCGCAGCATCACCATCGCCGCGCCACCGGAGGCGGTGTTTGTGTGGTTCAACAGCCACAAAAAGTTCAACGAGTTCAATCCCTGGCTGAAAATGGACCCCGAGGCGAAAGTCGGCTACGCCGGACCGGAGACGGGTGTCGGCGCGATTTCGACCTGGGACGGCAAGAAGACCGGCAAAGGCAAGGCGACCACCACGGAGAGCAAACCGAACGAACTCATCCGCCTGCGCATGGACTGGCTGGAGCCGATGGAAGGCGTCAGCACCGTCGATTACCTCTTCAAAACCGAAGGCGGCAAAACCACCGTCACCTGGGCCATGTATGGCAGAAACGAAAGCCTGCTGCCCAAGGTGATGAGCCTGTTCATGAACTGCGAGTCGATGTGCGGCCCGGAGTTTGAAAAAGGCCTCGCCGCCGTCGCCAAACTCGTGACCACGACTGCGGAAGCTACCAAACCGTAACTCTTCGCACACCCAATCCCTCCAGCCCTATATCTGATGAACTACCCCGCACTCACACCCTACCTCTGCGTCCACGATGGCCTTGCCGCGATCAAGTTCTACGAAGCCGCCTTCGGCGCGAAGGAGCGCTACCGCCTAACGGCTCCTGGCAACAAAATTGGCCATTGCGAGATGACCGTCGAAGGGCAGGTCTTCATGCTTGGTGACGAGATGCCACCCTACAACAAGTGCCCACAAACACTGGGCGGCATCGCCACCAAGTTTGCCCTCATGGTGCCCAATGCCGATGTAGCGTGCGAGCGTGCCATGGCCGCAGGAGCTGTCTGCATCATGCCGCCAACGGACATGTTTTATGGATTCCGCAACGCCCATGTGCGCGATCCTTTTGGCCACGAATGGATGCTCCAGCACGAGGTTGAAAAGGTGTCGCCTAAAGAAATGCAACGCCGGTTTGATGCGATGGTTTCGGGTTGTCCGTCCGACAAGACATAGCCGTCCAAGAAGCCGGGACATCATGAGCACACAGCTATCCTCCGACTATCTCCTGCTCTCGCGCGGTCAGTGGGACAAGGCGTCGTCCAAGGCCGACATCGAAGCGGCGATCGACAAATTTTACGCCTGGTATGAGGCAAATGTCGCCAAAGGCATTTTCAAGCGCGGCTCGCGACTCACGGTGGAGGCAGCGCTCGTCTCTCGTGAGGGCATCCGCACCGATGGTCCCTTCGCCGAGGGCAAGGAGGTCATCGGCGGCTACTGGATCATTGTCGCGGAGAGCCTGCAGGCCGCAGCGGCCATCGCGGCGCAGAATCCGGTGCTTCCGCACGGTTTGAACTTTGAGATCCGCCCGCTCGAGTCCGAGCGTGGCTCGGCCTATCGCCACACGAACGAAACACCCGCCGCATGAAATACCTCATCTCCTTTCCTGCACCCGCCATGACGGTTTCTGCCGAGGAGCTGCTTGCGGTGAGCGAAGAAAGCCACAACGTCATCCGCGAAGCGAAGGCCGCTGGCGTTTATGTGTTCGGTGGAGGCCTCAATGAGAGCGTAGGCCCGGTGATGGTCGCCGCAGATGGCACCACGAAAGAAGAGACCTACCCGCAGACCAAAGAACTCAGCGGAGGCTTCTGTGTCCTCGAGTTGCCCTCCCGTGATGTCGCCATCCACTGGGCGACGAAGCTCGCTCAAGCATGCCGCTGCTCGCAGGAACTCCGCGAGTTCCATTTCGATCCCGAGAGCTGACTGAAGCAGCCTTCAACCATCACCCACTTCATGAATCCCAACACCCAGCAAACCACCGGCGAGCATCTGCTCCTCATTCGCGGCACCCATTGGAACAGCAGCCTCTCGCCCGCCGAACTGCAGCGCGTCATGACCGACTTCTACGGCTGGGTGGAAGGTCTGCGCAGCAAAGGCATCCTGCGCGGTGCTCAGCCGCTGATGGAAGAAGGCAAACTCGTCACCGGCCCGCAAAGCCTCGTCACCGACGGCATCTTCGCCGAGTCGAAGGAAGCCATCGCCGGTTACTTCCTGCTCTCCGTGGCCTCCACCGACGAAGCGGTCAAACTCGCGCAAGCCTGCCCCATTCTCGCGCACGGCGCGCAGGTCGAGGTGCGCCCTATCGCTGATCTCTGCCGCCCGATGGCGGACGTGAAAGCAGCTCAAGCTTAACTCCACACCAACTCATGAAACCCATCGTCGAACCCTACCTCTTTTTCGGCGGCCAATGCGAAGCCGCGCTCGAATACTACCGCCAGCATCTCGGCGCGGAAATTGGCATGATCATGCGCTACCGCGAAAGCCCCGAGGCACCGCCTTGTCCGCTGCCCGAAGGCTGGGGCGACAAAGTGATGCACGCCAGCTTCACCCTCGGTGCAAGCCGTCTCATGGGCTCCGATGGCATGGGTCAGCCGATGCCGGATGGCGGTCACTGCATGTCACTCACGATGCCCACGGAAGCCGAGGCACAACGAGCCTTCACCGTGCTCGCCGAGGGCGGCCAGGTCTTCATGCCCATCGGCAAAACCTTCTGGTCGCCCTGCTTCGGCATGGTGACGGATCGCTTTGGCATTCACTGGATGGTCACCGTGCCCGAACAACTCTGAACAGAAGCCCGCCCATGAACACCCACACCATCCGACTCCATCGCGTGCTCAAAGCGAAGCCCGAGCTCGTTTACAAAGCTTTCCTCGATGCCGATGCGCTCAGTCGGTGGCTGCCGCCGAATGGCTTCACCTGCAAAGTCTTCCAACTCGACGCGAAAGTCGGCGGCACGTTCAAGATGGCCTTCACGCAGTTCAGCAACGGCCACACGCATTCGTTTGGCGGCCAGTATCTCGAACTTGTGCCGAACGAACTGATCCGCTACACCGATGTCTTCGACGATCCAAACCTGCCTGGCACCATCGAGGTCACCGTGAATCTCAAAACCGTCTCCTGCGGCACCGAATTGAGCGTCACCCAGGCTGGTGTGCCCGCAGTCATTCCAGCCGAGATGTGTTACCTCGGCTGGCAGGAGTCGCTGCTGCATCTCGCGCTGCTTGTCGAAGGCGGACCGCCTTCTGAGGGCTAAGTTGTCGTTACCGCTACTCTGACCTATTTGAATCGCACAGACCGTCTCGTATCACTTGTGATGCTGCTTCAGTCCCGCCGAGCGGTGACTGCGGCAGAAATGGCGTCGTATTTTGAAATCACGGAGCGCACTGTTTATCGAGACCTCGCAGCTTTGGCGGAAGGTGGTGTGCCCATTCTGGGCGAGCCTGGCGTGGGCTACAGCCTCATGCGCGGCTATCAGTTACCTCCGGTGATGTTTACCTCCGAGGAAGCAGCGGCCCTGGTCACAGGCGGCATGCTGACCGAGCAAATGACAGATCAATCGGTGCGTGCACCAATGCGCACGGCACTGGCGAAATTGACTGCCATGCTGCCCTCCGAACTGCAGCTCCGCGCCCATCGACTGCGAGACGCCATGTCGGTCCAAGGCCGCAAGCCCACCAACGGGCCCGTGCCACTGTCCCGCGTCCAAGCAGCCACTGCGGATCGCCAAGTTCTGCGTCTCAGATACAACGACAACACCCGTGAAAGCGCGGTTGATCGAGATGTGGAGCCGCTTGGTCTGGTCTATTTACTTCACGAATGGCACCTGATCGCCTGGTGCCGGGCGAAGAACGCCGTTTGTGACTTTCAGGTGGATCGCATCACTCATTGCGAACCTCAGTCCGAGCTTTTGCCCAAGCGGGCCGACTTCGATCTCCAAGCATACCTGAACCTTCCATTCAATGACGGAGAAACCTATGGTGTGGTGATTGAGGTTCATCCCACCCTCGCTGAGAGCATCAAACTCCACGGAGGGATCGAGGTTCGCCAATCAAACAATGCCGTGGGCTGGGAACGCTTTCACTTCCGCACCCCGTCTCTGGAATACTTTGCACGCTGGATCATCAGCTTGGGGGATCGCGTATCCGTGCTCGAACCTGCGGAACTGGGGCAAATGGTTCTCGACGTCGCCGAATCGACCTTCCGGCATCATCAGCGGAAAATGCGATCCCCCCAAAATCACTCCTGACATAGGGCTGTCAGTGGCAGGTGCCAGACTGCCACTCCTTGCCAGTCCAAGGTATTAGAATCAAATCTCACCATCCATCTCATGAGTCCCACCAAACGCACCATCCTCCGCTGGATTCACATCCTCTTCGCTCTGCCGCTGATCGGCTACATCTACGGCCCGCCCGAGGAGGTGGCTCAGTATGCCAGCATGTTTCGATACATCTACGTGCCCGTGCTGTTTCTCTCTGGCCTGCTGATGTGGAAAGGACATGTGATCGGACGACTCTTCTCACCTTCGCGCAAACCATGAGCACTCCCAAAACCAAGCGCAGCGTCAATACTGCCAAACCGGTGAAATTGCTGACTGGTGGCAATCCACAGATCGCCAAAGGAGATGGCGATGCCGTGGTGCTCGAATACATCGCTGCCATGCCCGGCTGGAAAAGCGCTGTCGGCAGGCGGCTCCTCGCACTCATCAAGAAACACCTTCCGAAGGTGCAAATGGCCGTCCGATGGAACTCTCCGTTCTTCGGCATCGAGGGGCAGGGCTGGCTGGTCTCTTTTCATGTGGTCACCAAGCATGTGAAACTGAACTTCTTCAGCGGAACCTCGTTGAAGCCCGCTCCTCCTTGTGGCGGCAAGGATCCCAATGCCCGCTGGCTCAACATATCCGAAGGCGAGGAGCTCGACGAAGCACAGATCACCGAATGGCTGAAGCAGGTGGCCACGATGAATGGTTGGGCATCTTTCTCCGCGTGAGCTTTCGAATCCACAGGCGAATTGATTGCCCCCTACAAGTGGTCAAACTTCATGCTCACCCATCTTTGATATCATGACCGAACTCCGCGAACGAAGCCCCAGTCTCGTAGCGGATGATCTCTTCCGCCGCGAAGGGGCGCGACTCGTGGCTTCGCTCGCCGCGCATCTCGGCACGCACCGGCTGCAACTCGCCGAAGACGTCGTGCAAGAGGCGCTCGTGCGGGCTCTGCAAACCTGGCCCTATCGCGGCATTCCCGACAATCCGGCCGCATGGCTCACTCAGGCCGCAAAAAACCTCGCGCTCGATGCCTTGCGCCGTGAACAGAACTGGCAACGCAAAGAAGCACAGATCACCGCCGAGCAGGAACGCTGGCTCACGCGCGATGAACCTTCCGACGAGCACGTCCTGACCGACGACACGCTGCGCATGCTCTTTGTGTGCTTTCACCCGCAGCTCTCCATCGAGGCCCAACTCGCGCTCGCTTTGCGCACTGTTTGCGGCTTGAGCCCTGCGGAGATCGGCGCGGCGTTTCTCACCAGCGAAGCCGCCATCGCGAAGCGCCTCGTGCGTGCGCGACAGCTTATCCGCGATCTGCGACTGCCGTTTGCCGTTCCCGATGCTAGCGAATTGCCACAGCGACTCGATGGCGTCCTCGCCGCGCTCTATTTGCTCTTCAACGAAGGCTACAAAGCCTCCTCCGGCGACCGACTCATCCGCGAGGAGCTTTGTCACGAAGCCATCCGTCTCACGCGCCTGCTTTCCGAGCATCCGACGACCTCACAACCGTCCACAAAAGCCCTCCTCGCCCTCATGTGCCTCAATGCGGCTCGATTGCGTGCTCGCGTCAATCTCGCGGGAGAAATCGTGCGCCTCCATCATCAGGATCGAAGCCAGTGGGATGCACGACTCATCGAAGAAGGCATCCTCGCGCTCGGCGCGGCCTCCACAGGCGAAATCATCAGCTCGTATCACATTGAGGCCGGCATCGCCGCCATTCATTGCCTCGCGCCCGATGAAGCGAGCACCGACTGGCCGCGCATCCTGACTCTTTACGACCAACTCCTGCTCCTCAAGCCCACGCCCATCGTCGCCATGAACCGCAGCGTGGCTCTTGCCCGCGTGCGTGGCCCGCGTGAGGCCTTGGAAGCGCTCGAAAGCATCCCGAACCGCCATTCGCTCGAAGCGCAGCACCTTTACCACGCTATCCGCGCCAGCTTCATCGCCAAACTCGGCCACCCCGCCGAAGCCCGCGCCGCCTACCAACGCGCCGCCGATCTCGCTCAATGCGATGCCGAGCGCGAGTTCCTGCAAAGCCAGGCCAAATGACGCGTTGCATGGCTCGCCAAATGAAGCGCCGCCATTTCATCCACACTCTCGCCGCTACGCCGCTGCTGGCGGCGGAGGCGCCGCGTAAGGCACCGTTTCGGGTGATCTACAGCAACGACCTCACGAACATCACCTCGTGCGTGAGTCCGTTTCACGCCGCGCGGGAGCCGTTTCGGCCCGAGATGCTCGATGCGTCGATTGACGAGGTCGCGGGCTTGGTGGACGCGCATTTTCTTCAGCCAGGACTCGGCGTCGTGCCGCTGTGGCCGAGCAAGGTGATCGATTTGAAGGAGCACTTCGCATGGATCAAACAGCGCTACGGCCAGAAGCCGGACTCCTTCAGCCAGTTCGTGCTCAACGGCGGCGACATCGTTCAGCGCTTCATCGACCGCTGTCGCGCGAAAGGTCAGGCAGCCTTCATCTCGCTGCGCATGAATGACGCCCATCACAAGGAGTTCGTCGATCCGAAGCCCGGCGACAAACCGGGCAGCAGCATAGGCATGAGTGTGACTCGGTGGTATGCCGAGCATCCCGAGCACCGCATCAAACCCAGCTCGCTTCGCGGTGCCGATCTCGTTCTGAACTGGGCGGAGCCCGAAGTGCGTGCGCAGAAGCTCGCCATGCTTCGCGAGTTGATCGAGAACTACGACCTCGACGGCCTCGAACTCGATTTCCTGCGCTTCTACAGCTACTTCCGCCCCGAAACGCCCATCGAGCAACGCCGCGTCATCATGACGAACTTCGTCCAAGACGTGCGAAAGCTCCTCGGCCCCAAAAAATGGCTCTGCGCCCGTGTGCCGCGCTACTTGCCTGCTTTAGACGAACTCGGCCTCGATCTCAAAGCGTTCGTCGCCGCTGGTCTCGACATGGTGAACGCCTCCGCGCACTATTTCACCACTCAGCAGCACGATCTGGCTGCGATTCGGAAGCTGACCACCGGTGCCACGCTCTACTTCGAACTCTGCCACACCATCTGGAAAGGCGATAAAGTTCAAGCAGGCTACGACGTGTTTCCTTTTCGTCGCGCCACTCGCGAGCATCTGCACACCAGCGCGCATCTCGCGTATGCGCGTGGTGCGGATGGCATCAGCCTCTTCAACTTCGCCTACTACCGTCAGCACGGCCAGGGCGAAGGCCGCGGCGAGTTTGGTGAACCGCCGTTCGAGGCGCTCAAAGCTCTCCGTGATCCGCAAGCGCTTGCGAAGGAGCCGCAGCATTGGTTCATCGCGAACGGCTGGCGTTCGCCGGGTGCCAAACCGCTGTCCGTGCCGCGCAAAATTGAGCTGAACAAGTCCGCGAAGTTCAACTTCGACCTCGTCGGGCCTCATGGTGATGCTCGAGTGCGCATTCAGGCCGACAAGACCCTCGCCGGCAGCGAATGGAGCGCTGTTTTCAACGGCGAAACTGTCTCACCCACCGATAACGTGTCAGAACCCTTTGCGGTTCCTTACCCATCGATGCTCGGGAAGCCTGAGGATCTACGTGCATGGTTGATTCCAGCGAAGCTGCTTAAGCAGGGCATGAACAGCCTGGAAGTCACGATGACGAAAGGCGGTTCACTGTCGATCGTGTTCGTGGACCTGGCAGCGTGAAGGGCGCATCATTTGATGCGCTCACCGGCCTTCAGCAAAGCCTGCCAGCCGGCGTGCTTCTGTTTGAAGGCCTGAAAGGCGCGATACTCGCCGGGTGAGATTTTGCCGTCGTGGTCGCTGTCGATGGCATCGAACACCCACTCGTAGCCACGTTTGGCCTGGTTCCACTCGTCGCGGGAGTTCCACCCGCCTTCTCTGGAGGCGGAAGTGAGTTCGAGGATCTGGCCGGCATCGAGCAGGGCGCGGCGATAGCGCGGGAAGTCGATGCCTTGCACGGCGGCGTTCTCTTTGATCGCATGTGCAGCGGCAATGCCTGCGGAGAGGCCAAGCGTGATCCACACAGGCTCCATGCGGATGCTGGTCATCGCAATGTGGCTCGCGGAACAGCACACGGGCACGAGCAGATTCTCGCACTCGCTTTGCTTCGGCCGGATGGCGCGATACGGGATCTTGTGGACGCCGTTGTGCGCGGGATTCGCCCGCATGATGCTGAACTCGCCACCGCTGAGCGCGATGCCTCCTTCGTGCGCGATGGTTGCGTAGGGCCAGTCGTCAACGCCGTAGCTGCCGAGGCCGATGGAGTCGTCCGGGCTCGCCGCGCCTTCGAGGTCCTTCTGCGTGACAACGTAGTTCGACTTCATGCGGCGTGCCTCGCGCACGTAGAGTTGATGCGGCCAGCCATTCGTCTCGTCGAAGATGCCGCGCTGGAAGCCGACTGTCTCTGCTTTATCCCGAAAGTCCGGCGGCACGGACGGATCGGTGCGCAGGAAGTGATACATGCCACACACGAAGTTCATCTCGTCACGCCAGATGCGCGAGCGCGTGGACCAGTCGCCATCAGGATACGCGGCGTTCGCGCCTGCGATGGACTGTGCCCAGAGCGCGCGGCTGGAGTTGGGACTGAAGATGCCCCAGCCGTTGTTTTCGCTGTATTCGCCGAGCACATGCATCTTGCGTCCGGCGCGCATGTTAACGCCCTTCTGGAAGCCACGGCGGAAGAGTTCATACGTGCGAGGATCGTAGTCGTCGGGCTTCTCGATGCGGATGGGATCGTTCTTCGTGAGCACCCAGCGGAAGCAATACATCATCGTCAGTTTGTCCGCACTGCCCGGTGGTCCGATCTGGATGTCTTGTAGCAGCGGCAGCAGTCCGCTTTTTGGATCGCCTGGTTTCTTACACGGGTCGATGTCGTAGCGCATCAAAATCGGCCGCACGCCGCCAAGCGACTCACCGTATTCGTCGCGAGATTCACGGCCCCAGGTGTAGCTCACGCCCGATTTCGCCATCAAGTCGCCTTCATACGAGCAGTCGATAAAGACACGCGCCGAGACCGTCTTCGCATTCTTCGTCAAAGGTTGCTCGATGGGGCAGCCGAGCTTGTCCGGTGGCGCGTGATCGAGCGTGATGCTGCGGAGGAGTGAACCTTCCTTGGTCACGCTGGCGAGCCGGTGCTCGTAGATCACCGGGATGCTGCGCTGGGCGAGTTCACGCTTGTAGAGTTCTCGCATGGCGACGTCGTCCTTCTCGATGAGCAACTTGAGCGCCATCTTGCCGACAGTGCTCTTGTTGCCCCAGTCGATCGCGTTCAACCCGCCACCGCTCATGCCGCCGGGCCATCGAGACGGCTCGACGACAATCACCTTTGCCCCCGCATCCGCCGCGCCAAGCGCCGCCGCGATGCCGCTGGCCGTTGCGCCGTAGATGCAGACATCCGCCGTGCTGCCATCTGCCGCGAATCCGCTGCCCGGCCATGACTGAGCGAGCAAAGAACCCGATGCTGTGGCAATGAAACGACGGCGGTTCAGGGGGTGCTGTGAAGAAGAGGGGGGAAGCATGTGCGTGGTGAAGACGCGTGAGGGCACATCGCTTTCTCAGTGGAGTGGAAAATCAGAGAGGAAGGAATTTGCGGCTCGTTGAGGCTCAAACCGCCTGTTCCTGCCAATGAAGCTCTCGCTTTCTATTTCATCATGCCTCGCCTCCCTGACCGTGATCACGTCGCAAGCTGTCGAAGCAGCCCCAAACTGGCCGCGCGAGCGCCTGATCAGCTTCGCGCGCGAATTGACTGACTTCGTCTTCAAGAATCACGTCGTCACTGATCCACAACGACCGGTGTATGGCATGACCTACGAGTTCTGGAAGGACGGGAAGCAGGTGCAGGAGTTCGGGCTTGATTCGATGCACGATGGCGCGTGGCTGATGAGTGCGATGATCGGGCTTCATCGCGCTGATCCCAGTGGTGGATGGCTTGCGCGGGCGCAGAAGCATCTGGTGCCGTTCTACACGAACATGCTGATCAACTCCGACCGGCTGTTTCCGAAAATGCAGCCGACGAACGAGGACAAGAAGCCTTTCGGCTCGCCGATAAAAGGCTGGGCGCCGCGAGGATGGGATGATGGCCTCGGCTTTCAAAAGAACGGCATGAAGCCCATCGCGCCGGGCTACTTTACCGCGTCGAACCACCTCGCGCAGGATCTCGCGGACGCGCTGACGAACGTGTGGCTCACGACACACGATCCGCGCGTCGCCGAGGCACTGAAGGCGCTGCGCGAGTATCGCCGTGACTGCTTTGGGGCGATTCAAGGCGTCGAGTTCGGTGCGGCGCTCGCGCTTGGCGAAAAGATGCCTGGAGACAAGCTGCCGGTTTTCACCGCCGAATCGCTGAATCCCTTCTACACCGGCAGCGTGCTCAGAAAGAAGCACGGCATCCCTGCCTACGACGACGGCCTCGCGTGGCAGTATCGACAGGCGAGCGCACGAGGCGAGCTGTCGCCGGAGTTTGCGTGGCACGCGGCAGCGCGCGTCTTCGCGGTCGCGAAGTCGATGGAGCTGTTCTGCGACACGCGCCCGTGGCGGGATGGTGAGTTCTTCTTCGACATCGCGCGTCATCCGAGCTTTGTGGAAGGCAAACTCGATCAAACCGCCCGCACCTCGAAACTCATCTGGGGCGCGCGTGGTGTGCAGTTGGCGTGGATCGGTGCTGCCGTGCTGCCAACGATCAAGGCGCATCCTGAAGTGTGGGCGAAGATCGCACCAAAGGAACTCGCATCCGAGAATGTGCCTGCACGGCTCGAAAAGCTCGCGCTTGGCTCCATCGACTACTGGCACGCCGTGTGGAAGGAACTTGGCGTCATCCCCAGCGGCTGGCATCGCGACGACGTGAAAGCGAATAGCTGGCTGCTCAGCGATGCGGGCAACTACGCACACCTTTTGCACTGCATCGCCTACATGCTGCTTGATCACGATGGCAAAGCCGAGTGGCAGGTGATTCAGGCGCAGACACCATCGAAGCCGTTGCCGTGCGAGCGTTTGCCTGAAAGCGTGCTAAAGATGCTGAACCTGTAGCCGCCGAATTTTGGCAGGGCAGTTTTGAGCATCGCTCTGCTGCCGTCGATTACCGGGCATGAGTGCCCGGGGACCAGCCGGGCCGGTTTTCCAGCAAGCTCAGCCGTTGTCGCGGCGATTTGCGTACGCATGTTTCGCCTCTCCATTCTAGCGATCTACTTCAGCACCTGCCATCTCATCGCCGAAGAGTTCGGAGACAAACGCGACAAACCCGGCGAAGTGCAAAAGCTGCGCGTGCCCGAGGAACTCATCCCGCCGTCCACACCACGCTCACCGGAGGAAGAACTGAAATCCTTCCAAGTCGCACCCGGCTTCAAGATCGAACTCGTCGCCTGCGAGCCACTGGTGCAAGACCCGGTCGTCACGCAGATCGCTCCCGATGGCAGACTGTGGGTCGTCGAAATGCGCGGCTTTATGGCCGCGATGGATGGCAAAGGCGAGGAACTTCCCGTCGGTCGTGTGGTCGTGCTCGAAGACACCGACCACGACGGGTGCATGGACAAAAGCACCGTCTTCCTCGACGGCCTCGTCATGCCCCGCGCGCTCATGCTTGTGGGAGATGGCGCGCTCGTTGGCGCACCGCCGAAGCTGTGGTTCTGCCGCGACACCGATGACGATGGCAAGGCCGATGAGAAGATCGAGATCGCGGGCGAGTTCGGCTGGGTGAACAACCCGCTGCATCCCGAACTCGGCAATCCCGAGCAGGCCGCAAACTCGCTGCTCTGGGCCTTCGACAACTGGATCTACGCCGCGCACTACACGCGGAAGTATCGTTTCGAAGGCGGCAAGTTCTATGCAGGCGTGACCACGTTTCGCGGCCAGTGGGGCCTAGCGCAGGACGACGACGGCCACCTCTTCTACAACTCAAATCAAGACCCGCTGCGCGTGGACATCCTGCCCTCCAGCTACACCGGACGAAACCCGAACTACGAGCCCTGCGGCGGCACCAACATCCAGGTCTATGCCGACCAGCTCGTCTGGCCCATCCGCGTAAATCCCGGCGTCAATCGCGGCTACCGCGACGGTATCCTGCGCGAGAACGGTCACCTCAAAGAGTTCACCGCCGCGTGCTCGCCGCACATCTATCGCGGCGGTGCCTTCGGCCCCGAGTTCGAAGGCAATCCCTTCATCTGCGAGCCCGGCGGTAATCTCATCAAACGCGAGATCATGACCGCAAAGAACGGCACGCTCACCTGCACGGAAGCCTACGATCAGAACGAGTTCGTCGCCTCCACCGACGAGCGCTTCCGCCCCGTGAACCTCACCACCGGGCCCGATGGCGCGCTTTACATCACCGACTTCTACCGCGGCGTGCTGCAGCATCGCGAGTCGTTCACCTCCTACCTGCGCAGCTACTCCGAGCAGCGCGGCCTCGACAAACCCACGCACCTCGGCCGCATCTGGCGCGTCGCACCGGAGAACGTGAAGCCCTTCGCTTCGCTCGATCTGAAAAAGGAGCCGTCGGCGCAACTCATCGAGCATCTGGCGAGCAAGAACAATTGGTGGCGCGAGACTGCACAGCGATTGCTTGTCGAACGCAACGACCTCAGTGTGGTGCCGTTGCTGAAGGAACTCATCGCCAGCGGCAAGACTGACATGGCCAAGGTCCACGCGCTGTGGACCCTCGACGGACTTCATCAACTCGATGAAGCCACCGCGACCAGCGCACTCATCGACCAAGGCCCGCGCGTTCGCGCCACCGCCATTCGATTGTGCGAGAGCTTCTTCAAGACGGACGCACGCGGTCGCGTGATCAACAAGCTCATCAGCATGACCAGCGAACGCGATCCGTTAGTCCAACAACAACTCGCCCTCACACTCGGCGAAGCTAGCGATCACCAAGCCGATCTCGCAATGGCTGTGCTCGTGCAGCAAGCACCAAGCACCGAGTTCCTCATCGATGCCGTGGTCAGCGGCCTCGGTGGGCGCGAAGCCTCACTGCTTGAATCCCTTGTCGCTGACGCATCGAGCAACGACAAACTCATCGCCACACTCGCACGCTGCGTGGTTGCTTCGCGCAAAGCCATCGACATCGAGAAACTCATCGCCTGGATCGCTTCATCGAAGAAGTCCTCCGCGCTACTCGACGGAGCGACAGGTGCTTCCTTGCGCAAGCCTGTGAAGCTCACGAACGAACCCACGGCCTTGAAGCGGATCACCGACAAGTGCGTTGCCAAACTCTCCTCCCTGCTCGTCTGGCCCGACAAACCCGGCGTCAAACCCGAGCCTCCTTTGGTGCCACTCACCAAGGAACAACAAACCCGCTACGACCTCGGCAAAGTGCTCTTCACCGGCGTCTGTGCGGCCTGTCATCAGACACACGGCAAAGGCCTCGATGGCGTCGCGCCGCCGCTCATGGACTCCGAGTGGGTGCTCGGTCCGGAGCAGCGCATCGTGCGCATCGTTTTGCATGGACTCACCGGTCCCGTTTCCGTGAAGGGCAAAACCTATCGCCTCGACATGCCCGCCTTCGCCTCCTTCACCGACGATCAGATCGCTGGCATCCTCACCTACATTCGCCGCGAATGGGAGCACAACGCCGCCCCTGTCGGTCCCGACACCGTCAAAGCCATCCGCACTGCGACGGCCAATCGTCACGAGGCTTGGGTGAGTCAGCAGCTTCAGGAATTCAAGTAGCCGCATGCACTTGGCGACTTGCTCATTGCACAACAGAATCGCCTGTCGAACGGCGTTCAGTCTCCCGCTTCGCATGAATAGAATCCTCGTTCCTGTTTTCCTCTGGTTGGTTTCGACTTTCGCCATGGCGCAGGATGCGCTGAAGCTGGCGACTTTTGACGTCGATGCCACGCCGCCCCTCGGTTCGGCCATGGCCTATGATCCGGTGAAACGCGTCGATGAAATGACGCTGCGCTGTCGCGGCATCGTGCTGCTGGGGGCAGGGGAGCCGGTGGTGCTCTGCGCCGTGGACTGGATCGGCATCGCGAATGGAGGTCATGATGCGTTCCGCGCGGAACTCGCCAAGGCGGCGGGGACCTCGCCCGGACGCGTGGCCGTCCATACGCTGCATCAGCACGATGCGCCGGGCTGTGACTTTACCGCGGAGGCGATCATCAAGGAACTCGGCGTGCAGGGCTACACGCGATTCAGCGGCGACTTCCACCGCACCGTGATCGCGCGTGCGGCCGATGCCATACGTGCTGCTTTGCCAAATGCGCAGCCCGTCTCGCACTACGGCTATGGAGAAGCGATCGTGAAGGGGGTGGCGTCGAATCGCCGCGTCGAACAAATGCCCGGCGGCCGCATCGGGCGCATGCGCGGGAGCAGTTGCAAGGTGCCGGAGCTGATCGCCCTGCCTGAAGGTCTCATTGATCCGATTGTCTCCGTGCTCAGCTTCTGGAATGCGGACAAACCAGTGGCCGTGCTGAGTTTCTACGCCTGCCATCCGCAGAGCTACTATCGGCTGGGCATTCCGAGCCCCGATTTTCCCGGCATCGCGCGATTTATTCGCGGTCAGGACGTGAACATGGCGCTTCACGTCCACTTCAACGGCGCGGGTGGAAATGTCGCCGCTGGCAAATACAACAACGGCGCGCAGGAGAACCGGATCATCCTCGCCTCACGCCTTGCGGCAGGCATGAGGGAGGCATTCGACAGAAGCGAAAAGAAACCTGTCGTCGCTGCTGATATTGGATGGACCAGCGTGCCGGTGACGCTGCCGGTCGCGCCGCATCTGAATGAAGAAGATTTGATCGCGAAGCTGAAGGCGGGCCAGCCGAAGGGCTACATATCGTATGCCGATCAGCTCGCGTGGGTGCGCTGGAGCAAGGCGGGCAACCAGATCGACATCCGCTGCCTGCGTGTTGGCGATACGCGTGTGCTGCAGATGCCGGGCGAGCTTTTCGTCGAATACCAGCTTGCCGCGAAGAAGATGTGTCCGGATTTGCATGTGATGATGGCCGCGTATGGACAATACGGCCCCGGCTACATCGGCACTGCTGCCGCCTATCCGCAGGGCGGCTATGAAGTGGGGCCCACATCGTCGAGCGTAGCACCGGAAGTGGAGCAGGTGCTCACCGGTGCGATGAAGACGCTTCTTGAAGTCAAATGACGGGCCGCCCGACAGCCGGATCATCCTTGCATTCGTCATTCTGCATTCGTCATTCGACGTCCTCACCCATGACCCCCTGCCTCTTCTCCATCAGCTACGCTGGCTTCTGGGGCCAGTCTGTCTTGTCGCTCACGGAATTCATCGAGCATGCCGGGAAACTCGGCTATCCGGCCGTGATGATCGCGGGCAAGCGGCCGCATTTGTCCCCGCTCGATGCCGATGAACTCGCGCCGAAGGTCAAAGCAGCGCTCGCGTCGGCGGAAGTGCGCTGTGAAGTGCTCGGTGCTTATACGAATCTCTCGCAGCCCTCCATCGTCGGTTGTGAGGTGCCGCACATCGAGATGCAGATCGGGTATGTTGAGGCGCTCGCACGCACCGCCGCGCAGCTCGGCACGAAAATCATCCGCATCTTCACCGCGTATGAGGTTGAGGGGCAGGACCCGCAGGCACAGTGGAAGCGCTGCACGTCCGCGATTCGCGAAATGTGCGATCGTGTGGCCGTGCATGGCGTGACGATCGCGATTCAAAACCACCACGACGTCGGCCTGCATACCGCGGCGCTGCTGGAGATGCTGGCGGAGATTGATCGCGAGAACTGCAAGCTCGGCTTCGACGCCTGGTCGCCCGCCTTGCGCGGTGAAGATCTCTACGAGGCCGCCAAGGCGGCCGCGCCGCACACCATCATCACGACCAACGCCGACTACATCAAGGTGCCACGCCATCGCTACCGCCCCGAACTGGTGAACTACGAGCGGCAGTCCACCGACTGGGTGCGCGCGGTTCCGTTTGGCACGGGTTTCATCGACTACACTGCTTTTTTCAGCGGGCTCAAAGACGGCGGCTTCGACGGCGCAGCCACGTTTGAGATGTGCTCGCCGCTGCGAGGAGGCGGCGAACTGAGGAATCTCGATGCCTGCGCCGCGACCTACTTGAACTGGATGCGTGGGGGGATGTTCGTCTGATCCCGCCACCTGTATTCTGATCTTTCTTCGAAAACGAGGACACGGAAAGTTGGGTTGGTTTTATTGGATGGATTGTTCGAAGGAGGCGGGTGACTGGAAGCCCAGGGCGCTGTGAAGGCGCACGGGGTTGTAGAAGGTTTCGA